>SWDG01000025.1:605969-623684 GCA_005116965.1 Nitrospira sp. | reverse complement strand
ATGCCATCAACCAGATCAAAAGACTCAACGTCTTTTGGAAGAGTCTGACTGACGATAATAGCGATGTCTGCTTTGGCCGTTCGCTGATCGTCGCGGAGCTTGACCAACCAACCGTCGCTCCAATTCTTAGTTCGCTTGGATTCCCATAAGATCGTTCCACAGACCTGACCGAGTGGGCCCATGACCCGCTGGAGTGCATCCCCGCCGAACTCACCTTTAGGCACAGGCTCGATCGTGTCCCTCGGGAACTTTGCTCTGAGTAACGCTTCCAGTTCTAGTTCCTGGACTTCGCCCTGGAGCTGCTGCGAGCCCTGTTCAGCCCTGCGTTTGAGTTCTTCGATCTGGGTCTGCATGGAGGCGATGGTTTGCTCCTTCTCCATCACCTTGAGCTTCAGTCCTTCCTCCGCTTCCTTCTTGGCCTGTTCGCGGGTCGCCAACAACCCATCCTGCACGCGCTTTTCGACCGTGAGCTCTAGCTCACGCTTGGCATCATCCAGTTCGCGCTTTTGCCGGATGAGATCGGCCTGCGCTTGCTGAGCTTCGGCGAGTTTGGCGTTCCGTTGTGTGAGGACATCTTGAAGTTCGGCGAGTTCTCTCGTCTTCTGGTCAAAATCCGTTTGCAGGGCGAGCCTCGCCTTCTTAGACTCCTCGCTGACAATCTTTGCGCGTTCAACCAGGAGCTTCTCGGCAACCTGATCGTCGATGGCCTGCTTGGCCTTCGAGACGGCTTCCTCTCGCTCGCGCAGAGCTTCTTCCTTTTTGGCGATGTCTGAATCTTTGAGTGCGAGTCGCTTTTCGAAGTCACGGCGAGTGGATTCAATCAACGGGGCGGCGAGGGATTCGGTCAGTTTGATCTCTGTTTTGCAGTTCGGGCAGGTGATCGTTGGTTCTGTCATGAAGTCCTGCTCCGGCTAGTAGCTTGGATGGCCAATGTCCTACCCCTCTGGCGAGTAGAAAGCAAGACTACACAAAGGGGGAGGCTGAAGGGGAGCGTGGCGACGCTGTCATCGTGCTCTGCCTCGCTCTACCGTGGCAGATGCTACGAGGTTGAGTTCTTTCAGCGTCCTGCCCGCGATAGGGCGTCCATCCTTATGGATGATGCGAAGGGGGGGACTTGGTTCTGACCGCTCTTAGGCGGCAATCTGCTCAAATGAAAAATGAGGAATATCCGCTCGATCTCGGGCGTGCTCGATTGTCATGGCACAGATATGTCCATCCTGATCGATATCGAGTTGTGTGTTTTCATCGAGGTCTCTGGTTTCTGCCACGGCTGCTGCTTTGAACTCAATATGGAGCGTATCCGTGTCTTGAAAATACTTGATTGTCATGATTTGAATCCCCTGTCAAAAAACGCGTTGTGGACTGTCTCACGATCCGACAGCAACACCACCCGCAGGTACCGGTTCTCCATTTCTTTGATCGGCGCCCAGCGCCGGATACGTCCATCTTGTTGCGCAACTTCTCTCACCGGACTACTGATCACCCGCTGAACCCACTCTTCCCGAATGAGGGCGCGATCAGGGCGCCGTCGGATGAACTCGAAGTACTTTGTACATAAAATCGTACGTGGCGAGCGCTTCCTGCAACTTGGTCATCGCATACAGGCCAGGATCAGCGACTTGAGCCGCCTGTGCGGCCGCCACGGCATCCTCGAACTCCGTGCGTACTTCTTTCTGCCACTTAATTTTCATCCCGCCGAGCAGGTAGGTCAGCTGGCAGGCAGGCCCCTTCCAGAGGCGCGATGGGGCGTCGGGCAGGTCGGCATCTCCCCCTGTGGCCGTCGTGCCTTCCCACGTTTTACGTTGCTCGCATTTCACGCGAAAGACGACATCGTGAGGGGTGGACGGATCTCGAACGGCTGCATACCCGGCTTCATTCAGACGTTGGGCGACGACCTCGCCTAAGGCGCCAGCACCCACTCCGCCCTTATCCGCGATGGTGAGGACATCGACTAACACGGTCTGAATCTTTTCCAGCCGATCCTTTTGCTCTGGGGTGAAGTATTCACGGTACGCGGAGGCAGATGAGGGCATCAGGCTCAGAACGAGACAGAGTGCGAGGGGCGATAAGGCTAATTGTTTTCGCATGGCTCACCTCCCCCCACTCGTTATCGAATCCAGGTGTGAGTGGGACTGCCTGAGGAACCGGGCGTACGCCGCCGATCGACGTCCAGTATACACCGTCTTCCTCGCCTGACTGTGTTGACGAGCAACTTGTCTGCCCGTGCCTGTAGCATATTGACAGTCCATAGGTCTCAGTGCTAATTTTCGCGCTCTGCTTCGTGCCTCGCACGAAATCTTTAGGTTTGTCAAAATAACGCATGTGGATGCTAAACGGTGATTAAGACAACAGTTGCGCGACGTTACGCCCAGGCCCTCTTCGAGCTCCTCGATCACTCAACTATCGAAGCCATGCGGGGGACACTTACTGACCTCGGCCTGGCAATGAAGGAATCTGCCCATCTTCGTCATGTGGTGGCTTCACCTGCGTTCGGAGTGGAGGAGAAAATTGCTGTCCTGACCGCACTCGGCGAAAAGCTGGGGTGCCCTCCAGCCGGTAAAGCATTCCTGGGCCAATTGGTGAAGAAGAATCGGGTGGGGTTTCTGCCGGAAATCGCCGACGCATTCGGCAAGTTGGTTGATCAATTAAAGCGGACGCAGCCGGTGACCGTGTCTTCCGCGACGGCTCTTCCGCCGGCGGAACAAGATCGAATCAGGACGCGCCTACGCGACACGTTGAAGCGCGACGTCGATGTCACATTTCAGACCGATGCCAGTCACCTCGCCGGCTTGCAGATTCACATCGGTAGCAAAGTAGTCGACAGCACCGTCCAAGGTCGCTTGCGCGATTTGCAAGTCCTGTTGACGCGAGAATAAGGAGTAGCCATGCAGATCAGGGCAGAAGAAATCAGTGCGATCATCAAAGAGAAGATCAAAGGCTTCGACAAGCAGGTCGATGTCAAGGAAACGGGGTCCGTCATCCAGGTGGGCGACGGCATTGCCAAGGTCTATGGCCTCGATGGAGCCATGGCCGGTGAGATGCTCGAATTCCCAGGTGGACTCTATGGCATTGCGTTGAACCTGGAAGAAGACAATGTCGGTGCCGTATTAATGGGCGACTCGGTCGGGGTCAAAGAAGGCGATCCTGTCAAGCGCACCGGCCGCATCGCGGAAATTCCGGTGGGTGACGCGTTGGTCGGTCGTGTGGTGAACGCGATCGGCCAGCCGATCGACGGCAAGGGCGCTATCAACTCGACGCTCTCTTCACGCATTGAGATGGTTGCCCCTGGCGTCAATACCCGCCAATCGGTGCGGGAACCATTGCAGACCGGCATCAAGGCTATCGATGCCATGATTCCCATCGGGCGCGGACAGCGCGAGCTGATCATCGGCGATCGTCAGACCGGCAAGACGGCTATCGCGGTCGATACGATCATCAATCAAAAGGGTCTCGGCGTATTTTGTATCTACGTCGCCATCGGCCAAAAGCGGTCGACCGTCGCGCGTGTCGTCAAGACTCTCGAAGAGAGTCATGCGATGGAATACAGCATGGTCGTGTCGGCCAGCGCCAGCGATCCCGCTCCTATGCAGTTCTTAGCGCCCTTCGCCGGCGCCGCGATCGGCGAGTATTTCCGCGATAACGGGAAGCATGCGTTGATTGTCTATGACGATTTGTCCAAACATGCCGTGGCCTATCGTGAGCTCTCCTTGTTGCTCCGCAGACCACCAGGCCGCGAAGCCTATCCCGGCGACGTGTTCTATCTCCATTCGCGGTTGTTGGAGCGGGCGGCAAAATTGAGTGACAAGCTCGGCGGAGGCAGTCTGACCGCGTTGCCGATCATCGAAACCCAGGCCGGTGACGTGTCCGCCTACATCCCGACGAACGTCATTTCGATTACGGACGGCCAGATCTATCTTGGCAGCGATCTGTTCTATTCAGGAATTCGTCCCGCCATCAACGTCGGTCTTTCGGTGTCCCGCGTCGGCGGATCGGCGCAGATCAAGACGATGAAGCAAGTGGCCGGTACGCTTCGGCTGGACTTGGCTCAATATCGCGAAATGGCGGCGTTCTCCCAATTTGGCAGCGAACTCGACAAGGCCACGCAATTGCAGCTGGCGCGTGGCGTGCGCATGGTCGAGCTGTTGAAGCAGGGGCAGTACAAGCCGATGCCGGTCGCCGATCAAGTGCTCTCGATCTATGCGGGTGTCAACGGATATCTCGACGATGTGCCTGTCGACAGGGTGCTGCAGTTCGAAGCGGACTTCCTGCACTATGTTCAGCAGAACCATGCTGAACTAAAAAAAGAAGTCACGACCATCGGCAAGATCGACGACAAGGTTGGCGGTCGCTTGAAGGAGATCATCACGACCTTTAAGCAGAAGATGGGGTACGGAGCCAAAGCATAAGCACACGACTGAGTAGCGAGGACTCAGGGTGGAGGCGGACGCCAGGGTGCCCGATCTGCACCCTCAGCACTCAGTCCACAGCCCTGATGGAAGACAATGCCAAGTTTACAAAGTTTGCGCCGCAAGATCGCGGCGTTTAAGAATACCCAGAAAATCACCAAGGCCATGAAGATGGTGGCGGCGGCGAAGCTCAAACGCTCGCAGGACCGTATCCTGGCTGCTCGTCCCTACGCCCATAAGATGCGCGGGGTTTTGAGCAATCTGAGCCGGCGCGTCAACCGCTCCGCCCATCCACTCCTCCAGAAGCGCGAGGTGAAAAAGATCGAGGTGCTCGTCATCACCAGTGATCGAGGGCTCTGTGGAGGATTCAACGGCAATATCGCGCGGAAGAGCGCTGAGTTTGTGCGGCAGTGCGAAGCCCAGGGGTTTACGGTGGGTCTGAGCATCGTCGGTAGAAAGGGCCGCGACTATTTCCGGCGCCGTTCGTGGCCGATTCGGCAGGAATGGACTGGTGTATTCGACAAGCTCAGCTTCGAACATGCCCTCGATATCGGCGGCGACTTGACCGACAATTTCGTGAAGGGCACATTCGACGAGCTGCATGTCGTGTACAACGAATTCAAGTCGGCCATCCAGCAGCGTGTGATCGTGGAGAAGCTGTTTCCTGTGGATGCAGCGACTGAGTTCAGCGCGGCTCCGGCTGAGGGCGTGGCGTCAGGAGCCTACCTCTACGAGCCGGATGAAGCGGCGTTGCTGAGTGCGCTCGTGCCGAAACATTTCCAGGTACAGGCCTATCGAATTCTCTTGGAATCAGCAGCTGCTGAGCACGGCGCCCGGATGGCCGCCATGGATGGGGCGACACGCAACGCCGGCCAGCTCATTAAAAAGGTCACGCTCTATTACAACAAGACCAGACAGACGGCGATCACCAAGGAACTAATGGACATCGTCGGCGGCGCGGAAGCTCTTAAATAGGACAGTTCTGAGCGCAGAGACGTGTGTGCTGAGTCCAGGAGAGATGATCAGCTCGCTCAGCACGGAGCACTCAGAATTCAGCACTTGAGCAAAGGGGTGAAACAGTGAGTACAGGAAAAGTTATTCAAGTCATCGGCCCGGTCGTGGACATCGAGTTTCCGCCCGGGAAACTGCCGAATATCTACAACGCACTGAAGGTGACGCAAGAAGAGAACAAGGATGCCGGTACGCCGGCCATTCGGATCACGCTTGAAGTGGCGTCGCATCTGGGCGAAAACCGAGTCCGCAGCATCGCGATGTCCACGACCGACGGTCTGACGCGCGGGATGGATGTGACGGATACGGGCGCCGCCATCTCGGTGCCAGTCGGCCGTGAGACACTCGGCCGTCTCATGAACGTGCTCGGCGAGCCAGTCGACGAAAAAGGACCGATCAAGACGCAGAAAACCTATCCGATCCACCGGCCCGCTCCGAAGCTGGAAGATCAAGAGACCAAGACGGAAGTGCTGGAGACCGGCATCAAGGTTGTTGATTTGCTCGAACCCTATAGCAAGGGCGGCAAGGTCGGACTCTTCGGCGGCGCCGGTGTCGGCAAGACCGTGATCATCATGGAGCTCATCAACAATATTGCGCTCCACCACGGTGGATTTTCAGTATTTGCCGGTGTCGGTGAACGGACCCGCGAAGGGAACGATCTCTGGCACGAAATGATGGAATCGAAAGTCATCGATCCCGACGACTTCACCAAGTCCAAAGCCGCATTAGTCTACGGACAGATGAATGAGCCGCCCGGAGCGCGCCTTCGCGTAGGCTTGACCGGCCTTACCGTTGCAGAGTATTTCCGCGACGAAGAGAATCAAGACGTGCTGCTCTTCGTGGACAATATTTTCCGGTTTACACAGGCGGGATCGGAAGTCTCCGCGTTGCTCGGTCGTATGCCGTCAGCCGTCGGGTATCAACCGAACCTCTCGACGGAAATGGGCGCGCTCCAGGAGCGTATCACCTCGACCAAGCGTGGATCGATCACATCGGTGCAGGCGATCTATGTGCCGGCCGACGACTTGACCGATCCGGCACCGGCCACCGCCTTCGCGCACTTGGACGCCACCACCGTGTTGTCTCGGCAACTGGCGGAGTTGGGCATTTATCCAGCGGTCGATCCGCTGGACTCCACGTCGCGTATTCTTGATCCACAGGTCATTGGGGAAGAGCACTACAAAATTGCGCGCGGCGTACAGTCCGTCCTCCAGCGCTACAAGGATCTCCAAGATATTATCGCCATTCTTGGTATGGATGAGTTGTCGGAAGACGACAAAATGGCTGTGGCACGCGCCAGAAAAATTCAGCGTTTCCTCTCGCAGCCGTTCCACGTGGCCGAAGCCTTCACCGGCGCTCCGGGTAAGTATGTGAAGCTGAAGGACACGGTCCGTAGCTTCAAGGAGATTCTGGAAGGAAAGTATGACCATCTGCCGGAGCAGGCGTTCTACATGGTCGGCCCGATCGAAGAAGCATTGGCGAAAGCCGAGAAGATGGGAGTGAAAGTTTAAGGGAGGCGGGTGAACCGACCATCCTTCCTTGCTCGCGCAAAGCGCGGTTTCGGAAGACCCTCGTTGTATGCGCGCAGTAGAGGACGCCTCGCTTCCCCGCCTGTAGGGGGAAGGTAAAGGAAAAGAAAGAATGGCTGGAAAGTTTCTATTAGAAGTCGTGACGCCGGAGAAGCAGCTGCTGAGTCAACAGGTGGATGAAGTCATTGCCCCTGGGTCAGAAGGAGAGTTTGGGGTGCTCCCCGGGCACTGTCATTTCCTCTCCACCCTCCGCATCGGCGAACTTCGTTACCGTGTTGATAGTCAGACCCATTCCATGGCCATTCTGTGGGGTTTTGCCGAAGTCACTCCTACCAAAGTCACCATCATGGCTGAAATTGCGGAACAGGCGGAAGACATTGACGTGGAGCGGGCCACTGCCAAAGTTGCTGAAGCGGAGCGACGCCTTCAAGCGGGCGGCTTGCCGTCGGAAGTGAAAGACGCTCAAATCAGCCTGGAAAAGGCTCGGCTTCGAAAAAAGATTGCGGAACGCACAAGAAAGACCGGCCACGCCTAGTTCTCATTCGATTCCTTCTCTGCATCCTTACCCTGTGTCGAGGACCCTCACCCCCGTTTCACCATACTGCGTGTCCACCACCTGCGTGATCTCGGTGTAAGGGTGGTTGAGCTCGGTCAGCTATGGTGTTGAGCTACGATACGTTCAAATTCGTTCGTCGCAAGCGCGACGTAGGATGTCTCCGCATCTGGTTCCAATCGTTGGGTTCCGGTGAGAGCGCTGACCGGGTTGGCTTGCCCTGTCACCGCCTTAGAGAGTTGTTTCGGAGGAGTTTGTGGGCGGTGATCGTGTCTCACGAGGGAGCGATGTCAGCAGGCGATCAATCCACTTCGAGGGTAACTTCTCGACCGATTCGTAAATGCGTGATTGCCACCAGATGGCAATCTCAGCGAGGTCTTCCTTCTGAAAACGGTGTTCGATAATGTCGAAGGTATCGTGCCGATAGAGCACGACATCGAGCGGGTATTCGACGCTGGTTGAACTAGTGCGAGTGGCGTCGAAGGCCAGGAAGCCCACTTTCATGGCGAGGTCCATGCTGGAGTCATAGCGTAACACGCGATCGAGGAGCGGTTTCCCATAGCCTGTCTCCCCGATAATGCAATAGGGTGTCCCTTCGCTCACTTCCACCCAGTTTCCCTGAGGGTAGATGAGATAGAGCTTGTGCTCATGGTCGTTTTCCAACTGTCCTCCAACCAATGCGTGGAGGTCGAAGAGCAACCCTGCTTTATCGAGCGTCGCCTTATCCTCTTCAGCCACGCGACGAACCTGAGCCGCAAATACGTTGACGGCTTTGAACAGCTTATCGAACGTCTGATCACTGTCTCCAATGGCTTCGTCAAAATAGGTGACGGCCTTGTCACGCACAGAACGCAACCCTGATGTCATGAGAAACATCGAATGTCGTCCGTGTTGGTGGATAGAAACCTTCCGTGCCATGATGCATTCCGCACCGGTCGTGACCCGTGTGTCGGCGATGCCAATGAGACCATCTTCGACTTTCATGCCTAGGCAAAACGTCATTGTGCCTCCGCTCCGGTGATTGTACTGTGGATGGGGCGCGGGGCAAAGAAGGTCTCAGAAATGGCTTCGCCCACGCGATTGAGCTGCGCTTGAAACTGATCCAAGAATTCATGCAGCCCGCTGGTCACGCAATCCTCAAGATCGCCAAAGTCCAACTCGGCGCGCAACCGTCCCAGCCGCTTCTCAGCTTGGTTCTGATAGGATCCGTGTTCAGACCCGGAGATGGCATGGAGCGAATCTTCGCTCTTGATGAGACAGTATCGGATCGCTCGTGGAAACGTGGAGTCGAGAATCAGGAACGTTGTGACATCGTCCGGCGAGATGCGGCCAAAACGTGTGTAATACATCTCCAGGGCGCTGGCGGATTTTAACAAGGCGGACCACTGGATGATATCGAACGGCGTGCCGACTTCGGCGACGGTCGGGAGCAACATGAAGTATTTGACGTCGAGAATGCGGGAGGTCTTGTCCGCCCGCTCCAGCAGACGACCGAGCCTGGCAAAATGCCAGCCTTCTCCGTGCGACATGGTGGCATCGGTAATGCCGAGGAAAAGATGGCTGTTTGCTTTCACGTCTCCTAAAAACGTGTGAAGATTTCGACTGGACAAGCCTTGTGAAACAACGTCTCTCACCATGAGATAAAAGCGATTGACTTGCTCCCACATGTCGCTGGAAATGACTTCTCGGACTGACCGTGCATTTTCACGCGCAGCCAAAAGACAGGACAGAATCGAGTTGGGGTTTGCCGCATCCGCTGAGAGAAACTGCGTGACGTTTTCTTTTGTCGCCTTCCCATAGCGATCGGTAAAACTCTCATGATCTCCCGTCGTGGCCACCAACGGTTCCCACTGCTCCGTGGTGCCTCTGGGGAGATCGAGTGTGAGGTTCAGGTTCACCTCGATGAATCGGGCATAGTTTTCTGCCCGTTCGATGTAGCGGTTCAACCAATAAATGGAGCTGGCGACTCGGCTCAGCATCGTGGACCGGGCCCTGCCTGTTCACCGGTTACTAGATCGTTGCTGGTATCCCGGCCGTTCGTGAAGGAGGCGCTCATGAAAGGACCCATGTGTCTTTATTGCCTCCGCCTTGAGAGGAATTCACCACGAGAGACCCTTTTCGCAATGCCACGCGTGTCATACCACCCGGCAAGACGTATACATCACGGCCGTACAAGACGTATGGCCGAAGGTCAACGTGACGTCCTTCTAGATGATCCTCCACCAAGGTGGGCACCCGCGAGAGTGCCAAGGTTGGTTGGGCGATATAGTTGCGTGGGTCTGCCTCGATGCGGCGGGCACAGTCCTCACGCTCCTGCTTTGAGGCATGGGGACCGATCAGCATTCCGTACCCACCAGCTTCGTTGGTGGCTTTCACGACCAGTTGATCCAAATGCTCCAAAACATAGGTCCGATCCCGTCTGTCGGAACAGAGATAGGTGGGCACGTTCGGGAGAATCGGTTCCTCCGCCAAGTAGTAATTGATGATCTTCGGGACGTACGCATAAATGGCTTTGTCGTCCGATACGCCGGTGCCGGGCGCATTGGCGAGCGCCACCCTGCCTCTCTTGTAAGATTCCATGAGACCGGGCACTCCCAGTACGGAATCGTGACGAAACGCCAGCGGGTCCAAATAGTCATCATTGATCCGCCGGTAGATCACATCCACGCGCTGAGATCCCTTGGTGGTGCGCATATGAACTGACCCATCCACGACTGCCAGATCGTTGGCCTCGACCAATTCCACACCCATTTTGTGGGCGAGCAGGGAATGTTCGTAATAGGCAGAATTGAAGATGCCCGGTGTGAGAATGACGACGGTCGGATCGGGAAGGTCCGAAAGGGACCGAAGGGTTTCCAAAAGTTGGCTCGGATACCCATCCACCGGCCGCACGCGATAGGCATCGAACAGCTCGGGAAATGTCCGTTTCATGACCTGTCGGGCTTCCAACACATAGGCGACTCCCGAAGGGCAACGGGTGTTGTCTTCAAGGACATAGTACTGTCCATCGCTGATTCGGACCAAGTCGATCCCCGCCACATGGCACCAGATGCCTCGTGGCGGGTTGAGACCCATGCAGGGCAGCAAGAAACCTTTGCCGGAATAAATCAGTTCGCTGGGGATCACCCCGTTTTTGAGGATCTTTTGATCGTGGTACACATCGTCGATAAACAGGTTCAACGCGCGCATGCGCTGTTGAAGGCCGGATTCGATGCGGTCCCAATCAGATGCCACGACGACCCGTGGCACGATATCAAACGGAAAGATCTGTTCATGGCCGTCATCGCTCCCATGGATGCCGAATGTCATGCCCATGTTGAGAATGACGCGTTCCGCCGCTTCCTGGCGTTTTTTGAGTTCTCCTTCCGGCAGTGAGGCAAACTTTCGCAGCAACAGCGTACTTCCGGGTCGTGGCTGGCCTTTGCCCTCGTACAGCTCGTCGTAGAACTCGCCTGGATCGTATTCTGAAAATTTCATAACTGTCCGGCTGCCGCTATGGCGGAGACGAAGTGCCTATCTATCATGGTCGATGTCTCCTCGTATAGGGGAGGATCAGTCCTGCGCCACCACCATAGTCCTCCCGCAGGGAGGAGGCAAACTGACGGTATTCTCCGATTGCATTTGGCTGAAGCTCTTTAGTAGCGTGTCCTGTTCATGATTACAGAATTTATCATTACGTCCGGAGAGCAGCCCAAACGGTTGGATATCTTTCTCGCCAATCGAGAACGAGACATTTCGCGGTCAGCGTTACAGCGTCTGATCGAGCTGGGTCGTATTCGCATCAACGATCAGGTCGTGAAAGCGAGCCACAAGATCAAGCCTGGTGATCGGATCACCATGGATGTCCCTAAGCCTGAACCTCTCTCGATGAAGGGAGAGGCGATCCCATTGGAAGTCCTGTTTGAAGACGAATCCCTTCTGGTATTGGAGAAACCATCGGGCATTGTGGTGCATCCAGCCCCAGGGAATTGGACCGGAACGCTGGTCAACGCACTGCTGCATCATTTCCAAACGTCGGGAGGAACGATGTCGGCCATTGGGGGGAAAGAGCGCCCCGGCCTCGTCCATCGACTGGACAAAGAAACGTCCGGCGTCATGGTGATCGCCAAAACTGATACGGCGCATCGTGCGCTCGCCGCGCAATTCAAGCTGCATACCATCACCCGCGTCTATGAGGCGTTGGTCTGGGGCGTGCCCAAGAAAGGTCGAGGATTGATCGAACTGGCGATTGGTCGAGACGTTAAAGACCGGAAGACCTATTCATCGAGAACGACCAGTCCCAAGGAATCCGTGACCGAGTATGTGGTGGACCGTCGGTATGGCAAAGTGGCTGCCCATGTGTTGCTGTACCCGCGAACAGGGAGAACGCATCAGCTTCGGGTTCACCTCACGTCATTGGGACATCCCATTCTTGGGGATCACACGTATGGCGGGCGGAAGGTCTGTACGGTCGATGGAGTGGAGATTCCACGGGTGATGCTCCATGCCAGAACTCTCGGCTTTACCCATCCGGTGACGGGCAAGGTGGAAGACTTCACAAGGTCGGTGCCAAGCGATATGGAGGAGGTGATGTCTGCGCTTGACCAGCTCGGCATCTCTGGGGAGAAGAAACTGCGTGGACCACTCGCCGATCTCGGCGTTGCGGAGGATGCGTGTTAACCGCCGAAGTCCTCGATGCGGTGGGAGGGCTAACGTCTCACATCAAGTCCTATGCAGCCAAGCTTCCGCCTATTATCCACTTGAGCGCCGTGCCCTCGGCAGTCAAACCGTCTTTCGAAGCGGTTGAGGGTTATGAAACCATCGTATCCCGTGTTCGAAGCCAGAGTGCTGGGACTCCGTACAAGACGCTGAATGAGCCCTTCGTGTCATCGCTGGAGGCGTTTGAAATCGGAAACCTTCTTGGGGCCGTTCAGCCATTGCTCTCGGTTTTGGATCACCTCGCACGCATGCAGCGGGATAATGAAATCGAGATCGGGCGAATCGATGACAAGCGTCTTACGGAGTACCGCGCCGCCTTGCACAAGATACTTCCCGGCAATCAGCCAGAGTTGGATGGCGCGGGAGGAGGCCTGTAATGCCGTTCTGGTGGTTCCTGAGCGGTGCGCCATGAGTTTTGGAGGGGGGTGGTTCACCTCCAAATGCAGCGCGCACGACGCAATACTCAGCGAAACAATTAGTGGCCCATCTTGGGCCCCAACGCATTCGCTCCAGCGGTGACGAGTTTGAAGCGAGCAGCGCTCCCACAGTGGGGACATTTCGCTCGAACGGTTTCATCGTCGAGTATCTCGTACTCATCCGCCTTCAGCCACATGAGTTGGGAACACTTTGGACAGGTTCTGACTTGCGTTGACATTGGTTTCCCCGTACACTCCAAAACAATTCGGGGGATACTCTAGTATAAGATGCCTCCAACCCTCAAGTCCGCTGTCACCTACTCCCATCACGAGCCTCCTGACGCGTCTCAGCTCCTTGGGCTATTCCAGCAAGCTCCGTGGGCCAAGGGGCGATCTCTCGAAGACGCGAAAGAGATGCTTCTCCATACGGATCTGACACTCTGTGCGTGGGATGGGGAGCGTCTCATCGGGTTCGGTCGAGTCCTCACCGACTTTATCTATCGCGCAACGATCTGGGATGTGATCGTCGACAGGGCGTATCAGGGACGAGGCGTGGGGACTGAGATCGTCCAACGCATCCTCAAGCATCCACGACTCGAGCGGGTGGAGCTCGTTTGGCTATGTACCAGACGACCGGGTTTTTATGAAAAACTAGGTTTCAGCTCAAAAGAACAGATCGGTCTGGTGTGGAGTCGAAGCAAACATGGTCGGCTTGAGTAGAAGATAGACCCGAATCCGCTACTATCCCTCCTACCATAGGAGGGGTAAGGGTAATCATGATGCGGGCAAAGGTCTGAAGATCAGAAGAACATTTTCCCACCGAAGAGAAAGCCAAACGAAGACGCATTCCAGTCATCATTCCGCCCGCCGGCACCGGTCGTATGGCCGTCGTTTCGTTTGTAGGCCCATTCTCCATTGAGCGCGAACCGGTCATTGAGCTTGTAATCCGCTCCCCACCCGAGTCGCCAGGCAAAAGTATTGCTGGGACTGATCCGAATCGCCGTGTCTTCGCCGAAACTGTTCACATTCACACCAAAGCTCATATTCACGTAAGGGATGACCTGGCCTAATCTGACCGGCCGTATTTCCAGGGTTGGCAGCACCGATACGGTGTCTTGATGTCCAAGATCTACGTCTGGCTGTTCAACGCTCACGCTATGTCGCTCCCACTCCAGCATCATCCCAACCAAGAGCCACGAATTGAGGCTATACAGCCCTTGAAAATTGACGAGCGGTCCGATCGATGTTGAGGTATTTTCTGAGAGCTGTTGAGTCAGTGGAGCAAATCCCACACGAAAGCCGAGTGCCCAACTTCCTGGTTCAGTCCCACCGAACTCTTCTGCTAGAGCGGTGTGTGAACACGGGAACACGGCGATACAAATTGCAAACAGCAATCCAATTAGTTGCATTCTGAACACCTGTCTAGGCATAATCCTCCCCCTCTCATATCCAAGCCTGCTATGTATCCTAGCCACTCGTGATGCCACTATTCCGCACTGTAGGCATCACGTGATTAGCAGAGCGTCACCCATCACGTCCATCACTTTCTACAGGGTTTTCCGGAGTTGGTCTTGAATCATCAGTGGACCCTCAGTTACAGTTCGGATGAAGTAATCGTTTTCTATACAGGAGGGAATCATGCAGAGAGTTCGACAGTATTTCGCTACGGCAGTTGTCAGCCTTACCTTGTTGACTGGTACCGCACAGGCTACGGATTTGGCTTGGGTTCATGAGGGAATGGCTGAAGAGGGGAAAATCACCGGTGGGTTTCGGGTGGGACCGAGTTTCACGACTCAAAGTTCCGGCGTGTCGACCGTTGGGCCACTGGTCAATTTCCAAGGCATGTACGGGCTCAATAAGTGGTTTCGAGTCGGTATGATGGTGGAATGGGAACGGCACGGGGTTGATGCAGGAAGCGGCGCGGTCAATACCATTTCGATACTTCCGGTTAATCTTGAGTATCGCCCAGGCCATTTTGGTCCGTTCGTGCCGTATGTCACGACGGGCATCGGCGTGAATGTCAATACGCATAATGTCGAAAATACATTTGCTTGGCGAATTGGTGGAGGCATGGACTATGCCCTGACCAATTTAGTGTCGAGTGCACCAAAAGGCCTCATGCTGAACGTGGAAACAGCGTGGAAGCGAAATCATCCCACGAGCGATGGCTCTACCATGGGTCTCCTCTTCGGCGTACGCCATACGTTCTAATTCCAACAAGCCGCGTAAACGAACACTGCCCCAAGGGATAGGCCTTGCCAACCTAACTACTCGAAGGCGTCATGTAAAGTCCCCCGCTTGGAAAGGCGGGGGACTTTTTCTCCGGTACAATATCGACATCAGACTTAGCTGTCGGCGATGGACCTCGGTCGCTCCCAGCATACGTTAGTGGGAATGCACGAGCCGTATCCGCCGCTCGCGTTTTGGCGAGAAGAAGACTGCGATGAAAAATATGGTGGTGGCTAAGAGGACGATGGCCGGCCCTGAGGGCACATCCCAAAACGCGGAAATCAAGACACCAGTAATCGAGGTGAATATCCCGATTGTTGCGGAATACAGAGTCAGTGTTGCAAGGCTATGCGTGAGTTGGTAAGCGGTCGACGCCGGAATCAGGATCATGGCAAAGACCAAGATCGCTCCGACGGTTTTCAGTGAGACCACCACTGTCAAGGCGACCAACGTCAGGAGGAGGAAAAAGATTTGGCGTGCAGGGACTCCGGAGGCTTCAGCCATCTCTTGGTCGAACGCGATAAAATAGAGTTCTTTTGAAAACAGGAGGAGGAGGCCCAAGACGAGGACGGTCAACGCTCCGATGACGCTTAGTTCCTCAGGTGTGACCGATAGCACGCTGCCAAATAAGTAGCCGTACACCTCGGCATTGTAGCTTTTCATCAACCCAATGAAGAGAATACCCAGTGCCATTGTCGTGGTATAGAGAATGCCAATGGAGACATCCAGCTTCATCCTGCCCCGTTCTTCAACCCAACCTGTAATCCAAACCGTGGCAAGACCAAACACAATGGCCAGCAACAGGGGAGGCCATCCCATCAAGTAGCCGAGTGTCACGCCCGCAAATGCGGCATGCGACGTCCCGGCTCCCACGAACGCCAGTCCGCGCAGGACGACGAATACGCCGATGACGGAGCAGAGCCCACCCACCATCGCGGCGGCGAGGAGGGAACGCTGCATGAAATCATAGGCGAGGAGGTCGAGCATTGTCTGAAGTCCATTCCTAATGGTGATGGTGGTAGTCTTCGACGATGACGAGATCTTTCTCTGTAATTACCAGGTCTTTGCCATAGACCTGGTGAAGAATCTCCGGCTTGAGGACTTCTGCGGGAGGGGCGGCGGCGAAGAGTCTGGTTTTGAGAAGAACCAATCGATCGACCCGTGAGCGGATCATATTAATGTCGTGGGTAATCAAAAGGATGGTCAATTTGAGTTCATCATGCAGCTGTTGCACGAGCTCGATGACATTATGTTGAGCGGTAATATCCAGACCGGTTGTCGGCTCATCCAATATGAGGACCTTGGGCTGTTGTGCCAGGGCTCTCGCAATAAAAACGCGCTGTTGTTGACCACCGGATAGTTGCCCAAGGGAATGATCCTTGTGAGAATCCATTCCCACCTGAGCCAGGGCTTGCTGCGCGATGTCACGATCTTTTCTCCCTGGACGCTTGAACAGGCCCAGCGCTCCGTAACGACCCATCATTACTGTTTCAAGGACCGTCACCGGAAAATTCCGATCGACGACCCCTTTCTGCGGGAGATAGCCGATTTTCGCGCGATGGTGGCAGCGGAGTTCGTCGCAGGCACAGTCGAAGATATGAAGATGTCCTTCCACGGGGGCAAGAAGCCCCAGTACGGCACGACACAACGTCGTCTTGCCTGATCCATTTGGGCCGATGATTCCAATGAACTCGCCCTCGTAGATAGCCAACGAAATGTCTTTGAGGGCGATGAGCCCGGGAAACCCGAAGGAGGCATGGTCAAAACGGATGATTGGCTCGCGGGGATCTGACACGGAATCCGAAGCTCCTTCCGAGGGTCGTCTGAGCAAGGCTACGAGGTCGTTTCTAATGCGCGGGCCAATTGGAGCACATTATAGCGAAGCATGTCGAGGTAGGTCGCCGTTCCCTCCAAACCGCCTGGCATCGTGGTCAAGACGACGACGTGGGCCTTGGTTTCCCTCGCCAGTAGCTCCGGAAGTCGCTGACTGAGTTGAATCTCGGATACGATCACCTTGATATGGTCCCGTCTCATCTTCTGGATGAGCGCTTGCAAATGAAGGGCGGAGGGTTCTGTGCCGGACTGCATGTGGATCGTGCCAACAATGTCGAGGCTGAATCGCTTTGCCAAATAGGGCCACGCTGGATGATGGGCAATGAATCGCCGGTCGGAGAGCCGCTGGATACGCGCGGAGAGTTCCTGTTGCACCTGACCGAGCCGTTGAAGATAGGCCGCTTGATTGGTTCGGAATTCCGTTGTATGACTTGGGTCCACTTCAATGAGAGCGTCGGTGATATGGCGCAGCATGATGGTGACATTTTCAGGGTCCAGCCAGACATGCGGATTCCCGGCTTTCCCGTCGTGATGTGTCCCTTCGTGTGCATCGGTATCGTCGTGAATCAGCTCGACGCCGTGAGAGGTCGTAATCACACGTAACGATGGGCCACCCGCGTTCTTCACCAGCGATGAAACCCATACCTCAAGTCCCATGCCGATCTCCAATAACAGTCTGGCCTTCCGGACTGCGATCAGATCGGTGGGTTTGGGTGAATAGGTATGCTCATTTTCATAGCCGCTCAACAACGATGTGACTCGTACATGGGGGCCACCGACCTGCTCTGCCAAATCCTTCAGAACAGGAATGGTGACCACAATCGGAATCGGGTCGCGAGCTTCCGTCACGGTGCCAAGAGGTGGAAGGAAACCAGCTAGCAGGGCGAGGAGCAAGAAAGAAGATAGCTTGCGCACTTGAGTCAGAAGAAACATCGGCGGGGACGGTACCATCCGCGTCTGACGGTGTCAACGACGCCATGAGGGCGTGTAGCTAGCACATCATCTGTCCGGTTTTTGTAGCACGAGAAGTGTCCGGTTTA
>SWDG01000025.1:574241-605869 GCA_005116965.1 Nitrospira sp. | reverse complement strand
CCGCATGGCATCAAAGATACCGGTGTCGGCGCCATACGGTCGACACTGCAAATCGCTGAGCCAGCCGTCATTGCCGAGCGCACCGGGATTACCACGGTGGCTAATTTTCGGCCACGCGATATCGCGGCTGGCGGACAGGGAGCGCCGTTGACCCCGGGGGTCCACGCGCTGCTGTTTCGGCATCCGCGCCGCGCGCGGCTGATCGTGAATCTTGGCGGCATCAGCAACGTGACCTATCTTCCCAAGGGCTCAGGCGCGGCGGAACTCGCCGCATTTGATACGGGCCCGGCAAATATGGTGCTCGATGGGCTCATGTCTCGTATCACGAATGGTCGGGCCTCGATGGACCGTGAGGGGCGATTGGCGGCAAAAGGCCAGGTCGATTCGAGACTATTAGCCAAACTTCTCGCTCATCCCTATCTCTCTCAGGCGCCGCCAAAATCGACCGGTCGCGAAGCGTTCGGCACAAAGATGCTGGACGAATTGCTCAATTGGCAACACACGCGTCGGTTATCGGATGAAGATCTTCTGGCCACCTGTAGCCGGTGGACTGCTGAAGCGGTCGGGACGGCCAGACGGTGGATCAAGGGGGGAATCGATGACGTGATTGTCGGAGGGGGCGGTGTCCGGAACCGGGCGATCATGGGACATTTAACGGATATCTTTGCTCCAGTGCCGGTCACATCCTTTGAGGCTCATGGCTGGGACAGTAAAGCGCTGGAATCGGTGGCGTTTGCCGTTCTCGCGTATCAGACCATTATGGAACAGTGCGGAAACGTCCCCTCGGTTACGGGGGCGGCATCTCCAAGGATATTAGGTTGCATCGTCCCAAGCGGCCCACAGTGGTATGAGCGGGTACGATCACGCAAAGGCGGAAGCAAAAAGAAATGAGACTTCTTCTGGTCGGTACCGTCATTATGGGGATTATCATGCTTTGGCGTTATCTGAGGAAGACACGACGGGGAAAGAAGCGGACAACACCATTTGCCATTCCTTCCGGCGTGACCATCGGGCCTACCCGATTACTCGAAGAAGAAGAAATCGCGTTGTATAGCCTCCTCCAAATGGCTGTCCAAGAGCGCTACCTTGTCTTTAGTCAGGTGCCGCTCTGGTCCTTCGTCGAGGTCGAGGCGGAGGGAACAGTGCGTTCAGATCTTCTCCGAGAGATTGCACTGAAACGAGTCGATTTTGTCTTGGTCCATCCTGGGTCATGTCGCGTCGAACATGTCGTCCAGATCGAGCGTGAATCTTCACCACTGCATCAGGCCGAACGCCAGCAGGTCATCGAGTCGGTGCTGAACGCAGCGGGAATCAGGCTGACAACGTTGCAGCCAAAGAAAAGCCACACGCTGCCTGATCTGACCACTCGATTGGGGATCACTGCAGAGGAGTGACGAGTTGCATCAATCGAACACGAGGATGCCTACGGCGATTGATTCGTCGAGTCTTCGGCGGTTGCCGTAGCCTCGATGGCCTTGCGAGCGAGTTCTGCTTCAGCGCTATCCGGGTATTGGCCCACCACCCGGTCAAACATCAGTCGTGCCGTCTCATGATCTCGTAATTTGGTGTACGTCTGGCCGAGCTTCAGCGTGGAAGCTGCCAACTTAGGGCTGAGTGGGTAATTTGACACGACCTCATTGAACGACTTGAGCGCATCTCGATATCGTCCCATCCGATATTGACATTCCCCGATCCAATATTGCGCATTGGCGGCTAAGGCGGATTCGCTATGCAGTTCGATGAAGAGTTGGAAGCCTGCCATGGCTGCTTTGTAGTCGCGGTGCTTAAATTCATCCATGACGCGATCATATAATCGGCGGGTCGTATCCTGCCGTTGAGTAGGAGCAGCTAGGGACTGGCCCACCGAGAAGAACATGAATAGGAGGATGAGAATTCCGAGACATTTCTGGAGCATAACAGGCCTCCATCTGTTGAAACGGCAGTCGAGTGGCTTAGGCACGCAATCAGTATGCCAGGGCTCCTCCCATTCACGAATCCGAAACGTTTTAAAAACAGGATCTTGCATAATCGCAGCAGCCAATCGTTGTGATAGTTTTCCAGGGGCGTGTTAATGAAGACACAGTTTTGTACAATGTGGTTCGAGTCCTTGACTTGTCTCATTCAGTATTCAAAGGGGCTCCATGTCCCGTCAAGGCCGTAAGAACGTGACAAACCTTTCCGAGGAGAACATCGTGAGTGAAGAGCCCATTCCGACCAACCCCCTGGGCGGACGAACCTTGATTGTCGATCCTACTGATCAGCGCTGTTATCCAACTCCAAGTGCCGCGCTGAAGGATGTCGCTGAATCGGATCAGGTCTATGTCCGTCCTGGGATCTATGAGGATAAGCTTGTCGTCACCCAACGGCCGATACGGCTTGTCGGTGCCGGACGAGATCGCGTCCAAATCTTCTGCCGCCGCAGCGGGCCGCTGTATCTTCAAGAGGTACCGGAAGGGTGGATTACCGGCATCACGTTTCGCTATGTCGGCAGCGACCAGCATTCAGCGCTGAATATACTCAACTCCACATGCATCATCACGCAGTGCCGAGCGATGGAAGGGATTTTGTCGGGCGTGGTGTTGTATGGACCCGAATGTCGTGTCGCCTTCACCGACAACGAAGTGTGCCGCAATCGGGAATCGGGTATTTTTGTGTTTGCCGGTGCTCAACCGCGAGTGGCGGATAATCGCTGTGTCGAGAATCACCATTTTGGCATTGCGGTCCGAGATTCTGGCAGCCGTCCGGAACTGGTGCGGAATCTGTGTGAAGACAACATGCTCAGCGGCATCCTCATGTTCCAGCACGCCGAAGGGCTGATTGTGGACAATGTGTGTCGGAACAATCAGCACTGGGGCATCCTCCTGACACCCGATTCCCATCCCAACCCTGTTCCATCGGTGCTTCCGACGATGAATCGACTCGAACCGAATGGGATCGGTGTGTATTCAATCTCTGATCAACCTCTTGCTCAGATCGGTCGATAAGAGCAGTCAGGAGTTGCCAACGATAGATGATCGTTAACTGAAGCAGGTAGAGGAAGACGAAGCATCGGGAATGTGAAATTGAAAAGAACCTCCCCCTTGTTGTTTGGCTCGATACATTGCGGCGTCGGCATGCTTCAAGAGCTCATCAACTTCGTGATCATCGGTTGGGTAGACGGTAATCCCGATACTGACGCCAATTAACGCTCTGTGTTCCCCAAGGTGGAAGGGCTCTGCCAATCGCTTGGTGATTCGCTGGGCGACCAACGTGATATCCTCTTCGCACGTCAGGCCTTCCAGGATAATGGTAAATTCATCTCCTCCCATACGGGCGACGGAGTCTACTTCGCGGACACACTCTTGCAGTCGCTCAGCGACGGCCTTCAAAAGCTGATCACCAACACTGTGACCCATGGTATCGTTCACCGGCTTGAAGTGATCAAGGTCGAGTAGCATGAGGCCGAGAGGCTGTTGGAGCCGTTTGCTGCGGGCCATAGCTTGGATAAGGCGATCACGAAACAACGTGCGGTTCACAAGGCCCGTCAGCTGATCATATTGGGCCAGGTAGGTCAGCCGCTCTTCAGCCCGCTTTCGTTCGATGGCATAGCGAATTGAGCGAGCCAACAGCTCCGACGGCCCTTGTCCCTTGACGAGGTAATCCTGGGCTCCATTCTGGAGAGCCTGTAGCGCGAGCGTTTGATCATTGAGCCCGCTGAGCACGATGATGGCAATCGTCGGATTCGCGGCTTGCATTTGACGCACGGTTGAGAGGCCATAACCGTCCGGGAGTGACAGGTCGAGAAGGACGGCATCAAAACGTATGCGCGCTAGGCGGGTGACAGCGTCGCTCAGGCGGGTCACATGGATGATCTCGAATTCTTCCATGCCCCATTCTGCCAGAATATCTTGAGTCAGGCGTGCATCAACGTCGTTGTCTTCGACTAATAGGATCTTGATCATCGCGCTCCAGGCCTGAGCTTTTTGCTACCCTCCTCCCAACCACTGATTCACACACGTACTAAGTATAGCTTAAGACACTGAATCAACAAGCAAATCCAGGAAGTGCTTACATGCTTGAGCCCTCGTCAGAGTGCCTGCACCGCAACGGTCTGGTCAGTATCTTGGATGTACGCCACGTATGGAGGAAACAGAGGGCGGAATACCATGAGGAGCGTGCTTCGACTGGGAGGAAATAATTCCGCTTGCGGGTATAGCTCTTTGGCTGTTTACGAGAGATGGAATCTCGGTGGGCCGGTTGGCCCATGAGACTCTCGCCAGCGAGAACTTGGGAGACCGGTGGAATCTTATCGGGTCCAGACCCACTACGAGTCTGGGCATTTCGAATGAGTTACATCACTCTTAGGCAAATGAGAACAGTAGGGCCATCCTCGAAAGGTTTCATCACGAACCCCGGGAAAGGCTGCGGAGATTGCTCGGATACGTGCCGATTGGGCCCTGCTCTGGGCCGATCCCAGCCTCACAGGCATATCCCGATTCGAAGGGCCATAGCAACGAACGGCCAACGGCGCTGCCACGGATATGAATATATCGCAAGGTGACACCCATACGGGCGGCGTCGTCTTTCACTTTTTCCGTGCATTCGCTCGGCGAATCACCTCGACGAGCAATCAAGATGGGTTCACCCGATGCGCTGAGAACGGAGAATTCGCTTGCACATCCTGTTACCGAGAGCAGCACACACACAATACCCGTAAGTCGACCAAGCACTCTCTTTCGATTCATTTGAATCGCCCTCCCCGTTCAGCGGGTTTGTCTACGCACACACTGGCTTCAACACCTCAAACCCTAACACGAATCGCCTTCTTCAATCGACTCACAATACAGTGCGCTTGAACAGTTCAGCGAGAGGGTGAAAGGGAATAGCCGTTGAATACCGACCGAATTAGACCGGCTTCTCTGCGACATACTCGATGTATTTCCACAACTGCTTTGCGTCCTCCTCGTTCAGGACCACTGGAGTATTATTGGCGGCTCCTGTCATATAGATCTTGACCGAGACGGTATCATGCCAAATCTGCACCTCACAGTGAGAGATCAGATCCAGGTTGAACGCTCGGTTTCCGATTCGGACGAAGTGCATAACGTGTCCTCTTCCCAGTTGTCAACCACGGATTGAGCATACACCAAGTTCTCACACCTCAAAAGCAACGGAGAGTTTTGTCGCGGCAATTGTGCCTCCGTGAGCCCTACAGAACTTGCCGCCCTCTCGGCAAGAACTTCCCTCTTGCTCTGGCGTTATCCCAATCGTGCAGCGATATGAGGCCATTTCTCGCATCTCTCTCTGGCACAGAAGTTGAGGGAGACAATCGGGTTTGCTCCTACTGAGAATGGTGCGTAGAGCCCCAGTGAGGTTTGCCTGATGGATGACATGGATTCGTTCACCGCTCTTTGGGAATGGCTCACTCGCGATGTCACGGTTGTCGGCGGGCTTCAGAGCCCCGTGCTGAGCTGGATCGGTGCTGTAGGGATCTTGGCCCTGTGTCTTTGGCATAGCGCGGTGCTCCTCAGGGGTTTGTTACAAATCCAAGGGACGCTTGGGCGCTTTCACTTGTCCGTCGCGCCTCTGGTGCTGGCACGGCAACAGGTGTCCAAAGATTGGCTGGTTATTCCGGCTTTGGCAAAAAAACAAGCGCGTCTTGATGTGTCGTCAGAAACGCGACGCGATCTTGACGATCTGCATACATTGGATCGTGCGGTACGGTTGGAACAGGATTTTACCAGAGACTGGTTTTCATACCGCAAGACCCTCGCGGTTGAGCAATCCGCCTGGTTTCTTGAGCCGACCGTCCATAGTCAGCGCTCCGCAAGTGAGTTTTTCTCGTTCGAATCTCTCTGCGCCGCCCATCTCAACGTCCGATTTTACCGGCAGCTGCCCGCTTTCATGACGGGCATGGGATTAATGTTCACCTTCCTCGCCATCTTAATCGGCCTCAGTAAGCTCCATGCGAACGGGTCGGAGATCGATGGCATCCAAGGACTGATTAACGGCCTCTCAGGAAAGTTTGTGACATCCATTGTCGGCTTGGCATGCGCCAATGCATTCACCCTCCTCGAACATTCTTTCTGGCATCGGTTGGACAACCGACACCGGGAGTGCATCTCCCTCCTGGACGAAATGTTTCCGCAGAGGGCTACGGACCAACATTCTCAGGGGGGCCCATCGTCGAACGGATCTCCGGCGCCCATCGCCACTCCCATTCGAAACGACACTGCGCATCAACTTGTTGAGGTCGTGCAGCAGCGCCTCGGATCCACCGTCGCAGCGCTGAACACAGCCGTGCAGGCGATCACGGCGCTACAATCCAATCATATAGCGATGAAGTTTGATGATTTGCCAGCGGAGATTGGTCACGAGGTTCAGCGGGCGTTACGACCCATGATGAATCCCATACTGGAAGCCATTCAAAACCTCACCCGCTCGATTAAGGAGCACGCCTCCCCGGTGCAGCTGTCTCAAAGCGAAATCGAAACGATGTTGCAGGGTCTCAGAAGCACTCCTACAGCAACGACTGACACAGCACGGAGAGAGCGAAAGGGATGAAGTCGAGCTTTACACAAGACTCGCGTGACAACTCAGCGGTGGTGACGAGTGGGGTTGCCGATCTTATGACCTCGCTCGCCGTTATCTTCATTCTCTTGCTCGTAGCCTCTATGACTCGCGTTGAAAATGGAAATTCCAATTCGGCCAAGAGCCGTGGCACTCCAACGGACAGCACACCGAGAATCGATCCACCTCATCCAACACTGGAAACCAAAATGCCGAGTACCCACACGATTACGGTGCCGGATACGGCGATGAACTTTGAGTTTGGGAAAAGCACGTTGCTCCCGACGGCCGAGATCTTCTTGTCCGAGACCATGCCGCACTACGCCGCACTCGTCTGCAAGCCTGGAGAGCAAGAAGTAGAAGCCTTTGTGATCGAGGGATATACCGATGATCTGGGTGACGATATACGCAATCTGAGACTCAGTCAGGAACGCTCTTTTGCAGTACTGGCCAAAAGCTTGGAAGTAATCCGCGAGAAGCTTCCCTGGGCCTACGAGTGCTTCTTGCAGAAAGCCACAGCGAACGGGCGTGGAAAGCAGGACCTCCTGCGCAACGATGCTGGACACCCAGATCGCGATAAGAGCCGCCGCGTCATGTTCAAAATCCACATGCGTGCCATGTAGCGTGATGCGCCTACACAATGTGGGCCTCTTTCCTGCCAGCGTTGACTTGGGTGGAGTAAGCTCTCAGAGCCATTCGGTTCTCGCCTGTCTCCGGCTCTTAATGATAGAGGGGCGAGAAGCCTAGTCCATAAATGCGGCGAGTCAGTTCGATAAACTGCTCGATGGAAAGGATTTCCGCACGGAGAGAAGGAGAGAGTGCAAGCGCTTCCAACGCAGCTGCTACCAGCTTCTGATCATATCCCTGATCTTTCAGCGAATTGATGAGTGTCTTGCGGCGGTGGGCGAAGGCAGCTTTCACCAGTGCTGTAAATTGTGGCTCTTCCTCCTGGTTCAGCGCTCTCTGATGCTTGGTCTTTAGCAGAACCACGGCAGAGCCGACTTCCGGGCGTGGTCTGAAGCATTGCGCAGAGACCCGGAACGCTTTCGTGATCTCTGCCGCATACTGTGCCATGACAGACAGGACACCGTAGCCAGAACTTCCGGGCTTGGCCACGAGCCGATCAGCCACCTCATTTTGCAGCATCAGCACCATGCGAGGGAAACGGTCGCGCTGATCGAGCAGCCGGAAGAGGAGGGGAGTGGACAAATAATATGGGAGATTGGCGACGACAATGGTGCCGATCGGAAGCTGCTCGACCGGGTAGGTCATCGCATCGTCGAGGACGAGCGCGAGATTTGTGAACTGGGGTTGTCGTTCAGTTAGGAACGCATGGAGCCGAGGATCGACTTCGATCGCCGTCACGTGGCCACTCGCACGACACAGCGCTTCGGTGAGGATGCCTCGGCCTGGCCCGATTTCCAACGCGGTATGAGTCGGGGTGAGTTCAGCCAGCGCGACGATTTTGCGAACAATGTTGGGGTCGATGAGAAAGTTCTGCCCAAGGCGTTTGATCGCGGCAGGGGGAAGAGAGGAGTCCACCCTCAACCCCGAGTTGGTGGAGCCTGGGCCAATTGCTTGGCCAATAGGCTCAGGGGCGTGCGATAGCACTCCACAAGATCCGTGAACTCTTCAACCAAATCATGAGTAAACGATGGCCCTGGTTCGACGTTCGCGAAGACTTGTCCTTCCCGATCGCCTACGGAATTGGTGAGAAGCGCGACTGTGCGGGCTTTCCATTTTGCTATTCGTTCCGTCCCGGCGACGGTGTTCAGGTCTTGAAGGGTCTGTTTCTCAAGTGTCTCCAATTCGTCAATCTGATGCCGAACCACGGCAAGGCCCTTTGAAATATCAAGCGACACGTTTGGTCCGTCCCTTCTTGGTCGGTGTCGCCGCCATTCTATTCTGAGCGATCCTGGCAGCCAGTTTGATAGCCTCAATCAGGCTTCCGGGATCAGCGACGCCTTTCCCGACAATATCAAACGCGGTTCCATGATCCACTGAGGTGCCGATGATAGGCAAGCCCACGGTGAGATTAACGCAGGTGCCGAAGGCGACCAGCTTCAGGGGAATGAGACCCTGATCGTGGTAGAGGGCGACGACGCCGTCAAATGCCCCTTTCGCAGCTTTCCCAAACAGCGTATCAGCCGGCAAGGGATCACTTGCTAGAATGCCCTGTTGTTGGGTGGCACGTGATGCCGGGAGGATGATTCGAGCTTCTTCATCGCCGAACAGTCCATGCTCACCGGCATGGGGATTGAGGGCAGCCACTCCTATCCTGGGGCGCTTGATGCCAAACAGTGTCGTCAGCGCCAATTGAGCCAAGCGGATCGCCTTTTCAATCTTGGCTTGCGTCAGCAGCGCCGGGAGATTCCTGATCGCGACATGTGTCGTGACGAACATAATGCGTAACGGTCCACCCACGATCATCATGCCTGATTCGTTCGCGTGGGTGAGATTGGCCAACAACTCGGTATGGCCTGGGTGCCGGCAGCCGGCCATATTGATGGCTTCTTTGTTGATGGGTGCCGTCACCATGCCTTCGATACAGCCGATCTGCGCCAACTCAACAGCTTTTTTGATAAAGGCGACTGAAGCGGCTCCGGTCTCCGCCGCGGCAATCCCTGGCTTGAACGTTCGCAGCGGTGTCTCCAGTGGATCCAGCACTGCGACCGTTCCTCTACGCGTCACCATCGATTCATGGTCACGAACTTGGAGTACGTTCAGCTTGAGCTTCAGCGCCTTCACCGTTTGCGCCATGACGGGAAGCGATCCGATGACGACCGATCGACAGACCGTGCGCAAGTGAGCGCCTGCCAGCGCCTTGGCGATAACTTCCGGGCCGATGCCAGCCGGGTCTCCCATCGTGATTCCCAGCAAGGGGAGTTGGGGAGATGAGGAATCGGTGCGAGGTGATCGTGACTTAGTTGACATAGAGATGCACGGTATAGCCGATATAGAACACAGCCCCGGCGGCGAGCAGCCACGGTCGCCACTGGCCTCCGATCAGAATTTGCAGGAGGCAGAGTCCTACCGCTTGCACGGCTAAGATCATTGTGGTCAATGCCGATGGCGCGATCACCCACTCGGTTCCGATCAACCCCAGCGCAACCGGGAAGGTGCCTTGAAAGACCATGGCGCCTGTCACATTAGCCACGGCGAGCCGGTCTTTCTTGCGATAGAGCCAGAGAAAGCTATTGGACATCTCGGGTAGCTCGGTGGCGAGCGGCGCGATGAGGAGCGCTAAAATCAACGGCGACATGGCGAACAAGCCAGCCATCGATTCTGCAGCCATGACAAACAAATGGGCGCCTAATATCAATCCCCCTAACCCCAAGAAGGCTTGAAATCCAATCATCGCATAGGACGGCGTGGCTGCGTGCTTGTCGAAAATCAGTGGTTCCAACTCACCCCCTTCTTCCCCATCAGCCGGTGCGAATTTGAGTTTCATGTAGTAAATATACAAACAGACCAATACACCGGCTGCGATGAAGTGAATCAGTTTGGAGGGCACGAAGGTACATCCCAGAGCGATAAAATAGCCGATCATAAAAAACGTAAGGTCTGTTAGCACTTCACGATAGTTGAGATGAAATTTGGCAGTCCGCTTGCCAGCCCG
This sequence comes from Nitrospira sp., assembly GCA_005116965.1. Taxonomy (GTDB): domain Bacteria; phylum Nitrospirota; class Nitrospiria; order Nitrospirales; family Nitrospiraceae; genus Nitrospira_D. The sequence goes on along the minus strand of SWDG01000025.1, from coordinate 595,701 downwards.
GGCATAGAGCAGCAGAAGAATGGCCAGAATGGGCAGCACCAGTGTGCTGAGCATGAACGGCGCGCCCAAGATCGCGCCTAAGCCAACCTCAACCTCTTCAGGGCTATCGCCGAAGAAAATCGCAATGATCGGGATCGAGGTTTCAGGCAGGGTCGTGCCGATAGCGGCAAAGACACTGCCGACGGCACCCTCGGAGATACCCCGCCGCTTGCCCAGCCATTCAATGGCGTTCGTAAAGAGCGCGCAACCACCAAGTGTGACCGCAACGGAAACGAGAAAGAGGAGCACGTAGTAAAGCACGGTCATGCTCGGCCTCGCGCCGTTGTGATTCTCGTCTTCTTGCGTCCTTGTCGATAGGCCATCAGCGCTTCCTCCATAACCGTTTTGAGGGGGTGGCCGGTTCGTTGCGCAATGGCTTTACAGTCCTCATATTCGGGAGCTGCTTTTTCCCATCCGGCGCCGACCTCCGCAACTTTCATGCGAACGACTCCGCCTTGCGTCGTGACGGGGACGAATCGCCGGGTGAGGACCCGTCGACGTACCTCATGAAGTCGCACTCCGAGCGTGGTCGTTTCCTGGAAGAGGACCTCGATCACGGCATCTGTCCGGTCTTCAGTGGCTAGGCAGCTCAGCAGGATTCCTGGCCGGCTTTTCTTCATGACGACGGGAGCCAGCACGACATCAATAGCACCGACCTGAAAGAGCTGTTCCATGATGTATTCGTAGGTCTGTGGACTGAGGTCGTCAAGATTCGTCTCAATCTGTATCATTCGCTCGGTCTGATTGGCCGCCGACGTGGGCTCTTCTTCCACAAATAGGCGCAAGACATTAGGCCACCCGTCTGGATCGTGGTCGCCGGCCCCGTAGCCCACGGCCATACTCCTCATCGTCGGCAGAGGGCCGAATTCAGACGCCAATGTCCGAAGCAGCGCCACCCCGGTGGGGGTGGCAAGCTCACAGCGCGGACCGTCGGCGTAGATCGGAACTCCCCTTGCGAGCGCCGCCACCGCAGGACCTGGAACCGGTAAGAGTCCGTGTGAGGTTTGAATCGACCCGGCCCCAACATTGATCGGAGACGCGGTGACTCGGGTGGCGTTCAAGAGATAGCACCCCAGCACGCCACCGACAACGTCGATAAACGAATCCACCACCCCGACTTCATGAAAGTGAACATCTTTTGGATCGACCCCATGCGCCACTCCTTCGGCTTCAGCCAGTCGATCAAAGACCGACTGGCTACGTTCCTTGACCGGGCCTGGCAACGTGCTGTCGGCAAGGATCTTTCGAATGCGGGAGAGGGTCAGCGGCCGTTGAAATCCCTGTTGAACGATCACGTCGACCTTGATTGCCGGGAGTGCGCCACGATGCACTTCGCGCTTTTGCAGGCGGTAGCCGCGGAGCTTGAGGCGTTTGAGGCCGTCAACTAAGCTTGTCCACGAGAGCCCGGCGCTCACCAGTGCGCCCAGGACCATATCTCCACTGACTCCGGAGAAACAATCGAAATGCAAATGACGACCCATTCAGTTCCTCACATACGATGCGCAAAATGACCGGACATCTTACCGAAGGCGTGGACGAACGGCAATCGCTGGTTCATTCTCGACGCTTCGTTGACAGCCCAGGGATGCTATGTTATCCCCCTAAGAATACGGTCAAGTGGCATCGTGGTGGACGCGCCGCGCTCGTTCAGGAAAGCATGGGGTCAGGGTTTTCGTTGAAGACGTCACGTCATCTCCATCGTACGAGGTTTCTGCTCGGGTTGCTCACCCTGTGTGCTTCTCTGATGGCCGTATTCCCAGCAGAGAGCCTCTCGAAAGTGAAGCCGCCCCGCGTTCCCAGGCCCGAGCCTCAGCTCAAAATTGTCGGCCTTAACATTGCCCCGACACCATATGCTCTGGGCAACGGGCCTCTTCAGTTTTCCGTTACAGTCCAGCTTCCGAAAGAAGTGGATGGATCCACGATTTTGGAGGTGACCTCGCTCATTAGTTCTCCGTCGAAGAGCTCACTTCGGTTTCTCACGTATCGACAGCCCATTCAAGTCTCTCCAGCCGTGGATGGGGAGACAGGACGATCGAAGGTCTCCGTCGAACTTGCGTGGGATGGCCAGGATCACCGAAAGCAACTCGCCGGGGTGGGCATCTATTCGTATGAAGTGCGGACAAAGTTGTTGGCCAATGGAGAAAAGGGGTTACGCACTGTGATGGTCGCCTGGCCGAAGCGAGGCCTCCTGGAAGTGAAATAGAGGCTCATTCGTTTCTCCCGCGCCTATTTCTCTACTCCCAACATATTGATCCGATGTGCGAGGCAGGCCGCGCCGAATCCGTTGTCGATATTCATCACGCCCACACCCGCCGCGCAGGAATTGAGCATCGTCAGCAGCGCAGCGACCCCCCCGAAGCTCGCACCATAGCCTCGGCTGGTTGGCACGGCAATAACTGGGCAGTGGACCAACCCTCCCACCACGCTTGGCAGGACACCGTCCATGCCAGCCGCGACGATCACGACCTTCGCATCGAACAGCCGATCTCTCTTTCCAAGCAGTCGATGGATACCCGCAACCCCGACATCGTACAGTCGCTCGACGTGGCTTCCCATCACTTCCGCCGTCACCCGAGCTTCTTCCGCCACGGGCACGTCCGCCGTTCCCGCGGTCACCACGAGTATATGCCCATGTTGTTTCTGCTTGGGAGCGCGAATCGCCACAAGGCGTGCATCGGGATAGTACTGTGCTCGCCGATCCAGGCGGCGAATGGCTCGCCCAACCGATGGGTCGGCACGAGTGGCAAGAAACGGGCCCTGTTTCTTGATGAGCGCCCGAGCAATGGCGATGATCTGCGCGGTGGTTTTCCCTTCACACAAGACGACCTCGGGGAACCCTTGTCGTAACGACCGATGATGATCGAGTGAGGCAAAGCCTAGATCCTCAAAAGGTAGTGACCGCAGGCGCTGAAGTGCCTGTTCCACCGTGGCATTGCCTTGACGGACTTGCTGCAACAGCCGTTCGAGTCCTTCCGGATTCATGTCCACCCCTTCTCTGATTTTGCATCCCGCTCCATCAAATCAGTCACGGCCTTCCTACAAGATTTATCGTCATACAGGACGGAATGGATTTCTTGTATGATCGGCATATCGACCTGATGGCGCCGGGCCAAGGTTAATGCGGCACGTGCCGTCCGAACGCCTTCAGCGACAGCCTTCATACTTGCCAATATCGTCTCCAACTTTTCACCCTGGCCGAGGCGAACACCTACCGAATGGTTTCGGCTGAGTGTGCCTGTACAGGTCAGGACCAGATCGCCGACCCCGGACAGTCCATAAAACGTGCGCGGATCGGCTCCCATTGCAGCGCCGAGCCTGATGATTTCAGCCAGGCCTCGAGTCATGAGCGCCGCGCGGGCATTGAGTCCGAGGTTCAGACCATCGATCACACCGGCAGCTAGTGCCATGACATTTTTTAGGGCTCCGCCGAGTTGGACCCCGATGACATCAGTATCGGCGTACACACGAAATACAGACGTCATCAACGCACGTTGAAACTGCCGCACGAGTTGTTCATCGGAGCCAGCCAGACACAGGGCCGTGGGCTTTCCAATGCTGAATTCAGCAGCGAAACTGGGCCCAGACAGCACCATGAGGGAGCGGTGCATGGACGGCGACAACTCGTCTTCCATGACCTGGGTCATCAATTTGGCCGTGGTTTCTTCTATGCCTTTGGTTGCGCACACGAACGGGAGGGGCTCTGAGATGTAGGGTGCCAACTGATGCAGCACGGATCGGGTTCTGTGTGAAGGAACGGCAAACAGAACCCCATCACAGCCATGTACGGCTTCAACCAGTGAGGAAGTGGCCGTTAAATTTGATGGAAGCGGGACGCCTTTCAGGAAGACAGAATTTTCATGAGAGGTGTTGATGGCGTTGACGACGACGTGTTCATAGGCCCAGAGACGAACCTCAAGACCCTTCTCGGCCAGATGTTTCGCCAAGGCTGTGCCCCAGGCTCCGGCTCCAATAACACCGAGCTTGTTGATCGTGGTCGACATACGCGATTCAGCCTCATGGCAAAATCATCATCCACTCATTCAGGAGTGGCGAATTATAGGAAGGCCCTCAAGAGCCTGTCAATGAATGGAGTAGACACATACGGCGTGTCACTCATGCCCTATTCTCCAACGAAGATGCGACTGTGGGTGGCATGTAGTTTGCTGAATCTTCTTGTGCGCGTCTAAGAACGGACTTTGCGATCATCCAGTACCCGAGAGAGTTGGAGCTGGGCAATCCGGAGTGGTTCTCATGAAACAACGATGTCCTGCGTGGGTTTACAAATGGATCTTCACTGCGACGTTGTTGCACGCGTCGCTGACATCGGTTCTGACCGTACCGACTGCCTATTCAGAAATGTACGTTGGAGGCCAAATCGGAACCACATTTTTCGGCGACAACAACAAGCTGACCAGAGTCGATCTGACCGATCTTGGTGGTCCTCCAGGATCCACGCTCACTCCTCCCGGGTCGATGTCAGGTCGTGATTTGGCCAGCTCCCCAGTACTAGGCGGGAAAATCGGGTATTACTTTCCGCAAGTGCCATGGCTTGGTCTGGAACTGGAAGGCTACTATACGACTCCTCACATTGAGCAACAATCGACAAGATTCAGCTTTATTCCGGGATCGATCTTGAACGGCGTCGGTCAGATACCTGGCGGGGATACAACAAGTGGTCTTTCGGGCGATCTTTTTCGAGTTATTACGGTTGCTCCGTTAAATCTCATGTTGCGGTATCACAAGACAAGGTTTCAACCCTATGTTGGGATTGGTCCGGGAATATTTATGGCCCGAGTCAAAACCATAGTATCAGGATTTGAAGGGACGCAGAGTTCAACCAGAGTAGGTCTGAACGTCAAGCTCGGTGGCGAATACTTTTTCACACGACACATCTCGGGATTCGGAGAAGTCAAATATAACTACACGACTTTGAATTTTGACGCCAACGCCGCAGGAGCCTTTGGATTTACAGCCATCTATAATCCGATCATCTTTTCCTTCGGAGTCAATTACCACTTCTAGAGTTTCAGCTTTCCCTCTGGCATCTTTGGGACAGTTCCATGTATGTAGGTGGTATACAGGGAATGCGCAAGGATGCAAGTCTGTCCTGCCTGCAGCCGGTCACAACCGGAGATCAACCGTTTCTGTATCCAATGCGGTCGGCGGCTCGCCGATCGATCGGATAGTCGGTCGGCTACTCAACCCCCTAGCACTTCGGCACCAGATCAACTCAATCTCGCGGTACTCTACGGAATGGTCGTCGTGCTGATCCTGGCCGTCCTGTTCCCTCCATGGGAGACACCACCGACGCAGACCCCTGAGTTTCTCGGTCTGTATTTCATCCTCTCTCCCCCCGCGTCTGAGGCCGTCGTAAGCCGAATGCTTCTGACGATTGAACTCGTCACGATCGCAATTGCCGGCATGTATGGTGCGTTTCTGTTCAGAAAAAAGTGATTGGTCAATAGTCCTTTGTCATTGATCAGAATAAATTCGTGTCCGTTCATCGATTGGCCAATGACGTTTCTCAGTCCAAGGCGAGTGTGAGACACTTGGCCGACCCACCGGACTTCATGAACTCATCGAGCTGAACCTGGTGGGTTTCATATCCTCGCATACGGAGCCAGGCTTGCGTAGTGGGACATCCTGTAGGGAGAACGACATGTTTCCCGACACAGACGGCATTGCAGGCGAATTGTAGAGCTTCATCTTCCGGAACGGCAAGACGCAGCTTGTCAGGAATCCGTTCTGCAATCGCTGCCTGGCCATAGCGATCAAAGGCAGCAGGGAAATAGAGGAGATCGCCGCCGCTCAAGGAACAGAGGCAGGTATCCAGATGATAAAAGCGGCTGTCGACAAGTTCGAGGGGAATGATTTCTCGGTGAAAACGCTCACTCAGGATCGGGAAGACGCGGATATCCGATCGTTGTCGATAGCCACCGAACCAGTATTCTGAAAAACCCAGGAGATCGCCTGCTCCCTCAAAATACAGCTCTTGTTCTACTGTGACCACGTCATAGCCCTGCTTACGGAACCACTCTTCGAAATGAGCCTCTTCAGGCTGACGCTCAGGGTACCGGAAGCGACTCACGACGGCGGTTCGTCCCACCACGATGCCGGCATTGGCCGTAAATACGAGGTCGGGCAACCCAGGAATGGGAGTCATTTGTTCAAGCACGACGCCCACGTCCTTTTCGAGTACTCGCATCAATTCATGCCATTGTCGCATCGCCATTCCGTGATCTACGCGATTGGTACGCCGCATCCAGGGATTGATCTCATACTCAATCCCAAAAAAATCCGGGGGACAGACGAGGAGGCGGCTCATGTCGACTTCCCCAACAGCCTGGCAAGTTCCGACAGAAACGATGCTGCATCCATGACGAGGCCGACCGCCTGAAAGCTCCCCCGGTCGGCCAGCTTGGTCGGGACCGACGGGTTTACGTCGACACAGACAGTGGGAACGGTTGCCGGCAGAAGATTGCCCGTCGCCACGGAGTGGAGCGTCGAGGCGACAAGAAGAGCCAGCCCAACGCCGGGGATCAAGGCGCGCATCGCGCGTTGTGCCAGAACGGAATCCGTGATCACTCCGGGCAAGGGCCCATCGTCACGAATCGTTCCGGACATGACCACCGGGACGCTTTGGCGGACACAGGCTGCCATGATTCCCTGCTTGATCATTCCCGACGTGACCGCCGCTTCAATCCCACCGATGGCTCGAATCCGGTTGATGGTTCGCAAATGATGCTCATGGCCATGCGGGACTGCGCGCCCTGCTGTCAGCCCGTAGCCGAGTGACGTGCCGAACAGATCAGCTTCCATGTCATGTGCAGCCAGCGCATTCCCACAAAACAGGATATGAATAAACCTCTGTTCGATCAGCCAGGTCAGCGCCTCTCGCCCACCGGCATGAATGATGGCTGGTCCACCGGCCAGCAAGACCTGTGAGTCGCTCTGCCCCTCTCTGTGTTGCTCTCTCATTTGACGCATTCGAGTCGCGACGTCGGCGATGATATGAGCATGGGGCCGTTCAGCCGAGACCTGAGACTCCATGAATCCAAAGACATCTCGTTCGCGTGGCCGCTGGAGGGGAATGACACGCACCCCCTCTCGACCAATCACGATTTGATCCCCACGACGAACTTCGCCCATTGGCACGGCCTGGGCGACGGAGCCCGCCTCATTGACCGCGATCGCGAGATCCATTTCGATTCGATCGACGTCCAGCCATTGACCGTTAAGCCGGATCTGGGTGGGGAGGTGTGTCGTGGCATAGAAGTCATCAGGTAACACTCCATCTGCGGGTGCACCGTCGGTACGGCAGTCGGCCTCACGTTCGATCGAGGCGCCGTGTGGTTGAATCGCCTTCAAAATGTCGTCTAGGAGCGTTCTTGAAGCAGTTTGGATCCGGATACGAGCATGAGACGGTTCCTCTCTGGTCTTACCGATGTGCACGTCCTCCAGGTCGAAGGTTCCCCCCATCATTAGTATGAGATCGAGCACCTTAGCGAGCACGAGAGAGTCGATGATGTGTCCTTGAAGGCACACGCGTTCTTGGTAGTGGTTCACAGCCGTCCTCCGTGGATGTGACCATATAGTACCACCCGCTATGGCAGGGGAAAGAAAATGAGAGGAACTAAGCGTTTGTGGGGGATATTTTCATCAGTTCTCGGAGTACGCTCGTGGCGTAGGCGCCGGGAGGGAGGCTGAAAGATAGGGTAAGAACATCACCGCTGAGGGACCATTCAAGTTCAGTGAGGGGGATGCGAAGCGCTCTGCGCTCGCCACGAAATCCACAAGCCTTGGCGGCGGCGACAAGAGCTTCCTTGGTTGTACCTGTTTCGGCAATGACGGCTTCTTCGATGCTGCCTGGTTCGCCACTTGCCCAGGACACCCGCGAGCCGAAGAGGATGCCCGTCGGGCTGATCTCAAATCGATCTGCGCGCGGCTGTTCTTTCTCGGCATCTTCAACCTGAAAACACGCGCCGTTTTCCAGTTTTGTCGCCCAGTCGCCGACGAACAGACGATCAATCTGAGTGATGCGCCGAGCCAGGATCTGATTGAACAGAAACGATTGATAGGTGTTGAGATACCAGATGCGCTGGGCACGATTCATCTTTTCGCGCCGACGGGCATCATGCAGGAGCGCGGCCCCCACCTCGTAGTTATCGCCCCGCTTGCCTTGACGCTGAGGACCAAAGTAGTTGGGCACGCCGCGTGTGCTCAGGTGTTGAAGAACGGCCGGTACGGTTTCAGCCGCGTGATCGGCAACATTACGGATGACTAAACGGAAGTGATTGCCAGAGTGATGGCCGGTTCGTAACCGGTTACGATGGCGCCCGAGGATCTGAAGACTCAAGAGCGTGTCATCGGTCTTGAGGCCAGATACCTGTTCCGGTGTGACTCCTTGCAGCGACACCATTTGAGTGGTGACGGCTCGTGAATCTTTTAATCCTGCCACGCCGATGGCCTGAGCCTTCACGCCCAATGTAGAGGAAAGTCGGCGAACAAGATCCGGCGTGGAGAGGCCTCGCTTGGTGATCGTGATGTACAGATGTTCACCTTCCCCGCACGGCAGGTAGAGCGGCCGTTCATCGACTTGAAAGTCTTCGGGCACGGCGCGGATTTGTCCACCGATTCCAGGCACGTTGCTGGTGAGGAAGGGGTCCATTGGTTGCATCACAGGTATTCCTTCGTTGGGCTGATTATTGTCAGCGCAATTGTGTTGTCAAATCTGGTGAAACATAATCCCATGGTATACTTTTCCCGTCCATGTGGAAGCGATCAGGCCATAGACAGGTTGCGGAATGAGCCGGCGACGAATGGTGTCATGGCCTGATCGCGCGCGAGCCTCTATTGGCTACTGTCTCGGCCATCCCCTCTACCGACTATTCAGCCTCATTCCCGACTGGGAATTCGGCCTTGCAGAGCATGAGGTGACGCGGTACACGCAGGTGCATGGTGTCCTGGCTGGTCGTGCTGTCCATATTACGGACCTGCATATTGACCGGTATTGTCTGCGGCACGAGCGCATCGTACAGACCGTGGACAAGCTCCGTCCAGACTGGATTTTTATCACCGGGGATCTGCTCAACGTTCCCGAAGGACTCCCTCATCTCTTTCGATTCCTCGAACAGCTACGCGCCATAGCCCCCATCTACATGACGTTGGGCAATCATGATCACTATAGCGGTGTACCGGTGGCACAATATGCCGAACTGGCCGATCGACACAAGATCACGCTGCTGGTGAATCAAAGCGCCATCGTGTCAACGGGAAAGGGGGAACTCGCGATTGTCGGCGTCGATGACCCATCGCTTCATCGTGCGGATCTTAGATGTGTCCCGCCTCGCGCCGAGTCACGCTTTACCTTGTTGCTCGCCCATGCCCCCAACATCCTCGACTATGTGGAAGATCATCATGCCATTGACTTGATCCTCTGCGGACACAGCCATGGCGGGCAATGGCGGGTGCCGGGCATCCCCACCTTCTGGCTTCCTCCTGGCTGTAATGGCCGCGTGGCAGGCTGGCACGAATCCGGTCGGCATAGGCTGTATGTCAACCGAGGGTTGGGGTGGTCCTTTCTTCCCTTTCGATGGAACTGCCGACCTGAAATTGCTGTGATTGAGTGGGTATAAGCTAGACACAAATCCAGCCCCATACCCTAGAGACCCTATTTACTCCCTCCAAGCCCATGGCATAGGATGAGCCTGAATTTTGATGATTTCGCAATAACGACGCACTACTCTCGATGCTTGATTCATCCTTCCAGCCCACTCGGGAACAACTGGCCGCGCTGCTCTCCGTGAGTCGGTTGCTCACCTCGTCGATTGATCTATCTGCGCTCTTGAACCTCATCGTCAACTCCGCCGGAGAATTGCTGGCCTGTGAAGCCAGCAGTCTGTTTCTTGTCGATCCAACGGGAGAACAGTTAGTGCTCAAAGTGGCGACAGGACCCGTGAGCGGTGAGGTGAAAGAGCTGCGATTGAAGATGGGTGAAGGAATCGCCGGCTGGGTCGCCAAACATCAGAAGGGGTTGATCGTGAACGACGCTCAGCACGATCCGCGCTTTGCCGCCGCGGTGGATCGTGCGACAGGGTTTGAGACCCGGTCGGTGCTGGCTGTGCCGCTCATCGACCGCCACCAGGTCGTCGGGGTGCTGGAAACGCTGAATACGGCCAAGACGAAACAATTTGACCAGGCCGACCTGGAGCTGTTGACGGTCTTCAGTTCCTATGCCGCCGTGGCAGTGAGAAACGCGAATCTGGTGGCCTCGATGCAGGACGAACGCGAGATGCTGAAAGGTTCGTTGGAGGAACGGTACCGCACCTTCATCGTCGAAAGCCCGGCGATGCAGCGAGTCATGGAGATGTCGAAGCGGGCGGCGCAGAGCGACAGCACCGTCCTCCTCCTCGGAGAGAGCGGCGTCGGGAAAGAAATTTTGGCCCGGTCGATTCACAATTGGAGTCCACGCGCCGCCAAACCATTCGTCGCGGTCAATTGCGCGGCGCTGTCGGACCACCTGCTCGAGAGCGAACTCTTCGGGCATGAAAAGGGGGCGTTCACGGGAGCCCATCAACGGAAGAAAGGGCTGTTAGAGATCGCGCAGGGCGGGACCATATTTCTCGACGAAATCGGTGACATGAAGCCTGCCTTACAGGCGAAATTGCTTCGGGTGTTACAAGATCGCGAGTTTGATCGGGTGGGGGGGACGCAGCCGATCAAGGTCGACATCCGTGTAATTGCCGCGACCAACCAAGATTTGAACAGGGCGATTGCCGAGGGACGATTTCGGAACGATCTCTATTTCCGGCTGAACGTGATCAGCCTGACGATTCCCCCCCTTCGGGAGCGGAGGGAAGACATCCCGGCGCTGGCCACGTTCTTCGTCGCACGTTATGCGAAAGAGATGAAGCGACCTCGGATGGGGATCCACCCGAAGGCGCTGAAAGCGGTCCAGCAATACGCCTGGCCCGGCAATGTGCGTGAGCTGGCGAATATCATCGAGCGCGCCGTGGTGTTGGCACATGATGACGTGATCACGGTGGACGATCTTTCCCTCGAACACGGAGAGCCTGGTGAGCATGGGACGGCCACGCTGATGGACCTGCCGTTTCATCAGTCGGTGGAAGAGTTCAAACGTCAGCGCGTGCTGGAGGCGATCGTGCAATCTGGCGGCAGCAAAACCAAGGCGGCGTTTGCATTACAGCTTCAGCCGACCTATCTCTCCCGTCTGTGCAAGCAGTTGAACATTTCGTAAGGAAGGTCGGGCCAAACCGGGGTCTACCAGGCTGCGTCAGCGCAATAGCTTTTCCGGGGCCTGGTAATGACCTCGATCTCTGCTCGATCCGTGGCTCGCCTGTTGTCGGGCGCCCTTCGTCGGGCGCCCGACAGAGAAGTGCATGGCTTACAGCAAGATGTCAGTCCCGGTTCCTCCGACAGAGAGTGCCGGGCTGCCGACCAGCTGAATCTGGAATTCCGGGGTCGCATCCCCATCGACGTTGCCGTACAGCACGCCGCCGGTATACCAGAGCGTGCCGGCCCCGCCAGGCGTGGCGCCTTTCCAGGTAAAGGCTTGGTTGCCGGCCACTGAGACATTGGCATCGATATCTCTCAGATCAATCTGGTCCCCGAGTGCCGTCCCGGCTCCGGCAAATCCGGTGATGACATCGCGGCCCGTGCTAGTCGGACTCTCGCTCACCGCGTTGTAATCAAAGCGATCGCTTCCCGCGCCTCCATTGAGTTGATCGCGCCCGCTACCGCCCGTGAGCACGTCGTTGCCGTTGCCGCCCAGCAATGTATCGTTGCCTGCTCCACCAGTCAGCCGATCGTTGCCATTCAGGCCCGAGAGGATGTTGTTGGCACTGTTGCCGGTGAGCGTATTGTTCAGGGCGTTCCCCGTGCCGTTGATGGCCGAGGAGCCCGTCAGCGTGAGATGTTCAATCGCCTGGTTCAGCGTGTGGGTCACTGAGGCTTGAACGGTATCCACCCCATCTTCCGCGAAGCTCTCTGCTGCCACATCACTGACATGGTCCACGACATAGGTGTCGTTCCCATCGCCCCCGTTCATGCTGTCGGCTCCGGTCCCGCCATTCAGCAGGTCGTTGCCAAAACCGCCGATCAGGGTGTCCGTCCCGGCCCTGCCGAAGAGCTGATCGTCACCCTGGAGACCAAAAAGGACGTTCGTGTATCCGTTGCCGGTAATCACATTGTTTTGCGCATTGCCCGTGCCATTGATCGCGAACGTCCCGGTCTCGGTCAAGGTCAGGCGCTCGATGGTCCCGCCAAGGGTATAGCCGATGCTGCTCTGAACGGTATCGATGTCACTGGTGGGACCCAAGTCGATGACCACATCCAGCGGATGGTCGACGACATAGGTGTCGCTGCCGTCTCCGCCGTCCATGTGGTCCACCCCAGCTCCGCCGTTGAGCGTGTCGTTGCCTGCTCTACCGGAGAGCACGTCATCGCCATCTAGACCGGAGAGCACGTTGTTGACGCTGTTCCCGGTGATGGTATTGTGCAGTGCGTTGCCCGTGCCGTTGAGGGCAGGGGTTCTAGCCAGTATGAGATGCTCAAGCCCGAAACCCAAGGTATAGTTCACATCCGCAATCACGAGGTCCACGCCGCCCAACGCATCGTTGGAGATCTCATCCACCACGTCGTCCGCATCCACGTAATATGTATCGTTGCCGTTACCGCCGAGGAGAATATCGGCCCCTGACGAACCGCCTAAAGTGTCGTTACCGTCGCCACCGTCGTGAAAGTCATTACCGTTGCCACCGTCGAGGTCGTCGTTTCCAGTCCCGCCGTATAGGGAATCGTCGCCGACCCCACCGATCAGGAAGTCGTGGCCACTATCGCCATACAGCGCATCGGCTCCAGCCTCTCCACGCAGCACGTCGTTACCAGCCCCGCCATTCAAGATATCGACTCCATCCCCACCAAACAAATCGTCATTGCCATCGAGTCCGTTAAGGATGTCGTCTCCCCCAAACCCAGAGATGGTATCGTCTCCCGCCGTTCCGTTCAGTCTGTCATTGAAAGCTGTTCCATTGATGATCGCCATGGTCGTCTCCTTTGTGTCTGTTCATGACCGGATCATCCCGGTCATGGTTGTTCGTTTTGGTTGAGGGGGATCGGCTTTCTTGCCTGCTGCTCCCCCCTGGTTCATTCCAGCCTTCTCTGTTTCACATCAGTCCTGCTCCTCCTGACTGACCTCATCCCAGAGTGAGTGACTCCCGAGGAGCGGCTTCGATTCAGGTGGTCTCCTGCAGCCCGATGCAGCTGTCTATGGCAACATCGGTGCCGCAATAGAGTCGACGGTCTGCTGCGGGCGAAATCATCCATCGCTTCAATACGATATGAGCATGCGCGGCTGTGATCTCTCGCCAATTCGTGCCCAGCGGCTCGCGCCGGACCTATCCAAAAAGATAAGCGACCTATCGAAAAGGATACGGGCGGAAGGGGGAGGGAAAGGTGATAAGTAAAAAGGGAAAAGAGAGGAGTGAAAGGTGAGAACGGAAAAGTAGGAAGTATGAAGATTTCTGGGGTGAACGACAGACGATCAGCGGAGTTGCGACGGGTGGTGCGGAACAAGCATCGTGTACTAGCCAAAGCCTTCAGGTGGTCATAGGGGAGGGCAGGCCATGCGGCAGTGTCTATGATGCACGCCAACGGGGTAGCAGCGAGGTGGCGTCATGAGCAGGCCCGGTGCGGTGGTTGAGCACCATCGCACCGGGCCCTTAGCTAGACAGCTATGTTAGGCACCAGGATTATTCGGGCAGCCTGAACAAACTTTTATGGTGCGCAAGGAGTGATGACGGTACCCGCGAACGGACTCCGTTGCGCGGCTGTCAGTTGGCCACAGAAGCTATTGGCACCTTCACCAGACGGGAGCTTCTGCACCCATCCATTGTAAACATTGGGCACAGGCAACAGGCCCTGTCCACCCATGCCGGCGTTTGCTGCGATGGGGTCATCGTTTGGCGCAGTATCGTCGGCCAGCACGACCCAACCGGCAATGACAGCATCATCAACCTTGCCGTCGTTGTTTGGATCGTAATCCAACACGATCAACCGGTTGGAGAATTTGCTGGTGACATAGGCGTAATATCCGCCACCCTTCTTGGCACCGAAGTTCACGCCATGACAGCCTGGATCGCAGGCGATACTCTTGACGAGGGCGCCTTTCCCCCCATCCGCAGCGGTGTCAATGATCGTGATCGTCGCGGTCAAGGTGTTCCCGGTGATCACGAATTTTCCATCTGGGCTGACCGGCGTTTGGATCGGCAGCCCACCGATGGCACCGTTTCCACCCACCGCTCCAGTCACCGGATTGTAGTTTTGGAGCAGATTGATATTGTTGATGTTATTCCCTGTTGCCATGTCGATGACGGAGATGCTGTGCCCCAAATAGTTGGAGACGTAGTATTTCGTCGAATCTGGGTTGATGCCCGAGGCGATCGGCAAGGTGCCAGTCGCCGGTTTGGCTTTGATCTTGTCCGTGATGAAATCCCAGAATGTGGAATCATTCGTGTTGGAGTTCGGGGTCACCATTGAATTACCGTCATGACTCATCCAATGGGCGTGGGGCTGGGCCTGCTTGTCACCCGGGGTTTGCACCAGAATTCGTCGATTAATGGTCAGACTCCCATTGGCGGCCTTGTTCAGTTCAACCACCGAATCTTCTCCGTTCAGTCCCACGTGGACCTGCTCGTTATTGACTCTGGTCATCACGTGAGCGGGGTCGTTGCCGAGTTCGATTTCCTGTAGGAGTGCGCCGTCCTCACGGTTATGGACGTACAGACTCTTGCCGTGCCACTCGGTATTGTAGACTTGCTTCTGATCATGGCTGGCCCAGAGGTTATGGGCGTTATTCATCTTTTGAGCCGGCAGCGCGATATTGCGCTTCACCGTCCATTTGTCCGTACCTTCCACATCGACCACGGTTGCGGTGCTGGGATAGGCCGCTCCTTTTGTCTGGCTTACCTCATATTGGGTGTCTACCCACACTTCGCCGATTCCGTCGATAGTTGGATTCTTCACAGCGGGGATAGGCTCACCATCAAATGCACCCTGCAGGGCCGCATTCAAATCAGGAACAATCCCATTGGGAAGTGGAAGGGCACCGACTGGATTGACTTTAACGGCTACTGGGGGATAGGACGGCTTATATGCTTGTCCCACCTTGGTGTAGTCCTTCCAGTTCGTCGGGTTGGTGACCACGAAGAATGCACGTAACAACCTGAGTCCAAGGTTTGAGTTGCTGGGAAACGCCTTGGTGGCGTCTGCCGCTTGTCTCACGTCGGCCGTATGGGTGACGCCAAAGAGATGGAGGTTGTCACCTATATCAAGGGCTGCTCCCCCTGCTGCAGTTTTCGTATCGGGATCATCAACGATCACACCAGCCAACATATAAGGATGTAGCTTGCACACGAACACATAGAGCCCCTTGGCGTTCAAGGTGACTTCATGGTCGTCCTTGTTCGCTTTGTCCTGATCGATGCGCTCCGCCGGCGTCGCATCAGCTGGCCAAATCAGACTTGTGACGGTGTGGAAACTCTCCACGCGAGACGGGCCATTCACGCCATTCGGGCCATGTATCGACTTGGTTTGAAGAAACGCCACCTTATCGCCTGGCTTGACGATAGCGAGCGAGCGGGTCCCAGCGACTTTGTTCGCCTCGCCGAGATCGAACCAGGCATTCTCTGTTCCACCTGAATCCCGATCCTCTTGGCCGACAGCATCCCGGGTTGAGTGGCGACTGAGGAACTGCTTTGATTCAGGTGATCTCCAGCAGCCAGTTGCAGACATGTATGGCAACATCGGTGCCACGCTGGATTCACCATGGGCTGACTGCGGGATGCGTGCGAAATCAATCGTCACGTCAATAGGATGCGATGATTCGAGCGCGTGATTCTTCGCGGATCCGTTCCCAACCGCTCACGAAGGACTTATCGAAAAAGATAAGTGAACAATCGAAAAAGATACGGGCGAAAAGGGAAGTGAAAGGGGAGAGGTGAAAAGTAAGAAGTAAAAAGTGAGACGGAAAAAGGGAAAGGTGAAAAGGGAGGAGATTTCTGAGGTGAACGACAGACGATCAGGAGGCGTTGTGATGGGTGGTGTTGAACAAGAACCGCTGCGGCTGTCGCTTGATGTGGCACCGGAGGGGATGGTTTCTATTCTCGCAGCCGCTCCAGTGCTTCCCTGGCGCGGCTTCGGACGGTTTGGTCCCAGTCATGCTCCATGGCCGTCTTCAACCGTTCGCGTGCTTCGGTGGCTCGGAGTCGTCCAAGTCCTAAAGCGGCGCAGGACCGCACATAGGCATGATCATCTTCCAGAGCCTTCACGAGCAGCAGGATCACGGACCGATCTTGCAACGCGCCGAGGTGGCTTGCTGCCATGCCTCGGATGCGATGCTGCTTATCGCCCAGCGCTCGTTGTAGGGTCGTGACAAAGAGCTCCCTCAGGGCCGGAAGGGCCGAATCGAGTCCATCAATCCGGTAGTCATTGTTCTCCAGCAAGGCAAACGCCAGATCCAGTCTCTTTTCCTGTCCCGTTGCTCGTTCAAACAATGCCAGGAGGCGGGTTCGTTCCTTCGACTTGGCTCGGCGTCGACGAAGGGCATTGATCGGAATGAAAAGAAGGAGGACAGTCACGATGCCGATCGCAGCCATCGGCACAGTCTGATCAACGAGGTAGTCTTGCGTGTCCGGCGAGAGTCGTTTCCAGATCCACACTCCAGCGATGATCAGGATGACAAACAGGACGAGCAGAGCAGGAGTGAGCTGCCCCTTTTCGGAATGCGGTGCCTTGATCATGGGTAAGCGATCATACGGGCACGATCGATTCGTCGTCAACGAATCGACGGTGCGTGGTGATGGGTGAGTGCATCAGCGCCATAATTGACAGACTCTTAAGGCCTTGGTCATACTCGGCCATTGATCGTCGTCGGTGAGGTTCATAGTCATTATGGACAATCATCTACAGCGCGTACGCGGGCTGCCGTCATGGATGACGATGCGGCATTGACCATCGCCTGCGTGGCAACGCCCCTATGAATGATCGTGTCTCAGCATGGCTCAAAGGCCTCGGCCTCGATCACTACCGAGCGGCGTTTGAGCAGAACGCCATCACGTGGGACGTGTTGCCTGAACTGACGGATGAAGACCTGACGTCGTTAGGGGTGCTGCTGGGTCATCGGAAAAAGCTCCGGCGCGCTATCGCCCAACTGGTACAACAGGGAGAGGGCGATCATACCACTGTTCAAGCGATTCCAGCCGCTCACCCATTACCTCCAGCCTCCTCCAGTCGAGCACAAGCTGAGCGGCGCCAACTGACAGTCATGTTTTGTGACCTGGTTGGGTCCACTGCGCTGGCCAGTCGATTGGATCCTGAAGAGGTTCAACCGATCATCCGGCAGTTCTTGGACGCCTGTAGCCACGCGATCAGTCGAGGCCACGGCTATATCGCAAAATACATGGGGGACGGCTTGTTGGCCTATTTTGGCTACCCTCATGCCCAGGAGCACGATGCCGAGCGGGCGGTTCATGCCGGACTGGCCGTGCTGGAGCTGGTGAAGGCCCTTCCCCGTGATGGGCGGCAGGACCAGGACATTGCTGTTCGAATCGGGATTGCGACCGGTCACGTGCTCGTGGGCGAACTCATCGGAACCGACACCGCTCGAGAACGGTCGGTGTTCGGGGAAACGCCGAATCTCGCCGCACGGCTCCAGTCGCTGGCGGCGCCCAATCAAGTGGTCGTTGACGCGACCACGAGACTCCTCGTGGGCAACGAGTTTGAGTTTGCGGACTGCGGTGCCGTTGCGCTCAAAGGATTCGACCTTCCGGTTCACGCTTGGCAGGTCGTCGGAAGGAACGTTTCGGTCAGTCGATTCGAATCGCATCGCTCAGGTCGGCGAGCCCACTTTATTGGTCGAGAAAGCGAAATTGCACTGTTGCTCAGCCGCTGGCGTGAGGCCATTGAGGGTGAAGGGCGGGTGGTGTTCGTGTCCGGAGAGGCTGGCATTGGAAAATCTAAGCTGGCCTGGCGTTTCCGTGAGCAGCTGAGGGAGGAACGTCATCACACGATCCAATTGCAATGTTCACCGCATCATGCCAAGACCGCGCTCTATCCCGTGATCAATTATCTTCGACGGGCCATTGGCGT
Source organism: Nitrospira sp. (assembly GCA_005116965.1). GTDB lineage: Bacteria > Nitrospirota > Nitrospiria > Nitrospirales > Nitrospiraceae > Nitrospira_D. The sequence continues at coordinate 577,497 of SWDG01000025.1, read as the reverse complement.
GACCAGTGAGGACGGTCCCACTGTGCAGCTGCAGAAACTCAAGGCATTCACCGTTGCCAACGGCCTGCATGATCCCACTACGGTGTCGGCTCTCGGGGATCTCCTCTCTATTCCGAGTGGTGATCAGCGCACGCCCGTCATGCTCTCACCCGACAAGCGCAAAGAACTGATGCTCGATGCGCTCGTGCAACTCTTGCAGAACCAGGCGGATCGGTGCCCAACCCTGTGTATTGTGGAGGATGTCCATTGGATTGATCCGACGACTTTGGAGTTTCTGACACGCGTCATCGCTGGTCTCCATCAAATGCCGGCCTTGCTTGTGATCACGGCTCGTCCGGACTTTAACCCGACGTGGTCAGAGTTGAATCAGGTGATGTTCCTGACACTGAGTCGACTCTCTCGTCGAGAGAGCGCCGAGCTCCTCGTCTCTGCGACAAGAGGAAAGACTCTCCCACTCGAGGTTGAGCAGATGATTCTGGCCAAGACCGAGGGCGTCCCGCTCTATGTCGAAGAGCTCACGGACAGTGTGATCAAGTCCGGATTACTAATCGAGGAGCCGCATGTCTTTCGCTTGAAGACCGCGCTCAAAGATTTCCCTATTCCGGACTCGCTGCAGGCCCTGCTGACCGAACGGATCGACCGGCTTGGTCTTGCCAAAGAAATGGCTCAAATCGGTGCCGCGCTTGGGCGGGAGTTTACCTATGAGCTGCTCCGTGAACTGGTCGATGTCGCCGAACCTGAATTGGAGCAGGCCCTCCAGGTGCTCTGTGCATCAGGGCTTATCATGCAGGAGGGGGAGAGCCCTGTTGCTAAATACGTGTTTCGGCATGCCCTGATCCAGGATGCAGCCTACGGCATCCTGCCCAAGGCCTCTCGGCGCACGCTTCATGTACGCATCGCACAAACGCTCGAGAGTAAATTTGCCGAGCGGACAGCGAGAGAACCGGAGCTTCTTGCTTATCACCATGAACAGGCGGAATCGATTCGTCCTGCCATCAAGTATTGGTTTGTGGCGGCTCAGCGAGATGCAGCGCGCTCAGCTCATATCGAAGCGCTGCATCATTTCGACAAAGCATTAGCATTGTTGGCACGCGTACCACAAGATTCGGAGCATCTTGCATTGGAGTCGGATCTTCTCGTCGCCCGAGGCCCCGTTATCGTCAGTCTCAAAGGATATGCATCCGACGAAGCTGAGCGTAATTATCGCAGGGTGAAGGAGTTGTCACAGGGCAGCAACAACCCTGAGCATTACTTTTTCGCCATGTGGGGTTTATGGGTCTTCCATCTGGTCAGAGGGCCGCTCGCCACGGCTGGCGTTCTAGCCGATGATATCTTCTCGTGGGCTCAGCGCCAGAGAAATCCGGAGTTCCTGATTCGGGCACATACAGCTATGGGGATAACTAATTCGTTCCGTGGTCGATTGATTGAGGCCAAGACCAATTTTTCTACTGCGAAGGCTGCCATTGGTCTCGCGACACATACTCCCGAGAAACAGCGCCCACATGTCTTGCCGTATACTCAGGAGCCTGGCATCGTCGCGAGAATCATGACTGCGAGGACACTATTGATTTCCGGGGAGGTCGATCAGGTCGAAGGGCTGGTGCAAGAAGCCATTGGGATCGCGCGGAAACTGGGACACCCCTTCACGCTTGCATTTGCCTTCGCGACAGCTCCTTGGGTCTATTCCATTCTTCGCGACGCAGGTCGAACCTTGAGTCTCGCCGAGGAAGGCATTACTCTCTCAAAAAAACATTCATTTGAGGTGCTCTTGGCATACGCGACATTCTTCCAAGGTTGGGCGATGGACGAACTGGGAAAGGGGGAAGGTCTCGGAAGTGTCCTGGATGGGCTGTCAGCATTGCGAGCAGCCAAAGCGTCCCTTAACAGTACCCATATGTTGGCATTGCTCGCGGAAGTGTATCTGCGGAAACGTCGTATCGACGAAGGGTTGGGGGTGCTGGAAGAAGCTCTCGCGCTGGTTCACTCTCAGGGAGAAACCTGTTGGCATGCGGAACTCTTTCGGCTGAAAGGCGAGCTCTTCCTCGTGCAATCCGACCAACTCATCGCTGCAGCGGAGCAGTGTTTTATGGAGGCCATGGAGATCGCTCAGAGCCAGCATGCGATGATGTTGGAACTCCGTGCTGCAACAAGTCTGGCAAGGCTGTTGAAAAAACAGAATAAACTCGATATGGCTCAACGTACGCTTAGCTCGGTCCATTCCAGGTTTGGGAAGCATGGTGCCAACCCAGACCTCGCTGACGCGCAAGCCATCCTTGATAGCTTGTTGTGAGGTAGCCCTGACCTATGCGTCTGACCATTCTTGGCTCCGGGACTAATGTGCATCCTACGCGTGCCGCTGCTGGCTACCTGGTGCGTACAGACCAGAACATCCTCCTCGATTTTGGCCCCCGCACCTTGATGAACCTGATCACAACTGGGGTGAATCGACACCAGATCAGGCACATCCTGTTCTCCCATTTTCACGCCGATCATTTTTCTGATTTCATCACCTTCTTTTTCGACGCGGTGATCTATGCCAAGTATGGAGGAGGCCATCGTCCCGACATGACGGTGATTGGCCCGAAGGGCACGATCCGTCTCTTGCGGTCGATCATGCGCAGTTTCCCAAGTTTTGACTCAGCCCCATTCCGCGTGACCTTCCGTGAGGTATCTAGCAAGCCGTTCATGATCGGGGAGACTCGTATCGTGCCCAAACCAGTCGTTCACGTACCAGACCTCTCGTCCGTCGGCTATCGGATCGAGTACCGGGGGAAGGCGATCGTGTATTCCGGAGATACGCAATATTGTGATGCACTTATCCGACTGTGCACTGATGCCAACTTGGCCGTGCTCGATTGTTCATTTCCTGCAAACAAGCCTGGCCCTGCCCATCTGCACGCTGGACAGTGTGGTCAGGTGGCGAAGGAGGCTGGGGTGGGCCAACTTGTCCTCTCGCACTTCTATCCGATTGCGGATCGATATGACGTGAGAGGCCAAGCAGCGGAGCAGTATAACGGCAAGATCTGGAAGGGGAAGGACTTGCTGACGATTCGACTCTAGTAGGCTCCGGGGAAAATCGGCTGATGCTCAAAAAGGCTGTCCAGCAAGGCCTCAGCGAACGAAGAGGCGAGGCGTACGCTTCGGTACGTTGAGCCTCTGAGCGATGTGAGAACGCCGCTGGGAGACTTTTTCAGCATCCTGGTAGACGATGAGCCCTGACGTGTCGCACGGACCGAGCAGGATCGTAGATGGTTAG
>SWDG01000025.1:532932-574141 GCA_005116965.1 Nitrospira sp. | reverse complement strand
GTTATATTGAATAAACTCGATGTTACAACCTAATCGATTGGCCGATTCGAGAATGGTGGGCAATGCTTTTTCAGGAGATTCCACTCTGATATCCAAACCCTTGGTGGTTGCCCGCACGGCCTTGATCGCAGGCCGATCTTTGAGCTCGGACTCTAACGAATGAATTCGGTCGGTCTCTTTCAAGGTCAGGGACACAATGTCCCCACCGAGGGCAATTTTGAGCTCGACCGGTGAACCCAGCGTTTTGATCTTGCCCCCGTCGATAATCGCGAGTCGATCGCAGAGTTGATCGGCTTCATCCAGATAGTTGGTCGTCATCACAATCGTCATCCCACGGGCTTTGAGCATTCGAACGTACTCCCAAATCCGGAGACGGCTTTGTACGTCGAGGCCGAGTGTGGGCTCGTCGAGAAACAAGACTTTGGGGTCAGGCAGCAATCCGCAGGCGATATCGAGCTTGCGTTTCATCCCACCGGAATAGGTCTTGGCCGGCCGGTCCGCATGGGCCTCCAGCTCGACCAGTGTGAGCAGTTCGGCGATGCGTTTGGCCGCTTCTTCTTTCGTCAGATGATAGAGCGCGCCCAGCAGTTGTAAGTGTTCACGTCCGGTGAGGAATCGGTCGATCGCGCGTTCTTGAGGCACGTACCCAATGAGGGTCCGAACCTTGTCGGCATCGCGCACCGTATCGCACCCCATGACCGTCGCCGTGCCCGATGTCGGGTGCAGCAACGTGATGAGGGTGCGAAGCGTGGTGCTCTTGCCTGCGCCGTTCGGTCCCAGTAGGCCAAAAATCTCTCCTGCGTAGACCTGGAACGAGAGGTCATCGACAGCCTTATAGCTGTCATAGGTTTTGCTCAGATGGCTGACGTCGATTGCGATGGTCCGATCCATTTAGTCCAAGCCCTTTATGCCGTGAGGTTCGTGGAGCATGAATTGAACCAGATCGTTCAATCGACGAGCTCGTTGGTGGAGCCCGTCCGCTTCCAGTAAAAATTGTTTTTCCAAGGGGGTACAGTCCAAATAGGTTGAGAGAGTATTGACCAAGACTTCATCACTGACTTCTTCGCGAAAAAACCCTTGCCATGCCGCACTATCTTCTCTCGCCTGAAGGTACCGCCCAAGCACATCGACCAGCGCTCGCCGAACGCCTTTGGCCAGTCCCTCGTTGGAGCACATGGGCGTAACCTGAATCGTCGCTTCGCGATAAGGCTTGTCGAAGTGTTCTTCGGAAATCTCGCACCGTTCGAGCCCTTGCAACAAGATATTGGAGCGCCCGTCCGGCAAGGGTTGCACACTCACGATCCGTCCGATGCAGAGTGCGGGATAGATTGCCGGATTCCCATAGTAGTCCGGCTCCCACCCTTCTTTCAGAAGCGCCATGGCAATACATTGACCACCCATTGTCACATCAGCGATCATCTGGCGATAGCGTGGTTCAAAAATGTGGAGCGGCAGGTACGTTCTGGGAAAAAAGACGACATTGGGTAACGGAAACACCGGAAGGCGATCGGGAATCGGAAACGGTTCGACATATTTGGACGAACTCCGATCAGACGGCCCCCGCTCATGATCAGCCTGCATGGCTCACGATAGCTGACACGTGTGAAAATTGTCAACGCCGTTTGCTCGGTGACGAGTCATGGCGAAATACAAAACATCGCTCTGAGACAGTCGATTGGTTCATGGGTTGGACGCGTGGTATAACCGATACAACGGGAGGGCTCAGGGTACGTGATCCACTTACAAGTAGCTGACGATGCAAGACAGCGCCTGACAGCCTGGAGACGGATCCTCATGGTAGTCCCTGTCTTGCTGAGCGTGACTGTGTCGATGGCACTCGCCGCAAGTCCGGCTTCCGTACCTTTTCAACCGGCGACCGCCGGCTATCGGTACGAGTTTCCCAGAGACCATGGATCGCATGCTCGCTATCGAACCGAGTGGTGGTACTACACAGGCCATCTGCGGTCGAAAAACGGACGAGCATTTGGCTTTGAATTGACCTTCTTCCGTCGAGGGGTGCCGCCTGACGACATCAAAACTCTGCCGTCCAAATGGTCGATCAGCCACCTGTATCTGGCCCATTTCGCTGTGACCGACATCACCGGGAAGCGATTTCATTTCTCGGAAAAGTTCAGTCGAGAAGGGTTGGGGAAGGCCGGTGCCGACGAGTCGCGGCTTCGCGTCTGGATCGATGATTGGCGTGCGGAGGCTGCCACGGACTCGACCGGATCCCATACCGTGGTCGCCCATGACGACACCCATTCGCTCGCCCTCACACTCCAACCGGCTAAGCCTCTCGTCACCCACGGCGCAGCAGGTATCAGCCGAAAGGGGAAAGATGTCAGTCAAGCCTCTCACTACTATTCGTTTACCAGACTTGCGACAACGGGCAGCCTGACGATCGACGGCGAACAGTTCGAAGTGACTGGTCTCACCTGGATGGACCATGAATTCGGGTCGACCGAACTCGGGACGGATCAGGTCGGATGGGACTGGTTTAGCATCCAGTTGGAAGACGACACCGAACTCATGCTGTATCGGATGCGGCGGAAAGATGGCTCGTCCGATCTGGCTTCCAGCGGGACCGCGGTGTCGCCGGATGGACGCACTCGACACCTGGAGGTGACCGACTTTCAGATCGAATCCACCGCAACCTGGACCAGCCCTGAGAGCAAGGCCACGTATCCCAGCCGATGGAAGCTGACATTCCCGTCGCTCGACCTAGTGCTGGATGTCACGCCGCTGCTCGCGGATCAGGAACTACGCACCTCGCGCAGCACCAAGGTCTCCTATTGGGAAGGGGCGGTGGCGGTGACAGGGACTAAACAAGGCAAACCCGTGAAAGGTCAAGGCTACGTCGAGCTGACCGGCTATGTCGAACGCCTCAAGCTGTAGGGAGAAAGGCCGCATAGTCGAATCACAAGACACCCACGATCAGCCCACAGCCGACCACAATCAACAGAGCCGAGACCATCAACTGGAGCGATCGGAGCGTGACCTTCTTGAGCATCTGTGCGCCGACGTAGGCCCCGGCAAAGGCAGACGCACTGGCGCCGATGACTAACTGCCACTCGATCGTATCGCCCTGATCCGATAGTCCAACACCGTAGATGACCATGCGAGAAAGATCGACCATGACAGCCAGCACAACTCCAGTAGCCACAAACGCCTCTTTCTCCAGACCCGCCTTCATCAGGAACATGCTGCGGAAAGCGCCTTGATGCCCCGACAATCCGCCGAAGAACCCACTGATGACGCCGCCGAACGGGAGCCATTTTCGATCGAGCGCAGTCTTCGAGAATGTCGGGGAGAGTTCCAAGATAATGAACAACACGATGAGTGCACCGATGATCAGCTTGAGTGCCGTTACCTGCCGATTGCTCCCCAATGCCTGGTACTCATAGAGTGGTTGGACTTCCCCCAAGTATGTTAGCAACGCAGCTCCCGCAAAGGCTGCCGCAACTGCGGGTAGCCCGAACTTCAGCAGCACAGAGTAATCGGCCTTCCGTCCGAGCAGCCCGATCTTGAATAGGTTGTTGGCCAGATGGACCATGGCCGTCATGGCAATCGCCAGTTCCAAGGGAAAGAAGACGGCGACCACCGGCATTAGCAACGTGCCAAGCCCAAATCCGGAAAACAGCGTGAGGGCGGAGGCAAGTAATGCTGCGATGCAGACGATGGGTAGTTCCACGATGTCTCCTAGAAGCAACGCGCTTCAGCAACTGATGGGATCCCCTTGTCGTTATCTTCTGCGATAGTCCTGGTAGCCGCAAACGCCGTCTCGATTATCTGTTGGGAAGTGGGCTATTTGGAAGGCGATGCCTAGAGGTGGTACTTAGGCGAAGGAGATGCCGAAGTTTTATCGTTGCCAAAGGTCAGCTGACACTACAAACCCGAATCGTATTGTGACACGACATCACGGCGACCGTTCGCAGGCATATAGGCTTTCGACGCTTACTTCTCGAACCGTTTTAGAGCCGCTATCTGTTGATCTCGTCGATATACTCCCCCTCGTCCCATGCTTTGACGATTGCTCTGTCGAGGCGGTCAAGAAGTTCCTCCAAGGACTCCTCAGGTTGGCGTGCAAGCATCGCGAGCGATTGGTCTTCATCGGCGGCGGTCGCACCGCAGCGTACCTGGCCGATTCTCCCGATTGTGACCTCGCCACCGGATTTCACCAGAGCGTCGATATTCTTGAAGCGCGCGGACTTCGTCTCTCTACTCATGTCTCCGGATCACAGCCAACAGGTCAGTAGGATTCGTATGGTATCTCGGCACATTGGATCTGGCGTGGCTACGCGGTGAGGATTTGGCGATCATGCCGTGATGCACAAAGCAAGATCCGCCCCTATTCTCGACGTTAATACTCACACCTGACATTAATATGCCAAAGGGCTGTCTATTGGCATGAATGATTCGGCATCACTTGAGGTCCTTTGGCCACCTGGATTCATCGGCAAGGTAAATGCTTAGCGAATCGCAGATGGCTTCTATTCGCTTGGCGTTCCACTCGTCTGCCTTGGTCGGATTGGCACTGTAGATACCGTTGGATAGCCCAATAAGGTTCTTCGATGCGGAAAGTAGCTTCTCCTTCGATGGGATGCGAAAGATTCGGCAAGTAGTCACATACCAAGGGACGAGATAAAGGTGAGCGTGTAGATGGGCTGACAGTTTGCGAAGCAATACCGAAGTCTCATTTTTCTCCTCTTTGGTTGACACGTCAGGATTGGCGATGACATTGGCGCGGTCGACAAGTGTATGAGAGATCTGACCGATGGTCTTTTTTAAGTCCTGGACCGGATCAAGGATCAGTTTGACAGCCAATTGCCCGACGACGAAGGTGATGACCCCGGAAAGCACGGTAAAGAAAACGGTTAAGCTCTCCATATGGTCCTTATCTTGTCGAAGATTTTAACAATACATGGCCTCAACAATCTGTGGTGTGTGTAACCGAACACGGATCAGTCTAGTCCCGTTTGGCCACCACAGTAACGGCGTTTGGGAAAACAACCTCAATCCTCTCAGTGGGAATACGTGACCAATACTCCTCTGCATATCTCGGTACTGCATCAAGCATAGGCTGGTTAACGGGGCTTACTTTTGTGTAATCGCCTCGATGAATAACAACACCTTCGGTTTCAGCGTCTACCTCATAAACCAGGTTTGTGTTAGCGAGATTATTTTTGTACCAAAGTGCCTCTTCGAATGTTTCGAGGAGAAAGACCGCGTTCAGCCGACTTGGTTTCTCAGGAAACTTAGATCTTCGTGTCTCCTCCAAGACGTACTCTCTGAATAGAACATCGTTTGCTTGGAAATAAACCCGAAGAATGCGACCCCAGTTGCCAGGCAAGATTACACTGCCCGGACTAAGAAGAATGGGCGCGACATGAAAGAATCTCGGCATGGTGAACTACCAATGGTTTAATTTCCGAAATGAGGCTAGGGAACACATCTTGTTATTTGCATCGCGCAACGGCTTAGTTGACAAGCATAAGACGACCACCGACGATAGGAACGTCTGCCACCTCAAGCAGGAAATAATAGGGGTCAGAGTACACTTGCGTGGCACATCGCACGCGAACGACGTAGGACTTAGCTTCAACGTTGGTCCGCTTTCCTTCTCCAGCTTTGATCTCTCGCACACCGTCCAGGACTTCTTGCCACACATCGCATGTGGCCTCGAAGTTGACGAGTGCCTTACCGGCAGCTTCTTACTGGTTCGCAATGCTTCCGGTAATTGCGGCATCTTTGCGTTCCCTAGCCCGTTGTGTCACTGATCTCGACGATCTTCTCTCCTGCCTTGAGGAGAGGCTCTGCTACCGGCCATGCCTTCGCGAGGATGGTCATCAGTTTACTATTCGATGTGTTCCCGCATCTAACCCACAAGATCTGAGGCGGTGCTCCGAGTTGGGTGACGAGATCGATCATGTCGCTGTCCTTGGTCAAAAGAATCGCCTTCGCATCTCGTGCGGTCAGAAAAATATCTCGATCCCGTGCATCACGCAGTCGCAGGTCTCTGACTGCTGCAGCTTCCACGCCATAGGTGGAGCTGAGCCACTGAGCAATTACTGGAGAGAGCTGCGCATCTACCCAGATCTTCACGCTGCGAGAATGGGATGATTAAGTCGGCTGCTGGCAAATCTAAGGCAGGCAGAAATATCTTCCGCTTCGAGGTCCGGCAATTCTCCAAGGACTTGCTGCTGAGAAAGGCCGGCAGCAAGTAAATCCAGCACATCCACTACCCGAATCCGCATCCCGCGGATACAGGGTCTCCCACCGCATTGCTCTGGATTGACGGTAATGCGTTCGACTAGTTCGGCCATGATAGATGTCTTCTGGTCGAAGAAGCTCCTAGGATCTGACAACAACTCCGCAAACCCTGTGACTTTGAAGTCTACTGAAATGCCTAATTATTATCAACCAAAGCGTGAAGCACGAGACAAGATCTCTGGAGTTGGAGGAACATTAGCGATCAGCGCTTCAGCTTGACTCATCGTCAATTCCTATGATTAGGTCCCGCACCACGATGAAGCTATTTCGTTCACTCCTTAGCCTCAGCCTGTTCGGGCTCTTCTTGTTCTCCAATGGCTGCCAAAAGGAGAGCGAGTCTGTCGTCTCGATTGCGCTCCATCCGACGAATGTAAATATTCTCTACGTCGCCACGAACGATGCGGTCTACAAGTCCCGCGATGGCGGTGGGAGCTGGGAGCGATTTCCAAGCTTCAGTGCGCGGCGGGTCACCACGCTCGCGATTGATCCTTTGCTGCCGGCTACGATCTATGCCGGTACCATGGGGGACGCGGTGTACAAGAGTCCGGATGGCGGGCAACATTGGCTGCCGCATAATGTCGGCTTGAAGGAACATGTCTCGTTCGTGAATCAGTTCGTGTTCCATCCCACGCTGAGCGAGAAGATCTATATTGCGACGACTGTCGGTGTGTTCTTCACAAAAGATGCAGGCCGGGAATGGGAAGAACGGATGAACGGGATGAAGGAAGTTCACATTGTGACGGCCATCGCCATGAATCCCAAAGCCCCTTCCACCCTGTACGGAGGAACAACGGGCGGGATGTATCGCTCAGAGGATGGAGCAATGTCCTGGAAAAGGATCAATAACGGGTTGATTCCCGAGAGCGAGCTGATGGCGTCCATGGCGTTGGGCGTGAATGCCATTGAAATCGATCAGACGAATCCTTCTATTGTTTATGCGGGGACGACGAAAGGGCTATTTCGCACGGTCAATAAAGGTGAACAATGGGAGCGGATTGGACAATCCCTTCCTGATCCCTTTATCAGCAGCATGCTGCTCCATCCTACGGAACCGTCGCAGCTCTATGTTGGTGGGCCGAAAGGGGTCTGGAAAAGTTTGGATAGCGGAAAGACGTGGCAGGCGATCAACCAGGGCATTGCGACGCTCAATATGCGCGCGTTGGCTATGAGTACGAAGAATCCGCAACTACTCTACGCCGGCACGAACGGCAGCGGGCTCTATCGCTCCACCGATGCCGGCGCGACGTGGGCGGCGGTGCCGCTCACCGCCGCGCCAATTTCGAGTCAATAACTGCTTTTTGCGCCTACTTCCCCATGTTGATAACGGCCGCTATAGGAGACCATGCGGTCTGAGAGTGTTTTCCACTCGTCTGCGGTCATCAGGTCCTTCATCTTGAACCGAAGGCTCAGTACCCTGGCCGAGCTTTGCGCCCGCTGAATGTTTGCCTCGTTCACGATTTTTGAAAATTCGTCGGGTGTCGCGGTATAGCTGGTGTTCAAGGTGTAGAGCTGCCGATGATAGGCCCGCTCCTGCGCACGGCTCTCCTTGAGCTCCTTGATGATCTCACCGACGTAGGCATTCACACTCTTCGCTTTTTCGGGATCCTGCACGGTCCGATTGATCAATCCCTCCATATCTTGCTGGCCCTTCTGCCAATAGGCGTCACTCTTGCCGCCTCCCATCATGCCGTGGTGGTGGTGAGACGAGCACCCAACCAGCACCATCAGGGTGAGCGCACCGAGTAAACCGCCAAACATTTGTTTCATGCGTACCTCCATTGAGAGTTGTTCCCTACCTTCTTCATACCGTATTATCCACATGATTACTATGGCCGATGTCACACCTACCTTGTCCGACCCCAGTCAGGTTCTGAAGGAGGAGTTCCGCCGACATCTCGAGATTTTCTATGCCCATCTCAAATTGGCCCCACCCTACGAGAGCGTAGAGAAAGCGATTCGAATGCTGACCACCATCGTGCATGCCCTGCCGAAGGAGGAGCAAGTTCGAATTGTTTCCGATCCTATCTTGCACTGGCAGCCGTTTGCACAGGCGTTTCATGCATCAGGGCTTGCGAAGAAGCATCGCGGGATCATTGCCGGCCTGGCCCGTACCCGATCAGCCTTGAACTTGCCGGCCGAATACGATCACTTCTTGAACTTGTTTCTTGTCTGAGGAAAAGCGCGACGGGTGGGCTAGGAAGAGGAGGAGATGGGGAGCGCGACGGCATCTCGCAATTCGGCATAGACTTTCATGAGGCGGCTGTCTTCGAGCCGATACGCGAGAGCCCCCGTGACGAGTCCGAAAGCCAGCACAAGGGCGGCGAGGGCCATGACTGCCACGCCCGTGAGGGTTCCTCCTAGTGAAGCGAATCCTCCATCCAGGGCATACTGCACCACGAAGGTCAGGGACCCGATCAATACGAGCGCAAACCATAGGAGCGTGATGATGGCTGATGACCATGGCATACGCTTCACGCAGAGCGTGTTCAACGATCCGTCCTGTTGTGAAAGCTGAATCAGCCCTTTCACCGGCCAGGCGGTCCGGAACCGTCTGGAGAACAATCGATACTGGGGGCGGATCGCAATCTGGGAGAGCTGTGGATAAAACCAGGCCACTCCGTGCGGGAGCATCAGCACGCCCTCGGGAGTGAACCGACCGCCGAGGGTTGCGAGAGCGGTTCCAGGCCACTGGTCTGGATTGCTTGCGACACGGCACCCGTACCGAATGGCGTCCGGGGTCAGACGAATAAAATACAGCCAATCACCGACGACCAATCCGACAAACAAGATTCCTGCGAAGAGGCCAGCCAGTATCATACATGTAGCTATCCCATAGGAGCTCAACGCGAATCAAGGCGACGAGGACCGGTCAGGATCCATTTTCTTTCGGCGATCCTACGATGGTATTTCTTTCTCGCCTCACGCAAGAAGCTGTTGACTCACGAAGATGAGTTGGCTACATTACCCGCCATTACGTTCCATGGCTGGCTTTGGCACCACGTCATGCCCTGCCCTTATTTTTACCCGCGTTGACAGAGCAGGTTGTGAGCCTTGCAGGGTCAGGGCTCTCAGATAGTCGATCGTTTCAAGTCTGGAGGAGGCATGGATCCCAACAAGATTGAGCGTGTCTACACGAACTACGCGGGGTTCTACGACAAGGTTTTTGGAAAAGTCTTCCACGAAGGGCGTGAGTCGGCCATTCGTAATCTGAATGTGCAGCCCAACGAACAGATTCTTGAAGTCGGTGTGGGGACTGGACTCGCCCTTCCCATGTATCCTCGCCATTGCCGGATTGTTGGGATCGACGTGTCCGAAGGGATGCTCGCCAAAGCAAAGGAAAAGGCGGAAGCGCATAGCCTTGATCACGTCCAGCTGCACCGCATGGATGCAGGCGCGATGGAATTCAAGGACGACAGCTTCGATACGGTTGTGGCGGCCTATGTTGTCACGGCGGTGCCGGACTATCGGACGGTGGTCAGTGAGATGATTCGGGTCTGCCGTCCCGGTGGCCGGATTATCATGCTCAACCACTTCAGCAATGGGAACAAGGTGATTGCAGCCGTGGAAAAAGTGATCTCCCCGCTGACCAAGCACCTGGGCTGGCGGACGGATCTGTCGCTCAATACCGTGTTGGAAGGGACGTCGCTCCGTATCGCTCGGAATCAACGCGTGAACCCATTACGGCTTTGGGCCTTGGTCGAGTGCATCAACGGTAAGGACCAGCAGACAAATGGGAATGGTGCGCCCCACTCTGTTACAGGGTATGTGAACGGCAACGGTGCAGCCGGTTTTGCAAATGGGAACGGCAACGGGCGTTACTCCCCCGAGCACGCGCACTAATCAGCGTTCCCCCTCATCGCTGCTTATCGACTGTGTCGTGTCTGGAGTTCCCGAATCAACCAGCCCTCCCACTCACGGCCGGGGATGATCGTTGTGCCGACGAGACAGTCACCGACAAATTGTTGAGTGATCTGATCAGCCAGCACTTCCAGGATCCGGCTCATCCGTCGATCCTGAATCCCCATCACCCGCAGCATCAGACCAAAGCCTTGCCCCTCCAGTGGACCATAGCCCAGGACGTGGACCCTATGCTCCTCGCTGGCCGTAGATTCGCCTGCCGGAATCAGATCGCCCTCCCACTGCACCGCCGGATGAACCGCGACCGCCCGCGTCGCATCACGCCACGCGCACGGCAGACCGGCTCGATCCAGTTTGTGTAACAGCCACTCCACCGTGGGGCCTTCGGCAGCTCGGCCCTGGAATATCCATCGAGCGAATTCGGCCGCCTGATCGGCCGTCACGAACGGCGTGGCGATTTCATCCAGCGTGGCCTCATCGCACACCACGTAGAGCTCTCCCTGGGGATCGAACCAGAAGCGCATTTTCCCCGCATTGAACTCCGTCTGGATCACGCCAAGAGATGAACAATCAGTCCCATCTTGTTCGAAGACGGAGAAATCCGTGACGCCGGTCATCGTGAGCTTGGCCACTCGGACGTATCCACGAACTTCATAACGGATTGTGAGCGAGATGGTTGTACCGGCCGGTACCTCCCGTGCAGTTCCTTCGTCGAAGAGACGGCGTTTGGAAATCTGCAGGTCGGTCACATACCCTGAGCGAAAACCGCCCGTATGCCCGATGAACCACCGAAGGTCTTCCGTGTTCTTGATGGAGTGCTTCATATGGCAAATTCTAGTTCTGGTATGGACGCACGTGTGACAGGTGTGAGCTTGTCCAGCACGATACCACAGCAGGACGCCGAGAACGCAACAGGGTTCTGACCTCGCAGGAGCCGTACCGTACGAGGCCGACCTTCTCGCACCAGGCGGCAGCGATTGCCGCTTCGTCCTGTCCTTGGTTGACCATGACGAACAAGCCGTGAGGGGTGAGATTGCGGGCTACCCGAGAAAACAATGCGCGCGGCGCTAACACTGAGAGCGGCATCCGCCAGGCCAGCACAGGGTCCGGCGTCACGAAGGGATACCACGCGGTGACGACGTCAGCTGGGTGATCATAGCCGGCATAGTCGCCGACGATGAACTCTGTATGTGACAGGTTTTGGATATAGCCATGGGCATAGTCGAGGCGACTATACCCATTGGTGTAGATCCGGTGCCCCTCCACTTCAACGCCGACCAGTTCCGATGGCTGAAAAAACGCATGCAAGGCGGCCGCATACCAGAAGTTACTCGACCCCATATCCTGAACAGCTCCACCTACTGAATAGGGTAAGCCGAGCGCCGACCAGGTTCGTTCCAGCACCTCAAGATAGTCGTATTGCTTCAGGGCTGTCGACTGTTCCGCCTGCTGTTCGAATCCTACACGGAAGCGTCGTTGGAGCGAGGCGACACGTGCTTGCTGAATGCCGCTCAGTTGCGAAAGCCGCCTGACCGGTCGTTCATGATACGCTCCTCGAGACCAGGCGAATCGTTCCCCAAGGTGGTACCAGAATGCGTGATAGTGTGAGCTCACCCTCTGCTGAAATGAACAACGAGGAAGGGTATCCAGCGTAATTTGCGGGCAGGTCAGAGGGATATCGCACATCGTGTGGTTTACGTCGGCTGCTGGAAGACCCATGATATGTACTTGTCGGTCGGTCGACTGAAGGGCTAAAGACGGAAATGGGGGAGCGGCGAGTGATATCGTCAGGCCCGAGCGAGGTACTCTTGGTACACCATCAAGTCATTTGGAGAAAAACAACACAATGTCCCTTCATAGACCACCGGAAGGTTGGCCATGGTCGAACTCTACTATGCGAGCCTGATGTAAACGGTCAACGTAAGATTCGCACTCTCATTAAGCATGTGAAGGATGCCATGAGTAATTTCTTCGTACTGGTGGTATCGATAGGATTGAGGAAACCTTGGTGGGCCTACGGATGATTGACCGCCACGATGACAGCAGACGGTGCGAGATTACGGATCTCCACGAACGCGGTACCGTCGGAGTGGCGCCTGATGGGGAGCTGTGAGGCGACCGGATGGGCGATCCCAGCCGATGTTCCAGCCCCAGCCTCCATGCTGTTCGCAACGACAGTAAACGCCATGTCAGGCTGGTTGAGATCTGCGTCTACCATCACATCACCACCACGTATTTGAGCCCCATGGGCGTTGACAATGCACAAGGCCTCTTCATCACTGAGAATTCTTGACCATCCGACAAGTTCTCCAGACCCTCGAAACAAGAATGGCCCGTCGAAGAGCGAGATCGGTCGTAAATATTGCCGTCCTACGCGCAGCACCGGAAAGCGTTGGCGAATGGAAGCAAGGGCTGCAATCCGACGATAGACATGAAAGTTCGGATCGAAACAGTGGGCGCCCGCCGTTCCGAACGGACCGAATCCCGGCAGGGTCAGGTCCAGCCCGTCGGACACTGACAAGCCCGCTCGTCCAGCAGCCCGAGGATGCTCCGGGCCGAACATGGCTTCGCGCAAGTACCGATCAGCGTGGTCGCCACCCTTCCAGCCAGGAAGAAATCGGCGCTCCGACTCCTCCGGTCCGGCGAATGACTGCTCTGTTCCGTAATAAATGCAGGGAATACCCAGTGTAAACAGCTGTAACGCCACACCGGCGACAACCTGTTCTTCCGAAGCTGCTTCGCTGGAGAAGCGGATCTTGTGACCGAACACATGGTCGTGATCGTCCAGGATGGAGACATGCCGCTGACCGATATTCCGATGCGATCCCATCTCCGCTTTGCCGGCATCGAAGCCATCGAAGTAGGTCTGCGGAGGTGCCAGCCCCTTCGCCACATTCTGAAGCGTCATCCGCATTCCGCCGATATCAAGGGCTGCATCAAG
Organism: Nitrospira sp.; assembly: GCA_005116965.1. Classification (GTDB taxonomy): domain Bacteria; phylum Nitrospirota; class Nitrospiria; order Nitrospirales; family Nitrospiraceae; genus Nitrospira_D. The sequence continues at coordinate 561,072 of SWDG01000025.1, read as the reverse complement.
ATTGCGTCCAAGCACATCGAGGAAGCGATCTTGCGCAAAATCACCCCCCGCGACTTCGCCGACGAGCAGGAAGTTTGTCTTGCCAAGATTCGCAGAGAACTCCTTGATGGCACCGCAGAAATTTCGCCCCTCCTCGTAGGACACATGTTTCAACGTATCAATGCGGAAACCATCGCAATCCGTCAGGGCAATCCAGTAGCGATAACAAGCCGCCAGATGATCAAGGACACCCGGCGCACTGAGCGAAAAATCCCGGAGCGTGAAAAAGTCCGTTCGTTTGTGCTCCGCATTCAAATCGTCCAGGCTGCCGCCCCCGAGATTTCCAACGCCTGCCCGAGTATAGGAATCGATGGCCTGCATCTCAGCCGGCCAGACTCCGGCCTCATGTTCATCCACATGGTTACCGATTTCTTCCCCGCTCCGGCCCAGCCATGAACCGAATGGGTAGCGATCCGGAAACGGTTTGTACACAGGTTCCTTGACCCCTCCTGGATAGACCCAATTGAACCCGGAATGGTTGAAAATAATGTCCAGGATGATCCGCATGCCACGAGCATGCGCCGCATCGACGAGGGCGACCAGATCGTTTCTCGTGCCGAATCGAGGATCGACATCTAAAAAATGTTGAATGCCGTAACCATGAAACGTATTAAGGTGACCGCGCTGCTTAAATACTGGGCTTAACCATAGCGCAGTGACACCGAGGTCATGCAGATACCCAAGCTTGGATTCCACACCGTTAAGCGTTCCCCCTTGCCACCGATGTGCGCCGGATTCGGCCCAGCGATCCCATCGCCACGGTTGTCGGTGGTGCCCGTGAGGTCGAAATGCCGCGCGACGGTTACGATCAAGGAGAGGCCGTGACGCTTCTCGTCCATCGCTGAATCGATCGACGAGGAGAAAGTAGAGAACTTCGTCGCGCCAGTCTCCTGGCGACGAGTGAAACTTTACGCGTCGTGGCAAGGCGATGCCTGTGAGGTTCTGAGGTACTGGCTGACTAAGGAGCGTTTGAGCAGCGGGAGTAGGCATGTGAGACCTCTCATGCGTTCGGGTGAGAGATTCTTTGCTTGCTGCGTCTGTAGAGGACAGTGTATGTATCCAGCTAGCGAAAGTCCAGGTCCTGACGCTCGGTCACGATCATTCATCCGGACGCGTACATGACAAAGGCCATCTGTCTCCAACACGTTCTCTTTGAAGGTCCAGGGGCTTTTGCAACGGCTCTTGCCAAACGTGGCGTGAGCCTTGAGCATTCTCTCGTCCCGAAGGAAGGGTTGCCTCACGATACTGGTGATCTCCTGATCGTGATGGGTGGGCCGATGTCGGTGAACGATTCTGACACATGGATCGCCGAGGAGGCCGCCTTCATCAGATCTGCCCTTCTCGCCGGTAAGCCGGTGATCGGGGTGTGCCTTGGGAGCCAGTTCATGGCGAAGGCACTCGGTGCCACCGTGCGATCAGGCAAGGCATTGGAAATCGGTATGACGCCTGTTCGGTTGACCGATGAGGGGAAAACGGACCGCGTGTTTGGGGCTGGCCCTGAATCCTTCGAGGTCTTTGAATGGCACGGAGAGATCTATGATTTGCCGAATGATTGCGTGCCCTTGGCTGGATCGGACATTGCGCCACTGCAGGCGTTTCGCTATGGAGATCGTGCCTATGGCCTGCTCTTTCATTTGGAGATGGAAGAGACGGGAATCGACTCGCTATGCCGAGAATGCGCTCCGGATTTGATGAAAGCGCGTTTTTCTGCACAGCAGGTCAAAGCAACCGCGTTGCCGCGGCTCCCGCAACTTCATGAGATGGCTGATCGGCTGATCGGCCATCTTCTTAACCCGACACGTTGATTGCCAACGCGTCTCTGAAGTAACCTAACGCCTTCAGCTTGAACGTCTAACAATTAGAAGGTTCTTCTCCGCACTTTCTAACCTTGTCACGTTCCAATATGTGAACTCATCCCGAAAGGAGCAAGATCATAATGGCCGGTTTCCCGATTGAAGTTGCGGCACGTATCAAGACGCTGCCTCCCTACTTGTTTGCTGCCATCGACAAAATGAAGCAAGAAGCCATCGCGCGTGGCGTGGATATCATCAATCTTGGCATCGGCGACCCTGATTTGCCGACGCCTGCGCCGATCATCGACAGCTTGGCCAAAGCGGCCAAGGATTCCAAGCATCACCAATATCCCTCCTATGAAGGGATGCTGTCGTTCAGAAAAGCCGTAGCTGGTTGGTACAAGCGCCGTTTTAATGTAACGCTTGATCCAGCGAACGAGGTCCTTACCCTGATCGGTTCGAAAGAGGGCATTGGACATATTCATCTGGCCTTTGTCGACCCTGGCGATGTCGTCCTGGTTCCTAGCCCTGGCTATCCGGTGTATCCCGTCGGTACGGGATTTTCAGGTGGTGTCTCGCACATCATGCCGCTGACAAAAGCAAATGGATTTCTGCCGGATCTGAATGCGATCCCAAAGGATGTCGCCAAGAAAGCCAAGCTGATGTGGCTGAACTCTCCGAATAATCCAACGTCCGTGATTATGACGAAGGACTACTTTAAGCGGGCCATCGAGTTCGCACAGGATAATCAAATCATCATCTGCCACGATGCGGCTTACTCGGAAATCTACTACGACGGCCAGCGCCCGGCGAGTTTTATGGAAGTGGAGGGTGCGAAAGACGTTGGCGTCGAATTCCATTCTCTCTCGAAAACGTACAATATGACCGGCTGGCGTATCGGATTTGTCGTTGGCAACAAGACGGTCTTGGCTGCGCTGGGCAAGGTGAAGAGTCAGTTGGATTCGGGCGTATTCGAGGCCGTCCAGGAAGCGGGCATTACAGCGTTGGGATTGGACGAGTCCGTCACCGACGGCATCCGAACGATCTACCAGGAGCGCCGCGATACGCTCGTTCCCGGGCTCAAGCAGCTAGGATTGGAAGTGGATGCGCCGCCCGCCGCCTTCTATATCTGGGTGACGGTGCCGAAAGGCTACACCTCCGCATCCTTCACCGCCCATCTGTTGGAAAAAGCCGGGATCGTCACGACGCCGGGCAACGGCTTCGGCGCACCGGGCGAAGGCTATATCCGCATGACGGTCTGCACGACCAAAGAGCGGCTGGCGGAAGCGGTCGAGCGGATCAAGAAGATAGGTTTTTGACCATGTCGTTCGTGAAGCGTGAAGCCCGCTTCTCCGACTCAGCGAGGCGAGCGTCGTTCGCAGAAGGCTTTTTTGTCTTAGCGATTCACGAATAACGCTTCACGAGATACGGGCATGAAAGAGACGGTCTTCATCGGATTTGGATCGAACGTCGGTGATCGAGTCGATTTTTGCGATCGAGTAGTGACGTTGCTCAGCCTCCTCCCACATTCTCGACTGCAAGGCGTCTCACTGCTGTATGAAACAGAACCGGTACGCGACCGGATCGATCCCGGAGAGGGATGGTTCCTCAACGGGGTGGTGCAGCTTGAAACGAACATTACGCCCCGCAGCCTCCTCTCGACACTCCAGGAAATTGAACGGGCACTTGATCGAGATGAAGACAATCGGTCCGGTCCTCGCACGATCGACTTAGACATCCTCTTTTATGGGGAGCATGTGATCAAGGAGCCAGGGCTGACCATCCCCCATCCTCGTCTCCATCAACGCCGATTTGTCCTGATGCCGATGAATGAACTGGATCCGCTGTGGGTCCATCCAACGCTCAACCAATCGATGGCGCAACTCTTGACCGATGCCAAGGACCACTCTCAAGTGCGTCTCCTGTTTCCTCAGCCGTCCACGAGATACGGCTCACGTCCTGCCTGCAGTTCTCCATCTGACTCATGAAGATCATTCGTTCGGCTACAGGCATGGCGGTTTTGAGCCAGAGATTCCTGCGCGAAGGCGTGAGGATCGGTCTGGTCCCGACGATGGGGGCGCTGCACGAGGGCCATCGGGCTCTGATACGAGCGGCGCGGTTGCGATGCGATACGCTTGTCGTCAGTATCTTTGTGAACCCTGCGCAGTTCGGTCCTCAGGAAGATCTGGCCAAGTACCCACGTGCTCTTTCTCAGGATCGAGCCCTGTGCCGAAAAGAAAGGGTTGATGTCTGCTTTGAGCCGACCGTGCAGGCGATGTACCCGAACGGATTTCAAACCGTGGTCACACTTCCGACAGTCACACACCGGTGGGAAGGGGAAATACGTCCTCACCATTTTTCCGGTGTTGCGACTGTCGTGACGAAGCTCTTCGGAATTGTCCGCCCTCAGGTCGCGCTCTTTGGACAGAAAGATTTCCAGCAATCGGCGCTGGTCCGGCAGCTGGTGAAAGATTTGAATCTCGGTGTGGAGATGGTTGTCTGTCCTACCGTCCGTGAAACAGACGGGCTGGCGATGAGCTCACGCAATGTCTATCTGTCGCCGGATGAACGAAAGCGTGCGGTCACGTTGTACAAGAGCTTGCAAGCAGGCGCCAGGGTGATTCGGAGAGGCGTCACCGATGGGAAGGCCGTACAGTCAGCGATGGCTCATGTTCTCAAGAAAGAACCGGCCATCACGATCGACTATCTGGCAGTGTGCGATCCGTCTACTTTGGAACCCTTGTGCGATGTCACGTCGCGAGTCGTGCTGCTTGGCGCAGTGCGGATAGGATCCGTTCGGCTTATCGACAATCTTCTGGTTGCCCTGCCTCAGCGGTCTTCCAAATAAAGCGAGGCGTCTTTAGGCGAGAAGATTAGGATGGAGGCTTTGTCCTACCAGCAAGCTGAGGATGACCTGGCTAAGGCGGTTCTTGTCATCCGCCACCATTTCGAGAAATCGGATGCCCATCGATTCCGGTCGCGAAGAACACACCATGGCCGTCCCAATCTTAATGGGTTCTTCATTGGAAGCCGGTTTGATGACCAGCTCGATAAACGAGCCCTGAGGCAAGGTTGCCGTCGTCTCGAGCGTGCACCCTCCCATGGAGATATCCGTCACGCGATTGTCCATTCGCCTGGCGTTTCCTGCAAGCAGGTTGGCCCTGAACGACACTGGTAGTCGTTTGTATTGCCGGCGATCCGAGACGGAGGGCTGGGCTGGGGGCTGAGCCCGATAGACACGGAAGCGTGCGGTGCAGAGTTGGCACCGGAATGAGAACATCCTGAAGCGATTCAAGATTCGCTCGACGGTTCCTTCGTCATAGACGACTCGGACGAAGGGGGTTCCGCAACTAGGGCAGTGTGGATCTCTCATGAACTTTGGGACACACCGGCGGCATCATGCACCGATAGCCGCTCCGTCGGCAGTTGCTCACGTTGGGTCTCCAAAATCGGTTCGATATTCGCCGGCGAATAGGTGGGGGGCTTCACCCACTTTCCATCCGCCCGCTTGTAGCCGCCGATTTTGCTCAGATTCGATCGGTGGACTTCCTGAAATACCGGCTCCATATCGATCCCGTAGGAAACCGCAGTACCATAGGTCACATACAGAAGATCTGCCATTTCTTTGGCCACCGCAGCAAGATTTCCAGAGGCCAGGGCTTCCTTTAATTCGTCGAACTCTTCCTGAATGAGTCGAACGCGGAGGTGTTTCGTCTCTTCACTCACATCCATCGGGGCTGTTTGTGCCACAATCTCGAACTTGCGATGAAATGCTTCGACCATGGCTTGTTCGTCGGTCATGCCTGCTCCTTCATTCGATATCAAATGGCAAGGTCTTACGTGGAACCACGCCTGCCGACTCCAGCACCGGGATGTCCCGATCCGACGAGACCCCCAATTCTTTGAAGCGCCGGGCTGCGGGAAGAATGCGCGTTTCAAGAGAGCCGACGGCTCGGTTATACGCCGATACGCTTTTCCCAAGGGCCTGACCGACGTCATTCATATGTTCAGCCAGCACCGCCATGCGCTCATACAGTTCTTTGCCTAACCGACCGGCTTCTTCTGCATGGGCGGTCATTCGTTCTTGACGCCAGCCGTACGCGACTGCACGGAGTAACGCAATGAGTGTCGCTGGGGTTGCCAACACGATTCCGTTTGCGAATCCCTCTTCAATGAGTCTGGGGTTCTGGTCCAGCGCCGCTCCGAGGAATTGCTCACCCGGAAGAAACAACACGACAAATTCAGGCGCGCGGTCGAACTGTGTCCAGTACGCTTTCAGCGACAACTCGTCCATACGGCTCTTCACCTGGGCTGCGTGGCGACGCAAGGCTTCCAGTTGTTGGGCCTCGCTCTGGGCTTCATGGGCATCAAGGTACGCAGACAGCACGGTCTTCGCATCCACGATAATTTGGCGTCCGCCAGGCAATTGCACGACCATATCTGGCCGAAAGCGCCCATCGTCGCCCGTGACAGACGGCTGTTCGATAAAATCGCAGTGGTCGACCATGCCTGCCAGTTCGGCGACTCGCTTCAACGTCAACTCACCCCATTGGCCTCGTACGGTCGGAGCCCGCAAGGCTTTGACTAAGTTTCCAGTCTCCTGCTGCAACCGTTGCTGCGATTCCGCTAGCGACTTCAAATGTTGATCTAATCCACCGTAGGCCGACTGTCGCGATTGTTCCAATAAGCGCAACTGTTCATCGTAGCGTTGCAGGGATTCTTGGAGCGGGCGGACCAGCGCATCGACAGCCTGCTGCCGTTGCACCAAGTCACCCTCTGCTTTGACGTGAAGGCTTTCAAACGACACGGCGGCGAGCTTCAAGAACGCCTCGTTATTTTGTTTCAACGCTTCGCCGGACAGAGCCTGGAATGACCCCATGAGTTCCTGACGTGTGTGATCAATGAGGACTTTCTGGTCTGTGAGCTGGCGTGAGGCGTCCTCCATTCTGGTTTCCGCAGTGACTCGTGCGTGTTGAGCGTCGGACAACTCGTGGCGGAGAGAGGCCATCGCGTCTCGCTCTTGGTCTATCTGTCTTCGCAGCTCATCCACCATTGCTTCAGCCCGCTGAGCTTGAGGTCGGAGACGAGTGGTGATCCACAGTCCTGCAAACACCCCGCCCAGGAGCAGTCCTGCGCCGAAACCGATCGCAAGGGGGGTGATGCCGGCTAGTGATTGATCCATGGCACAAGTCCCATTGCATTGAACCGCTACATATAGCGTGAAGATTCACAATTTGATCGAAGACTACGCAAGGAATTGAAAAAGGTCAAGGAGCAGAAGGCCTGGATCGATTAGCTCTAGTCAATGGCAAGTTATGGAAATGGCTCTATACGAATGGTCCCTGATCCGGCATCAATGGAGACCTGCATTCCATCTGTCAGTCGTGTCATGGCGCCTGCGACATTGGCGATGGTTGGGAGTCCATATTCGCGTGCAATAATGGCTCCGTGAGACAGCGTACCACCCATTTCCGCGATCAGGCCTCCAGCAAGACCGAAGAGAGGAGCCAAGCCGGGATCGATGACGGAGACTACCAGGATCTCCCCCGGCCTCACCTTGCCCCAATCTGTGGCTGAACGGATCGTTCGAACTAGACCTGCTACGGTTCCCACGCTAATCGGCATGCCCGTCAGGATGCCGTTCTCTTCGAATTTGTCAGATGTCACGGTCTGTACGCTCGCAGCTTCCCAGTCGTGAATTGTGTCAGGAACTTCAAATTTTGCGTTGTGCTCGTGCGCAGTTCGCCGTGCTCGAATCTCAGATTTCCAGTCTCGCATGCTTCCAGCCAACAGGTCGGCTCGATCGCTGATCGTCAAAAAAAAGATATCGTCGCGTTGGTTGAGCTGGCCCCGCTCGACCAGCAGTTCTCCGAGGCGCAACAAGAGGGTGCGAATGGCGATTGAGTAATACATCAGGTGGTGCCGGTTGGCTTCACGCAGAGCAAAGAACCGGCCCAATCTATGGTAACACCACAAGAACAGGGCCCATCTGTCCAGACGCCAGCCGATTCGCCGTTTGATCTGGTCCAGTGCAGCGGCTCTCGTCTCGTCTTGGCGCGAGCGAATGGTTTCCTGAGAAGGAGCAGTGGAGATGAGTTGGGATCGCAAGATAGCGAGTATCGGTTCCGGGTTATCGGCGAGACGCGGGGCCATCACGTCTGATTCGCCAACCGCACGATGGCCATACTCTTCAAGGTATTTATCAAAGGTGCGCAGAAATGTGGTGTCGGCGAGAGCCATCCGAAACGTCAATGGGTTCCATGGTTCAGATGTGAGAAATGCGTTCGCCACTGCTTCATCTCTGGCGATATCTGTAAGCTCAGCGAGCCGGAGAATCTGCTGTGCACTGATCACTGTCCCTTGTCCTTGAAGGGCGGCATTCAGCAGACCTCTCCAGTCTGGACCAAGCCATTGAGGTAAGTGCTGGCTGAAAATCTGTAGGCATTGCCCGACTCCCCCGGCAATACCGAACGTGACTTCACGGCCCTCCAACCAGGGTCCGAGCTTGTCGAGCTCGGGCACGAGCTCCTCCACAGAGAGGTGTAGAATGTGCTCTCGACGATACGTTGCGGCCAGCGCCTTCATTTCCTCAAACAGACGCGGGCCCGATCGTTCCACCCGTCGCATTTCTGCCCACACCATCCAACTCGCGCGGACAAAGGCGAACCCACTGAGTGGCTGGACCTGTGGCACGGTCTGTAGTGGCTTACCGCCCATTTGCTCGGTGTTCATGGAGGGGTCTCCATGAAGTTGAGCGATGAGGATATGGAAAAGAGTGACGTTCAAGTACGGGCGTCCCTTCAGCACGCGGACCGACGTGAGTCCGTCGGGGATACGGCATCCAAGTCTTCGATAATGCGAGAGGATGTAAGTATCCATAAACCGTTCAAGAAATGAGAGGCTCAGCAGGCTCGGCAGTTCAGGCAGCGTCTCTTTGAAATTCGTACGCGACCACTCGCAGTCATCATTGGTGAGATCGGAGGAAGGGCGGACGGCGGTAATCGGCCTGGCTTGCACGATCCACAATTGTCGGATATCAAACGCCCATTCAAGATCCATTGGCTGTCCGAAGGACCGTTCGATGTGTTTGGCAGTCTCGGCGAGGGAGAAAAGCTGAGCATCAGTGAGTGACGATTGGAGTGTGGTCACTCCGTCGAGCGGATCGGTGTGCAGTCCCTCTTTCGACACCGTCAGACGGTCAGACTTACGGACAAGAATACGTCGACGAACCCGAGTCGGTTGCCCGTTGTCGGTCACTTCTACGACATACTGGTCTGGCGCGACCGTACCGTCGACGAGTGGCGCTGCGAGCCCGGGTACGGCGTTAACCGTCACCTGATTCGATCGTCCGGTCACGGGGTGTATTGAATAGGCGACTCCGGCCGATTGTGCCTCGACCATCGGTTGGACCACCACAGCCATTCTCGGAGCCATCTGGTTGCTCTGTCGAGCCTGGTACCTCACCACTCGTTCGTCCCAGAGCGACACCCAGAGGTCTTTCAGCGCGGCCTCAATGCCTGAGAGCGCCACACCGAGGTGAGTGCGATAGAGCCCAGCAAAGCTGGTATGAGCCGCATCCTCATTCGTGGCCGACGACCGGACGGCCCAGCGAGTGTTCGGCGGCTGATCAAGAGCCTGAAGCGCAGTCACACATTGAGCGGCAAGTTGGGAAATCTCTATCCGTCTGATCCGTTCCCGGCAGCCCGCCAGCACCGACGTTCGCTCGTTTCCTGATAATGCGCCGACCCTCTGCCACTCCTCATGCTCAATAAATCCTGACGCCTGTACATACTGCGTATAGGCTTCTGTCGTAACGCAGAACCCTTGAGGAACAGGGAACCCACTCGCAATGAGCCGAGCGAGCCCAACGGCCTTGCCGCCTACAAGATCGAGATCGCTGCATTGAGACAATGAAAGGATGATGGGACGGGTCATACCCCGGCATAGTAGCTAGAGCAGGAGAAGAAGGTAAAGGTCGTTGACGTTGGTTCCCGTCGGACCGGTATGGATATGACATCCAAGAGCTTTCAAGGCAGGGTAGGTATTGTGCCGATCTAAGGAAGAGCGGAGATCAATGCCGAGTTTCTTTGCTCGCGCGACGGTGCCTCCAGTGACAATCGCCCCGGCTGCATCGGTGGGTCCGTCGGTGCCGTCGGTGCCCAGTGCCACGACCCATGTGTTGGGGAGACCGGCGATCTCAAATGCCGCAGAAGCCGCGAATTCCTGTGCGCGTCCACCCATTCCACGGCCTGTGACCGTCACCGTGGTCTCGCCTCCCGCTACCACGCAACATGGGCGCTTCAAGAGACCATGCCCTTCGGTAATCGCCTTGGCGAGGTCCGTCAACTGCTTCGCTACCCCGCGCGCATCTCCCGTGATGGGGTGAGAGGCGAACTTGGTATGGAGACCGGCCTGCTGTGCGGTACTTGCGACGGCTTCCAGCATGATCCGGTTGTTCCCGATGATGTGATGCTGTACGCTGCGCAACCGTCGTGATCCAGGCTTCAGAGTCTCTGAGGCATCTCCTTGTCGGCCCCGGGCCAAGTGGCGTCGTACCGATTCGGGTACTGCATGCCAGCTTCTGTACCGTTGCAACACTCCCACTGCGTCCGCAAATGTCGAGGGATCGGCCGCTGTCGGTCCAGAGCCGATAGAGCCGAGATCATCGCCGATGACGTCCGAAAGCAGGAGCGTCACAATCCTCGCCTGGGTGGATGTGGCTAATCCCCCTCCTTTGATCAATGATAAATGCTTTCTCACGACGTTTATTTCGTTGATCGTTGCACCGCTGCGAAGCAGCAAGCGCGTCGTACGTTGCTTATCGGCCAACGTCACACCAGCGACTGGGGCCGGGAGTAGGCTCGATGCGCCTCCGGACAGGAGCACGATCAGCAGATCCCGAGGCGTCAGACATTGTGTCAGACGCAGAAGCCGTTGAGTCGCGTGAAGACCAGCACGATCGGGAATTGGATGGCTGGCTTCGAGGACGGTGATCCGTTTGGTCGGGAGTGTGTGACCTGTTTTGACGATGACAAGTCCATCGTCCAGCCTTGGCCCCAGTGCAGTCTCTAATGCTTGTGCCATCCTTGCTGAAGCCTTGCCGGCACCGACCACGACAATACGGTCAATGTGTGAAAGGTTGTAGGTGCGACGGCCCACACGCAAGGAATGTTTATTGAGAGAGATGCTATTGAGCAAGGCTTGATAGGGGTCGGCTGTCTTCAGCCCTGCCGCAATCAGCTTCCGAAGAAGTGATTGCGCGGGGGAGGAGGGCAAACGAAGCGTCATGTGGTGTGCGTGCTACGGTGCTTTCTCTTGCTTAAAACAGCGACTGGGACAGGTTTGACGGGGAACTCTGATTTGATAGGTGCCGTGAGGGAGCATATCCTTCTTGAATTCAGGGTTCAACATCTTGAGTTCGAGCAGATAGGTGCCGAACTCTTCGGCAATCGAGGTCAATGCGCGCTGAGACTCCTTGACATTCACCGTGATGGTTTCCGTTTCAAGCGGCACATACAGGTCCTTCTTCGTCAGGCCCAGATACTTTTCCGGTTGGGAGTAAATTTCCTTGGCTGCGATGATGCGAGGGACATACCGCATCGTCTCACGTGGCCCATGCATCTTCCAATAGTCGGTAATGTTTTGCCCTTTGAGCAGCTTGCGGACTCGTTCCTCGCCGGCATTGTAGGAGGCCATGGCCATGAACCAATCATTCTCCTGAAAGTCTTTGAGGTACTTGAGGTACTTCACGGCCGCTTCGGTCGACATTTCGAGATTGCGACGTTCATCTCGGACGGCGTCGCTCTTCAGCCGGTACCGGCGCCCGGTGGAGGGGATGAACTGCCAGGGACCGGAGGCCTTTGCCTTAGAGTAGGCGGCGGAAATGCATTTACTCTCGACCAGCAACATGTACTTCAGATCATCCGGCAAACCGGCGTCGGCTAACTGCTTTTCTGCAGGAGGGAAACATCGTCCAGTACGTTTGGCGAGGATGATGCTTTCCCCCTGATCTTCTAGAAATTGATAGAACTCGTATTCGATCCGTTCTCTCACTTGCCAGTTATCCAGAGGAACTGGCACGCCGGCAAATGTAATTTTATCGGGCAACTTGAATGAACTTAGAAAGAACCGTTCTCCCTCGCGTTTGATTTCGGGCAAAATGACCAGGCGGTCTTCTGGTTCTGGTTGCGAATCCAGCAGGTCCTGTATGAGGAGATCTTTCTCTGCCTCTGATTTTTGGCCGCCATTATCTGCTGGTTCCGATGCGGCAAAGGCTGGAGGACACAGCGACAGGATTACGAAGCAAATTCCAACTATAGAAAGCAAGGACTGCATACCACGGATGATCATTCTCGTACTCCTCTATTGCATCCAGATACAAGCCGTCACACAACGAGAACTTATGCTAACAGCTCACCCAATCACCAGCAAGCAAAGGAGCCTGTCCGTGTTACACTGCCGCTCTTATGCGAGCCCTGACCGTTCTGAACAAGACTATCACTGATTGCATGGCCTGTCCTCGGTTGGTCATCTATCGGCAGGGGATTGCATGGCAGAAACGGAAGCAATATCGTGATTGGACCTATTGGGGGCGGCCGGTTCCCGGTTTCGGAGATTGCCAAGCTCGGCTCTATGTGCTTGGCCTTGCCCCTGCGGCACATGGGGGGAATCGGACAGGTCGTGTCTTCACCGGTGATCGGAGTGGGGATTGGCTGTATCACGCGTTGTACCAGTATGGGTTCTCCAGTCAGGCCTTGTCGACGCACCGAGACGACGGTCTATCGTTGAGGGATTGTTACATCGGAGCAACCGTGCGGTGCGCACCGCCAGGAAACAAACCTGCGCCCGATGAGTTTCAACGCTGCAGCCGATTTTTGCAGGATGAAGTTCGCCTCCTGAAGAACCACCGCGTGGTGATTACTCTAGGAAAAATCGCCTTCGACCATTACCTCAAGACCTGCCGGACACAGGGGCGTGCCCTGCCGGCGCCGCTTCCCAAATTTGGACATGGGGTCGCTTATCGCTTACCCTGGGGCGTGATACTGCTGGGTTCCTATCATCCTAGCCAGCAAAACACCTTTACTGGAAAATTAACTCGCTCGATGTTTCACTCAGTGTTTCAGAGGGCGAGAAAAGAAATCGACTCGGCGTAGCCTAGGCGAGTATTAACAGGTACTTATCTTCAGTTTGAAAGAAGAAGTGGGGGTGAGCATCCGCTGAACGCGAAGCTCACCCCAGTAGACAGCTGCTACTGCTGCCCCTTCGCCTTCCAGTCGTCCAAAAACTTCTTCAGTCCAGCATCGGTCAGCGGATGTTTGAAGAGCATTTGAAACACGCTGTAGGGCATTGTGCAGATGTGACCGCCGGCTAACGCCGCCTCGACAACATGCTGCGGATGGCGGACGCTTGCCACTAATACCAAGGTCTTGTAGTCATAGTTCTTATAGATCGTTAAGATCTGTCGGATGAGCTCCATGCCGCTTGAGCTGATATCGTCGAGCCGTCCGATAAACGGCGAGACGCACCAAGCGCCAGCTTTGGCCGCTAGCAGCGCCTGTGTCGGTGAAAAACAGAGGGTTACGTTCACTTTGATTCCCTCGGCCGCCAACCGCTTTGTTGCTTTAAGGCCTTCCGGAACCAATGGGCATTTGACCACGATGTTCTTGTGGATCTTGGCGAGCTCTTTACCTTCCTTTACCATAGCGTCCGCTTCCATGCTCACGACCTCGGCGCTGATCGGCCCGTCCACGATCTTACAGACCTCTTGCAGCATTTCCCGGAAACTTCGGCCTTCCTTAACGACCAAGGAGGGATTCGTGGTCACGCCGTCGAGTAATCCAAAGCTTGCCGCTTCATGGATTTCCTTGACGTTGGCTGTATCGAGATAGATTTTCATAATGGTCCCTTTCCTAGCGAAGAGATCGTGAGTCGATACCGTTCTTATCGGTCATTGTATGGAGAACTCAACTTCACTGCAAGAAGTCGATACAAAAGTTTGACAGGCTTTCGAGCGGGAGATAGAATTTCCCGGTTGAAGATGCCCATCGGTCTTAGAGGAGATAGCACGATGAAACGATTTGTCTGGTTGCTGCTCTTTTCCCTTGTCATTCCAGCCTGTTCAGGGAAGAACCCATACCTCGAGGCTTCACTGAAACCGGCCGAGCTTCAGGGTAAAGATAAAAACTGGTTCGAAAAGAACTGGGGGGCTCCAGATGGCAAGGCGTCAAGATTTTTTGGTGGAGAGACCTGGACCTACTATCGTATAGCCGGAGGAAAATCAGGGCCTCCATTCTTCAATTTTTCTCCTAATCAATGTCAGATCACCCTCAAGTTCGACAAAGAGGAGAAACTTTCCGACTACACCTATTCAGGCTGCTAACAGAACTTCATTGTCAAGCAATAGCCCGGATCTTCCTTTCACGGCAACAATTTCATATAGCGTTTGAATAGTCCCTACTAGACGGGGTGCTCACTCCGAAACCTCACTGCACACTCTTGGCTGCAAAAACAGTATTCCCGTGCACCGATCGTCTCGATCACGGCAATTCGCTTCGGGACGAATATGTGGCACACTGGATCCTCGACCATCTGATCTTGTTCTTCGTCTTGGACGCGTACGGACGATTTCTTCCGGCCATCCTCAATAGGCTTGTTGAATCCACGGAATATTTGTCGGAGCAAGAAGTAAAGAGTTGTGAAAAGCAAAATGGCTAATATTAATCTATACATAGTGGGTTATCCAGTTGAGGCCACAATCCTATGCGAGTAGGATAGGCCTGTCAAGAATGGACCTGTTACAGATCGTAAATCAGATCGATGGATGATGCGCAAATGGCCTATGGCGCTAGGTCTTATTGGGACTATTGCCAGTGCCATCCAGTACTTCAGGAGTATTGGTTTCTCAATTCTATGGTGCTACAGTGCCGACCATGAAGACATGCGATAAATGCCATGGTGCGATGTTACCGGAACGGGCGGTGGATTTGGACGCCGGGCTTGCGATCACTGTGTTTGCCTGTTTGAACTGTGGTCGTCGAAAAGCAGCGGATCAAGAACCTCGACCGATTACGGCTCGCCACTAATCTTTCCTGTCTGTCTCCACACCACTACCTACTGACGAGCGGGAGGGTTGCGAGGTCAGGCTTGATCTCAGCGCCTTCCAACCATTGTGGGGAATGGCTGCTCCGCAGGTAACCAGCGGTGGCTAGACAGAGATTAGCCATGAGTTCTGGCATCATGGCGCATTCATTCTTCCTTCATAGTCGGTAACGGATTCAAAGTCCCCAGCTAGAAGCACTACCTATTCAGTGAGTCACTGCATACCTGAATATTCTGTGGGAGGGTGTTGCATGGCTGCATCCCACCCGTGCATTCATTGAAGGCGTATGCATCAAGTGGATTGATGCCGAGGCGCAGTTGGAAGATGGTCAACGAAGGTTCAAGACATCCATCATGTCGTATAAACCAGGTGGTTGGCGGACGACCCACCTGGCGGCTCGCAGGGCTCCGAGGGCGAACGTATCCCGGCTACTGGCCCGATGAGTGACCTCGATTCGCTCTCCCATGCCACCAAACAGAATCGTGTGGTCGCCGACGATATCACCGGCGCGAATGGTTTGTATTCCGATTTCTGCTTTCGTTCGCTCTCCGATCAGTCCCTTGCGGGCATAAACTCCGACTTGGTCCAAGTCTCGGTTCACCGAACGGGCGAGGACTTCGGCAATCTTGAGGGCCGTACCGCTTGGCGCGTCCTTTTTCAGCCGGTGGTGCGCTTCAATCACTTCGATGTCGTACTCGTCCCCAAGCGTTCTGGCCATTTCGCCGATGACTTTACAGATCAGGTTGATTCCAACACTCATGTTCGGAGAAAAGACGCAGGGAATTTGCTGGGCCAGTGACTTCAGCTCATCGAGTTGAACAGCCGACAATCCGGTGGTCCCGATAACCATAGCTCGCCGATGGTGAGCAACGGTCCGCATATGTTCCAGTGTCGCCGAGGGCGCGGAGAAATCGATCACAACCTCTCCTCGCTCCATCAGAATGGAGAGGTCATCTGTGATGGGAATGCCGGCACGACCTGAGGCTGCAGTCTCGCCTGCATCTTCCCCTAACGCCGGATGTCCTTTTCCCTCCAAAGCCCCTGCCAATGTCAACGCCGTTGAATCGCGGATCAGGGACACTAGTCGGCAACCCATTCGACCGGCCGCACCTGCTACAATGATCTTGATCATCTTGTCGTGCACCTAGACCTTGCTCAAGTTAGATTAACGCCGCATCCTTGAGGACGCGAATCAATTTCTCTCGTGTGTCCTGCGCCATTGGGCAGAGCGGTAAGCGTAATTCTGGGTCGATTTTCCTCATGAGCCCTAACGCTTCTTTAACGGGAATGGGATTGGTCTCATAGAACAACGCCGCAAAGAGGGGAGAGAGTTTAAAGTGAATCCGTCGCGCTTCGTCGATTCGTCCCTCTGCAAAGGCCTTCACAAGACCGGCCATTTCCATCGGCACGATATTGGCCGTTACGGTGATCACACCCTTTCCGCCGACTGCCATCATCGGTAACGTGAGGGAGTCGTCGCCAGCCAGCACGGTTAGGCGGTCACCGCACATCTGCACGATATCTGATGCCTGTTGGACCGAGCCACTTCCTTCCTTAACCCCGACGATCGTCTTCATATCTGAGAGTCGGGCGATCGTCGATGGTAGCATGTTGACTCCAGTACGACCGGGGATATTGTACAGGAGTAAAGGCAGGTCGACGGCTTCTGCAACAGCCGTGTAGTGTCGATAGAGTCCTTCCTGAGTCGGCTTATTGTAGTAGGGAGTAATGAGCAACGCGCCGTCGGCTCCGGCCTGCTTTGCATGTTTCGTGAGGGTGATGGCTTCTTCCGTGCTGTTCGAGCCGGTTCCGGCAATAACCGGTACCCGCCGCCGGACCACCTCGACCGTCAACTCAATCACCCGATTATGCTCGCTATGAGAAAGGGTGGCCGATTCACCAGTGGTTCCGCAGGGGACAACGCCATTGGTGCCATTGGTGATCTGCCATTCGATCAACTCGGCCAAGGCGCGCTCGTCGACCTTGCCCTGTCGAAATGGCGTCACAATCGCGACAAGAGATCCGGTAAACATGCTCACTCCGTTTCGTTGAGGAAGGACGGAATTCTCTCGCCCCGTACGAGGTCGTCGTATGTTTCTCGCTCACGAATCACGTGAAACTCTCCACCCTTGACGAGCACTTCCGGTACGCGGGGTCGAGAGTTATAATTCGACGCCATCACAAAGCCATACGCTCCCGCACTCATGACTGCCAACAACTCACCAGGCTTGGTGCCAGGTAGCGATCGATCCTTGGCCAGAAAATCACCCGATTCACAGACCGGCCCGACAATGTCCACCGTCTGTCTGGTCCGATGAATGGCTTCCTCATTCACTGGACGAATTTCGTGGTAGGCGCCGTACAGGCTGGGTCGAATCAAATCGTTCATGGCGGCGTCGACGATAATGAAGTGCTTCGTCTCCCCGGCTTTCTCGTACAATGCCTTTGTCACCAGGATGCCAGCGTTGCCGACGATAACACGTCCGGGTTCCATAACCAGCGTCAACCCCAAATCTTTGACGAGCGGCGAAATCGCGTCAGCCAGGTCTTGGGGTAACGGCGGCTTTTCCTCGGAATAGGTAATACCGAGTCCGCCGCCAATGTTCAGGTAGCGGATAGTGATGCCATGGCTTTTCAGCGTATGGATGAGCGTCACGACCTTCTTCAGCGAATCGACAAACGGCGTCACGTCAGTCAACTGCGAGCCGATGTGGGCGTGGACCCCGACAACGTCAATGTGGTCCAGCGAGGATGCCATCTTGTATTCTTCGACCGCGCGATCCGACGCGATGCCAAATTTGCTCTTCTTCATCCCCGTCGAGATGTAGGGATGGGTTTTGGGGTCCACGTCCGGATTAATCCGCAACGCGATGCGCGCCTTTTTGCCGACCGATGCCGCGACCTCGTTGATTGCATGAATCTCAGCCGACGACTCGACATTGAACATAAGGACGTCGGCCTTCAGCGCGTCGCGGATTTCGTCCGGCGATTTACCGACGCCGGCAAACACGATTTTGGAAGCTGGCACCCCGGCTTTGAGGGCTCGGAACAGCTCGCCACCCGACACGATATCCGCGCCGCTGCCTTCCTTGGCCATCAGGCGAAGGATGGCCAGATTGGAATTGGCTTTCATCGCAAATGCGATGACATGCGGGATACTCTTGAAGGCACTGTCATAGGCGTGGAAATGCCGGACGAGTGTCTCATGGCTATAGATATAGCAGGGAGTGCCGAGTTCCTTTGCCATGCGGCTGACCGGTACCTGTTCACAATACAATTCACCGTGGTGGTACTCAAAACTATGCATCGCGTAGTTCCTAGTGTTAATCCAATGGAATCAGGCCCAATACCGCTTATCGTATTCCGACCGGCTGCGATGGAGGCAGGTCCATCTCATGGCCTCCCAGGGTAGGGTCCGGTTCAGCCGACTCCGTTGCCTGCCGCTCTGCCTCAATGGCATGTTGCCGTTTCTGCTTGGCGATCGTGGGCGCAACACCGATGAGTTCCGGGGCGACGGGTGTTCCCACCACCCCGCAAGAAAGCAGAAGCCCTGCCGATGCGATCACGACGAATGCTCTCATGATAGTAACCGCTCAAGTTCCTTGATCCGCTGCTCAACTCGCCCTCGAGCGGTCCCGCCGATTTGTCCCTTATGATCGATTGCTGCTACGGTCGTCAGCCAAGAAAATACCGTCTTATCGATCCGTTCACAAAATGCTTGTAATTCTTTCAGTGAAAAATCCGTGACGTCACGTCCACCATCAAGCGCCGCCCGTACGATTCGTCCGGTGATCCCGTGGGCTTCGCGAAAAGGTACGCCCCTCATGACCAAATAGTCGGCCAGTTCTGTCGCAAGTAGTCCACCCCCTTGCAACGCTCGCGTGAGGGCCTCTCCATTGACTTTCAGTCGGCGCATCAACTCCGTCATCACTTGGAGCGAGGCCGCCACGGTATCAAGGGCGTCAAAGAGCGCCGGTTTGTCTTCTTGCAAATCTCGATTGTAGCTTAACGGCAGCGCCTTGAGCAGGGTCAGCAGATTGACGAGGTGGCCGTATACGCGTCCGGTTTTTCCTCGGACCAACTCAGGAACGTCCGGGTTCTTCTTCTGCGGCATCATGCTGCTTCCTGTGCAGAAGGCGTCCGGCAGATCGACGAACTGAAACTCCTGTGAGGCCCACACGATCAACTCTTCGCTGAGCCGGGACAAATGCATCATCACAATCGAGAGAGCCGAGGCCACTTCGATCATAAAATCACGGTCAGAAACCGCATCCATGCTGTTCAGGGTGACGGCAGGAAAGCCCAGCAGCTCAGCGGTGTATAGCCGGTTTACCGGATAGTTCGTGCCCGCCAAGGCGCCGGACCCTAGCGGCATGACATTGAGCCTGTCTCTTGCATCGCGGATTCGACCCTTGTCTCGTTCGAGCATCTCCACGTAGGCCAGCAAGTGATGCGCAAACAGGACCGGTTGGGCACGCTGTAAGTGGGTATACCCGGGCATCATGCGGGTGCGGTTTGCAGCGGCCTGCGCCACCAGCACGCGTTGAAAGTCAGTCAATTGTCCCTGCAGCTTATCCAGTTGTGTACGCAGGTACAGTCGAATATCCAATGCCACCTGGTCATTCCTGCTGCGCCCCGTGTGTAGCTTGCCTCCCAACGGACCAATCATCTCGGTCAATCGCCGTTCGATCGCCATGTGAATATCTTCGTCCTGAGGCGAAAAGGCGAATTCTCCACGATCCAGTTCTCGTTTGACCGATTCCAACCCGCGGACGATGGCGCGCGTTTCCGCCCGCGTGAGGACCCGGGCCTTCTCGAGTGTTTTACAATGGGCGATGCTTCCGGCGATGTCCTCGCCATAGAGTCGACTATCGACCGTCACCGACCTGGTAAACGCTTCGACCAATCGATGGGTCTTCTCTCGAAACCGACCGGCCCAGGCTTTCCCTCCGCCGCCAGCTGACTTCGGATCGTTGCGACGCTTGGCCATCAGGACGAAGCTTTCCGTTTCTGCGCGCGAATCTTCAGTCGCAATGCATTCAACCGTATGAAGCCTTCCGCGTCTTTCTGGTCATACACGTCATCTTCCTCGAAGGTGGCGATGTCGAGGCGATAGAGTGACCGTTTCGATTTGCGTCCGGCCAGGGTGCAGCTTCCCTTGTAAAGTTTGACCCGTGCGACGCCGCTGACGTCCTTCTGCGCCTCATCGATAGCCGTCTGTATCATTTCGCGCTCAGGGCTGAACCAATACCCGTTGTAGATCAGATCCGCAAAACGTGGGATCAAGCTGTCGCGGAAGTGAAGGACTTCGCGGTCCATCGTCAGGGATTCGATCCCGCGATGTGCCACATGCAGAATCGTGCCCCCGGGCGTTTCATACACACCGCGCGACTTCATCCCGACGTAGCGGTTTTCCACCAAATCGACCCGACCGATCCCGTGTGCCCCACCCAATTTATTGAGATGCGCGAGCAAGGCCGCAGGGCTCATTTTCCTGCCATCGACTGCGACGGGATTGCCGGCTTGATACTCGATCTCAACTTCCAATGGCTTGTTCGGGGCCTTCTCCGGGGAAACAGTCAGCTGGAATATTTCATCCGGCGGTGATTTCCATGGGTCCTCCAGAATGCCGCCTTCATAACTAATATGAAACAGATTTGGGTCTGTGCTGTAGGGCTTGGCTTTGGTCGCGGTCACGGGAATGCCGTGGCGATCGGCGTACTCGATCAGTTCGCGTCGGGAGCGCATGGTCCATTCCCGCCAAGGCGCAATGATCTTGAGATTTGGCGCGAGGGCCATGTAGGTCAACTCGAAACGCACCTGATCGTTGCCCTTCCCTGTGGCGCCGTGCGACACCGCTTCGGCGCCCTCTTTGAGCGCGATTTCAGCCTGACGACGAGCGATCAGCGGGCGAGCGATCGACGTCCCCAGGAGGTAACAGCCTTCGTACATCGCATTTCCACGCAACATCGGGAATACATAGTCCTTGACGAAGGTCTCACGGAGATCCTCGACATAGACCTTCTTGACGCCGAGCGCTTGAGCCTTAACCTTGACGGCCTTGAGGTCTTCGCCCTGGCCAAGGTCAGCGCAAAACGCAATGATCTCGGCCTGATAGGTTTCCTGCAGCCACTTGAGGATGACGGATGTATCCAGTCCGCCTGAATAGGCCAGGACGATTTTCTTGATCGATGTTGGTTTCATGGTGGATCCTACCCGGTATGTTTCTTTTGGTTGAGCAGTTGAGTCAAGATGGCCTTCTGCATGTGCAGGCGATTTTCTGCTTGATCGATGACAACGGACTGTGGGCCGTCCAGTACATCCGCCGTAATCTCTTCTCCGCGATGAGCCGGCAAACAATGCATGACGATGGCGTCGGGTTTCGCCCGTTGTAGCAGCCGTTTGTTCAGCTGGTAGGGAGCGAGTGTCCGCAATCGTCGAGCCTGCTCCCGCTCGCGGCCCATGCTGATCCATACGTCGGTATACACCACATCGGCCTCTTTCACGGCAACGAGGGGATTCTCCAGCACCTCGATGGACGCGCCGGTGGTGTGCCCTTCCATTCTCGCACGATCGATCACCCGCTGATCCGGCTGATAGCCGGACGGGCATCCGATCACGACACGCATACCCACCTTTGCCCCTGCTTCAATGAGCGAGTTGGCCACGTTGTTTCCATCGCCGATGTAGGCCAGGCTGAGTCCCTTGAGTCGGCCCTTGATCTCCTGAATCGTCATCAAGTCGGACAAGGCCTGACAGGGATGGCTATGGTCAGTCAGCCCATTAATCACCGGCATCGTGGCTTCTGTTGCCCACTCTTCGACGATCGCATGGTCATAGGTACGGATCACGATTCCGTCTAGGTAACGGGACAAGACGCGTGCTGTATCCGAGACCGTCTCCCCGCGCGAGAGTTGGATGTCGCTCATGGGAAGGATCATCGCATGGCCGCCGAGCTGGTTCATTCCCGCCTCGAACGACACGCGCGTCCTCGTCGACGGCTTTTGAAACAGCAATCCTAATGTCTTCCCGGGCAGGAGCCGATGCGGAGTGCCTTGACGCTGCTTTTTCTTCAGAGACGTCGCCAAGCGTAATAAGTCGAGAACCTGCTGTCGTGACAGGGTCGCGACGTCGAGCAAGTCCTTGGCATAGCGCGAGCGGCTGATGCTTTGTCGGGCTGATAACGGCATCAGTGGTGTGAATCTTTTCCCGCCGTCTGGCGTTGGCTGAACAGAATGTCGAGGAGGTCGATGAGCTTATCCACTTCGAGCTGTGTGATTACCAAGGGCGGTACAAAGCGCAGCACCCGCTCGGTTGCCGCGTTGACCAGCACACCACGGGCGAGTGCATCGGCCACCACTGCTCGGGCATCGGTCTCCAACTCCATGCCTTGCAAGAGACCAAGGCCTCGCACATCCTTCACGATTCGATGGCGGTCTTTGCAGTCGGCCAACCCTTTAGCCAAGTATTCGCCCATGCGCCTGGCTTGGTCCAACACCTTTCCTTCGAGCAACACCCGGCAGACAGCCAGCGCTGCGGCACAGGCCAAGGGGTTCCCACCGAACGTCGACGCATGAGAGCCAGGCGTAAACGCTGCGGCCACCGATTCTTTTGCCAGACAGGCGCCGATCGGCACTCCTCCGGCGAGACCCTTTGCAAGGGTCATGATATCGGGTTTCACGCCGAGTTGCTCATGGGCGAAGAAGGTGCCGGTTCGACCCATGCCCGTTTGAATTTCATCGAAAATGAGCAAGATGTCTTGCTGTGTACAGATCTCACGCAGGCTCCTCAGATAATCCCGGTCGGCCACATGCACGCCGCCTTCTGCCTGAATCGGTTCCAGCATGATTGCCGCAGTCTTCGCATTGACCATGGACTCAATCGCGCCGAAATCGTTGAATGAAGCATAGGCAAACCCAGGCATCAGCGGCTCGAAACCCTTCTGAACCTTCTCCTGTCCCGTGGCCGTGAGCATACCCAGCGTGCGGCCATGGAACGAATTCTTCATCGTGATGACTTCATAACGATCGGGCCCATGCCGCTCATGTCCGTACCGTCGAGCCAGCTTAATCGCCGCTTCATTGGCTTCGGCTCCGCTGTTGCAGAAAAACACGCGGTCGGCGAACGAATGGTCCACCAGCAGGCGAGCCAGCTTCACTTGCGGTTCGGTGTAATACAGGTTGGACGTATGGATCAGTTGGGCGGCCTGGCGTTGGATGGCTTGAACCAGGTCAGGATGACCATGCCCCAATACATTGACGGCAATCCCGCCGACGAAATCGAGGTACTCTCGCCCCTCCAGATCGTAGACCTTTGCGCCTCGCCCCCGTACAATCGAAACCGGCTGGCGCGTGTAGGTCTGCATCAGATATTTGGCGGCATCATCTTTTAGTTCTTCGGTCGGCATGACGACGTATCCCCTTAAGAAAGAAGGAAAAGCTAGCACAGGGGCAATGGGAAGAGCAATAAGCGGAGCATCGAGAAATTACCGTCAGAAGTCGCGCGCACAACATTCTCCAATCAGCTAGTACGCGATAGGTGGTATCCTCCTGTTCCGAGTGTGGTAAGCTGCGTCGCCATGATGATGTGTAGTCAGTGCAGTCAACAGAACTCCGACGAGGCCCATTTCTGTCATCAGTGTGGAGCCAAACTGGCTGAGGCCACGACTACCGCAGAGACTGCTACTACCAGGTCCACTGCGCAGCCGATTCAAAGCGAGGACACACTCTGGCGCCAATTCCTCGGTCCCAACGCTGACCACTACCTGACCGTATTTAAGAAATTTTCGTCGAACGGCCAGCCAAAGTTCGCGCTTTCGTGGAACTGGCCGGCCTTTCTCTATATCTCCTTCCTGTGGTTTTTGTACCGTAAGATGTATCTGCACGCGTTCGTCTACGCGGTCGGCCCGATGGTCTCAACCTATCTCACAGGAGATTTTTCCGCTGGCATTGTATGGAGCGTCATGGCGGGAGCGACTGCGAACTATCTGTATTTTTGGCATTGCCATGAGCACATCGGTGAAATCAAGAAAGCCGGCCGGATGGATGTTGCTGTGCAAGAAACCGCACTGAAGGAGTCAGGCGGGGTGCAGCCCTATGTCATCTGGGTCGGTGTGTTTTTCTACATCGTCTTCCTGGCGACGTTGACCAAGATGGTGCAAGAAGGTCCGCCCGATCTGGAGCAATCACCCGGCCGACCAGCCAAACAAGCGGTCTTGCAGTCACAGGCTTGACTTGGCACGACAATTCAGTATGCTTTGGTCCCTGATGAGATGTTCAAGTTGATAGCAAAGGATCTGCGATGGCTCGATTAGTCTTGCTTCGGCATGGGGAGTCGCAATGGAACTTGGAAAACCGCTTCACGGGGTGGGTTGATGTCCCACTTTCCCCCAAAGGGATCGAGGAAGCGAAACAAGCCGGTGAAAAGCTCCGTGGGTTGACCTTTCATCGGGCGTTCACATCGGTGCTCACTCGCGCAAATGAGACCTTGAGACTTGTCTTGGAGGCCATTGGCCAAACGACCATCTCGATCGAGAAGGACAAGGCACTAAACGAGCGGATGTACGGAGACCTTCAAGGGCTGAATAAGGCCGAAACTGCCAAGAAGTACGGGGACGCGCAAGTGAAAATCTGGCGACGGAGCTATGATGTGAAGCCGCCTGGCGGGGAAAGCCTCAAGGATACGGCCGAGCGAGCGTTGCCCTATTATGAGAAGATGATCAAGCCCTGTTTATTGAAGGGGGAAACCATCATCATCGCGGCGCATGGCAACAGCCTTCGTGCGTTGGTGATGGAGCTCGATCAATTGTCGAAGGAAGAGGTGTTGGAACTCAACATTCCGACCGGCGTGCCGCTCCTCTACGAATTGGACGACAGCGGAAAGGTATTGTCACACCGTTATTTGTGAGCGTGTAGTTTATCCCACATCTTCGAGTAACTTGCCGTATTCCGAAGCCGGTGCATAGTCGATTAGCAACACGAGTAGCTTTGCTCGATCCTCCGGCGAAATGATGCCTTGATCCTCCATCAGTGACGCCGTCTCCGCGCAAACACCCATAGGATTGATCCCCTCCTGATCGATCAGGCGTGCATAGTGCGCTTGCCGGTCGTTCAGTTCCGGTTGATACTCGTCCCAGGTGCCAGCTCCGCACCATCCTGATTCCCACCACGCTTTCCGGACAGACTCCAACAGAGTCTCTGTAATGGAGGCCCTGTACTTGGTGGGGATATGCGCATCCACCGCAGCCAGGATCCAATACAGATTTAGCGACAAGATTTCGCGAGCGATCTGGCCGGAGGTCGCTTCCGATGCCTCGACTCCATATTCCTCAAGCTGAGACACGGTGAGAGGTTGCGGCATGGCGTTGAACAAGGCAGCTGCGGCTTCGGTAGGCGTCATCTCAATTTTCCTGTTGGTGCGTAGGATACTGCAGGGTGCGTCATACCCTCAAGTGGTGGCTTGGATGGAAAACATTTCGGTGATTCACCCGTCCTGCAGAACATTAAAGAAAGGGCGTATTTCTAAACGGGCAGGGGGCAGATTTTTGTGGGAAACCGACCGAACCATGTCGGCCTCTCATAGGCCGACATGGTTGTCTGTTGAGTATCAGCGATTCGAAACTTTTTTGACTATTCCACCGTATTGGGACGTGCCCCGAGTGTTCTGTGCAAGTTGCTCGTCCGTTTCACCAGTAGAGGCGATTGGTTCGGGCGACTGGGTTACGACAATCTCGACCCGCCGGTTCTTACTTCGGCCTTCTTCTGTATCGTTGGTCGCGATGGGGCGTGCGTCCGCATATCCGACAGCCCTGACTCGGTCGGCCCCTAACCCTCCCTTAACAAGGGCCTTGCCGGCATTCTCGGCCCGTGCACGAGAAAGCTCAGCGTTGTCCTTAAACTGCCGCCGAGGATCGTACTTGACCGGTATGCTGTCGGTATGGCCGGCGACTTCGACGCTCTGGGGACGGAATTTCCGCAAGGCGCTGCCGATGCGCTTGATCAAGGTGGTTCCCGCCGGTGTCATGATCACTCGACCTTTGCCAAACAGTTCTCCCGATGACAGCGCCAGCGTGAGTTTGTCGCCGCGCTGCTCCAACACCACGGTGCCTCGTTTGAGTTCGTCTTGGAGGGCGCTCGCCAGCTTCTCGCTGACCCGAGTGAGGTCAACTGTGGCACGTGCTGTCGTGATGGCTGGCTGAGGAAGTGCATTCTTGGCGTAGGAAGGCAGTTTGACCGGCTTCGGCAAGCTCTTGCCAAGGCTCGCGAGCAGGCGCTTCGCCTGCACGAGCTGTGAGTCGCGGGCGGCGAGTTCCATATCCATGTTGGCCTTGGCTAGTTGGAAGTCCTGCTCTTTCGCCACCAACTGCAGGTCAAGGTCCGCGATCCGTTGCATTGCGGTATCAAGCTGGTCATTGTTGGTGGCAAATTGCCGCTCAATGTCGAAGACTTGTTGTCTGGCCAACTCCAGGCTGCTTCGTGTCCGGTTCAGCTCCTGCGACATGTACTGGTGGGTGTCCCGTTGGGTGCAGAGCCCTGCGAGTTCCTGCTCCTTTTGGGTCAGCTGCGCTTCCAAGGCTTCCGCGCGGGTTTTTTCGACGGTTACCTGATTCGCTGCCGCTGTCGTTTTCTCTCGCAGTAAGGACAACTCTTTCTCTTTAACCGTGAGCTGTTCGAGGAGTTGTTCCAATCTGACCGTTTCCTTCTCTGCTTCCGAAGATTGGCTCTGGGGTGTGTCGATCGTAATCGACGTCATAGGCGTAATTGACGGAGTAAGAGAAGTCTCGTCGCCGTCGACTTTGTGAATATACGAGCCCGCCTCGTTGTCCTGTTGAGCCGACCGAACATCGGCCGGTGTCAAGAATCCGACGAGCATGGCCAGGAGAGAGCGTTGACCATTCTCCGATTGACCTGTGGTCGGCTGGTTGTCGGCAATGGACTGAGTGGCCGCAGCCTGACTTGATTCCTGTCCATTGACTGTGAAGGTGAAGAGAAACACGAAAGCGACCAGCTTCATAATCATAATCTCACCTCACTCAAGTATAAAGTGCAGCGACCCCACCGTATGGAGTCAAGATGTTAGAATGCGAATTATTGGGGCAACAGTCGATCCCGTTCACGCCACAAGAACCAGTTATTAAACAGGGAAACGACCGGTGGCCAAAACAAAAAAACCGACACACAAACACCGCATCGAGCGATACGTAAAACCAACAAAGCTTACTCTACCCTATACGCCGTCCGGCGGCGCTTTGCAACTGGGGATTTTGACAGAATACCGCGTCCAGCAAGGCCTGCAGGCATTTCGTTGTGCGACGTGATGGGGATCAAAAAGTAATAGGTGTTCCAGGCTTCCGTCACACCACAGATAGTGGCCATACTGACAGAAACCGCGAGAGTGTTCCACATGAAGGCCGACTGAGCTGAAGACCTGGCTGCCCTTCATGTTCTGAAGGACGAGCCGGACAATCGTATGCTCGAATGTGTCTCTACGTTCTCGGTTGCGACTCTGCCACACCCCACCTCGCTGAATCCATTCGGATACCCCTGAATCGAAAGAGATTCACCGAGTAGGGTTTTCATATCCCAGGCAACGCACAATAGTTGAGAATTCAGGTGCTTATACGTAATGCACCGTGGCCCATTCTTTGCTGAGTGTTACAGGCAAAGGATTTCGCTGATAGCAGAATACGAGATGAGATAAATGGCTTTAGTTATCGGTGGGCTAAAGAGACCTAGTTGCTAGGGATGATCGTCTTCATTCAAAAGAGGAATTGCACAAGCTCCCATTGCGGTGATGACAGCCGTGCTAGGACTGGGTGAGACAGCGTGCTTGTTCCACATTCAATCAATGAGACATAGAGGTTTCAGTCGAGAGTAAACGAAGGAGGGCCTTATGATTACAGCCAAGAGCCAGTTCCTCCAGCTGATGTTGTCGGCGATCACGTTTCTGTTTGTTATCGGTGCCCTCTCGATGATCTGGCCCGGCATCATTGCCCTCTTTCTCGGTGCCCTTCTGCTGTTCCAATCGTTGAGTGCTGAACCGGAGGTGGTGGTCCTGTCGTGGGCCGAGGTCGGCCATGTGCCGATCGTTTTCGCCTCGCTTCGGCGACCTGGTTTTCCGACGATGCTCTCGTGATGAGTTCGAGTGGCGGGTTCGTCTGTCGAGCGCATTCCGCCAGGAGGGGATGAGTTCCTGGGTGATGCCATTTGG
>SWDG01000025.1:518090-532832 GCA_005116965.1 Nitrospira sp. | reverse complement strand
TGAACTGCTACTGTCCTCACGCCAGAATCGGAGGGTGAAATGGTTCATCATCATTTCTTCCCGTCCCACCCAAGGAACCAACATCGCTCTCCACTCAACAAACAGTTTTATGTGAAGTCTCGGTTATGGCCGCGAGGTGTTGTCGCAGGACGTGGCGCTGTCCACCTTTTTGCATTCTGTCACAACGACAAGCTCGTCCCGACCCGTATTCATATTCATGAGAGGTACTTTGTTTTTGCGCGTAGAAGACAGTTGCCGTGAGAACCAAGTAGGGGTACGGTCGGTCGGTGTGGTTTGTCATTGCAGAAGGAGGGGATGTATGCCGAAGGTCACTATCGAAGGCCGCAAATGGAGAGTCAGGAGGCTCATAACCTGGCTGTCAATTGCAACATGTATTGGAGGAATGTTTCAGGCGTGTCACTCTCAGCCTACAGTCACGTCGAACGAGGCGTCGGATGAGCAATTCATCTCCGACTTCGAGCGTCAGAAACGAACTCAGGGCATTCGGGACTATTTCGGAGAGCGGACTAAGCACCGCACAATCATAAAAACGACACGAACAAGGTCGGGACAGATCATTGATTGGATAAAACCTGCCACGCAGGTAGATGGTGGAGTTCTCGCGATGCCTCCGGAAGTAATGAGTAAACAGGACGCGCCAGCCCGACCGCTCAACCGTTACCTTGAGATGGACGCAGGAATTAAACAGTCGGAGTCACAGCCAAATTTTGAGTTGCAGCTTGACGAAGGTACGCGCGGTCCCGCCGGTACAGTCCCAATAGTACGGTTTGACGTTGAACGCTATCTTGAATCCATCAAGATTCCGCCCAAAGATCCCCGCGACGTGTTGAAGAAAATCCCACCACCGGCGCCGGATTCTAACCAACGATACTATGCCGTCTGGCAGCGCTTTGGGACATTCTATGGGACAGCGGGACGTATCAATATTTGGAATACAGATGGCCCAGTGGAAAATGAAACCTCGATCGCGCAGACGGCAGTCATTCGTGGCAACCCCATGCAAGCAATCGAAGCGGGGAAGATTGAAGTTCAGTCATTAAACGGCAATCGCGATCCGCACTTTTTCACCTACTTTAGGACGAATGGGACTGCAAGTGGCGACTGGATTGCCGGGTATAACACCCTCGTCGACGGATGGATTCAATATAGTCCGAGAGTTGCCCCAGGCATGGCTCTGAATGCATGGAACAGTACTCAGAACGGTAATCAATATTCGTTAGATATTGAAGTTCGCCTACACCAAGGTAATTGGTGGGTGTGGGTGGCCGGAGAATGGGCGGGCTACTATCCGTACTGCATCGGCGGAGGTGCGCAACCCTGTAGTCGCGGGACACTCTTTTCTACAAGTGGTATTCGTGATTCCGCGGATCGTCTCGATTGGTATGGCGAAGTGTACGATTCCTCCGCTCCTTCCGCTACGTCAACGGACATGGGGAGCGGGCAATTGGCCTCGACCGGCTGGCAACATGCGGGATATTTTCGCAACCTCACATACTTTTGGGCGCCGGCCACGTATTGGTGGTGGGATTCAGGATCGGTTTCAGTAACAGATGCAGCCTGCTACGACGCAAATGGTCCGTTCTATAGCGCCGATGCTTCTTGGCGTAACTGGTTTTTCTATGGTGGACCTGGAAAAGAAGCAACCGCTTGTCGATGATCCATCATGTGAAATGGCATGCATTGATCATGACCTGTCTCGTTGGAATGGGGTCATGCATTAGCGCGTCGAGAGTCGGCCTAGGTGAGGAGGGAACGGCATGTTCGACGGACCGCCAATGCGCCAGCCTCTTGTGTGATGTAGGACAATGCACGAGGAGGCAGGGATTGTTGGGGGCACCTTGCGAACCAGCGCCGCGCACATCCGAAGGCTTTCGCGACGGTAAGCTTCACACGTGCGGTGCCTACTTGTGTGTAGAGAGCCGCTGCCGTTCGTGTCAAACCGATGCAGACTGCCAGGCTGAACTCGGGGCGCCGCGGTGTATCTCGACGCCCGACCATCCTGGACGAAGGTGCAGCCGATAGGTATCTGCTTGCACACGGGCATCGTCGTTTGACGGGGATCATGGCATCTATTGGAAGTGAATGTTTCGCATCAAGCAAGACTGGCGGCTCATTATATCCGCCCTGACATGGAATACGTTGAGGCCTCTAACAGGAGGGTCCAAAATGAAAAGCCATATCGTCCTGGTGAGTCTCGGGTTGTCAATCTTCTATTTATCGGGATGTACTCCAGCAGGGAAGAGCTATTGGCTCACCTACAAAGCCGATCCTAAAGTGGCTCCTGCATCTACTTATGCCGGATACTATGACATCGGATCAGATGACTTGATTGCAGCATGTTTAGGGCTGGATGAAACTTCCCCGACCATGCCACCAGCACCTCAAGGTGAGAATGCAGGACAGGCGCAAAAGCGTACAAAAGATTATGAAGATCAAGTTGCGGCATATAGAAAACGTCAAGAAGAATACATAAGTCGAACTAAAAATCGCACCAAGTGTAATAAGCCTAACGAGGCCAAACCAACAGTCACAGACCATGACCAGGCCAAGATTGTGTTGTATACCACTACGCCATCGATTTCCTTGAGCGGACTGGACTGTCAAATCACTCCTACTAAGATCACACGCAAGGCGCACCCATTAGATATAGATGAGAAGGCGGCCTTGGCGGATCCGAACATACAGAAACCATTGGCTTACTACTGCGATCTTCATGCAAAGGATGCAGGCGGCATGCGTTTGGACTATGTAATTCGTCCACACAGTGAGTCAGAGGCTAAGAAGGCGGGCGCTACTGATCTAGTGAATGACAGCGTTGAGGTACACACCCTCTACCGTTTTAGAATTATGGCCGGTCCTGTTTACAGTACACTATCTGATAAAGATCGGGAATATCAGGTAGGAAGTAGTGCGACTGGAGAGTCATTTGTTGCTTCAAATGTGACTGGTACTCCTATTAATGCAGCGATCTTCTTGAAATATTATTTGTACCCGCGAGACGTCTATGAAACGAGCGTGTTGTGGGACCAGGTTAGGTGCCCGGATGATAAACCCGATTGTTGGAAGGATGAGTGGAAGAAGAAAGCTTTTGAATTGGCTACACGAATAAACCCGATCGTGGGCGTCAATGTCTCTAGTGATCCTCTCAGGAACGTATACGTCGGTGGCAGTTTTGACGTTCTGCCGGGACTCGACATTGTCGGTGGCCTGCATTGGTCCGTAATTGATACGATTTCTGGTGGATTCACCCCTGGACAAGTGATCCCTAATACCATCACCACTATCCCCACAGAAACAAAACTGCTGCAGGGATGGTTCGTAGGTATTGCAGTTGATTTGGGGATAGCTGGTTCTTGGTTGGGAAAGTCGACACTCGGAGTAATTAAGTGATTTACATAAGCCTTGTGGAGGACCCCAGGGTCGGTGTCTGAACTCAAAAAGGTAGAGGGAGTCAGTGCTCGCTCTATAAATGTACAAGGCTAAGATTGGGAGAGCATTGGATCACCTAGGAACGCGCCATCACGGAGAAAGCCTATGAATTCAACTGCTAAGTTCTATTTAACGTCGGGCTTGTTGATGTGCGTATTAGCAGCATCGCCGGTCAATGGGGAAGATGATGCTGAAGCAGAAAAAGTCATCGTTGATGAGGCGAGAACATTGCTCAATTGGAGGACCAATTCCATAAGGTTTTTTGTTTGTCAATATGATCTGAGCAATGTTGATAGTCTATCAAGTGTGCTGTCCAATGACGCAGGAACGGAGATCAAGAGATTACTTCGACTTGCGAGTAGTGAAGATTCGAGCGACCTACCCGGCAGACGAACCCTGCCTCCCAGGGTTGATGGCTTTGATGAAGTGAAAGACGCGCTAAAGAACTGTTCTACTCAGTCGGTGGGATCTCTGCCAACATCTCTTCACAAAGAAATCAAAGACCAATACGACAAATTGATAAGGGAGTTGCCGGCATCACAGAAGTCTTCCATGAATGGAGTGAAATTATCTTTCGAAGAAGTCGGCGTTGCGATCACAGTAGTGGATTTGAACAAAAAGACCGTTTATATCATCAATACGAATTCGTACTGTCGTGCTCACCTGCACCAAAGGCTCTTCCTTCGGATTGAATTATCTTCTGAGGGCAAATAGAGATCCTCGAGAAAGAACCTTAGCTGATAAAGAGTTGATTGTGTACCGTCCGTCAAGCTGCATAACAGAGAACATTGACAAAATCCTCAATGAAGTTGTGGCATATCTGGATTGAATAATTGAATATAAGGGAGGCAGGGAAGATAAGGAGGTGACCATGGTATTTGCAAGGGTGTTGCTTTTGCTTTTATCTTTCTCGTCTCTAGGCGACTCACCGGTCTTTTCTCAACAAGGTAGGAACGCAGTCTCTTTGGGTATCTGGTTTGGTCATTACGAGGCAGGCGGTTCATCAAGGGGAGCGGGCCAATGCGAGAGAAACCCTGGTAATAATCCTCTCTGGACTAGATTCAACGATTGGACTCCGTGGTTTCGCGTTAACACTGATGATGATTGGGGAGGGTGCATTTTTCAGTTCGGGATTCTAGACCCTTATGATGCTTACCCAGGCCTGAGCATGTCCGTTGACTTCCAATATTGGCGAGGGGGAGATAGACCTGGACAGAATCCATCACCCTCGGACCTTATGCAATGCCCAAATCCAGGTGTTCGTGACGTCCCTCGCACACAGCAAAGTAGAAACGTAAGCAGTCGGATCTTCCTCGATATGGATAGTCGTCTCGGTGGGTGCCAGCTCACTTTTATGCTTGAAGGAACTTCTTCCCTTAGGCTGCAGATAGAGATGTATCCGGATGATGAGGATGTATGGCAATGTCCTTCCAATCCCGTCCAGAATACTCCTAGGCTTTTCCAGGCTTCAGCTGGTAACCCTGCAACCATAGTCTTTGACACCGATAACCGGTATGGGGGGTGTAAAGTGCGCTTTAGGTTGGGGGATTAATAACGCCATTCGTCTTAAGCGGGCTCAAAAACCGCAGGCTGAGGGTCAGATCGAGGAGGTATCTGGAAGTTTATCGACCATTTCCATCAAGGCTGCGGATGACCCTGGCGCGACCGTGGCGGTCGGGCCAGGGTTGAAGGTGGTCGCCCACACGGAACCAGCAGAGAGGCGGCTTTTCATGCCGCAGGCCATTTTATGAAGATTCATCGCAGCTCGTCTCTGGTTGGGTGAGCTTGGTCTTTAAGGATGTGTTAGGCGAGCCGTGCGCCACATAAGTATGCATGCCAGTAGGCCCGATGCGAGTTCTCTTCTAAGGAAGAAACGAGTCAATTTCCTCGCGGTGCAGGGATTTCGGCTGCCAGAATAGGAAGCCCCACGGGCACCGTGGATAAGAAACCCATGACGCACAGGCCTGGGCGACGATCACGTGATCGACAGACGAGGGTGGTGGTCTTGGGAAAGATCGTGGAGCGATGAGCGACTACACGAGTTGACACTCTTCTCTCGGAGCAGAGACCCTCGACCCATCGGTGAATTCCGGCAAGATTCTGACAAGGTGAAACGCGTAGGTCTGCACCAGCGACCATAATCCGTGTAATCTCTGGGGTCCCGCAAACGGGTTCATGAGGACATATTTGGCGATGCCTGAAAGGGGAGGACGCCCTGTGTGCACGTTCATGGCGCCGAGGTCCGGTAAGGGCAGGGCTGGGGTATCGACGACGACTCGCGCCACAACCCACGGAAGCCCATTCTCGACGGCTGCTCGTGCGATGCCATAACTTTCCATGTCCACCGCAATCGCGTCATGGAGCGTCGCGATCTCGGCCTTGGCCATCGCACAATGAATCGGTTCATCAGCCACGGTCACTAATCTTCCCTGATGCCATCGCGGGGTCTGTTTAAGCGCTTGGCCGAGACGCGGCGCTGCGGTCTCGTCGTTGTCTCGAAGCGTCTCGAATGTAGACCATTGCTGATGCGCCTGCCCAATTGCACGGACATCTCCTGTCACCACCCAATCCGACACCTCGAGACCCTGAACCAACGCGCCACAGGTTCCGGCAGAGAGCACGTAATCTGGGTTGAATTGCCGGATCGCGTCGGCGGTCACCCGATAGGCTTGCTCGGGACCAACGCCGGTGGTCACCGCAATGATTCTGGTCTTATTGGACAGAGTCCCTTCAAACGGATTTTGCGCCCCGGGCACAGGCGTGGCCTGAAGCTCCTTGACAACGGGTCGCAATTCATCGTCACCTTCGATGAGTAACAGAAGAGATTTCATGAGTGCCTCCTTTGAGCGCTGGTTGTTCTATTGCTGCATCTCGAACGTATCTCAAATTAACAATTACACATCACATTTTGTGCCAGACAGGAAAGACCGCTACACTTCTGCGGGGAAATAGATAATTACGCATAGCATGACCAGATTTTGGTAGTTGCCTGAGACAGCGTGAGACAAGAAGGTGTTTCGCCGTGAGGCAGTGATGAAACAGACGATAGCATTCTACGTTGCAAGGTTTCGATCTTCGTTCCGACTCTTCTCTGAATCGATTTTGAGATTAGGTTCTCGTTCGCTCTCAGGTTGAGGGTCCGGCTCCTAAGCCATGCATCAGGCGTCGCAGCACCATGGTGTGTGCCGCGAGCCGCAGGCGGGCGGGTCGTGTATCGCATGGCACGAGCACCGTAACATTTTCCAGAAACGGAAAATAGCCCAAAGTGAACACTGTCCAAGTGAGTCCGTAAGCCATGGACCCTTGGTGATGAACCGTAGATGCCAGGGATTATGCGAATTCAAACTGACCCACTGCCGGAATGGTGTGTCGAGTTGACGAACGACTGCCCCGAGGTGATGCAACCGGATGTTTTCTGGAACCCGCAGGCCCAGGGATTAGCATGCGGCCTATCCTCAATAACGAGTCGAGCCAGGGTGGTGGTTCTCAGTTACACCATGCCGTGCGCACGAAACCATTCTATTTCTTCTTGTAACGAGGCTCGAATGGGACCGGGACGGTATCCCAGTTCACGCTTCGCTTTGTCGATGCTGACATAATGCGGATATTTCCCCATTCGCACCGAGGCCAGACAGGCCAAAGGTTCCTTATTGGTGAGCCGCCCGGTAATCTCGCCCATCACACCGCCAATGAGGGTCAAGGCATAGGGCACTTGTATTGTTGGCGAGGGGACCCCCGACAACTCTCCCAGTACACCAAGAAAGTCTTTCAAGGAAATATTCTCTCCTCCGAGGATGTAGCGATTTCCGATTGTTCCCTTCTCTGCCGCCAGGCAATGGCCTTCTGCGGCATCTCGAACATCCACGACATTCAAGCCTGAGTCGGTGTATACCGGGAATCTCCCTTTGAGAAATTGAATGA
The DNA here is from genome assembly GCA_005116965.1 of Nitrospira sp. GTDB lineage: Bacteria > Nitrospirota > Nitrospiria > Nitrospirales > Nitrospiraceae > Nitrospira_D. Next base: position 525,461 of record SWDG01000025.1, on the reverse strand, counting down.
TGGTGTGCCCAATGGGGGAGGGTTTTGCGTCGCCAGGACCGATCGGCGCGGCAAGATTGATGATGATCACCGGAAGCCCCTCTGCACAGGCCTCCATCGCGACGCGATCCGCTTCTAACTTCGATAGCTCGTAGGCGCCGACGGCTTCATGATCGTCCTTGAGCATGGTTTCGTCTGCCGAGGGCGAATTCGTTCCGCGCCGTAGGACCGCGGCGGTGCTGGTATGAATCATTTTTCGAACGCCGGCCTTGCGAGCCGCGGTGAGCACGTTGCGTGTTCCCTGTGTATTGGCGGCACGCATGGCCGCAGGGTCTCTGGTGAAAAACTTGACGTTCGCCGCGAGGTGATACACCTGTTCACAGCCTTGGGTGGCCCGCTCTAAACTCGCGAGATCCAGAATGTCTCCGTGAACGATGTCGACGGACTGTCCTTTCAGCCCACTCTGATCCGATCCCTCACGCACCAAGGCCCGAACTTCTGCGCCGCGCTCAACCAGACGGCGACAAAGATGGGCTCCAACAAACCCATTGGCACCTGTGACTAACACGTTCATTGAATTTCCTTATTGAACAATTAAGCGACTCACCTCCGGCCACTCACGCGCGCCGTAACCAAACTCGCTCGTACGTGTTGTGGAAACTTGGTGCGTGGTGGGACGGCAGGACTTACCGAAGTCTCAGCACATCGCGACGAATTCTCGCAGAAACTGAAAAAAGAGTAAAGATGGAAAACGCCGGGAATGGCTTTCGCGTCTGGCCCATATGGACTAGATTTCCACCACGACGCCGATTTCGACAACCTGTTCAGCGGGAATATGAAAGAACGAGCTGGCGCGTTGGGAGTTGCGGCTGAGAAAAATGAAGAGCCGTTCTCGCCACAACGCCATGCCCGGCTTCGGCGTCGCGAGCGAATTCACGCGGCTCAGGAAGAACGTCGCTCCGTCAAGATCGACATCCAATCCCTGTGTACGGCATGCTGCGAGTAGACGGGTAATATCCGGTGTCTCCATGAATCCGTATTGCACCACGACCCGTCGGACACCCTTCGCGAGAGGTTCGATGCGGACGTGATGGCTGCCGGTCACGGTTGGGATGCGGGCAGTCGTGGTGGTCAGGAAGACCAGTTGTTCGTGGAGCACTTTGTTGTGCCGAACGTTTTGCACGAAGGACGGCGGTGTGAGGTCGGGGAACTGGGTCAAGTAGACGGCCGTCCCCGGGACGCGGGTAAGCGGCTGCGCCAGCACGTCTGTCAGGTAGGTGGTCAGTTGCGGCATTTTGCTCCAGAGATGCTTCGCAATGAGCCGCCGTCCACCATGCCAGGTCGTCATCAACAGAAAAATTCCTGCGCCGAGCAGCAGCGGAAGCCAGCCGCCGTGCGGGATCTTCAGCGCATTGGCCCCGAAAAACGACAGGTCTATGATCAGCAAGAGACCGGTGACAAGGATGACGGCCGGCCAACTCCATTTCCATTGGCGTCGGGCGACGACAGACATCAGCAGTGTAGTCGTGACCATGGTTCCGGCCACGGCGATACCGTATGCAGCGGCCAGATTGCTGGACGCGCCAAAGAGGATCACCAGGCTGATGGTGCCGATGAGCATCATCACATTCATCGACGGCACGTAGATTTGTCCGATCTGGGAGGCGGAGGTGTACCGGATGTGCAGGCGCGGGAGGTAGCCTAACTGAATCGCCTGATTCGTGAGGGAAAAGGCGCCGCTGAGCATGGCTTGCGACGCGATGATCGTGGCCAGCGTGGCGAGGACGACCAGCGGCAAGAGGAACCAACCAGGGGCGAGCAAATAGAACGGATTCGTCACCGCGTCCGGTTGCCGGACCAACAACGCGCCTTGTCCGAGGTATTGGAGCACAAGCGACGGCAAGACCACACCATACCAGCCGAGACGAATGGGCGTTTTCCCGAAGTGCCCCATGTCGGCATACAAGGCTTCGGCCCCGGTCAGAACAAGAAACACGCTTCCCAGCACCGCAAAACCCTGCGTGGGATGATCTGCAAGAAACTGGACGGCATGGTGGGGACTAAACGCGACAAACACCTCGGGGGTCTGGACGGCGCTCGTGATTCCCAGAACTGCGAGGGTCACGAACCACAGCAGCATGATGGGACCGAACCATCCGCCGAGTCGTCCAGTCCCGTGTGACTGGATCGCAAAGAACGCAAGCAGCACGGCGATGGCGATCGGCAGCGTATAGGGTTGATAGGCGGTTGTCTGGACCTCGATGCCCTCCACCGCGCTCAAGACCGAGATGGCCGGTGTGATGATTCCATCGCTGTAGACCAACGAGGCGCCGAGCAAGCCGAGTGCAATCACGGACCCGATCCGCAAAGGGAACGCCGACTCTTCTCGATGGCGTTGTCCCAAGGCCATGAGCGCCACAATGCCGCCTTCGCCCTGATTGTCGGCTTGCATGACGAACAGCAAGTATTTCACCGTGACCACCAGCAGCAGGGCCCAGATGATGAGTGACAGCAGGCCGACGATCGTCGGAAGTGTGACGGGCAAGCCGTGGGAGGCGTGAAAACATTCCCGCAGCGCATAGAGGGGACTAGTCCCGATGTCGCCGTACACGACGCCTAGGGCGGCGAGTGCCAGCCCGGCGGTCTTGGGTTGGTCAGATGGGTTATTCATAGGAGAAGGGTGAGCAGCCGGAGGCATGAGGTCGAGCAACTCACGTAGTGAATGGTGCGCATAGTGAACCGATCCTAACGGGTTCATGAGGCCAGGACAAGCAGTTCTGACCCTCGGCTGGAAAATACTGTAGGGTTGAGTGTAAACGGTTACGCCGCTTTAGCCGGGCGCCAGCGAAGCCCAACGTTTAGGAGTTCTTGCAGCAATTCCTTGTAGTGGTAGTCGGCTTTCTTTGCGGAATCGGCGAAGTCTTCATCTTCTGCGATCTGGGGGTTGGGATTGGCTTCGAGGACGTACAGTTGCCCATCAACCGTCATCCTCATGTCAATGCGCGCATAGCCGCTGAGTCCGAGTGCGCGATACACCCGTTTTGCTAAATCCTGAATGTCTTCGGCCTTCCCCTCTGGCAGGTTGTTAGCCTTCCGCGACGTGATGCCATACTTCTGCTGATACTTCCGGCTCCACTTCACTCGTTCGGTCGCGATGCGTTTGGCATCGTCCGGTAACTTGTCCATGATGAGCTCCCACACCGGCAGCACTTGCAACTGGCCGTTGCCGATGACCCCCACGTAGAATTCACGGCCCTCGATATACCGCTCGATCAGGGCGCCACTTCCCACGCTATGGTGGATGAAGGTTACTCGCTCGCCCAGCTTGTCGTCGTCTTCCACGATCGAGGCTTGGGAGATACCCAACGAGGCTTCTTCGCTGACAGATTTGACGATCAATGGGAAGGCGAGCCATTTGGGCCGCCTGACCGTGCGCCCCTGAGGGACTTCGATGAATTCTGGATAGGGGATCCGGTGAAAGGACAGCACCTTCTTTGTTAACGCTTTGTCGCGCGCCAGCATCAGGCCGCGCGGATTACAGCCGGTGTAAGGGAGGTGCAGGAGTTCGAGGTACGACACGACGTGCTGATCGTAGACGGCGACGCCGTCAAATTCTTCCAGTAGGTTGAAGGCGATGTCCGGCTTCCACCCCTCAATGGCAGAATGGATCACGTCGAGCTCGCTTTTAACGCCGAGCGGGAGCACCTCATGCCCTAGCTTCTTCAATGTGGAGACGACATCGTGCTCTGTCCGCCACGCGACGGTTTTCAGATTGTGACCATTCACCTGCTCCGGCGGGACGAGGTCTTCATGCATGAGGACGAGCACGCGTAGTCGCTTCATAAGGCCACTCGATGCCGCCCACTCCGCAAAAAGTTCATGGTATGGACGGTCAGGAGGATGGTGAAATCGAGTTTGGCCTGCTCTTCTGCCACGGGGACTCGCAGATTCAATTCACGGCATCGACGAATCATATCCTCCAGCACCTGGTCGATCGTGTATTGATACTCGCCGGTCCAACTCGCGACTTTGCGTCGCACTTCGCGGCGAAACCGATTGAGAAAGGTGGCGGCACTTGGTCTAGTTGCATGGTTGGGCAGGTGGGAGAAGAGCCGCTTGAGATCCGGGTCATACTGCGACCGGTGTTCAATGCCGTAATGCCTGCGCTTTCGCTCATAGTGTTCGCGAAGCGTCTTCTTGAGATTGGGAAGCGGATCAATTTCTTCATGTGTCGTGACGGAAGGAGGGATGCCCTGGAGGTTGTTCATGAGGCCATCGACATATCTGAGCTTCTTCAGAACGGGCCAGCCACGGTATCGCTCCTCCCATAGAGACTCCGGTGTCAGCCAGACGGCAAAGGTTTCAGCGAAGTCTTCATCCGGATGACTCTGCGCATACCATAAATCCAAGTGACGGACGAAACTCCGGCTGTAGGGACGAGGCGAGTAATACAGCGGGTACTGTTGGGACGATTTGCCGAAAGTCTGCTGGCGGGTTTTACGCCGCCGGATTTTGTACGCGTTCTCGATGGCATGGCCGGCTTCGTGGCGGAGAATGCGCAGGCACCATTCCGTTGTTCCGCCTTCGACTTCGAGCATTTGGGCTAGTTCGAGTTTCGCAAGGCGAGGATGAGCGAGGTAGAAGGGAATCGCAATGCCGGGAACCCCATCGGGTGTGAACCATTCATTGGAGAGCCAGAAGTGTGGGCGAAACAGCAAGCGACGTTCTTCCAGCTCACGGGTCAACTCTGTGATCGGCTGTTCGAGAAACCCGCCCTTGAGTCCGAGGTGCAGATCGCACATCGGGAGATCCAATAACGCCTCGTCGGGCCAAGAGGCCCATGCCGGTTCGTCGTGGCCGACAACCGGAGTCTTGAGCACGTCGGAAACTGTACGGTCCATGAGACACGCCATCCTCCATAAGGCCTGTCGGTATGCCCCATGAAAAACTATAGCATTCTTTGTTCAAGCTGCTGGCGAGGCTGATGCGATTGATCTACGAGGAGCGAGAGGAGGAACAAATTGTCCACATCTGTTCCAGTTTGAACTGCGATTACGGTTTCACGGGCCTTCGGTGTCCAGGAAACTGTGAAAGTCGTGCCATCAATGCCGGTACGGATGCCCAAATGTGGTCGATGACCGACTCCACATAGTCTCGGGCTTTGGCAAGATCACGCTCCCAATCTGGCAGAGCTTCGTGCAGGTCGAGAATCGGGGTTTCTTCGCCGAGTGCCACCTCATTGAAGAGTGGAGCCGTCAGACCGAATTGCCGCTGAATAAACTCACGATGGTTCAGACTCATGGCAATAATGAGATCAACCCGATTGATCAGTTCCTCGGTCAGTGCTTGTGGAATGTGTGCAGAGGGGTCGATGCCTTTCCGGATCAGTGGGTGACAGACCACCAGGGGGACTGATTGAGGCGAGGCTTTGATGCCAGCTGATTCAACTCGGTAGCAGGACTGTGGATCGCTCTGTGCCCGGACCGCATATTCGGCCGTCACGCTGCGGAACACGTTTCCCGTGCAGACAAAGAGAATGGACTGCTTCATAGGCGGTTCGTCTGCTCCATGTACTAGTGGGTGGTCGACAGGGCAGCTCCAGAGCGGCTACAATCGCGCCATGTCTATCTCTGCGGCCGCCACGCCACGTCGTAAACTCGACGAAGAAACCGAGAAGCTTCAGACACGCCTCTGCCGCCTGGTGGGGCAAGCGATTGCTGACTATCGCCTTATTGAGGACGGCGACAAGGTCATGGTGTGCCTATCGGGCGGCAAAGACAGTTATGGTTTACTCGACATCCTACTCGTGCTGCAACCCCGCGCACCGATCCATTTTGACCTGACTGCCGTCAACCTCGACCAAAAGCAGCCAGGATTTCCAGCGGACGTCCTGCCGGATTATCTGACCAGTCGGGGAGTCCGCTTCCACATCGAGTCACGCGATACCTATTCGATTGTGAAACGACTGATTCCCGAAGGACAGACGACGTGCTCCTTGTGCTCGCGCCTTCGCAGGGGACATCTCTATCGAATCGCCGGTGAGCTAGGGGCCACGAAAATCGCGCTTGGGCATCATCGGGATGACATTGTCGAAACGCTCTTTCTGAATCTCTTCTATACAGGCAAGTTGAAGGCGATTCCACCAAAACTGCGTTCAAAGGATGGACGGCATCTGGTCATCCGTCCGCTGGCGTTGGTGAAGGAGGCCGATCTTGCACGCTATGCTGAACTGAGAGGATTTCCCATCATTCCCTGCGATCTCTGCGGCTCTCAAGAGAATTTGAAGCGAAAGAAAGTGAAAGCATTTCTTCAGCAATGGGAGCAAGAGTCGCCCGGCTGTTCCGACAGCATCGCCGCGGCATTGACCAACGTCGCGCCCTCGCTCTTGATGGATCCACGACTGTTTGACTTTACATCGCTGATAGCAGAGGCTGGTCATCAGCCGGAAGGCGATGCGTGGCTGGATCAAGAACCGGTTTCTCACCAGGATGGAGCAGCCGCCGCGATATCGACCGAGTTGCTTCATCACCCCTGAACACGTTTCATCTCCGTCTCCCTCTGACATTTTTGGTGCATCGCTTGTCCGCCGACAGCTGTCGATGACGGATGAGCGCGAGGATGTCGCCGACATACTTCCCCATGTGGTTTACTCGTGGCACCAGCAGGATTCTTTGAGGAGTTGAGCAGACTAGAAGAAACGGCTGGAGGGGCTGGCTCTATGGAAGGATTCGCGTTTAGATCAGGCCTACAGCCTGATTATTAAAAATTCTTCATGAATTCCCAATCAGCTCTTCATAGTTCGAGGAGTATGCTTTATACGGGAAGAAAGGGGGTGAACCTCTATGATGACGGTACTTTTTATGATGGTCGCACTGAGCGCCGTTGCAGGGGTGATCTATAGGGTGACAGTGAGTTTGAGAACGGTCAAATTCAAGCAAGAGGTCTCTTTCCGTCGTGTTGTCGGCGCGTTCGCGGTACTGACGCTCCTCCTCCCCGGTTTTGCCCATGCGCATGGCACGGTGGCGATGGAGGAAGATCCCTGTGTGCAGCGCGTGGGCGGCAACCTCGTCCATTTCAATGCCTATCAACCCCAAAACGAGGCGAAAGCCCAATACTGTACCGAGATCCCCGGTGAAGGGGACACATTCCTCGTCGTGGATCTGGTCGATGCCGGTCTCCGTCACACGCCGGTCGGAGTGCGGGTCGTCAGAGGACTCAGCGAAACAACAGAAGGAGAGACCGTGGCCTACTGGCCTCCAGCGACTCATCCGGATGGAGTGGTCAGAGGTGAAGCCAGGTTGGCGAAGGGTCTGTATAAGTTGATCATTAGTCCGGAAGGGTTCAGTCCTTCGTCCTATCACTTGCGAGTGCAACAGGTCGACTATGCGAAGA
>SWDG01000025.1:299882-517990 GCA_005116965.1 Nitrospira sp. | reverse complement strand
CCCCTATGTGGCAGCCTGTACGGCCAAGGGATATCGGGTGACTGAGAAGGGGCTGGCTCAGCTGATTCAAACGCAGGAGAAATTGGCCGACATCTTTGGGCGTAAGCGCAAGACCGTCTCTATCGGAATCTACCAGCTGAGGAATATTACCTTTCCCGTGACCTATGAGCTGGTGAAACCGGATGAGGTGCGGTTTACCCCGCTGGGTATGGAAACGGCGATGACGCTATCGGAAATTCTCATGGTTCATCCCAAGGGGTTGGAGTATGGGCCTATCTTGGCCGTCCAAAGTTTGCTCCCCATCCTTCGAGATGCGAAGGCTCAACCGTTGTCCTTTCCCCCGATTATCAATAGTCGGGAAATCGGAGAGGTACGGGTGGGTGATGATGAGCTCTTTGTTGAAGTGACCGGGACAGACCTGCGCATGGTGATTCTGTCGCTGAACATCTTCGCGACGAATTTGGCCGACCGTGGCGCAACCATCGAGCCGGTGGAAGTCCGATATCCAACGAGCACGGTGCTGGGCAAACGGGTCAAAACACCGCAAGATTTCGGGAAGCCAGCGACCATTCGGATGAAAGCGATTGAACAGGCATTGGGCCAGGAACTCGGCGAGGCAATGGTGAAGCAGGCTCTTGAGTCTTATGGGTATGCCGTGTCGGCAGAAAAGGGATCGGTCAAGGCGAAGCTCCCGCCGTACCGCCATGATCTCATGCATACGATGGATGTGGTGGAAGACGTCGCCATGAGTCGTGGGTATGCTGAGTTTACCCCCGTCATGCCGGCGCAATTTACGGTGGGAGGGTTATCCGCCATTGAGCAGCTGTCCGATCGCTCCCGAGAATTGATGGTGGGGCTCGGCTTTCAGGAAATCATTTCAAACATTCTCGGCTCACCGGATCAGTATTGCCGTGGTATGCGTCTGGAAGGGACGGAATGGGGGCGGACAGTCGAGGTTGATAACGTCATGTCGCTCAGCTTCTCCTGCCTCCGACAATGGATGCTGCCATCACTGCTGCGCATCGAAGCCGCCTCGAGTCGGGCGTTCTATCCCCATCGCCTCTTCGAGGCCGGTGATGTGGCGATTCCCGACGGGACTCACGAGTTGGGGTCTCGAACGGAAACCGTGATCGGCGCCTTAATCGCGCACGCCGCCACCCATTTCTCAGAAATCCATTCCTGTCTGGACGTGCTGTGTTACTACCTCGGCAAGGACTATAGCCTTGAGCCACTGCAGCATCCATCTTTTCTGGAAGGCCGTGCCGGCCGCATCCTCGTTTCGGGCAAGCCAGTCGGCGTCATCGGCGAAGTCCATCCGGAAGTCCTCGAACGTTGGCAGATCTCTATGCCGGTGGTGGCTTTCGATGTGAATCTGTCGCAGCTGCTTTCGTAAGTCGGTCACAGCTTATCACGTGAAAGCGCTTGGCCTAGCCGTCGCACGTCGAGTGCAAGCGGGGCTCTCGCTGAGACTCGGGCCACACTCTTCGTCACTGGTTGGTGTCTCGGGAGTTCCACACGCGAACCAGCCTTGATAGGGTTACACGAATCCCTCACCTCAAATTTGGCCATCTTTGGGGATTGCACGAGCCACAAACCTGAGTCCAGTCTGCCATCATCTCCTCACCGTCACTGATATGCCTAAGGACCAACAGACGATCGACATGCTCAACACGATGAATCGGACCATCAGTCGCAAAGACCCGCCTCTTGCAGATCGAGGAGAAGAAGTGAGGGGTTGTGCTTGCGTACAGCGGGAGGCAGCTGGTTGATAGGCCGAACCGGATGTGCCTTCCGCTGAGTTAGACAATGTGACAATCTTGTTGCGTCCACAACGGAAGGCCGTAGAATTGTTCATCCGGTGGTCTGACTCTCGGGTTCCAAGAGCATCTCCGGTTACCAGCTTGCTTCGGTGCACGGAGGTCAGTCGCCGCACGTACCTAAGACGACGTTCGGTCGCAGCGCGCATCTCTAGAGCATGAAACGATGCATGATACAAGATCTGATCCTAATTCCGCTCCCGTTGAACCTATTCTTTGGTCAACCAGTTCAAACACAGGTGGGCTCACTCAATAATTCCGCGCCTAGCCCTGGATTCCCAGGATCAGGAATCTTTGCCAATACCTATGGACGCTGAGAGTTTAGGCTCATGAAACACAGGGGGTAAGGATGAACTGGCAGCTTTTCATGCGGAACGTAGCTCTCACCTTAATTATTGCGCAATTTTGTCTGGCTGGTGCTGTTATCGCTGCTCAATTGTGTGAGGACAAGGATCGCTTTGTGGGAGCATGTTTTACGGTTCATGGACGACTATTAGTTTCAAATGGGACGTCGAGTGTCCGACTTATTCCGAAAGGAAGCAAACTACAACTCGGGGTCGTTAATGACGGCGATGCTGAAGATCATGCTCTGCCAGGTGAAATAGCAAAAGTGATTTCGACAGAAACTCGCATCTACGGGAAATTTGAAGTATGCCCGCTCACTGAGTCAAAACCTCATGAAATGCAGATAGTATGTGTTATTTCAGGTAAAAGTCTCATCGCACGAAAGATTCAGTAAATTTGCGCTTTGTACAATGTGGCATCGGAACTCGCTGGCCTAATGTACAAGCAGGACATGACCACGCTGGGTACCTTGACCTATACCTACGATCTGGTGGGCAACCGCATCAAGACCGGTGGCACATTTGCCTGCTCCAACATCCCGCCTGCTCTCACCACGACGACTTACAACGCGAACAACTAGCAGACAGCATTCGGGACGTGCACCGAGACCTACGATCTCAACGGCAACTTGGCGACATTCACCGATGCCAGCGGCACAACCACCTATGCGTGGAATGCGAGGAATCAACTGACCAGGATCAGTGGCCCTGGATTGACGGGGTTACGACAGCTTTGGCTGAAGAACCGGCAAAACCATTAATGTCACCACGACCAATTTTGTCTACGATGGGCTCAGCCTCATGCAGGAAAAGAACGACTTGACTGTTATGGCCAATCTTCTCCCTAGACAGAATTTTAGACAGTTGATGAAGCGTGAATGGAGGACACCCGATTGGGTTCGGAAATAAGGAAGGGGAGGCGACAGAGTGCCGCCTCCCCTTGGAACAGGAACATTGTGTCTGAGCTGCTAAATTAAGCCGCGGCAGGCGTGAGGTGTTGTTTGGCGAGGCCGCACAACTTTTCAAATCCCGCCGAATCTTTGATCGCCATATCCGACAAGACTTTTCGATCCAGCAACACATTCGCTTTCTTTAACGCGTTGATGAACCGGCCGTAGGTCAACCCTTGGGCCCGAACGCCGGCGCTGATGCGGGCGATCCACAATTGCCGGAAATCTCGCTTCCGATTCTTGCGGCCCGTATAGGCATACGTCTGCCCCTTGTCGACGCTTTCCGTCGCTGAACGGAAGAGCCGACTCTTTCCGCCGTACTGGCCTGACGCCAGTTTAATCCGCTTCTTTCTCCGTTGCCTAGTTTTTGGGCCACCCTTAGCGCGAGGCATAATTGATTACTCCTTTAAGGTCCTGAGATTCCTGACATGACATCATTGTCGTTTATGCGTACGGGAGCAGCCGGTTCAATGTAGAAACAACCGTGGAATCCACCACTGCTGTTCCGCTTAGGCGGCGCTTTCGGTCGTGCCGCTTGCTGGTCAGTATGTGTCGCTTGCCTGCCTTGCGGCGGACGATTTTCCCACTTCCGGTCTTGGCAAATCGCTTGCTTGCCCCTTTATGCGTTTTCATTTTCATCGAGGATTCCTTTGGTTGATCGATCACCGCATCGCACGTCAATTATTTGGGCGCCACAATCATAATCAAACTTCGTCCCTCCATGCGGGGGGCATACTCGATGGTGCCAGCTTGCGCCAATTGTTCAATGACGGAATTCATCACGGCTCGCCCCATTTCCTGATTGGCCATCTCCCGCCCGCGATACGTGAGGGTGACTTTGGTTTTATTACCCTCTTCGAGGAATGTTTTCATCTGCCGAACTTTAATTTCAAGGTCATGTTTATCGGTTCGTGGGCGCAACTTGATTTCCTTCACTTGCGTGGACTTTTGATGGCGCCGACTTTGATGGTCCTTTTTGCTCAACTCATACTTGTACTTCCCAAAGTCCATAATCCTACAGACCGGGGGGGTAGAGTTAGGAGCCACTTCCACCAAGTCATAGCCGCCTTCCTGAGCCTGTCGAAAGGCGTCCGGCGTCTGAAGGATGCCGAGTTGTTCTCCTTCCGGGCCGATGACACGAATTTCTCGGACTCGGATCTCACGATTCACACGCAATTTGGGAACGATAGTCCACCTCTTTTTTAATGTGTGGGTTGAAGTTCTCGCTGCGTGTGCGTGACCTCGGCTTGCAGGAGATCCAACACGTCAGCCACTGTCTTGCTTCCTAAATTTGCCCCACTTCGGCCTCGTACTGACAGAGTCCCATCCTGCATTTCGCGATTCCCTGCGACCAACATGAACGGGACTTTCGCCTTTTCCGCTTCGCGAATCTTGAACCCGATCTTTTCGTTCCGGAGATCAGGTTCGGCACGAAAGCCAGCCGCCTTCAATTGTGCCACGACGGCCGCCACATAGTCTTGCTGATGATCGGTGATGTTCATGACGACGGCCTGCACCGGAGCCAGCCAGGTCGGGAACGCACCTCCGTAATGTTCAATCAGGATGCCGAAAAAACGCTCGATGGATCCCATCAAGGCCCGATGAATCATGATTGGGCGATGCGCTTTGCCGTCTTCTCCAATATAACTTAACTCAAATCGTTCTGGATTGTTGAAATCCACCTGGACCGTGGAACATTGCCATGAGCGGCCCAACGCATCTTTGATCTTAATATCGATCTTCGGGCCGTAAAATGCCCCCCCGCCAGGATCGAGGTGGAAGGAGATGTTTCGACTCTTCAGTGCCGCTTCCAATGCGCTGGTGGCCAAGGTCCAATGTTCATCCCCACCCACGGACTCTTTGGGCCGCGTGGACAAGAAGACGTCAAATTGGTGAAACCCGAATGTCTGCAAGACGAAAAATGTAAAGTCCAGGACTCGGCTGACCTCGTGTTCCATTTGATCCGGGCGGCAGAAAAGATGGGCATCATCCTGCGTGAATCCGCGTACCCGCATGAGCCCGTGCAGAACGCCGGTCCGTTCATAGCGGTAGACCGTGCCAAGTTCCCCATAGCGAATGGGGAGGTCTCGATAGCTACGCAGGTGAGATTGGTAGATCATGATGTGGTACGGACAGTTCATCGGTTTCAGCTGGTACTCACTGCCTTCCAGCTTCATCGATGGGAACATGTTTTCCCGGTAGTAATCGAGGTGCCCGCTGGTTTTCCAGAGATCGAGGCGCGCGGTATGCGGTGAATAGACCAGCTGGTATCCGTCTCGAATATGTTGTTCTCGCCAGAAATTTTCAATCAACAGGCGCACTGTCGCACCTTTCGGATGCCACAGGACCAGCCCGGGTCCGATTTCATCCTGAATGCTGATCAAATCCAAATCTTTTCCAACTTTTCTGTGGTCGCGTCGCTTAATTTCCTCAAGCCTGGCCATGTAGGCATCCACTTCCGCTTGTGTCGGAAAGGATGTTCCGTAGATCCGCTGTAACATTGGATTACGTTCATCACCACGCCAATAGGCCCCTCCTGTGGTGAGTAATTTGATGGCCCCGATGACACCGGTAGTCGGAAGATGGGGGCCACGACAGAGATCCACGAAGTCACCCTGTGTGTAGGCGGTGATTGGCTCTCCATCGGGGAAGCCTTGAATCAGCTCGACCTTATAGTGCTCTCCACGGGACGTGAAAAAATCTATCGCATCCTGTTTTGAAAACTCCCGCCGTGTGATCGTGAGGTTACGTTTGATGATTTCAGCAGCGCGCTCTTCGATTCTCTGCAAGTCTTCGGGGGTAAAGGGGCGTTCGAAAGCGAAGTCGTAATAGAAACTATCTTCCAGGGCTGGGCCGATGGTCAGTTGCGCCGACGGGAAGAGTTCCTTGACTGCCTGGGCCATGAGGTGGGTACTGCTGTGACGGTACACTTCACGGCCTTCTGCACTGTCGAACCGCAGTGGTTCGAGGATCGAACTTTCAGACAGAGCGCACGACAAATCGACAACGGCTCCGTCTACTTTGGCCGCGAGAATATTCCGGTCGACGACACCTAGGTCACACAGAGCGCCACCCACTGTCACCCCGGTCTGAATGTCACCGCTCGGACCGTCTTTGACCGATATCTTCATGACGTACGGACTTGACCCACTAGTACAAAAACAAAAAAGGCACCGAGCCTCTAAGAGGCAAATCAGTGCCTCGGCCTGAATGGTAGGCGCGGACGGTCTTGAACCGTCGACCTCTACCGTGTCAAGGTAGCGCTCTCCCCCTGAGCTACGCGCCTATCAAGAGAGGGGGCATGCTAATATAGCCTCACTGACACTGTCAAGAAAACGAAAGAGCAGGTCGCATTTCCTCAGCGAGCTGAAAGCCCTGGAACCTTCTCTTTCAATCATCTCTTGAGGCAGAGACCCTACAGCTTACGGACGGTTACTTCACGGCCGAGCGAAGCTCTTTCCCAGCTGAAAACTTCGGGACCTTCGCTGCCGGGATTCGGAGTGATTCCCCCGTCCGTGGATTTCTTCCCATTCGTGCTTTTCGTTTTGAAATCGTAAAGGTGCCGAAATTGACGAGAGAGACGCGCTTTCCTTTTTTTAATGAGGAAGTCACCGCCCCAGTGAGTGCCTCGAGGGCGGTTCCGGCCGCGACCTTCGTAATTCCAGCTGAAGCAGCCATCTTTGCGATCAGCTCTTCCTTTGTCATGATGTCCCTCCTTCAATGGGTGGTGAGAGATGGTTATGGGAAGTGAGCTCTGGAGCACGCCTGTGAGAGTCCTGTTCAACCACTATTGATTCGCTCTCGCTTTCGTCTGTTTGACGGGGATGTGAAGGTTCACGATTTTTTTTCGCAAGGTATTACGGTTGAGACCGAGAAGTGCCGCAGCCTGTATTTGATTACCCTTGGTCTCACGCAGCGCTGAAGTAATGAGAGGGCGTTCCACGGCTGAAATCAGAATCGGGTGTAGGTTTTTAGCTGATCCGTTTCGCATCCCCTTGACGAATTCCCCCATTTTCACCTCAAGATAGCTCTCCAGGGAGGTGTCGTGGGATTTGTTCTGCTGGAGGCTGTCTGGCTGATTCATTATTTGGATTACTTTCAGCGTTTTTTTCAAAACAGCCTTAGACCCGCTGATACAAAGAGTGCGAGTAGGGTCAAGGTGCTCATGCAGCGTGCCAGTCTGTTCCTGTCCGCCTTGCAATTCCACCACGACGGCATCAAACCGATGTCGCGGCAACTCCTTTTGAAAGGTCAACACGTCCCTAGCGATCATCACGGACGCGTCCTTGAATACCTGTCCCACCAGGGCTTGTATGGTCGTATCGTTTGTGAATAACAGAATAGTCAATGAAGATGATGCCACAGACATGAAAGGTACCACCCGAAGAAGAGGTCGGATTATTGCTTAGGGCGTACACGATGTCAATCTGATTTTATAGATGCGATGGCCTTCCGGCCTGCTTTCTGTGCGGCTTTGCAGGCATGAAATGAATAGTAAAGATATGGAGTTATGGCGCTCTCTCGATTTTCACAATTTCACTAACAATATAGCTTGGCATGCTAAATGTCAGGAATAGGTGTCGATCTTCATCGAAGAAGTTTCTGGTGCCTTGACAGAGCAAGAGGGGAGAAGATATATGTAGCTCAATTCCGACAGGAATAATAAAGAATGAAAGTGTCTATGCGCGCCACATACGGAATTATGGTAGCCGTCGATCTCGCCACATATGCAAAAGAAGCCCCGATTCAAGCGCGGGCTATCGCGAGGCGTCATGGGATTCCAGCCCGTTTTCTCGAACAGATTCTCCATGCGATGAAGAAGGCCGGTTTAGTCGAAAGCCAACGGGGTGCCCAAGGAGGCTATCTCCTCACGCATGAACCAGCCGCGATGTCGATTGCCGACATTTTTGAGGCATTGGAAGGGCCGGTTTTTCATCGGTCATTTGTCGGTCAGCGAACACGCGATCGTCAGGCGACCAAGCCGGAACTGCTGCTCGGTGACGTCTGGGAGCAGGTTCAGCAGGCAGAGCGCAAAGTTCTCGAAAACGTGACGGTCGAACATTTGGCAATGCGGTTACGAACGATCGATGCCCAGCGCAGTCCGATGTACCACATCTGACGTATGAGGCTCCTCTCCAGAGGAGATTAGGAGAGCGGTATGATGAACCACGTTGAAGCCCTCACGAGCCCTCACATTGTCACGAGTCCGATCCCTCCCGCCATTCTGGAGGAAATAGAAACCTTTGAGGCCGAAGCGCTGCGAACATTGGCTGGAGAGATTCCTACTGATCTCTTCAAGCCTTTCCGCCTGCAGTATGGCATTTACGGCCAGCGCCAACCTGGTGTGCAGATGGTGCGGATCAAGATCCCGTTCGGCGGGTTCAATTCCAATCAGCTGCGACGTGTCGCGGAGCTCACCGACCGCTATGCGACCGGAGTTGGTCACGTCACGACGAGACAGGACATCCAGCTGCATTTCGTGGAATTGAAAGATGTGCCGACCCTCATGCGGGGATTGGCCGAAGTTGGGCTCACCACCAGAGAGGCCTGCGCGAATACCGTGCGGAATGTGACGGCCTGTCACCTCGCCGGCGTGTGCCAAGGCGAAGTCTTCGATGTGACGCCTTATGCGAAGACCATCGCGTATCACTTATTACGGAACCCCTTGAACCAAAGTCTGCCGCGAAAGTTCAAAATTGCGTTGTCCGGCTGCAAGCATGATTGTGCGCTGACCCCGATTCACGATATCGGCCTACTGGCCGTCAAACGAGCTGACGGAGTCGTCGGTTTTCGAATGGTGGCAGGTGGCGGCTTGGGTTCTGCTCCACGGATTGCTCAACTGCTCCGTGAGTTCACACCGATGGAGGAACTGATTCCCAGTATCGAAGCCGTGATTAAGGTTTTCGATACCCTCGGCAATCGGAAAAATAGAAACAAGGCCCGGATGAAGTTCGTGATCGACAAGCTGGGTTTTGAGGAATTCAAACGACGCTGGGAAGCAGCCTATGTCGGCATGGGACACACGCTTCCCAAGAACGGATCGTTGACCCTGCTTCAGCATCAGGATGAGCCCCCTCCGCTCCTCATGCCCACGAAAAATGGTCTGGTGTCTGGAAACGGGAACGGTAATGGCAATGGCAATGGGGCCATCACTATCGGTCATGAGACGCCGTTTGAGATGTGGAAACGGACCAATGTTGTGAAACAAAAGCAGGAGGGCTACGTCACCGCTGCCATCAAGCTGTTCATGGGGGATCTTACGGCTGAACAGATGCTCTTCGTCGCTGATCTGGCCGAGCGTTATTCAAACGGAAATCTCCGCACCACCATCAATCAAAATATGGTGATCCGGTGGATTCCTGGCGATCGGATTGCCGATCTGTACGAAGACTTGGCGTCCCGTGGTTTGGCGGATCCTGGTGCTGAGCTGGTCGAAGACATTATTGCGTGCCCTGGCACCGATACATGCGGTCTTGGGATTACATCATCCAAAGGTCTTGCGCGAGCGCTGGCTGAGGTCTTTCCAGCCGGTCGTGTGCCGGACGATCTGGCCGGAGTTGATGTCAAAATCAGTGGTTGTCATAACTCGTGTGCGCAGCATCACATTTCCACGATCGGGTTGCATGGGGTTGGGAAACGCCTCGGCGAGCATGTCGCGCCGCACTATGAATTGCATCTCGGTGGTTCGGTGAACGGCACAGCCAAGATCGGACAGATGACCGTAAAGTTACCGGCGAAAGCCGTCCCTGCGGCGATCTCCCATTTGATCGACGTCTACCGGCGTGACCGCCAAGACAACGAGAATTTTCCAAACTTCATTGCCCGTAGTGGGAAGAGCAAGCTGAAGGATGAGTTGATTCCCTACACCATCGTGCCGTCTTATGAAGCAGATCCCACGTTCTATTACGACTGGGAAGGGGAAAATGAATTTATCCTTGAAGATCTTGGACCCGGCGAATGTGCCGGCGGCGCGCTGGAAATGATCGAGAACGGCATTCTGGAGGCTGACCAGGAGCTCTATCAAGCGAAGCTGCTGGTCGAGAACCATCAGTATTCCGTGTCAGTGAACAAATCCTATCGCGCGGTGTTGGCCGCGGCGAAGGCGATGTTGGTGACCGAAGGGCTTGAGCCGTCGACTGACTCAGAAACTTTCCTTGAATTTGACAGCCGGATTGCGCAGAAAGGGGTCATCCCTGCGCAATATCGCGAGCTCAATAAGAAGGTCGGCGATCTTGGTCCGAAGGATACGACGGCAGAGTCGGCGCATGAAAAAATGGCGTTTGCGAAGGGTTTCGTTGAGGCTTGCCGTGCGGCAACAGAACAAATGGGGAAAGATTTAAAGCTTGCCCCGGTCCAAGCGACGACGGCTCCCAAGAAGGAGGTTCTGGCACCGGTGGCTTCAATCGCCACCGAAGTGAAACCAACGGCTCAGGCTCCAACCGGTGCGCCGGTCTACGATCTCCGTGGCGTCGCCTGCCCGATGAACTACGTGAAGACGAAGTTGAAGCTGGAGATGATGGATGCAGGTGAGACGCTAGAAGTGTGGCTCGACGCAGGCGAGCCGATCAAGAATGTGCCGATGAGCCTCAAGAACGACGGACACAAGGTACTGATTCAAGAGGCACTGGAACCGGAAGCATCGCATTATCGGATTCTGGTGGAAAAGGTCGAAGGGTAAAGGGATCGGATTGCCATGACCGTTACTGGCCGTTCTGAACTGGTCGAAGAGCTCAAAGCCTGGGGCGCATCGTTTGAGACGAAGCTGCCTCAAGAGGTGCTGGCGGCGGCTATCGAGCGATATGGGCAGAAGATGGTTCTCGCTTGTAGTTTTGGGGCGGAAGACGTGGTTCTCGTCGACATGGTGCATCGCATCAATCCCGAGGTGCCGTTGTTCTATCTCGATACCGATTTTTTATTTCCTGAGACCTATGCCACGCGAGATCGGATCATCGAAAGGTACCAGTTGAAACCTGCGCACGTGATCCAAGTGAAGTCATTGCTGACACCACAGCAACAAGCAGAGTCCCATGGTGACGCCCTGTGGGCCAGCCATCCAGATCAGTGCTGTCAATTGCGGAAGGTCGAGCCACTGACTCGCGTCCTCCAAGGCTATGACGCCTGGATCACGGGCATCAGGCGGGATCAAGCACCGTCCCGTGCGAATGCCGGTTTGATCGAGTGGGACGAGAAATTTGCATTGATCAAGGTGAACCCATTGGCCCGATGGACGTGGGCCGATGTGTGGAGCTACATCAAGGTCCACGAAGTTCCCTACAATCCGCTCCACGATCACAACTATCCCAGTATTGGGTGCACGTACTGCACGGCACCCGTGGCGTCTGGCGATGATCCGCGCGCCGGGCGCTGGAAGAACTTTGCCAAAACCGAGTGTGGATTACACAAGGCGTAACATGCCGATTCAAGAGATTCTTGCCAAGATCGCCAAAGGGCCAAAGGCTTCCAAAGACCTGACCTGGGATGAGTGTAAGCAGGCGATGAAGGCGTTGATTGAAGGAGAGGCCACGCCGGCACAGATCGGGGCTTTTCTCATCGCCATGCGGTTTAAGTCAGAGTCAGTCACTGAGCTCGCGGCATTGACGGCTGCGGCACGTCAGTATGTGCCGCCCCTCGCAGTGTCGAAAGAGTTAGCGCTTGTCGATGTGCCGAGTTATGCCGGGAAGCAGGATACATTTCATGCAATCGTTGCCGCCTCGATCGTTGCGGTTTCAGCTGGAGCCGCAGTGTTGATGCACGGGTACGACGGCATTCCTGGGCGCCCAGGTACTGCTGGGGTGTTGAAGGCCTTAGGTATTTCGGTGGATGCAGACCCCAAGCGGGTGAGTGAACAAGTACACAGGAACGGTTTCGCCTATCTCGATATTGGACTCTATCATCCACCTGTGTACCGATTCTTGGAAATGCGCCAAGAGCTCGGTGTCAGGAACGTGTTTCATCCGATTGCCAGGTTGTTGAACCCAGCTCGGGCTAAAGTGCAGGTGGTGGGATTGTCGCATCCACCGCACTTCGAGAAAACGGCTGAAGCGCTACGCATGCTCGGGTGTCCGCAGGGGATGGTGATTCGTGGCGTCGAGGGCGATCCGGAGTTGTCTGCCTCGATGGCGACGAGAGTTCTGGAGCTTCGCGATGAACGCATCAGACCGCTGGAGATCACTCCGAAAGATTTTGGACTGACCTTTATCCCATCGCGGGAGATGGCCGGGTTTCCCCCGGATCAGCGTGAAAAGGAGGCGGATCTGCTCCGCCGTATTCTTCAGAATCGGGTGCAGGGCGGGCCAAAAGAGTGGGTCCTCATGAACGCCGCGATGTTACTGTACGCAGCGGGGAAGGGGACGTCGTTTTCGGCCTGCTTCCCGGCGGCGCGCGAAGCCATTGAGGGTGGCGCGGCGGTGCGTAAGCTTGATGACTTGGTGCGACAGCAGGTCGCAGTGTAGGACGAAAGGCGGAAGGATTTGGGGCATGAAACACCTGCGGCAACTGGAAGATCAAAGCGTCTATATTCTCCGAGAAGCCTATAAACATTTCGACAATCTCGCCATGCTCTGGTCCATGGGGAAGGACTCCACGGTGCTACTCTGGCTGGCCCGCAAGGCCTTTTTCGGGCATGTCCCGTTCCCGCTCTTGCATGTCGATACCAGCTATAAAATTCCGGCAATGATCGAGTATCGCGACCGTCTCGCTCGGGAATGGCGATTGAATTTGGTCGTCGGCCAGAACAAAGAGGCCCTGGCGGCGGGTATGAACCACACGATGGGCCGCGTCGTCTGTTGCACCGCCTTGAAAACGAACGGTCTCAAGCAACTCTTGGAGCACAAGGGATACACCGGCGTCATCCTCGGTGTCCGCGCAGACGAAGAGGGCACGAGGGCCAAGGAGCGATACTTTTCCCCGCGTGATAAACACGGAGATTGGGATTTTCGGGATCAGCCGCCTGAGCTCTGGGACCAGTACAAGACCACATTTCCGCCCGGTACGCACATTCGGATTCATCCTCTTTTGGACTGGACTGAAATCAATATTTGGGAATACATCAAGTTCGAAAACATTCCATTCATCGACTTGTATCTCGACAAGGGCGACGGCACGCGCTACCGCAGTCTCGGCTGTGCGCCTTGTACTACACCGATCAAATCGACGGCCAAGACGGTGGACGAGATCATCGAAGAACTTCGCCACACCACCGTGGCCGAGCGGTCAGGCCGAGCGCAGGACGAAGGTCGGGGGATGGAGCTGCTCCGCAAGGATGGATACATGTAGGCAGAATGCTGAAACGAGCATCCAGCTTCGTTCTCGGATCGAAACAATCCTCAACGTACCCAAGAGGGTACGCCTCCGGTTGTTTCTCACCTGCGGCCTCGCTGGTCTGCCCGTTTGAGCATTCTGAAGAATAAATTATGACAACTACCAAGCCGTCTGAAAATTTGAATATCGTGATCGTCGGCCATGTGGATCATGGCAAGTCCACGTTGCTCGGCCGACTGTATGCCGATACCGGCTCGCTTCCCGACGGGAAGTTGGAAAAAGTGCAGGCCATCTGCAAACAACAGGGGAAGGAATTCGAATATGCCTTCCTCTTCGACGCCTTTCTCGAAGAGCAGGAGCAGGGGATTACGATCGATACGGCTCGCACGTTTTTCATGTGGAAGGGCCGGCAATACATCATCATCGATGCGCCCGGGCACAAAGAATTTCTCAAGAACATGATTTCCGGCGCAGCGCGGGCCGAGGCGGCCCTGTTGCTCATCGATGCGTTGGAAGGCGTGAAGGAGCAGTCCAAGAAGCACGGCTATCTCTTATCGTTGCTGGGCGTCCGACAGTTTGCGGTAGTGGTCAACAAGATGGATTTGGTGGGCTACCGGCAAGACGTGTTCGACGGGATTGAGAAAGAGTATCGTGAATTTCTGGGGCAGTTCAAAGCTGTGCCGTTGCAGTTCATTCCAGTGAGTGCCAAGCTCGGCGACAACATCGCCAATCGCAGCGAGCAGATGCCCTGGTATACCGGCGCGACCGTCCTGGAAACGCTCGGTGGGTTCCAGAAAGAAGCGGCCCGTTCGGAACAACCTCTCCGAATGCCGGTACAGGACGTCTATAAGTTTGATGCGCGCCGGATCATCACGGGTCGTATTGCCGCTGGGCATTTGAAGGTCGGTGATCATCTCGTGTTCTCGCCCTCGAACAAACGCGCCAATATCCGGACGGTGGAGGCTTTCAATATTGAGCCGCAACCGACAGAGGGCCAGGCAGGGCAATCGATCGGTGTAACGCTCGATGACCAGATCTTTGTGGAGCGTGGGGAGATCGCCTCCCATCAAGAACACCTTCCGTCCGTCTCTACGGCCTTTCGAGCTAACCTGTTTTGGCTCGGCAAGAGACCGCTGGAAAAAGAGCGCAAATATTTGTTGCGTGTAGCAACCAAAGAAGTGGACTGCGAGGTGGCGTCGATCCATCGGATTATCGATACGATGGACTTGGCTCAGCAACAGGGCAGCAATACGGTGAATAAGAATCAGGTAGCTGAATTGACCTTGCGCACCAAAACGCCGGTGGCGTTCGACCTCTCGGCCTCGTTCGAGGCTACGGGCCGGTTTGTGTTGGTGGACGAATACGATATTGCGGGCGGGGGCATCATTACCGAACTGGTCCATGACGATCAGGAATTTCTCCGCGAAGAAGCCAGACGGCGCGACTTTGCGTGGGTCAAGGGTGAAGTCACTGTCGAAGACCGTGCGCAACAGTATGGCCACCGTGCAGCGGTGGTCCTGATTACCGGGGGACGACATACTGGCAAATCATTCCTGGCCAGAAAGCTGGAAGGCCGTCTCGTGGCGGATGGTCGCCATGCCTACCTATTGGACGGAGAAAATCTGCGTCGTGGGTTAGATGCGGACCTGAGCGAGGAAGAGCGGGGGGAGACCACGGAAATGGCTCGACGTTATGGCGAAGTGGCGCGTCTTCTCACCGACACGGGCCTCATCGTTGTCTCCACCACCAATCCCTTCGGTCTCGCCTACCAAGAAGCCGCACAGGCGATTAGGACACTCGTCCACCCCGCACCGGTCATTGCCGTCCACATGAGTAAGACAGAAGAAGAGCCTCCGCCAAATACCGACGTCGCCCTCAGCGGTCCTACTGATTTCGATGGCGCCACCGCTCGCATTCTCGACGAATTGAAACGCCGGGGTGTTCTGGCCCAGGCCATCGGGGCGAAACCGGTCTTTCAATATTCCATTTAGCAAGCCCATCAGTTCGAACCTCTCAGAAGACGATGGCGCAAGACCCACCCCTTGACGGCTTTCCCCATTCAGCAATATTCTGCTGCGGCGTGCTAGGTTGCTCTCCTTAGCGAAGGTGATTGTCATGCAGGGCAAGGACCCGTACTTGGCGCTCCTCGGGTTATTCATCCTTGGCACCGTGTTCCTCTTCTGTGGCGAAGGTTCAGTCACGTCGCCTCCACCGGTTGCATTCGAAAATCCGGCTGAAATTCCTCCACCGATTCCAAAAATCATCGAGCCACGGTCATCACCAGTGCCGCCGGTACCAGCAACAGCCGTACTCAAAAAGAAGATTGATGAGCTGCTGATGGGAACAACGATGATGTTCCCAATCAATAGCGCCACGCTGCTGCCGGAGGGGAACGCTGTCCTGAATAGTGTGGCCACGATTTTACAAGAAGATCCCACAGCTGCCTTCGAAGTCGGCGGGCATACAGACAACGTCGGATCGGAGCCCACGAATCCGATCCTCTCGGCACAGCGCGCCAAGGCCGTGATCGACTATCTGATCTCAAAAGGGATCGTTGCTGATCGTCTGGCTTCCAAAGGGTATGGAGCGTCGCGACCGATTACCGAGAATTCGACCGAGGAGGGGCGCCAGCAAAACCGGCAGATCGAATTCTCCATCAGAACCAAGGGAGCGCAGTCGTGATGTTTGCGCACTGGACGTGCTGGCTTTGGACGATGGTGGGAGCTGGTTTCCTGGGGTGGGGGATCAAGGGGATGGTGCTGGGACCAGTGATAGACGACAAGCGTCGTGAGGTGGAGCGCCTCATGAGTAAGGTCACCATGCTCGCTAGTCAACCGCCAGAGATTCGAACGGTTGAGAAGCGGGTCGAAGTGCCGGTGGAACGCGTGGTGCTGAAACGTGTTGAAGTGCCGGTGGAGAAGGTCGTCGATCGGCCAGTGGACAATCCGGAGCAGCTCGCTCGGATCAAGGCGTTGGAAGGCGAGGTCGCCATGATCGCTGGGCTGTTTACGCAGATCGCTCAGCTCAAACCCTTTTCCTCACAGGCGGGGGAGAGGCGTAGCGAAGGGCGGGTGTTGGTGCCGGTCGACAATCCGGAGCAGCTGGCCCGGATCAAGGCGTTAGAAGCTCAGGTAGCTGTGATCACCGATCTTCGTGCGCAGATGATTGAGCTCCGGGCCGCGGTGTTGGAGGTCTGTGAAGGGGTTGTCGGGAAGCGGATCGTGACTCCCACGGAACAGAATGGGGATGTGCCGCTCGACAATCCAGAGAAGCTAGTCCGAATCAAGGCCGTAGAAAGCGAAATGGCCATGATCGCCGAACTTCGGGCACGGATTGCTGAACTCCTAGCCACGTCGTTGCAGGCCAATGAGAAGGTTGTCGAGAAGCGGATCGAGACTCCCGCTGAACAGATGGTCGTGCAGAATGGGGACGTGCCGGTTGAAACAATCAGCACACACACCGGGGATCTGGACCATGCCGGTGCCGTGGAGCCGTCGGAGGAGGGGCAAGCGGTCGGCGAATCGCATGGTCGATATTGGTGTCAAAGCGTTCTTGCCCGGCTCACAAATCGATCTTCATCCGGTTCGTGACCTGGATGGGCTCGTCGGAAAGACCTTCCCCCTGAAGATCATCAAGATCAACCACCGGCGAGGGAATGTGGTCGTGTCAAGGCGTGTGTTGTTGGAAGAAACCAGGGATAAAAAACGGCAGACGACGCTGGCTACGCTCAAAGAAGGACAACTCATCCAGGGGACCGTCAAAAATATCACCGACTACGGATCATTCATTGATCTCGGCGGGATTGACGGGTTGCTGCATATCACCGACATGTCGTGGGGGCGAGTTGGACACCCATCGGAACTGTTTACGGTGGGAGATAAGGCCGAAGTCACCGTCTTGAAATACGATCGCGAAACCGGTCGCATTTCTCTCGGGCTCAAGCAGAAGAGTGCGGATCCCTGGACCAATGTTGCCGGTAAGTATCCGATTGGCACCAGAGTCCGCGGTCGTGTGGTCAGTCTGACTGATTACGGAGCGTTCGTAGAGCTGGAGCCGGGTGTTGAGGGATTGGTGCACGTTTCCGAGATGTCATGGACACACGAAGTCCGGCATCCATCGAGGGTTGTGGCGGTCGGTGATCAAGTGGAAGCTGCGGTGCTCAATGTCGACCCCGCGAGCCGCAAGATCTCATTAGGCATGAAACAAACGGCACCCAATCCCTGGGACATGATCGAAGGCAAATATCCGGTCGGGACTCGTATTGAGGGAAAAGTAAAGAGCCTGACTGATTTCGGTGCCTTCATTGGACTTGAAGAGGGGATTGACGGACTCATTCATATTTCCGACATGTCATGGACGAAGCACATCAAGCATCCCTCTGAGCTGTTCAAAAAAGGACAAAAAGTGGAAGCGGTTGTGTTACGCATCGACAAAGAAAAAGAACGGCTCTCGTTGGGCTATAAACAGTTGGCGCGTGATCCGTGGGATGAGGCGATTCCAGCGCGCTATCACATCGGGGATTCAGTGACCGGCAAGGTGTCGAAAGTCGCTGATTTTGGAATCTTCATCGAGTTGGACGCTGGGGTGGAAGGGTTAATCCATGTCAGCGAATCTGGGCTTGAACCCTCTGCGAAGCTGGAAGAAAAGTTTAAGTTGCAGGATGACGTGACGGCGAAGATAATCAAGGTCGATCGAGAGGAACGCAAGATCGCACTCAGCCTTCGGGACCATCAACAGGACTGGGAGCGTAAGCAGGTTGACGACTATCATTCGACACAAGGTGTGCTGGACCAGAGTCTAGGGCGGGCGGCCAAACAGAGCCGGAAACGGTCGCAACCGGACGATCAAAACTAAGGTGATCGGTTTGGGAACGATGTGGGATATGGCCAATGGCGGATGAAGTGACACAGGCGGAACGGCCTCCCAAGCGCCATCTACTGCGGAAAGCCTTTTGGCTTTTCGCAGTAGGGCTGGGAGTGCTGATGCTGATCAATCTCTTGTTTCCCGACCTCGATTTATCCACTGATGACCGCATCGCTCTGATTCGAGTTGAGGGAGTCATTTTGGATTCTCAGACGACCATTGGAGAGCTGAAGCGATTCAGCGAAAATCCTTCCGTCAAGGCCATCGTCATCAGAATTGATAGTCCTGGAGGCGGCGTGGTGCCATCACAAGAGATTTATAATGCCGTCAAGCAGGTCAGAAGTAAGCACAATAAGGCGGTGATCGCGTCAATGGGAAGTGTCGCCGCATCGGGAGGATATTACATCGCTGCCGCAACGGATCGGATTGTGGCCAATCCTGGGACTCTGACCGGTAGTATCGGCGTCATTATGGAAACGGCCAATGTGGAAGGGTTACTCCAGAAAATCGGTGTGGAGGGGGTCGTCATTAAGAGCGGAAAGTATAAGGATGTCGGTTCTCCACTTCGGAAGATGAGTACGGATGAAAGAGGCTTGTTGCAGGGCGTGATGGATGATGTCCATAAGCAGTTTATCGAGGCGGTAGCGGAAGGCCGTTCTCTCGAACTCCGGGCTGCTCAAGCGCTGGCCGACGGCCGAATCTTTACCGGACGCCAGGCGAAGGAAGCCAAGCTGGTCGACGAACTCGGCGACTTGGAAGATGCCATTCAACTGGCTGCGGAGGTCGTCGGGATCGAAGGGGAACCGAAGGTCATCGAGCCTCGCCGTCGCTTTTCCCTTCGTGAAATTCTGGACTCGAAACTCAGCATGCTGTTCCCCAAGTTGGATGTTCAGCCGGGTGTGAATTTGAAGTATCTTATGGCCTTCTAGCTGTGGCCATGAAGGTGTGGCGGTTATCGCGGCGAAGGGAGGGTGGAGATGACCAAGGCGCAGATCATTGAGAAAGTTTCTGAGCAAGTCACCACGCTGACGAAGCGACAGGCCGAAGTAGTGATCAACACCATTTTCGATTGTGTCAGGGATTCGCTGAAAAACGGCGATAAAACTGAGATTCGTGGCTTCGGCAGCTTTCGCCTGCGGGCTCGTCGAATGAAAGAAGGGCGCAATCCAAAGACTGGAGAGACGGTTGCGGTACCGGCCAAGCGAGTCCCATTTTTTAAGGCCGGCAAAGAACTGAAGGAATTGCTCAACCAACAGTAGCGATTGTCTGGTTGAAAGGGGAATCCATGTCGGTATCAGATTCTTCGCAGGCGAATACCACAGAAATCCACTGGACAGACGGTGCCCTCAAACGAATGGAGCGCGCCCCGATATTTCTGCGTGGCATGGTCCGTCGCTTGGCTGAAACGAAAGCGCGAGAATTGGGGTACGAGGAAATCACCGAGGAGATTCTTGAGCAGTTTAAGGGACAGATGATGGGACGCATGGGCGGTGAGGCCGGCATGGCCTCCGCTGTCGATGAGATGGCCAATGGCCGTCTGCCATGGACCGCCGCCGCGAAGGAACGGTTGGGTATGGTACCCGAGTTCATGCGCGCGATGATCAAGCAGATTGCGGAGGAAATTGCGAAGGAACGGGGGCATCTTGAAGTAAATGTCGAGTTGTTTGAAAAAGTGGAAGCGCTTGGTGACCTCCACGAGGAGGGCGGCCCCCCGATGGAATGGACTGAGGAAGCCGTGGCGCTACTCCAAGACAAGTTAAAGCACTCGCCGCCCATCGCAATGGACTTTGTGACGGATATGCTGAAACGAGATAGTGAGGATCTGGCCAGAGAACGAGGGCTTACCCTCATTGATGAACAGATCCTGCATGAACTCTGGGAAGCACCGCAGGAGCGAATGGCATGGACAGATGAAGCCTGGAAACGGCTTCAAACTTCTCCTGATTTTGTCCGCAGCGGTATCCGCAAAGCAGCGGAACGGCGAGCCCGCAAGCTGGGATTGAAAGAAATCGATTCAGACCATCTGACGACGTTTCGGAATCAGGCGATGATGAAAGCCGTCAAGCGCATCCGCTCGTTCGGCTATCATGAATTGACGTTCGATGCCTTTGAAACCGCTCTCCAGAAAACCAAGCGTTTGCAGGGGAATGATCAGGCGGAGAAACGTCTTCAGGAAATCCGTGGCCACTTTGCCGACCCGTCGACAAAGAAACCTGACGGCGGGACTCTGGGAGCCGATCTCATGGAGCGATTCCGCAGCTATCTCAAAGGCGAGGGGACACTCTAATCGGACGAAACTTCTCGTCCGTCAATTCTAGCGTGTTCCAAGAAAATACCCCAACCAACCAATTCGGATCGGAGATTCTCTTCTAGTGGGCTTCCACCTGCTGGGGCCAAAACTTGTGCCGAATTTGCGGGAGCGGTTCGTTGTCTAAATTGGGAATGTCGTATAGACAACGATCAATCATCGAAACTTCGTCTTCGGTTAAGGGCAGCGTCACTTTCTTCTTCCAGAACTGATCAAGCGTAAAATAATCCGCCGATTGCGGCTTCTCCGCCAACAGCTCCTGCATTTTTTTGAAGCCCGGGGTATCAACGCCAGGGATACGCCCCTTGTTCCGATCATGACACCAGGTAAGAACTTCGGCAATCCCGTACATCGTGATATCAACGTTCACAATTTTGCTCATAACCTTCCTCCTAAAAGTAACGTCGCATCATAACGTAAGCGGCAGGCAAAATTCAAAGGCTGATGACGTCTTACTGAAGATTGCGAGTGGGAAGACTGCCTCTGTATACTGGGCCTTCTGATTCCATCATCATAGGCCTATTGGTCGAGCGGGGTTGGGGTGTCGGAGACGGTGTGAAGATTGGTATCGAGCGGAAATCCCATGTAGCGAGGCCGATTCTTTCCCTGCTATGGCTGTTTTTTCTCATTGGTCATGGTCTGTGGGCCTGTTCCAAGAGCGAGCCATATAACCCACCTGATCCTTTTTATTATTTTGCCAGCTACAAGGTCGGCAAAAATCCAACCACGATTGTCACCGAGGACCTCAATCATGACTCATTCACCGATCTCGTGACCACCAATATTGCGAGTAATACCCTCTCGATACTGTTGGGAAATGGAGATGGGACATTCAGAGATCAGATTCAGCTCAATGTCTGTCAGGAGCCGCGTTCCCTCGTGATGAGCAACTTTAATCAGGACCGACATGCTGATGTGGCCCTGGCGTGCTCCGGTGGCGATGAAGTCATGATCTTGCTCGGGCATGGAGATGGAAAGTTTGAAGAGGGACCACGTTATCCGGTCCATCGTGCACCAATTGCACTGGCCGCCAACGATATCAACGGCGATCATCATGCGGATCTTGTTGTTGCTCTACGAAACGATAAGGTCAAAATCTTTCTAGGGAACGGGGCCGGTGAATTTCGACACGGAGTTCAGTACGAACATGGAGATACTCCCACATCCGTTGCCCTCTCTGATCTCAATACCGATGGGAAATTAGACATGGTGGTGACGAATGGTGGACCGATGTCGAATGCCGTCTCCATTTGGCTCGGGAATGGTGACGGTTCTTTTCGGGATCCCACAGACTATTCGACGGGCCGTCGACCTCTTGGCGTAAGTTTCGCCGACTTCAATAACGATCATCACAGAGACCTTCTGGTCATCAACGGAGAGCAGGACAGCTTCACAACGTTTCTTGGTAACGGCAACGCGACATTCCGATCCGGTAAGGATGATCTGAAGGCCATTCTTCGCAATTTGAAGTATTCAGACGACGCCAAAGTCCTCGAACAGATTTCAGAAAATACTAAACAGGTCCATGCTCGCATGGCCGGCATCACGCACAAGCTGGTGGTCATGAGCGGAAAAGGCGGCGTGGGCAAGAGCATGACCACGGTCAACTTGGCGTTGGCCTTTGCGCGGCAAGGCGCGAAGGTCGGACTGTTGGACGTGGATCTGAACGGGCCTTGTGTGCCTCGCATGTTGGGATTACATGGCCAGTCGTTGACTATGAGACCTGAGGGAGCTATTCCACCGGTCGGGCCGCTCGGGGTGAAAGTTGCATCGATGGACTTCTTCTTGGATGATGCATCGCCGGTTCGTTGGAAAGGGCCGATGGATGTCAGTCCGGTCTGGTTAGGGTTGATGGAAATGAATGTCATTCGAGAGTTTCTGGCCGATGTCGTCTGGGGTGAGCTCGATTATCTACTGGTCGATCTCCCACCGGGGGCCGCAGCGGACAAACCGCCGGTCATTGCCGGGTTTATTCCTGACCTGGCAGGAGCGATTGTCGTGACGACACCATCAGAAGTGGCATCGGATGTGGTGCAGAAGTCGGTGACCTATGCTCGCGACATAGGTATCAAGGTCATGGGCATTGTCGAAAATATGAGTGAGTATCGCTGTCCGTCTTGTGGGGAAGTGAACGAGTTGTTCGAAGGCAATACCGAGGCGATGTGTGAGATGCTGGATTTGCCGCTGCTCGGACGCATTCCCTTCGACCGGACCCTCGCCCGTACCTTCGACAAGGGGGAGCCGTTGCTCGACGAAACCTATCCGACCATTCAACGGTACCAGGAAATAGCTGGGCGCATCAGGACGCTCATCGATTACAAGAAAGTGTTGGCCGAACAACTGTAACACGATGCACTGAAGAGGAGACCCATGAAATTCGTATGCCTCAACTGTGAAACTTACATGAATTTCGAAAAGGTGGAAAAACCAGGGGAGGGCACGCTGGGCGTGTTTTTCGGCTGTCCGTCTTGCAATGCCAAGTTCTCCATGGTGACGAATCCTGGTGAAACCCAGATGGTCAGTTCCCTCGGAGTCAAGCTGGGGGGGCGCACTGTTGAGGCCGAGCCATTCGAGATGACGAAGGGTACGTTGAAGACCGAAGCCACCCCAGCCCCTGGGCAGATGGCGGCCTATTTGAATGAGAAAATTCAAGGAGGTCAGCCGGCTGTTTCTGCCGCTGCTGCGTCGCCTGCCAAGGCGCCTGAAAAAGCGAGTGGCTGTCCATTCTCCGCCATGGTGGCTGAAATGGGGCTCACCAGTTCCGGTAAACCAGCCAGTGGTGGGTCTTCCCCGTCCGAGTTTACCTGGACGGCCGATGCCAAAGAAAAACTCGACCGGCTCCCGGCCTTCGTGAAACCGATGGTTCAGGGCAGTGTGGAGACCTACGCGCGCAAACAGGGATTCAAGACTATCACGCTGCAAGTGATGGACGATTCAAAGAATGATTCGCCTGACGGGATGACGTGGTCACGCGAGGCGGAACAGCGGCTGGAAAATATTCCAGACTTCATCCGCCCTATGGCGCGCAAAGAAGTGGAGCGTGTGGCCAAGGAACGTGGATTATCATCCATTACCGCGCAAGTGATGGACGAGACCAAAGAGAAGTTCATGAAGTTTATGTAGTGGGAGCCGCATGAGTCTGGTGTCGTGAGGCCCATCCAGTTGACTGGATGGGCCTTTCCATTATCGACGCGCATTCATGTTACGGCTGTTACGATGAAGTGGTGTGTTTCCCTATTATCTGTTCTGCTGCTAGTGCCGATTCTCTGGTTCTTCAACCGGACTGCACAGGTATCTTCAGAACATCATCAAGCCTCCCTCACCACGGGCATCACGCAAGGTTCCCAAGGCGAGCATGGCGGAGGAGGGTGGGAAGGGTCAGCCCAAGGGGTGGCCTACTCGGAATTCAACCATCGGTTTGCCGGTCTCTTCGTGCTCCTGTTTGGGCTTGCTGAGTTAGGGCATGCGTTACGATACCCGCTGCCTTCCTGGACTCGCCTGGTTCTGCCGAGTGCCCTCAGTGTCATCGGGGCGTACCTGTTGGTCTGGAGTGACCACGAGGCCTGGCCGATCGGCTCCTTGACCTTGGCGCAGACATTTTCCGGACAAGACCCGGAAATCATCCAGCATAAATTCTACGGAATTTTCGCTGCCACTGCTGCGGCCAGCGAGACGCTTCGCCGAATCGGCTGGGTGCGCCACCCTGCCTGGGCGGCTCCATTAGTGGTTGGTGCCATGATCGGCGGACTGTTGCTGTTCTGGCACTCGCATGGGAATCATCCAGCGCATCAGACTATTGAGCTTCACCATGCGCTTCTCGGAAGTCTTGGCGTTGGGGCTGCCTTGTCCAGCGCGATGGTGTCGTGGGGATCTGGGGCGTCGAGTTTTCCAGTAAAAAAATGGGACCTGGCCTGGGCGGTATTCGTGATCCTCATCGGTATTCAGCTGCTTCTGTATTTCGAATAGCCCCTTCACTCGGTGGCTGCGTCATAATTGACACCTTTCTGAGGCCTGTGTTACGTCTAGCCTTTCATGAGGTGGTAGTGTCTTCGTACGCATCTCTAACCAGCTCACAAAGTTCGGGCCGGCGTAGAGGAGGATCACATGGGTGGACATAGTCACTGGTCCACGATCAAACGGCACAAGGGCGCCCAGGATGCGAAGCGCGGGAAGATCTTCACGCGCATCATCCGGGAGATAACCATTGCGGCTCGGTCCGGTGGTGATCCTGAGGCTAATCCCCGACTGCGTCTGGCGATCGCCAAGGCGAAGGAAGCCAACATGCCTGGCGATACGATGAAGAAGGCCGTTCAGCGAGGGACGGGGGAATTGCCTGGTGTGATGTACGAGGAATTTCAGTTGGAAGGATATGGCCCCGGAGGGATCGCCGTACTTCTCGAGATTACGAGCGACAATCGGAACCGGACCGTTGCGGAAATTCGCAGTCTTCTGACGAAAAATCATGGCAATATGTCGGAAGCGGGTGCCGTCGCCTGGCAGTTTCAGAAGAAGGGGCTTGTGGCAATTGAGAAGGGGAAGGTCGAGGAAGATGCGCTTCTGTCGTTGGCCCTCGACGCTGGGGCGGAAGACGTGAAGGTCGGTGAGAAGAGTTATGAGGTACTCACCACCCCCCACGATTTTGAAACGGTGAAGAAGGCACTGGTCGATGCCAAGATCGACGCAGCCTTGGCCGAAATCACCTTTATTCCGCAGAACACGATCCGTCTGGACGAAAAGTCGGCTGAACAAATGCTCAAGTTGATGGAGATCTTGGACGAGCATGATGACGTGCAGAAGGTTCACGCGAATTTTGACATCCCGGACGAAATCATGGAGAAAGTGGCCGCGACCGCAGCAGGATAGCAAGGTCGGCGAACCAACACCGTCATGGCACTCGGATAACCAGACGACATGATCGCCTTTCTCACGGGGCGGTTGGCATTTAAGGCACCTACCCACCTCACGCTCGATGTGCAAGGGGTCGGGTACGAAGTTCATATTCCACTCAGCACCTATTACGCCCTCCCGAATCTTGACGAAGTTACCGCGCTGAATATTCACACGCATCTCCGGGAAGATGCGATCCAGCTCTTCGGCTTTCTGTCGCAAAGCGAGAAGGAATCGTTTTTGCTGCTGACCAGCGTGTCGGGGATCGGGCCGAAGCTGGCGCTGAGCGTGCTCTCGAGTTTGCCGATCACGGATCTGATCCATGCGATCCAAACCGAGGATGTCGAGAAGCTGGCGACCGTTCCAGGCATCGGCAAAAAATCAGCGGGCCGCATTGTGCTTGAACTGAAGGATAAGGTCGGCAAAATCCAGGGGGGTTCGTCTCGGCTTGCGACCGCTGACACCTCCGTCGTGGATGGCCCGTATGAGGACGCCCTCTCCGCTCTGATAAACTTGGGCTATCGTGCCCAGGATGCCAAGGAAGCCTTAAAGCGGGCCACAAAGGCTGCGACAGGCTCATTGGCGTTGAAGGAGCTCATTCGTGAAGGGCTCAAGGAGCTTGGAAGGGGGTAAGCTGATGTCATTCAACGCAAAGAATGTTGCCAGACTGTTCCTGTGCAACGGATTCATGGGTATTGTGCTCGTGGTCATGGTGCCATCCGCAGGGCTTGCAGAAGAGGCTTCAGAGCCCAAGAGCATCAGAATGACCTGTGGAAGCTGTCCCGATGGGTATGCGACGACCGGCGTCACCCAAGCTCCAGAAATCTGCAAAGACGGCGATCCGACGCTCGTGCAATGTGTGCCGTTGGGAGCCAACATGCTGGGTGTGTGCGGATCTTGCCCTGATGGGTATGCCGAAATTGGTGGTTCCTCAGTGCCTGCTCGGTGCGGGAGTAAGGATGGTGGTCGGTTGTCGCAATGCCAGTTGAGGAAAATGGAGCAGAATTTTCCGGACTCGACCCAGGGATATAAGCGGTGTCCTCCTGATTGCGGCAGTGCGGCCCAGCCTGGTCAAGGGACGCTTTCGTCCCCGCCGAAGTATCAACAGATGCCGGAGGGCAAGTAGGGATGGGTGTCTCATCATGACCGATCGGGTCGTGACCAATCGCGCTACGGACGAAGAACGAGGTCAGGAGAACGTTCTTCGACCTCAGACGCTGGATGAGTACGTCGGCCAAGAGAAAATGAAGGCGTCGCTGCGGGTCTGTATCGAAGCGGCCAAGCAGAGGGGCGAGGCGCTCGACCACGCCATCTTCTACGGACCGCCCGGTCTCGGGAAGACGACCATCGCACACATTATCGCGAAAGAAATGGGCGCGGCCTTGCGGTCGACGTCAGGCTTGGTCTTAGCCCATGCCGGTGACTTGGCGGCGATTCTAACCAATCTTCAAGAATATGATGTGCTCTTTATCGATGAGATTCATCGCCTGCCTGCGTCTGTTGAAGAGGCGCTCTATCCGGCGATGGAGGACTTTCAGCTTGATCTGGTCATTGGACAGGGGCCTGCCACGAGGACCGTCAAGCTTGATCTGCCGCCCTTTACGCTTGTGGGCGCGACGACCAGGGCCGGTTCCCTGACCTCCCCACTGCGGGATCGCTTTGGCTTAGTCTATCGGCTGGAGTTCTATGGGCCGTCTGAGCTGGAGGCGATTGTGACGCGCTCAGCCGGAGTCTTAGGGGTTGGGATTGATCGGGCAGGCGCTGCGGAAATATCACGCCGTGCCCGTGGAACACCACGAATTGTTAATCGGCTGATTAAGCGCATCAGAGACTATGCCCAAATTAAGGCAGACGGGCATATTACCGAACAGGTGGCCAAGGAGGGGCTAGCTTGGGTCGGGGTCGATGAGGCGGGTTTCGACGATATGGACCGCAAAATCCTTCTCACGATCATCGAGAAGTTCAATGGAGGCCCGGTCGGAGTGGAGTCCCTGGCAGCCGCTGTCCAGGAAGACAAGGGCACGATCGAGGATGTGTATGAGCCCTACCTGATCCAAGCTGGTTTTCTGGATCGTACCGGTCGTGGCCGGCAAGTGACTCGTTTGGCCTACGATCACTTTAAGCGTCCTTCTCAATTACTGATGTAAACCTCGGACGTTCCAACGTTTCAAGCTCCTGATACCCAACCGCTATCCTTGCAATAGATTCAATCGTTCCTGTAGAATTCTCCACTTGTCTCTATGATCTTCTTTCCCGACGGGGATGAGAACCCCCTCCTGCAATTAGGTGTCCGAGGCGAGACTCAGCATGCCCAAAGATATGTCTGAATATCGTAAGGAAATCGATAGGATCGATGACGAAATCATTCGACTGCTCAATGAGCGCTCGAAAAGCGTCATCGAAATCGGAAGAATCAAAAAAGAAAAAAATGCTGATGCCAACCTCCATACTGCTGGGCGGGAGGCTGAAATCATCGAACGACTCACGAAACTCAACAGCGGTCCTTTTCCCAGCGAAGCCATCCGATCAGTCTATCGAGAAATCATGTCGGCTTCCTTGTCGCTTGAGTCTCCCCAGAAGGTCGCGTATTTGGGGCCGCGAGCCACCTTTACGCACATGGCCTGCATGCAGAAATTCGGGTCGTCCGTCCAGTATGTGCCCGTCTACAGTATTAAAGAGGTCTTCAGCGAGGTTGAGCGAGGCCGGGCCAATTTCGGGGTGGTGCCGATCGAAAACACCACGGAGGGTGTCGTGAATCACACCCTCGACATGTTTATCGATTCCAACTTGCTGATCTATGGAGAGATTCTTCAGGAGGTCTCACACCACCTCCTATCGAAATCTGGTCTTATCGAGGATGTGAAGAAAATCAATTCTCATCCACATGCCCTTGCGCAATGCCGAAACTGGCTCGAAACCAATCTTCCGCATGTGCCAGCGGTTGAAGTGGCAAGCACGGCTCGGGCTGCCGAGCTGTGTATTGATGAGCCCGCCTCGGCAGCTATTGCATCGGAATTGGCGGGCCAGCTCTATGGGCTGAAGGTGATTAAGGCCCGTATTGAGGATAACCTCAATAATTTCACCCGCTTTCTTATCCTGTCGCAGAAACCGTCGGAGCGGACAGGGAAAGATAAGACATCGTTGATGTTATCGGTGAAGGATAAAGTTGGCGCCCTCTATGATCTACTCCGCCCGTTCGCTTCCCACGGACTTAATATGACCAAGATCGAATCCCGTCCCTCCCAGCGCAAAGCGTGGGAGTATATTTTCTTTGTGGATGTTGAGGGGCATAGGAATGAGGAGCGCGTGAATAGGGCGATTGAAGAGGTCAAGGCTCGCTGTCTCTTTATGAAGATTTTAGGCTCCTACCCGGTTCACGACTGACCATGGCACTGCACGTCCATCCCGATATCCGATCTCTGAACCCGTATGTTCCTGGTAAACCAATCGATGAGCTTCAGCGTGAGCTTGGGCTCGCCCGCGTGATCAAACTCGCTTCCAACGAGAATCCGCTCGGCCCTTCACCAAAGGCCTTGGCCGCGTTGACCGGTGCGCAGGATATGCTGCATCGATATCCGGACGGTGGCGCCTATCAGCTTCGGCAGGCTCTTGCTGATCGTTGGAAAGTGGGACGTGAGCAAGTCATTTTGGGCAATGGGTCGGACGAGATCCTCGGGTTGTTGGCGAGGACGTTCTTGACGCCTGGCGATGAAGCCATCATGGCCGATCACACGTTCGTGATCTATAAGATGGAGGTCACTGCTGTCCATGGCAAGCCGGTAGTCGTGCCTCTTGCCAATTGGACTCATGACCTTGAGGCGATGGTACGGGCCGTGACGCCTCGGACTCGATTGCTCTTTCTTTGCAATCCCAACAATCCCACAGGGACAATGGTCTCGGCGGACGCGGTCGAGCGCCTCATGGCCAACGTGCCTCAGGATGTCATCGTGGTGTTCGACGAAGCCTATTTCGAGTATGTCCGCAATCCGCAATTCCCCGATGCGCTGGCGTATGTGAGGCAGGGGCGGAACGCGATTGTCTTGCGGACCTTCTCCAAGATCTATGGCCTGGCGGGGCTACGAATTGGATACGGCATCAGCACACCCGAGGTGATCGACTTCCTGAACAGGATTCGGCCTCCATTCAATGCCAACAGTCTGGCCCAGAAGGCCGCGCTGGCTGCCTTGGGCGATGACGAGCATGTGGCCAAGAGCCGGGCCGTCAACGAGGCGGGGATGGCGCAGATGGAACAAGGGCTGCGCGCGCTCGGAATAACTTCGATCCCGAGTGACGCCAACTTTCTCTACTTTGATGCGAAGCAGGATGGGCGACGGGTGTTCGACGCACTGCTGCAAAAGGGGATTATTGTGCGGCACATCGAAGGAGCGATGATTCGCGTCACCATCGGTCAACCGGACGAAAATGTTGCCTTCCTCCAGGCTCTCAAGAACGTCTTGGATGGAGGCAGGTAGGAAATAGGGTGAGGGAATTATGATCATCGTGTTGAAACCAGAAGCTTCCGAAAGTGAAGTTGACCACATCATCGACCGATTGCGGGATCTGGGCTTAAAATCGCAAATCTCCACGGGCCAGGAACGCACCATTATCGGTGTCATTGGTGATGACCGAATCCTGCACAATCAGCCCTTGACGGCTCTCCCTGGGGTAGAAAGTGTTCTGCCGATCTTGGCACCTTGGAAACTGGTCAGCCGTGAGTTTAAGAAGGAAGCGACGATCATCGATGTCGGTGGTGTCAAAATCGGCGCCAAAAAACTTGTCATCATGGCGGGACCCTGCGCGGTCGAGCGACTGGAGCTTACGGTGGGGATCGCGCATGAAGTGAAGGCTTCTGGGGCCGCGATTCTTCGTGGTGGAGCCTATAAGCCCAGAACGTCACCCTATTCCTTTCAAGGGTTGGGTCGTGAGGGGTTGGACTACCTGGTCGAAGCAAGAAAGCAAACGGGGTTACCGGTCGTCAGTGAGATTCTTGACACCAGGGACATTGAGCTCTTTCTTGAGAAGGCGGACATCATCCAGATCGGCGCGCGAAACATGCAGAACTTCGAGCTCCTCAAGGAGGTCGGCGCATACGACAAGCCGGTACTCTTAAAACGGGGCCTGTCGGCGACAATCAAGGAGTTTCTTCTGTCGGCCGAGTACATCATGTCCCGCGGTAACCAGAACGTGATGCTGTGCGAGCGGGGCATCCGCACATTCGAAACGCAATATCGCAATACACTGGACCTCGCGGCTATTCCAACATTGAAAGAGCTCTCGCATCTCCCCGTCATTGTTGATCCCAGTCACGCCACAGGCAAGTGGGATCTTGTGGCTCCGATGTCAAAAGCGGCGGTCGCCGCCGGTGCCGATGGTTTGCTCATCGAAGTTCACTCAAACCCAGAGTGTGCGCTCTGTGACGGTGAAGAGTCCATCAAGCCCTCGAAGTTCAAGGCTCTGATGGCCGATCTCAGGAATATTGCCAAAGCTGTGGGCAGAGAGCTGTAAAGCCAGTATGGCCGTTCATTTCAAGCAGGTTGCCATCATCGGTGTGGGGCTGATCGGTGGATCACTCGGGATGATCCTCCGGCGGAAGGCGTTGGCTGATCACGTCGTCGGCATTGGGCGTCGTGTCGAGAATCTCAAGACGGCGGTTGCTTTGGGTGCGATCGATCGATACGTGGCCGATCCTCAAGAGGGTGTGCGTGGAGCGGATTTGGTGGTCCTTGCGACGCCGGTTGATACCTATGAGCGACATCTTCATGAATGGGCGCATTGTCTTGCTCCTGGTGCGATCGTCAGTGATGTGGGTAGTGTAAAAGGCACCTTGGTCGAACGATCAGAAACGGCGATGCCGGCAGGCGTGCATTTTGTGGGAGCCCATCCCATCGCGGGAAAAGAAAAGACGGGAGTCGCGGCCGGGTCCGATCAATTGTTCAAGGGGGCACGCTGTATTCTGACGCCGACAACGCGAACAGATTCGGAGGCACTTGATCGGGTGAGGCAACTGTGGGAAGAAGCCGGTTCGATTGTCTTAACGATGGATCCGCATCTGCACGACCAAATCCTGGGAGCCGTCAGTCATCTGCCCCATGTGGCCGCCTTTGCCCTGATGAACGCCTTAGCCGAGCTTCGCGATCAGCAGGTCCCCTCATTGGATCTTGCCGGCCACTCCGGAGGAGGCTTACGGGATACGACCAGGATCGCTGCGAGTTCTCCGGAAATGTGGCGAGACATTTTCTTGTGGAATCGAGATAATGTGGTGTCCTATATCGACAGATATGTACGGGCGCTGGAAGAAGTGAAGCAACTGATTAAAGCTGGGGATGCTGCCGGGATCGAGAAGTTGCTTGAGCGAGCCAAGGGCGAGCGTGACAAGTTGACGAGTTCCTCTCTGAGCCACGCATGACATCATTGACGATCACCCCTGGCCGGCCACTCCGAGGAACGACCACCGTTCCTGGCGACAAGTCTCTCACCCATCGGGCGATCATCCTCACCGCACTGGCAGAAGGGACGAGCACGATTACGGGTTACTGCCAGGGAGAGGATTGTCTAAACACGATGCGGGCCTTTCAGGGACTGGGGATTCCTATTACCCAGACTCCGACTGAGTTAACAGTCTGCGGGAAGGGGTTTTGGGGGCTCTCTGAACCAACTGGCCCGATCGATTGCGGCAATTCTGGGACCGGCATCCGTCTGCTCACGGGCCTCCTGGCCGGACAAGATTTTTTCTCCATCCTCACGGGTGACGAATCGATCAGACGGCGTCCTATGGGCCGGGTCGTCAAGCCGCTGCGTGAGATGGGGGCGGCTATTGGAGGCCGTAAAGGAGGAGAGCTGGCGCCATTGGCGATTACAGGGGCAGGCCTCCACGCCATTGAGTACACCTCCCCCGTGGCTAGCGCACAGATTAAGTCGTCGATCCTGCTCGCAGGCCTCTTCGCTCAAGGGACGACTCGGTATCGGGAACCACGTCTCTCGCGAGACCATACTGAGCGGATGTTTCAGTTCTTTGGAATCCCTCTTGCCAAAGAAGACGGTGTGCTGGTCTTGCATGGGCGACCATCGGTCGGATGGCGAGGCGTTCATGTGGCCATTCCCGGTGATTTCTCGGCAGCCGCATTTTTCATCGTCGGCGCGACGATTGTAAGAGGATCCGATATCACTATCTACAATGTCGGCATGAATCCAACCAGAACCGGCCTCATTGATGTCATGATAAAGATGGGAGCCGATATTCAGGTTCTGGGTCTGCGAGAAGCGGCGGGCGAACCGGTCGCGGATCTCCGCGTGAAGTCATCCGTTCTGAAAGGTGTGACGATCGGCCATGACCTCATCCCACACACGATCGATGAGTTTCCCGTGCTATGCGTAGCTGCTGCTGTGGCGGAGGGGGACACGGTGATTTCCGGAGCAGAGGAACTGCGGGTCAAAGAAAGCGATCGGATCGCGACCATGAGCCGTGAGTTGAAGGCCATGGGAGCGCTCATCGAAGAACGGCCTGACGGGATGATCATCCGTGGATTAGGCCAAGGAGGAGAGAACGGCAGGCTGAACGCGGCGGACAAGGCCCAAAGCCATGGAGACCATCGGGTGGCCATGTCTCTCGCCATCGGTGGGCTGACGGCGGAGCAGAGTATGACGATTGCTGATACGAGCTGCGTGGATACGTCATTTCCAAATTTTGAAAAGACACTCACCGATCTGTTGACCCAACTTGGGTGAGAGTGGTGGGACAGATGATACGGTTCGAGCAGTGAGGGGACTGAGTGATTATCGCGATTGATGGACCAGCAGGGGTGGGCAAGAGTACAGTAGCCAAATTATTGGCGGCTCGTCTTGGCTACCTCTATCTTGATACAGGGGCACTGTACCGAGCACTCGCATGGAAAACCTTGCAGTCGAGGATCCGTCCGACTGATCAGGCGCAGGTGACGACACTTCTTCCGGCCACCTCGATTCACATGCAGTTTCAACATGGCCTGGTGCAGGTCTTAGTCGATGGTCTGGACGTGACAGGAGACCTTCGTACGCCCGACGTCACGACGGCAGCTTCTATTGTGTCTGCTATCCCTGCCGTCCGCGAATGGCTGTTACCGATCCAGCGTCAGATCGGCCAGCGTGGGTCGGTGGTTGCGGAGGGGCGGGACATCGGCACAAAGGTGTTTCCCTCTGCACCGTTCAAGTTTTTCTTAGAGGCAGATGCGACGGTACGAGTTGCGCGACGGCACCGTGAATTGGTCGCCGTGGGTCGTGGGGGGACGGTTGAAACAACGTCACAAGATTTGTCGGACCGAGACCAGCGTGATCGGACCCGTTCGATCGATCCATTGGTTCCGGCAGATGACGCACGATTCATCGATACGTCTACCCTGAGCCCTGATCAAGTCGTGGAGCAGATGATCGCGGCTATGTCGACCGGGTCGTGAGTGGGGTTGTCTACGGATGTCTGTGGGTATTGGCGCGCGCCGTCAGCTGGATGTGCTTTCGGTATCGTGTCGAAGGTCAGGTTCCTCAGACCGGAGGGATGCTGATCGCGGCAAACCATGCCAGCTACCTCGATATTCCGCTACTGGGCTGTGGAATGCGTCGGAGGGCCTGGTACTTGGGACGGAACGACTTGTTTCCGATCCCGGTGTTGAACGGTCTGTTGCAGGCGTTGGGCTGGATACCGGTGAGACTGGGACGTCTCGACCGAGAGGCGTTTGGGAAGGCGATCAACCTGATTCGAGCAGGTCATGTGGTGGTCATTTTCCCGGAAGGCGGTCGCAGCCATGATGGCCACCTTCGGCCTCCGAAAGCAGGTATCGGAGTGATTGTGTCCCAGACCGGGTGCCCGGTCGTCCCAGCCTACTTGAAAGGAACCTTTGACGTGCTACCTATCGGGGCTCGTTGGCCTCGGTTACGTCAGGTCACGGTACGATTTGGGGAACCGATTCAGTTCGAACCGGGAAAACAAAAAGAGAGGGCAGAAGCGAAACAGTTCTATCAACAGGTCAGCCGTACGGTGATCGAGCACATTGCAGCCTTAGGTCAAGTTCTTGCTCCAAAGGGGAAGGATGACCTAGCTTCCGACACACCAAACAGGCCAACCACCGACGCTCACAACGCTGAGTGAGCCCGGCGACTTCACCATCAGCACCCGACAACAGTCGGAAGAGGTAGGACGTTCATATGAGTACGGTATCCAACAGCAGTGACGCTCAGTTAGACCGCGATGCATTGGCCGCGTTGTACGAAGAAACTTTCAAGAACCTTGAAGAAGGCACGATTACCGAGGGCCGGGTCGTGGCCTTGACCAAGGATAAGGTCGTCATCGATATCGGGTACAAATCAGAGGGTATGATTCCGACTGATCAGTTTTCTTCCGAGGAGCTTCAGAATCTCAAGATCAGTGACCGGGTCCAAGTCTATATCGAAGAATGTGAAGATGCAGACGGCAATCTTAAACCGGACACTTCTCGTGCTACAAAAACCGGACAGATGATGTGCTAGCTACACAATCACTGACTATTCTTGACAGCCAGGAGGGCCTTCGCTAGAGTTGCCGGTGAGGAAAACTGCCCGCGATTATCAGGCATTACGATGGCGTTTCGATCCTTTGCATGGTGGTTCATGATTGGGGCTCTCTTGACCCTTTCCG
Source organism: Nitrospira sp. (assembly GCA_005116965.1). Taxonomy (GTDB): domain Bacteria; phylum Nitrospirota; class Nitrospiria; order Nitrospirales; family Nitrospiraceae; genus Nitrospira_D. The sequence goes on along the minus strand of SWDG01000025.1, from coordinate 482,918 downwards.
TCCTGATGGTGCAGGGTGGGGTTCGGGATTTGTGGGAAGGGACTCAACCGGCTGGGGGCACCAATGTCTTGGTGTACTTTGGCACGACGCTCATGGGCGGCGGCTTGCTCGCCGGATGCGTCGCGCTCATCATGAATCGCATTCGGTAATCGGAGAGAACAGGACATGTATGGAGTGCCTCAAGTGCAAGGGATTTATGCTGGTGGAGCGCCATTATACCCTCGTCAATCGTCGGATATACGCGCGTTGTCTCAATTGCGGGTTCTGGATTGATCTGGCCGACCTCCTCCGGTTTTTCCATAAAGTGATTGATAGTGGGCGGAAAGGTGATAAAGTGCGTGAATCCTTCATTTTCTAGAAGAGGCGGTCTTTTGTGGCCCAGCACGACTCTATCTCGCCCGCCGATCATAGACGGAGTTGGGGTCGGATCCTTCCTCGCCTTGCGCTAGGTTCGGTTGTCTCTCTTTCCTTGCTCGCGTTCTCACTATGCTCGGCCTTGGGGATGGAGCATCATGCCAGGAAGCAGACCGCCCATCCTGTCAGCTATGCTCCTCAACCCCTTCCCTGGAAGAGAATTCCGGCGCACAGTATTCTCCTGAAGGAATTGCGATCGGGCCGTATTCTGTTCGAGTACGATGTGGAGAAACGTCTGTCGCCGGCCAGTCTTACCAAGATTATGTCGGCGCTGATCATTCTTGAAAAAGGCCGCCTCGATGATCTCGCCACCGTGAGCCGGAATGCGGCGAGGGCCCCCAAGACTCACCTGCGACTCAAAGTTGGAGAAGTCTTTCGCCTTGGCGATTTGCTCAAGGCGATGATGATGGTCTCCGCCAATGACGCCTGCCTGGCGGCTGTTGAGCATGTCGGCGGCGATGAAGAGCAGTTTGTGAAATTGATGAATGCCAAAGCTGTGGCGCTTGGGTTATCGGACACGCATTTCAGCAATGGGTGCGGATTTGACGGTCCCGATCATTACTCGACAGCTGAAGATCTCGCGACACTCAGCGAGGTGGCGATGCGAAATGCGGTGTTCCGAAACCTCGTCAAAGAGGAGCGCGAGATCATCATGCCGGTTAGTGGATATCGCGCCTACGTCCTGCATAATACGAATCGGTTACTTGGCCGCATTCCCGGTGTGGTAGGGGTGAAGACGGGATTCACTTCCAAGGCAGGTCGATGCCTTATCGCGAAGGTTTCTCAAAATGGCAGCGATCTGCTCCTCGTGATCCTGAACTCCAATCGCCGGTGGAATACCGCAAAAAGCCTCATCGATTACGGGTTCCGTCTCACAAATACCCCCCAATAGCAGCCTCCAGCTCTCATGCTTGGCATGCCTACTCATCGAATAATCAAAGGATAGCGGTGCGTAACCGATTCAGCCTATCGGTCTGGGACGGTGGCTCTGTTTCAGAGTTTGCAGATGAGAAATCTTATCGATGATTCCGGATGGATTCCCCCAGGTCTGACTCCACGTCTGGGCTGGACTACCGTGGGGCAGCAAACTCTATGTTGATATCCTTCCCGAGGTAGTTCACTTGGAAACCCTGCTTATCGTAGGCCATGACGGCACCCATGACGTTTTCATCACCATACTCCTCTTGGCCTAACACCTTTCGGATCTCTTCAGGGCTCTCACTATTGAGCACGTTACGAAAGATGCCTCTGGTCTTATACGTGAATCGATTATTGATGAACAGGAGATCAACCCGCCCGTCCTGAATACGCACCCCAGCCATTGGACCGGTTGGCTTTCGTTGATCGAGCAGGAAAATGAAGGTGGCTTCCTGCTCAGCCTTGACTCCGGAAATCTTTTCAGTGACGAGCGTTTCAACTGCTTTGGATTCTGAGTCGCCGAGTTTGACGCCGAACAGCGAGATCTCGGTGCTCGAAATAGCCTTTGGCTCCATGACATCGTTCTTGCTCAACTCGTACGGCTCGGCATGAGCTGAGCCAAGCACTACGAGGACGCTCGCCAGTAGGATGATAACTCTTCGCATGACACGCTCTTTCATCATGGTGTTCGGCGTTTCTTCTCTATGTGGTCGTGATTGATCAGAATGCATGAACCGGTAGAATCCAGAAAAGCATCTAGCGCATTGTAGCCAAGAGCCCTCGGACCTGCAAGAAACAGGACACACGAGCCGCCGCTGGATAGGGACTCGTCGAGCGGAGGCAGTATTCGTGCCTCATGACCGTGGCTCATCACCCAGCAACATCGCCCCGAGTTCACGAAGCCGGAAAAAGTAGATTTTGGATTCGCTATCCAATGTCTCCGTCAGTTCATCGAGATCTCCCAAGCAGTCTTTCACGATGGCCACTCGCTGAGCGTCAAGGCCCTCGGCGCTATCGAGGTAGAAGACCACACAGCCGCTGATAACTGTGTCGAGCGTCATCAACTGTCCTTGGTGTGGGCTTGAAAACTGAGGCCAACCGGTGGCGCAATGCTGCTCCCACGCTGTTGCAATCTTGCTTCGATCCATGAGGTATTCCTAGTCCCTCTTTGCCACGAAAGCCAGCAGCCTAGCGCACGCGCTTGCAGAGGAGCAAGTATACAGACACGAGGTCGCAATGGAACAGCGTGGAGGAATCGCAGGGTCAGGGGTATAGCCCACGCTGGAGATGTGCTTGGGCGACCTGGTCAATACCACTCATGAGCGCGGCCATGCGCATGGACACTCGGCGTTCGCTCGAAAAATGAAGTGTGCGCTGAAAAGCGGACGTGATGATGTCTTGCAGCCGATTCTGGATGTCTGTTGCGCTCCAGAAAAATCGCTGCAGGTCCTGCACCCATTCGAAGTACGAGACGATGACGCCGCCGGAGTTTGCGAGGATATCGGGGATCACGAAGATACCCTTGTCTGCGAGGATGCTGTCGGCTTCCAGAGTCGTCGGCCCGTTGGCACCTTCGGACAGGATTCGACATCTCAGGGAATTCGCATTTTTAGCCGTGATCTGCTCGGATAGGGCGGCGGGTACGAGTACGGTGCAGTTTAATTGGAGTAATTCTTCATTCGTGATCGCGTCCCCAAGTTTGCTTTCATGCAGCGGCTGGCTGGGGTCGCGTCGAAGAAGCGCTGCGATATCCAACCCCTTGTTGCTGTAGATACCCCCGTTGACGTCACTGACAGCAATGATCCGTGCGCCATGCTCGTGCATGATGCGGGCCGTGTGTGAGCCGACATTCCCAAATCCTTGAATTGCCACGGTGGCACCGTCAATTGACAACTTGAGGTGACGCAGCACCTCGTGCGTCACATAGACGACTCCGCGTCCCGTCGCTTCTTCACGGCCCAGACTTCCTCCGATCGACAGCGGTTTGCCGGTCACGACGCCAGGAACGGCGTAGCCAACTTGCTGGCTGTACGTGTCCATCATCCATGCCATGATCTGAGCATCGGTCCCGACATCGGGGGCCGGGACATCCTTGTCCGGGCCAATCAGTGGGAAAATCTCTGCGGCGTATCGTCGTGTCAGCCGCTGTAATTCAGCTGGGGACAGTTGTTTCGGCGCGACCGCGACTCCGCCTTTTGCGCCGCCGTACGGTAGTCCGGCCAGCGCACATTTCCATGTCATCCACATTGCGAGAGCGGCCACCTCACCGAGGTTCACATCGGGATGGTAACGCACGCCGCCTTTGGAGGGGCCGCGGGATGAATCATGTTGAACGCGATAGCCGGTAAAGACCTCAACCCGTCCATCGTCCATCCGAACTGGCAGGCTGACCACGAGGGAGCGTTGGGGCAGTTTCAGTCGTTCGCGGAGGTTTGGGTCAAGTCCCATCGCCTCCGCCGCTTGATCGAACTGAGCAACCGCCAAACGAAACGTCGGGGTGTCGAGTTCTTGCATCGTGGTCCTTCCTAGTTATCGGATAGATGTTCATCAGTCTGTATCGAGTACAGCAGGCCCATCGAGTTTGAGTATCCCGCGACAGAGCTGAGCCAGTTCCTGTTTAACGGGATCGAGAGAGATCGCCTTTTGGCACACCGCTGCCATGGATGTGATTCGGCAGTCCGAGAACCCACAGGGATGGATTCGATGGAACGGTGTCACGTCCAGATCCACGTTGAGTGCACACCCATGGAGCGTCACACCGCGCTCGATACGGATGCCGACGAAAGCAATTTTTTCAGGGGCTGGAGTCATGACCCAAACGCCGGGCTTGCCGGGGATGCGGTGGCCGGTGATATTCCAGAGGCTCAGCAATTGCACGATGATTTCTTCAAGTAACCAGACCAATTGCCTTGGACCCGTGGCATGTCGATCAACCTTGATCACGGGGTAGACCACAATCTGTCCAGGGCCGTGAAAGGTCACTGATCCCCCGCGATTGACATAATGCAGTTCCGCTCCGTTTTCACATAAGAGCGAGGCATTGCCGCCCCAGTGCGAGACGGTGGTGCGTCGCCCCAAGGTATAAACAGGTCGGTGTTCAAGGATCAAGACGGTGTCCGGTACCTGATTGCGGACCCGCTCCTCGTGCAAGCGAGACTGAAGATCCCATGCATGAAGATAGGGAACTGGATCTGAAAAGACTCGAACAGCCTCTGCGTGTGAATAGAGAACATCTGGAGCTGGAGCGGGGATGGCAGTGGGACGGTTCACTGGGGCACCTGTTGGAAGCGACAGGTTGGTCCACCGAGGAGACACGAAAGCCTGTCCCATGGTCTGTCTCTAAGGGGGGCAGCTGGACTAGGGAGAAGACATGTGTGCATGGAGTGCACATTGTCGCATAACGACCCATGTAGTGGAAAGTTGCGTGTCGACGGTCATGAATCTGGCCGTCGACACGAGAAGAGTAAGCAGGCGCTACTTGATGGCGACGAAGAGTTCCTTAATCTCCGGGGTCTTCAGTTTCTTCAGCGCTTTGGCTTCGATTTGGCGGATACGCTCGCGGGTCACGGACAAACTTTGACCAACTTGCTCCAGAGTGCTGGCTTCATCGTAGCCGATCCCGAACCGGAGTCTGATGACGGTTTGCTCGCGAGGCGTCAAGGTACTTAGAATTCGGTCGAGTTGATCGGTCAACTCGCCCCGGTGGACATGCGCATCGGGTGGAACGGCCTGCTGATCTGGAATCATATCGCCAAACTGTGTCTCTCCGTCACCAATTGGAGATTCTAAGGCGACGGGTTCCTGAAACGCCTGCATGGTCTCGCGGAGCCTTTCTGGCCTCATGCGCAGCACATGAGCGATCTCTTCTAACCGAGCGGGCCGACCGAATTGCTGCCCAAGCTTCCGCATGACGCGGAGGACTCGATGCGATGCTTCGGTCTGGTGCACCGGAATCCGAATCGTTCTCGATTGATCCGCAATTGCGCGGGTGATGCCTTGTCGGATCCACCACGTCGCGTAGGTGCTGAATTTGAATCCTTTCCGATACTGATATCGCTCGGCCGCCTTCATCAGGCCGATGTTGCCCTCCTGTACGAGATCCAGCAAACTCAATCCCCGTCCGGTGTAATGCTTGGCCACATCGACCACTAAGCGCAAGTTATGCCGTACGAGCTCATCCTTGCCTTGCTCCAGAACGATCCTGGCGGATCGGATTTCATCAAGCGATGCCTTCAGTTGCTTTGTCGCCGTTGCGGCAGGTTTGAGATCTGGGTCTGACGGACTCAGGGCGGTGCCTAGAGCCTTCTCCGCATTGTCCAATGCGGTGGCTGAAAACCCGCTCAATCGTCTGACGACTTGGAGCACTTTCACGGTGTCTGTACAAATAGACGTACGCTTAGACTTGAGCAGCACTTTCACCGCTTGCCGCAGCGTAGTTCGAATGCGTCGTGTCCCATGGTCTACGCGCCTGGCAATCGTGACCTCTTCTTCTCGCGTCAAGAGTTCCCGTTCGCCGAAGGACCGGAAGTACAACGATTCCAAGAAAAATGGGCTGGCCCCCGGGCTTGGACGCATGACCGGTTGGGGCTTCCCATCCGCCTCGGACTCCTCAGTCTCTACACGACCAATCATTCCCAGCATGCCACTTGCCTTGGCGTCATCGGCATCGGGGGCGAACCTTGTCCGTATATCTAGTCCCTCAGAGGATCGAAGTTCTTCTTTCATCGTGTCACCCCTTGCTCTAGTTGAATATCACTCACCATGGTTAGAGTCTTATTGAGTCTAGAAGATTCACCGAATCATTCCCGGTGTATTCCTTCTACGAAGCAAAAGGGATGCTGGATTGAAGATGAGAGTGGGTCGGTGTAATCAGCTCGAAAAATCAGAAAGATTAGTGTTGGCTAATGAGAGAACGAATAACGAACTGTCGCACTTATGCGGCATCTATGTAGAATTGGCACCAACGATCAGACTGAAATGCCACACTATTTCTGTAACAGTCCCTTTATAAATGGAGCAAGCGTGTCGATCGGAATCGGGAAGATCGTCGTCGAGTTCTTCTCAGCCGCGATCTCGACGAGTGTCTGGAGATATCGCAGCTGCAGCGCGGCAGGATTACGGCTGATGACGTCAGCCGCTTCAGCCAGTTTCTGTGCGGCTTGAAATTCCCCTTCCGCATGGATGATTTTGGCCCGCCGTTCCCGCTCAGCTTCCGCTTGCCGGGCGATCGCACGTTGCATGTCTTGGGGGATGTCCACGTTCTTGACTTCGACGGCAGCGACTTTGACCCCCCATGGTTCGGTCTGCTGATCGATAATCCGCTGTAATTCGGCATTGATATCGTCACGTTTCGATAACAGGTCGTCAAACTGGCTTTGGCCCAGCACACTCCGCAGCGTGGTTTGGGCCACTTGCGACGTCGAATAGAGATAATCTTGAACGGCGAGCACGGCACGCTGGGGATCGACCACTCTAAGAAAGATGACGGCGTTCACTTTCACGGAAATGTTATCCCGCGTGATGACATCTTGCGAGGGGACTTCCATGGTGACGGTCTGCAAGTTGACGCGGACCATCTGCTGGAGGGCAGGCACCACCAACCTGATACCAGGCCCCTTCACCGTCTGAAACTTACCGAGCACAAAGACCACGAGCCGTTCGTATTCCATGACACGTTTGAAGCTGGCATAGAGAACAAACCCCAATAAGACCAACGGTATGAGCAATGACATAACGACTCCTTCGTCTTCAGGCATTCTATTTGTGGACCGGGGCTACGTTCACTGTCAGCCCTTCGACCGACGTCACTGCCGCGGCCTCTCCCTGCCGAATCGGGGTCTGGCTGATGGCCTCCCAGATCTCCCCATGTAAAGAGATCTGGCCATGTGGGTTGAGATCCGTTTTCGCAATCCCGATCGATCCAATCATGGCTTCCACTCCTGTCACTGGTCCGCGGCGCCCACCCTTGGCGGCCATCCAGATGACGGTTCCGACCAGGGCGCCAACCGTTATGACGGTCGGCAACAGAAATGACAAGGACACCTGCATGAACGGTGCGTCACTCTTGATGAGGAGGAGACCACCTAAAGTCATGGCAGCCAATCCGCCAAGTGCGAGTACTCCATAGCTGGTCACTGAAATTTCAAGCAAGAGAAACACGATGCCGAGTATCACAAGGAGGGCACCTGCATAGTTCACGGGGAGCGATTGGAGCGAATAGAAGGCTAGGATCAAACTGATGGCACCGATGATCCCGGGGAGGATCGCCCCAGGGCTGTACAGTTCCGCCATGATTCCAATGGTTCCAATAGACATCAGGAGATAGGCGATGTTGGGGTCGCTCAACGCCTTGAGCAATTCCAGACGCGTTCCCATCGGGAATTCACGAAGCGTGACAGCCTCGCTTGAGAACGTGATTGACCCCGTAGAAAGGATGATCTTTCTCCCGTTCAGCTGTTTTAAGAGCGTAGGAATATTCTCAGCCACCATATCGATAATCTTGAGTTTCAAGGCTTCTTGCTCTGTGGCGGATACACTCTTTCGAACCGCATCTTCGGCCCATGATATGTTCCGTCCACGCTGCTCCGCGATGCTCTTGATGTAAGCCGCCGCATCGTTTTCCACTTTCTCCTTCATCGTGTTGTCCATTTCACCGCCGCCCATCGCGACTGGGTGTGCGGCTCCAATGTTGGTTCCTGGTGCCATGGCGGCCACATGGGCTGCTAGTGTAATGAAGACTCCTGCAGAGGCAGCCCGGCCTCCAGAAGGAGCGACGAACACGATCACAGGGAGGGGTGAACTGGTCATGTCTTTGATCATCAGGCGCATGGAGGTGTCCAATCCTCCGGGCGTATCGAGCTTGAAGATCAGAGCCTGGGCACCCGACGAGTGAGCCAAGGCGAGAGCATCGTGCAGGTACTCCGCAGCTACCGGGTTGATCACTCCTTCATAACTGGCAACGATGATTTCACCGGCATAGGTCGGACTGCTCATGCGGATTAGGCACAGGGCGATGACAGCACCTCCTATCGCCGCTGTGAGAATCTGTCTGTGTAGAGATCTGCACGGAAGCACGGTGCCACGCATTGTGAACTCCATGCGCGCAAGGCGCTAAAAGCGCCGAAGGTATGAACAGCGAGTAGATCGAGAAATTCTACTTTCTTATGCTGTCACGAAATGGCCGTTGGTTGCAAACTTCGGAACGAACCCCCTAGAATGCGCGGCATGTCTCAATTATCAAGCGGCGAACGCATCCATTTGGTCGATCACAAAAGGCGCCAGTATGCCCTTACGTTGAAGGCAGGCGAGACCTATCAATTCAGCGGTCAGAAGATCGCTCACGACGCGATTATCGGGCGGCCGGATGGGACCATCGTCGTTCTGTCGGGCGGGAAAAAGATGTTGGCGGTCCGGCCAACCTTCGGAGACTACGTGCTGAAAATGCCGCGGGGCGCTCAAGTGCTCTATCCGAAAGACCTCGCGCTGATTCCCATGTGGGCGGATGTCTATCCGGGTGCGCGGGTGTTCGAGTCCGGAACCGGCTCAGGCGCGCTGACCATGGCGCTTTTGCGAGCAGTAGGGCCACGAGGGTTGGTGGTGACCTATGAGATGCGGGAGGATTTTGCCCGTACCGCACTCCTGAATATTGATCGCTATATGGGTCCCGTGCCGAACCTGTCGGCATTGCGGAAGAATACCTATGAAGGCATTGACCTGCTTGATGATGGAATTCCATTCGATCGTGTCGTGCTCGACTTACCTGAGCCTTGGCAGGTGGTCTCGCATGCAGCCACCGCACTGCGATCCGGCGGGATCTATCTGAGCTTTGTCCCCACCGTGCCCCAAGTCGTACAAACGGTCGAGGCGCTTGAACGGGCAACGGTGTTCGGGATGATCGAAACGTTTGAAACGTTGCTCCGAACCTGGTCTGTGCAAGGCAGGAGTGTGCGGCCTGATCATCGCATGGTCGCTCATTCTGGATTCATCACCGTAGCCAGGAAGGTGGAGCCAGGGCTGCTCCGTTCGATGGTTGGGAGAGAGGCTCCTCCAGACGGAGACCGGGAAGGTCTGTCCGATGAAGCAGAAGAGGAATTGAACGCATGAATAGGTTAGAAGGCAAGGTAACCGTGGTGACGGGAGGCAATGCTGGAATCGGCGAAGCCATCGCAAAACGTTTTGCCGAGGAGGGAGCATCGGTTGTCATCACGGGACGTCGGCAGCAAGAAGTGGATCGTGTGGCCAGTGTCATCCGACACAACAAGGGAAAAGTACTCGGAGTTGCCGGTTCAGTGACGGACGAAACCCATGTACTGGATGTCGTCCGTCGAGCGCTTGATAGTTTTGGGCGGATCGACATTCTGGTCAACAACGCGGGGATCGGTGAGTTTGGGAAGCGGCTCCACGAAACTGATGATGCCGTTTGGGCAAACGTACTGGATATCAATTTAACCGGGGTCTTCCGCATGACACGAGCCGTCATCCCCCACATGCTGAAACAAGGACGAGGCTCGATCGTGAATATCTCGTCCATTGCCAGTCTAGTCGGTCTCTCTGGCTTAGCTGCCTATACGGCATCCAAAGGGGCGCTTGACGCCTTGACGCGCGCACTGGCCGTCGAATATGCGAAGGAAGGAATTCGCTGTAATGTGGTGAACCCTGGTCTCATCGATACGCCTATGGCGGCCCCCTTGATGGCTAATCCGGATCTGCTCCAGCCCATTCTGGCCCAATACGCAATACGTCGTCCTGGGACACCAGAAGAAGTGGCGAATCTGGTTCTGTATCTGGCTTCGGATGAAGCAGCCTGGATGACTGGGGCGACCATTCCTATTGATGGGGGTATGACCGTTTATAAAGGGTAGTGGTTGCGGCAACGAGCGATAACAGCTTCCGTGCTAGGTGAAGAAATGGACATTGATGCTCGCACACAGTTTTGCGGGGTGATTGGCAATCCGGTCGGGCATTCACTCTCGCCAGCTATCCACAATGCGGCGTTCTGTAAACTGGGGCTCAATTTTGTCTATCTTGCCTGGCAAGTGGAAGCGATCGGTGAGGCCATCAAAGGGCTTCGCGCACTGGGGAACTTTCGCGGAGCGAGCGTCACGATCCCTCACAAAGTGGCTGCCATACCTTTTCTTGATCGTGTGGAGCAAACGGCCCAGAGGATCGGTGCGATCAACACCATTGTAGCTGAAAAGGGCGAACTCACTGGGTATAACACGGACGCGACAGGTGCTCTGAGGGCTTTGAAGATGGGCGGAGTTGCGCTAACGGGCAAACGCATCGTCGTTCTCGGTTCGGGAGGTGCCGCCCGAGCAATCGCCTTCGCACTAGCGGCTGAGTCCGGTGCAGAGAAATTAACCTTGCTGGGGATTGAGGATGTGGAGCGGACTCGCTTGGCTCAGGATATTCGTTCCATGACAGTGGTGACGGTAGAGGATTCTTATCTGGATGAGTCCACCCTTCGTCGGGTTCTTCCTGCTGCGCACATACTCATTCATTGCACTCCGGTCGGGATGTCTCCGAAAGTCGAGGCCACCTGTGTTCCTGCCTCGCTCCTCCATCCCGACCTGGCTGTCATGGACATTGTCTACAATCCACGCGAAACCCGATTGCTCAGAGATGCAGGACTCGCGGGCTGCAAGACAATTCCTGGGTTGGACATGTTCCTCAATCAGGCAATTGCTCAATTTGAGCTCTGGACTAATCAACCGGCGCCAGTTGATGTGATGCGGACGGTCTTGGAGTCTCACTTCCGATGAATGTGGTGCTCATCGGCTATCGTGGCACAGGAAAGAGTACTGTCGGTAAACTCGTGGCGGCCTGTCTTGACCGCGTCCTGGTCTCCACAGACGCTGAGGTTGTGAAGCTGGTTGGCCAAAACATCCCCGAGATTGTTGAGCAACATGGGTGGGAGTACTTTCGTGATCTCGAAACAAAGATTTGCCAGGATCTAGCGAGCCGGAATGGGGTCGTGATTGATACTGGCGGGGGCGCCATCCTTCGATCGCAAAATGTTAAGGGGCTGAAACGCACAGGGAAGCTGTTCTGGCTGACTGCTCCAGTTGAGACCATTGCCAGGCGAATTGGGTCGGATACACAAAGACCATCTCTCACTGGAACCAAGTCGTTTCTCGACGAGATTCAGGATGTGCTTCGTGAACGGACGCCGAAGTATCAAGCTGCTGCTGATTACATCATTGAGACCGATGGAAAATCCGCCACGCAAGTTGCTGATGAGATTCTGGCACGACTCTAGTTCCCTTGGTAGGCTCACTGAACCTTGACAAATCTCGCCCTAACGTGATTCATGTACTCCTGCTGCGCCCGTAGCTCAGTTGGATAGAGCGCCGGGCTTCGAACCCGTAGGTCGCAGGTTCAATTCCTGCCGGGCGCACCAATACTTCAACAAGTTACCAGATCTTCCCGAGTTGCCCTGCCACGTTGATTGTGCGGGGTTGCAAGATCCTAACCCAGAGTAAGGAGACTGCTTCGTCGAGCCTGCCAATATCATGATCGAGCTGTGCCCTATCTCTTGCTTCAGGGAAACCTGGTTCGCTCTTTACTTAAGTAGCGCACGAGCTAAGTTATGGGTGAGATCGATTTCTTGTTGCCCAGTATGGGTAAGACCATACTGGCACTGAATGGAGTGCAGATCAGGTTCGGTCATGTGGAATATCGATTCCAGCAGAGCCTATTCTCTGTGAGCGCGACTGCTGTATCGGCCCTAGACGGAAGTTATTCCCCGCGTAAGCCGCATTTGCAGACGGGCGTTGGGAACTCATCTGAATATTGGTCAGATTAAGAATAGATTCAAGTTCGCATTTCACGTCACAGGCTTGTGAGGTGGCAATATGATGACAAAGTTCCAGGTTGGGAGACTAGTCACCTACAGCTTCGTCCTGATGACGAGTCTGCCGAGTGCATGGGCGATATCGAATGACGCACCCGGCACAGATGGACCCTCGCTTGAAGAGACGGTGGTATTTATCAAAGACACGTGGGAAGCATGTGGAACAATGCACAGTGGTTTGCAACGTATGGTCGCCAAGGACGGATCCCTCTGGCATATGGATAGAATGGCGAAGGTCGATGTGGTGGTGATGCCTCCATCAGCGCTCAGAATTGTGACACGGCTCAATGAACACAGGAAATTGAGCGGGATATTTGGACTTCAATCACCCATAGAAAGGATTCAGGAGTTCGACTTGAACGCACTGTCTCCAAACGTGAGTTCGGAGCAGGAAGGTGAGAACATCAATCTCTATGGAGTTCGATTGCGCTGCGCGCGGGGGGGCTGTGTGACCGAGTGGCTGGCGTCTCTCGCGATATCAGGCAAGCCCATGCACGAACTAAAAACCGGAAAATTGGCTGTGACGAGCCTTGAGGAGCTTGTCTATGAGGATCATGCCCCCAAAGACAGACCGGGGGAAAGGAAGGGAGAAATCTATATTCCCGTCTGTGATATGGCATCTTTAGACAGTCTTTCGAAAGCCTTTCGCCACGCCATCATCAAAGCCGGCGGGAAGAAGCCGCTGTTTTAGGATGTGGCGTGGACAAGACGAGGAAAGCGGTAAATCGTTCAGGATTTAGAGGAGTATGTCTCTTGGGCAGAGTACCGTCTTGATCTAAGCTGGATTGCAAATTTTTCCCTCATTCTCGATAGCCGTAGGGTGCGTCATTCCCACCTTGCTTTTCATTCATCTGCCTGTGTAGCCTTCCTAGTAGGTGCGATTTTGATGGCTGAATCGCTTAGATAAGCCCTCGAATCAGTGGGTTGCATCCTCAATTTCTGCTGGGATGTACCAAATAATGAATCATATTTATATGCATTTCCAATGAGTTGGGCTATGCGGGTTTTGCTGGTCATTCCACGAAAGCTGGATAGAACCGTGATGGACTTTAATCTACTATAAAATCTATGCGTAAAAGAGGTTATCCCGTGCCGTGGTTTAGCCGATATAGAACACGAGCAACGTTTGGAGCGGTATACTCTGAACAGAAGAAGCGGTGTGCTTGGACCAGAGAATGCCCTTGTTGTGGAAGACCACTTGAGAAGATAGACCCGGCGAGTCCCTGGGTTTGTGAATGCGGATGGCGCAGTCAATGAATCGAGCAAGCAGAGGGAGGTACTATGATCCCCATTTTGCACGACATGAGAGCAGCATTTTTCCTCGTGATTGCACTAGCCATGCTGTTGTTGATCGGTGCGATGGCTGGGTTAGGAGCAGTATTGCAACCGATCCGTTGGTCTGATCGGAATGGATCCCGTTGAGCAAGAGAGGGGTCCGTCTGTTTAAGCTACCAGTGGTGCTTGATCGGTCTCTTTCCTCTTCTCCTCTTGGTTCTCGTTTTCTTGCTGGCCTAATTTTAGTTCTCTGTCTACTCAGACAATCTTTCCCCGTCGCCCGGCCAAATATTTGAATTTATTAGGCATCCTGTCATTCATCGGCTAGGCTTCTGCTAAAGCGTCCCTTTTCAACAGCGGTGCTATATTTATTTTGTGTGCAAGAAGGCAACCGGCAAGCCTCACGCAAGGTTATCAGTACAACGGTAATTACCACTGAATCGATTGAGCCACTGGATCGGGATGTCATATGGAGGGGAAGAGGTATGAATAGAGTAATTGCGAAGTCCGGAGCGGTGGTGGCGATGGGATTAATTTTGTTGTCAAGCCAAGGCTGTAACACAAAATGGCTTAAGTCTGAGGGGGCAGGTGATGCGGAGAGCGGGGCTGCGAAGCTCCCCAATATGTCGAGAGGAGGCCCCAGCGGAGAATTGAGTGGGTTCTCCCGTAATCCGTCAGAGGAGCGACTTGGGCAAGGCGGATACTCGACCTCAATGAACCCGTCTGGGCGCAGCGCGCATCAGCGTGCGGAATTGACACAAGAAGAAAAGGATGCCGTGGAGGCGGGGATGCAGGATGTGTTCTTTGGGTATGACCAGTGGACCTTGTCGGAGCCCGGTATGGAAGCGCTCAATCACGACGCGGCGTATCTTAAGGACCATCCAGGCGCCACGCTGAAGATTGAAGGGCACTGTGACGAGCGAGGCACGACCGATTACAACATGGTGTTGGGCGACAAACGCGCCAAGGCTGCTCGGAGCTATTTGGCGGAAGTTGGGGCAAATCCCAAGCAGGTGGCGATTGTCTCATATGGAAAGGAGCGTCCCTTCTGCTTTGATCGGGATGAGCCCTGCTATCAACAGAACCGCCGCGGCCACATGCTTCTTTCCATCAAGAAGTAGGATGTTTCATGAAGAGGTTGATTCGCGAAGAGGACCAGTTCTTCGCTAGGGTTCGAAAAGGTCGGATGGAGTGCTCCCACATGATGAGGTTGAGCGAAGGATTGCATCGTTGAAGAAGCTCAGTTCACTCTTCAAGTCAAAACCCTCTGATCAGACTCCGGTCAAACCTCTGCCAGAGGATCGGCGGGTCCAGCCAAGGTTCACCACCCAATTTCGCAGCACCTTCTCGGGGCAAAAGCAGGAGGGGCAGGGACGAACTCTGGATATTTCCATCGGTGGGTGTAAGATCGAAAGCGACATGAAGGTGGAGCAAGGTGCGAAGTTCGAATGCCGACTCCACATTCCAGGCCTGGATTGGCCATTGAGAATCGATGAAGCCACGGTGCGTTGGGTCGATGGCAATAGTTTTGGGATTGCCTTTTCGCGTATCAGTCCAGAAGAGCTGGCGAAGCTCAAGACGATACTCTCCGAACTTGAACAGGACGAGTAACTTCTTTTCCAATCGCTCCAGCCTGCACAGGTCCTCTCTCGTAAGTATTCCTGAAACTCTGATCGATGAGATCTCGTCGTTCTCTCACTCTGCAGTGTGGCCGTATGCGTTGCGCAGGCGCTATCCTGACCCTGAACACGGTTGACATGGCTACCGTAACTGTCGGAAAGTACAGAGAGACTGAAGTCCCAATAGAACACTCATAGCATGAGGATAGAGAAAGGAGTTGGGGGTGGAACAGAGGTATGCAATCACCGTGAAGTTCTTGGTCGATGCCGATTCGGCGGAAGATGCGGAAGAGATGATTGAAACTGCCTGTGAAAAGGCGTCGGCGGCTTTCCCTGAAATGAGTTATGAAGGGATTGAGGATATTGAGGAAGATGAGGAGTAGTCGGTCTTCGCCTGCAGGAAGAATCTTGTCATCCACTCGACCGATCACACAATGGGCATCGAATCACGATCAATCTTACCTCAGCAGGAAGTCGCTATTCTTGCAGGCGGCTGTTTTTGGTGCCTTGAGGCTGTCTTTGACCAGGTCAGGGGGGTGGAATCGGTCGAGTCTGGGTATCTCGGGGGGAATCTAGATTGCCCCAGTTATGAAGCAGTGTGTGGGGGGCAGACAGGCCATGCCGAAGCGGTACGAATTGCCTTTGATCCCTGCGTGATCACCTACAAAGAACTCCTCGAAATATTTTTCCTCATTCACGATCCCACGACCCTCAATCGGCAAGGAAACGATACAGGCACACAGTATCGATCAGCGATTTTCTACACGTCCCCGGAACAGCAGCAAACCGCTGAAAATCTCATTAAATCTCTTACGACCGAAAGACTCTACGATGCTCCCATCGTCACGCAGGTCGTATCAGTGAGTCAGTGGTATGAGGCAGAGCCTTATCATCAGGAATACTTTGCACGAAACCCCTTACAAGGTTACTGCCAGTTTGTGGTCGGTCCAAAAGTTGCCAAGTTCCGAAAGCAATTTGCTCAGCGCCTAAAGAAATAGCGGCGCTTCTCTCATCGACTGAACCATCCAGCCAAGATCTCTCGCACCGCCCTAAAGACCGCGGGCTTCTGAAATACCTGATGAGCTTTCAGTCTCACCTCGGCATGTACGTGGCAAAAGGGCCATTCGCCGGCGGGATTGCCTTGAACATGAGCAATGATCGAGTCATCGGCTTGGTCGGTTGAAGTGTGAAGGACGATCAACGGACTGTTCGGATCAAGTAAACACGTGTTGTCCGTCTTACCCGATTGATCTGTCGCTGCGTGACGGATCTGCACCTGCTGTTCACCCTCTGAGAACACGGTGTCCCCTTCTCGAATAGGGCCAGTCGGAGCGAAAGAGTAGAGAACTAGCTGGGCACCGAGAATAACGAGCATTGCCACAGCCATCGACCAGAGAGGCGGTTCAGTATGGCGCTGGTCGTGTGTTTTGAATGATTCGTTCATCCGCAGCGGGCTTCCATTTTGGACTGGCTGCAGCTGCCCACCCTTTGCGTGCGGCGTTGCCATTCACCAGATTGTCGTAGATTTAACAAATTGGTAACAACCTCGTAGCACCATCTTAATGCTGTTCAACTATACCTCGCCACGTATTCGAAACATGACTAACTAGAGGGAGGGAGTCGAATGAAGAATTGGTGGTTTGCGGTCGCTGTGTGTACCTTGGGTCTCGGGTTGATCTTCCAGGCCAGTCAGGCTCATGCCAATGTTGAGGATCTCCTGTACGAGAAGGGCCAGATTACGAAGGAAGAATGGCTCAAGCTCAAGGCCGAGCATGAGCGAGACGATGCGATCGTTGCCGAGAGGTCAGCGATCAAGAAATGGTTTGATAAGATCAGCATTCGAGGGTACGTGCAAGCCCGCTATACTTATCTTCCCGGAGATAAATCGATACGGAGTGAATACGATAGCACCATTCGGGATAATACAGGCTTTGCCTTCCGCCGTGTTCGCCTTGTCTTTTCGGGTGACGTGACGGATTGGCTGTCGTTCTATATTCAGCCAGAATTTGCCGGCTCCGTACCTGGCACGACAGGGGATCAGAGTAATCACTTTGTGCAACTTCGCGACGCCTATGCCGATATCTTTATGCCCGTGCCGTTCCTGTTCTTTGAGGAAAAGGAATTGCGGGTTCGCGTCGGGCAATCGAAGGTTCCGTTTGGGTGGGAAAATCTTCAATCGAGTCAAAACCGGTTGACCTTTGACCGAAGCGACGGGATCAATAGTGCGGTGAACGGCGAGCGAGACCTCGGATTCTTTGTCTATTACACGCCAAAGGAGACCAGAAAATTGTTCAAAAAACTGGTCGACTCAGGTCTCAAAGGAACTGGAGACTACGGAGTTCTAGGCGTTGGCGTCTACAACGGCCAGACGATTAATGTGAATGAACGCAATGACAATAAGCACATCGTCTTGCATGCCACCTATCCTATGGAATTGCCCTACGGGCAGATTATCCAGTTCGGTGTCGATGCGTACCGTGGGACGTTCAATGTTGGGACTCCCTCAGGAACAGGCCTCGCGGGAACTCCTACACTCGTAAACAACGGGAACATCCTTGACGAACGAGTGGGGGTGCACTTTGTGCTCTATCCGCAACCGATCGGCTTCCAGGCGGAGTGGAACTGGGGCAATGGCCCTCAGTTGAACGCCTCCCGAACATCCATTGGGGAAGGGGACGTCCAGGGCGGCTACGTCCAGGGGATGTATAAGTGGGACGTGAACAAGCCCTGGTTGACCAGCCTTATCCCCTATGTGCGGTACCAAGAATACAGTGGCGGAAAGAAGCATCGGACCAATTCTCCATTCAATGTGGTTCGGGAATGGGAAGTCGGGATGGAGTGGCAAATCGCGAAAGCCTTAGAGTTCACGATCGCCTATGCGCGGAGCAGGCGCACCGATACGCAGACTGCGCCGTATAACATCCGTGAAGGGGATATTGTCCGGACTCAGTTGCAGTATAACTTCTGATGATGGCTAGGGGCAGGCCACAGCCTGCCCCTATAATCAAGGCCGTTCAAGCTAGGGGGCGTACTTTGTAACACGCCTGTAACATTCACGTAATGTGGTCGCAATGTAACAGGCTTATTGTGCTGAAAGGGATAAGTTGGTGATTACGAAAGGACTGTTTATGAACATATCGGCTGCCAAGTCTGGTCTCACCTGCATCGCTCTTCTTGGGGCTCTTGTTTCTGCAATCCCATCGGTCCATGCCGACGACGCCATCGTGCTGGATCCGGCCTTGAAGGGGTATCTCAAAGTCAGCGGGGTATCAGGGAATGTGAATAGCATTGGCTCGGACACGCTCAATAATCTGATGACGCTGTGGGCTGAAGGATTTCGCAAGCAATATCCGAGCGTCAAAATTCAAATCGAAGGGAAGGGATCGAGCACCGCACCGCCGGCCTTGATCGAAGGGACCGCGCAGCTGGGCCCAATGTCCCGCGCGATGAAAAATACCGAGCTCGATGCCTTCGAAAGAAAGTTCCGCTATAAACCGACCGCGTTTCCGGTCGCCATCGACGCGCTGGCCGTCTATGTCAACAAGGACAACTCTGTCCAAGGACTCACGATGCCGCAGGTCGACGCGATCTTCTCGAAGACCCGCCGATTTGGTGCGTCACAAACCCTCGAACGGTGGGGTCAGCTGGGGATTACGGGTGAGGTGGCGACTTCTCCGATCAGCATCTATGGCCGTAACTCAGCATCCGGCACCTACGGATTTTTCAAGGAGTTTGCGCTCAAGAACGGTGACTATAAAGATGAAGTCAAAGAGCAGCCCGGTTCTGCCTCCGTGGTGCAGGGTATCACGGAAGATCAGGCTGGTATCGGCTACAGCGGCATCGGCTATTTGACCTCCGGTGTGCGAGCCCTTCCATTGGCTGAAAAAGAGGGGGCGCCCTTCGTGGCCCCCACGCAGACCAATGCCATGAACGGGACTTACCCGCTCTGGCGGCATTTGTTGGTATACGTCAACAAAGCGCCGAACAAGCCGCTTGATCCGCTCGTGAAGGAATTTATCAAGTTTATTTATAGCAAGGAAGGGCAAGCCATCGTCATCAAGGATGGTTTCTTTCCGCTTCCGCAGTCTGTGATTGAAAAGGAATCGGCGAAAATCGAATAAATCTAAGGTCGGCTGTCCGGAGTGGGTAGACCATAAAAGGCATATGACGACTCACGATCTTGTGAGAAGTGTCACGCTGAAACGTTGGAACGGATATCGAAAGTCAAAGCATGAACGTGCCGCCACTTACTCCAATACCGGTCCTTCAAGGAGAGTCCTCCCCAGGCCGGGGTTCCATTCCAGCCCCGGCCCTGGTGGGTGGACTGTTCAGTCGACGCCAAATCAGATCGATTACGGATGGGCTGACCAACGTCATCATCAAGACCGGTGGGATCAGCATTATCCTCTGCATTCTCGGGATGTGCATCTTTCTGGTGAAAGAAGTCATCCCACTCTTTCAACCTCCCCACGCGACCCAGACTGAGCCGGTTGCGCTATCTCCGCTTGAGCGTCCCTCGACGTCGGCGCTCATCGGCATCGACGAGCATCAAGAGCTTGCTTACGTGCTACGCGGTGACTCATTAGAGTTTGTCTTCTTAGGGGAAGCAACATCCGCCGTATCAAAGATTCCTTCGCGAGGCTTGTTGCCTGATGGTTCGGTCACAGCGCTCGCGCGAGCATTGGGGAAGGGGCACCAGCTCGCCATGGGCACGAAAGACGGCCGCGTCATCCCTGTGGCAATCGAATTCACGCAGGACTTCCAAGGGAACGAACGTTCGGTTGCCCCATCCGTCTCGGTTGGGACTCCCATGGTTGCCGCACCAACTTCGCAACCAATCACCAAGATGGCGTATCAGAGCACAGACTCCGATGTTCGGGTTGCCGCGCTGCTTCAAGATCAGCATCTCTGGCTCACCACGAGCCGGAGCGCCTCCCGTCCCGATGGAACCGCTGAGGCTTCGGTCACACAGGTTGATCTCACACCCAGTATCCACGGTCGGGTGACCGCGCTCACACTTGCAAGTCGGGCAGAGCTTCTCGCTGTCGGTACGGAAGAGGGCAAGATCTACCATTTCGATCTCCGGGAACCGTCGAAGCCCAGTCTTGTTGACACGACCCAGGCTTCTGAAGGAAGCGAGGCGATTAGCGCGCTGGCCTATTTGATGAGTGACCGGAGTCTTGTGGTCGGCGGTGCGTCTGGGCAGATTGCCGTGTGGATGCCCGTGCGGGAACATCAGGCGACGAATACGACCCATATGACGCGTATCCATCGGTTTGCCCCGCACCAGAGTGCGGTTACCGACATCACGATTTCCCAGCGCGATAAGGGATTCATCACGACCGATGCCAAGGGAGAAATCCGTCTGCACCATTCGACGTCCGAACAAACGTTGCTGACATTTGCTCCACAACAGGGGGCGATTCGCAGTACCTATTTTTCTCCAAAAGCAGATGGCCTGGTCGGTCTCGCCGAAAATGATCGGCTGGTGCATTACGACATTTCGAATCCCTACCCAGAAATCACCTTGGCCACCTTGTTCTCTCCCGTGATGTACGAGGGGTATGATCGGCCGGAGCTTGTCTGGCAATCATCGAGTGGATCGGACGACTTTGAGGCCAAGTTCAGCTTGACCCCGTTAATCTTTGGAACGATTAAGGGCACCATCTATGCCGTACTCCTGGCGGTGCCATTGGCGGTATTGGCCGCCATCTACACCGCCATGTTCATGCATCCGGATCTCCGAGCCAAGATCAAGCCCACGATTGAAATCATGGCCGCGCTGCCCACCGTAGTGCTTGGATTTCTGGCCGGCCTCTGGTTTGCCCCGGTCCTGGAGCGGAGCTTTCCCGCCATGACTGGGATGGTGTTGGTGCTGCCCTTGGTCATTGCCCTTTCCAGCGGACTCTTTCTTTTGCTCCCTGCTTCTCTCAAGCATCGTGTACGGCCTGGTGCAGAGGCTCTGCTCATGATGCCGATCATCATCGCCGTGGTCTGGGGGTGCCTTGAAAGCAACGCGTGGTGGGAGTCCCTCTTGTTCGATGGACATTTTAAACCGTGGCTCCAGACTCATCTCGGGCTGAATTATGATCAGCGCAATGCCATCGTCGTCGGGGTGGCCATGGGATTTGCCATCATCCCCATCATCTACAGCATTTCTGAAGAAGCGCTCTCCAATGTGCCAAAAAATCTGATCGCCGGGTCCTTGGCCCTCGGAGCCACGCGGTGGCAAACGCTCACCCATCTCGTCCTGATCTCGGCCAGCCCGGGCATCTTCTCGGCGTTGATGATTGGGTTCGGTCGGGCGGTTGGCGAGACCATGATCGTGTTGATGGCGACCGGCAATACGCCGATTATGGATTGGAGCCTCTTCAACGGGTTTCGAACCCTGTCCGCGAATATTGCCGTGGAGATTCCTGAAGCGCCGCATGGCGGGACTTTGTATCGCACACTGTTTTTGGCAGGGTTGCTCCTCTTTATCGCGACCTTTCTGCTCAATACTGTTGCGGAGCTGGTTCGACAGCGACTCAGGGAGAAATATAGCCAATTCTAGTGCGACAAGATTCGCACAAGGTGACGTTCCTGGCAGTGGGTAGCGTTCAGTTGATGAACGCAAGTCTGACGAAGTTTGGGGATACGAGTGATTCAATGAAACAGTGGGTCAAGCATTTCATGGCAAGCGGTGAGCTCTTCATTTGGGGCTGCGGGGCTGGGCTTTCCATGTCGCTCCTCATGATCGGTGGGCTTCTAGTGCTCATCCTTCTCAATGGGTTCGGGTATTTTTGGCCGGCTGATCTCGTTGAATTGACGCTGAAGGACGGAAAACATGTAATCGGTCAGTTGGCCGGAGAAGAGGTCAGTCCAAAAGGGATTCCGCGAATCAGGATGAAGATCGGCAACCGCGATCTGTACGGCTTGGACTATCGTTGGATCAACACCGATCAGATCGTCGAACGAGCCACGCCGGCCGATCTCGTCATGGTGGAGCGGCGCGAGTGGGGGAACTTCTATGGCCGGCTCCGAACGCTGGCCAAGGAAGACCAAACTGTGGCTGAAGGCTCGGAGGTCGTGTGGCAGTCCCTCCCGACACTGCTTCGACAGATGGAATCAAGCGAGGCAGAGAGCCTGTACATGGTGCTTGTTGTCGATGCCAATGGCAGAGAAAAGTCCGTTGCTCTCAGCCAAGTCATACGAGTCTTGCGCCCGAACGACCTGTCGAAGCTGGAAAAGGTGTGGGTCTATGCGGGAAACCTCTGGATGGTGCTGACCACGGAGCCACGAGAAGCCAACACGGAGGGTGGGATCTTCCCGGCCATTTTTGGCACGGTTCTGATGGTGCTGATCATGAGCTTCGTCGTGACACCCTTTGGTGTCATTGGCGCGCTGTATCTCAGAGAGTATGCCCGTCAAGGCGTCATCGTGCGGACTGTCCGCATTGCCGTCAATAATCTCGCCGGGGTTCCTTCGATCGTCTTCGGCGTATTTGGGTTAGGGTTTTTCGTCTACGGCGTTGGCGGTACAATCGATGCGCTGTGGTTCTCTGACAGGCTACCGACCCCGACATTTGGCACAGGGGGAATTCTGTGGGCCTCATTGACGCTGGCGCTGTTGACCGTTCCCGTCGTCATCGTCGCGACGGAAGAGGGACTGGCAGCCGTGCCGAGGGAGTATCGAGAAGGGTCGATTGGTTTGGGCGCGACCAAATGGGAAACGATGTGGAAAGTTGTGCTTCCCACGGCACTCCCGGGCATTTTGACCGGACTGATCCTGGCCATGGCTCGCGCGGCGGGCGAGGTGGCGCCCTTGATGTTGACCGGTGTCGTCAAGCTGGCACCGGCCATGCCGATCGACTGGACGTGGCCGTTTATTCACCTGGACAGAAAGTTCATGCATTTGGGGTTTCATATTTATGACGTGGGGTTCCAATCGCCCAATGTGGAAGCGGCCAAGCCGATGGTCTATGTGACCACATTGGTGTTGATTCTGGTGGTGGTGACGCTTAACCTCACGGGCATCCTCTTGCGAAATCGAATGAGGAGGAAATATGCTGGGTCAGCAGTTTGACGTGACGTCCGGTGTTTCTACCCTCTCACCCGCTGTGTCCTCACTGGAGATGGAGCGCATGGACCCACATGATTCCAACGTGACGCCTCAGCCCAGTGCTCAGGGGAAGTCGAAACTTCGGGTGCAGGGCTTCAACTTTTTCTATGGACCGGTCCAGGCCCTGTTCAAGGTTGATTTGGATATTCCAGAAAACCAAGTGACTGCCTTCATTGGGCCATCAGGATGCGGGAAATCTACCTTGCTGCGATGCATGAATCGCTTGAACGACCTCATCGAAGGTGCGCGGCATGAAGGAAATATCCTCATCGACGGCGTTGATATCTTTAATCCATTGATCGACATCACGGATCTTCGAAAACGAGTGGGCATGGTGTTTCAAAAATCCAACCCGTTCCCCAAATCGATCCATGAAAATGTTGCGTACGGTCCGCGCCTGCAAGGCCTGAAGAATCGGATGGTGTTGGAAGAGATCGTCGAGCGAAGTCTCCGAGGAGCCGGTTTATGGGAGGAAGTAAAGGACCGACTCCATAAGAGCGCACTTGGCTTGTCCGGTGGTCAGCAGCAGCGCCTCTGCATTGCGCGGGCCCTCGCCGTCAAGCCGGATGTGCTCTTAATGGATGAACCCTGCTCCGCCTTAGATCCGATCGCTACCGGCATCATCGAGGAGTTGCTGTTTTCGTTGAAGAAAGAGTTGACGATCGTCATTGTGACGCACAACATGCAGCAGGCGGCCCGGGTGTCGGATCGGACCGCGTTCATGTACCTCGGCCAATTGGTCGAGTACGGTCTCACGAAGCAGCTGTTCACGAATCCCTCAAAGAAGCAGACGGAAGATTACATCACTGGACGATTCGGGTGACGCTATGGCTCAACACCGACATTTCGACGAAGAACTTGCGGAACTCAAGACGAAGCTGGCGCGAATGGCCGGCCTCACAGAAGACCAAATCGACAAAGCCTTGACCGCATTGGTGACGCGAGACGCGGCCCTGGCCTGCCGCGTGATCGAACGAGACCACAAAGTGAATGCGATGGATGTGGAGATCGACGAAGCCTGTATTGAGTTGTTGGCACTCCACCAGCCGGCGGCGCGCGATCTACGGTTGGTGACGACAGCCATGAAACTGTCCACTGAGCTCGAACGTATCAGTGACCTGGCAGAGAGTATTTGTGAGCGAGCGATTGAACTGAACGAAGAGCCTCAACTCAAGCCCTACATCGATATCCCGAGGATGGGGAGCCTTGCACGGGTCATGGTGAAGGAAAGCATCGATGCCTTCGTCAAGGAAGATGCCATTCTGGCTAGGAAAGTCATTGGGGATGATGACTTCGTCGATGATCTGATGGAGCAGTTGTTTCGCGAACTGCTCTCATTCATGATGGAAAATCCGCATACGATTTCACGGGCCATTCGGCTGAGCTTTATCGCCAAGTCGCTCGAGCGAGTGGCTGATCATGCCACCAACATTGCCGAGTTGGTCGTCTATCTGGTGGAAGGCAAGATCATTCGGCATACGATGCCATCCGTTCCGCCATCCATTCCATTATGACGGGTCGATTGGTCTGACAGGTACGCTGGGACTGCTGGTGACTCAGATGCGCGTTCGTTTGAAATGACCCTGCCCCTGTGTTAGCATTCGTTCCATGGGTGCCACCACCTCGGCAAAGCGGGGAGAAGCCCGCCGCGCCCCATCTCCCCCTTCTCATATTCAGCGAGAAGTGATCGGCGTAATCTTGATCGCGCTGAGTCTGCTGATGCTCTTGAGCTTCCTGTCGTTTGTGCCAGGAGAGGCGAAGATGCTGGCGGCTGGTGTGCCGGATGCCGATCCGCCACGCAATCTCATTGGTTCGTTCGGCGCGTTGTTGGCCGGTGGGTTCTTTTTTGGTATCGGTGGAGCGGCCTATCTCTTTCCTGTGTTGCTGGGGCGGTTGGGAGTTCGATGTTTCTCTCAGGTTCCGGTGAGTCTGACGCTGCGGACGGCCGCCAGCTCCTTAGCCGCCGTTTTCTTCTTGAGCGCCTTTCTGCATCTTGAAACGACGGGGGTTCTAACCCTGACCAGCGGGATGATTTCCCGCGGGATGGGCGGTGGTATCATTGGCCAGACCATCGCCGAGGGACTCCGTGCCGTTTTTGCCGGAACCGGGGCCCATATTCTGGTCATCACAGGATTCCTGGTCGCCCTCTTACTGACAACCCCTCTGTCCTTGGCGGAAGCCGTGCGTCGGATGCCGGAACATTGGGCCACTCTCCGCGAAGGGGTGTTTGCGGTGATGCCGGAGCGATCAATTGAGGTTGAGAAAGAGATCGGCAATCGACGGTTACGAGCCAGGTCGTCCAAACCAGCGACCGTCACTCGAGCAGAGGAGTTAGCCACTGACGGGATCGAGGAGTTGGAGCTGACCCCAACCCAGACTCCTCCAGGTCCGATCATCCAGCCATTCCCTGTCGCAATCCCAACATGGGATGCGCAAACGACTGAGTCGGAAGTGGTTGTTCCGACAGCTGAGTCCGAAAACTATCAGCTGCCTGACCCGGAGATTCTGTTAAGTGATCCCTCTGGACCGATGGATCGGATGTCAGATGAGGAACTCAAAGCACAGTCCGAGATTTTATCACGCGCATTGCTGAGTTTCGGCATCGAGGGCATTGTGACAGAAGTGAGACCAGGCCCCGTCGTCACGATGTACGAATTTGAGCCGGGGCCCGGCACGAAGGTCGCCCGCATTGTGAATCTGGCCGACGACCTGGCGCTGGCGCTGAAGGCGACGAGTTTACGCATCGTTGCGCCGTTACCGGGGAAATCCGTGGTCGGCATCGAGGTGCCAAACCGGTCTCGAGAAACGGTGTCCCTGAAAGAAGTCGTCATGAGCGAGGCCTTTCGGCGGGCACGGTCCAGGCTCACACTGGCGCTGGGTAAGGATATCTTCGGTGCGCCCAGCACGGCGGATCTGAAGACGATGCCGCATCTTTTGGTGGCAGGAGCGACGGGGGCTGGGAAGAGTGTCAGCTTGAACACAATGCTACTCAGTATCCTCTTTTCCGCCAAGCCCAGTGAAGTAAAACTGTTGCTCATTGATCCGAAGATGCTTGAGTTCCAATCGTATGAGGGCATTCCACATCTCTTGCGGCCGGTAATTACGGACCCCAAGTCAGCTGCAAGAGGCCTCGGATGGGTTGTCGCTGAAATGGAGCGGCGGTATAAGCTGCTGGCGGAAGCCGGTGTGCGGAACATTGATGCGTATAATCGAAAGGTTGCTGGTTTGCATGAGGTGTTTGCTGAAAGTAACGCACCGAGTGTCGAGCAGACTGAGCTTCCGATGAAATTTCTCTCTGAAGAAGAGCGTCTCTCCGCCGGTGAAAACTCGATCGCCGAGGGGGAACGGGGTTGCATGCAGCCGAAACCGACGCCGCCGGAACCGCTGCCGTTTATCGTCGTCATGATCGACGAACTGGCGGATCTGATGATGGTTGCTCCGAAAGATGTGGAAGACAAGATCGCCCGACTTGCACAGATGGCCCGGGCGTCCGGGATTCATCTGGTGCTGGCTACTCAACGTCCATCCGTCGATGTGCTGACCGGCTTGATCAAAGCGAATTTCCCAGCACGCATTGCGTTCCAAGTCTCGTCGAAGACCGACTCGCGAACCATTCTTGATGCGAACGGAGCGGAGGCTCTCCTCGGTCGTGGGGATATGCTGTACTTGGCCTCCGGAACCGGACGTCTCGCGCGTCTGCATGGGTCCTTTGTGTCGGATGACGATGTCCGCTCTGTGGTGGAATTTGTGAAGAAACAGGCCCTGCCGATCTATAACCAGGAGCTGCAGTCCCTCAAGTTGGAGGAGGCGACTGAGGAAGAGGCGAAAGACGAGGTGTACGAGCAAGCGAAAGAACTGGTGCTGTCTACGGGGCAGGCTTCGGCTTCACTGATCCAGCGCCGACTGCGGGTCGGCTATCCCCGGGCGGCGCGCATGATCGAGCAGATGGAATCGGAAGGCATTGTGGGGGCGGCGGGTCGCGATGGGCGTCGGGAGGTGCTTGGACGGCGCGGCCCGGTTGGTGCGGCGGAAGTATGATGCGCTGGTGGCTTGCCCTTCCATTGAGTGTCCTATTGGCCTTGCCGGCCTGGGCGGCAGACGGACCGGTCGATGAAAAAGCCCTGCAGGAGGTTCGTGAAGTCGTCAGACAGCTGCAAGCGCGATACGAGAAAACGAAGGATCTTCAGGCCGACTTTTCTCAGAAAACCAGGATTGAAGGGTTTGAGCGGCCTGTGACGTCGTCCGGCAAGGTCTATATTAAAAAGCCCGGTCGCTTACGGTGGGACTACTTGGATCCGGCAACTGAGCAAATCTATGTGAACCAGGAGGACGTGAAGGTCTACGTTCCAGAACATAAGCAGGTCCTGGTCGGGAAGCTCACACAGATGGCGGCCTCCAAGGCGCCATTGGAACTGTTGCAGGGAGCGGCCAAATTGGATGAATCCTTTGAGATTGAGCCCACCAGGGGAAACACTCGCGGAGTCGGTGGGATGCCGCTCATCACGTTGATTCCCAAAGCCAAGGAGCAGGAATCCACTCAGAATCTTCAGAAGATCGTCGTCGAGGTCTTCCCCAAAACCTATTTTATCCGCACGGTGTCCCTCCATGAGGCCAGCGGCAATGTCGCCGTTTTTGAGTTTTCGAACTTGAAACCAAACCTGGGATTAGGTAATGAGGTGTTTGACTTTAAGACACCGACGGATGCGGAAGTCGTCAGAGCTCCGGTATTGAATGGGCCGTAAGCGGTCATTGGTCGATGGCCAATAGTCATGACTATGACCTGGTGCATGTCTCATCGACGAATGACTCACGACCATTGACCGAGAACCGTATTGGCGAGAGGGATTGAGACAGGTGCAGAGTCTTGTGAGCAATGTGACGGACAGGGTCACCCAAGCGGTCACCGCCTTGGATTTCGACCGGCTTCACCAAGAGTATTGGGATCAGGACGAGTTTCTCGTCATCAAGCAGTTCTTGCCCCGTGCCTTCGTTGAGGAGGTACTCGTTCCTCAAGCACAGGGCGTGAAAGCGGAACTCAATCGAAACTACATTCCCGGCCATAAGAAGGGCGGGAGCGTCAGTTATTATACCGTGCAGGAGAAAGCCCCTCGCTTTCTCGACCTCTATCGGTCCGAGTCATTCCGGGCATTCCTGGACCGGCTCGTTGAGGCAAAACTAATGTTCTGTCCGGACAACGATCCCCATTCCTGCGCCCTCTACTACTACACTGAACCGGGTGACCACATAGGGTTCCACTACGATACGTCATACTACAAGGGCGCTCGCTACACGATTCTGATGGGGCTTGTCGATCGGTCAACCCAGTGCAAGCTAGTGTGCGAGCTGTTCAAGGACCATCCAACCAAGGAGTCCCGCCATCTTGAACTCGTGACTGAGCCTGGGGATATGGTGATTTTCAACGGTGATAAACTCTGGCATGCGGTCACGCCTCTCGGAGAGGGTGAGGAGCGGATTGCCTTAACAATGGAGTATGTCACCAATCCTGAGATGGGCGCCGTCAAGCGGCTCTATTCGAACCTCAAAGATTCATTCGGCTATTTCGGCTTCGCCGCCGTCTTCAAGCGCGCGCTAGGCCTCAGCCGGTCTAAGTGATGTAACTCCCTTCTTATTTGATCGCCCTTCCTGATTCAGAGTGCGTCGAAGATCATGCTATGCCGATGGCATGGCGAAGTATCGTGCACAGCTCTTCTCGCTCCCACGGTTTGGTCAAATGGGCATAGGCGCGTAGGGACCCCAGGTTTCTATTTGAAGCCGTTAAGACAATCACGGGAAGGGAGGGATTTGAAACTTGGAGCTTCTCCAAGATCGAGCAACCATCTCCGTCAGGTAGTCCAAGATCGAGGAGGACTGCATGGTAGGCATGTTGTTCCATGGATGAAAAGGCCTGTCGACAGGTCTGTGCACAGTCAACACGGAATCCTTCGAATTCGAGCAAGTCTTGTAAGGCCATCGCGATATCAGGGTCATCCTCGACAACCAAAATGGACCGCGCTGTGCTCGATTCGATCCTCACGGTCGTGTCTGGACTCAGCTTGTGATCTGGGTCTAATGCCGGCTGCGGGAGATTTATCTCAGAATCGACGGAGGGGAAAGGGGCTGTCTGAACCGGCCCACTTAGTTTCGTGGCAATGTGATGAGTGGCAGGCCGGGCTGTGCCTCTTCGAGGAGGCACAGCACCGGCGGCAACGGCGGAAGGTGGCAGTGCTACTCTGGATGGGCAGGATCCAAAGAGGGCATCAGATGGTGAGGAAGAGGGAGACCTCCTTGCCATGTGAGTGACTGTCAGCTCCATACCGTGCTCCATTTTGTCTAGTGGTTACGAGATAACCTACAAGGCTCCATGACTCTTACCAATAGATTAAGCAACGTCCATTCCAGGATGGCTGACGAATAGATGCGAGTATAAGTACTGGATTATGTGTGTATATCTTAATAATCCATGATCGTCTGACATGCGGGACTGTATCTGAGGTGATACAGCAGCTGTCTCATGTGAGACGGCGGAACTGTCTCGGGAATATTCAGGGACAGGATGCAGGATTATTGATGCAGGTGTTTCATGGCGGCGGCGCAGAGGATAGTGAAGAATCCCATCCACAGGGCGGCGCGCTGGAAGGGAATAACCTCGTAGGACTCTCCCTCTTCGGCCTCATCGTCTGACTTGAAAATGACCGTGTAGAGGAACAGTGTGAGAAGCCCCAGCACGAGAAGAAGCTTGATCATGAAGACCATGAGGTACTTGGAGTGGTGCTGGATCCCGCTTCCCGTTTGTGACGTAATGACCTGATTGACGTAGTGGAGATTCACGCCGCCGGTGAACAGTAGGACGACGACGAGAATGCCGGCGACTTTCTTGTAATGCCGGTAAAAAATATCCGTGATGGGTTTGATCTGATCCTTTGGAACAGCTTTCTCAAGCCCTGGTGTCACCGCCATGACGAGGAATGCCAAGCCTCCGATCCAAATGATCGCTGACAGCAGATGGAACCAGTGGTTGACGATCGGAATGAGGATGTTGAGATCGGTGGTGATACTTTGGAGCGCGTCCATTTGGAAACCAGTCAGGAGAGAGTCGTAAGGAGTGGGGGCTTTGAGGATGGGCCTCTAGGTCTTCACCCCTGGTGCCTTATCCCTTACCCCTTACGTCAAAGTTAAAGACAGGTGCGTCATTGCCGAATCGCTTCTTGCGCAGCTCTTCCATGAGTTCAACGGTGATAAGCGGTACGTTGTTTTCGCGGGCGTGCTTTTCCACGCCTTTCTTCACCATCGCACGTAGGAAGTAGGGGATACGGCTCAATCGGAGAGCAGACGCGTCGTCCCACGCGACATCGGTCTCTTCCGAGACATTGAACGCCACTTTAATTTTCTCGCCGCCTTTCGGGGTGTAGAGGCACCACTGATCTTCATCCAGCCAGTCGCCGTGGTCGACATAGGGACGGGCGCGGCACCCCCCACAGATATCAGTATATTCGCAGTCACCACATTTCCCCTTGAGTTGGGGATAGCGAAAGGAGTTGAAGATATCCGATCGTTCCCAGAGATCAACGAAGCTCTGTTGACGGATATTCCCTGCCGACAGCGGCATATAGGGACAGGGGGTCAGTTCACCGTTTGGCGTCACTCGGGCGTAGTTGGTGCCTGCCAGGCATCCTCCCCCCATATATCCAGTCGCCTTCGTGATCGGGGAGTTAGGGTCCTTCTCATAGGCCAACCTTTTGAAGTGCGGAGCGCAACGGGCACGGACCAACATGCCTTTGTAATTGTCCTGGCATTCAACGAGGTAGCCAAGGACCTCTTCATACTGAGCGGGAGTGATATCCGTCAGCTCTTCGCCTCGTCCCGTACACACCATAAAGAACACGTTCAGGACGCGGGCGCCGAGTCGGTGCGCCCAGTCGATGACTTCAGGCAGCTCCCGATAGTTCATCGGCTGAGCACTGAAGTGCACTTGAAATTGGAGGCCATTCCGCTTGCTGGCTTCAATGCCGGCGATCGCCGCTTCCCACGCTCCCGGAACGCCACGGAAAGTATTGTGTTTCGCTGCGTCCAATGAATCAATACTGATGCCAACTCCCATCACGCCGATTTCTACAAGCGCTTTGGCCATCTGGTCATCGATCAGCATCCCGTTTGTGCCGAAAACCACCATAAAGCCAAGTTTAACAGCGTAACGAGCAATGTCGAGAATGTCAGGACGCACCAGTGGTTCGCCACCAGTAATGACGAGAAGACACCCCTTATTCACTTCTGCGATCTGTCCAATGAGCCGGTAGCACTCTTCGGTGCTCAGCTCGTCGTCCCCACCAGCTGCTTTGGTCGTGGCATCGAGATAACAGTGATCGCATTTGAGGTTGCAACGCTTGGTCAGGTTCAGCGCAACGAGGTAGGGCTTGAAGTCGTCAACCGTCCGACCATCAAACGGCCCTTCCCCCTTTGGAGTGGGGGTGAAGAACTGGGCAATTTGTTGCTGCAAAGAGCCCAAGACGCCTGAAGGACCATTGAAGATGGGAAGAGATTTACCCATGGTGTATCGTATCGGGTGCTGAGAACGAAGACTCGTCAGAGGAAGGCGCTGGGGGCCAGCACCAAAAACTCAGCACGCGAAACTTATCCGCGTCCTTTTCCGGTGAGGTCGGCAATCATGTCCTTAAGATTGCCAGTCTTCATCGCTTCGGCCATATACCCCTTTGCCTGTTCGATCCCTTCATCGGCGACCTCAATCGTGATCAGGGTCGCGCCGATTTTCTCGGCATGCTTGAGAATGAGCGATCTGGTGCAATCTCGCATGAAGCCTTCCGGAGCTCGATCCAATCTGGCTTGTGCGTCGTCTGTCCAGGTATAGGGTGAGGCGGCTTCGACATGACCATTCTCCTCATCCCCATTCGACGCTGCAACGGTGGCTTCCGCTATCGGCGAGGTACCGGTGCCTTTGTTGGAGAAAATCGGCGTATAGTCTTCAGATGCAGCCTCTTGAATGGTTGGCGCCGCATATTCAAGCGTGATGGTCGTCATGCCTAGTTTCCGCGCGCTTTTTTCAATCCTGGCCTTCGCACGTCTCCGCTGGAAGCCAGCCGGCACGGCACGGATCGCTTCTTTTGCATCCTTGGTCCATTGCATTGGCACGTCGTCGTAGGCTACGTCCGTTTCCAATTCACCTTCAGTTGTCGCGGCCACTTCAAAAATCTTCTTATCGACCTGTTTGAATCTCGCCCCATCCGCACTGCACACCGGACATTTGACCGGGCTGTCTCCCTTTCCGATGTAGCCGCAGCCGTCACAGACGAAATAGGTTTGTCCCATGCGGTCCAGGTAGGCCTGTGTGGAGGCGCTGATCTCTTTGGGTTTCTCCTCAACGATCTGGGTCATGATTCCACTCAATGTCGGACCCATGAGATCTTTGGTCACGCCCTCATCGGCTTGCATCTTGTCGCGGTCGATACCCGCTGCGTCCAAGCTGCCGCCAAGCGCACGCATAGCGTCCATGGCACCTTTTGGAAGAATGTGTCCGATCGCGGTGTCAACGACGGTATTACTGATGATGGTATGCCCTTTTTCGATGGCATACCGATGAATGGCCGTCTTTGCCACGCCGCGCGCGAAGACCGGGATCTTTTCCATCCGCCGCAGCGCTTCTTCCGTCCAGGCAATGGTGTACTCGGCCTGTGTATCGATCGGAGGCACGTATTTGCGGTTGGAGATCAGCACATTACAGGGGGCGCTCCTGAGCAGGTTCTCAGTGTTGCTGCCGACGTCCATGTCCTCGTCGCTATGGACGCCGATACGCCCGATGATGAGCAAGGCCGGGACATCTTTCCGGACGTACTGAATAATTTTTTCGAATGCTTTGCCGTCCAGCAACGTCGTTTTCACATCCGTTTGCTCGGCCTGGGCGATTTCTCGGGAAATGTCCAAATGAGACTGGTAGATCTTAGCCAAGCCGCTGTCGATGATTTCTTCGTGCAGTTTTTCTTGTTCCTTGAAACGAAAGACTTTGCCGGCTTCTTCGTTCAGGACACCGGAAATACTGTGGAATGCCGCGTAGTGGAAGTAGGGATCGAAGGCTGAAATCGCCTCCACCGGCATGTTGAAGGCCTTGCCGAGCGCTAAGCCGGTCATCAGTCCGCCGAACGAGTAGGGGCTGCCGTCGACAGCCACGACGATCTTTCCGCCAGTTATCGGCTGAACGTTCTTGATGATCAGCATGTCGGAGTTACGGACCCGGCGGACCACGCGCTCTGTGTTGCTGCCGATGACGCTGTCTTTAACCGCCCCGACCCCCAAAGCGCCCATGATGACGAGGTCATACCCGTTGGTGTTGATGTCTTCGGCCAGCACTTTCCAGTTACGTCCTTCGAGCGATCGCCGTTCAACAGGGAGATTCGCTTCGTTACATTTCTTATCGACGTAGTCGAGGTAGGAGTCAGTGATGATTTGGAGTCCTCGGGTAATCAGCGAATCGTGGATCTGGCGCTGACGGTCAAGCTCCTTCTCGTCATGGTATTCCTCCGGGAGGCCCGCTTCCATCTGCTTGAAGCGCTTATCGTGCATCTTCGCGGCGTAGACGTGGCTCCCGACGATCCGGGAACCGAATGTTTTTGCCAAATGAACGCCGACATCCACTGCTGTATTCGAATGGTCGGAGTTATCGACCGGAATATAGATTGTCTTATACATTGAGGCGCCTCCTTAAGGCGCGAGTTAGTCAGAGGACAGGAGTCGTAATTGTATGAAAACTCAAATGATTAACGTGCTAAAAATGCCCTCAAAGAGGACGGATGATAGCACTGGCTCAAACGGGAATGCAAGGTATGAGGAGGGCCCGTCAAGTGTAAAGAAGGTGTGTTTGTGGTCAATGAAGGACGTATGGCGCCCATTCAACTGGTAGAGGTAGTCCTTGGTTCAGCCATCTGTGAGGGCGAGGGGGTTGGCCTGCTGGAACGGATGATTTCCTCGATCGAAAGCAAGGCGTCCCGCCCGGAATTGCCTTCGATTCCTCTGCTCAGGTTTTGGTCGGCATAGGCTGGTTCACCCGATGACTGGGACAGGGATCCGGTCCATCGACGGGGATCGCGGCTACCTTGCTTCCGTTCCCAGGCGCGGAGACAAGCCTTGGCGATAATCTTGTTGAGGGGGGCAGGATTATAAAGAAGCTTCTTGATACTGGTCGGTGTCAGCATCAAGGGGTTATAGCCGGCCGACAAATACCCCTCTTCCAGTAGGCGTTGTTCCAGGTCGGTATTCGGCTGGATGCCTAAGAAAAACATCAATGGAAACACACGCTCTTCGCCAAGAATCGAGGCCACCATCTTGTAGGACTCGACGCTTTGAAGCAGGCTCTCTTCCGTCTCCTTAGGGCTATTGAGGGAATAGTTGAGGATGACCTTGCCCTTGAAGCCGGCCTCTGCCAAATAGCGGCAGCCATCGTACAAGCGTTCCAGCTTGAATCCCATGTGGAGATTGTTCAGGACCTCCTGTGAACCGGAGGTGATGGCCACCTCCAAGTCGCCGACACCAGAACGGACCATCAGCCTGGCAAACTCAGGGGTAATCAATGAGGTTCTGATGTAGCCGGACCACTCGATCTCAAGTTTCTCCGCCACAATTCGCTCAAGGATTTCCGTACATTGTGGATAGGCTTCCTTGCCCGTAATGAATTGGGCGTCCGTGAACCAGAACCGACGGGCACCCCACTGATGATAATGCTGCGAGATATCTTTGACGACCATCTCCGGTGGCCGGTACCGTACCCGCTTGCCTTCGATGTAGGGATAGAGGCAGAAGGCGCAGTCATATGGGCAGCCTCGCTTGGACTGCACACCGATCGATTCACCGATATATTCCCCATATTGAGGGAAGATCGAGGTGAGATAGGGCAGATCGACCGTGAGCGCATCTAAGAGCGCGGGGGAACCCTGCCGGCCTTTTCGGATCTGGTTACCTTCTTTGACAATGTACCGTTCATCTTCAATCGAGCGGCCTTCAATGACCTTCAGGATGGCGTCTTCTCCTTCGCCAAGGATGCCGATTGTGCCTTCCGGGAGTTTTTCGATCAACTGATCGGCAAACGCTGTAAAGGCTCCGCCGCCAATCATGATCTGGGCCTTGGGGAACTCCTTGCGGATCAGCGCCGGGTACGACAGGATCGTGTAGATGTGATTGTAATAGCGATAGAGCTGCTTGACGCCTGCAATGGAGGCGGTGATTCGCTTGAACGGGTTACTGGCAAAATAGAAATTAAACGCATGCTCTAACGACGAATCGCCCTCATGCGGCGAAAAGATTTGAATGTCCCGCCATGAGAAGCAGACTAGGTCCGGCTTGAACTCCGTCGCGGCGTCGCGGATGGCTTGGCTGCGCTGTGCGACTGG
Source organism: Nitrospira sp. (assembly GCA_005116965.1). Lineage (GTDB taxonomy): Bacteria > Nitrospirota > Nitrospiria > Nitrospirales > Nitrospiraceae > Nitrospira_D. Next base: position 447,351 of record SWDG01000025.1, on the reverse strand, counting down.
AAACAACGAGAGATCGAGAATGCGCTGACGTACGTCTGGTTTTCGCCGGTGGATAAAATCCGCCAAATAGGTGATCCCGATGGGATAGACCATCTTGCAGGGGAGGAAGATGTAGAGAATCGAAGTCATGGTCGAGACGTTATCACGTTGAAAGGTGAGAGCGTTGGAACCTCAAGAACCTGATGACTTGTTAGCTTGTTACCGTGAGCAGTCTCATTTCGTGGCGACGTGTATCGCGACGATGCCACCGCTGAGGTTTTTGTACGACACCTGACGAAACCCGGCATCGCGTAGAACCTGGCATAACCGTTCTTGGTCGGGAAATGTCCGGATGGACGCGGGAAGGTACTCGTAGACGCCGGTGCGATCACGGGCGACTATGGTGCCGACCCAGGGCAGCAGTTTGAACGAATACCAATCGTACAAGGTTCGTAACCAACCGAATACCGGACGCGAAAACTCCAAGCACACAAAGCGCCCACCGGGCTTCATGACACGGCGAATTTCTCGCACGGCACCTGGTAAATCCCCGACGTTGCGCATGCAAAAGCCGGTGGTGACTGCATCGAAGGTGTTGTCCCCGAACCCCAGGTGTTCCGCGCTGGCCTGCAAGCAGGTGACTTTGTCGGTGAGTCCTTTGCCACCGATCTTCTTGAGGCCTTCGGCCAGCATCGCATAGTTCAGGTCTGATGCGATCACACGTCCCTTGGGTCCCATGCGAGACTCGAGCAGGAGGGCAAGGTCGGCCGTGCCGGATCCGACATCAAGCGCGGTCCCTCGTCCGACGGGGGTAATGAAGGACGCGGTAATCTTCTTCCAATGGTAATGCAGGCCGAAACTCAACAGCGTGTTGTTCAGGTCGTAGACGCCGGCGATGGAGGTGAACATCCGCTGCACGGCATCTTCGCGGGCCTGGCCGGACCAGGTGGACACCACCTTTGCCGGGGCCTTGGAATCCTGTGCCACTGGACGACGGTCGGTTCCCACCATTTGACGGTGGTAGCACCCGGTTTCAAGCTTTGTCAAGGTGAGTCATCTGGTGATCAGGTGGTCGGCTCTTGTGAGTAGTTCCAGAGCGGTTAGAGATCCAATCGAAAAATTGACGGGGCGAACCGAGTCGAGAATCCAGAACGGTCTGGGATGCTATCATTGCAGGTCTTTTGAATGCTCATAGCCGGTTGGGCTACATCCAGCTTGCCGCATGCAGCCCTTCTCGGTCGTCGCATGATTCCGGTTGAGTTGGCTTTGAGCCGACTTGCATAATGGTCGATATGGACCTAGCTGATGTCCTCTCGCTGTATCGTCAGATGTTACTGATTCGTCGATTCGAAGAGAAATCGGCGGAGATGTACGCTCTTGCCAAGATCGCCGGCTTTCTTCATTTGTATATCGGTGAGGAGGCGATCGCGGTCGGCGCCATCGCTTCCCTTCGACCGGACGATTACGCCATCAGCGCGTATCGCGACCACGGACATTGTCTTGCGCGCGGGTCCGATCCGAACCGAGTCATGGCCGAGTTGTTCGGTAAGGCGACCGGCCTCTGCAAGGGCAAGGGCGGATCGATGCACCTGGTCGATCTGCCACACCGGTTTATGGGTGGGTATGCCATCGTCGGAGGCCACATCCCGCTCGCGACGGGTCTGGCCTTTGCGAATAAGTATCAATCGCTCGACTTGGTCACGGTCTGCTTTTTCGGTGAAGGGGCGCTGCCAAGCGGGCAGGCACACGAGGCGTTCAACCTGGCTGCCTTGTGGAAACTGCCGGTGATCTTTATCTGTGAGAACAATCGTTATGGCATGGGCACTCCGGCCGAACGGGCCATCGCGTTGTATGGGAATGTAGCCGAAACCGCTCGATCCTACGGCATCGCGGCTGAATCAGTGGACGGCATGGATGTACTCGCGGTTCGCTCGGTGATGCAACGGGTGGTGGCGCAGGTCCGTGCGGGGCATGGGCCTTGGTTCATCGAGGCAACGACCTACCGGTTCATGGGCCATTCGATGGCGGACCCGGCGCACGGTCACTACCGGACCAAAGAGGAAGTGGAGGAGTACCGCAAACGTGATCCGCTTACCTTGTTGAAAAACACCATGATGGCTCAGAAGCTGGCGGACGAAGCGGATTTTAAGCAGCTGGAGCGAGAGATCGGCGAGGTCATGCGGGCTGCCGTGAAGTTTGCAGAAGAAAGTCCGTTTCCGGCCCGCTCAGATCTGCACGCTGACGTCGTACAGGAGTAGGCGAGTCATGGAGTTGTCGTATCGTGAAGCTCTGAATCAGGCCATGCGCGAGGAAATGCGCCGAGACCAGCGCGTCTTTTTGATCGGCGAAGACGTCGCCTACTATCAGGGCGCCTTTAAGGTCAGCAAAGGCTTCATAGAGGAATTCGGGCCGCAGCGCGTGATTGATACACCCATCACCGAAGCCGGATTTACCGGTCTGGCCATCGGGGCTGCCATGGCGGGATTGCATCCGATCGTGGAGCTCATGACGATGAATTTCGGCATCGTAGCCCTTGATCAGATTGTCAATAACGCCGCCAAAATCCGGTATATGTCCGGGGGACAACTGTCGGTGCCGCTCGTCATCCGTGGCCCCGGGAGCGCCGCCCACCAGTTGGGGGCACAGCATTCGCAAAGTCTGGAGGCCTGGTTCTGCCATGTGCCGGGGCTGAAAGTCATCGCGCCCGCTACGCCGCATGACGCGAAAGGCTTGCTCAAGAGCGCGATCCGTAACCCTGACCCGGTCATCTTCATCGAAGCGCAGCTGTTGTACAGCACGAAGGGTGAGGTTCAAGAAGGTGAGTTCACCATTCCTATCGGCGTCGCTGAGGTGAAACGGACGGGCCGGGATGTCACGATCGTCGCCTATTCCAAAATGCTGTTGCTCGCACTGGAAGCCGCCGACGCGCTGAGCCGCGAAGGAGTTGAGGCGGAAGTGATCGATCTACGCACGCTCAAACCGCTGGATCTTCAGACGATCGTGGCGTCGGTCAAGAAGACCGGGCGTCTGGTGATCGTCGAGGAAGGCTGGCATTTCTGTGGCTTGGGCGCGCAGATTGCCGAGAGCGTGTATTCGGCCACGTTCGACTATTTGGACGGTCCAATCCGGCGAGTCACCGGCGAAGATGTGCCTATGCCCTATTGCCGTCCGCTGGAAGATGCGGCGATTCCGGATCTGCCGCGCGTGATCGAGGCCGTCAAGTCGCTACTGTGAGGGGAGGAGAGACATGGCAAGCCGCGTTGTAATGCCCAAGCTTACGGATACGATGGAAGAGGGCGTGCTCCTCGAATGGAAGAAACGAGAAGGGGATCCAGTACAGGCTGGAGAGGCTCTGGCTGAAATCGAAACAGACAAAGCGGTCATGGATCTTGAAGCGTTTGCCTCCGGTATTCTTCGGAAGATTCTCGTGCAGAACGGGGAAACGGTAGAGTCTGGAAAACTATTGGGCGTCATCGGCGAGGCGGATGAAGACATCACGGAAGCCTTGTCCGACAAGGTCATGCCTGTGGCATCGACCAGCGCCAAGCCCGCTGCCGCATCGACAACCGCGCCTGGTACGTCACCCCTGCGTACAGGAGAGCAGCGCGTCATCGCCTCCCCACGGGCCAAGGCCCTGGCTACTGAGCGGGGGATCGACCTCTCCACGGTGATCGGCACCGGTCCCGGTGGGCGAATCGTCGAGGAGGATGTGGCCAATGCGCGAGGGGCTGCAACGTCGGCCATGCCAGCCGGAACCGATCAGCCTCTGTCTCAAATGCGGAAAGCTATCGCCAGGGCTACAGTGCAGAGTAAAGCGCCGGTGCCCCACTTCTATCTGACGAGAGAGATCGACATGGAAGCGGCGGAGCAGTTTCGCCGTCAGTTCAAGAAAGACCGGCAATCTCACCCTTCACTGACCGATCTGCTGATCAAAGCCGTTGCGCTGGCACTCCGCAAGCATTCGGGACTGAACGTGTCCTATGTCGGTGAGGCGATTAGGCAATACGAGCGTGTCGATATTGGCGTTGCGGTCGGGATGGAGGACGGTCTGATCACGCCCGTCATTCGCGATTGCGGCGCCAAGACGTTGGAAGTGATCTCAGCTGAATCGCGGGCGCTCATCGAGCGGGCCAAACAGAAGCGGTTGCAACCACACGAATACAGCGGCGCCACCTTCTCAATCTCCAATCTTGGCATGTTCGGGGTGGATAGTTTTCTCGCCGTCCTCATCTCACCGCAGGCCGCTTCGCTCGCCGTCGGTGCGGTTCGTGACGTGCCGGTCATCGTTGGAGGCGCCGTGAAAGCCGGCCGCAGAATGCAGGTGACGCTGTCGTGCGATCACCGGGCCATTGATGGTGTTATAGGCGCGAAGTTTTTGACGGAACTCAAGCGTATCCTCGAACACCCGCAAGAGCTTGCTGCTCAGGCGATGAAGTCCTGAAGCTGGCGTCTGGCGGGTTCATCAGCCTCTCCATATCCTTCGCATCGACCATTCGATCGACACCTACCACTATCCTAGTGACCATTTCTCATCGAAAACCGAATGGGTTCGTGCGCAACGGCTTGGACGTTCATTCAGTGACAAGTTGGTCTGCTGTATTGCCTGGCGAACTGGGGGAAGTCGCTCATTCCCCGAATAGCGTCAAGCCGGGTACTATTTGAAAGTGCCGTTTGTTTCGTGTCATCAGGGGGAGGTGTTTGACGAGGGCGGTGGCGGCAATGAGGGCATCGCCTTTCTCAAGTGACGGGTGTTGGCGGCGAAGATCGGAGTATCGTGTGGTGATGGAATCGGAGAGCATGATCAGACGGCATTGGGCCAATTCGGCCAGAATCGAGGCTCGTTCGTTCTCGCGGAGCCCTGGCTTGGTCAAGAGTTCCTTTTTCGTGATGGCTGAATAGTAGACTGTGAAACGGCTGGAATCGAACAATGTATGGAACCGGCCGGTATTGAAGTAATCGATGAAGATATCGGTGTCTAGGAGGAGCGAGATTTTTGCCATGCTTCAATCTCGTCCAGAAACGCATCATCGGACTGTTTGCGGCCCTGCTTCCGCAACGCGCTGACATAAGCGGCACTGTCGTCTACGTCCGTATGCCCATACGGGTTGAATTTTTCCCGCACGAGACTTTCAAGCAGAGTCACAGGATACATTCCCCTGCGCTTAGCGGCCTTGACCACGACGCTTTTCAGTGCTGGATCGAACGAGAGCGTCCACTTTTCTTTTTTTAGTGCGGCCTTGGGCATATCGTCTCTCCTTCTATCGTACGTATACTAGACGTACGATAGAACGGTGTCAAGAATGAAGCGCGAGTGGTATAATCCGCCGCCTATGGGAAATTCCATCATCATCAAGGGCGCGCGGGAGCATAACCTCAAAAACATCGACGTGGAAATTCCACGTGACAAGCTGGTGGTGATCACCGGCTTGAGCGGGTCCGGCAAGTCGTCACTTGCGTTCGATACGATCTATGCGGAAGGACAGCGGCGGTACGTCGAGTCCCTGTCGGCCTATGCTCGGCAGTTTCTGGAGCAGATGGGAAAGCCGGATGTCGATTCAATTGAGGGCTTGTCTCCAGCCATTTCCATCGAGCAGAAAAGCACCAGTCATAATCCTCGTTCCACCGTCGGCACGGTGACGGAAATCTATGACTATCTCCGGCTCCTCTTTGCGCGTGTCGGGCGTCCCTACTGTTTCCAGTGTGGGGATGAGATTACTGCGCAGACCGTTCAGCAAATGGTCGATGCGATCGCCTCGCTGCCGGAAGGCAAGAAGTTCCAGATCCTCGCCCCGATCGTGCGTGGGCGAAAGGGTGAGTATCGAAAAGAACTACTAGAGATGCGAAAGGCGGGCTATGTCCGTGCCCGCGTCGACGGCAAGATTGTCGACCTGGGCGAGGACGTCTCGCTCGACAAACAGAAAAAGCACACGATTGAGATCATTGTCGATCGGCTGGTGATGAAATCCGGCGAGGCGCTCATGCGCCGGCTGGCGGATTCAGTTGAGACAGTGACCAAGCTGACAGGCGGGCTCGTCGCAGTCCTGCCCGAGGATGGGAACACCCGCCTGTACAGTGACAAGCTGGCCTGTATCAAATGTGGCGTGAGCTATCCAGAAGTGACGCCTCGGGTGTTTTCTTTCAATAGCCCGCACGGTGCCTGTCCGGCTTGCGATGGCATCGGCTATGCCATGATACCGGGTGGCCAGGAGGAAGAGGACTTCACGCTACTGGAGCCCTGCGCAGTCTGCCATGGGGCCAGGCTGAGGCCAGAAAGTCTCTCCATCAAGCTGGCGAAACAGTCAATTGCCGAGGTGACCAGCCTGTCTGTTCGCGCGGCGGCCGACTTTTTTCTCTCGCTGAAATTTACCGACCGTGAGTTGGTCATCGCGCATCGGATTCTGAAAGAGATTCGCGAACGGTTAGGGTTTCTCGTCAATGTGGGGTTGGACTATCTGACTCTCGATCGGGCAGCGGCGACGCTGTCTGGCGGTGAAGGGCAGCGCATTCGTTTGGCGACCCAGATCGGTTCCGGCCTGGTGGGGGTGTTGTACATCCTGGACGAACCCTCCATCGGCCTCCATCAGCGCGACAATCGGCGGTTGTTGCAGACGTTACTCAGATTGCGGGACTTGGGCAATACGGTCGTCGTGGTCGAACATGATGCTGAGACGATGCAGGCAGCCGATCATGTTCTCGACATGGGGCCTGGCGCCGGTTCGCAGGGTGGGCATGTCATCGCGCAGGGGACGCCGCAGCAGATCATGGGTGACCCCAATTCGTTGACCGGTCAATACTTGCGTGGAATCCAGACGGTGTCCGTGCCGCAGCGGCAGCGGAAGCCACGAGGCATGCTCTGGGTGGTCGGGGCGCAAAAACATAATCTGAAAAACGTCACGGCTAAAATCCCGCTGGGGCTTTTCACCTGTGTCACGGGGGTCTCCGGATCGGGCAAGAGTACTCTTGTGCTGGAGGTGCTCTTTCATTCGCTCTCACAATTGCTCTACCACAAGAAGCCCAAGATCGATGGCTGCAAGGACCTGAGAGGCGTCGATGCGCTCGACAAGGTGATCGACATCGATCAATCGCCCATCGGGCGGACACCGAGGTCGAATCCTGCCACCTATACAGGCCTGTTCGGGTACATCCGCGATCTCTATTCCAATCTTCCTGAATCGCGCGTCCGTGGGTATAAGCCGGGGCGATACAGTTTCAACGTGAAGGGTGGGCGCTGTGAAGCTTGTCAGGGCGATGGGCTCATCAAGATCGAGATGCACTTCTTGCCCGATGTGTATGTAACCTGCGAGGTGTGCAAGGGCCAACGGTACAATCGAGAGACGATGGAGATTCTTCATAAAGGTAAGAGTATCGCCGACGTGCTGAATATGACCGTGGACGATGCACTGGGGTTTTTTGAGCACATTCCGTTAATCAAAACAAAACTCCAAACCCTGCACGATGTCGGCCTGCACTATGTGAAGCTTGGCCAATCAGCAACGACGCTCTCCGGCGGCGAAGCGCAGCGGGTGAAGCTCTCACGCGAGCTTTCCAAGCGAGCGACCGGCCGTACGATGTACATTCTTGATGAACCGACGACCGGCCTTCATTTCGCCGATGTGCAGCGATTGCTCGATGTGCTGGATCGACTGGTCGAAGCCGGCAACACGGTGCTAGTGATCGAACATAACCTGGATGTCATCCTATGGTGACGAAGTTCAAATCAAGAATGGCACACGGTACATTTCACAGCAGAACTTTCTGGCATGTGTGGAACTGAACCCATTTCAAAGCTTTGACAGAGATAATCTTCGGGAACACCTACCACGATTCTCGCTTTGCGAAATGCTCTATCGCTATTTGCGTTGTCGTGCAGTCCATGATGTCCGTTTCCCCTTTGTTACTAAAGTTCATCAGGTTGGTGATGGCGGTACCCGCTATGAAGATAACCATGCAATCACTCGTGCTGTTTTGGTTGAAACGACTGAAAACATTCTGACAAACATGCGCCTTGAGTGTTTGGAGAAAGCAAAGTGGCCATGGGAATTGTGAGAACTGGTATTAGGCGGTCTTGCGAGAAGGAAGTTCGAGTGCGCCATCCTCTTCCTGTCAATCTGTAATATTCATATGCTTTTTGTTTTGAGAAGACCATCTGTCCGCTAGGGGCATCGATATCTTTCCGGTCAACCCTATAGATTCATCCGATAATTTCTCATTTGCTTTCCTGCCGTCCAAATTCACGGGACAATATGTCCTTCGTATAGAACGAGGAGGCGTGTCCCATGCAGACGGTCGCGTTGCTGACGATTTCGAATGTGTTCATGACGTTTGCCTGGTACGGCCATCTGAAGTTCAAGGAATATCCCTTGTTCATGGTGATTCTGGTGAGTTGGGGGATCGCCTTTGTCGAATATTGCTTCCAAGTGCCGGCTAACCGGATTGGGCATGGGCAATTCACGGCGGCGCAGCTCAAGACAATCCAAGAGGTGATCACGCTGGTCGTCTTCTCGATCTTCTCGGTTGTGTACCTGAAGGAAGCGCTGAAGTGGAACTATGTGGTGGGGTTTGCGCTGATCGTGGTGGCGGTATTCATCATCTTTAAAGATTGGTCATGACCGGATACGTGTTCTGCCTGCGCATCGTTCAAACTGCACGAAATCCACTTAAGGTCGATTAACTCCTGATTGGTCTGATCCTTCCACTTCCGCTTGCAGCATATTCCCTAGAACACTACAATACCGCGAAGCTGATCCCAACCGTCGAGCAAAGGGAGACATTGGTATGCCGAAGGCGAAGAAGACCGAAGCCAGTGCGAAGGCCGAGAGCACCGCAAAGAAATCTACGCCGTCACCATCACCTGCTCCATCTACCGCCGAAGATTTCGAAAAGCTCGGCGTGTTCTATATGGGACGGCCGTACGATCTCGAGACCAAGCAAGCCAAGCCGGGATGGCTCCTCTATGACTCGAAAGACCTCGTAACCCATGCGGTCTGCGTCGGCATGACGGGCAGTGGGAAGACCGGTCTCTGTCTGGCTCTGTTAGAAGAAGCGGCGATCGATAACATTCCAGCCATTATCATCGACCCCAAAGGGGACCTTGGCAATTTGATGCTGACGTTCCCAAGTCTCAAAGGCGAGGATTTCCAGCCGTGGGTCAATGAAGACGATGCGCGTAAGAAAGGCTTGTCGCCAGCAGACTACGCTCAGGCACAAGCAGAACTCTGGACGAAGGGCTTGGCGGGCTGGCAACAGGCAGGCGCGCGCATTCAACGACTGCGAGATGCAGTGGACGTGGCCATCTATACGCCTGGGAGTAATGCCGGGTTGCCGGTTTCCATCTTGAAATCATTCGCTGCGCCGGCTGCCGATGTGCGGGAAGATACAGAGTTGCTGCGCGAACGCATCAGCACGACGGTCACGAGCCTGCTCGGCTTGCTCGGGATCGAGGCCGATCCGATTCAGAGCCGCGAGCATATTCTCCTCTCCACGATTCTCGATCAGACCTGGAAGAAGGAAGAAGATCTTGATCTGGCGTCATTGATTCAAGCCATTCAATCGCCGCCGGTGTCGAAGATCGGTGTCATGGATGTCGATTCGTTCTTTCCCTCAAAAGATCGGTTTGCGCTGGCCATGAAGCTGAACAATCTGCTTGCCGCACCAGGCTTCCAGGCCTGGCTGGAAGGTGAAGCGCTCGACATGCAGTCGCTGATGTATACGCCGGCTGGCAAACCGCGCCATGCGATCTTTTCCATTGCGCATTTGAATGATGCCGAGCGTATGTTCTTCGTGACGCTGTTGCTCAGTCAGATGGTCGGATGGATGAGGGCACAATCGGGCACGACGAGCCTCCGCGCACTTCTGTATATGGATGAGATCTTCGGGTACTTCCCGCCGGTCTCCAATCCACCTTCGAAGTTGCCGTTGATGACCTTGCTGAAACAGGCGCGCGCGTTCGGTTTAGGCGTCGTCCTGGCGACGCAGAATCCCGTGGACCTCGACTACAAGGGGCTGGCCAACACCGGTACCTGGTTTATCGGACGATTGCAGACAGAACGAGACAAGGCTCGTGTGCTGGAGGGATTGGAAGGCGCGTCGAGCAGTGCCGGGAAGAAGTTCGATCGGGGCCGTATGGAGCAAACGCTGGCTGGCCTTGGCAATCGGATCTTCCTGATGAACAACGTGCATGAGGACGAGCCGGTCGTGTTTGAGACGCGCTGGTGCCTTTCGTATCTCCGAGGGCCGCTGACCAGGACGCAGATCAAGCAGCTGATGGATCCAGTAAGACGTGAAACGTCTGGGACGAAGTCTTCAGCTTCAAACGCTTCACGCTTCACGCTTCACGCCTCGCGTCCCATGCTGCCTCCGGATGTTCCGCAGCATTTTGTGCCGCTACGGGGCTCGAAGCCAGAAGGGAGTGAATTAGTCTATGCCCCGATGCTGCTGGGTTCATCACAGATCCGCTTCTCCGATTCAAAGAGCGGGATCGATAGTACGCAGGATGTGACGATATTGGCTCCCATCGCAGATGGAGCTGTCGCGGTGGATTGGGACAAGGCCACAACGGCGGAATTGGCCGTGGCCGATCTTGAGCGGGATCCAGAAGAGGGCGCGCAGTTTCTCACGCTGCCGGCGAGTGCAGGCAAAGCAAAGAGCTATAGCGATTGGAGTAAGGATTTTGGCGGCTGGCTGTTTCGAACGCAAAAGGTCGAGTTGTTCAAGAGTCCTACCACCAAGGGTGTGTCGAAACCCGGCGAATCCGAGCGGGATTTTCGCGTGCGGTTGCAGCAAGACGGACGAGAACAACGCGATAAGGGTGTCGAGACGCTTCGCCAAAAATATGGATCGAAGATGACCACGCTTCAAGACCGGATCAGGCGGGCTGAGTTGGCGAAGGAAAAGCAGCAGGCCGAATCCCGTTCCAGTCAAGTGCAGGCGGCAATTTCGGTCGGAGCCTCCATCCTTGGGGCCTTTATGGGACGAAAAACGATCAGTGCCACGAACATCGGGCGGGCGACGACCGCAGTCCGGAGCGCCGGTCGAGTCATGAAGGAATCGCAAGATGTCGGGGCCGCGGAAGAAAATGTGGCAACGCTTCAGCAGCAACTGGCGGACCTGGAAACGCAATTTAAATCAGAAAGCGACGCCTTGGCTGCAGCGACCGATCCACTGAACGAGAAGCTCGACATCGTCTCCATCAAACCCACCAAAGCCAACATTGCCGTGAAGGTGGTGGCGCTGACCTGGACACCCTATTGGCGGGATTCGAAGGGCGTTCTTACGCAAGCCTGGGTTTAAGCCATCGGCAGTTTTCCCCATTTTCTTCCAACCTTCGTTACCCAACTCCTATCAAGTTTTTCGATCAACCGACCGAAACAATACCGTATTGGTTTGCCGAAAGCGCTGAAGTATCAGGGAGTTCCATGGCAGATTCCATGCCCGAACCATCCTCTCCTTCATCCTACTTCCAACAGTTCTGGGAAGCCCTTCCTAAAGGTCGGTCTTTGGAAGGAGAGGAATGGATGCGGCGCCATCGGGGAATTGTGTGGTTGCTGTGGCTGCATGCGGTGGCGGTGCCGGTATTTGGGGTTTTCACGAATCAGTACGTGCAGCTTGGCGTGATTGGAGGGGTGATTCTTGCGGGGCTGGCCATGCTGGCCATGAGTGGGAGGTTGGCCACTCGGCTACGAGCTGCCTTAGCGACCGTTGGATTGATATTCGCCTCGGCGTTGTTAGTGCATCTTTCCGGCGGTTTCATTGAATCGCACTTTCATTTCTTTGTGATGATGGCCGTGATTGTTTTGTATCAGGATTGGATGCCGTTTCTGTTGGCGCTCATTTCGGTCGTCGTGGACCATGGACTCATCGGCACCTTGGCTCCGACGATGGTGTACAACCACGCCGGAGCCCAACATCATCCGTGGCACTGGGCACTCATACACGGTGGGTTCATTGTGGCCGAGTGCGCCGCGCTCCTCGTCTACTGGAGAGTCAATGAAACGGTCCAGGTTGATCTGTCCAGAGAAAAGGAACGGGCTGAGGCTGCCAGTCAGGCGAAATCTCAATTTTTAGCCAACATGAGCCATGAGATTCGCACGCCGATGAACGGCGTGTTGGGCATGGCGGAACTGCTCTCACTGACGAATCTTACGGATAAACAGCGCCGCTACGTGGAACAGATTCGTGGGTCGGGCACGCAGTTACTGCATGTGATCAATGACGTCTTGGATTATTCGAAGATCGAAGCGGGCAAGATTGTACTGGAACACAACCCGTTCGATCTTTCCGTAGTGATCGCGGAGACCGTGGCCTTCTTTGCAGAGGGGGCTCGTACGAAGGGGCTCACCCTCTCGTGCACGCTTGAAGAGGGTCTCCAAACCAAGGTCGTCGGAGACGCGCACCGCTTACGGCAGGTGCTGACGAACCTCATCGGCAATGCTGTCAAGTTTACCGAGTTGGGTCGTGTCGCTGTGACGGTACAGGGAATTCCCGGTATGCCTGGAGGATTCACGATTGCAGTACAAGACACTGGAATTGGAATCTCTGAATCGGCTCAAGCGGCACTCTTCAAAGAATTTTCGCAGGCTGATGGTTCCACCACAAGGAAGTACGGAGGAACCGGGCTGGGATTGGCCATTTCCAAACGGTTAGTCGAGATGATGCAAGGATCGATCGGTGCAGACGGAGTACTTGGAAGCGGCGCACGGTTTTGGTTTACCGTTCGGTTCAGTGAACAAGCGGCGGATGGAACGGCCTCTAGTAGGGGCGCGAAGTCGGCAGATCCTATTGCGGCCTAGTCCTAGAACGAACAGGAGGATCGAAAATGGAAGTTCATACCTTTGGTTATGATCGCAAGAAATACTGGTCCGTCAAGAACCGGCCCCGTATTGACTCTCGGCGAACACTGGTCTTGTTATTCGGGTCCTCCAGCTTTCTCGATTCAGCGGATCCTCTCAGCGAGCTGGCCGATGACTATCGCGAAGCGATCGTCATCGGATGTTCGACTGCCGGGGAGATTTTGGGAACACAGATCTTTGATGAGAGCGTGAGTGCAGCGATTGTGCGATTTGATCATACGGATCTTCGGCTGGCTAGTGCGCCTGTCCAGTCGGCGGACCACTCGTTCTCCGCCGGGCAGGAGATTGCCCAACAGCTGAACGATTCGCGATTGAAAGGCATCTTTGTCCTTTCGGACGGGCTTCATGTGAATGGGAGTGAACTGGTTCGGGGGTTAAATTCCAAGGTGTCTCCGTCTGTTGTGGTGACCGGTGGACTGGCCGGCGATGGTGACCGATTCCGACAAACCTGGGTCCTACAAGACAGACGACCACAAGCAGGTTTTGTGACGGCTGTTGGCTTTTATGGCGATCGCATTGAGATCGGACATGGATCGAAGGGGGGGTGGGATCTGTTCGGCCCGGAACGCCGTGTGACGAGGTCGAAAGGAAATATTCTTTTTGAGCTCGATGGTCGCCCCGCGCTCCAGCTCTACAAGGAATATCTTGGCGACCGAGCGACCGGGTTGCCGGCGACGGGGCTCTTGTTTCCGCTCGCGGTGCGCTCTCACGAATCAGATTCGAAGAGTCTCGTCCGAACCATTTTGGCCGTGGATGAGCGGGAACAATCGCTGACCTTCGCCGGCGATATTCCGGAAGGGGCGCTCGCGCAGCTGATGAAAGCGAATTTCGATCGGTTAGTCCAGGGTGCGTCAGAAGCGGCATCTTCCACGAAGCTCTCGACGGATGGCGGTCCCTGCACCCTTGCCATTGCAATTAGTTGTGTGGGGCGGCGTCTTGTGCTGGGGGAACGAACGGAAGAGGAAATCGAGGCGACTCTGGATGTGCTTCCCAAAGGGACCAGACAGATCGGATTCTATTCCTACGGGGAGTTGTCGCCGTATGCGACTGGGACCTGTGACCTTCACAATCAGACGATGACTCTAACGACGTTACGCGAAGCGGCGTGATTGTTCATGCACCCAATGCTGGCTCGACAACTGAAACGTTTAGACCTTGATGCACAGCATCCGCCGTCGTCACTTGCAGCTTGGAGTGAGTTGCTTGAGCGGATTGATCGGAGCTATGTGGAAGCCGATCAAGGCCATGCACTCTTAGAACGGTCGTTGGCGCTCTCCTCGAAGGAGATGCAGGATCTCTACGCGCAGCTTAAACAGAGCAGCGACACACAACTGGCCCAGGAGCGGAACAAACTCCAGGCGGTCGTACACTCTCTCGGGGATGGGCTCTGTGTTGTGGATTCAGACTGGAAGATCAGGATGACCAACCAGCAAGCGGAAAAGCTATTCAGTGGAACGGCTGAAGCCCTCTGCGGTCGTCCTGTGTATCAGATGATTTCTCCGGGTCCGGAGGAGTACCGAGACGAGTGTTTGATTACCGATGCCACGTTTCCACCTCTCGCATCGGGAGAGCCCTATCGCACCGACGACGGACTGCTGGTGTCATCAGACGGGCAGCTGGTCTCCATCTCTTTGGTGGTCACACCCATGTCGCTGGACGGTGCAGTGACCGGGGCCGTTCTGGTCTTCAGAGATATCAGTCAACAGAAACAACTTGAGCGGGAACAGCAACGCACTGAAGGGCTGCTGAGGCGAATCCAAACGGGATTATCCGAGCTGGCAAAAAATCCCCAGATCTATGGGGGAAATGTTCAAGACGCGTTTCACACGATCACACGTTTGGCTACAGAGTGTCTTCATGTTGAACGGGTCAGTATCTGGTTTTTTACGCAGGATCGTTCCGCCATTCACTGTGCGGACCTCTATCAATTGGCCATCCAAGAACATTCACAGGGAATTGAGTTGATGGCGACCGACTATCCGAAATACTTCCAAGAACTGGATTTCGAACGAATCGTCGCTGCCGATGATGCGCAGGCGGATCCGAGGACTAGCGAATTTACAGCGACGTATCTGGCTCCACTCGGGATTACCTCCATGCTGGATGTGCCCATTCGGTCGGAAGGCCGGATGGTCGGCGTCATTTGCCACGAACACATCGGCCTAACCCGACATTGGACGCTCGAAGAACAGCATTTCGCCACATCTGTCGCGAATACGGTTGCGCTAGCGATCGAGTCTGCCGACAGACGGAAAGTCGAGCAGGCCTTGCGCACCAGCGAAGGCCGCCTGACCACAACGGTTCAGAATACGAACATCGGCATTTGGGACTGGGATCTGAATTCCAATGATGTCTATCTGTCGCCTGAGTGGAAGCGGCAGTTGGGTCATGAGGATCACGAGCTCGGCAATACGTTTCAGGAATGGGAAAGTCGAATTCATCCGGAAGATCATGACCGAGCCCTGGGAGTCATCGAGGCGTACTTGAGTGGAAGGGAATCTCAGCTCGAGATCGAGCACCGCCTTCGCCATAAGGATGGATCGTATCGATGGATCCTTGCCCGAGGCACGATGATTAAGAATGAGGCGGAGCTGTCTTCCCGCATGGTCGGCATCCATCTTGATGTGACCGACCGAAAGATGGCGGAAGAGGTGCTGCGTCAGGCCAAGGAAGCGGCAGAAGCCGCCAGTCGAGCCAAGAGTCAGTTTTTTGCGAACATGAGCCATGAAATTCGGACACCGATGAACGGCGTGCTCGGCATGGCAGAACTCATGCTCCGATGTGCCCTCAGCGACAAAGAGCGTCATTTGACGGAATCCATCCATCGATCCGGTTCCGTCCTGCTCGCCATCATCAACGATATCTTGGACTTCTCGAAAATCGAGGCCGGGAAGTTAGAACTGGAGGCCATCCCGTTCGATGTTCGTCGGACCATTCAGGAAGCGGTTGAGCTGGCGACGCCTGAAGTGCAGAAAAAGCACCTGAAGCTCTCGTGGCATATCGCCAATGATATTCCTGTTTTCCTGCTTGGCGACCCGACGCGGCTGAGACAAATCATCGTCAATCTGGTCGGCAACGCAGTCAAGTTTACAGAACAGGGCGTCATCGAGGTCGCTGTGTCCGTAGAGAGTCATCGAGGGGAACTGTATGGATTGTCGGTCACAGTGCGAGACACCGGTATTGGCATCTCCCCTGAGGCTCAAGCTCATCTCTTTGCTGCGTTTTCCCAAGCTGATGGCTCGACGACCAGGAAATATGGTGGGACCGGCTTGGGGCTGGCCATCGTCAAGCAACTCGTGACTCTCATGGGTGGACATATCAAGCTCCACAGTGCTCCGGGAGAAGGATCCACATTCACGTTTAGCGCCTATTTCAAAGAATGCGACTCTGTTCAGAGGTTGCAGCCGTCTTCCGCCGAGGGAAGCAGAATCGACGCTGAACCATTTGCCCATCACGCGGAAGGATCTGAGCCGGTTCGCATTCTGCTGGTTGAAGACAACCCGGTGAACCGAGAAGTCGCCTGCGGCATGCTGGAAATGCTCAACCTTCGAATTGATACGGCTGAGAACGGGCGAGAAGCAGTCGCTGCGGTGGAAAGGGCAGAGTACGCGCTTATCTTCATGGATTGCCAAATGCCCGAGATGGATGGTTTCACCGCGACACAGTTGATCAGGGAACGTGAGGCCAGCACGCCGCCGCCATCCCGTATCAACGTTCACCGATCTGTTCGTCATGTGCCAATCGTTGCGCTGACGGCACACGCGATGCAGGGAGATCGAGAGGTGTGCCTTGCCGCCGGCATGGATGATTACCTGACAAAGCCGTTTACGCTCTCTCAACTTGAGCAGGTGCTGGCTCGTTGGGTGTTCAACAGAAGACCTGTTCGGGTCGAGGTGTGCGGTGATGTCACGAACCCACCACTGCAGCAGAACCCTGCTCATCCGCAGGAGGTTCCTGCTCTTCAGATAGTAAAGCCATGCCAGGACACAATCGTTGAACCAACGACGATCGATCAGGCGGCGTTAGCCGCCATCCGTGCGCTGCAACGACCAGGTCAACCCGATATCGTCGCCCGCATCGTGACTCAGTATATGGACTCGTCGCCGGAGCTCATCGATCGGATACGCCGTGCCGTGTTGTCAAAGGATGCGGTTGAGCTGCGTGCCGCTGCGCATCGCCTGAAATCGAGTAGCGCACAGTTAGGAGCGACTGCATTGGCTTCCGACTGCCGTGAGCTGGAAATGATGGGTGCGAGGGAAGAATCAGAGCGAGCGGATGAGACCTTCAAGAAACTAGAGCGACACTACGCCGACGCCTGTGCCGCCTTTCAAGACGAAATCAGCAAGGGGAGGGCGGCGGCATGATGGACAGCGGTCGTCCCACGGTTCTCATCGTCGATGATGATCCCGTCGCACGCTTGCTGGCTCGTGAGGCGCTTGAGCAGTCCGGCTGGTCGGTGGAAGAAGCTGAGAATGGTCGACTTGGACTCGAGGTCTTCATCAAGCGATGTCCGGATCTCATCCTTCTCGATATTATGATGCCGGAAATGGATGGGTTTGCGGTCTGTGCTGAGCTGCGCAAATTACCGGAAGGCATTCACACTCCTGTGCTCATGATGACCGGGCTCGAGGACTATCAGTCCATTACCCAAGCCTATGATGCTGGGGCCACTGACTTCATTGTCAAGCCGGTCAATGGTCTCTTGCTCGGACATCGGGTGCGCTATATGTTGCGGGCCGGTCAGGCCATGCGAGACCTACGAGACAGCCAGGATAAGTTGACGCAGGCTCGTGACGCCGCGCTTGAAGGCACTCGCTTGAAGTCAGAGTTTCTCGCGACCATCAGCCATGAGATTCGTACACCGATGAACGGTATCATCGGGATGGATGAATTGTTGCTTGATACGGAGCTCTCCCCTGAGCAGCGAGACTGCGCTGAAACCATCAAGGAATCCGCTCAATCCTTGCTGGTAATCGTCAACGACATTTTGGACTTTTCTAAACTCGATGCCGGTCGCGCCACGATGAATCGCGAGGAGTTTGTGCTGAGTCGAGTGGTCGATGACAGCGTGGCGGTATTCCGAGAGCGGGCACAAGAGAAAGGACTCCACCTTCGCCATGACATCACATCGTCGGTACCGAGGACGCTCTGGGGGGATCCGACTCACCTCGGTCGGCTCCTCTCCCTATTGCTCAGTAACGCCGTAAAATTTACGGAGCGAGGAGAAGTCTGTTTGCAGGTGCAACCGGATCCTCAGCCATCCGGAGACTCGATGGCTGGGGTCCCAACCGATATAGGTCGGATTCGCTTTTCAGTGACCGACACGGGGATCGGCATCAGTGAGTCAGACGCTCTCCGATTGTTCCAGCCCTTTGTGCAGGTGGATGGGTCTCATCGGCGCAAGTATGGAGGCACGGGCCTCGGCTTGGCTCTCGCCAAGCAGCTGGTTGAGCTGATGGGGGGAACGATGGAGTTTGAGAGTATGCCAGGGAAGGGGAGCCGATTCTGGTTTGACCTCCCGCTTGCGGGTGCCAGTGAGCGTATGCCGGAGTCAGTCACACCTCGTGAGGCGCTTGTCTATGTGAAAGAAGTCGTCAGTCAAGCCGTGATTAGAAGAACTTTGGAAAAGCTCGGATATCATGTCCATACCCTAGCGGACGTCGAAGATCTGGGCAGGATAGGTCCGGAGGTTGCTCCCATCTTGTTCGTTGTGGAGTGCAATGTACTGGTTCAGGAATCTGTGCGCATGCATGTCCAAAGGTTGAAGGAGCGCTTCTACCGGTTGCGAATTCTAGGGCTGGTGCACGAGTCGCTCAGTAGCGAAATTCCAGCGCATCTTCCGTTCCACATCGATGGACATCTCGGAAAACCGTTGACTGTTGACGCCATCAAGTCGGCTGTTGAAGCAAACGGGTCCTCCAAACTTGCTGCCTAGACGGACGCTGCGGTACCCCTATGACCGGCTATCGTTTTGAGTGATTCACGGCAGGGCCTCGTCATTCTTCAATGCTTCTTGTCCTTCTGCATGATCTTGTCGGTCCATGCCAGCAAAATGGCAGACGCTAAGAAAGTCATGTGAATGAAGATCTTCCACTTCAGATGTTCCGGGTTTTCATTGGCGACATCCACAAACCCCTTCAAAAGATGAATGCTTGATATTCCGATTAACGAAGCCGCCAGCTTGATCTTAATGGTCCCGGGATCGACATGGGTCAGCCACTCGGGTCGGTCTGGATGCTGCTCCAAATCAAGCTTGCTGACGAACGTCGCATACCCGCCGATGATCACCATGGTCAGCAAATTCGCGACCATCGTCACATCGATCAACCCCAGAACTCCCAGCATGAAGACCGTTTCATCCATCTTGTTGATGTGGAGCACCATTTCCCAGAGCTCGAGAAGAAACTTGTAGGCATAGAGTAATTCCGCCACGATGAGTCCGCCATAGAGCGGGGCTTGAATCCACCGACTGGCAAAGATGATGGATTCGAACGTTGCCTCGACGTGATTGCTGGCCGAGTGCGACGTCTTCAGTGATTTGTGCATCTCTCGAGATTCTGGTGAGTCAGAATCGGACATCAAATTCCTCCTAAACAGGACAACGATACAGGTGCTTCAGTGACGAATGGACAGCGGAGCTGTATCCTAGTCAGTGCATTCCAAGCTGTCAATTCCATCCATCGCCATGCGGGTGGGTCGTGTGAGTGATCCAGGGAGAGATCGATACGTTGGGCAGATGGGGACTCCCAGGCGGCGAGGCTCTTTCCGCAGTGGCAACAACAGGCGAGCATCCACACGCGTTGCGATGAGGAGTCATTTTTCTCGTGTCAGCCATGACTGGCTCAGCGAGTCGCCATGGGTAAACGCACCTCCGAGCCCTTAAAGCTCCCGGCATAGAAGGCGGCAATCTGGGATCGGCGCCCGATGTTCAGCTTTGAATAGATATTCGCGAGATAGTTCTTGACGGTTTTTTCACTCAAGCTGAGGTCGATGGCGATTTCTTTGTTGGTGAGGCCTTTTGCCACCAAGGGAAGGAGACGTTGTTCTTGCGGTGACAGGAGTGGTCGTTTGGATTGGCCTGGCTCTGTGTAGACGTGCTTGAGCCACTCCATGGTGTGTTTGGTCAAGCGGGGATCAATGACGGGCTGGCCAGCGTAGACGGTTCGAATGGCACGAACCAACGCCTCGGATGCGATATCTTTAAGAATGTACCCTTGAGCACCGGACAGAATAGCCTCTAGGACCGTATGGTCGTCGGCGAAGCTCGTCAAAAACAACACGCGTGTCTTGGGGCATTTGGCAAGAATCTCACGAGCGGCATCGACCCCACTGCCGTCCGGCAGTCGAATATCGAGTAAGACGACCTCCGGTTTTAGACGAGCACAGAGTGTCTTCGCCTCCTCCATCTGCCCACCTTGACCTACCACCTTCATGCCAGGCGTCAAATTGAGGACCGCACAGAGCCCGATACGTACGACTTCATGATCGTCCACAATGACCAGCCGAATTGGTTTAGACTTATTCATAGAGGTGTTCCTTCTTCAGTGGAATGTCGACCATCACGCGGGTTCCTTCCCCCGGTGCGCTCTTGAGCGTAAAGATGGCGGAGATCTGCTTGGCTCGGGCTGCCATGTTGCGCAATCCATGACCGGCTCGACGTTTGCGCACAGTCGAAAATCCGACCCCATTATCACCGACGATCAACCGGACGACATTTTCCACCAGGCTGAGTCGAATCCAGCGATGGGATGCCTGCGCATGGCGGGTACTATTGCTGAGGGCTTCTCGTACAATGTTAAGCAACTGTTCTCCCAGCGTAGGTGTGATGAAGGACAGCACCGGGTTTACGATCTCCAGTTCAGGCGGGGCCTGATTTGCCCCGGACATCAATATGACGAGCTGTCGCAGGGCTGGTCCAAAATCCAATTGCGTCGTCGTACGCCGGGTCAACGAGGTAATGAATCGCCGGATATCAAGCATCAGTGCGTTGAGCTGGTTTACGGCTTGCGCCATATGGAGTTTCGACTTCCGAGGCGATTTCCCCATCGACAACTTGCCGGCTTCCAGTTGCATGCCGACTGCGTAGAGGGCTTGCAAAATATTGTCGTGCAGGTCCCGGCTCAACTGCTCACGTTCTTCCATCGCGAGTTTGCGCTCGGTAATATCCTGAACCGCCGCCAGGAGAAGTGGCCCAGCATGGCCCGATAACTCGATTCGGGTGGCTTTGACGGAGACCCAAATAATCTCACCGGACTTACGAATGTACCGTTTTTCGTAGGTGTATTCCGATCGAACCCCGCGGAAAAACTCATCCGTCAACATGATATTGGCCGCAAGATCTTCCGGGTGTGTGTAGAGGGCATAGGTGCTGCCCACGATTTCATGTTCTGCATACCCTGTGATCTCGCTCATGGCTTTGTTCGCGCTGATCGCGCGCCAATGCTCATCCAGAATACACAGCCCGACCGGCGCTTCAGCGACAAAGCGCTGGAGCCTAAGCTCGCTCGATTGTAAGGCCGCTTCGGCACGCTTGTGCTCGGTGATGTCCCTGAAGGTCCAGACGCGACCGACAATTTCATCATCGAGGACCTGAGGCCGCGAATAGCGCTCAAAGATCCGTCCGTCCTTGAAGTCGAGGGTATCAAAGCTTTCCTGCTCTGGATGTGCATACAGCTCTCGAACCTTATGCAGAAAAGCCTCAGGCTCTCGAAGCTGGTTAGTCACGAAGGCCAGTAGCTTCTCGTCGTCTCGCCTGTCGGCCAACGCGTGGGGGATGTTCCAGAGGTGCAGGAACCGCTGGTTCACACTGGTCACGTTTCCCTCTCGGTCGACGACGAGCAGTCCGTCTGCGACTGAGTTGATGGCGGCTTGGAGCAGTGAATAGGAACGTTTACGATCCGAGATGTCGCGGGCAAAGGCGAAATTATATTCGTGGCCGTCGACCACGACGAAGTTCGCAACGATTTCAACTGGGTACTCTTCGCCTCCTTTCGCCCGATGCAGGCTTTCAAACCGGAGTTGACCTGCCTGGCGAAGGGTTTCCCAATGCTGCGGCCATGATTGGGGCTGGTAGTTTGGGTCGAAGTCTGCGACCGTCATCGTCAGTAATTCAGTTTGTGGATAGCCCAGCCGTTGGCAGCTTGCATCGTTCGCGTAGAGAATATTGGCGTCTCGGTCGATCCAAAACGCCATGTCAGCAGCTTTCTCGACGGCGGTTTGCGTCAGCCGCAGCGCCTGTTCGGCGCGTCGTTGTTCCGTGACATCGAGTCCGATCGTCACCATGCAGCTTTTGCCGTTCAGCTCAATTTGCTCTGCGGAGAGCAAGCACGTACGGTACCCTCCAGATTTCATGCGGAGTGCGGTCTCCACGTTCCGGACCGATCCTGTTTGTGTCAACTGCGCAATAAACTGGCGCCGGTGGTCGGGAGTCGGCCACAGTCCGATCTGATCCACTGTGTGTCCGGTGACTTCTTCCGGGCGGCAACCGAAGAGATGAATTGCTGTGTCGTTGGCGTCCAGGCAGAGGCCTGACTCCAGCTCGGAGATGACGATGGGATAGGGGCTCGACCGGAACGCCTTTTCAAACCGCTCTTCGCTCTCGCGCAACAGCTGTTCAGCCTGCTTTCGATCGTCGATATGTTGAATGACGGCGATGCAATAGGCCGGTTCGCCAGAGCCGGTACGGACCAGCGAGAGGGTCAAATCGACCCACATCCAAGTGGTATCGCTTCGGCGGTACCGTTTTTCCACAGAAAATGAGGGACGTTTGGCGGCGAGTAATTCTTCTAGAGCGTGAAGATTCGTTGTCAGGTCATCGGGATGAGTGAGATCTTGAAACGTGCATCGGAGCATCGTTTCCGGTGAATACCCCAGTATTTCGCAGAGCCGTGGATTGACCCGCAGAAATCGCCCATTGAGGTTGAGTTGCGCGATTCCCACGCCGGCATGTTCATAGAGCGCTTTCCAGCGTGTCTCACTGTCCTGAAGCTGGTCTTCCGCGTCGCGGCGTTCCGTGATGTCTTCACAGGAGATGAGAACAAGGGGTTGCTTGGCGCAATCGTAAATGGCCCGTGCTCGTTCCCTGACCCATAGTCTCGTCCCGTCTTTTCTGGTTTTTTGAATCTCCCACTGAAACAGCGTGTATGGACTGGCTACAGAGGCCTTGAGCTGTGTCAGCACGGTCTGGTGATCCTTCGTGTCAAACACGTTTAGGATCGAACGACCAACGAGGTCTTCCTTCTGATACCCAAGTTGATCAGCCCCAAATTGATTGACGGACAACACCGTCCCCGTAGCGGTAAGGGTGAAGTACATGAAGGGGTTCTGTTCATACAACGACTGGTAGCGCTGCTCGCTCGCCTTGAGCGCAGATTCGGCCCCTCGCCTCCGCTCAGCTTCTTTCTCGAGGTCGCTAATGGCTTGTTCCAGCGTCGCAGTGCGTTCGCGGACTTGTCTCTCGAGTGTTTCTCGAAAGTCTTGCTGGGCCAGTTCCAGCTCTTTACGCGCGGTAATATCCTCAATCGTGCCGGCCATGCCCGTCACCGGTTCGCTGTCGCTGAACGTAGCACGCCCACGGCACGCGACCCACATCCTGTGTGATGATTC
This sequence comes from Nitrospira sp., assembly GCA_005116965.1. Lineage (GTDB taxonomy): Bacteria > Nitrospirota > Nitrospiria > Nitrospirales > Nitrospiraceae > Nitrospira_D. The sequence continues at coordinate 423,919 of SWDG01000025.1, read as the reverse complement.
GATGTTCAACTCGGTAGGGGGCCCGGTCTTCGACAGCCTTCGCAATAGCAGTGCCTAACCGCTGACGGTCATCTGGATGAATGAGTGCGAAGAACGTCTCATACGTGCCATCAAAGGAACCAGGAGGGATGCCAAAGATTTGCTCGGTTTCCGATGACCATAGGACGCGATTAGTATGGCTGTCCCACTCCCATGTGCCTATTTGGGCAGCTCCAAGTGCTGATGTCTTCGCCGAGACACGGTCGTGTTCCACCTGAGCCAATGCCTGCTGCAATTCACGAACTTGTCGGCGGAGATCGACAAGTTCGGTGGACATTGAGCGATCGGTATCCAGCGGCGTACTCATAGGGAAGAGCTTTGGTGCCCTGTCAGATGAAACGACAGGATTAGTCCGTGACGCATCGCAGGCAGGTCAAACTTAAACCATCAGTTTAAACCATAGTATAGAGCCTATGAGGCTTCCAATGCCAGAGGGGGTATCAGGGGCAAGGGGGGGGGGATGGGGAAGACCTGCGGGCATAAGCAGATTGCTGAAAAAATCCGCCCGCGGCGTTTTTGTATCGCTCGCCTCGCAACGTCGGCGAAGCGGGCTCAGTGGCTCAGCGTACCGCCTGGGTAAATACCTGTTCACACAGGCGATGGGTAGTCCCGTGAAAAGGGTCTATGCCTGGCCTTTATGCTACACGGAAATTGCTGGCCGTATGATGGCATCGACCAATTATTTCCGCAGCCTGCTAGAAACTTTGACTTCTCGCACCACTGGGTACCTGGGCTTCCTTCATGAACCAGGCAACGGCTTCTGTTCGACGCTTGACATGAAGCTTGTCAAAGATATTTGCCAGGTAGTTCTTCACCGTTTTGTCGCTCAACCGAAGCTGGACGGCGATCTCCTTGTTCGTTTTTCCTTCAGCCAGAAGCGGCAGGATCAAGCGTTCTTGCGGAGAGAGTCGGGAGGTCCCATGAGAGGTCACTCCAAGGTGTGAACTGGTCCGAATCCAACGCAGGGCTTGCTGGGTGACTCGCGGGTCGAGATACCCCTGGCCGTTGGCGACCGTACGAATGGCACGAAGCAGCTCATCCGTTCGGATATCCTTGAGTACGTATCCGTGGGCCCCGTTTTGGACGGCAGCCATCACCGTGGAATCTTCGGCGTAACTGGTCAGGACGAGGATCCGAAGCTTTGGTGCTATGGCCAGAAGCCGTCGACAGGCTTCGGTCAGCGAGGCGTCCGGAAGTTTTACGTCGAGTAACACCATGTGAGGGGCGAGACGCTCAACGGCTGCGACGCCGTCCGCCACAGTCCCGGCCTCTGCGACGATTGTCATATCGGGTTCAAGGTGAAGCAGCGCACGTAAGCCTCGACGGACCATCTCATGGTCGTCAATAAGAACGATGCTGGTCAATGATGGTTTCATATGGATGTCAACTCAGGTTCCAAAGAAAATTCTGCGATGACGTGCGTCCCTGCTCCTGCCTTAGACTGAATCCGTAAGGCCCCACCGAGTCGCTTTGCTCGAGCCTCCATGTTGGCAAGCCCATATCCTCGCGGCTGCCCAGCCGCTGAAAATCCGATGCCATTGTCATGGATGCTCACCCGAACTCTCGCGTCTCGCATGCGGATCGAGATGGCCGCACGGGTTGCGGCGGCGTGCCGCGCGCAATTGCTGAGTGCTTCACGCACGATATTCAGGATTTCGCGCTCTTCCTCGTGCGTCAGCACCTCGATGGCGCTACGTTGGATCTCCAGCTTGACGGATAACCGCCCCGCTTGCTCGTAGGTCGTGCATAACGCGGAGAGCTCCGATGACAAGTCAAACTCTTGAACGCTCCCCGACTCTAACTCTCGGATCATGCCACGGACCTCATGAATCAGTTGATTGATCTGGAGAATCATCCGGTCGTCAGTTTCTTTTCGTTGGACCGTCTGGTCGTTCCGGCCCCGCCGAGCCGCTTCAATGTTCAACCCAATGGCATACAGCGATTGCAGCACGGAATCATGCAGATCTCGCCCGATACGGCTCCGATCTTCCAGGAGTTTGCTCAACCGGCTTTCCGTCGCTTTGAAGGCGGTTGTTAACTCGCCTTCGCAAGGCTTCAATCCGTAGAGGTCGAGAGAGTCCGTCGGTGGTCGTACCGACCGAGCTGTCGACAATGTTGATCTGGAGAGAAGTCCACCGTCCAGCAATTGAAAACTGGTCTTACTTTGAGTCACGCCTGTTCCTCCTTTTTTACGATCAAAATAATTCGCAATCCTATTTAAGCGTGGATGCTACGTGGATCTTGTACGCGAGAGAGACTAGCAAATCACCTGGCGGACACGCCAGGTGACGTTTGTGTCCTGAAGTGGAACCATCCGTCACCTTATCCTGGTCAATCAGCCCTATTTCAGCCCTATTACATAAGGAGGCGGTCATGCGAGAAATGTCAGCGATTGAGCTGCGAGGCGTGGAGTTTGTCGAGGGCGAGTTTCTGGTCAAGACGCTCGAGACCAAAGAGGAATTGGCGCAGGCCTATCGGTTGCGGCATCGCGTCTTTGCAGAGCAGTTACAATGGGTGCCACCGACAGAGGATGGTCAAGAGATGGACATGTATGATCTTTGGGGTGTGACGGTGGGAGTCTTTGGCTACGACGGGATGCTACTCGGCATGGCGCGCCTCATTCCTCACTCGGGGAAATTCATGTTGGAGCATGAATTCGGAGCGCTGCTTCACCCGGGGTATGCCATACGGAAAGCCCCGGATACGGCTGAAATCACGAGGCTTGCCGTCAATCCGGACATTCGAGATGCGAAGCTTTCAAGCCGAATCATGCTGGGAGTGTTAAAAGGGATTTACCAATGGGCCGTGGAAAACGAGATTCGGTACTATTACCTCGAAGTTGAACATCGGTTCTTGCGAGCCCTTCGCATGCTCGGTTTTCCTTGTGAGCCGGTCGGTCCCGTCGTGAAGCTGCCGCCTGCCGAAGTCGGAGCGGTCGCGGCGATCTACGACATGGTTCGATTTGACGAAGAGAATGGGCAAAGGCGGCCGGAGTTTCTTGAGTGGATCTCTACGCTGACGACCCCAGCAGGCACCGTGGTGACAGGGCGAACTTCGACCTTCAGCCAGGCTGTACCAGCGTTGGTGTGACATGTGACGCAGCGGTATAGCGCTGCTTCAGGAAGGTCATGTGGAGCGCCTAGACCACATTCGGCAAGCCATGTTCAATGGCAGTGGCAACAGCCTGAGACCGTGATGTGACATCAAGCTTAGAAAAGATGCTCTCGACGTGGAATCGGATCGTACGTTCTGTCACGCCCATAATTTGGGCAATTTCCCAATTCGTCTTGCCATTCTTGACCCAGTTCAGAATCGTCAACTCCCTCAGCGTTAACCGCTTTACACAGCGATCCATTGATTGGGCCTTTGCAGGGGCCGTGCGTAAGAGCGCCAGATGAACATAGTATCCGAAATACTCAATGAGCGGCACATATCGCGTAGCATCCACGCTGTCGGCGGAAGCAAAGGAGCAGAAGGTCGCGATTCCGCATGCAGGATCGGCGGATCCGGTCGTAATTCCATCTCCCAGCCCGAACTCCTTTGCCGCGGCCATGAATTCTTGTTGCTTCGGAGAGCTTGCTTGTTGATAGGTAGACCCCCAATGTTGGGTGCCTGGTTTTTGCAGAGCGGTCTGAAAGACCGGATCAACCTCAAAATACCCGTTTTGCCAGTAGAGTCGAATCCATTCCTCGGGGTAGCTAACATTGACGACGTTGGTAAACCCGTCAAAACTACCGTTGGCTGTAAGGCGAGCGAGGCCACCAATCACTCGCGTAAAAGGGAACAAATTTTGAAACTGGAGCAGCGCCTCTTTGACATCAGCGGTAGAGTCCGCTTCAACCGTGTAATGGAGTGCTTCGACAAACGCCGTACATTCAGTTTGTGAAAGGGCTTCGAAAAGTTGGCGGGGGAAAGGGCGCTTGTTTTTTTCAGCCTGTACCACCTGTGCCATAGGGAGCCTCCAAATGTGTGCAGCGTCGAAATTTGGAGAACATTATAGAAAAATGAAACAAGTTTTGATAGGGCCTACCAACTAGGTCCATACGGATCTATACCTATGACGATGAAGTAGAGTATTGGTCTCGCAAGGTCGGAGGGGGAAAAACAGCAAGTAGCGAGCATAGCTATGCTTCAGCTTACTTCATCAGGTTGTCTTTCTCATAATAGGGTTGCAGCTGGGGTGATGGTCGTAGTGGTGGTGGTGTTTCTGATCCCTGTACGCGCAACCGCTCAAGCACTGAGGTTTCAACCACAGGGGGCTGTCGCCGCAGCTCAAGGGAATGCATTCGCAGCCCAGGCGGACGATGCCTCAGCTATTCAATATAATCCTGCTGGCCTTACTCAAGTCTCTGGTATCCAGGGAGTATTCGGGATCGCATTACTTGTTGGTTCCATTAAGGCGAAGAGCATTTCCGGAGTTGATACTCGAGGCGATTTCGGGGGCAGCGTCAGCTTCCCTCCACCCGGGCACACGTACCTCAGCGCCAACCTTGGAGCACTCGGCGCACCTCGTTTTTCCGCTGTGACCATTGGTTTGGGGCTGACATCGCCGTTTGGCTTAAGAACTCGCTACCCGATTGACGCTCCGTTCAATACTGCGGTCACGTCAGCGGAGTTGCCGCTGATCGCCATCAAACCCACGATTGCCTATCGGATAAGCGATGCGCTCTCCGTCGGTGTGAGCGCCGATATTTATACCTTCGCCAGCTTTCTTGGGGAGGGGCATGTCGAGCAGAAACAGATCAGTGCAGGCGCTCTTGGAATTCCAGCGGGGGCATCCATCGAATTGAACGGGAGAGGGACTGGAGCGGGAGTGACTGCCAGTCTGCTCTATACTCCATTCAGGAACGAAGCCGGGAAACCGATTGTCTCAATCGGGTTGGTCTATCGCAGTCAAGCGGTGTTACCGTTAAATGGGTCGTTGTTAGTCAACGGAGGGAAGGTGGCCGACGCCTCCACGGACTTGGTGTTGCCACAAATGGTGACTGGAGCTCTCGCCGTCTGGCCGATTCGATCGCCAGAGCGAGAATGGAAAGTTGAAGTCGATGTTGAGTATGTGGGGTGGAGCTTAAACCGGAATCTCGATGTACGACTGTCCAATGGAGCCACAATCCCCCAACCACAACAATGGAAGAATGTGGCGGTGATTGCACTCGGAACCGAGTATAAGTGGCTCAATCCACGCTGGTTGCCGAACTGGGAGGTCGCAGCTCGGTCCGGCTATACTTACACGGAAGATCCAGTTCCCGATCGGACCTTTAATCCTGGCATCATTTCATTGCCGGCTCATACCCTATCTCTTGGCGTGGGCTTTCTGTGTAAGGGCTCTGGACGTTTTCTAGGCATGATTCCTTGCAGTGGAGAGTCAGCCTTGTGGCCGAAAGGAATCGGTCTCGATCTTGCCTATCAGGAGTGGTTCTACGAATCACGCACGGTGGCCGGTAACCAAAATCCGACGGTGGATGGGACCTACCACGCATTCGTACATCTGGGGACGTTCAGTTTCCGGTATCTATTTTAGGCAACGAATGAAAGCCGATGACTACTACTGTTCAAGTGCCCGACGGAGATTCAACACGGTTTCCGCATTGAGTCCGGCCTCCTGTAGGGCTTCGTCGCTGGCGGACACCACGTTATCGAGGCTGCCAAATTTCTCTAGGAGTTGATTGCGCCGAATCTCCCCGATCCCAATGACCTGATCCAGTTTTGAACTGACCAGTGATTTGCCACGCAGCTTCCTGTGGAAGGTAATCGCGAAGCGATGCGCTTCGTCGCGAATATGCTGTAACAGATGGGTGGCCGGAGAGGTGGCTCTGAGGACAATCGGGTTTTTTCTCCCTGCCAAGAAGATACGCTCCTCCTTGTCGCCTCGGGCCTTAGCCAGTCCAAGGATCGGCAAACCTGGTTGGCCAGCCTCCTTGAGGCCCTCCAGCGCGGCAGCCAGTTGGCCTAACCCGCCGTCGATGAGAATCAGATCCGGTTGAGCCAGGCTCTCTTCTTGTCCGTAGCGACGCGTAACCACCTCTTTCATGCTGGCGAAGTCATTGGCCCCCTCGACCGTTTTGATTTTGAACCGCCGATAGTCCGTCTTCTTCATCTGTCCGTCTTCCCACACAACCATTGAGGCGACGGAGTCGTTGCCCATCGTATTCGAGATGTCGAATCCTTCGATCCGACGCGGAGCCTGTTCCAGTCTCAGCAGCCGTTTCAGTTCCTCGCCCGCTTGCCGGTCACGTTCCTCATCGCGCAAATGATCGGCGACAGCCGCAGCCGCATTCTCCTCGGCTAAAAGGACCAACTGATGCTTGGCGCCTCGCTCAGGCGAACGTACATGAACGGATTCTCCTCGCTTGCCGGAGAGCCATTGTTGAATCAGTGCGGTGTCTTCGAGATCCGTCGGGACGAGGACTTCTCTGGGCGGCTGCCCGTCCTTGTTATAGAATTGTTCAATCGCGGAGCGGACCAGTTCCTCGTCCGGGGCATCCGCCGACTGAGGCCAGAAGAAATCTTTCCGCCCGATCAGCAAGCCGCCGCGCACGAACAGAATCTGCAGGTCCACTGCCGAACCCTGTCTGGCCAAGCCGATTACGTCCTGATCAGTTGCCGAGGTCTGCGTGATCCGCTGCTTTTCCAGCATGCGTTGGATTTTGAAGAGGCGGTCCCGCAGCCGGGCCGCTTCTTCGAATTCCTCCCGTTCCGCCGCCGCTTCCATGCGGGTACGGAGATCGTCCAGTAACTCATGATCCCGGCCTTCGAGAAAGTGGCGGACCTGTTTGACGATCTGATGGTACTCCTCCTTCGACTGATGGCCGGTGCAGGGTGCCATGCACCGCTTGATCTCAAACTCGATGCAGGCACGGTCAGCGGTCCCGTCGATGTCGATCGTGCACGTGGCGAGCGGGAAGACGTGTTTGATGACTTTCAACGTCTCCCGGAGCGCATTCGCCGGGGTATAGGGGCCGTAGTAGAGGGCGCCATCTTTTTGTACACGGCGCACGATCGAGAGTCGGGGAAAATCGTCTTTGATGGGCAGCCGCACATAGGGATATTGCTTGTCGTCCCGCAACACGATGTTGAAGCGGGGTTTGTGGCGTTTGACTAGGTTGCTCTCAAGAATCAGAGCTTCGAGCTCCGATCGGGTCACCATTGTCTCTAGGTCGGTGACGTGGCTGACGAGAAGGCTGGTCTTGAGGCTATGGTCTGAGCCCTTCTGGAAATAGGATCGGACGCGGTCGGCGAGCACTGCGGCTTTTCCGATGTATATGATTTCTCCTTGCTCGTTCTTGAACAGGTAGACGCCTGGGCTACCGGGCAGATGGGCAAGTTTGGACTGGAGCACGTCGATCGTCATGCGTCAATCGTCATGTATCATCGTAAGAATACCAGGAGTACACCGGAGCTTTCTGTCGGTTGGCTATAACGATCAATAGTTCGCTATTTCAATCCCCGGATAAACGACGGGCTTAATGTCCCTCGCGCGACTTCGGCCACCGGCCCTTTCATGGTCAGGCTGAAGTCCGGAGCCACCTCAATATTCAGCACTCCCCCTGGCATCTTCACGGTGACGGGGCTCTTGACTAATCCCAGGCGCACCGCCGCGCTGGCTGCCGCACAGGAGGACGAGCCGGAGGCCTGCGTTTCTCCGGCGCCACGTTCCCAAATCAGAATGAAGATTGCGTTACGTCCGGTTGGAACGACGAGCTGCACGTTCGTCCGTTTAGGAAACAACTTGTGGTGTTCCAGGGCTGGCCCAAGCGCCAAGAGTTCTTCCCGTGACCAAGATTCTCCGGTTGGCTTGAAGACGACACAATGGGGATTGCCGACGCTCACGCCAGTAAAAATCAACGAGCGGCCTGCAGCTTCGATCGGCTGCTGAATCAACTCGGGCACGTCAAGTAAACAGGGGAGCGCATCCGGCTTGAACGTGGCAATCCCCATCTCGACCGTCGCAGTGGCTGCATCGCCATGCCGGTCTACCTGCAGGTCAATGCTGACCAGTCCGCCCTTTGTCTCGACTGTGAAGCGCTTTTTCTTTGTTTTACCGGTCGCGTGGAGATAGCGCGCGAAGATTCTGAGGCCGTTCCCTGACTTTTCCGCCTCACTACCGTCCGGGTTGAAAATGTGCAAGCCGAAGTCAGCCTTCCTTGACGAAACCAACGCCAAAATCCCGTCGCTGCCGAGCCCCCAGTTCCGATCGCAAATCGCTTTGATGGTCTTTGGCGTCAGCTTGAACGTCAGGTCTTTGGGATCCATCACGAGATAATCGTTACCAAGCCCATGTCCTCGGAAAAACCCGTTCTTCATCTCAGCGGTCCTCCTGATTCAGAAAATTCACACGGTATGTTGATGAGAAGAAGGTACTTCGGAGGGAGTCACATCGTCAATGTGCGTGGAGCATGAAAGTGGGGAGTCTGTATGTGTTGGAAGCTAGACGATCATCACTCCTGCTCGGCGTTCGATGAGCTCAATCTCATAGCCGTCGGGAGCATCAATGAAGATGAAGCGGCTTCCGGAGGAGGTTGTCGTGGGGCCATCGGTGATCGTGACACCCTGTGCCTGAAGCGAGGCGATCGTTTCGTCGAGGCTCTCAACTTCAAAGGCTAGATGAACGAGATCTTCCTGAACTTTCACCGGCCCACTTGGGGGGAAACTGGTTAGTTCAATCAGTTCGTCGCTATTGGGTACCTTGAGAAAAGCGAGGTGTGAGCCGCGCGGGGAGGTTTTCCGTTCAATCACCTCGAGGCCCAAGACGGTCGTGTAAAACCGGATGGTCTCATCCAAGTCGCTGACCCGCATGCGAGTGTGGAGGAGTTTTTTGACTCGCAAATCAGTCATTGGTCAATAGTCATGAAAAGAGCGATTGCTGTTTGGAATGTACCATTGACCGATGACCAATGACTACTGACCTCTTCTTCTGACAGGCCCCGCCGTCTTCCGCAACAACAGTTCCGCGCTCCCTGGTATCAAGAAGTTAGGCATAGGCCCGATTTCTTGATAGTCGTGTCTCTTGTAGAAGGCTCTCGCGGACTCATTAAAGTCCGACACGCAGGCAAAGAGGTTCTTGGTCCGCTCAAAGACGAGCTCCTCGATGTGCCGCAACAGCTGCCCACCGACTCCCTTCTGACGAGCCCATTCAGCCACGCCTAACAGTTCCAAATAATCGCCCAGGAGAAACTTCTGCTTCACGATGGCGACGCCTGCCACTCGTCCGTCAAGTTCCGCCACGTAGCAGTCTCGTCCCTGAGGCGTCGGACAAAAGATGCGGTTCCAATCATCTTTTGTATAACCGAGTGTCTTCCAGGGATCGGATTCGCCCAGGAGGTGAACCACGGCTTCCCGATCGTCTGCCTGCATCGTCCGGATGACTGGCTGGCTCATGGAGTCAAAGACTGACAATTCAACAGTTCGCTGACGGTCATGGGTTTGAGCCCCTTCTGAGGGAACACCTTTGTTGCCAGTTGCTCGATCACCTGCCGCGTCTGTTTACCCTTGCCGTTCGCATGGAAGACGATGATGCTGCCGGGCTTGGTCCGCTTGGTGACTCTGGCCAAGATGTGTTCTGCCGAGAGTGTCGGATCTGGATCGCCCGATTCGATATCCCATTGGATGAACTGCAGACCGAGCATCTGCACCACGGCAACGGTCACGTCGTTGTATTCGCCGTACGGTGGCCGAAACAACGTTGCCGTATGGGCATATTGGTCTTGCAGGACTTTCACGGGGCCAAGGATCTCCGTGCGTTGTTCATCGGCATCGTGCATAGGAAGGTGGGCGTGGACGTCACCATGCGTCCCGACTTCGAAAAAGTCCATGCCTAGCAGATGGTCCACTTCTGGCTCATGTTTGGCCATCCACTTGCCGGACATGAAGAATGTGGCGGGGATCCGGTGTGCGATGAGATAGTCCATCAACGGCTGATCGTAGCCGGACCCCTTGCGCACGGGACAGAGATCGAACGTCAGCGCCACGCCCGGGCAGATTCGTGGACCGGACTTGATCACTTGAGCCACACCGTCTACTGGAACGAATGGCCCTGGAGTTGCGGCTAACAGTACGCCGATCAGCAGGCGTCGCAGAACGTGTCGTCGCATAGGGGCTAGTATACCTGAACCGGTGGAGAAGAATTGACCCTTTGCGTACTCCGCTGGTACGGTGTTGTCAATGCAGGTACCTTCCTGGGAAATCGGCCGCGCGTTGGGAATTCCAATCCGCGTCCATGCGTCATGGTTCGTGGTGTTTCTCCTGGTCACCTGGTCACTCTCGACTGGGTATCTACCGGACAATTTGCCAGGGCTCACTCCAGAACGGTATTGGGCTATGGGGGGGCTCGCAGCAATCCTATTATTCGTCTCCGTGCTCTTGCATGAGCTCGGCCATTCTTACGTTGCGTTGTACTACCGCATTCCGATTGAAAAGATTACGCTGTTTATTTTTGGCGGCGTGGCACACATGCGGAAGGAAGCCCCCACACCCCGCGCTGAATTCCTCATCGCGTTGGCCGGGCCGGCGGTCAGCTTTGTGATCGGCGGTCTTTGCTTTGTGGTTGTGGAGCTGGCGGAGACGATGCAACGGCAACATGGTCTCCAGGGGTGGATCATGCTTGGGGCCTTGCTGGGCTTCGTGAATATGCAAATCGGGATCTTCAATATGATTCCAGGTTTCCCACTAGACGGCGGACGGATGTTACGTGCGGGACTCTGGGCATGGGGAAACAATTTTTATCGAGCGACCAAACAAGCCGCAGGGGTCGGCCTTGGGTTTGGAGTGATGCTTGGGCTGGCGGGCCTTGTCATGCTGTACGGGTCCGCGAGCGGCGGATTGCCCACGTCGATGGCATCGAACGGCGGGTGGGTTGTCGTCATCGGCATGTTTCTCTTCTCTGCAGCCCTGGCGAGTCGACGCCATGCGGTCATGCGTCAGGCCCTGGCGACGGTCCCTATTCGGGATGTCATGGCGACGACGGTCACCTCGATTCCGTCGCATTGCACGTTGGATGTGGCGGTGAATCAGCACTTCCAATCCTATGGCTACGGCGGGTTCCCAGTGTTAGAGGATGGGCGACTGGTGGGACTCATCACCACGGTTGAGATTCAGAGCGTTCCGCCGTCGCTGTGGCCCTGGCGCAGGGTCGAGCAGGTGATGCGCCCCCGTTCGGAATCGTTAGTGATTGAGCCGGATATTCCTGTGATGCATGCGCTGGAGCGTATGGCCTGTGAAGGGTGGGGTCGCTTAGTGGTCATGCAGGATGGAGAAATGGTCGGACTTGTTACCCATTCAGCCATCGTGCGTTATCTTCAGCTCCGGGGCTCTCCCAGCCGCTAAGTCGCGGGATGCACCATCGGTCATCACGCTCCACCGTCTCGGCTAGCCACTGTCAGCGGGCGCCTGTGACAAACGGGCGACCTGTTGTAGCTTGCGGGCGATAATCCCACCAAACAGCAAGAGCCCGGCGGAATAATAGACCCAGAGTAATAAGAGCACGACCTCGAGTAACGATCCATAAAGCCTGGCGTACACCGTGGCATAGTCGCTGTAGCTGACGAACAGCAACTTCGCCAAAACCCAGAGCAGGCCGAACGTCAGCGCGCCTGCCATGGCGTGGCTCCACCGTGGGCGGCGGCGAGGCACCAGGCGGTACAGCAGGCTCACCGTCAGGAATGCCAGGGAAAAGGGGAGCGTGTAGGTGAGATGAAAATCGTGGGCGGCAAGGGCGACGAGATCGAGCCCCCACAGCTTCGGGGCATAGGCCGTCAAAAAGGCGATGGTCTGCGTGGCGACATAGGAGAGGAACAATAAAAATCCTGTCGACCCCAGCAGGGCTATGGAGATCGCGGTAGAAATCAACGGGTGACGCTTTTGGGTGCTTTCAAATACCACGTTGAGTGCATAGTCGAGCTCGTAAAAGACGAGCCCTCCAAACCAGAAGAAGGACAGCAATACCAGCCAGCGCACACCTTCTAATACGCTGATCCGATGGAGTTCTTCAGCCAATCGTTCACCCAATGACGGCAGAAAACCCTTCAGGAAGCTCAGGATGAATTGCTCGCCGATGATGTTTTGGCTGACCAGGAAGCTGATCCCATACAGGAGAAGAAAGACGAGAGGAAAGAGCGAGAGTAAGGAGAAAAAGGCCAAGGCTGCCGCCAGGCTCGGGCAGCCCTGGCGCAAGAAGGTGGTCAATGTCTCGCTCAGAAAGCGGAGGACGGTCATGATGCTCCGCACGCGGATCGGTAAACCACAACGGTCTTACTTGAGCGCCGATACCGCGTGCATGGCGAAGTTCACGAGTGGGTTGGGGTAGATCCCAAAGATCACCACCCCGGCCACCGCGCAGGCCAGCACGATAGAGAGAGCCGGTGACATGACCATCCGAGGGCTCGTGCTCGACAGGTCACTCGGCTCGCGCATATACATGACCATCACCAGCCTGAGGTAATAATAGGCTGAGATGACGGCAAAGATGAGCGCCACGGCAGCCAACCAGGGCAGGCCCGCTTCCACTGCCGACATAAAGACATACAGTTTTCCAATAAACCCTGCGGTCGGAGGAATGCCTGCCAGCGAGACCATAAAGATCAACATGAGCAGTGCAGCCACAGGATGTCGTTTGGCAAGACCGGTGAAATCTTCGATGTCTACTCCCTCGATCCCGCCCTTGCGAAGCATGGCGACGATGGCGAACGCGCCAAACGTCATGAATGCGTAGAGCGTGAGATAGAGCAGTACGCTGGCGATACCGGACGAGTTTTCCATGTGTCCCGTTGCAACCACACCGATCAACGCGTAGCCGGCATGGGCAATGCTTGAGTAGGCCAGCATGCGTTTCACATTCGTCTGCACCAGTGCGAGGACATTGCCCAAGATCAGGGTAGCAAGGCAAAGCAGGAGGAACATCGCAGACCAATTGGCTTTCAGACCACCCAGCCCTTCTATGAACACTCTGAGGAATGCGCCGAAGCTTGCGGCTTTGGATGCGACCGCCATGAAGGCGGTGACGGAGGTCGGCGCGCCTTGATAGACATCCGGTGTCCACATGTGAAACGGCACCACGGCGAGTTTAAACCCGAATCCAACCGTGAGCAGGATCGTGGCAAACAACAAGAGCGGATCGTCCAGGTTACGGCCGGAGATCGCTGCGGCGATCTCCGGAAGTCTGGTGCTTCCGGTCGCTCCATAGAGAAGGGAGATGCCGTAGAGGAGGATTCCAGAGGAGAAAGCCCCCAACACGAAATACTTGGCTGAGGCCTCCAATGAGCGAGGTTCCGATCGCTTCAGGCCCGCCATGACGTACAGCGAGAGGGACATCAGTTCGGTGCCCAGATAGAGGGTCAATAAATCAGCCGACGAGACCATGACCATCATCCCGGAGAGGGCGAGCAAGACAAAGCCGTAATATTCGCCGAAGTACAGCTGCTCTTCCTTCAAGTAGGAATGAGAGAGGAGAATGGTCAGGCCGGTGACGAAGTAGAGGAGCAGTTTCCAGAAGGCTCCGTACGCATCGATGACGACGAGTCCGCTAAAGATTGTGGCGGGAGCCTGTATCTGGGACGCCGTCAACCCCATGCAGACGGCCAGTGTTCCCAGGCTCAGCCAGACCAAGCCGTCTTTGTCGGATGCCCGCAGCACCGGATCGAGCACGAACACGATGCAGGCTGCCGTGACGACCAACAATTCTGGGAGAACGAGAAACAGATCTGCCGCTGAAAAGGTCATTGCGGTTGGCCCTCCGGCGAGACCTGCGCCCCTTGCCCAAACGCTGGTCCAGTCGGTGAGGTGATCCGCTTCACGGTTGGAGAGAACGGGTCAGCCTGGCGCATGGCTGACCCGTGCTCAGTCGACGGCGGGAAGGCGCGCGCGATGACTTTCTCCACACTGGGATGCATGCGAGTCAGGATGGGGTTCGGGAACAGCCCGATCAAGAAGATCAAGACGACCAGTGGCACCACGGTGATCATCTCACGCAGGTTCACATCGCGAAGCTTCGGGAGCATATGCGGATCGGGGACGCCGAAGGCGACACGTTGGACCATCCAGAGCAAGTAGGCTGCCGCCAGGATAATTCCCAACAACGCAAAGGCCGTGGCGATCTTGCTCCAGAGGAAGGCGCCTGCAAGAACCATAAACTCTCCGACGAAACTGTTCGTGCCGGGCAACCCCAATGAAGACAATGAAAAAATGACGAGGAAGGTCGCATACCGTGGCATCGGCTTGGTGAGTCCAGTATTGTCGGCGATCTGTCGGCTATGGGTGCGTTCGTAAATCATTCCAACGCAGAGAAAGAGTCCACCAGTGGTGATGCCGTGGTTCACCATCTGCATGACGGCGCCTTCGATTCCTTGAATATTAAACATAAAGAGGCCAAGCGTGACAAATCCCATGTGGCTCACACTCGAATAGGCGATGAGTTTTTTTAGGTCGGACTGAGCGAGTGCCATGTAGGCCCCATAGATGATGGCAACAATGGAGAGCGCCACCATCACTGGCGTAAACGCTTGAGAGGCGTCAGGCAACATCGGCAGGCTGAAACGTAGAAACCCATAGGTGCCCATTTTGAGCAGGACGCTGGCGAGGATGACGCTGCCGGCTGTGGGTGCCTCCACGTGCGCGTCTGGCAGCCAGGTGTGGAAGGGGAACATGGGAACTTTGACGGCGAATGCGGCAAAGAACGCGAGGAAGAGCCAGAATTGCAACGAATTGGAATAGGTGCCTTGACTCAATTGAACAATATCGAACGTATGGCCGCCCTGGAAATACAGCACTAGGATCGCGACCAGTAGCAAGACACTGCCGGCGAGAGTATAGAGCAAGAATTTGATCGCGGCGTAGAGACGATTCGGCCCACCCCAGATCCCGATCAACAGGTACATCGGAATCAGCATCGCTTCCCAAAAGACATAGAACAGCACGAAATCCAGCGCGGTGAACACGCCGATCATGGCGCTTTCCATGATGAGCAGCATGGCCATGAAACTCCGCATTCTGATCTCGATGGAGTGCCATGAGATCAGGATGCAGAGCGGCATCAGGACCGTCGTCATGAGAACGAGCGGGAGGCTGATTCCATCCAGTCCAAGCCGATAATTGATGGACAGCGATGGGATCCACCGCGCCGATTCCATGAACTGCATCTCACCGGATGACGCATCGAACAACCACCAGAGCGGGAGTGAGATCAGGAGGTCTGCTATGGCTACAGCGAGAGCCGTAACCTTGACGGAGCGCTCCTTCACCGCAAAGACAGCAATGGCCCCGGCCAACGGGAGGACCACCAGTAATGTGAGCCACGGAAAGCCGGTCATCGGGACTCCTACATCAGTGATGCCAAACACAAACGGCAACGTGTGAAATCAGTCATCGCAACGTCAATCTGTCTACGTATCCGTGGTCTCTCAAAGAAGGAGATACGCCGTTAACACGACGATCCCCACCGCCATCGCCAAGGCATAGTGCTGGGTCTGCCCACTCTGGACCAGTCGTAACAGCCATCCCCACCAGGTGATAGCGCGCGCGATACCGTTAACGGTTCCATCGATCACGTGGACATCAACGTGCTTCCAGAGTTTGGAGGCTGCCGCAAGTGTTGGTCGTACGAATAGGCAATCGTAAACCTCATCGACATACCACTTGTTCAACGAGCCCCGATAGAGACTGCCCCACTGTCGCGCCAAGCGTTCCGGAAGATCCGGGTTGAGTACATACACATAATAGGCGGCGGCCATGCCGATCAGACCCATCGCTGTCGCCGCTGCCATAATTATGAGCCCATCCGAGCCATGAGGGACGGCGGGTTCACCCCCGGTTGAAAAAATGGGTTCTAGGAAAGATGGGATGCCGAGATAACCAGTCAGAATGCTCAAAACTGCGAGAATGATGAGCGGTGTTGTGATTGTCCGTGAGGGCTCGTGGAGGTGCTCCGCATGGTGCGGATCAACATGGGACGTTCCCCAGAAGGTCACGAATACAAGCCGGAAGCTGTAGAAGGCGGTCAGGAGCGCCGTCAGCAGACCCAGGAGCGTCAGTGTCCGGCCAAGGTTGCCTGACGACCAGGCGGACACGAGGATGTCATCCTTACTAAAGAAGCCGGCCGTCAGAGGAAAGCCGGCAAGCGCTAGCGAGCCAACCACAAACGTCCAGTAGGTGATCGGTAACTTGTCTTTGAGACCGCCCATGTGCCTCATATCTTGCTCATGGTGCAGGGCAATAATCACAGAGCCGCAGCCTAAAAACAGCAAGGCCTTGAACGCGCCGTGCGTCAATAAGTGATACATGCCGGACGCATAGGCCCCAAGTCCGCACGCCATGATCATGTACCCGAGCTGACTGACCGTCGAATACGCGACGACCCGTTTGATGTCGGTCTGAGTCAACGCGATCGTGGCGCCGAGGACCATCGTTGCCGCCCCTGTAATCGCGACCACGCTCATCGCGGTTGGTGAAAGGTTATAGATCGGGGCGAGACGCGCCACCATGAAGACGCCGGCGGTGACCATTGTGGCGGCGTGAATGAGGGCCGAAATCGGTGTCGGTCCCTCCATCGCATCAGGCAGCCAGACGTGGAGCGGAACTTGGGCAGACTTACCGATCGCACCAGTGAAGAGTAAGAGTGCGATGAGCGTGAAGACCGAAACCTCCCATGTTCCACCGAAAGGGCCGAGGAGGTTCATCGTCACATCAGTCGCCTCATGGAGAGCAGGAAAGATGTCAAGGTAGTTCAGCGATCCAAAGCTGTACCAGACGAGCAGAAGGCCCAGCATGAATCCGAAGTCTCCTACACGATTGACCAGAAAGGCCTTGGTGGCGGCGGCACACGCAGAAGCACGCTCGTACCAGTGCCCGATCAACAGATACGAGCAGAGTCCGACGGCTTCCCAGAACACGAAGAGCTGTAATAAGTTGTCGGCCAGCACCAACATCAACATGGAAAAGGTAAACAAGGCGATGTAGCCGAAGAAACGGGCATAGCCTGGTTCACCATGCATGTAACCGATGGTATAGACGTGTACGAGCGAACTGACACCGGTGACCAGTAGGAGCATCACGGCGGTGAGTCGGTCGATATGAAGACCGATGTGAATGTCCAGCGTTCCGGATGTCAACCAGGTATAGAGCGGAAACGAAATGACAGAGCCGGAAGCCACTTCTAAAAAGGCCCCCATCGACAAGGCGAGCGACAACATAACCGCCGGAACCGCAACAAGGTGAGCACGGACATTGATGTGCCGGCCAGCCAAGCCAAGGATCAAAAAAGCGGTCAGCGGAAGGAGTGGGATAAGGGCGTACAGCATCAGAAATCGTGCCTCGTCGTTCGTTACTCGTGAAGGGTATCGACCGACGGTTTCACGTTCCATGTTTCAGGTTTCAAGTCGTTGGTTTCCGCACAACGTGAAACGTTGAACTTGAAACGTGGAACTCGGGATTGAAGGAACGAGAGACGCTTCACGAGATACGGCTCCTTTACCATTTCAATAGGTTGAACTCTTCAACATTGATCGTGGATCTCGATCGGTGCAGGGCGATGATAATCGCGAGTCCGACGGCAACCTCCGCAGCGGCCACCGTTAAGGCAAAAAAGACGAACACTTGACCGCCAAGATCCTGCAGATGGTCGGAGAATGCGACGAAGTTAATGTTGGTGGCGTTCAGCATCAGTTCCACCGACAGCAGAATGGCAATGATATTGCGCCGGATGAGCACACCCACCACGCCTGTCAAGAAGACGATGGCACTCAAGATGAGGTAGTACGAGATGGGAATCATTCTTTAGTCCTCGTGAAGCGTCGTTCGTGAAGCGTGAAGCGTTATCAAGTGGGGAGACAAGAGCCAGAACCCCGTGCTCGCACTTTCTTTCTGAATGATGCGTTCTGCGAGATACGCTTCACGTTTCACGCTGGCCAATGTCTTTCTTCGCGAGGACGATGGCGCCGATCATTGCCACAAGAAGCACCAAGGAGGCCACCTCGAACGGGAATAAATAGGTTGAAAAAAGTGTCTTGCCGATGGCCAACGTATTGTCGGTGGGGATAGCATCATACGGTCCGGATTGGAGCGATCGACTTCCGGTGTTGACGGCGCCGGCTCCGCCGGAGAGAAGCAAGAGAGACTCAATGAACAATGGAATGCAGACTACTCCTGCGATCCGCCATTGGCTATGGTAACGGTCGTCTTGCGTGACATTGAGTATCATGACGACGAACAGATACAGCACGAGAATGGCCCCGGCATAGACGATAATCTGCACGGCTGCGAGAAACTCGGCATGGAGTGTGATGAAAAGTCCCGCGACATGGAAAAACATGACCAAGAGCGAAAGCGCACTGTAGACAGGATTTCTCAATGCCACCACCAGAATGGACGTGATGACGATCATCCCGGCGAAGTATCCAAAAAACAGCTGCGACATGGACGGTTCCTGGGTTAGCGGCCGACCGGGGCTAGCCTAACGCAACGGTGATGCAGTCATTACTCGTCTGATGAGTACTCTTTGACAGTCAGTCCGGTTTTGGCGGCACGTGCTTGAATGCCACGTTGAAGAACGCGACGTTTGGATGTTGCAGCTCCAGACGTTTCTCGCGGACTGGAAACGAACGGTCGCCGATCGCGAGCAATTGTTGTTTGTTCAGATGGAGCTGGCGCTTGTCGTATACCGCCCATTCAAACTCTCTCGTCATGCCCAGCGCATCGACGGGGCAGGCATCCACGCACATCCCGCAGAACAAGCACCGGGTCATGTCCATATAATATTCTTTTGAGTAACGCTTCGTCGGCTCACTCGGCACTTCGGCGCTGACGACCCGGATGACGCGCGACGGACAGGCCGCTTCACAGAGGTCGCATCCCACGCACTTCTCGGTCCCATCATCGTATCGGAGCAGCGCGAGCATACCGCGATAATTGTCCGGCAACGTGCGTTTTTCATGAGGATATTGCAAGGTCACGGGACGGTAATTGAGGAGATGGGACAAGGTCGCCTTCATGCCGACGAGAATCTCGTAGAACGTGATTGTCTTGAACCACTCATGTAGGTTCAAACGCTTGGTGGTTGCCGTAGATGCCATATGGATCTCGTCTGTTATTTCATCTATTGAAAGAAAAACACCGCAAGGGCCGTTACGACGATGTTCCCCAACGCAATGGGCAACAGCACCTTCCAGCCGAATCGCATCAGCTGATCGTAGCGCAGTCTCGGCAACGTGGCGCGTAGCCAGAAAAAGAGGAACAAGAACGAGTAGGTCTTGACCGCAAACCACATGGTGTTCTCGACCCAGGCCAGGGACGGCAGGCCGATGAACGCCATAATCGTCCCAGGATAGGGTGCGTTCCATCCACCGAGAAATAGCGCGGCCGCGACGCAGGACACTAACACCATGTTGGCGTATTCGGCGAGGAAAAAGAACGCGAATCTGAGGCCGCTGTATTCCGTGAAGAAGCCGGCGACAAGCTCGCTCTCCGCTTCCGGCAGATCGAACGGAACCCGGTTGGTTTCCGCCACCGATGAGATCACGTAGACGACAAGCGCAAAAATTTGTGGAGCCGGTAATGCGAAGAGATACCAATGCCAAAATCCTCCGGCCTGGGCATCGGTGATTTTCACCAGGCTGAGTGAACCTCCCAGAATCAACACGCCGACAATGGACAGTCCCACATTCAGCTCGTAACTGATGATCTGCGCCGCCGATCGTAGCCCACCGAGCAAGGAGTATTTGCTGTTGGATGCCCATCCTCCCAGGATGATGCCATAGGCCCCGAGCGACGCGAAGGCTAAGATGTACAGAATGCCGATATTGATGTCGCTGATAACAAACGGTCTTACGGTGATGCCGCCGACCTCAAATGTCTGATTGGGGCCCCACGGAATGACGGCAAATCCGATGAAAGCAGGAATGAGACAGAGTATCGGGGCTACGGTGAACAGGAACTTGTTGGCTCCGGCGGGGACAATGTCTTCCTTAAAGAAGAGTTTGATGGCATCCGCAAACGGCTGGAGAATGCCGTAGGGCCCCACTTCCATCGGACCCATGCGGTCCTGCATCCAGCCGAGGACTTTTCGCTCCGCAAGGGTGAGGATGAGTACGGTGATGACCACAATGCCCATGACTGCGGCGATCTGGGTCAGAGAGATAGCAAGACGCAATCCGAATTCAGTCACGATAGGACTCCTCGATTAGCACAGTGATCCGTGTTGAACGAGCGGCATCACGCTACCTTCATCATGGACACCGTCGCCGTCCGAAACGACGGCACATGGGTGATCGGATCGATAGCGCATTCAAATAGTTGGACGGCCGCTTGACCAAAGTGATACGGGAACCAGGCCGTTCCTTGTGGGACCCGTTCCATAATTTTGACCTCGGTTGTCATTTCCCCGGATGTGCTGGAGAGGCGGACACGATCGCCCTCCGACAGGGCAAAGCGCGCGGCGTCAGATGGACTGATACGGAGCCGACCGCTTCCTTCGACTTGTAACAATCCCTTTGATCGGGTGGATAATTTCCCAGAATGGAACAGGCTTTGTGTCAATTCCAGTCGTACGGTTCCATCCGGTCTTGGCGCGCGAGGGATCGGTTGGTACCTCGTTGCGAGGTCACGCTGATATCCATCGGTGAGATAGCGGTCCATGACCGAGCGATCCACTTTGGGCGGCAACGGTGTGGGCCCCAGCGAGCTATAGCCAGGAATGAGGCTCCGAATTTCCTTCAGGATTTCCTTGCTCTCGGCATACTCCATGGGTGAGTTCAATAAGATAGAAAGCGCGGAAAAGATCTCCCAGTCTGGGCGACTTTCTCCGACGGGCTCGATCGACGGACGCACAGCCTGCACATGTCCCTCGGTATTGGTAAACGTTCCATGTTTTTCTAGGGAACTCGCGGCCGGCAATACGACATGGGCCAAGGCGGCCGTCTCCGTTAAAAATAGCTCCTGGCATACCAAGAGATCAAGATTGCGCAGCGAGGCCTCGGCATGGATCGCCGCAGGGAGGCTTCCGACTGGATTCTCTCCGACGATGAACATGGCTTTGAGAGACCTCGCGCGGGCTCGCTCCAACATCTCGATGAGAGGCGCTCCTTTGTCAGTTGGAAGTTCGCTGTTCCATTGTTTCGCAATCCTCTCGCGCTCTGTGTCGCTGGTGATGGGCTGTGCTCCGGGAAGAAATTCGGTGGCGGTTCCCATTTCGACCGCGCCCTGGTCGTTGTTTTCTTCGGCGAGCGGGGCAAATCCACAGCCAGGCTCATCCAGCTTCCCTGTCAGCAGAAGGAGATCGAAGAGGCTCAAACACCCACTATAGCCCTGTTCGCTTCGCAACAAGAGCTGCCCGGCCACGATCACGACCCGGCGTGCTCCTGCCGCCGCTTTGGCTGCCCTCACATACGCCTCCGGCTCGATCCCGGTCGCTGCCTGGAGCTCCTGCCACGAGATCTGTTGTAGTGCGCTCGTCATGGCGCTCAAATACGTGGGATGTCGTTGCGCGAGGTCTGGGTGTGTCAACTTCTGTTCGAGGACGGCCTTCACCAGACCGACGATCGCATGGTGGGTGTCGCTGGTCGGAATACGGAAATGATGGTGTGAGAGATTAGCGATGTTGCTCATGGTGTCGACGACGGGCTCCAATGATTCAATCGTAATCAGTGTCGCCTGGCGTTTCTTCACCGCTTCTTTCACTTTGAGGCCTGTGATGGGATTTGTCTCAGTAATATTCGTCCCGACGAGGATCAGAACATCCGCGTCTAGGATGTCGTCGAAGGTGACGGTCCACCGATGTGTTCCCTGCACCAGTCGCATGGCCTGCAGGCCATTGATATGGCCATAGCGCGCGCTGCTGTCGATATGGTTGGTGCCAATAGCGATGCGGAGAAATTTCTGAAACAGATACAATTCTTCATTTGTGCAACGACCCGAGATTAAACCTCCGACGCTCTGGCCTCCATACGCGGCTGTAATCTCTCCGACACGACCGGCGACGTATTCCAGGGCTTCTTCCCAGGTCGCTTGCATCAGCCTGCCATCGCGCCGAATCAGCGGATGGGTCAGGCGCTGTGGATCGCTGGCCGCATGGAATCCAAAAAACCCCCGGGCGCACAGGTCGCCGTTGTTGCGTCCCGCTCCATGCGCCGAGTTCACTTCAATAAGTTCCTGCCCCTTGGTCTGCACCGTGATCTGGCACCCGTCTCCGCAGTAACCGCAGATAGTTTCGGCTCGTTTCAACATCCATGGACGGTACTCGTACATGGACAGTCGGCTGGTAATCGCGCCGACCGGACAGATCTGAACGCAGCCGCCGCAGAACTCACAATCCAGTGGGTGAGAGCCGAAGTACTTGATTTCTGTCATGGTCCCGCGACCGACCGGTGCCAAGGCTTTGACGTCCATGACTTCATCGCAGTATCGGACGCAGCGGAGGCACTGCACGCAGCGATTCATCTGTGTTTCGATGAGGGGGCTGAAATACTCCTTCTGGAAGATGCGCTTGGTTTCAACGAACCGGCTGGTGGCGGTGTACTGGTGCGAAAAGTCTTGCAGGTCGCACTTCCCCCCTTGATCGCAGACCGGACAGTCCAGCGGATGATTGGCAAGGATAAACTCGAGCACTGATTTATGGGCATCGTTGACCACGGTGGTGGCGGTGCGTATGTTCATCCCTTCGTCGGCCGGTGTGCTGCAAGCGGTTTGAAGCTTGGGCATCTTTTCGATTTCAACCAGGCACATACGACAGTTGGCGTCTGGTTTGAGTTTCGGGTGATAGCAAAAATGCGGAATCATGACACCGACGCGCCGCGCCGCTTCGATCACCAATGTCCCTTTGGGGACATGGACCGTCATGCCGTCGATCGTGATACGAATCATCTGTGATGTGGTTTCAGGCATAGTTGAACTTTGTTATCTGTCGATCTGAGGATTTGAGGGATGTCTTCCACTCAACAGATCATCAGATTGACAGATTCCCATCAATGCCTTCCTACCGGTTCAGGTCTGATTAAATTCGCGGCTTCGGCCTGATTGATCAACTCGACATATTCATGACGCCAGTGTTTGAGCGTGCTTTGAATCGGAGCGACTTCTGCGTCACCGAAGGCACAGACCGTACGGCCTGCGATGTTTTTGCATAGATCCAACAAGGTTTCAAGATCCTCCATCCGGCCACGTTTCGCAAAGATTCTGCGCATGGTCTGGACGAGCCAAGAACTCCCTTCTCGGCAAGGGCTGCATTTTCCACAGGACTCATGGTAGAAAAATTCCATGAGCCGAAGCGCGGCCCAGACCATGCTGGTGCCTTCCTCCATCACCGTCACGCCCCCTGACCCCAACATTGATCCCGCTGCCGCAACGTGCTCAAAATCCAGTTTCACGTCGAGATGGGCCGGCGTCAGAAAGGGCGCCGACGCTCCACCGGGGATAAACGCTTTCATCGGTTTGTCGGACCGCATGCCGCCGGCATACTCGTACACCAATTCGCGGACCGTCATGCCCATCGGAACTTCATAATTACCTGGTCGTTTCACATGTCCACTCACACAAAAGACCCTGGTGCCGGTGCTCTTCGGCGGCGACCCGATCGCCGCAAACCATTCGGGGCCTCGGGTGATGATGTGGGGGAGGTTCGCCAGCGTCTCGACGTTGTTGACGACGGTCGGCTTATTGTAGAGACCATGCGTGGCTGGAAACGGCGGTTTAATGCGAGGGAGTCCACGTTTGCCTTCGAGTGATTCCAAGAGGGCCGTTTCCTCGCCGCAGATATAGGCCCCCGCTCCCCGATGCACCCACACGTCTACGTTGATACCTGTGCCGAGGATGTTCTTCCCGATATATCCGGCGACTCTCGCTTCGCCGATGGCCTGTTCCAAGATCTTCGAGCCCAGGACCATTTCTCCACGGATATAGATGTAGGCGGTTTCCGAACCGATGGCATAGCAGGCCAACACAATGCCTTCCAAGACTTGATGAGGGTCCCGCTCCATCAGCTGTCGATCCTTGAAGGTACCGGGCTCGCTCTCGTCGGCGTTGCAGCACAGATACCGGGGACCCTGATAGTCTTTCGGCAGAAATCCCCATTTCACACCGGTCGGGAAGCCTGCTCCACCTCGACCGCGAAGGCCTGATTTTCGGACTATTGTCGTCACATCTGCCGGGGCGATCTTCCCCAGCGTATTGCGCAAGGCTTGGTAGCCTCCAGTCTTCTCATAGTCGGTCAGCGACCCGGTATAGCCGGGTTGCATCATGTTCTTCAGGAGAATGAGTTCGTGTTTCGGCATATCAATCTCGTGAAACGTCGTTCGTGAAATGTGAAGCGAAAGCTAATTTACCGTCCTTACTTGCGAACGACGAACTACGCATCACGCTTCACGCGCCCGCTCTGCGGGCGTCGGTTCCGGCCACATAAACGGCCCGCTCTTCAGTGGACTGGTTCCGGTCGATCGCAGATCGGCCAAAATTCGGTCCAGTTTACCTTCGGTCAGCTGCTCGTAGTAGTCCTCGTTGATCTGCATCATGGGCCCGGTCCCGCAGGCGGCCAAACATTCCACCACGCTGAGGCTGAACAGTCCGTCCGCCGTCGATTCACCCGAGGCGATCCCCAGCTTCACGTTGATCCATTCGATCACCGTATCCGAGCCGACGAGGGCGCACATGAGAGATTTGCACACCTGAATGTGGAACTTGCCCACCGGCTTTAGGTTAAACATCGTGTAAAAGGTGATCGTTTCATAGACCTGTGGAGGGGTCAGCCTGAGCAAATGCGCGATCTCTTGCATGGCCGATTCGGTCACATAGCCCTGGTCACGCTGCGCGACGTAGAGGAGTGGGATCAACGCGGAGCGCATCACCGGATAGCGTGACAGGATGTCCGCGATTTCGTCTTTATATTTTTCTAAGAACGTCATGCGTCCACAGTCCTGGTGCTGATACGTGCGCTAAGGGGCAAGCTGACAAGCTCCGGATATCAGCCGCTCGTGTCTCACCGATCACACTCCCCCATGACCACATCGTAGGTCCCGAAAATTGTGATGATGTCGGAAATCAAATAGCCACGCGCCATATGGTCAAATGCCCCCATATGAATGAAGGAAGGAGACCGTATTTTCAACCGGTAGGGGCGGGGGCTCCCGTCGCTGATGATGAAAAATCCCAGTTCGCCTTTTGGCGCTTCGGTCGCGCAGTAGGTTTCTCCCTTCGGTGGCTTGAACCCTTGTGTAAAGATGATGAAATGGTGAATCAAGCTTTCCATATCGCGCATCACTTGCAGCTTCGGCGGCGGAATGTATTGCGGTATATCGGCGATGATGGGTCCAGGCGGCATCTGGTCGAGACATTGCGAGATGATCCGCGCGCTCTGGCGCATCTCTTCGACACGAATCCAATAGCGATCGTAGGTGTCGCCGTTTTTCCCGACCGGCACGTCCCAGTCCACTTTATGGTAGACCCCGTAGGGTTCGAGTTTACGCACATCGTAGGACACGCCGGATCCCCGCAAGGTAGGACCGGTCATTCCGAAATTGATCGCATCTTCCCCTGAGATCACCGCGACATGTTTCGTTCGTCCCAGCCAAATCCGATTACTCGCGAGCAGCGAATCGTACTCATCCACTTTCTGGGGGAAGGTCTCCAAGAACTCCTTCAGGCGGGCCACTAATTCCGGAGTGAAGTCGCTATCTACGCCGCCGATCCGATAATAATTCAAAGTCAGCCTGGCGCCGCACAGCCGTTCGAACATGTCGAGCAAGGTTTCCCGCTCGCGAAACGTCCAGAAGAAGACCGTCATGGCTCCGATATCCAAGGCCTGGGCGCCCAACCAGAATAGATGTCCCAAAATGCGCTGCATCTCTGCGACCAGGGTGCGGATATACTCCGCTCGTTCAGGCACGGTGATATCGAGGAGTTTCTCAACGGCCCGGACATAGGCGTAGTTATTCGCCATCGCGCAGACATAGTCGAGGCGGTCGGTATGAGGGATGATCTGCATGTAGGCCAGACCTTCGGCCAGTTTTTCCACTCCCCGATGGAGATAGCCGAGATCCGGCGTTGCCTTGACGATCCGTTCTCCATCCAGCTCCAGGACAACCCGCACGACTCCATGGGTACTTGGATGTTGTGGGCCCATGTTCAACAACAGTTCTTCCCGCCGGTTTGACGAAGAGCCGTTCGGGTTCAACAGGAACAGCTTCCTCTCGGCTTCAGAGACTTCACTTTCAACTTGCTCGACCGGCGGTTCATCAAGGCGAGGGATAAAGTCGAACTGACTGCGCCACCCTCGGCCTTCCGTCGGAAAATCCTTCCGTAACGGATAGCCTTCCGCATAATCTTCCGGCAGGAGGATGCGGCGCAGGTCCGGGTGGCCTGTAAACCGAATGCCCATCATGTCGTACACTTCCCGTTCCAAGAACGTCGCGCCGCGCCAGACGCTTGTCACGGAATCCAGTGACGGGTTGTCTTCGGTGACCCGTGCTTTCAGGCGGATTCGTTTGCCGTGCGGAAGCGATAATAAGAGATAGATGACTTCAAACCGCTGTTGATCGGATGGATAGTCAGCGGAGCAGATGTCGGTGATGTGGTCAAAGCATGCCTCGGGGTCGTCGTGCAAAAACCGGGCGATCTCCAAGATTCTTGATGCAGCGACATGGACGGTCACTTCCGATCGGGCCGTGTCGACATCGACGGAAAGGACCGCCTCCGGGAACTTCTTGAGTAAGGTTTCAGTGAGGGATTGCATAAGTTCTTACTGTCGCTGACAAGCGCGAGCATATTACCTGTCAGCTTGTCAGCATGCGTATCTGTCAGCTACTTCACGAAGACTTTCTCGCGCTGAATCTTCTCCTGTAACTTTAATAGTCCGTCCAGCAAGGCCTCTGGTCTCGGTGGACACCCAGGTACATAGACATCGACCGGTATGATTTGATCCACACCCTGCACGACTGCGTAGCTGTTGTAATGATTGCCCGAGGTCGCGCATGAGCCCATGCAGATGACGTAGCGGGGTTCGGGCATTTGGTCGTAAATCCGGCGAATAACCGGGGCCATTTTGCGCGAGACCGTTCCTGCGACGATCATGAGATCCGATTGCCTGGGCGACGCGCGAAAGACGCCGGCGCCGAAGCGGTCAAGGTCGTATCGGGAGGAGACGCTCGCGATCATCTCGATGGCGCAGCAAGCCAGTCCGAACGTCATGGGCCACAGCGCCGACTTCCGGGCCCAGTTGACGACCGCGTCCAAATTCGTCGTGATGATGTTCGCGTCAAACTGGCGCTCCAACATACTCATGATACGTATCTCGTCGTTCGTGAAGCGTCGTTCGTCGAAAGCAGCGTGCGCCATGCTTGCGCTTCACGCTTCACGAACGACGAACAACGGTTCGGTTTCAGTCCCACTCCAACGCCCCTTTTTTCCATGCGTACCAGAACCCCACCACCAGAATGGCGATGAACAGGATCATCTCCACTAATCCAACCAGTCCGAGACTCGTGAATGCAACAGCCCAGGGAAACATAAAGACGATCTCAATATCGAAGATCACAAACAGCATCGCGATGACGTAATACCGCATCGGAAACTGGACGCGGGCATCCTGAAATAGCGGGCTTCCGCTCTCGTAGGGGGCCAACTTTGCCCGATAGGGTTGATTCGGACGGACGAACCAGCCGAGCAAGAGCGTCAGCGTTCCCAGGGCGATGCCCACGCCGATGAAAAGGAGGATCGGGACATAGTTATCCGGAACGGTTGTGTCACCCATGTGGACACCGCCAAACGTGGAATGTGAAACGTGAAACGTCGCCGGATGACACAGGTGACATCATTCTACATCCCTTACGCGGCAGATTGCGTCGTCAGCGCTGAACCAAAGAACGGTTTGTACTGCAAACCGTCGAGTTCAGGGCGCGCGAGGCCCTTGTGCTGGATGAGCACCTTGAACGTCGTCCCCATCCCGTTCGGCCTAAGCAGATGAATCGCCGCGTTGAACTCCGGGCTGTCCTGTTCCAACTTCGCGATCATCTGTTCGACACCGAGTCCCATGAGAAAACTCATCTGGTTCGTGAAGCCGGTCGTCTGGAGTCCCTGTTCTTCGCCGGTCGTCGCCAAGCACGAAAAATCAACATGGGCGGTCATATCCTGGTCGCCTACACGCAGAAACGGGTCTTCGTGTATGGATTGCTGGAAGTAACAAAGGAACGTGCCATGCGTTCGGTCGGGCCGATAGAGGTCCTGTGCTGAATGGCCATAATCGATGGTGAGTACAAAGCCACGATCCAGATGCTGAGCGACTTCCTTCATCCAATCCGGTGCTCGGAGATTGATCTCGGTTCGATAGCCTTCCGGCCATTCAGGACCCAAGCGGTCTAGGTGCACGGCGAGGGCATCGGAGGACAGCGGCTTGAGACATTCAAGGAACCGCCCGTCTCGATAGTCCACCCAGAGTTCCTTGATTCCCTCTGTCGTGGCCTGGACGCGGTGGACGGGAAACGAATCGACGAGCTCATTGCTCAAGAGCAAACCAGTCAGACCATGAGGAGCCACAGTCGAGAGATCGTCCGCCCATGTCAGGAGGGCTGCTCGATCCAGCCAAGGAGCTAGGTTCCTGCGCTGCACCTCGCGCATGGCCGGGCTTCGGTCTATCAGGACATACTGAAGATGCTGAAAAAACGAGCGGTAGCGATGCGCGCACGTTTCCAGAATATGCTTGGCCAGTAGGCCTTTGCCAGGCCCCATTTCAACGATGGTAAAGGAAGGGGGTTGGCCGAGTAACCGGTACATTTGTTCGGC
Organism: Nitrospira sp.; assembly: GCA_005116965.1. Classification (GTDB taxonomy): domain Bacteria; phylum Nitrospirota; class Nitrospiria; order Nitrospirales; family Nitrospiraceae; genus Nitrospira_D. Next base: position 395,137 of record SWDG01000025.1, on the reverse strand, counting down.
TTGTGCGGCCAGAGCGTGCCCAAGGATGGGATGGACATCTGAGCTTGTGTAAAAATCACCTCGCCAGCCGATCCGTTCGTGGGCTGGTGGAGTACTACGCATGTAATAGCCGAATTGTGGATGGTACAGCGCCAACTCCATGAAACGTGCGAACGGAATCGGGCCTGACGCAGCGATTTCAGAGGCAATAGTAGCAACAAGTTCCGGGTGCCCTGTGCTCACGGAAAGCTCCAAATTCACCATCCAAGATGAAAAAAGCAACACCCCTAGCTTATGGGCAACGTCTGCCCATCACTTGGTGTCGAAGGGGCCGTAGAGTAGCCTTCGGAAGCGCGTTAAGTCAAGGCAGAATCAGGGAGAATGGGGCGATGCTGTTTGAGGGGGATCGCTACGAGAGCGCAGGGATCGGGGGCCCTGTGATGACTTGCCTGGGGACGGGCAACCGTGCCTGCCGAAGCTCCACAAGGGCTGGCCGACGGCGGTATCGGCGTGTGTGGGAAAGTGGGGATTGGTCAGTAGCGGCAGGGATCTATCGCATCATGACATGGTCGAGGTCTGGCCTCACGGCCAGAGCGGCACTCTTCATGTCCCGTGGCACTTTTTATATTTCTTGCCGCTGCCGCAGGGACAGGGATCATTGCGGCCAACCTTGTTTTCTGTCCTCTGGGCAGGGGCCTGTGCCGTGATCGGTTCGTCGCCGCGGTTCAAAGTGAGTTTGGGTGGTGGATTCGAAATAATCGGTTGCGGCGGAGGAGCCGGCTCTTCTCCTTCATGGCGGACGGCCTGCACATGGAAGAGCCGATCAAGCGTGTCGGATTTGACCCGGTCCATCATGCCGGCGAAGAGATCGAACCCCTCACGCTTATACTCAATCAATGGATCTTTTTGTCCGTAGCCACGAAGGCCAATGCCGTCCCGCAAGTGGTCCATCCCCAATAGATGGTCCTTCCAATGATGGTCGATGACTTGGAGCATGAATGTCTTCTCAAGAAAGCGCATCAGGTCAGAACCTAGCTCTTGCTCCTTCTTGGTATAGGCGTCCCGAACATGGGTGCGAAGGTCCTCCAGTAAGGCCTCACGCCCGACATCCCGGAGGGAGTCTCCACCATCATGCTTGCCCTGTGTGATATCCAGGCCGAACTGACCCTGCATGACTTCGGTCAAACCTTTGACGTCCCACTCTTCCGGGTATTGTTCGGGGGGGCAATACACGCTAAGAGACGATTCCACCGAGCTTCCCATCATGTCATGGAGATCGTTGGTCAAGTTCTCTCCGCTCAGTACGGCGCGGCGGTGACGATAGATCACCTCGCGCTGCTTGTTCATCACATCATCGTATTCGAGGAGCTGCTTGCGGATTTCGAAGTTATGGGCTTCGACCTTCTTCTGCGCGTTCGCAATAGCGCGGGTCACCATACCGTGTTCGATGGGCACTCCTTCTTCCATCCCGAGCTTGAGCATCAATTGAGATACTCGTTCAGAGGCGAAAATGCGCATCAGATCGTCTTCCAACGACAGGTAAAACCGCGAGGTGCCTGGATCACCCTGGCGACCGGCCCGTCCACGAAGCTGATTGTCGATCCGGCGGCTCTCGTGCCGTTCGGTGCCAAGAATGTGAAGCCCTCCTGCCGCGATGACGTCCTGCTTATCCTTCTCACAGTCGGACCGGATGCCTTCATAGATTTCGAGCTTGCGGCTCTCGGCGATGTTTTCCTCTCGATAGAGCACTTGCTTGTACATGAAATCCGGATTGCCGCCCAATAGAATATCGGTCCCGCGACCGGCCATGTTGGTGGCGATCGTCACCGCGCCTTTGCGTCCGGCTTGCGCGACGATCTCGGCTTCTCGCTCATGCTGCTTCGCGTTGAGGACGTTATGTTTCACACCATTGCGGCTCAGCAGGCCCGCGATTTTTTCAGATTTCTCAATGGAAATGGTCCCAACGAGCACCGGCTGGCCACGCTCGTGACAGTCCTTGATCTCTTCGACAATCGCGGCGAATTTTTCTTTCTCTGTCCGATACACCACATCCGCATAATCTAGCCGGATCATTTGCCGGTTGGTGGGGACGACGTTGACGTCGAGGTTGTAGATCTTGGCGAACTCGGCCGCTTCTGTATCCGCGGTGCCGGTCATGCCGCTGAGCTTCTTGTACATGCGGAAATAATTCTGGAAGGTCACGGATGCAAGGGTCTGATTTTCATTGGCGATCTTCACGCCCTCTTTGGCCTCGACGGCCTGATGCAGCCCATCGCTCCACCGGCGGCCCGGCATCAAGCGCCCGGTAAACTCATCCACGATAATGACTTCGCCGTCCTTTACGACGTAGTCCACGTCTCGCCTGTAGAGCGTGTACGCTTGCAAAGCTTTCACCACATGGTGAACCATGTCCATGTGGGCTGGGTCGTACAGATTATCCACGCCGAGTAGTTTTTCGACGCGCACATTGCCGTCTTCAGTCAATGAAGCGGTTTTGGTCTTTTCTTCGATGGTGTAGTCTGTTTCGGCTTTGAGTTGTGGAATGATCGCATTGATTCGGTAATAGAGGTCGGTGGTCTGGTCGGTCGGGCCCGAGATGATCAACGGCGTCCGCGCTTCGTCGATCAAAATGCTGTCGACTTCGTCGACGATGGCGAAGTTCAGCTCACGCTGGACACATTGACGCAAATCGTTGACTACCAGGTTGTCACGCAGATAATCGAACCCGTATTCGTTATTCGTCCCATATGTGATGTCGGCGCGATAGGCCTCGGGCCTGGTGCAGGGTCGAAGATGTTGCAGCCGTTTATCGGACGCGTCATACGTCGGGTCGTACATGAACGAGGCGTCATGTTGAATGATCCCCGTGGACAGCCCCAGTGCATGATACAGCTGGGCCATCCATTGTGCGTCACGCTTGGCGAGATAATCGTTCACCGTGACTAGATGGGCGCCTTTGCCCTCTAGCGCATTCAGATAGACCGGCAATGTTGCAACGAGGGTTTTCCCTTCGCCTGTTTTCATTTCGGCGATCCGGCCGCGGTTGAGAATCATGCCGCCGATCAGCTGTACGTCGAAATGCCGCATGTTGAGCTTGCGGCGGGACATTTCCCGACAGACGGCAAAGGCCTCGGGCAAGATGTCGTCTAGCGTTTGACCGGCTTCGAGCCGTTTCTTGAAGTCCTGCGTCTTGTCAGCCAAAGCCTCGTCAGAGAGGGGCGTGAGACTGGCCTCTAGGCCGTTGATCTGTTCCACAATCGGTCGTAGAGCTTTGATTTCACGATCGTTTTTACTGCCGAAAATCAGATTGAGTACTTGCGTAACCATAATAAGGTGATCACTATCGTGTTGAGGTTGAGGTTAAAGAGGGCGATGGTGCCCAAAATAGATCGTGCAGTATACAGTATCCGTTTAATGAATCCTACTCGATCCTCTTGAGGGCCGGACGGTGGCTTGACAGGCATGATTGTCGGCGCCTAGTATGCGACCATTGTTGCATCTGTAGCATCGGTAGGTATGGCATAGGTTAATACAGCCCTATCGGGAAGTGCCTTATAGCATGGGTCGCTCATTCCGCAAATTACTTTCGGTATCGCTTGTGTTATGTGTCCTCGCTATTGGCGGGTTGGCGCAAGCACAATCTGCGGAACATGCCGGGCACCATGCGCAGCATCAAGCGGCAACACATGGAACGTTGCTCTGTTCCTGGATGTGTGCCGCCGGTACGGTCCTCGACACTGAAGTTGTCTTGATTCATGCCGAGCGTAACCCCATCGCGCTTCTTTCGATCGTTCATTCCAGTGACGCTTTTTCAGAACCCCCGCGTATCTGTTCCAGTCGTGCTCCTCCGTCCATCTCCTTATAAATAAGCCTTCGTCGCGTTCGTCAGGACTATTTTGGTCGTACGTGACCACGCGGCGGTTCCTAGCCCCGTAGGCAATCCAAGGTTGTTCCTGGGAGAAGGAGTCCTGAGTATCATGGGCGGTCACGCGTTCCATTGTCGAGAAGTAGGTCATAACAAATCCATGGCGGTGGCTTAAGGAGATGACAATGACGAGAAAGCACCATCCATCAAAAATTGGGTTGCTTGCCCTCAGCTTCATGCTCGTGATCGGCAGTGGTCTGGTCTGGGCGATGGGGTCCCGGGTACCTGCGGTTGGGACGGCTGCCGAAGATTTTCGCTTGGTTGATTTGGAAGGTAAGCAGCAGAGTCTCAGCCAGTATCGGGGCAAGGTCGTGCTCGTGAACTTCTGGGCGACCTGGTGTAAGCCCTGCACGACAGAAATGCCGGCCATGCAAACCACCTATGACAAACTGCGTGAGAAAGGATTTGTGGTGCTGGCGATCAATGAGTTGGAAGATGAGGCCAAGGTGCGCGACCATATTAAGCAATATGGCCATACGTTTCCGGTGCTGCTGGACCGTGACAACAAAGTGGCGAACCAGTTCGGAGTTTTTGGTTTGCCGGTCAGCGTGTTCATCGATGAGAAGGGCGTCGTCCAGGAATACATCAAGGGCGGCCTTCTGACGGAGCAGCTCATTCTCGATGCGGTGGCACGGATTCAGAAACCGGAACCGATGAAGGCGGCCTCTCTGCACTAACCAGACGGCATGACGATGAACGCAAGACGACCCGCCATAGTTTGGGGACTGTTGCTTATCATTGTGATGATGAGCGGGCTCACGGCTGCCCCCACTGTCGGTCATGCGCAGCACCATGCGGATCATGCCACCGGCACTCATTCGACTGGCATCTGTGCATGGTTATGCGCCGGCGGTGTAGGGGTCGAGTCCTCGGTCGTTCATTTGGTGTCGGGTCTTCAGCTTTTTGAATGGATTGCCATTCCTTCCTTTGACCTAGTCCTTCATGAGATCACGCTCCCGTACTTCTTCCGCGGGCCTCCCAGGCTTCTTTCATAGCGCTGACAGTCTGTAGCGCTTTCTTATCAATCGTGTCTCGCGGTCAGATCTGGAATGCGGATCTGCTGTGGGCTAACAGAAAGATTTTCCAATGATGGTGCGTACGATTTGGTACTGGGTCCTTGCTGTCAGTAGTGGAATCGGAATGGTGGCCTCGATGCTCAGCCCATCCCAGGTTGAGGCGTCCTGCGGCTCGGTCAGTTGCTTTGTAGTGATCGGGTCTCAACAGCAAGTGCCGATGAAAGGTCTGTTGACCATCAACGCCATCTACAACGTCACCCCGATGGAAGCGCCTCCAGGTGAAGGTGGACGCATCCCCTTCGCCGATCAGGGCGGGAGAACCCTCACGCTGGCCAACTTGGATGTGAACCGCATCGAGACCACAACGCGTACCGCAACCCTGGATATGAACTATGGCCTGACCGACCGTCTGGGCATCCAAGTGGCGATTCCCTACAAGCATGTGGAATCGGATGCGCAGATCGGGGGGCTCACACCGGTGCCCTACAGTGAGCGAGGACTCGGCGATATTCGCGCCACGCTCAAATACAACCTGTTGCCCACACTGCGTAGCATGGTGGTCCTCGGCGTCGGTGTTGATTTTCCGACGGGTAGTTACGGCAGGTTTGCGCAGGGAACCACCTTGGCGGAATCGACTCTGCAAATCGGTCGGGGCAACTTCGGGGTCGTCCCCATGATCTATCAGACCTATGAGTTGATTCCCCATCGGGTCAATCAGTTCGCCTCGGTCAGTTATCGACACACGTTTAAGAACAGCGACGGGTACAAGTTCGGCGATGAAGTGAGCGGGGCGTTGGGGGTCAATATTATTCCGCTGGAACAGACGCCTTGGTTGGTGCTGACGCAGCAGTTCAATTTCCGATGGATGCAGAATGACGCCATGGATGCATCACTGTTTCAGTTCAACCCAGGAGGCGCGCCAATCCTTCTCGACCCAGCGATCAAATTTCGGGCGGTGCCCACGACCGGCTCGACCTATGTCGCCTATTCGCCGGGTATCATGGTGAATGTGTTCAACTTCGCGTCGGCCTATTTCATCGCGCAAATTCCCATTCATCGAGACTTCAACGGCAATCTGGAACAGCAGATCAGCTACATCTTCGGGGTGACCAAGTCGTTCCAACTGTTCGGTGGATCGTCATAGAGCGCTGGTGGGGACGGTGGGATTGAATCGGCCATGTTGACGAAGACGCGACAACCAGTTTCTCGGATACTGAGCGGCTGCTGGGCCGTGCTGTGGTTAGCTGGATCTCTGTCTGTCGCACAGGGGAATCTGACGTCGCAATGGACAGCACCCCACTGTCCGAGCGGGCAGACGCAGAACGGTCAGCCGAGTCACAATCATTGTGCGTGGCACTGTGGCGGCTTCGATATTCAGAGCGGTGGTGGACAGGGAACAATTTCCGCCGATACTCACGTGAGCCGCGTGTGGAGCCTCGGTGACATTCTCCGACAAGATGCCGCTCTTGATGGTGAATTCCCGCCTCGCGGCCCGCCACAAGGTGGGCTTCAGATCGCAGAGAACAGATGCATTGAGGGAGCCGGCTGCGCTCCGGGCAATACTTTAGAAGGTGATCACTCACGAGGAAGGAACGTTCCATGGACGCAATGAAGAGAAACAACTTTGTATCAAGTGTCACAACGGGCGCGTTAGGACTTGCGCTGATCAGTCTTGCGGCATGCAATTCAGGAGAAACCACTTCAACAACACCAGCGTCGAGTGGTAGCGCCGGGAACACCAGCGCGTTGGTGTTTGTCACTAATAGTGGTGACAAGACGCTGACCAGCGTCGCGTTGAAGGGCGACTCAGGCAATGCGGTGGTCAACACGATCGATGCGGCGGAATTCGGAAATGTCGCGTTGGGCGATATGCAGGTTTCGAGTGGAAATTGGCTTTTCATGAATCTTGAGGCGGCCAATAAAGTTGCAACGATTGACCCGTTGACTGCGGCCACTCCGGTCCATGAAGAGAATCTGGACGCAGGCACCAACCCTGTCCATCTTTATCGTGATCGAAATGACGGCGAAGTCTTGTGGATCATGAACGATGGCGATAGCGCGGGTGGAACCCTCACGCCGGGGGATGATCTCATCAACTGCAATAACCCTAATCGGGTCGGTGGCCCGCTTGTAGGAGGGTCAGTGACGGTGATGCATAACTCCCATCTTGGCGCCAGTGGAACGCCGCCGGTCGTACTGGGAACAACCTGTCTCTTAGCGGATGGCCACAAGGTTGCCACCTTTTCATCAGGAGCGGGGATTCTCAAGCGTGCGTTCATCACAAGTGAAGACGCCGGTGAAATGGCCGTGATCGACGCTGACGAAGCCTCCCCAGATTATCGCAAACTGATCAAGCGGATCGATCTGTGCAATTCAACGAAGCAAACAACGCCATGCAACAGTGAGGTGAATACGCCGTCCACCACGGCGTTCACCCCAAATGCGTCTGCTCCCCACGGGATTCGCTGGTCGAACCTGACGAAGAAAGTCTATAGCATCCTGGAGGGATACAAGCAGATCGTCGAAATCGACCCGACTACCTTTGCGACAACAAACACGTTCGATCTGGCTGGCACACCGTATTCGGGCTACGGAATGAGTCCTGATGGTCGCTTTCTGCTGCTGCGCGGAGAGACGAAGACCCCACAGGCGGTGAAGCTGGGAGTGATCGATCTTGGTACCGCCGGGACTCCCAGGACGGATTTCACCATTCCTGCGCTTGACGGCGCCTCGCCGAGCTTTTCATACAAGTTCTCTCCGGATGGCAAACGACTCTATATCTTGGATGGGAATGCCCCCACCTCAACGAAAAAAGATCGCCTGTTCGCATTCGACGCATCGACGCTCACGGCGACACCTCCTGCCCTCACTCTCATCAGGGAGATCGGGTTAGTTGCAGGTGGAGATACAGCGGGATTTAACCTGGCGCATATCATGGATGTCTTGGTGCAAGGAGCTGGGGAAGCCAAGTTCATCGTTGTGACAAACAGAGCTGACAATTCCGTGTCGATCATCAATGCTACGGATAATCAGATCAAACAAACGATTCCTGTCGGGCCAAATCCTGGAGGTGTGCTGGTATTCGAATCTGGTGCGGCAGCGGCTGGCAACCAGGCGAGCAACTAGTCCCAAAAGCGGATAGGGCAGTCTATCGGAGCTTCGATATCCGATGGGCTGCCCATCGATGGGTAGATGATTGATGGTGAAGAGAATGTCTTGTCCGAGCAGGCTGCCCTCCGGCTCGGACCAGCGTGGGACGGAGGCGCACCTCCCGTGGCCTCCGCCCCGCACGTTTTCTTCCGCCGGTGTTGGCTCTAGGTCTGGCAACGCTGCAAGCGGAACATATTCACCGGCGTGGATGGAACTGGTTGTTGCATCGGTAGGCAGGCATAGGTAGATAGTTTTTCGGCGTTCAAGTAAAGGACTGTAGGAAGGGGTCTTGTATGCACGTCCTGCCATTGTCTGATGCAGCACATTATATGGGCTGGTTAAGCGGTCATAAGGAAACATGACATCAACAGATGAAAATCGATTCTTTCTTCCTTCCTGGGGCATCTCGCTGACGTTGCACGGCTTCGCGGTTGGGTTGGCGGTGATGTTTGCAACGCAGGTCAAACCCCTCTTACCTAAGGAGGTCTTCCAGTGGGACGTGGCCTTGGTAGAGGCGACGAAGCCTAATCTCACGACGGAACAAGTTGAATCGGTCGTGCCTCCCTCCCAGCCGACTGCAAAGGCGACACCTCCGGTACCGAAGATACTCCAACCGGTACGAGCGACGGCACAAGCTGCGGAGCCGCCACGACCGACGATCGAAACAAAAGTTGAGAGTTCGCAGGTACGTGAAGAGCCGGTTGAGCAGTCGATCGCCGAAATCGCTCAGCCGACATCTGAGCCGGTTGCCGTGGCTGCTTCACCTGAACCGATCGAGTCCCAACCTGTTCCGAATGAGACGGTCGCGGTCGCATCAGCTCCTCCATCGCCCTCCGAAGCTCCTGTTGCTCAAGAGGCTTCCGCACTAGTTTCGTCGCAGAATAGTCATGTGGATGCGGCTCCGGTGCAGGTGACCAGGGCTGCTGGACCGAGTGCTGAAGCGAAACTGGATCATCAATGGCTGGCCGAGTCGCTCTGGCGGCGGGTGGCGGAACTCAAACGCTATCCGAATTCGGCCCGCATGAACGGCCAGGAAGGGAAAGTGATCTTGAAAGCCATCATCCGATCTGATGGACAACTGGCCGATGTGTTCGTCCTGAAGAGCTCAGGGTACGCGGCGCTCGATATGGCGGCGATGGAAGCGGTGAAGTTGGCCTGTCCCCTCCATATGAAACATGCCATCGGCAAGCCGCAAATCGTCGTGAGCCTCCCAATCGTCTATAGTTTGGCCAATTAAAGCGAACACCATGGAAAAGACATTGCTGCGAGTGGGAGAAGCGGCTGCTGTGCTCTCAGTCAGTCGATGGACGATCTATCGATGGGTAGAAGAAGGGCGATTGCGGGGGACGAAGATCGGCAAGGGGGGTGTGCGCATTGTTCGCGATTCAATCACGAGTTTGATTGAAGCCAATCAGAGTGATATGGCCGGTTCATGGCAGCGATCAATACATACATAGCTCTCATCAGCCATCCACTGCTTTTCTTGACCCGACTGTAGCATCAGTGAGCAAACGTCAGTAGACAGTATTTCAAGATTCACATATAGATGATGACGATGATGAGGTACAGGAAATATCCAGGTAGGTTGATCCATCACACCGTGATCGTCGGTGTGGCATTGATCTATGTGGCGCTTTCAGTGATGAACGCCAGCTGCATGTTTACGCATGCTCAGCAGGTGTTGAATGATCATCATCACCATCACGCAGACGACGGCTCATCTGCCACAGACCAGTTCTGTGCCTGGGCTTGTCAGGCTACAGCGGACACCATAGCGGAAGGTGGCCCACAACTAGCTGTCAGAGATTTGGTGAGTGGGCCAGCAGAATTCACTTCAGCCGGACTTCCTTACTCCACATATTCCTCCGCGATCCATTCGCGGGCGCCTCCTTCGGTTTTCTTCGTCAGAATTGGCTAATCCGTACCGCGTGGCCGTGCTCTGCGCGCTGGTATGAATGCAGCCTGAGTGCGCCTATTTCATAACCAAACTGTTTCGGTAAACCGTCCGAGCAGGTGACCCTCCGGCTCGGACTAAGCGCGGGGTGAAGGTTGACTGCCTCCTCCTTTACCCCGCCCTAAATTTTCAGCAAGTCCAATGTGCCGGCAAGACGAGTTAGCGCCTGGCTCTTATGGTCTTCACAGGACAAGACCCTACCTCAATGCCGTGTGCTGGTGAGCCTGTTGTTGAGGATACTCGCGATCATCGGCATGTCTCTGTGATGGAAGAAATGATTGAATGATCCCGATCCATTCGAGAAGTATTGAGCTATCGATGTCCGGTCGAGCCGCCCCCTCGCTCGGACCGATCCGGGGCGCAGGTGTTGCCTCCGTCTACCTCCGCCCCGGCTCCTTATTTTCGACACGACTGGAATGTCGGCCTGAAACGGTTGAATTAGTTGATCGCAAACACAGGCGGGCAAACCTGCCGTCTCGGACAGAAAAGTCGAAACACAGGAGGAGACTTGGTGAAACCAAGAAAAACGGGTCTGGTAGTTGCGCACTCTTCTTCCAGGCCTGCCCAGGGAGTCGGTGGTTGCCTCCTTCCGACTCCCTGGCCCTTCGGGGACACACAGCACAATCCGTTTCCTGAAATTGCGGGTGAGCGGCCCTTCGGATCGTGATATTTCCCCTGATAGAATAGTCTGTGTATACTTGTACCCGGGTTCGGACTTCATCAACTAAATCATGAGGAGGGGTTATGACACAATTGAAAGCTGGTGTCGTTGCGATCGCGGTCTGCAGTCTTCTCGCAGGAGGTGTGACGAGTGTCGCATTTGCCAAAGGAGATGGGCATGTGCAGGAAACCATCAAGCACGCGAAGGAGGGCATTGCGCACGAGAAGGAGGCCATTAAGCATCTGGAAGAAGCAATTCAGGGCAGCGAAAATCCTCACGCGAAGGAAGCGCTCGAGCATGCCAAGGAATCGATGAAGCATGCGGAGGAGTCGCTCGCGCATGCTGAACAGGCTTCGGCGAAGCCGAAGGGCAAGGCGAAGTAAACCCTGTCATGTAGGAGGGGGAGGTGCGAAATCGCAACCTCCCTCTTCATTTTTGACAGCATCTACCAGCCTCTATTAGGGGTGACATTCGTCTATCGAGACCATCTGAAATCAATACAAGGCAGGTAGAACACTGCTGCTCATCAGATAGCCTACGCTCTATAGCGAAGATATCCACGTGCACAGACAACAGGCGGCGATCGTCCGGTTCGTCAGGGCTCGGTCGCCTACCTTCTTGTGAGATAGGCCCTGGCCAGTGCATCTTTGATCGTTGTCGGGACGAGGTGGCGTCCTTCCTCGATATTCTTCTGCATGGCGGCGCGCGCCCCTGGGGCATCCTGGACCCGAATCCGCTCTAAAATCTTCAGATGTTGGTGGCAGGTGTGTTCAGCGCGGTCTCGTCTCTCAAAATCGAGCATTCGAAACAGCCTCAACCGTTCATTGATGGTCCGAAGGTGCCGCAGAAGGGATTTATTTCCCAAGACTCGGGCCAGTGTGTCGTGAAAGAGCGTGTCCAGTATGGCGAATTCCTCTGGTTTCTTGGACGATTCCTTCAAGAGTTCGGTCCAGGTTTGTTTGAGGTCAGCGAGCTCGGCCGCAAGCTGTGTCGTCTGCTTCTTGGTCGCGAGGCGTTCGACAGTATAGAGTTCCAGGGCTAGACGCACCTCGTACAGCTCCTCGATTTCTTCGATGGTATACTGCTTGACCGCGTAACTCCGATTCGGCAGTTTTTTGACGAAGCCATCGGTTGCCAGCACCCGGAGCGCCTCCCGAACCGGACTGCGGCTCACGCCGAAGGTCTTGCACAATTCGTCTTCGGTTAACCGGTGGTCCGGCGGGTAGTGCCAGTGAACAATGCGTTCCTTCAGTGTGGTCACGACGGACGAGCTCAGATTGGAAGGGGTGTGTGTTGTCCGTCGGTCATTGCGCTGTGCGACTTTGGTCATGTCTGTTCCTCAATCGTTTCGTATCCATGCACCTGACTCACCATTATCGCCCATACGAAAGAGTACCAGATGTCATTTGAGCCCACCAAGATGTGGGCAGTGCGTAGATATGAGGCGAAGGTATCGAGCGTTGACGGTATGGCACTCAAGACGTCTATATATCGGCATGTATCTCTGCGGATACGGGAGCTGCGCTCTTCATCCACTAGTGGGCACGTACGACCTGGTACGGGATCAGAGACAGTGTCTTGCGCGAGACGCGCTCACCAATAGTAGGGCCAGGGGTGCCAGTATGGAGACCAGTAGGGTCCCCAATAGGGGCCAGGGCCGATGGGACGGCGAATGCGAGGAGGCTCCTCGTCGTTCTCGGTCCACACGCGCAGATTGGTGACGTTGAGAAGCGGGTAGGTGTACTCCGTCTCATCGAGTGGGAGAGTGACAGACCCAGCCATTTCTCCGGTGACGGTTACAAATGTACCGGGGGGGATCGTTGCGGGATCAAGGAATTGCTTCTGCATCGCGATGAATCGGCCCTGGGATTTGCTGAGGTCCATGGTTGGCTGGAGAGAGGAGTCCAGCGCCAATTGAAGAATTTCGATCCGTGTCCCCTCCTTCAAGCGTCTTGCGCCCAGCACTTTTCCTCCGAACGTCACCGGCTGTCCGTTGTATGATCCTGGTGTCTCCTGCACCTGCGCATAACTAATTTGAGAAGGGGCTGCAGGCCTGGCGCCGGTCAGGTTTCCGTTTGAGGCACAGCCGGATACAATCAACAGCACCGACGCGATCCAAACAGGCCAAGATATTCGCATGACAAGAGTATAACAGAGCACAAGGAGGCGCTCCATCCGCTATAATGGGGCACGACTATTTACCCGTGAAAGGAGTTTCAGATGAACGGTCGGACGATGTCGATCTGGACGTGTGTGCTTGTCGTGGTGGGTGTGATCGGGTTTGCGCATGCACCGGTGAGTGCCGCTGTGGACAAGCCGGAACTGAAGGGCAAGTTCGAGATCCTCAAGGATGAGCCGTCGACTCATCAACCAGGCAAGGTGAAGGTGATCGAATTTGCGGATTTCTATTGTCCGCATTGTCATCACTTCGAGGAGGCAGGGGTCCCTCTGTTACTGAAGGAATTTGGGAATAAGGTCGAGGTCACGATGGTCGGATTTCCTGTGATTCCCGGGAAACTGCCGACTCCGTTCGACATGTATGAGCAGGCAAAACTGATGGGCAAAGGCGATCAGATGAAGGCCGTCCTGTTTCGCATCATTCACAAGGAAAAGCTCGATGGGGTGCTGGATCGTTCCATTCGCGCCATGTTGATCCGGGAGGTTGGGTTGGACGTCAACACGTTCGAAATGGGAATGGAAAGTGGAAAGCCGGCCAAACTGTTCGAAGAGGGGCGTCGATGGGGCGAACGGATCAAGGTGTCATCCACCCCGTCGCTCCTGTTGGACGGCAATATCAAAGTCGATGGTGCGAACATGACACCTGAGAACGTCATCATCATTATCCGGAGCATTCTTGAAGCAGATGCGAAAAGGTAGTGAGAAGTGAAACGTGAAGCGTGAAACGCAGGGCGTGAAGAGGGTTGGATGAAGATGGCGATCGATCCTATCTGCGGCATGACGGTTGATCCTGCCAAAGCGGCGGGTCAGTTCGACCACAAAGGGACGACCTACTATTTCTGTGGGACGTCCTGCCTGGAACGATTTCGTGCCGACCCTGACCGTGCGCTGAGCAAGAAACCACTGAATCTGATCACGATGCCTGCTCCACGGAAACCGTTGCCGATGATGGCGCAAGCGGCGACCGGCGAAATCGATCCCGTGTGCGGTATGACAGTGCAACCGGCCACTGCAGCTGGTTCCTACGAATATCGAGGAAAGAAGTATTACTTCTGTGCCACTCGATGTCTAGAAAAGTTCAGAGCCGACTCCGACTATTATCTGACCCCACTTGACCAGCGCATTCCGAAGCCGACGCCTGTCCCAGCCGGCGGCAGCGTCCAATATGTCTGCCCGATGGATCCTGAGGTGTCGGAAACCAAACCGGGCGCCTGCCCTGTCTGCGGGATGGCGCTGGAGCCAGCGGACGTGACTGTTGCGAGCACGCGGACCGAATATACCTGTCCCATGCATCCGGAAATTGTGCAGGCTGACCCTGGGAGTTGCTCGGTCTGTGGGATGGCCTTGGAGCCGCGTACGGTGACGATGGAAGAGGCTAATCCTGAGCTGGTCGATATGACTCGCCGATTTTGGCAGAGCGTTGTGCTTGGCTTGCCCATCCTGGCGTTGATGATTTCCGAGATGATGCCGAGTCAGCCGTTGCAGCACTTCTTTTCAGGACAAGCATTGGTCTGGTTTCAGTTCGTGCTGGCGACGCCGGTGGTGTTCTGGGTCGGGTGGCCGTTGTTTGAACGAGCGTGGGCCTCGCTCGTCAATCGCCACCTGAATATGTTTACCCTCATCGGTCTTGGTACCGGTGCGGCCTATCTCTACAGCGTCGCGGCAACTCTCGCGCCAGGCTTGTTCCCTGATTCGTTCCGTGGTCACGGCGGAGCGCTCGCCGTCTACTTTGAACCAGCGGTTGCCATCATCGCGCTGGTTTTGCTGGGGCAAGTGCTGGAATTACGGGCGCGGAGTCGAACCAGTAGCGCTCTCAAGGCGCTCTTGGGGCTGGCACCGAAAACAGCGAGGATTGTTCGGGCTGATGGTCGCGAGGACGATATTCCATTGGACCAGGTCCAGGTGGGGGACCGATTACGCGTCCGACCAGGCGAGAAGATACCCGTCGATGGTGTGGTCGTGGATGGGACGAGTACCGTTGACGAATCGATGGTCACCGGTGAATCGATTCCCGTGGAAAAGCGAGCAGGGCAGAAAGTGGTGGGCGCGACGGTCAACGGGACGGGGAGTTTCGTCATGCGGGCCGAGCGAGTCGGTCGCGAGACGTTGCTCTCGCAAATTGTCCGCATGGTCAGCGAAGCGCAGCGCACGCGCGCGCCGATTCAACGGTTGGCCGATGTTGTGGCTGGGTATTTTGTACCGATCGTGATCCTTGTTGCCCTTGTCACCTTTGGGATTTGGGCGTTCCTTGGTCCCGAACCGCGTATGGCCTATGCGTTATTGAACGCGGTTGCGGTATTGATCATCGCATGCCCCTGTGCCTTGGGGCTTGCGACGCCCATGTCGATCATGGTCGGCACCGGGCGTGGCGCGACGGCAGGGGTGTTGATCCGAAACGCGGAAGCGCTGGAGATCTTGGCAAAGGTGGATGTGCTGGTCGTTGATAAAACGGGAACACTCACGGAAGGCAAACCGCGTCTGATGACGGTGGCTCCTCTCCCGAATATGAGAGAAATCGACCTGCTTCGGCTTGCAGGTGGATTGGAACAGAGTAGCGAGCATCCGCTGGCTGGCGCGATTGTGTCAGGGGCTCGCGAGAAAGGCCTCGCGTTGGCTGGCGCGAAAGATTTTCGTTCGCTTACGGGGAAGGGCGTTATGGGAACAGTGGAGGGTCGCTCGATAGCCGTGGGGACGCGACCCCTTTTCTACGAATTGGGTATCGATGCCGAATCGTTAGTCGCTCAGGCTGAACCGCTCAGGCAGGAGGGCCAGACCGTGATGTTCGTGGCGATCGACGGCAAGCCGGCAGGGTTGCTGGGCGTGGCTGATCCGGTCAAGTCCACCACGCCGGAGGCCATCGATTTATTGCATCGTGAAGGACTGCGGATCGTCATGTTGACCGGCGACAATCGGACGACCGCTGAGGCGGTGGCGCGCAGGCTCCAGATCGACGAAGTGCAGGCCGATGTCTTGCCCGAGCAAAAGGCGGCGGTCATCAAGCGGTTCCAAGCAGAGGGACATGTCGTGGCCATGGCGGGAGATGGGATCAACGATGCGCCGGCTTTGGCGCAGGCGCACGTGGGGATTGCCATGGGAACCGGGACCGATGTGGCGATGGAAAGCGCGGGGGTCACGCTGGTGAAGGGTGACCTTCGAGCCATCGCGAGAGCGCGCCGGTTGAGTCGAGGGACGATGAAGAACATTCGCCAGAACCTTTTCTTCGCGTTCGTCTACAACACATTGGGAGTTCCGATCGCCGCCGGGATTCTCTATCCGTTCGTCGGTGTCCTCTTGAGCCCCATGATTGCAAGCGCCGCCATGACATTTAGTTCCGTGTCGGTGATTGCGAATGCCCTCCGCTTACGTAAACTGGCTCTCTAAGAGAGCTTGGGCGTGCCGCTCTCAAAGAAGATGAATGACCAGGTGATATCCAGACGTCTCTTGCTCAAGCAGGCGGGGGCATGGGGGGCTGGCTACAGTTCAATCGAGTACTCCATTCTGCACGAGTCATCCGAGACCAGCACAGGGCATCTTGTTTGATGCATCTAAGCCACTGTGCTAGTCTACTACTATGAAGGTAGCACGGCGTCATATCCTCTCCTGGTCTCGTCTGATGGTCTTGGCCTGGATATCCTTGTGGATGCTGGCGGCTCCTCTGTTCCATGTGCATCCCGAGGCCGATCATCGCCATGGAGAAGTTGGGCATGTTCATGGCGGGACGGTTCACACCGTATGGTCTCCTGACCTCGACTGTGAGTTCGACAAACCAGCGCAGACAGTTCAGGGTCACGCACAATTCGCACATTCGGGTGACAGCCATGCAGAGTTCGGTTTGTCGCTACTGACCGATTCAACCGATCGCAAATCCCTCAAGCCGCTGCTCATTCAAGTGCTCGGGCTTTCGCCGAATGCTGATGTCGGTATGGAGCACAATGTCTGGATACGGTGGAGCGTCGCCACTCTTCCATCTTCCTTCCTATTTATTCACGCCATCCCATCGCGCGGTCCTCCGAATCGTCTCGCATAGACGTCCTGCACGTTCACTCTATCTAGCTGGGTTATAGACACGCCTTGGACGAAAGGCCATAGTGAGAGGAGAGGTGCCAAGATGGCTTCCTGGAAGGCTATCTCGTCGAAATGTATTGTGCGGCTTGCTGTAGCCGTAGCGATTACTGCCGTATCTGCATCGTGCCAGCCGACACAGGACGAGACGCAGAAAAGGCCTCCGCAAGCGATACCGCCTGCGACTCAAGCAGGTGTGATTGAGCTGCCGGATGGGAGTTCAATGCTCTCACAGATTCATACTGAACGGGTGGCGCACCGTTCCATGCGAATGTCGCTGAAGGCGCAGGGAGGAAAGATTTTGCCCAATGAGAACCGGCTGGCCCATCTCGGCCCACGAGTGCCGGGACGCATCGTAGCCGTCTATGCCAATCTTGGCGATCGGGTGCAATCTGGAGAGCGGCTTATGTTGCTCGATAGTCCGGCGTTTGGTGAGGCACAGCTGGAATATCGCAAGCGGCGCACGGCGATGAGAGTGGTGGAAAAGGCCTTTGAACGGGCCAAGGCGCTCTCGGCCGAAGGTGCGATCGGGATTAGCGAATATCAACGGCGGGAAGCCGAGCATGAAAATGCCAAGGCCGAGCTCTACGCAGCAGAAGAGAAACTTCACTTGTTAGGTATGTCGGAACGCGAAATTGAACGGCTATCTGCTGAACGGTTGCCCCATGCCGAAGTGGCTCAGGTATTTCTGCGGGCTCCCTTCTCCAGTGAAATCATTGAGCGGAATGCGACGGTCGGCGAAGTGGTCGACTCGAGTAAGACGCTCTTCACCGTGGCGGATCTCTCCACGGTGTGGGTCAGGGCGGACTTTCCAGAGCAGCAGATCAGCACACTGAAAACCGGACTTGCGGTGGAGGTTCGAGTCGCCGCCTATCCGGAGACAGTATTTCACGGCGCCATTACCTACATCGGTGCCATGATCGATCCGGCCACAAGGACGGTTACGGCACGTTTGCAGATTCCCAACTCGGATCGGCGTTTACGTCCGGAAATGTTCGCCGAGGTGACGGTACGCACGCAGGAACAATCGGTTTTGACCATACCGCGTACCGCGTTGCAGCAGGTCGGTAACCGCACCATGGTATTTGTCACACGAGGCTCGCGTCGGTTTGAATGGCTCGAAGTAACAATCGGAGAGTCGTCGAACGAATACGTCGAGGTCAAGGCCGGAGTGAAGGAAGGCGATGAGGTTGTGACGGAAGGCAGTTACGCGCTCAAGTCTGAAGCGCTTCGCGGTCAGATGTCGATGGGAGGCCCGCTGTGATCGAACGGCTGATCCGCGCATCACTTGAGCAGCGGGTCATTGTGCTGCTGGCGGCGTTCGGCGTGAGTATCGGCGGAGTGGTCGCGTTCCTTCATGTGCCGATTGATGCCTTCCCTGATGTGACGCCGGTCCAAGTCCAGGTCATTACCCGTGTTCCTGCTCTAGCGCCTCCGGAAATCGAGCGCCTCGTGACATTTCCGCTTGAGATTGAATTGATTAACTTGCCTGGGAAAACTGAACTTCGATCAGTCTCGCGGTTCGGGATCTCAGTGATTACGGTGGTGTTTGGAGAGACGGTGGATAACTATTTTGCCCGGCAGCTGGTTTTCGAACGGCTGGCTCAGGTCCGTTCACAGTTGCCGCCGGGGGCCGAACCAGTCCTCGGGCCTGTGAGTACGGGGCTCAGCGAAGTCTTCATGTATCTTGTGGAGGGGCCATCACAGAGCCTTATGGAATTACGGACACTCCATGATTGGGTGATTCGTCCGATGCTGCGGGCCGTACCAGGGCTGGCGGACGTTGATACTCTGGGTGGATTGTCGAAGCAGTACCAGGTGCTCGTGGATCCCAATCGCTTGACCAGCCTGGGCCTTACCTTGCGGCAGGTTCAGACAGCGGTGACGGAGAATAACCAAAATGCCAGCGGCAGTTACATCGAGCGAGGCGGCGATAAGTTGGTGGTCTATGGCCAGGGGCTGGCACGGTCGGCTGAGGATTTGGAACGCATTGTCGTGACGGCCCGTCAGGGGACGCCGATCTACCTGAGGGATGTGGCGGAGGTTCGTCAGGGACATGCTATTCGCTTGGGCGGCGTCACACGAGACGGAACCGGCGAAGTGATGCAAGGTATCGCCGTCATGCTGCGCGGAGGAAACAGCCGACAGGTTGTTTCCGCGGTGAAGGAGAAGGTGGGATTGATCAATCGCCTATTGCCGGATGGCGTCACAATTACGCCGTTCTACGATCGGATTGAACTCGTGACCCGGGCGCTTGAAACGGTCGAGCGGGCCTTGTTAGAGGGGGCCGTTGTTGTAGTCCTCGTGCTCTATCTGTTCCTCAGAAGTCTGCGTGGTGCTCTGGTCGTCGCCCTGACATTACCGCTCGCCACGCTGACCACGTTCTTGATCATGCAACGAGTCGGCCTCTCTGCCAATCTGATGTCGCTGGGAGGATTGGCCATTTCACTCGGAATGATCGTCGATGCCGCAATCGTGCAGGTAGAAAATGTCGAGCGGCATTTGAGCGAACGTTCCCAAGAGCACACCTCGTTCGCTACCGTATCGGAGCGGCTTCCTGTGGTCCTTCGTGCTGTGCTGGAGGTGCGCCGGCCAAGCCTGTTCGGAGAATTGATTATCGCGCTCACATTCATCCCCTTGCTCACGCTCCAAGGGATCGAAGGCAAGATGTTTATCCCACTGGCGCTGACGGTGGTGATTGTCCTCTTGAGTTCGCTGGTGCTCTCGATGACGGTGATACCGGTGCTGGCAGTCTTACTGATGCGGCCTCGATCCAGGGGGGAGGGTGGATCAGCCTTGGTCACAGGGCGGAGGCTGTATCGGCAACTCCTAGAGATGGCCATTCGTCGTACCACGGTGGTTGTGATGGCAACCGTGATAGTTCTGGTCTGCGGCATCGCCATCATTCCCTTTATCGGGAGGGAGTTTGTGCCGATCATGGATGAAGGGTCGATCGTGGTGAATTTGGTGCGGCTGCCGAGCATCGGTCTCAGTGAATCACTCAAGATTTCTGGACAGGTCGAGCGGCTGTTATTGGAACTTCCGGATGTACGTTCGGTGGTGACCCGCACGGGCGCAAATGAGTTAGGGACGGATCCGATGGGAATGGAGCTCAGCGACATGTATGTCTTGCTCAAGCCTGAATCAGATTGGAAGGCACGCAGCAAACATGAGATTGAAGACCTGGTTCGTCAGCGATTGGGGCAAGTGCCTGGCATTGCGTTCGGGTTGTCTCAGCCGATCGCTATGCGTGTGGATGAGCTGGTGTCTGGTGTTCGCTCTCAAGTGGCGGTCAAGCTCTTCGGAGACGACCTCGATGTCTTACGGGTGAAGGCAGAAGAGATCGCTCGTGTGCTGCGACAAGTGAAGGGCATCTCCGATCTCCGTGTCGAACAAGTCTCAGGACTGTATTACTTGAAACTTGACGTCAATCGATCCAAGGTGGCGCGGCATGGAATCAATGTGGCCAACATCACGGAAGTGATCGAAGCCGTCGGTGCCGGTATCCGTGCCGGAGACGTCTTTGAAGGGCAACGGCGATTTCCGATCATCGTGCGGTTTCCGGATGACCGACGGGGCGATATTGAATCGATCAAGTCCCTCTGGGTGACGGCACAGGGTGGTGCTCGAATTCCCTTGCGGGAGTTGGCCGACATCCAAGTAGTAGAAGGCCCGGCGCAGATCAGCCGTGAACAGGCCAGCCGACGAGTAGTCATCGAGGCGAACGTGGTTGGGAGAGACCTGGTCGGGGCCGTGGAGGAGGCTCAGGGAGCCGTGGCCGGTCTCGTGCAATTGCCGACTGGCTACTATGTCACCTGGGGAGGACAATTCGAGAATCAGCAACGGGCGATGGCTCGCCTGGCCATCGTGGTGCCCGTCGTCATCGCACTCATTTTTCTGCTCTTGTTTTTGACGTTCGGGAATCTTCGGCAGGCCGCGCTGATTGTTCTCGCCATTCCGTTTGCGATGGTCGGCGGCCTGGCGGCGCTGTTGATTGGTGGGCTCTATCTCTCGGTCCCGGCCTCCGTCGGCTTCATCGCTCTATTCGGAGTGGCCGTGCTAAACGGGGTTGTGAAGATCGCCTACATCAACCAGCTGCGCGAACAGGGGATGCCGCTTGATGAGGCGGTATTGACCGGCATGGTCATGCGACTCCGGCCCATATTGATGACGGCACTCGTGGCTGCGCTCGGCCTGACGCCGTTACTCCTCGCGACGGGACCAGGCTCTGAGATCCAAAGACCGCTGGCAACGGTGGTCATCGGCGGATTAATCTCATCAACGGTCTTGACGTTGATCGTCTTACCGGTCCTGTATCGGTGGATCGAACAGCGTGCTGCGAAACGAAACAGGAGCAAGCAGCAGGACATCTCGCTTGCCACAATTCGTAGTCTATCGTGAAGGAGGAATCGATGTCTTTGGCTGGTTCGCTCGCGCTTTATGTGCTTGCTGGATTGTGTGAAATCGGTGGCGGATACCTCATGTGGTTAACGCTCCGGGAAGGCCGGCATTGGGGTTATGCCGCGGCAGGCGCCGCCATCTTGATTCTCTACGGCATTATTCCGACCCTACAGCCAGCTCATTTCGGACGCGTCTATGCGGCGTACGGTGGAATGTTCATCGTGCTGTCCTTGCTATGGGGCTGGGGTATCGACGGAGTTCGTCCAGATCGCTATGACGCGATGGGAGCTATCCTCTGTTTGGCTGGCATGATTGTCATCATGTATGCGCCCAGGACATGAGGGAAAAGTCGTGGGTCGTCACAGATGCCCGGGCTTGGAAGCTGTCGCTGGACGTAGACAGAGGTGATATCCAATGAGATCACGTACGAACTCGGCTCAGCGCTCGATCCGGAGTGTCAGATCATCGAAATAGGTGACGGCATCAGATTTGGTCCAGAGTCCAACCTGGCCGGTTGAGAAGGTCTGATCACACAAGTCAAACACCTGCTTATCGTCAAAAGAGACTTGTACCTGGCACCCTTTCGTGACAACACGGAGGGAATGCCACTGCCGGACATCAATGATGTGGTCGAAGTTCTTGAGCATCTGCCGGACCCCATTCACAATCCGATAGATTCGAATATTCTGTTCCAGCGGATTGGCCCTTGTCAGGTAGTAGTTGCGGTCGTCTGTGGCCCGCCAGATCAGGCCGCCTCCCATATCGGCTTTACCGTCGATTGGCAAGAATGAGATGTGGAGATCGAGGTCGGATGCCTTGATCCCGTTAATGAGCACCGTTTTATACGCGTGCTCCGCGCCTTTTCCCATGAGCTGCCCAAGCACGCGAGGTGAACTCTTGGCTCGTTCGGTTTCAATCACCGTCCACTTCCCGGCAGGCCTCCCATCAAATAGGGTCCCTATCTGGAATTCAGGGGGAAGAGTCTCCGGTGGATCATTGTCAAAGGTCCACACGTGGGTCGTGCTCTCAAGTCCGTACCCAACTACCACCGCAGCGAGCAACAAGATGGTAATCAGAAGAAACTGTTGAAGAGATGTGCTCATCCTTAGCGCCAGGTGACTTCTTCCCAACAGAGATGGACAAAGGTTTCAAACGGAGGAAAGTTGTTGGCGTTCTGTTCCTTCGAGCGCACCCAGAGATCGATTTCCATGCCAGCAGGATCGGTCTCGCCACCGGGCATAGTGCGCTTGACCGGGTAGTGGACCTCATGGGTCTTGGGATCGCGCGAGCGTTCCATGACCATGAAGTGTGCGTCATAGTCTTTGTAGAGCACCTGATCATTCTTATACACCGTCGCCGTGCCCCAGCCACCCAGGTACAACCAGGTTTTCGGATAGAGCGGATCACCGTTATTGGAATCTCCATGTTCGTAGATTCTGGTGGCCACACCGCCGCTCTGAAGGGGAGTTTTTGCGGCAAATCGATCGAATATCACGCGATACTGGTCAGCTCCCTCGACGAATTCTGCGACCACTCGCCCCGTATTGATGTGTTCGTTCACCTCGATCTCAATCGTTCCCTTCACCGCATTCAGGTGTTTGCCCGCATAGTCCAGATGATCCCAGGGCGTCGTATCACCCATGCTTCCAACGAGCGTTGCCCGATTACCCTTGAGGCGAAATTCAGCGCTATAAAATGGATGCTCAGTGGCTTTGAAAATCCTGGTGCCTTCATCCGCCTTGGGGGTTCCAAACTTGCCTTCCTCAGCATGCCCAGGGGAGACAAGCATCCCTGAAGCGGTCCAGAGCACAATGGATGCAACGAAGATCGTGGGGGGTGGCATGGTCTACCTCTTGGATAACAGCCAAATCGTACAGTGAATAAGAGTCGATAATGATCGTAACACACTGGTTCGCTGGCCGACCAACTCACCATTGGCGGCCTCGAATCGGCTGGAGTTGGTGCGAAAGCCTGGTCAGTATTTACACCCTGCCTGGTGGTGGGTACTATCGTGCCCGTACACTGTTGCTGATGTCATATCGAATTATGAATGCGTGAGCCAGTTGTGCATGATAGGCTGGCCACGGCAATTTGAAAGGTTGAGAACCCGCTCATGCACAAGAGGCGTATTTGTGAACAGTAGCAGGCTCACGCTGCAGATGGTCGTGTGGGGAGTCCTGAGCAGCCTGTTAGTTCCCGGTTTGGGCTTGGCCGGCAGCCAACAGGTTCCTGCCGCGAACGGTCAGGATTTGCAGAGCCAAGTGAAGGGGACGGCCACTAAAGTCATTCCAGCCGTGGTGAGCATTGCGTCGACGGTCATGGTGCGCGACCAGGCGTTCAGCGACGAAGCCTTGCCGTTCGGGCTGTTCAAAGAGCCTCCGTCGCGTCGGCAATATGGACAGGGGTCTGGAGTGATTGTCTCGCCAGATGGCTACATCATCACGAATAACCATGTGGTCGCCGATGCCGTCGATGTGGAGGTGATCCTGGCGGATCGTCGTCAATACAAAGGCAAGGTCGTTGCCACTGATCCAAAGACTGACGTGGCGGTGGTGAAGATCCAGGCATCGAATCTGCCCACTGCGACCTGGGGGGATTCGAGCCATCTGGCCGTCGGGGATTTTGTGCTCGCCATCGGGAACCCGCTGGGTTTGAGCCGTACCGTCACGTTCGGCATCGTCAGCGCGGTTGGTCGCGCAGATGTCGGCGTGGCGGACTTCGAAGACTTCATCCAGACAGACGCGCCGATCAACCCTGGAAATTCAGGCGGAGCGCTCGTGAACATCCAGGGCGAGCTGATCGGGATCAACACGGCGATTGCGAGTCCCACCGGCGGAAGTGTGGGGGTCGGGTTTGCGATTCCCAGCAACATGGCCCGTGCGGCCATGCAGAGCCTCATTAAGACAGGCCGCGTGGTGCGGGGATTTCTGGGGGCCTCGACGCAAGATGTCAGCCCTCCGCTGGGGAAAATTTTGCGTCTACCGGATGTCAAAGGCGCGATCGTGACGGACGTGCAATCCAAGGGGTCGGCCGAACGAGCCGGCTTGAAGCGAGGCGATGTCGTGGTGCGCTTCGATGGACGGGATATTATGGATAGCGGCCAGCTGCGGAATTTGGTGGCGCAATCCTCGATCGGCAGCAAACATCGCCTGGACCTCATCCGGGAGGGGAAGCTGTATCAGGCCGATCTGGTCATTCAGGAAGCGCCGCGTGAACGGGTAAAGAAAAGCCAGGCGGCCTCGTCGGCCGCATCGACCGCCCATCCATTATCTGGCGTGGTCTTCGATGACGTGACAGCTCCGTTGGCCCGTCAGATGGATTTACCGGTGAATAATGGAGTCGTCGTGACGGATATTGAAGAAGGGAGCTTAGCCGAAGCCTCCGGCTTGCAACCAGGCGACGTCGTGCTGGAACTGAACCGGCAACATGTGAACAGTTTTTCGATTCTGCAACGCTTCGCCGATCCCCTCAAACCCACCGACCTCGCCCTCCTGCTCGTGAACCGTCAGGGCAACATCATGTACATCCCGATTCAAGGGGAGTAGGTCTGCCAGGAGGACAGAGGCTGCGAGCTTTGAATTCTTCATAACCCCAGAGACTTTAGGTCCCGATAGCACCTCATCGTTTCAATCTCAATCACTTACAGAGGATCAAGAAGTAGACGCGGAACCGATGAAAACAGATCGGACACGATAGTTCTGCCACAGTTCGCAGGGTAGGTAGGGCTCTTTTGAGAAGTGTGCTGATAATGAGTCCTAATTCGATTCAGGGTGGTAAGCATTGTTCCGTCCAGACTTTTTATCAAACTCAAGGTGATAGACACGCAGGCTCTGGAACAGCTCCTCGTTACCGAATGCCTTCGCCACGAGTGCGAACGAGATGATGGCACGGAAACAGGGGTTAAAGAGGTCATCTTGGTGTAGTTTGTGTAATGCGGTTCCTTTCAATCCTTGTAGCTGGAATTTTGGAGGACTTCCTTGAACCATATCCATGATGTGCGGGGAAGCACCATGAACAAAGCCCGAATAGCTCGCGTAGATTTGGTTGGAGAGAGCTACCCTGTTCTTCGGGTCCATATTATTTTGCTGAGCCTCGTCCAGGTAGGCTCGGATTTCTCGTCGCTGTACCATCATTTTTTTACGGCCCGGCGACCATTCTCCGGTCAGATGATCGAACTCTTCTTTGTAGAAGGCAGCAAGGTATCTGCGGTGAGTCTCTGTCACGTTATCGTTGATGACGGCGTAGGCCAAGAACAAGGTGTCCTCATGGAATTCGTCAAGCATTCTATGCAAAGCAGCCTGTTCTTGAAGAAATCCATAGTTTACAAGCATCGAGGCGGCGTGAAGACCAGAGATTACTCGGGCAAGCTTCTGGACCATAGCTTGATGGATCGTCTTTTCTGCATACCGAAAGTAGTAGGTGCCCTCATGCCATTCCTTCTGTGGGGGCGACACCATGCCCTCAAGGATTCTGAAGGATTTTTCTAGATATTGAAAAGCTTCACCATACAGGTCATTCATGAAAGCTCTTCCAGCTAGAATGACACCAAAAAATATGTGGGTAATATACCCCGGTCACCTTCTAATCTGTAGCTTCAGAGTACGTGAACTGCATATTCGCAGACTGCACTGCTCCTTAGTCGTAAGCTTCCCGTCGGTGGCGTACGGCTGTAATGTCGATGCGTCGTTCTTTGTCGAGAATTGAGTATATGACTCGATAATTGCCAATACGAATGCGCCATAGATATTTCTCACCGGACAATTTTCGCGAGCCGTGCGGCCGGGGGTGGAGTGAAAGAGATTCGATCTTGGAAAGGATGCGGGGAATGACGGAAGAGTCGAGAACTTCCAATTCGCGGCGAGCCGAACGGGAAAAAGTAATGGAATATTCAGCCACGGAGCTTGCCTAGGCGGCGAAGACGATCTTTCACGGCATCCAAAGACTCTCGCGGTTCACGGGCACGGCCCTGCGCGACGACACTATCGTAAAAGTCTTCCCACAGTTGACCATGCCGCTTCAGATCAATGAGTACTGCAGTCTTCTGCCCTCGTTTATTTGTGACGAAATCGATTCCTCTCATGTTTCCTCCAGATGGCGTCTTGCCTGTGGCTAAAAAGTAACCTCAATCTCCGGAAAACACAAGATCGTACAGTGATAAAACCCCAGGAGCAAGGTGCCCGCGACACTGCCGACCGTGCTGACGGCATAGACCGAGCCGGCCACGGTTCCCACGCCCCGGAGGTCATGCGTTGCGCGCTTGATCACATAGGGGCCCACCATCGCCAGAGCAGTCAGCGGAAAGGTAAAGAGTACCAGCGCGCTGGCGAAGGCACCGCCACGGAGCCCAAGTGAATCCGTCAAGCGGAGAACCGGGCTGGTGAGCAAAGGAATGACCGCCGTGCCGAGGGCTGCGGCGAGTATCACATGGCTCAATCGCACCGCTGCGAATCGGTCAGCCAGATAGCCGCCGAGGAAATACCCGAGCGCCAGCGCGATCAGCGTCACCGCGATGAGCGACGCCCACACGTAGAGGCTCACGCCATAAAATGGTCCGATGATGCGCGTGCCCAGTAATTCCAGGATCATCACGGCCGCGCCGGTCATGGTAACGGTCGCATAGAGCACCGGCATGTGCCGGGTACGGTCAATGCCAAGGTTGGTCTGCATGGTGCAACTGTACGGCCCTTTCTGTGCCCACATCTATCATGAATCAAGACCAAAAAGGTGAAACAGTCAGAGGAAGCGGCGTGGTCCATAAGTAGTTTTCGTTGCATCTGTTGCATGAGTGGGTATGCGTCTGTAGAGGGCGAGGGCTGCCTTTGTTACACAGACACACAAGTGTACTGGAAGCAGATACAGCATCTCCTACAACGGAAGGAGGGAACGTGAAATGACGTTCACTCAACTGACAGTTCAGATCGGTTTGCGACAGGAGGATAGACGATGAAAACTATGAAGGTGAATGGCGCAGTCAGAACAATGGTCGCGGCGGCAATCGCCGTCGGCGCCATGATGTGGGCAGGCAACGCCATCGCCCATGTGGACTACAGCTTTATCAATGCAGCCGGGGGATCGGCGAGCGCGCCCATGAAGCGATTCGGCTGGATCGACGCCACGGATGGGAATCTGGGCGATAGCCACCAAGTCTCGTTTTTTGCGTTTCAGCTGAACGAGGATTCGTTGGTCAATATCACGATGACCGGCGCGAACGAACTGGGGTTGAATCCGGCCTTTACATTATACGGAGGACTCTTGCCCGGTCAGGCGCATGATGATACGGGGTTCGATCCGCTCAATCCCGTGGACGGGAGCTTCAATAAAATTGCCTCTCCCGTGGACAACGGCGTCACTCAGGATGCAGCCGGTCGCGTGTCGCCCTTCCGGGATACCGTCAACATCGACTTTGAAGGTCAGTTCAACGCGCTCGGTTCGTGGAGCATGGCGACCGACTCAGGCGCGTGGAGCGTCATCGAATATCTCACGCACAAGAACGATACCGCCGGCAACGAATCGCTGCTCGGATATTTTCTCCCCGCTGGAAGTTACACCATCGTCGCCGGGGGCGCCGCTTGCACGACCCCGGGAGCTGACTGCACCGGCCCCTTTATCAATGGAACCATCAGTTTGAACGCCTCCCCGGTGCCGGTACCGGCGGCGCTGTATTTGTTCGGAACAGGGCTTATCGGTTTGGCGGGTCTGGCTCGTCGCCAAAGATAATGAGCCAGTGGAGTGCACGTATTCTTAAACACCTAAACAAGGAGATCATTGATGAGAAACAGACAACCAAGTGCCTATACACAACCGCGACGGGCCGCCGCGCGTGTGCTGCTGGCGATAGCTTGCCTCGTGGGTGGCATGGGTCTGACCACCGGACAGGCCTCCGCGCACGTCGTCTATGGCGATCCCTTGAACGTCAACGGCAACCAAAACAACTACGTCTCCAGCAATGCTGGTTGGCTGGCCGGGCAGAATGCGACCACGCAGACGGATAGCCATCTCAACCGGTTCTTTAAGTTCGAGCTGACGGAGACCTCGGCCGTTGATTTCACGATCTCGTCGATCAGCGGATTCCAATATGTGCCTTTCGGCACCACGACTATCGTGACTGCGTTGGATGACTTGAACCCGGGCTACTCACTGTTTACCCCGATCGCGTCCGACTTGTCCCATGACGGGGCTCCATACCCAGGCCAAACGCCCTTTGCAACCTGGTCGCCCTTTGCGCTTCCCCATGATGGCCAACCCGGAGCCCCGACCGACCCCAATTCACAGAAGTGGGGGGAGTATCGGTCCAATGCCGATTTCACGATGGCGAACGACCTCGGAGAGGCTCCGACCGCACAATTTATCGCGGGCGATGGGACCTCCACCGGCAATAGCATCTCCGGGACCTATGTGCTCGGCCCCGGGATCTATAACTTGGTCGTCGGCGGCGTCAATCAGGACAATCTCGATACCGTGTTCAGTAATGTCGTCGCATCGAACGGGTGTGGGACAGCCGGTGCAGCGTGCGATGCCTATACGGCAGCTCGTATCGGCCGAGGGTTCAACATTCAGTTCACCGCAGCTCCAGTGCCGGTGCCGGCGGCGGTCTATCTGTTCGGCAGCGGCCTGGTCGGCCTTGCCGGACTGGCTCGCCGTAGGATGAAGGCCTCAGCCTAAGCGGCACGATCGGTAGGAGAGCCCCAAGGTGCCTGTGCGTTGAATGAATCGCTTCGTGCGATTCAGGCTCGGGCAGTCGCTTTGGGGTTTTTCTTATTAAGACGGCTCTCTCCCCACATCCAGCCATTTTTCAATCGTTCAATTTCTTTTGCGGTAGATCTATTCCGATGACACATCCCGCCCGATGCTCGCGTCACAATCAGGGCAGTGAGGTGCAGCCAGTTCGTTCCTGACGTCGAACTAAGCTACCGTTGATGAGTGGAGCGGGAACAGTCGCGAGCCGCGAGCAGTTTCTGTCGCATCTGTTGCATAAGTAGGTAGGCGTCTGTAGAGCACGCGGTCAACATTTGATAGACCGATTGCGACCATATGCTGGAGAGGGACGGGTGTAAACCTAGTTCAAGGAAGAGGAGGAATACAAAGATCGTGAAGCCGCTAGTGGTGCGCGATCGTACTAGGATGGTCCGTCTTGCCTGTTCCTAATCTATAGGCAATCCAGAGAAGTGCTCAACCATAAACAGCAAGGAGATTGTGCATGCGTAACAAATCACTCATAGTCGGATCTCTCTCCGCCCTGGCTCTCACGCTGGCGGCCGGTGTCGCCTCCGCGCACGTCGGGTACGGTAGCTCGCTCTACGATCAATCTACCAATACCTTCGGCGCGCTGAACAACTTTACCCCCACCGCCAGCAGCAATGCGGGGTGGATATCAGGCATGAGCAACAACGGCGTCAATCGCACCGGGGCGGTCGATACGCTGGCGGATACCCATAACAACCGTTTCCGGTTCTTCACCCTCGACTCGGCGTCCACCGTCAGCATCACGGTGACCGGCACGGCCAACAGCAACGGCGCATCGGTGCTGAATCCGGGGTTCTCCCTGTTCAGCGGCCTGGTGCCGGCCTCATCCCACGACGGAGTGGGTGACCTTAATGGATTGACCCCGGCCCAGATCACGACCTTGCAAAGTGCGGCGATCGTGGGAACTGCCGCCAACACCCCTGGTGATGGAGGCTATCTGCAAGGCCAGGCGGCCCTTGCCACCTGGTCGCCCTTCTTCGACGCCATGGATGAAATCACCGCTGAGGGCGGTGGGGCGGTCGATGCCCTGGGGGCCAATTGGGGTGTGTACCGAGCGGATGGCAACTTCGCCATGGGTAATAACAATGGTCAAGTGAGCACAGCCACCTTCACGGGTACTGCCGTCGGAGACGGTCATAACGGCGATACCCTTGATAATCAGGTTACCTGGACCGGTAGTCTCGGCCCCGGTACCTATTCGCTGGTGATCGGCGGCGCCGACTCGAATGCGCTGAGCTCGCTCTTTACGGCGCTTTACCTACCTGCTCCCCCCTGCCAGTGCTGCCATACTTGCCTCTCCCGTTCGAGTTGGCAACTTCGTGGGACCGGTGTAGAATCCCACTTTATGTCCAGGCCTCCTGCACGTCCATTGCTGAAGCTGCTGCCGGCCTATCTGGGAGTCTCATCCCTGGATGACGCGTTATGTCATCCACGGATCGGTCGTATCCTGTGGCTTGAAATTCTGGTCAACGACTCCATTGAATGGACAGCCTTGCATGATCCGCACGTGCAGGAAGCGTATGAGACGGCCTGTCGGTGGTACACGCGATATCGCAGCCTTGTCTCCGGGCTTGTGTCCCGTGCGCCGCTTCCTGAAAATCATGGCCCCATCGACGAGCGACTCCATCGTCAGCTTGCGGAGGCTCTCGAATTTGCCCACGCTCACGCTTGATCGCCTACAGGTATTGCTCCGGGAGTATGTCGATGAGACCGGGCACCAGATCGATTTAGTCTTGATCGGCGGCATGGCCATGCTGGCGTACGGTCACCTCTCTCGTGCCACAATCGACGTGGACGGGGAACTCCGTGAGGGCGTCCGGTCCTTGAAAGCGTTTCTGAGCCGCCACAATATTCCCGCGAATCTCGGGCAAAGTCTGTCCGGCTGGTCGGTGGTGGCGATGCCGCCCGGGTATCGCGATCGCGCTACGATCATAATTGATGAACCAGGATTTCGGCTGTCCCTTTTGGCTCCGGTGGATTTCATTGTGAGCAAGCTTCGCCGAGGCACCGATGAGGATCTTACCGACGCAACCTGGATCGCAGAGCGTTTCCACGTCCCTGCCTCCCAAGTCCGTGCCGCCGCCGAGGCCGCTTTGGCCGCGTCGCTTGAAGACACGGCACTCTTTCTCTTCGAACGCACCGTCGATCGATTTTGCCGAGTTCTGGGGTAGACTGCTTCCGAATCGGAATAGATTACAACCGGGAGTGCATCGAAGAGCCGACGGGGTGAATCCGTCGGCTCTTCTTCATTTGGTCGATGCCGAGACGCGTGTCGCCGTCTTACAACGGCTACGCCACCTTGCGTCGCAGCCAAGCTATGGCCGCGAGGCCAGTGGCAAACAGCGGCAGCGCGGCAGGAAGTGGTATGGGACTCATGTGCCAGTCGGCTTGCGCATAAGGGCTATGGGTGAAGCCATAGGACGTACCGGCTGCGATAAACGGCCCATTAAAGAGCGCCGCCAAACTGTTTCCCGCATTGATATTGACACCATTTTCGCAATCCCCCAACTGGTAGAACACGATATTCATATAACTGCCGTCCAGGGTCAGCCACGGTGTTGTCTCATCAGGAAAACCTGGTTGGAGTGGGAAAAGATCTGGGAACAAGACCACGCTGTATAAATGGTCGGCATTGTGGACGAGAGGTAGTGGCGGCCTTGCCTCGCCATTGAAGGTGAGGGTCGGGATCAAATCGACGGCCACTTTGTTGTTATCCCCTTAGCAGGGTGCCGTCCACGATGCCTTGGAGGGTGTTCCCGTTGTAGACATAGGAAAAATCGAACAGAGCTGCTTCAGCTTGTGGTAAGAAGAGCGCCAGTCCGAAGCTGGCGGTGAGTAGGGTGTGTTTCAAGGCTCCGGTGGAGAGAGGCCAAAATACGCGTAAAAATGGATTCATTGTGTGCCCTTCTGTTCGTGTGAGTTGATTGTTTCCGATCCCTCGGAAGCAGTGCAATGCTGCCCAGGACGTCTTCTTCAGCTGGAGTGTAGCTACTGCGAAGTGGAGACGGCTACTGGTAGCATGCAAGATATGCTACAGATGTGACGAAATATGTAGGATGCGGAGCAGCGCCTACCGTCTTTCTCCAGTCAGACGTCAGTGATGGCTACAGGTGAGCAGAAAAAATGGGAGGCAGCTATCGGAGCCGCCTGTCGGTTGCGCCCTTCGAATCAGAATATCGAAACCCGCTAGGTCAAACAACGATGGCGTCGGCGCACCAGGGCGGCGATACCGGCCAACCCACTTCCGAATAACCATGCGGCGGCGGGAACGGGGACAGGTTGCACATCGGAGTCAAAATGGACCAGTCCATTCACGAAGAACGAGGCTTGTCCTTGTTGACAATTTTCATCAAAGACGCGATCCCATGAAAGCGCAAACTCTTTCGACGTCGGATTGTAGAGGCCGGTGACAACGGTGCCGATGTTCCACAGTCGATAGGCGTTACCCTGATTCACGCTGAAGAACAGGGAGGAGAGGTCGACCGTGATGACGGAGTCCGTGATGACAGCTGACGGAGCCGCGGCCCCGCTGAAGCCGGAGGTGAACAGCGCATGGGTCTCGTTGGATCGGTTGATCGTCGGGACAAGTTCGCCGACTCCTTGAAATCGTCCCATCTGCATGACGCCGTCCTGCGCGAGCAGCCGATCGAGCGCGTCCTGGTTCGGCCCATCATAATTCACGGCGCCTCTGGTCACCTCGAGATGCGTCACGGTTACCGCGTAAGCAGGCGATTGGAGAAATACCCCGACGCTGAAGAGCCCCCACGCCAGAATCGACCTATCCCATTTCATGTTCCACATCCTTTCGTCACCGGACTGAATCCCTGTCTGAGACTCAGGTTGTTACAATCAGGGCATGAGCATAGTGGACATGAAGATACATCGTCTAGACTGGATGCAACAGATGCAACAGATTAATGTGCAGGAGGGACGATATTCACATCGTTTCCGTCTACCGATTTGTAGGCAACTGATACCCAAGATGTGACTGAGGTATGTCCCTAACCGATGCGGTTGCCACGTACCCGATTAAGAATGTCTACACAACTTCTCCATATGGGACGGATCTCTGTCGCTGACTTTTTTGACGATTCGTTAACACAAAATTGAGCCCCATGTGGCCCGCCCATTCAGTCTCTAGCGGTAGACTGCAGGCTGGTGACGATCCGGAACATTGGAGAGAAACTTAAATGAAGATGACTGTCTGTTGCTTGGAGCCGGTTCTTGCGCCCTATAGCGTTCCGCGGTTCAAGGCGTTTCAATCACTCAGACCTGACTATTCCGTCCGGGTCATGGCACTGAGCGCCAGAGAACAGATGCGGGAATGGGGGATTTGCAAGGATGATCTGGGGTTTGACTATGTGGAAGCGTTCCCTGAGAAGAACGTTGAGAGTCTCGATTCTCGGGCGCAGGCAGAGCGAGTATTTCAGTGGCTGAATGCCTTAGACCCGGCCGCAGTTGTGATCAGCGGCTATTTCTATTCTGGCATGAGGGCTGCCGCTCGATGGACCAGACAGCGCAAGCGGCTCAGTATCTACATCGGCGACTCGCAATGGGGGGACCGTCGACGAAACCCCGTGAAGGAATGGGTCAAGGGGTGGTGGGCGCGGCGTCACTACGATGCCGCGTTTGCCGCCGGCGAACGTGCCGCAGCCTATCTCCAGAAGATGGGATTCCCACGAGAGAAAATATGGACTGGATTCGATGTTGTTGATAATCAGGTCTTTTCAGCGGGAGCCGCTGTTGCGCGGCAGGATGCCGCGGCGCTGCGAGGGCGCCTCAATCTCCCAGAGAGATTCTTCCTGTTTGTCGGACGCTTCTCGCCGGAAAAGAATCTGCCGCGACTGGTCGAGGCCTACGCCTCGTATCGTCGAACTGCCAAATCCGACGCATGGGGGCTTATTCTGGTGGGAGGGGGGCCTCAGGAAAAACTATTGCAACAGCAAGTTCAGGGGATCCCAGGGGTCGTCTTTGCCGGTTCTCACCGGGCCGATCAACTCGGGCTCTATTATGGATTGGCCTCCTGCTTGATCTTGCCGAGCGTGAGCGAAACATGGGGCCTCGTCGTGAATGAAGCGATGGCGGCGGGTCTTCCTGTCATCGTGTCGCATCGATGTGGTTGTGTGGCAGAGCTTGTGCGCCATGGGTTGAACGGATACGTGGTCGACCCATTTGATAGTGAGGGTATGGCCCAAGTGATGACGGTGATGTCATCGACTCTCGTCGATATTGCATCGATGGGAGAAATCTCTCGACGGATCATGGCCTTATATACCCCGGAAACCTGGGCAAAAAGTCTTGCCGACTGCATTGACCGAACAGCTGCCAGTTGCCGGCAGAGGGTTGAAGCAGAGGCGACAAACATGTCGGGATCTCTCCAACATGAAAAACAGCCGATTTGAGTCGAAGAACTAATGGTTCAGACGGTTTTCGTTCGCACCGTGTTGACGAGTCGATAACGCAAAGATAAACCCTATGTGGCCTGTGCGTCGAGCGGCTGACAGTCGGCAGCGCTCCTATAGCCTGCACCCTCAGATGAATCACGAACCTCGAGGATTATCCCGATCAAAGTTAGAGTCTTTCTTTCCTGGGGCGCAAGGCGCGTGGGCATGCGGTTGGGCAGAAGCGGAGAGTGGAAATCTATCTTCAAGGTCGGAATCGTGAGCCGTAGAAAGTGATGAAATCGTTACCGACAACCCTCGCTGCGGGATATCTGGCGATAGCCGTTCAAACGCTGACTGGGCTGATCTTCATTCCTTTTTTGCTGTCTGAAGATGGAGTTGGTTTAGCAGGTTTTGCTGCTATTGCGACGTTGCAGGCTGCCGCCGGTCTTATCACATTTTTCTTCGATGGATATCGGCAATATGCGGCACGAGCGATTGCGCTTGCCACACACAACGGCGATCGGGACGTGCTCCATTCTATTTTTTTCTTCACGTTACTCTCAGCGGCAGCAGCGGTTGTGCTATGGCTGATGGTGTGGCCGTTCGTCTACGAACTGATCGGCATGCAGATGGGGGATATCATTGCGGCTAGTCTGTTTGCTGTAGCCTATGTCGTTGCCGAACAGCTCGCCTATGTTCTGGAGTGCCATGAGCACGCACTAAAACGTAGTTGGATCCCTAGCAGTCTTGGTGGTCTGGATTCCCTGTTTCGTGCCGTTCTCACCGTCATCCTTTTTAAAGCGTTTTCAGCGAGTGTATCTCAGTTTTTTCTCGCGGCGTTCGTTGGGCAAGTTGCGAAACTAGGGATCTTGTTTTGGCTTTCGCCTCTTGAAGTGAGCGTGCGAGACGGTAAATGGGTTGATCGGATGGGCGCTCAGTACGATGCGTTCGTGAACTCTCTACCTCTTGCGCTCAATGGGATCGCTCCCTACGTGGTGTTTCGGGGAGGTGTTATCCTGGCAAGTGTCGCGTTGGTTGGAGAACAAGCCGGGGTTGTGGCTATCATTCTTGTCACCCTGAGGACATACATCAACCAGGGACTGTTTTCCGTGTTGCGTCCGATGCTTATTCCAAGATTGGCATTGGTTGACATCCGTGACCGAACTTCTACTGCCTACCAAAAACTCAACTTGTACCTGGATCTATTTCAGGTCTTCACCCTATTTGTTGGTATTTGGGCGGTTGTCTCAACTCCCTGGTGGTTCAGTTTGTGGCTAGGCCTTTCAGTAGAAGAGTATGTGGGACTCGCGCAAGTAGCGGTCGCCGTCTACTTCCTCGAAATTGCCTATGGGGTACAGTATTTCTGTCTTCTCGCCCATGGTCATGGTCGCTCCCTCGCTCTGCTCACAGGGGGCTTCGCGTTACTTGCGACTGCGTGCACTGCTATCGGAACGTACTACTCTTCGACTGCCGCGTTTAGTGTGGGCCCGGTCATGGCCTATGTGCTGTCGTATGTCGTCGCTGTTCGGCTTGCATTTGGAAAGCACTTTGATTTTTCCTTGCAGCAATCAGATATCTCCAGCGGTCTTTTTGTTGTTGCGCTTTCTGCCGGTATTGGGATTGCTGCCATGGTTAAGGGGGGGGGGCTGTTGTCTCCTTTGCTCGCAGGTGCTCTCTTTTGGGGGTTGTCACACGCTGTGGGAATCCGAATCTCGCTTGCTCGGCATTTTCCTGGTTGGAAACGAGAAGCCGTGGACATATAGCGCATGATGTTGACGCCACGGAATCAAGTCATAGTTGTAGAAAGGAACATCTGCAATGAGAGGTGTCATGCGTAGCTTCGGGGAATTGTCCCGTTTGGGGAGGGCTCTATTGCTGGGAGGCCTGGGGATCTGTGTTTTACTGGGGCTGCCCGCACAAGATTGTTACGGGGCCAAATCATTCGTGGTCTATGATGCCACTCTTTTTACTGACAAGCCCGACCTACGGCCATTGGGAATGCTCCCCATCTATATCGCCTATGAGCCGCATCTGTTTGATGAGTGGATCCGCGCGAAACGTTCCCAGGACGATATGCCGACCGATAGCCGGCTGCGAATTCAAGCCCAGAAATCGCGGGAGATCGGAAGTGCCTATACGATCATTGATATCGAGGCATGGTCTGTAAATAATTCTCAGCGATATGAAGGTGAAGTCGCCGCAAGTATCAGGAAACTTTCCCAAGTCGTCTCTCGTTATAGACAAATCGCACCAGAGCAGAAAGTTGGGTTATTCGGAGCGTTACCCGTGACGGGTGGTTATGAGGGGCTCGACACGAAGAAGGACTCTGGAAAGTACCTCAATATGCAACGGGACAACACAAACGTGGCGCCCCTATTCGCACTCGTGGACGCCATTTTCCCTGTCGGGTATACGTTTACGGATCAACCAGAAGAATGGCGTGCTTCAATCGAGTTGCAGATCTCAGAGATTCGACGAATCAGGCCCGACGTGCCCGTTTTTCTTTTTCTATGGCCCCGGTACGCAGACTATGGGCCCATTGAAGAATCGCTGAAGTTTCGTCCGCTCGAACAGACATACTGGCGCTACCAACTTGATGCCGCATATGCCTTAGCAGACGGGGTCGTCGTGTGGGGGGGCTGGGGGGCAAACAATAAACCTGAGCGGTGGAATCCCGAAGCATTGTGGTGGCAGGAGTTGAGAGAATTTGTGCTCATGAAACGTGATTCCATTCAGCCTGCTCGTCCGGACAATCTTATCATACGATAGACGCTCATCGAAGTTCGCAGGAAGGAGCGAGGACATGCAGCAGTACGGGGGACATATGACGTCAGAAACCGTTCTTGATGAGGAATCGCTCTCCCGGGGCCAATCAGGATTCCAATGGGGAGAAGCCCAATGGGAAGAGGCCGAGCCCACACAGGCGGACTTTTCATGGCTGGTGGCGCTGCCGTTTGCCATCACGTTTTCCGATTCCATCTTTTCGTATTTCCTGCGGCCGTTGGGTTTTACCGTTACGGCGAATACCCTTGTTCCGCTCGTGTTGATGATGGTGGCCGCATTTGTGGCACCATCCGTTCTCAGGATTTCCTGGACATATATTCTCTGGCTTGGAGCGCTCGTGCTGAGTCTCTCAATGGCCACCGCGACCGCCGCTCACGTCTCGATCTACCGCATCCTGGAGGCCGGTGGCTGCGCCGTGGCATTCTACAGCGGGGCCGCTGGATGCCTCTCGATTGTGGTTGGTCTGATTCTTAGCTATCGGTTCTGAGTGAATGAATCGATACCTGTCCCCCGGACTCGATCCGCCGATAGGTCCGGTTAGGGGCCGGTCGAGTGCTGCTTCTTCAGCTTCGTCTGGGTTGCCGCAAAGAGCTGTTTCTTGCCGGCTTGTCTCGCTACAGATGATCAGTTGGCACTCTCACATTCATACCCATTTTAACGATCCGTTAACACAAACTTGAGATTGACGTGGCCCACGAGCGATCGGCGGACGGTAGACTCCAACCTCGTTGCTACTAGGAGCTGTCATGAGTACTCAACCTACGGTGTTAGGACAGTCGTTGCCTTCCCCTTCCGGACCACCCTTGATTCACTCGTCGACGCAGAAGAGCGCCTCGATGCAATGGGCGATCCTTGCCGCAATCATGACGGTCCTCGGCTATCTCTACGCGGACAGCCTGCGGTTCTTGGGGGAGTCATGGTTGGAGGACAACAACAGCCACGGGCCCTTCATCCCGTTGATCGTACTGTACATGATTTGGCTTCGGTGGCCGACACTCCATGCCATTGAGCATCGCGGTTCATGGTGGGGGTTATCAATCGTCGGAATCGGGCTGTGCGTGTACGTGGTCGGCCAGTTTGCTGCTATGCACGCGGTCGTGCATCTCTCGCTCTGGATGGTGATCGTCGGATTGCTGGGCTGTGCGATCGGCCTGGCCGGCATTCGTCAGCTCACGTTTCCTTTGTTGTATTTACTCGCAGCCGTTCCCCTACCGGTCTTTCTGCAATACGAGTTGTCAAGCAAACTTCAACTGTGGTCGTCGACCTTGGGCGTTGGATTTCTTCACGTGATCGGCGTGACCGCCTATCGGGAAGGAAACGTGATCGATCTTGGTCCGACGCAGCTTCAAGTAGTCGAGGCTTGCAGCGGTCTTCGGTATCTGTTTCCACTCACGGCCTTGACATTGCTCGTGGCCTATCTCTACCGAGCTTCGCTCTGGAAGCGCGTCGTCCTCGTACTGTCGAGCATTCCTATTTCAATTATCTTAAACGGTTTTCGGATTGCTGCAATTGGTGTGCTGGTCGGCTTTTATGGGCAGGGCGCTGCCGAAGGGTTTACCCACTTTTTCGAAGGGTGGATTATCTTTGTCGCGAGTCTCGCCTTGCTGTGTGGCGAAATGTGGGTTCTCGCGAGAGTCGGTTCGAGCGGACCTCGCCGTTCGTTCGCCGAATTGATCGGTCTGCCGGCTGCGGGCAGTGCGATAGCCTCCAACATCCCTCAACCAGCTGCAGCAATTTCCTATTCACCCCTGGTCGTCGCGGGTGGATTGCTTGCTGTGGCGGTCGTCGCTGCTCCCACCATCAATTCCGAGGAGTTTCCTCCTCCACCCAGTCGGCAACAGTTGGTCGACTTTCCTTTGCAGCTTGGAGGGTGGATGGGAGTCACTTCTCCGATGGAGCGACAGTACCTCGATGCGTTGGCGCTGGACGATTATGTGATGGCGGATTACACGACCGCCGATCATCGCCCAGTCAATGTCTACGTTGCCTACTATCTCTCTCCGAAGAAGGGTCGTTCGTCGCATTCGCCGAAGCAATGTATTCCGGGAGGTGGATGGGAAATCACGTCTTTTGAACCGACACGGATGAATCATGTGTCGGAGATCAGGCCTGGCCAGGAGATCAATCGCGTCGTCGTGCAGAAAGATGGATATAAACAGATCGTCTATTACTGGTTCAAACAGCGCGATCGCTGGATTACGAGCGAATATCTGGTGAAGTTTTTCCTCTTTTGGGATTCCCTGACCAGGCATCGCGCCGATGGAGCACTCGTGCGGTTGTCCTCGTCGGTGCATCCCGGAGAAAATGAAGCGATCGTCGACGAACGGCTCCAGGCGATGGTGGGCTTGGTGACGCCGTTGTTGGGTCGGTATGTTCCCGATTGAGGTGCTTGCAGTATGAGCTCGGCATTGTTCCTAAGCTTTATCGGATCTCTCGTCATCTGTATGGCGCTCATCCCGGTTTTGTCTACGTCGGCCAGCCGATTGAGCTTCATCGACTCACCGCGAGAGCGGCATGTGCATTGTGAGCCCATGGCCAAGGTGGGAGGAATTGCCTTTGCCTTTGCGACGTTCATCGCCGTGTTGGTGTGGGCTCCGAAAGACTCGTTTCTCCTTTCCAGCCTTCTGGGTGGCGCCGTCATCCTGTTCTTCGGGATATGGGACGATCGGGCCGATCTGCATTATCGAGTGAAGTTTGCCGGACAAGTGCTGGCTGCCTTGGTGGCCATGGGCGTCGCCGGAGTCCACTTCTCTTCACTCCCATTTTTTGATGAGCTGACGCTTCCCTCTTTGGTGGCGCTCCCGCTGACTTTGCTCGTCATCGTCGCGGTGACCAATGCCGTCAATCTGTCCGATGGCCTGGATGGTTTGGCCGGAGGGTTGTCGCTCATCAGTTTCATCGGGTTGGCCTGCCTTGCCTATCAGGTCAACGAGCCGCTGCTCATCCTCTTGATCGTGTCCATTCTCGGGGGCCTCCTGGGTTTTCTTCGATTCAACACGTACCCTGCGCGTGTCTTCATGGGCGACGCAGGCAGTCAATTTCTTGGTTACTATCTGGCCGTCGCCGCGCTCATGCTGATCGATGCCCATCGCGCGGCGTATAGTCCACTACTGGCCCTGTTCATTTGGGGTGTTCCGTTGCTCGATATGGTCGGCGTCATGGGGCAACGGGTGCTGGAAGGGCGGTCGCCGTTCGTCGGCGATCGAAATCATATTCATCACCGACTCCTGTCCTTCGGCCTGAACCATGGTCAGGCTGTCACGGCCATTTATCTTGTGCATGGTCTCATGGTGAGTTGCGCGTATTTCCTGCGATGGCAGTCCGATGCGGTGCTCCTGGCGATGTATCTTGCGTGTGCGGGCGCCGTCCTGTTCGTTTTTGCCCAACCGCCTGGACGGATGGCGGCGCATCGTGCGGCGCAGTCTGCCCAGCCGCTTCGGGCGATCATACACACTGTGTCCAGGAGTCAGCCGAAAAGTGAGTGGCCGCTTAATCTCCTGTACGTGACTGTCCCTTGCTATCTGGTCTGGGCGGTGACGGCTCCAAAGGAAATTCCTTCTGATGGAGGAGTGGTTGCGGCCGGTCTGGCGCTCGTCGTGATCGGGTCGTTGGTGAGTCGTTCCGCAATTGCGTGGGTGGTGCGTGCGGCGCTCTACATCGGGTCCATGTGTCTTTTGTATTACGGAGAGGCGTTTCCGCGTACGGGCGTCACGACATTACTGACGCCCACGAATATGGCGATGGTGATCTTGGCTGTGTTGGTCTTCCTCGCGATTCGCTGGGCGGGAGACGGCCAATTTCAAACCACTCCGCTCGATCACTTAATCGGATTATTGGCCGTGGCCATGCCGTTTTTGCCGGAGATGACCATTGGCAATGTGTCTGTCGGTCCGCTCATGGCGAAAGCCGTCGTGTTGTTCTTTGCGTTTGAGTTGCTGTTGTATCTTCGGGCATCTGCGGCCATGCGCCTGGGGCTGGTGTCCCTCGCGATATTGACCGGGATGATGTGGCGAGCCTGGTGGCCATGACATGATGGGAGGAGGGGGCAAGGTGATGAAACGATATGCGGTGCTGTGGGTGGTCGCACTTCTGTTGGGCGGCATCGTCGCCTGCGGCGGGCCGGAAGAACGCAAGGAGAAATACCGCCTGCGAGCGCAGGAGTATTTTCAGCAAGGAGATTTCGCAAAAGCACGGGTTGAGCTCAGGAATGTGCTCCAAATCGATCCCAAGGATGTCGAAGCGTACCTGCTCTATGCGCAAGTGGAAGAGAAAGAGCGCAATTACCGGAATGCCGCCGGAGCCTATCAACAGGTGATCGAATTGAGCCCGGGGCATGACCGGGCGATGATCAAGTTGGCCAAATTCTATCTGGAGTTTCGAGCGCTCGAACAGGCGGGAAAACTTGCGGACCAGCTCCTGGCCAGCCGACCGGAGCATGTCCAGGCCCGGGCCATCAAAATTGCGATCGTCGCCTTAGGGGGAAACCTGAGTGGGGCCGTGAAGCAGGCTGAACAGCTCGTCACCGATGCTCCGATGGAAATCGATGGAGTCCTTCTCATGGCTTCGCTGTACACCTCGACTCAACGTCCGGCAGACGCGATGCCCCATCTGCGCCGAGCGCTCGGCGCGAATCCGAACAACCTCGAATTGTTGGATGCCGTGGCGACCACATCGATGAAGCTGGGGAAAATTGCAGATGCGGAGTCGATGTTTGAACAGATCGCCAAACTGGAACCGACGGTCCTCAGTCACCGACTTCGGCAAGTTGCTTTTTACGACCAACAGCAGCAGTACGACAAGGCCGAAGCGATTCTGCAGGAGACCATCCGATTGAACCCGGAGGATGAACAGCGACGGATGGCGCAGGTCGACTATATCGCTCGTCGTCGCGGCATCGAGCAGGCTGAAGCGGCGCTGCAGCAAGCGAAGAAAGAGCTGCCGCATGCCGGGAAGCTGTGGTTCGCACTCGGACGTCTCTACGAATCGACCAAGCGGGGCGACCAGGCGCGTGACGTGTATCGCGACATTCAGAAAGAGTTCGCCGGGAAGCCGGAAGCGTCGGAAGCTCAGGTGAAGTTGGCAGGGATGGATTGGGGAGCTGGAAAGACTGACGACGCCGAGCGACAGATCGAGGCGGTCTTGAAGGACAACCCCCGTTCCACGGATGCCTTGATGTTGCGAGGACAGATGGCGCTCAAGCGTGGCAAGGGCCAAGACGCCGTTCTCGACTTTCGCTCCATCCTCAAAGATCAGCCGGAATTAGTGGAGGGACATGTGCTGCTGGCGAGAGCCTATCTGCTCACCGGTGAGCAGTCGCTGGCTCGCGAGAGCCTGGATCGGGCGGTTGCCTTGAAGCCTTCCATGACAGAGGCACAGACTTTGTTGGTGGGATTGGATGCCGCAGCCGGCCAGATTAAAGAAGCCAAACAGCGACTGGATCTGCTGATCGCTCAAGACCCGAACAATGTGGCGCTGCTCGGCATGCAGTTTCAGTTGCAGTTGAAGGAAAAGGATTGGGGTAAGAGTCAGGATACCTTGAAGCAGTTGCGGAAAGCCGGGGCGAACGAAGCGCTTGCCAGCTTGGCCGAGGGACACGTCGCGCTCGGGCAGCAGCAGTGGGATGCCGCGGAGAGTGCCTATACCAAGGCGGCTCAGCAGCATCCGACGGCCCCTGAGCCGCTGCTGGCGCTGGTGCAGTTGGATATGCGACGCGGTCGGCCGGCACATGCGCAGAAACGTTTGGAGAGTCTGTTGGCCAAGTTCCCAGACCATCCGTACGCCGACGGCTTTCTCGGTGAACTGCTGCTGACGAAGGGAGATCCGGCGTCAGCGGTGGCACATTTTGAAGCTGCGACCCGGGTCAATCCCAAATGGACGACTCCGTGGGTCCACCTGGCGCGGGCTCGATTCGGTCAGAAACAGGTGGCTGAAGGCGATGCGGCGTTGTTGAAAGGGCTGGACGTTAATCCCAAACATGAGCAGCTACGATTGATGTTGGCCTTAAGCCTTACGGCGCAACGTCGTCATGATGAAGCCATTGCGCACTACGAGACCGTGCTGAAGCATGCTCCTGGAACGCTTCTAGCCGCGAACAATCTTGCTGTCGCTCTGGTCGATCACAAAGGTGATCCGCAGAGCTTGGAGCGTGCATTGGCATTGAGTCGTGGATTCGAGTCGCAGAAGCCGAATCCCTACCTCCTCGACACGTTGGGATGGGCCTATCATAAGTCGGGGCACGGAGCCGATGCCGTCCGTATCCTCCAAAAGGCCACGACACTGGTTCCGGAACATCCGATTCTTAATTATCACCTCGGCTCCGCTTACGCCAAAGCCGGGCAGCGTGTCGAAGCCGCCACACATCTCAAGAAAGCGCTGGCGTCCAGCACCATGTTTGAGTGGACCGATGCAGCGAAAACGTTGCTGGGAGAGGTCTCCTGATGAACACGCCACGAGAAGAAAAGTCTAACTTTTGGTGGGGAGGGCTGGTGGTATTGATCGCAAGCCTCTGCCTGTCGATTGTGAGTCAGGAAGCTGTCTTTGCATCGGAACCGGTCAGTGCCGAACCGTTGTATCTTCTTGGGCCGGAAGATGTCCTTAAGGTCGCGGTCTGGAAGGATGAACAATTGACGCAAGAGATGGTGGTGCGACCCGATGGGATGATCACGTTCCCCTTGGTTGGAGAGGTCGTAGCCGCAGGGCGAACGGCCGAGGATGTGCGTTTGGACATCACGAAACGGCTGATGAAATACCTTCCGACACCGAATGTCACGGTGACGGTGCTCAAGGTGCAGAGTTATCGCATTTATGTGTTGGGACGCGTCCTTAAACCGGGAGAGTATCAGGCAGGCCATCATACCGATGTGTTGCAGGCGCTGAGTATGGCCGGGGGGCTCACTCCTTATGCTGCGGAGAACGACATTAAGATCATCCGTCGGCAGCAAGGCAGTGAGGAGCTCGTCTTTCCCTTCCGCTACGGCGATGCCCGAAAGGGCAAAGAGTTACACCAGAACATCGTCCTGCAGCGCGGCGATGTGGTGATGGTGCCGTGACGGAATGGATCGTCCCTTTGTGGTTCACAGGCCAACGGGTACTCGAGCTCGAATATGGGTTTGGGCCCTTGCCGGAACGTGGGGCCTGGTGCTGTTGACCCTGGGAGCCTGGAACGGGGTGGGCAACGCTGCAGAATGGTCGGCGGCCCCGTCGTTGAGCGTGAAGGGCGTCTATAACAGTAATTTGCTGTTGAGTGATGGGAACAACGAAGTGATTGGTCATTGGATCACACCGACTCTCAAGTTCAAGGGAGCGACGGAAGCGTTAGAGGTCGAGGGAGAGACCAGAGCGGATTTTATTCACTATTACGGGGACATTGAGCGAGAGCTCACCAATCTGTACTTTCCGCTCAGGGCATCGTATCGCTTGGACCGGCATCACTTCGGATTTGAGGGCGGCTTTACACGTGACAATACCTTAGTCGGGGAGCTGCAAAGGACCGGGTTGGTGCTGGGCTTTACGCAACGGAGCATGTGGACGGCCATGCCGACGTGGAAGGTAGGGATAACCGAGCGTCTATCTTGGAAGAGCGGGTATCAATTCATGG
Source organism: Nitrospira sp. (assembly GCA_005116965.1). Lineage (GTDB taxonomy): Bacteria > Nitrospirota > Nitrospiria > Nitrospirales > Nitrospiraceae > Nitrospira_D. The sequence goes on along the minus strand of SWDG01000025.1, from coordinate 350,303 downwards.
ATGCACAGTATCAGGATGGAGAGCGTTTCGGCCTTGTGAGCTATCAGGTGCACGGAGGGAATTCTGGACCAAGCTATCACCTGACTGAGTTGGATGAAATCAACTTAACCGGTGAATACAGTCTAGTCCAGATTCCTTCTATTGGACTCAGCTCGACGTACCATGGGGCGCAGGGAGGATGGACGCACGACTTCGGCCATCAGTTGATCGGATCGATCTCAGGTGGAGCCAGAGTGGTGAATTCAACGCAGGATGTCCCGGCGATACCAGGAATTCTCGGGATTCTTCTCGGAAGAACGACAGATGGCTCGTTCACCAGTCAGGAGGTCGTGTGGGTGTATCGGGGGTCCTTGCGCAAGCAGTTCGAGCGAACGACGGTCCAGATCGACGGAAGCCGCGAAATCAATCCCAGCGGGTTCGGTCGCTTGCTCCAGACCGATCGTGTCGGTGGATCGCTTTCCCACAACATCAGTGAAACACTGAACGCCTCACTCCATGGGACGCTCTATTTTGTGTCGGGGATCACCACGACAGAAAATAGCCGACCTCTGCCGCGGCAACGGCTTTTCTCCATCAGTCCGAGCATATCCTGGAAGTTTGCAGAATGGTGGTCGATGGACGTGTCCTATACCTATGGGCAACGCACTTTCAATGACCTCGACCAACGCTATGATTCCAATTCGATGTTCATTATGTTGACGTACGGAGGGGATAAATGGTCAGTGTCGCGATGAGTCAAGATCAAAGATTGCAGGGACGGGCAGCCGCGCGTGCGCGGACATTGCCGGACTATCTGGTTCTCTTGCGCCGGCGCCGAACCTTGATTCTGGTGGTCTGGGCGGCACTCATGGCCGCGAGTGCCGCGCTGGCATTTCTTCTTCCATCCGTCTATCGTTCAATGGCCACAATTCTCATTGAGGAGCAAGAGATTCCCCCGGATCTGGTTCGGTCGGCGATCGCGACCTATGCCGATCAGCGTATCGAGACGATCAAGCAACAAGTTCTCAGTCGAGCCACGCTCTGGCGCATCGTTGAACAGTATGGCCTTTATGAGAAGCTCCGAAAACGGAGTCCAACGGAAGAAGTGCTGGAACGTTTTACGAAGGACATTCAGATCGATGTACTGAACGTCAAGGTGGTCGATAAACGGACGCAGAACCCGACTCAGGCTACCATCGCATTTACCTTGGCCTATGATGGCGAAACTCCGGTGTCGGCGCAAAAGGTCGCCAGCGAATTGACGAGTCTCTTTCTGGCGGAAAACTTGAAGAGTCGCGAACGGCATGCGCAAGAAACCACCGCCTTTCTGAAGCGAGAAGCGGAGAATCTTGATAAGCATATCCAGGAGCTGGAAGGCATGCTCGCCACCGTGAAGCACAAGGCCGACGGGGCGCTGCCGGAGCTGATGCAGTTGAATATGCAACTGATGAATCAGACGCAGCGAGAGCTGCTCGATGCTGATCGAGATATCCGAAGCCTGCGCGAGAAGAAAACGTATTTGGAAGGCGAGTTGGCTCAGCTGAAGCCCCATACGCCGATCATTACTGCGGGTGGTGACCGGCTCTTGGATACAGGGGAACGACTGAAAGCGCTGCGCGCGCAGTATGCCAGTGTCTCCGCCTACATGTTGCCCGATCATCCCGATTTCATCAAACTCAAACAAGAGATCGATTCGCTGGAAAAAGAAACGGGCGGCATCGATGAACGCGATGAACTTTCGAAACGGCTGACGGCAACGCGCGCCACATTGGCCGATCTCCGAGAGCGTATGAAGGACTCCCATCCCGATGTGATTCGCACCCAAGAAGTTGCAACGTCGCTGGAGCGGGAACTGCAGGCTGCGGTGGGTCGTCCGGCACCGCCTCCGGCAGTGAGGCCGGAAAATCCTGCCTACATCAACATTCAATCTCAGTTGGCGTCGACTCAGGCCATGTTGGGATCGTTGGAGTCGGCTCGTATAGATCTCAAGCGTCGGATGGCAGAGTATGCGAAACGAGTAGAAATGACGCCGACCATCGAGCCAGATTATATGGATCTACTCAGGGATCGAGAGAACTCCATGCGCAAGCATCAAGAGATCACGTCCCGACTGATGGAGGCTCAAGTGTCGGCGGAGTTGGAAGTGCAGCGAAAGGGCGAACGGTTTTCGCTCATCAACCCTCCGGAGTTGCCGGAAAAACCGGAACGGCCCAATCGTTTGGCGATTCTATTGCTCGGAACCTTTCTTGCCGTGGGGGGAGGGATCGGAACCGGTGTGGTCGTGGACAATGTCGATCGGACGATTCATACCTCCGAACAGTTTGGCCGAGTGTTACGGGGGGTGCCACTGGCCGTGATCCCCTATCTTCCGTCGGAACGGGAACTCGCGACTCTCGGACGCCGGCGGACAGTCGTCGGTTTTGCAGGACTCGGTATTCTGGTGGGTAGTGCGGTGATTGTCCATCTGGCATGGATGCCTCTGGATGTCTTGTGGTATGCCATTTGGCGAAAACTCGGATGATGAGCAATTGATGAGGAGGGAGTGCTGATGGAATATCTCCAGCAAGCTCAGGAACGATTGAAGCAGCAATCCGGCTCAGCCGGTTCCGGCGCGCACAGACCCGAGGACTACTCGGTGACCCAAGCGCCTCCGCTGATCTACTCGTCGACCAGAGCAATCTCGCTCTCCGAAGAGCTGATGCGAGACCAACGCTTAATAACCGGGTACGAGGAAGGACCGTTTGTCGATGCCTATAAACGACTCCGAGCCCAGGTGATGCAGCAATTTCGCCAAAAAGGGTGGAATGTGCTCGGGGTATCCAGCCCCACCGCGCACGAGGGAAAGACGCTGACGGCGGTGAATCTTTCTCTTGCCCTTGCCATGGACCTCACCCATACAGTGTTACTGGTTGATGCTGACATGAGTCGCCCTGCCGTGCACCGACTGTTTGGAATGGAACAGGCTCCGGGGTTGACGGAATATCTGTTCGACCAAGTGCCGCTTGCGCCGTTGCTGGTTCACCCCGGAGTTGGTCGGCTGGTCTTTCTGCCGGGAGGGCGCTCGATCAAGAACTCTACGGAGGCCTTGGCGTCTCCCAAAATGGCCGCGCTTGCTCAAGAGCTCAAGCATCGGTATCCGTCTCGGTTCGTGGTGTTGGATCTGCCGCCGATTTTGTCTCGCGCCGATGTCTTAGGGTTCAGCCCGCACCTCGATGCGCTGTTGCTGGTGGTGGAAGAAAGCCGAACCTCGTCGGTTGAGGTGGAGCAGGCTGTGGCGGCTATTGCGGGGAGTGTGCCCATTCTTGGGGGTGTTCTCAATAAATCGGGGCGTACGCAATTGACCAAGCGGCGAGCGATGGGCTTGCTGCACAGCCACTCTGCATAGGAATCATGTACGAAACATACTATCAATTGACGACGAAGCCCTTCACGCTGCTGCCGGATCCGGAATTCCTCTATTTGGGGGCCAAGCACAAGATGGCACTCAGCCTTTTAGAGTATGGGCTGACAAACGGATCGGCCTTGATCGTCATTGCCGGAGATCCCGGCACGGGGAAAACCACATTGTTGAACCGGTTGCTGGATGAGACCCGCCATCCCTGGACCGTCGGCGTGTTGTCGAACACGCATGTCGGCATCGGTGGGCTGCTGCCGTGGATCGCCGCTTCCTTTGATCTGTCGATCACCGGCAAGAGTGATGTGGACGCGTTCCATGAGTTTTCAAAATTTCTTGAACGCGAACGAACTGCCGGACGTCGGGTGCTGCTGATGGTCGACGAAGCGCAAAATATCGGGGCCACGATGTTGGAAGAGCTTCGGTTACTCTCGAATCTCAATGACGGACGTCGTCGATCGTTACAGATTCTCTTGTCGGGGCAGCTGGGTTTGCGGGATCTGTTGAAGGGGCCGGGCATGGTGCAATTCGCCCAACGGATCGGTGTCGAGTACACGCTGGACGCACTCTCGGAAGAGGAAACACTGGGGTACATGATACATCGGTTGGAAGTCGCAGGCAGACGCGCGCCGCTGTTTACAACCTTGGCAGGCCGTTCGGTGTTCCGGCTGACCGGCGGCACGCCGCGTCTGATCAATCAGCTCTGCGATCATGCGCTGGTGTACGGATTTGCCGCTCAGACCGAGGCCATGACGGCCCGCATTGTACTGGAGACTGCGTCAGCTCGGGACCGTCATGGTGTATTTCCGTTCAAAGTCTCACCGGAATCTGTAGAGTGGTCTCCGAGCGAGTTCGAAAAGGAACGGGCTGAAGTCGAAACATGGCAAGCACGGAACGTGGATAATCCGGGAGCGAGCCGATCCGAGCCTCTGCCTGAGGCGCAGGATCCTGTGTCCATTTACCATCAAGCCGTGGCCTTGAAAGAAACCGGCAACTACGACCGGGCCATCGTCCTCCTCGACCTGCTGGCCGAACAGGAGCTATGGGTCGTGAAGGCGCTGGCTCAGAAAGGGCTCTGCTTGAAAGCCATCGGACAACACAAAGAGGCGATCGGTATGTTCCACAATGCCATCAACCGGCCGTCGGCCAGAGTCGAAGATCGAACGGCACTGCAATATATGTTAGGTCGCACGTTCGAAGAGGCAGGGAACATGGCCGAAGCGGTCGAGACCTATCGACGGCTTCAGCAACCGGGGCATTCCTATCGCGATGTGGAGGCTCGAATCGCTCGTCTCAATGGTTCGCAGATGAAGAGCGAGACTCAGGCTGGATCCGCTCCTTCGTCCTGGCTGGACTCTCTCTTTAGGGGAAACCGAAAAAAGTACGGATCCGTGTTTCGGGGCGAACGACCCCAGCGATTCTTCAATTCGAAATAGCTCAGCGTTCCAGGCACTCATCCTACGGTACGACCCGGTCGAGTATCGACGAAGGTTTCACACCGACCTTTCATACCGGCACCGGCGCACCTCCCGTCTTTGCGTGGAAATCTCTAGAGAATCCAGCTTCCAACCCCCATTTTCTGTCACATCTGTAGCATCCGTTGTATCCGGTAGTAGTAGCCGTTCGACCTCTCTTGGTACCATCCCCAGGTACTAGGGGTGGCTTCTTAGCGGACCGTCGGATCTGATGAGTGAGTGATGGTGCTGAAGAACGAGAATGACGGTGGTGATTAATTTGGAGAGCGAAGTGTTCAGGGTGTCGCAAGGTTTTATTGTCACATACGGTAGCATCTGGTGCTCTGGTCGGTAGATCCACTTCTGGCATCGGGTTATAAGCATACTCGTGATCGGATAGAGCTCTATTCAATAAGGTCATTCAGTGTTTTCTGACAGGTATCAGTAACCCTAACAAAGGAGTTCAGCATGATACGCACACATAGGTTGAAAATAGCCGTAGCCGGCTTGTTGGCTGCAAGCGCCTTAGCCTTGGGCGCAACAGCGCAGGCCGTCACGCTCGATGCAGGAGTCTTCACCGCCGGCAATGGCGATGCAGTGAACCCGGTCGTCATCAATGTTCCAGATCCGGGGCTCGCCGGAGGGAGTGGAATTTTCTTGGATACGATCAATTTTGATTTGGGTTCATTCACTCATTTCAACATGACCTCCGTAGCCACCGGTATTACTGCCTTTGGTTCCACCATTTTTGAAAACAATGGTGACTCTGAGCTTCCCGTAACGATTGGCGGGTATCAAGGCGCCGCTGATACGTTCACTGCACTAGCGCTGGCTGACCTTGGACTTCCGCGTGATTATCACCTGCATCCAGCAGGGCTTGTTCCAGCGGGAGTAGGCTATACATTGACCCTCTGGGGTTCGAATGCTGGTGGTCCTGGTGTCCCACTTCCTGCCGCAGCGTGGCTGTTCGGCAGCGGGGTGATCGGCCTGGCGAGCTTGGCTCGTCGCAAGATGATGGGGGCCTCGGCCTAACATCGAGATCGATTACATCAGAAGGGCCGTGTGCTCAGTATTAATATATTATTTTCAATACTGTTTACAATCAATTTATGTTTATATTTATGTTGTAAATAGTATAATTATGGTCCATGAAACAAAAATTCATAACTGTGCTCGATGACATAGCCTTATCAAGACTGCCGGTACGGGTATCGAGAGGCACGAGCAAACTCACGGCGGGGGACTGGGTACGTCTGCTCCGGAATCGGTTACGGATGACGCAGGCTGAACTGGCTCAACGTGCCCATATTACCCAGCCAAATCTCGCGGCGATTGAATCTGGGAAAGTTGATCCCCAAGTCGGGACGCTCCGACGAATTTATGAAGGCTTAGGGTGTGAGCTCAACCTCGAACCACTGCTTCAGAAATCGCTGGAAGAACTCACCAGAGATCGCGCCCGAGCAGTTGCCCTTAAACGACTGAAACAGACGATGGGAACCATGGCACTTGAAGACCAAGCACCTGATAAGGACACATTCAGACAGCTCCTTGAAAAACGCACCGACGATATTCTCCGCAGCCCTCGTAAACGAATTTCAGCTCGATGACCATCGTGGACGAAAATCAACCGGATGGTGAAACCTCGGGTGATGACACCTCAGGGCTCATTCTTACTCAGCTCACGACCAGGGCAGACCGGAACGCAGCCGAAGCGCACGCCATTAGTCTGGCTTATGACAAGTACATTTTTGAGGCCCGTAGGAAGAAACGGGGGGCACGATGGCTCACCAATGGCTTCCTCTGTGCAGTTCACCACGATATGTTTGGCGCAATCTGGACATGGGCGGGGAAATACCGAACGGATAATCTCAACATCGGCATTGACTGGCACCTCATACCAGAACAGATGCGCTTGTTATGTGATGACTTTCATTATTGGAATGAACCAACGTCGACGATGCCGATTCTCGAAGTCGCCGCGCGTCTTCAGAACAGGCTGACGAAGATCCATCCCTTTCGAAATGGGAATGGGCGGCATGCACGACTGATCACCGACATATTCTTCTATTCCCACGGACATCCTTTGCCGAGATGGCCTCAAACCCATCTCATGTCTGAAGGTCACCAGATTCGAGCGCGGTACATTGCTGCCATGCGGGACGCTGATCAAGGAGACTTTTCGTCTCTGACCAAATTCTTTGAAGACGCTCTTTCAAACCATTCTGAGTAATGCACGACTTCAGCGGCCCGCTAGCAGGAAATAGCTGCCAATCAAACGCCCGTTCAGTGAACTAGACAAGTGCGATGGTGATCACTACCGCTTAGTCCGCACGATATACGCCCCTCCTGTTCTAACGAATGAATGATGTCGCGAAGGGTTTTGCTTTGCCCCCTTCTTCTTGTCGATGGCTCATAGCCATGTGCGTGCTTGTCTTTACGGAGATCAAGTCGTATCTCTAGATACAAGCAGGGAGGTGGCTATGAAGGTACTTGGATATACACAGGCACATTCGTTGGATCAATTCAATCTGCAACCCATGGAGTTGCCTGACCCTATACCTAGCGGTCAAGATCTATTGGTTGAGGTGAAGGCCGTCGGGTTGAATCCTATCGACTACAAGGTTCGAACCAGGCGATCCGGCTCCGCCGGACAGCCTGTCATCTTGGGGTGGGACGCAGCAGGCATCGTGCGGGCTCGCGGTCTAGAAGCGACACAGTTCAATGTCGGCGATGAAGTCTTCTACAGCGGAGATCTCAACCGGGCAGGGTCTTATGCAACGCGGCAATTGGTGGATGAGCGGTTGGTGGCCTTGAAGCCGAACACCCTCTCGTTTACGGAAGCGGCGGCGCCGGCGGCGTTGGGTCGCAAGCGATCCAGCTGCTCAAGCTGAAAACCCCTATGACGGTGATTGCCACAGCTTCACGACCGGAGAGCAAACAGTGGGTCAGCAGTCTTGGCGCTGATCATGCGGTGTCTCACGAGACATTTGTGGACGACGTACGGGCGATGGGTTTAAAGTTTGTGGACTTCGTCTTTAGCACGACTCATTCGGGCCAGCACTGGTTGAAGATGGCCGACATCATTGCCCCATTCGGGGAAGTCGGGATGATCGATGATGCGGATGGGTTGGACCTCTCCGTCTTCAAGTCAAAGTCTGCGAGCCTGCATTGGGAACTCATGTTCACGAAGTCGAGCTTCAACTATCGTGCGGCCTCCCAGGGGGAAATCCTCGAGGAGGTGAAGGCCTTGATCGAATCCGGCAAGATGCGTACGACGGCCAACCGTGTGTTGAATGGACTGACGGTCGAGAATCTCCGCGCTGGCCATACGATGCTGGAAGAGCATATCAACGTCGGGAAGGTCGTCGTGCAGCTGTGAGTGTTCCCCTACTAGATGGGAAACAGCTGGAGATCGAACGCGCGTTCGGTGAACCAGATGAGGGCGATGGCGATTACCGCCAATGAGCCACCGGTGAGGACCAACCTTGGGTATGACCAGGAGCGGCGGATCAGATAGGCCAGCGGTAAGAATGCGGCGACGATGGCGAGTTGGCCGATTTCTACCCCGATGTTGAAGCTGACGAGACTCAGCAACAATGAATCGTGAGGCAGTCCGAGATCCGTGAGCACTGCGGCAAATCCGAACCCATGGATAAGGCCAAACCCAAAGGCAACCATCCAACGACGAGTCATCATCGTGGGATATAAATTGCCAAGCCCCGCGAGTACGACTGACGCAGCAATGGTCGATTCCACGAATCGAGATGGGAGTTGGATGATATCCAGGGTGGCCAGGCTCAATGTTAAAGAATGGGCCATGGTAAAGGCCGTGACAATGCTGACGACGTTCCAGCAGACCGATGCAAAATCATCTGCCGCCTTCCAGTGACCTTCCACTCGAATCAAGACAGAGGGAAGCAGGAGCACAAGCAAGAACAGAACATGGTCGAACCCCAGCCAGATGTGCCAAGTCCCCTCGTGAATAAATTGCATGCTCTCGGTCCAGCGTGACCGCTCGGTGATCGAAAATTCCTGAGTCGTCAATTCGCGACTGAAAATGGCGGTGCTGGTCTGCCCGCCTTGCGTCAGACGCAAAAGCCCCTTGTGTTGTGCATCGATATCGAAGAGAAGTTGGTAGTCCACTGCAAGCCGTTCAATGGGCGCATCGCAATCCGACCGAAAACGTAGGACTGAGTAGGTCCCGTCTGTATGATGATCGATGAGTTGTTCCAGCAGCTGAGTCGTACAGGCCTGCTGATCAGCCGATAAGGCAAGACGTGATAGTGCATAGGCCCTGATCTCGTCATGCTTATTCCTGACCTCTCCCCAGGTGAGTTGACCGTTTCCATTACTGTCCAATCCGATTGCATCGGCGAGATCGCGTAAGGCGATGTCCCATTGCCCCTCGATGTGATTGTTCTGAACAGACAGTGAGAGGTAGCTGTCGCTTGGCTTATGGGCCCAAGCAGGCAGTGCGAACACAAGCGAGACAATGACTAGCAGAATGCGCATCAGAATGGTGCCTCTTGAATCTGCTTCGCGAGTTGTTGCAGATGAAAGTCTTCCACGTGATTACTCGTCATCCAATCAAGCACTGGTTGGGCCGCCGGTGGGTTCTTCGCGGCGAGCGCGCTTTCTAGGAGGATCTTGGCGTCCGCCGGTTCTCGCTGCACGTTCCAATTGGCCTGGGCTAGCGGCAGTGCTCGGTGAGCATCATGTTGCAAGGTGAGTGTGAACCGGGCCTCTTCTCGTACATGGACGGTCGTTCCGCGATCACGGCCGGCGGCAAAGCGGGCTGCCAGCTCGGCTGTATGGTTCTGGAACATGGGCAGCTTCAACGCCTGCTCCGCGAGAGCGAGACGCAGGAGCAATCCATCGGCCCTCGTTTCAGATCGGAGCAGGGACATGACGTCCTGATAACGGCGTTGATCCAGCAGGAAATCCCCATAGGCGCCGAGCAAGTATTGATCCTTGATGCCGACCTTGAAGGCTTCAGCGAAAGACTCCTCAGCCTCACGGATGGCCCCGGTGCGAGCGGCTGTTTCAGCCAAGATCGTCGCAATCCAGATGCGCTCGAGCCCCGAGAGGATCGTATTCGACAGTACCTGCCGGAGCAGCTCACGACTTTTCACCGATTGACCAGTCACTCCCGCGATATCACTCAGGCATCCGAGCAGCACATGAGAGGCCGTCAAGCGTGTGAGTCGCTGACAGGCGCGGCGTGCCTCGTCGTAACGTGCTTGTACCTGGAGAATGGAGGCTTTGGTGAGCCAGGCCTGGGCATTGTTTGGTTCAACCGCCAACACCAGGTCGAGGTCGGCTAGGGCCTGATCGAATTCATGGGCGTTCTGCCTGATCGTTGCCCGTAAGAGGAGTGCGGCGGGCGGAGGGGTTGGTTCGTTCCACCAAGGACTCAGGATCGCTTGTGCTTGCCCAAGGAAACGCGGATCTCCTTCCGAGCGCCCTTGTTCGATATAGCGAGTAGCCAGTTTCACAGCGGATTCAAGATTGCGAGGATTTCCTCGTAGATTGGTACGCAGGCTGTCGAGCTCACGCGCGACAGGATCAGATGCCTTGAAACTGAGCTGCTGGAGAACCTGGGTATCATCGGTCGGCCGGTAGGGTTCAGCGTACGTGGCGTCGACGTGGCTCACCATGAACCATCCAACCATACAGACAATGGTGAACAATCGATTCATGGGCTACTCGCGTGAATAGGTAATGGGAATGCGCATGGCGACCTGCTGTCGGTCCAACGGGCGGTCCAGTTGCATCGGGAAGGCTCGCTGCACGAGTGCCATCGCTTCCTGATCGATGCGATCCAGGCCGGAACTCGTCACGACCGTGGAATCCAACAACGTCCCTTCTCTCGATATCACCACCCGGACCATCACCTTGAGGGGGCGTGAGTCATCGAGTGATGGGCGAGAAGATCGCTTAAGTTCCTCCAGCCGCCGGAAGATAGCCTGTTGAAGCCAGCTGTAGTCAGGCCGTATCTCGGAAACGGCGGTAGCGTCTAATACGGTGGCTGACAGTGGCGAAGGCTGGACAGCGTCAGTACGTCGAGCACTTTCTTCGATGGGAGCGGAGGCAGTTGTTTCCAGTTGTGGTGGTGCTTGTGTCGTTGAGCCGATCTGCGTGTCAGTCTGCTGTCGTGGAGGTTCATGTGCCTGGGTCATAGGGGGCAATTCATTCGGTATCGAGCTTGTGGCTGTCTCGCTCGGTGATGGGACCGGCGAAGGATTATCAGCCATGGATGTTGATGTGACCGGTGCTTCAGCCTTTTGGGCAAGCGAGGCAATGCGTCCTGCAGACGGGGCTGCGTGATGGATGGTGTGGTTGGCGTGAGAGGTGGGAGGTGTACGATCTGGTTGCTTTGCTATGGTCGGGTGAGGGACATCGGTGTTCTGACCTGACTTGTGAGCGGTCGGTGTCGATTGCACGAGCGCGACGTCCCAGTGAAACGGTTCGTTGGGAATCGTAAACAGTGACTGACGGAAAAGCGGAAAGAGGCTGAGAAACACAAGTCCGTGGAGCGCGATCGACCCGAGCCATCCTTGCTGGAATGGCATTCTTGACTCTTGTATCGTCGTGTCTTGGTTCACGCCCTGGTCCTGTCATGATGCGGGTGCCGCATTATCGTGCGGCACCCGCTAGGTACTGGCTACTGTGGCTCTCCTGGATCGATGTGTCGACGGTCGCGCCCATCAAACGGTGTCGGAAGGAAAGGAAACACCGTTGCAATGCCGTTGGCCGTCTTGTTGTTGCCGACAGAACCGACGTTGAAATTCACGCCGTCCCCAAGGTTCGGCACGGCGGGGTTGGTCAGAATTCCGGCCACGACGCGCAGGGCCACGTCCGTGACATCGTCGTTTGGACGACGTCCGTTCGGCCAGCCAGCTCTGTCGGGTGTGGCGTTGCCTGATGCATCATGTGCCAGGGGGCCAAGTCGCTTTTGACCTGCAGCTGGAGTGGCGGGGGCATCCAGATCGACACGCAGAAGATCGGCCAGCGCTTCATTGGTTTTGCCGGAGCCGCAGACCGCCGGACCCGGTGCATAGCGAAGCAAGGCATTCACGAGATCTTCCCGATTCGCCGTCGGGAAGCCTGTGCCGAACACCGTATTGAGCGCTGTCGCCAGAGCAGAGTTGCAGTACGATGAGACAAAATCATTCTCGTCTTCCGCATCCGTGGCGTTCCACTTGTCTTTCAGGTTCGTCGGAATGATCAACTCGTTGACGAGTGGATTGCCCATGCGCGCCACTTGGACAAAGCGAGTGCTATTGTCACGGTCGCCATTCTTCTTGATGACGGTGACCTTGGGCCGGCTCGTGCTGGCATAGGCGCCGAGCACTTTATTGCCGTTCGGGCCGAGGAGCTCACTGATAGGAATTTCCAGTGCGATGGTGTTGACGTTGAAGCCACTGAAGGTGTCAGCAGTACCGGCGCCAGGCGTTCCGACGATGATCGCGTCGTTGGCATCATCGGCATTAGACAGGATCGGCGAGATGTGCAGATTCAAGGTGTCGAATGTTCCCCCTAAATCGATGTAGAAAGTCTCATCTCGTTGACCGGCGAACACGCGTCCTCCATTCTTCAGAGGGTAGATCCCTTTTTCGGCGAGGTCTTCGTATTTCGGCATCGTTCTTGGACCGACGTTCGATGGGACAGCATGCATGACGCCGGTTCCTAGATCTCTTGGGCGCTGACCGTATCGGATTTCCGTGAGGGTGTAACTCTGTCTGAGGAGCAGTCCTTCTGATCCACCGCCGGTGAGGGCTGTGATCGGCGGCAATGCGACATAGGATAACGGAAAGATATTACCCGGTTGGCGAATCTCCGTTTTAAATCGGACTTGATAGACGATGTTCGCCGCGATGTTATTTTTGTTGTTGTCGATATGAATTTCGTAGAGCACGTCGTCGGCGAAATTAAAGTAATTGGGCCCGGATCCCGGTTCTTGACTGGGAATCACGTTCATGACCAGGATTGCCTTGTCAGAATCCTGCCAGCTACGGAAGAAATAAAAGTCGGTGATATCGGCCGCTGGGTCATTGGCGATCAACGGCGCCTCGCGATGGCTGGCAGCCAAGACCGGCGACGCTGTGAGCATTGCCAGTAGCATCAACATGAGTGGTCGAATTCGAGCAAACATGGTTTCCTCCTCTTGAATTGATCCGCCCGGTGAGCGGGTTACGTTACAGATCCGCCTTAGGAGCCGGATCGGGTTCCGAATTAGCTTGGCTGACCAGCGCGGCCTCATCCGATGTGAGCGCATCCGATTGTGGAATGAGGTGATCATCAGCTGACGCTGTCGGGCCGTTCGGAGTGATGATGGGCACGTTATCGTTTCCCCCACAGCCGGACATGAGTCCGACGGCGCAGACGACTCCCAGAGGCCACACGATGGGTAATTTCATGGTTCTATTCTCCTCCTCATAGTGAAATGCTGCTGTTGTGAATCTGTCTTTGTCATCAGCACCTGCTGATGGTCTGTTCTTAATTACGAGCCCGATGTTCATTTGGATCTATTCTTCGGAGGTGAATTCTTGTTGCCCTGATTTGTCAGGTGATATAGTTGCTTCTCCCAAAGGGGCCGAAAAAAAGTTTCACAACCGGAAATCCAATCTCCTCCATCCTCTCGTAGAGATTGTTGGGGGAGACTCGATGGTAGTGATGCCTCTAGAAACGAGCAGGCTGATTCAGGAGCATGAGTGGGGCCAACTGATTGCCCAAACGGCCCAGGGCGATCAGGCTGCGCTTGCGTCGTTGTACGACCGCACCAGTCCGCACGTGTTCGGGTTCGTCCTCAAAATTCTCAACAATCGCGAAGCGGCTGAGGAAGTCACCTTGGATGTCTACACACAAGTGTGGCGTCAGGCCCATACGTATGACCAGACCAGAGGGGCGCCGGGCGCTTGGTTGATGATGCTGGCCAGAACAAGAGCGATCGATCGTTTCCGGGCCGGGGCGGGTGAGCGCAGTCGCATCGAGTCACTGGATGCAGTGGCACTGTTTGCCAGCGATGATGAGACGCCGGAGCAGGAGGTCGAAGGACAAGAGCGTCGGAGGTTTGTTCAGCAGGCGTTGGCGGTGCTGACTGCGGAACAGAGGCAAGCCATTGCGCTGGCCTATTTCTATGGGTTGAGTCAGAGCGAAATCGCCGAGCAACTGCGGTTACCCCTGGGGACCGTGAAGACGAGAATTCGGTTGGGGATGATCAAATTGCGCGAAGCGCTCGCGCCCTATGAGACAGGATTAGTGTCGTGACAGAGACCAAGCTGCCGGAAGAAATAGAAGAGCAGGCGATACTCTATGCTCTCGGGGTATTGGGACCTGAGGATCGTCAGGCCTTTACGGTGAGACTCGAAGGAGAATCAGATCTCTTGCGTCAAGCGACGAAGGCCTATCAAACGACCACGGAGGCCTTGGTTGGAGTCGTGGTTCCGGTCACGCCTCCATCGGCGCTTCGGGACCGGCTTGTCAACCGCGTTGCCTTGGAGGCTGCTCGCGAAACCGAGCAGTTCGAGCTAGCGACCAATACCCTGGCCTTAGGGGCTGTTCCTATCACGCCTCGGGCTTCTGTACGGGAACGGCTCCTGTCGCGAATCGAAATGCATGCGAATGCACAGGCTGATGTCCGGGAACCGACTCGCATCCTCGCTGAAACCTCCGTTCAGAAGGACGATGGGATGGTGAGTCACTGGCAGAGGCGCCATCTTCAAGACGACATTTCCGTGGTCGATGTGCTGCGATCTTACTGGACAGCCGGTTCGAACTTCCTACGGACTCTTCTGATTCGTTCCATGACCTCTGAACGGGTGAGATATTGGAAGGCCAAGATGGCATTTCAACAGCCGACTAAGGGGCTCACCTTCATCGGGGCCTCCGAGGGAGCCTGGCGGGAGATTGCTCCAGGCGTGATGGTCAAGCTGCTCTCCTTCGATTCAGTTTCACGACGGATCACTACGCTGCTCCGTTTTGCTCCGGGCACCAGCTATGCGCCGCATCGTCACACCGAAGTGGAAGAGCTGTTGGTGCTTGAAGGCGGCTGCAGTATTGCCGGTCATGAGATGACAGTCGGAGATTATCATCGTGCCGAAGCCGGGACGGCACACCACGATACGTCGACGGACGAGGGATGTCTCCTGTTGGTGATTTCCTCTCCTCAGAATGAAATACTGCGGTAGCCGTTCGCTTGGCGCCGCTTCCCTTTCGCGCATACATCCAAACAAGCCGGCCGTGTCGTAGATCAAACAGGAATAGAGTTGTCTGGGTTGCGCTCTTTCCCTAATCGTGCTACGAAAATATAATTCATGCTACGAATGAGAGGGAGGCGGTATGGACGAGCTGGTTCGGTTCGGCGTGTCGTTAGATCGGCGTCTCTTGGCGGAGTTCGACCGTCATATCAAGCGGAGGCATTACACGAATCGCTCGGAAGCACTCCGTGATCTGATTCGCGATAATTTGGTCGGAGATGAGTGGGATGACGATAAGGAGACGGTCGGCACCATTACGTTTGTGTACGACCATCATGTGCGAGACCTGACGAGTAAGTTGACGGATATTCAGCATGACTACCATGGTCAGATTCTCTCCGGCATGCATGTGCATCTCGATCATGACCATTGCTTGGAAGTCCTGGTTGTGAAAGGCAAAGGATCGGACATTCGAAAAGTGGCCGATGCATTAGTGAGCGTGAAGGGTGTGAAGCACGGGAAGTTGACGATGACCACGACGGGAAAATCTCTCCGCTAACAGTTTTCTGATGAAACCTCTATTGAGCAAGCGATTGTTGTCCGTGACCTTGTGTGTGTGCCTGGTGTTGGCCCTCTGTTGGGGAGACCGTGCATCTGCGCATGATCCCGATGAGCCCGAGCTGGAAGTGCCTGAAGTCGCTGTGCTTGGTGAAAAACCGGTGGCGGCGTCTTCTCAACAATTCATCCCTGACAAAGAGATTATCCTGCAGCCTCAAGGGCGTCCTGCGCAGATTCTTCGGCTGATCCCAGGCTTCGTGGCTGTTGAGCATTCCGGCGGCGCCGGGAAGGCCGACCAATACTTTCTCCGCGGCTTCGACGCGGATCATGGGACGGACGTCGGTTTCTTCCTCGATGGGATGCCGATCAATCTCCGAACCCATGCGCATGGACAAGGTTACACGGATCTCAACTTCATTATTCCTGAGACGATCGAGGGAGTCGATGTGCACAAGGGCTCGTACCTGCCGGAGTACGGAGACTTCGCCACAGCAGGAGTGGTGAACTTTCGGACACGCGATATGGTGAAGGAGGGGGTTATCCAGGGAGCGGGTGGGGAATACAGCACGCAGCGGTACCTGCTGATGCTCTCTCCGACCAAAGATCGCGTGCGTACGTTGTTTGCCGCTGAGGGATTCTATACGAACGGCCCGTATCTCAACGACAACCAATATCATCGGGCCAACTTGTTCGGCAAAGTGACCACGAACGTGACCGGGAGGGACGAACTCAGCCTGCAGGCCACCTTTCTGCAGTCCAGGTGGGACGGCTCTGGTGAGATTCCGTTCCGTGCCGCGAGTACGGGTCTCCTCGATCGATTCGGGTCCGTCAATCCATACGAAGGGGGCAACACACTACGGAGCACCGGCCATCTCAACTATCACTACGACACGACCTCAGGTGGGGAGTTTTTTGCGAACGCGTACGGCCAATACTATCGGCTGGACCTGTTCACGGATTTTACGTTTTTTCTCAATGACCCCGTGAAGGGCGATGGCTTTGCCCAATTCGATCGTCGGGCCATCTATGGCGGTGACATCGGGTACAAGCAACGAATGCAGCTTTTCGGTATGCCGACCATTGGGACAGTGGGGTTTCAGACGAGAGTCGACGACGTCCATGCGAAATTAGGGACTCAAACCCTTCGCACTCCAACCGGGACCACGATTGACAGCGATGCCCGTACCGTGTCCTATTCCCCCTTCGTCAAGGCGGAAGTCCAGCCGTTTTCCTGGCTGAGGCTTTCTGGAGGGGTGCGAGGAGAGTTTTTCACATTTGATGTAACCAACCGTTGTACGACCTGTGTCGAGCAACCAGACGGTCGAAAAGGTTCCGGCATTGTCCTCCCGAAGATGAGCATGATCGTCGGACCCTGGGCGGGGACAGAATTCTTCGTCAACTACGGAGAAGGGTTTCACAGCAATGATGCCCGATCAGCCGTGACAATCGGGGCTTCCCCATTAGCCAGGGCAAGAAGCTATGAGGTGGGGATTCGCTCCAGGCCGTGGGGTCCGCAGGGCTTCGAGCTGATCGCCACAGCCTGGCGATTGGATCTCAAGTCGGAACTCGTTCTGGTCGGCGACGAGGGAACAACAGAGATTCGCGGCGCCACCAGGCGCCAGGGGGTGGAAGTTGCTGCTCGGGGGCAAGTCTGGGGCCCACTCTATGTCAACGGCAGTTTTACCTGGACTCATGCGGAATTCCGCAATGGAGATGCGATTCCATTGGCGCCTGAGTATACCGCCTATGGAGCGGCCATCTTACAATGGCCTGAAGGGCTCACCTCGCAACTGCAAGCCACGTATCTTGGTGTTCGACCCCTCATCGAAGATCGAAGCATCACGTCGCCTTCGTGGATCACGTTCGATCTCTCGGAGCGGTACCGTGTGCCGGTCAAGTTGCCGCATGGACGGCTTGAGGCATTTCTGTTCGTCCAAAATCTGTTCAATACCAAGTGGGAACAGGCGATCTTTGCGTTCGAATCGCGGCTCCGCAATGAGGCGACCGGAGTCAACGATATTCACTTCGTGCCAGGCAATCCGCGGACGGTGATGGCAGGAGTCGCGTGGTACTTTTGAACGGCTGAATGGGTTATGGTGAATGGCGAATCGCTGAGGTGCATGCATCAATCTGAGCGTGCACCAGCGACGCACATGTATCACTGATCATGACGATATCGAAGACTCTCCCGCGAACGTTTTTCAACCGCCCTACGCTGGCCGTGGCTCGGTCGCTGGTCGGCAAGTACGTGGTGCGTGAGAACGGGAATGGGACCGTTGCCGGGAGAATCATTGAAGTGGAGGCCTATGTCGGTTCGCAGGACAAGGCCTGTCATGCGTCAAAAGGGAGGACGGCAAGGACGGAGGTGCTGTTCGGCCCTCCAGGGATATCCTATGTCTACTTGATCTACGGCATGTATCACATGTTGAATGTCGTGACGGAGCGACCTGAATTTCCCGCTGCCGTACTGATTCGGGCGATTGAAGTCGACGGAGAATTGATCGATGGCCCTGGCAAGCTCTGCCGCGAGCTTGGGATCGATCGGTCGTTGCATCGATTTGACCTGACGCATGGCAGCCAACTCTGGTTCGAAGACCGAGGTGGACGGGTTTCGCGTAAACAGGTTGGAGCGTTTCCCAGAATCGGTGTCGATTATGCGGGGGCCTGGGCGAAGAAACCCTGGCGGTTTAGATTTCTTGATAACGGGGCATAGAGGGTATGGTTGATCAGATAGGACTCATGATCCAGTGAGCCAATAAAAAGGGGAAGCCCGGTTGTCCAGGACGTCCCCTTTTCTATTGACCGAATCTGCCGCTAGTCGATTTTACGATCACCGGTAATTTTGGTTGCAGAGGTCACCGGTGGAGCAATGGTGATCTGAGGTCCCTGGACATTTGGAAGCCTGCCGGCACCCTGTCCTTCCGTGATACGCTCATTATCGGTTTTCATCAGTTTCTGTTCCGCGTTCTTGACCGAATCCGCGGATTTCAGCAGTGAGGAAGTTCCGTACGCATCCGACTGGCCTGGGTCGTTTGCTGTCGGTTGGCCGGTCACGGGGCTGCCGGAGTTCTTCATCGGATAACCATCATGTTTGGGAAGCAGCGCCGGATTGGCCGATGCCATGGAAATCCCAAATAGGACTGCGGAGGCTGTTGCAACTGCAGCGGTCACGAGTTTCATACCCATTCTCCCTTTGAGCTATGACAATGGATAAACATCATTCAGCGCATTCATTCGGATGACTCTATCTGAGGCGTGAATCATAGCGATGGAGGGTCATTCTGTCAAACGGGTGAGACCTGCCGGACAGCGTCTCTCGAATCCCATCCTGTTGTGCTGAGCCGTGGGTGGTGAGCGTGAGAACAGGACGGACGTGTCAGCTCGGTCGACGAGGAGGGGGACGGCGTCCACGCCCACGGTGTCGAAATGCCGGTCCTCGGCTGACACCAGGCAGACGGATGGTGACGGTGGTGCCCTCGCCGGTAGCGCTCCCGATCGCAATGGACCCACCGTGTTCTTCGATGATTTTCTTCACGCTGGGCAGACCGAGGCCAATGCCTGAGCTCTTCGTGGTGAAAAAGGGTTCGAAGACTTTGTCGACGATTTCAGCGGGAATCGGAACCCCGTCGTTCTTGATGAGAATCTGAACTTCAAACCCTCGTCCGGCACGATGTTGTGAGACCTGGATATGGAGGTGGCCGCCGGGAGACATGGCCTCACACGCGTTCCGAAAAATGCTCAAGAACGTCTGTTGGAGCTTAGCTTCATCGCCGCGCACTGGCGCAATGATATTGGCGTAGTCTTTAGTGACCTGAATACGGGTCGCTTCTAGGTCGGTTCCGACCACCACGAGGGCGCTTTCGAGTACCTCCGGAATGCGACAGAGATGGCGATTCAGTTCGAGTGGCTTGGCGAAGTCGAGAATCTCATTGAGGATCGCCTCAATCCGGATCAAGTCGCGCATGGCATTCTCAACCCGTGTTTGAGGGTCGAAGTCGAGGATCCCTTCACCGGTCACTTCTTCAAGTTGCGAGCGAATGGACGCGAGCGGCTCGCGAATTTCCGTCGCCAAGAATGCGCTGAATTCGCCGATCGCGGCCTGACGTTCTTGTTTTCGAATGATTGGCTCAGACGGGAGGGCTATGGGTGGCCATGGGCCCGCGGTTCCGTCGAGGTCCGTCGTCGGAGAAGGAGCGGCAGCCTGCGGTGCCGGTGCCTGTAAGAGCTCCGCGAGTTTGAGAATAATGGGCTCCAGCGTACGAGCATCGGTTGTCTGATACCGTTGTGGATCCTTTGATCCTAGCGTAAACGTCCCGCCGACCTGGCCTTTGACGAAGAATGGGATGACAAGTGACGACTGAAACCGGTCCTTGAAGAGATGTTTGTGATCGAGAAAGCGACCTTGGGTAGACGCCAGATCGTGATCCACTCGGGGCTTACGATGGCGTACGGCCCATCCCGCCGCCGAACTGTCGAGCGTCAGGCGTTGACCAGGTTTTAAATCTTTCTTGGCGTCTTTGGGGTCGAGTTTCACATCGCCGGCAGCTCCCAAGACCTCGACATTTCCCGCCAGCGGATCGTAGCAGCATGCCCAGGCCCGATCATAGGCCACATATTCATGCGCGTCGGCCAATACCGACTCGATCTTCTCTTGGAGTTCGGGTGAAAAGTGCTTGGCCATCGGCGGAAACAAGTCCGCTCCGATTTGTTGAGAAGGACTCGGCTCCTGGGTGACATAGGAACGACTCAACACCACGCTGGTGTTGAAGAGTCCTTCGCGGTCCAGTGTCTTGGTCATGCCGTCGCACATCTGCTCCAGCTGAGATTTGTCCTTTTTGGAGAACGCGGCGTTCTCCTTCCGCCCGATGACCAGGCATCCGTACACGGTATTGACATGGCGAAGCGGAATGATCAGCAGGGATTTCGCCCCGGGGGTGATCACCCGCAGGCGGATGGCACGTCCACCGTCAGGATCTTGGGCCGTCGGAGTCAAGGCTGCGGCACGTTGCGTCGAGAGCGTGCGGAGAATGGCTTGGACATCTCTCGGTGTGAATCCGCGCGACGCATGCTCAACAAGCGGGCCATTTTCTTGGTGGAAGATGGCCGCCAACGCGGCATCCGTGCCGATATCGTTTAACGCGGCATTCAACGTCCGTTGAAGAAGCGTTTCCGGGGCCGGTTTGGTTTGAGTAGGTGCGGTAGTCATACGTTCAACTTTGAACCGAGGCATTGTAGCGGGAACGTTCATGAATAGCTACTCTCTCCATGAGCGTGGGCAAACTGACGATCAATCCCTCGGCATTTTGTCGGGGTCGAGTTCAACCAGTCGTATGCGCCCATTGGCGATGTGGTCGGTTTTATAGATCCGGTCGCCAATCTGGATGGTTCCGATCAGAAGATTGCCGGTAATTACGAAGGTGAAGTCGCCTTGCATAGGAGGCTTGAAGGTCCCGCGAATGACGGCGGTGTTGTTGATACGGGAGACCGTGGAGGTGACGTCCAGTTCAGGGTTGGCATTGTCGAAGAGCTCGATGGTGATTCTAGGAAGCGGTCTGGCTCCTGCATCCTTTAGGATCTGGAGGAGCGGGACGTCGAGTGTGATTTCTCGTTCGCGAAGCATCCACGGCTTTCGTGGCATCGGTGGTTGGCCAGTAGAGGGAGGAGTCAGGACGGAATGCCACAAGCCCTTTGGTGTCGGTGGCTCATCAGCCCACGCAATCTGCCCAATAATGACTCCCACGACCACAGCGAGGAGAACATAACTGAATCGGTGAATCATAGAATCGTCATTCCGGGCTAGCCTCACACGCCTCTCATTCTACCAAACGTGACATCCTGACGCGATCATGACAGGGAGGACCGGAAGCAGGTCCTCCCTGTGTCGTAACGGTTAAGGGATGGTTCTACGAGACTTTCCCCGAGAATCGTTTCCTGATGTATCGTCTGAGTCTTCATCCGAGTCGCTATCCAAATTATCATCCGAATCATCGGGCAACGTTGCACGAGAATCTTTCAAGCCGTCTGGAGCTGCGGCGGCGGATGTTGCGGTTCCTGTGCGCCACGCCGCAATGACGTTCCGGACCTCGTTCATGGAGCGGGCATTGTCCGCAGAGTTTGCCGGGTTGATCTTGTGATCGATCCCGGCTGGACGGCCGTTGATCTTAATCTTCGGGTTTGAGAAATACTTCACGCGTGGACAGGACACAGTGGGGCAGGCGTAGGCCATGATGGTCCTGAATTTTCCGACGGGATCGCGATATCCATAGGAATAGGGAAAGACGCCACTGCCGCCGCTCGCGCGATCATGCGCATTGCCCATATTGTGACCCAGTTCATGCGTGAGAGTGTTATTCGACACACAATCGCGATCCGTCACACTGAATGCGTAACTGGCAAAGCTGGCTCGTGGCCCATTCGCCATGACATAGGCGATGCCGCAATAGGCCCCGCCATTGTCTACGATCAATGCAACGAGATCGGCCTTGTATTGATTCCGCAATTGATGAACCGTATCCAGGAAGCCATCGTTCGTTCTTTGCAAGCGCGAAAGATCAGTGCTGATGTTGCCCGTTTCCACATAGGCGACCTCAGCGGCGCGGACCAGCCGGAGCTGCATTGCAATTTGGCTGTTCCTGTAGGCTTGATTGGCCAAATCGACGCCCAGTGTAATCAGGGCATTCATAGCAGCCTGGCCACCCTGCTTGGTTCGTGCCGTGGAGGTGTAGACGACTAACAGGTCGACGACGGTATTCGCCGTCGCTGCCGCAGTGGTCACGGTGTCGGTCGCGGCAGCCGAACGAGCATCAGGCTGCAGGAGGTTGGGTTCTGGGGCGGGAGGTTCTGCGGGAGTCCCATCGTCGGGCACCACGAGTGGATGGTGATCCGGTCGCATGGCGTCTTCGTCAATTTCGACGAGACGATGGCGGTTGTTCTCGGTCGGCTCGATTTTGTAGAGACGCTGACCCGAGGTAATCGTTCCGACCATCTTGGTGCCGCGTACGGCTAAGGTGACGTCGCTGTCCTGTTCACCTCGTACCCGCCCGCGCCACACCTTTGCCTTATTGGGTTGGATTTCTGGTTCATCGAGCTCTAGCGTCCGTGTGCCGGCATCGAAGAGGTCTAGTGAGAGATCCTGTTTCGAATCTTTTCGGGCGAGTTTCATGGCGTCCAATGCAGCGGGATTGAGCCCCATAGAGCGGTGACGACGTACCCATCGTTTGGACATCTCAGGTGAGGAAAATGCCTGGGCAATCGCCGGGGGAATCTCGTTCTGGGTTTCAACAAAGAGGGGGACCGGCGAAGGTGTCGATGCGTAGAGTCCGGCAGTTGGGATGCCAAGTGCGGTCATACACAGGCACATGGCCATCGCGCG
The DNA here is from genome assembly GCA_005116965.1 of Nitrospira sp. Lineage (GTDB taxonomy): Bacteria > Nitrospirota > Nitrospiria > Nitrospirales > Nitrospiraceae > Nitrospira_D. The sequence continues at coordinate 327,347 of SWDG01000025.1, read as the reverse complement.
TGAACGAGCGAACGAGAGACGATGTGTCGTACGACCTCTTGGTGGCTGTCGAATGGCCAATGTCGGCTCCATGTAATCCTCCTCTGTATAAATGAGTGATAGTGTACGGACAGCAAGAGGCATACCTCTTCAATCCGGATAACAGCTCCTCATGGTCAAGAGCTCAGATCATCCACAGTATCAAGCGCTTTCAACGTAGACGCGCAGGGTTCACAGATGCGTAGGAATGAAAATTGTGTGGCAGGGTGTAAACATGAAGGTTGTGACCTACGCAGAAAGTCATATGGTCATTGAATGCTTTCACCAGAGTGATCGACGGGAATCCTGTCATTCGCGCATTCCTGGAGAATCGCGGATGAATCAATCCGGATTGATAACTTTTGGAGGGCGTCGCGGTTCGTCGGGGACCTCTGGAAGAGGAAGACGGTCGACGGTCCAACTGTTGAGGATGGTGGTGACCAAGCTGATGATGAGTGCCCCACCGACAGCAGGCCAGAACCCTGAGACGGTAAACCCCTTGACCAGGAACGCGGTCAAGCCCAGCAACAAGGCGTTCAAGACTACAAGAAAGAGGCCGAGTGTAAACACGATCAATGGCAAAGCGAGGAGAAAGAGAATAGGACGCAGGATCACATTCAAAAACGTCAGAATCAGCACGGCAGCAATGCCGGCCGTCAGGCTGTCTGCTTCCAGGCCGGGGACGATTGAGATCGCCAGGAAGACCGCGATTCCTGTGACGAGAATACGCATGAGCGCATGGCGTACTCCTCCTTGGAATGGTGATTCGTGGACAGTTCTCGCAAAACGAATCATCGGCATCGATTACCGCGGTGGTGAAACAGTTTTGTTGGGTGAATAATGTACCACTGTTGCTGATATCTTTTTGGTCTTGTCGTCTTTGGTCGCCTCGATGATGACCCGGTCGCCTACCGTGGGCGGATCGTTCGACTTGGGGTTACTTTTGTTCTTGAACTTCACCTGCTTACTGAGCAGGACCGGAACAACCGGTCCTTTGGTGGTCTTGATGTCGATGTGTTTGGCATCGATAGCGGTCACAATGCCGAGCACGTGCAGGAGTTCCTGGCCCTTGGCCGAAACCACAGGGGAGAGCCACAAGGACGTGAGCAGGACCACGCTGACGGTGATGAAGTTGTAATGCTTCGCCATAATGAGTCTATTGAGCGTATGGATCGAGTAGGGGGCTCTCGCGGTAGTTCAGGATTGCACCACCGTCTCTTCTCTACATGACCACAGCAGACTGTGTGTCACTATACAAATTCCTCAGCGTGAATGCCACCGCAGTATTAGGTAGGGTGGTATCGCCGAACGTGAGAAAGGCGGACAACGAGAAGGACGAGGATGGGGAGATGCATGAGCAGGCCGCTCAGGCCCATGAACGTTTCGCCGATCCAAAATGTCATGCCGAGGTTGAAGGTCAAGACTCCATAATACAGCCCGACTCCTAGCAATAGCCGCTGAGTGAGCAATTGGGGTGGTGCGAGAGGGATGAGGCGTCGGTCCAGCGGGAAATAGATAGCCAGTGAAATGAGTCCCACCACAGCCCAGCCGATGTAGTTGGCCACGGGAACACCGAAATGCCAGCCCGGGTCGGGGTAATAGTAGATTTTGCCCAAGAACCAACGATCGCCGCGCAGAGCGACCGGATCAATCACCATATCGATAAAGGCGAAGAGGAACGCGGTGAGGGCATAGACACCCCAACTCGTTCGCACACTCAGATCGAAGTTCAGCTGCCGTAGAGGAATGCGGGCATGTGTTGGCGATGATGTGAGCGGTAGTAGCAGCCCGAGTGCGACGCAGTAGGCGGCAAACAGTAGGAAGCTGAACGAGATGGAATCCATGAACGGCACGTCAAAAAAATAGAGCTCTTGGTCGACGGTCGAGCCATTGTAGAAGTACCAGCCGAATGGGATGCCGGTTCGCGTGGACGAGAATTCACAGACGAACGCCGTTGCCCAGCTGATGAGCCAGAAGCGCCAGGTGCGTGGCCAGCCAATCAGTTGAATAGCAGCGAAGAGGAATGCGGCCAGGAACGCAAAGACATAGGGGCGGAGGAGAATCGTCTTGAGAAAGAGGGTGACTGCTTCCATCAATGTGGCTTACGCGGTCGCTGTTCTGCGTACCACAGCGCATAGTGAGCAGCGACGTGGTAGAGGTGGCGGCAGCCGTTGAGGGCGTTCATTGTGGGGACGTGAAGCGTGAAGCGCGTGAAATGAGGATGACTGCTCGATTGTACGGTCTTGCGCTTCGCGAGAGACGCTTCACGAACGACATCAGTTCTTACGGTTTGTGATAAACCGCGCGATCTCGCGCAACGGATCGGCAGAAGGCCCAAACGATGAGAGCCGGTTGATAGCGCGGGTCACACAGTCGTCAGCCAATTTCTTGGCTCCGTCTACCCCATAGAACGTTGGGTAGGTTTTCTTCCCACGCTCGGCATCCGTATTCGGGTTCTTGCCAAGTTCTTCTCTGGTGCCGGTCACGTTCAACACATCATCGGCGATTTGAAAGGCCAGGCCAATATCCTCAGCATAGCCAGTCATGTCGTCGAGTTGCCGATCGCTTGCTCCAGCGGCGATGGCACCCATACGGACCGCAGCGCGCATGAGCATGCCGGTCTTGTGCTTATGAATGTTCTGAAGGGTCGAGAGGTCGATGTCCTTGTTTTCAGCCTGGATGTCGAACACTTGGCCGCCCACCATGCCGATGTTGCCGGAGCCAAAAGCCAACTCTTGAATGATGCGGACTTGCCGCACCGGATCGCAGCCTTTCATGAGATCTGGCCTGCTGACCAGGTCGAAGGCCATTGTGAGCAGGGCATCCCCGGCAAGGATGGCCATCGCCTCGCCATAGACTTTGTGATTCGTCGGTTTCCCACGGCGAAAGTCATCGTTGTCCATAGAAGGCAGATCGTCGTGGATCAGGGAATAGGTATGAATGAGTTCCAGCGAGCAGGCGACCGCCATAAGACCGGGCGGTGTCTGGTCCAACGCCTCAGCTGCCGCGATCGTCAGAATCGGCCGCACCCGTTTCCCGCCTGCCATCAGGCTATAACGCATGCTCTCATGCAGCGTCGTCGGTGGTACAGCAGCAGGGGGAGATATGAAGTCGAGAAACCGGTCAACCTCAATGCGTTTCTGCTCCAAATAGTCCGCAATGTTCATGAAATCTCACTCGTGTTAGGGGGACCGGCTCCGATCCGCGCGGAGAGTAACAAACGATTAGGAATGAGTCAAACGGGAGGGGTGGGAGAGGGAACTCGTGGTCTCCTGTGCTCACGCACCGCGCACGCGGGGGGGAGGTGTTTATCCCGTCGCCAAGATCATTGTAATAGGCTCTGGGTCGAATAAGTTCTGTTTGGTGCTCGGTGCATGCGCGCAGTGGGAGACCACCGAGCCCCCTCTTCTGAAAAAACAAGCAAGGGCAAAAGGTCTAGCAGGTCAAGGAATTAAGCGTGCTTGATCGTCATTCATCCCAATTAGGTCTTGACGGAGCCTCTGGATCGTCGGAAAATGTGCCGCGCTTTATAATATTTCGCGGTCTAACAGCAACTGGATGTCATTCTCGCTGATTGGAAAGGGATGATTGTGGTGCATGATTCTGACAAATCATTGGCGCGTTACGGAGTAGTCAAAGATCCGGCTCTTGTACGGATCAGCCTAAACATTGTTTGGGCAACGCTTGGCGTCACTCAAACAGTTTCGCGGTAAGCGCGTGTAGTTCGAATCGCGAAGCGCGTCCTGAACCAGCGGCTGCATAACCTCCAGTTGCTTCGCCCCGCCGCTTAGCGCGGGCGGTAATGCTTTACAACATGTCTGCTTTCCGTAACATTATCCGCGTCGATCATGAGGCAAGCCGAACCCATGCGTGGCGGGTCACGGTGCAACGACACAACGATATCGCCGTGAAGACGTTCTCCGATGCAATCCATGGAGGGAAAGGCAAGGCCTTGAAGGCGGCAGAGGCCTATCGAGATGAACTGCTTCGGCGATACTCCACCTACGTCCATGCCATGTGGGTCCGCACTCGCCTTCGTCGGAACAATACATCGGGCATTCCAGGCGTCGGCAGATACGAACAAGTAGACAATCCAAGGACCGGGTCCGTTCGTATCTTTTGGCTGGCCTCCTGGGTCGACGAGCAAGGCGACAGTCGTAAGCGCAAGTTCATGGTGTCTCACTATGGAGAACGCCAAGCCAAGCGTCTTGCCGTCGCAGAACGTGAGCGTCAGCTGAACCTCGTCTGTGCCACGAAGAGTGGCAGTCTATGATGTCCAACCCTATTGCCCAACGCATGGTGGGGAGTGTTCAATTCGCCTTCCTGTGTTGATCTGCGAAAGCGAGATGGTGGGGTCACATCTTGTTCTGTGCATGCCCAATTCCTGCAAGGTATAGGGTCGCGTCTTGCAATCAAACACGACTATGGCACCCTCTAGCTCCTGGCGCCTCTCTCTTGCTTGTATTCCCGCCGATCGCCCCGCTATACTCCTACTCTTATGAGTATTCGAAAAGGTGGCGGGGAATGGGAGGCGATGCTGCTCGGGGTCGAGGCCCGTCTTTGCCGAGTGTGCCGAGAAGACCTCTATCGGGACAAAACGATGCTCCGAGGAGGCTGGTCTCGTTGCACAATCTGTGACGAGTTCGTCCATTACAGTTGCCTCGCTAGTGGAAAAGTCTCCTTTCTGAAAGCCCGACCACGGGTGTGCAAAACCTGTCGTTCGCTTCAGGAGGGGACTGTCGCTCCTTCTTTGAAAATGGATGGGCCGACTGTGGTAGTCCCGTCATGAATTCCGGTTCGCCGTCTCGTCCTGTGCGCTTGCGCTAGGGACGGTTTGGTGTCTGCTCCAAAGCCATTCAGTACATGAAGGTCCGTTGCCCTTGCTGACCGGGATTGGGCAAAAGCGCTTCTACTCTCCTTTCGTGTGATTACTATGTTCGGTCAGCTGAACAGTTGGTGAGCGAGCTTCACGCCGCGTGATGGTGTAGTGAGACGATTATGACGCAGATCATCCGAAGCGGAGCCTTTCTTCAACAGTGTTGGTCGGTCCACCCGCTATGCGTGACTGTCAAGCGGATGACAGATGAAAATGCAGTGGTGCTTTCTTGCAGTTCATGCAAGTCGGCCCATTACCTGGCGGTCGCTACGGTCACGTCGCAAGCAGCCTCGGCCCAACAGATGGCGGGAGAAGGCACTTCACGAGACGAGCCGCCGGGCGAAGAGTTCCTCAAGGCTTGCGTTTCCACGCATCATGCCTCTTTGACACTTCGCGAGATGGATGTATTTCAGGATCTGGTGCGGCTGCGCTGTGCGGACTGTCGACGGCTCTACGAACTGGCTATCGCGGCGTTCGAAACACGTTACAAGTAGCGTGAGGATGCTGCAAAAGTCATCCAGCTTCGTTCTCGCATCGCTCAAGGCCTCAACATACGGAAGGCGAAGGCAAGGTACCTCTCCGCTCGCCTGTGATCGAAGCGAGCGGTTCAAGCGAAGCTCGGTATGTACCTCCTCGGCCTTTCGCTCACTGCGGCCTTGCCCGGTGAAAGGCGCGTCTCGGCGCGCTGGGGTTGGGCGGGTGAGACGGTGAGCTTTTTCAGCATCCTCGGAGCTATGATGCCTGCCATGATGTCCCACTCCACTGCGTTTACCGATGACGAAACCCTGGTGCTGGCCGATGCGGAGTTCTTTCGCAAAAAGGCCGCGATCACGACAAAAATACGAGTCATGCTCGAGGCCACGCATGGTGCCTTACAGAATGAGCTGGCAGGTCTGTCGCTTGTCACCCCTCCTGATTTCAATCCACACCTCCATCAGCTGGTAAAAGGTGAGCATCTGGAAGATTTTCCGTATCAATACCTTGATTGTCCTAAACACTTCTCCGGGGCGAGCACGTTCACGTTCCGTACGCTGGTCTGGTGGGGCCATCATGTGGCCTGTGCGCTCTTGCTGGAAGGTTCAGAGATCGGGCAATACAAGCGCCAGCTGCTCGGCCGATTTCACCAGCTGGCAGGGAAAGACCTCGAACTTTCCCTGGCACCGTCGTTATGGGAGTGGAAATACGGGGAGGGCTATACGCTGCCGATCACCCATGACAGAAAAGCCCAGATTGCTGCCGTGTTGGCAGAACGGTCGTTTCTCAAGATCGTTCGCTGTGTCTCTTTGGCAGATTCTCGAGTACGGGAGGGTCAGTTGGCTCAGCTGGCGTGCGAAACCTTTCGGTCACTGTCCCCCCTCGTCACCCCGTAACTTACTTATCCTAATTGTCTCTGGCACCAAACTTGGGTAGACTGGGCCGCCACTCTTTTTGACCTTTGACCGGGAGGAGCCTGTGAAGCAATCGTCATTGCGAGTTTTGGGCTGTGCCATCATGATGGCGACTCTGCTGGCCAGCTGTAGGGGAACAGGAGAGATGCGGTATATGGATTTGCGGGAGAAGCCCCCGATGGTGCAGGTGACCGACATCGAGCCGGTCAAGATCGCCATCGAACCGTTTGACGATCGACGGGCAGACAAGAGTCGTGTGGGCACGCGCACGCATCTCTGGGGCGGCACCACGCAGTTCGATGTGTTGGGTGATCGGCCTGCAGGCGCGATCACGCAGCGCCTGGCCGATCGCTTACGAACCCACGGGTGGCGAGATCGGGTTTGGAATGTACGTGTGGCCCCGGCTGGATCTGCCGCGGATGCCGATATTGTCATCAGTGGGCAGGTGCAGGATTTTTCCACTACGGTGAAGAGCCGAGTGTTTTCAACCGTGATTGATACCACCAGCCGGTTTACGATTCAGGCCAGGAACCTCGCCGACCGAAGCACCACCATCCGTACCATTGAAGGGGGGCGGAGTCGAACGGTGTTTTGGTTCAATGAAGATGACGTGCGCGAACAACTAGCGGCGACTTTGAAGGACGGACTTGATCGGCTGATCGTCGACACGACGATTGACAATAAGGCGTTACGCCCAGCCCGTCGTCTTCTGCAAGAATGAGCCTGTATGGACCTGTGGTGAGAGGCGCTGCGTGCCTGAGAGGTGACGGGACTCTCAATCTATCGGTAAGGATTCCCCAGAGTGCGTGAGCGACGGTGGGAAACGACGACGGCCTTGAGCTTCAGTGAGGCGCTTGCCGTAGGAGACCGCCTTGCCACGCTTGGGCTGAAGCCGGTCTCGCCTGCCAGCGACGTGATCTGCTATGTGGAGGAATGGACGGTCGGGTCGTTCGACGGCTTTGATCAGCTTGATCCCTGGGCCACGGAAGACGTCACGCTCGTCCATATACGGGAACAATGGCGCGGCGATTTCTTTCTGCTCTCCGGGGCCTATCACACGGTCTATCAGCGCCATCAAGATATCGGTACCTATTGCTCCATCAGCCATCCCTGGCGCATTCGAGACATGCTGCAGCTGCATGACCAACGCGCCATGTTTTGGATCGGATTTCGGCATGCCCATTCCTTCATTCGGGTTCGTCTTCAGACCCAGGTAGTCATCACCCCCGGGGAAACGCGCGGCGATGTTGATCGCACACGTTGGCTGGATGAACGGCGGGCGGCGTTCCTTGACGCGATCACCGTGCTGGATCTGCCGATCGAGACGCATGTGGAGAAACACGCGGTGGTCCTTCGTTCTGCCGATGCGTCCATTCCATTTTTCTGCTCATGGCCCGACGCGTTTGGTCCCTGCCAGTTCGAGTACAACACGTCCGATGCGTTTGAATTCCTCGTACCGGCCAGCAAGCTTGCGGAGACGTTCAATCCAGAACCGGCGGGAGTGCGTGCCTATCTCACAGGATTTTCAGAAGCCGCCTTGGAAGAGTTTCAAGGGATCGAACCAGGAGCGCGACTGGCCTATCGCTGCTCCGTCCACTGTCCGCTGGATGATCTCCCTGAGGTGCAGAATGCGATCCGACCACACGGCCTTCTGTACGCCACGCTCTGTGAATTTCAGACGCAGGCGATGTTGCCTGACGCTGAGGATGCGTCGGCGATTATCGGCATCGTCGGAGTCAATGGACAGTTCAAGATCGAAGCGCGCCTGAATCAAGCACCCCTCCCAGAAGAGGCCATGGCGCCGTGGTTGGAACGGGTGATCGGTCATCCCGTTGCGTACGCTCCGCTGCCCGCATTTGTGTGACCTGGCGTAACGCGCGCTGCTCGTGTGTATTTCGCGAACAGATCAACTCGACGAGTATCTGAGCTTCTTCAAGAGTTCCTTTCCCCAACAACTATTCTATTGAAGAAACCAACCATGTTTCGCAGAGTAGAGGCATGAGTCCCCTGGCAAAGATTCAGTCCGTTCTGGCTAAACCCTTCATGCCAGCCGTGTGCTTCCTCTCCGGCGTGACCTACGACACGCTCACGCTCACACGAATCGACCGGCTGCTGGATAACTTGATTCTGCTCCTCTATCTGGTCTTACTCGGGGCCCTGATCGTATTGACGGGACGATTGGGGGTCGAGCGTCCATCTGACCATGCCAAGCTCGCCTCGTATTCCCGTTTGACACGCTGGGTGTTGGAAAGCCGTCCTTACTATCCCATGGCGAGTCAGTTCCTGTTGGGTGGCCTCTTCAGTGCCTATGCAATTTTCTACTCACGAAGCGCCACGTTCACCGGCACAGCGGTCTTTTTTGCGCTGCTGATCATGCTCTTGGTGGCCAACGAGTTTTTGCGTGACCGACTCTCAAATCTTCGACTGTTGATCGGCCTTTATGCCGTGGTGTGTTTCGCGTTCTTCACGTTTTTTCTCCCCGTGATAACGGGCTTCATGAACTCGATCATCTTTGTGATCGGAGCAATGCTGAGCGTTGCGGTGGTCTTGCGAGTGGCGCAGTTGATCTATCGTAATAATCCCGATCGATCACGCCGCGAGGCGATTGGGATGACCGTCCCCGCTTCGGCATTGATCGGCCTGCTGGTCGGGTTCTATTTCCTTAATTGGATCCCACCTGTGCCGTTGTCGTTCAAGTTTGGAGGGATCTATCATGACGTGAAGCGAGCCGGCGATCAGTTCGAACTGGCTTTTGAAAAAGAGTGGTATGAGATCTGGAAGCGCTCCGATACGACCTATCCCGCGAACACGCCGATCTACTGCTTTACCGGGGTCTTTGCGCCGGTCGATCTCAATACCACGATCTATCACCATTGGTATTTCCGGCCAAACAGTGACAAGCCTTTCACCCATGCTGACAAAATCCCAATCAAGATTTCAGGAGGACGCGAGGGTGGGTATCGGGCGTACAGTTTCAAACAGGGACTGGACCCAGGCGACTGGCGTGTCGATATCGAAGCCTCCGATGGGCGCATTGTCGGACGGGTCTCGGTTACGGTGGTGGAGCAGGGTGAGAAGCAGCCAACCTTGGCGACGGTGTCGTATTGAATGCTGATCATGAAACGGTTGAGTGGCCTCACGTTACTTGATGAGGGGAAGGGACTGGGCGAGTAGTCCAGATAGGCGACCCTGTTGTCTATTCGAGACAGGAGCCTTCTATCGCGTATTCCGTCTCATGCTGTACTGGTGTCGGAGATTGGGTTGCGGGCGGTGATCGAAGCGAGTACAGTGCGGCATCAATGAGCCAGCGGACGCTTTCTCCCTGCCCATCCAGCCCTAATTGCGTGTCGACGCATGCGACTGATGAGACCCATGCCATCGCGCCGTTCCAGTACAAGAAGCCTCGCGCGGAAGCCAAAGAGGCGTTGAAAGCGGCGTGTGCAACATTGCCTCGGACCAAGCTCGTCGAAGAGGACGAGTCCTATCTCCACTACGAGTTCACCAGCCTGCTGCTTCGATTCGTCGATGACGTGGAGTTTCTCTTCGATGAAACCACGAAGACGGTTCACTTTCGGTCTGCGTCGCGCACGGGCCATAGCGATCTTGGTGTCAACCGCAAACGCATGGAACAGGTGCGCGCCTTGGTGGGCAGACAGCTTTAAGCATTTCTGTAATTGCTTCGGCGTAATCCTTCCTCCTGTTATGATGCCGGACATAAAGGGGATGGGTTATGGCTTTCAAGCGTAAGCATTCGCGTGTCGATGTCAGCCGTGTCGGTCGTTTGCAGCGCGGCTCGCTTTCGGCGCCGTGCAAGGTGCTCGACGTGAGCGAGTCCGGCGTTCGACTAGAAAGCCGTCTGTTCGTGAAACGCGGTGATGGACTCCAGCTTTTGATAGAGCTTGAGGGTGGGCGGTCCGTAACCTGCGAGTTGGAAGTCATTCACGTGCGTACACCCAAATTAGGCGCGAAAATTATTTCCATCAGTCCTGAGGATCGGGAGCGATTAACCCATCTTCTCGACGATCATGTCCAGAGCAGTTTGTCCCGCGGTTAGGTGGAGTTGACGCTAACGCGTAGCCGGCCACACTCGCCTTGTATTCCTTCCCTGCAAGATTAAAATTGTGAAGGGTCGGTGTGTGACCTACCTTGGAGATGCTATGTGTTACCAGGGGGAGAGGCGTCTCATTTCAGGTCGCTCGGCTCGTTCATACGGCTCCAGTGACGTCGCGGGTAGTCTAGTACTCTGTACGGTCGGGGTAGGATGTTCTTGAATTGGAATAAATGAGGCCGGGAGGACGGACACGTGATTAGGCAGAAGAGCTGGTGAGTGCCAATTGAGAGTCTGCAGCCAGTCTATTTGGGGTAAGATGACTCACTCAGAACTAGGATAAGGACGCTCCTAATCTACAGGAGCGAGTCAATCAGGGAGCATGCTGGTCTTAGCCACTGAGTCAATCAGAGGCTTATGGCTTTGGTCCCAGCCGGCGCGTATGTTGGAAAATGCACTTAGGACAGGTGTAATGAATAAATTGGTTGCCACCCACGAGCCGCTTCCGCATGAGCACCTTGCACCACGTGCAGAGGCGCTCGGGTAGCTCGATTCGAGGTGTGTCTCGGACGAGATCTGGAGAGGATGGCATAAGAGATATTGTCCCTGAGAGTTGAAATCTTGTCAACCGAGTGACAGTGCTTTTTTACTAGAGCCAAAAATTTTCCACCACTTCACGTGCGCGAGAAACAAATCATGGTATAGTTCACGCATGATAGTTTCCGCGTGCTCAACCTTCTTACAGAAAGGGAACCCCCCTCTATGAGTACCTCGGCTAGTTCCGAGTCCACAATCTTACCATCCAACGCCCCTGCAGCTGCTGCCCGACCGATCCAAGACATGGTTGGAAGCGGTAAGGCATGGGGACTCTGCACTGCTGTTGACCTCCACGATTGCAAACCCGAACTTATCCGTGATGCGGAATATATAAAACGCTATGTCGTAGAGCTGTGTGAGCTCATCGACATGAAGCGCTTCGGTGAATGCCAGGTCGTCGATTTTGGCGAAGGGCCTGTGGCCGGCTACTCCATGGTGCAGCTGATCTCCACCTCGCTGATCAGCGGCCATTTCGCCAATGAAACCAATCACGCCTACCTCGACATTTTCAGCTGCAAGGGATATGATCCGACGGTGGTCGAGTCGTTTTCGAAGGAATTTTTCGGCGCCAGTCGTAGTGTTGCGACCGCCACACTCCGGTACTAAACCCTTCTTTTATGTTGACCGTGCTTCGGGGGCGTGAGCATAGCGCCCCCGAAGAATTTAACCATCCCTTGCCACGGGCATGATCTAGATTATGAAAGCCACGACTGTCAAAGAGGTATTTGACTCGCTCCCATCAAAACTCGATAAAGATGCAGCTGAGGATCTTGAGGCCGTCTACCAGTTTGATCTCCGTGGGAACCAAGGCGGTCAGTACCATCTGCTGGTGCACAATGGGACCTGTGTCGTGAAGGATGGAACGCATGCCGATCCGCATGTGACCCTCTCGATGACCGGAGAGGATTGCATCGGGGTTCTGAACGGACATCTCAGCGGGATGACGATGGCGATGTCGGGGCGCTTACAGATCGCCGGGGATATCGGACTGGCTATGCAGCTGAAGTCCTTGTTCCCAAACATTGTCGAGCGTTGACGAAGGCTATTCCGGAACCGAGGTGGCGCCAATGGCGCCCACTTCCTGACCCTTCGCTGCTTCTTCGAGTCTCCTCGGGAAATACTCCTCTACAATCAGATACATCGTTGGAACGAGAAACAGCGTGAGGAGGGTAGAAACGCTCAACCCTCCGACAACCGCCCTTGCGAGAGGCGCGTTTGTTTCACCGCCTGTCCCAAATCCGATCGCCATGGGCAGCAGCCCAAAGACTGTTGCGAGCGAGGTCATGAGTATCGGGCGTAGCCTGGTTCGTGCAGCCGTCACAACGGCTCGGTGCAGTGCGTCGCCTCTGCGGCGGAGGACGTTGGTGTAATCGACCAGTAAGACACCGTTTGAGACGACAATTCCAAACATCATGATAATGCCCATCAGCGACGTGGTGGACAGTGTTGTGTTCGTCAGGAACAGGATCAAGATGACACCGGGGAAGCCCATCGGTACCGAAAACATGATGATGAAGGGGTCGATGAGTGATTTGAATTGGGTGGCCATGACCATATAGACCAACACGAGTGCCAGGATGGTTGCAAACTGCAATCCTTGGAATGTTTCGCGCTGCTGCTGAATCTGCCCTGCCAGCTTGATGCTGAACCCTGCCGGTAACTGGAGCGTGGCGAAGGCGGACTCAAGGTCTTCAGCGATCTCACCAAGGGGGCGGGTGGTGGGATTGGCCGTGATGTGGACCACGCGCTGGAAATGCTTCCGATCGACCTTCACTGGTCCTGCGTTCAACTTGAGCGACGCGATATTCTTCAGGAGAACAGGCTCGCCGGCTTTGGCGATGAGCAGAATATTCTCCAAATCGTTGAGATCCTTTCGGTGTTCCTCGGCCAACCAGGCGCTGATGAAGTACTCATTGCCGCTTTGCGGATCCGTATAAATGATCGGATCGGTCTGGCCGTTTCCATTCAGGGAAAACAGGACAGTATTGGCTACATCGGTCTCGCTGATGCCGAGCAGAGCTGCTTTCTCTCGATCCACTGTCACGTTAATTTCCGGATAGTTTTCCTCCCGGCTCGGTTCAATGTCCGCCAGGCCAGGAGTCTGCTCCATGATCTCCTTGACGCGCGCGATGACGTCTCTCGCTTTTTCGAAGTCATAGCCATAGATTTCCACATCAACGGCCTTTTGGGAGCCAAAGCTTGTGACGCGTTTGACGAGACCCCCGGGGTCGAAATACATCGAGACCCCGGGAAACAGTTTGACGATCTTCGGACGCACCTCGTTCATGATCTCGACTTGAGTTCTGGCCCGCTTGTCCGGTGAGACCAAGTACACTTGCATCGAAGATGTATGGGGGCCTGTATTGGGGTTGAAGAGCGACGCGCGACCTTGCGACAGGATACCCGTACTGGAGACGATCGTCTCCAATTCGGTCGCGGGAATATTAGCTCGGAGCACCCGTTCGACTTCTGAGACTTGTTGTTCAGTCTTTTCAACCCGTTGGCCGACCGGTGCCCGCAGAACGATGCGAAACTGACTCTCATCGGAAACCGGCAAAAACTCAGTCCCGATCATCGGAACCAAGGTGAGCGATCCGACAAAGATTAGCAGCACTAAAGCGATAAAGATCCGGCGATGTCCCAGGACCCACTGCAACGAGTCTTCGTAACTTCTATCGAGAGACTCATATCGGCGACGGCTCCAATCCATTAGTGTGGTAAACCAGTGTGGCATGGTCTGCCGAGTGTCTTGCTCAGGTTCGAGGAACTTGTAGCAGAGCGCCGGCGTCACGGTGCGGGAGACTAAGAAGGAAGTGAAGAGCGCAATCGCAATGGTCACAGTCAGCGGCACCAGCAACAGACGCGCAACACCAACCACGAAAAACATGGGAAGGAAGACCACCACCGTGGTGACGGTCGACGCGAGGATCGGCATGGCGACTTCTCGAGCGGCATCGAGAATGCTGTTCCATCGGCTGGGATTGGCATTGAGGTGGCGCTGAATATTTTCCAATTCCACGATGGAATCATCAACCAGCCGGCCGATACCCAACGCGAGTCCGCCAAGCGTGAAGACGTTCAGGGTTTGACCTGTAAAATAGAGGACGACAAACGTCACGAGCATGGAGAGCGGAATGGCCACGGAAATAATCACGGTACTCGTGAGGTTACGCAAGAAGATCAAAATTACGGCTGCGGCCAGCAGCGACCCATGGACTGCTTGTTCGGCAAGATTGTGAATGGATTGCCGGATATAGAGGGATTGATCAAACGAAATGCCGAGTTTCACGCCCTCGGGGAGACCGACCAGCTTGGGAAGGGCTGTGCGTAGGGCGTCCACAACTTCGACGGTATTGGCGATCGGTTGTTTGTTCACTCGAAGAAAGACGGATCTGGCACCATCGGCATGAACGATGTTCGTTTGGATGTCGGATGAGTCCGTTACCGTTCCTACGTCACGCACGCGGACCGGATTGCCTTGCGGATTGACCTTCACGATGACGTCCTGGATTGGCTCGACTGTTCGGAACTGAGTATTCGTAAAGACGTTATAGTCGAGGTTGCCGGCTTTGATGTCGCCAGATGGCAAAATCAAGTTGGAGGCTTTGACGGACTTTACGATATCGAGAATTGAGAGTCCGCGGGCGCTGAGGAGTGCCGGGTCAAGGTTGATATTGATCTGGCGGATCTTGCCGCCCTCGACGGTTGCCGCCGCAACATTGGCGATTTGTTCGATCTGTGGGGCGATCGTGTTATACGCAAGATCATAGAGTGCTCGCTCGTCCAGCTTCTCGCTCGACACCGACACAATGGAAACGGGGATGTTGGAGACGTCGAACTTCACGATAAAGGGCTGTAGAATCCCCGGCGGGAGGCTGTTCAGAATCTGTGTGATGCGCTGCATCACTTCCATCTGTCCAACATTGATGTCTGCCCCCCAGTTGAACCAGATCTGGACGGCCCCGAGACCCTGCTTACTGAAGGATTCGACATGTTCGACATTGGAGGCGGAGCTGACAGCTTTTTCGATTGGATAGACGACGCTCTGCTCGATGTCGAGCGGGGGAGCCCCCTTGTACACAACACCTACAAAAGCGACTGGGACCTGGATTTGCGGGAAGAGGTCAACCGGTAGGCGTTGGAGGGACGTCAGCCCCAGTACCACCATTGCGAGCGATAACATCAGAATGCCGACGCGATTGCGTAGTGCGAGTAGAGTGAGCCACATTCTAGATTGGTGGGGAACTGAGGTGAATCATGAGACCACGGAAGCCGAACGCTTCAGCCGTATCACCCGTTACCCGTCACTCCTCACTTGGTTGAGCGGTTGGGGCTGGACGGGTGTACCGTCGTGCACCAAGTCTTTGCCTGCGACGATGATCTGTTCACGACCCGTCAAACCTTTGGTGATTTCTACATAGTTGCCGTTACGGGCACCAATTTCGATATCCACTCGCTGAGCTTTTCCCTCTTGGACGATATAGATATATTGTATGTTTTCTAGTCGACTGACGGCATCAATGGGAATCTGCAACGCTTGGTGATGGGTTCCCACCATGACTTCGACTCGGGCAAACATCCCGCCTTTTAATCGACGATCCTTATTTGATAAGTCGATTTCCACCGTCATGGTGCGTGTCGCGCGATTCAAGGCCTGGACGACCCGCGTGACGGTTCCTTCGAATACGTACTCTGGGTAAGCTTCGGCACGGAGTTCGGCCTTTTGGCCCACCTTCACCAGTGGAATGTCTCGTTCGACGACTTCGATCAGCACACGCACCGTATGGATATCATGCAGGCTCATGATGCCTCGTGACATAGTCGATGTGCTGGCAGTCGCGCTGCTGACATAGGCCCCGGTATCTAAATTTCGTTCTGCGATATAGCCGGAAAATGGGGCTCGTATGTACGAGTAGGCTAAGCGTGTTTCCGCCTGGGCCAGGGCCACCTCCATTTGTGTGACCTGCGCCTGGAGTGATTCCTGTGCGGCACTGGCGGCGTCGAAGTTGACCAGCGCCGTATCGAGGTCTTGCTGTGAGACAAATTGGTCTTTGATGAGGGTCTGCACACGATCGAGCGTCAGCTTGGCGTTGCGGACGACCGCATCCTGTTGTGAGACCTTCGCCTTGGCGGCTGACAGATTGGCTTTTGCCTGATTGACGGCATGTTGATAGTCCGTATGATCGATTTCAACGAGCAACTGGCTCGCTCTGACGTAATCGCCCTTATCGACATGTAGTTTGGTGATATATCCGTCAACCCGTGAGAAGATATTGACGACTTGATTGGGCGAGATGTCCGCTGTGTAGGCCAGACGAATATCGAGATCCTGTCGGAGCGGAGACACAATACCGACTGTAATGAGCCGTGCCGTCTTCTTGTCGGTTTTGGAGACTGTGCTCAGGCGAAAGGCTACAAGAATGGTGATCGCAATGAAGATAATGATTCCGAGAGTGACGAATGGATGTCGGAGGAGTCGACTCATGGTAGTGCCTGTCGTTTACGCGCCCGTCGCCAGCTTCGCGCAAGTCGGAGCATGCGCATTTTATGAGAAAATTGCGTTGTACTGGGCATGCTTGGTCGGAAAGTGTTTGCAGAGTAGCGCCTCACTGATGCCCGTAGCCCTGCTGTTTATGGCTGAAGGTTGGGGATGGTTGATGTCGTTGACGAGACGATGTTCGTGCCCTATTCATGGTGAGTAAGTAATCACTCGCCATGAATTAGCATGGCGCGCGTCCAGAAGACAAGGTGAGATGGCTTACTAGAGTTGAACATTCCCTACTAGGTTGCAATAGTAGGATCATTGAACCGACTCCGCTTGGGCAGCTGATTGGACGAGGAGAAGTGTCCGCAACCGATCGCCATCGCGGAGGCTCACTTCATTCAGTTCCACGCCAAACAAAGATCCCGTCGTCCAGGAGACCACCACTTCCGAAACGAACAGGGGTTCCTCCTCGTCCGGAAGATATAAGAACAAGGTCAACTCCATGCCAATCTTGACGGGACAGTTTCCACGAATGCCCACCCCGCCTTCGGATAGGTCAACAGCGCTACCGTCTCCAATAAGAACGTCGTCCCCGTTGACTCCGGAGTACATAAGCGCCAAGGAGACACAACTTCTTCTCATTTTGCGACGCTCAATCGAATGCGATGAGTAAGGCACTTCCGACTGTCTCAAGTGTTTCATCTGTCTCATCGTTAAACCTCCTGGTTATATCCCCATTTGGATGGGATTGATTGACTCAGTCCTGACTTGTTAAACGCTTGAGTCCAAAAGTCTCTTTCTGTCTTGCCGCAGTGCAGTCTGTATTCGAAATTTCGTATGGATGAAGGCTAGCGCTAAGTGTCAACCTTGCCTTCCCACCAGATGAGGGGGAGCGTCCAATCCAAAAGAGGGGAAGGCGATTGACAATAAATCAATCTGTTATGTAACTGCTTGAAGGGAGGCCTGGTTCTGAACGTCGTACGTGAGGTCTTATGAGTTGATGAGCGTTCTGATCTCAGTTATGAAAATGATCGTGGTACTATAGGCAGGAGGGGATAAGGGTTGGACTACATCAGCCGGAATCGAGTTCGTTGATCGCTTACGGTTTGATGGGAGATGCTTTTCCAAATGAAAGATTGCAACCGCTTCCGATGGTCTTGGCTCAGATCCATAAATCGGACAGAAAATTGACAACCCGACACCCACACAACATGCGCTGACTTCAATGAAAGCTGAGGCAATCCATCGGGAAGCGCAATGGTAAGTGTCAAGAGTGTTCCTCGTGTCACCGGACGGTCGCTGATGATGTGGCAACCAGAAACAGATATGTTTTTGGTGAGCCCCTCCCCCTGGTGAGGCTGCGTCGGAACTTCACCGACATAGCGCACCCGACACGTGACAGTTACACGTTCGGAATAGCGGCCATCCAACGGAACATAGGACTTTCGGCTAATCATTGGCAGTATCATCATCCTAACTTCGTCCGGAATATTTTCCCAATCAATTCAATAATGTAACTTGGTCATGCGAAGCGAATGATGCGCCAACTCGTAGAGCAGTAACTGGTGACTGGATACCATATTATTGATGAAGGGAATGATTGCCTGATTTTGGCCCAAGTCTTTTGATACTCTTCAAAGGAATCGGCTTCCATCCACCCCCTTGAAAATCGGTACTGCCTGGATGCGATGACCATAAACTCCGGAGTAATGCGCACGAAGTCTTGCAGTGCGTGTCATCATTGGCCCTACATGATTGGGAAGCAGCGCAGCCTCTTGCCAACGGAAAGTTTAAGGAATTATCTATCCACGGTTAGAAGACTGTTGCGGAAGTCCCGTCCGATAGTTTCTCAGGGAGCGTCAGGCTTTCAAAAAATATGATGCCACGATCAGTTCCAGTCTCGAACCGCAACGCCACTTCCGTATGAAAGCCATGCCACACATAGACTTTCACCGGGCCGACTGTGATTTGGCCCGGTGTTCGGTCGAGTGGACCATACTTGGATTGAAGGTAGGTCAGGATTCTTTCATGAGTCGCACTTCCACTGTAGCGAACGGTCACGCGGCCGAACTTCTTCTCAAACGTGGTAAATCGTATGGAATCGACGGGTATCGTGCCGAGCGCAGGAGCTTGTTTCGTTTGTTCGTAGATCTCTAGACGACCGGCATCTTCAACGTGCCCAAACTGTTCCATTTCGGCAAGAGGCGTCCCCCAAGGAATATCTTCAAAGCCATTGGGATCGTTGACGAGTGGAACGGCCAACGCCGGTGTCGCCGCATGCAGCGCGTAGAAGATCACTCCTGCGAGGAGCGTCGTCAGTTTACAAAAGCCCGCGTTCATCGATCTATTCTGCGGAGTCGGTGATATAGTCATTGAACCGTGGGGCGAGCGTACGGCTATCGATGAAGATGTAGCCGCGCTCGGTACCGGCTTGGTAGGTCAGCGTGATCTCGGTATCTGAACCGCGCCACGTGTATTGCTGATTGAGACCTCGTGCCATCTGCCCGGGAATGCGCTCCAGCCCACCGAATTGATTTTCCAAGAAGCGCAACACGTGTTTGTGAACTTGTTCCCCTTGGTATCGGATCATGACACGCGCAAATTGATCATCCAGGGACACGTAGAGGATGCTGGTCATTTCTGTTCCCGCGAATGATGCCGGTTCTCGCTTGCGAAGATATTCGATGATATGTGGACCTGCTCGTATCGTTTCTAGGTCCTGGCGTGAGGACAGAGAAGTGCCCCAAGGAATATCGTGAAATCCCTTCGGGTCATTCATCATGGGAACAGCCCATACTGAGTTAGCGCCAATCACGACGGCGATTATCAGGACCAACGGCAAGGTAGTGGGTGTTGGTTGGGTGAGAGCGCTCATCTTTTGTCAACGGAGTCGGGCCTAACCCTATTGCTACTAACGCTAACATGCGAGAGAGTTCAACTCAATCGCGGATCTTTCTTGAGAACCTCGCAGGGCGTATCTTATAATGCGCCGGCTTTCTGCAGGTGTGTCTCAATATGCTAGGGGGAAACGTTCAGTGATTGAAAGCGACGTGTTCGTCCAAACGATGCAGGACATGGGAGTGAATTTCTTTACCGGTGTGCCAGATTCGATCCTGGGTGGGATCATTGCGGAACTCATGAACCGTCGGCTCTACACCCCTGCGGTTCGTGAGGATGAAGCGGTTGGCATGGCTGCGGGCGCCTATATGGCGGGGAAAACCCCTGCCGTGCTCATGCAGAATTCAGGACTCGGTACTTCTCTCAATGCGCTCATTTCTCTGAATATGATTTATCAACAACCCTGCGTACTGATTGTTTCCTGGCGTGGGCAGGGAGGGAAGGATGCTCCTGAACATTTGGTGATGGGAGAGGTGATGCCGCAATTGCTTGATACCGTCAAGATTCCGCACCGGACCCTGACTGAAAAAACAGTGATTGAAGATTTCAGGTGGATCGCTGAGACATTCATGAAGCAGCGGATTCCCGTTGCCTTGTTTATCACCAAAGGCGTGGTCAAGGGATTGCATCCATGAGACCCGAACAAGGCACATTGATCAGTCGGGCGCAGGCCATGGAGGCCTTGCTGGAGTTGCTGACCGATCAGCCCGTCATTATCTGCAACGGGTTTCCCTCGCGCGAGGCGCACAAGATCGCGGATCGCCCCACTCATTTCTACATGATCGGCTCCATGGGGAATGCTTCGGCTATTGCACTCGGTGTCGCGCTCGCCAAGCCGAATAAACAGGTGATTACCTTCGATGGCGACGGGAATGTGCTCATGGGAATGGGTACACTCGCGACGGTCGGTGCGTTGAAACCAAAAAACTTTATCCATGTCGTCTTCGACAACGAAGTGTACGGGACGACCGGGAACCAGCCAACGATCTCCAACGTGGTGCCGCTGGAGAAAGTGGCGAAGTCGGCGGGCTACGTGAATGTGGAACGGGTCCTTGATCGTGACGATCTCGTTTACGAGTTCAAGGACATGCTGAAGAAGGATGGGCCTAGCATGTTACTCATCAAGGTGAATGAATTTGTGGAAGATGCTGGTCGCGTCCTGCACGACCCGCCGGACATCACCCGTCGATTCATGAAGGCGATTGAAGAATAGGGGGTTCATCACGCGCCCTGAGAAAAGGAGAGAAGAGTGGTTCTCCTAAATCCTGGTCCAGTGAACGTGTCCGAGCGGGTGCGGCAGACGCTGCTGACACCCGATATCTGTCATCGAGAAGACGAATTTTCAGAACTGCTTCACCGCATCCAAGCCAAGCTGCTCAAGGCCTTTGTCCCCGGAGCCGAATCGGACTACGTCGCCGTTGTGATGACCGGATCGGGGACGGCTGCCGTTGAAGCCGCCTTGATGTCGTCGCTTCCTCACGGTCGCCGGATGCTCATCCTCAACAACGGTGTCTATGGCGAGCGGATGTCCCAGATTGTGGGTCTCCATCGCCTGGGGGTGAGCGAGTTGAAGTATGACTGGACGGTTCGGCCAGACCCTGAGAAGCTGCTGCTGGCCTTGCGACAGCATCAGGAAGTGCATGCCGTCGGCATGGTGCACCACGAGACCACCACCGGACTCCTCAACCCTGTCCATGAGATTGCCGAGATCGTCGACAATCAGAATCGCGTGTTTGTGCTGGATGCCGTCAGTGCGCTGGCAGGTGAAACGCTGAATATTGCCAAGTCGCACATCTATATGGTGACGGGGACGGCGGGAAAGTGCATTCAGGGGTTTCCAGGCGTATCGTTCGTGCTTGTGCGAAAGGGGTTCGTCGAGAGAATGCGCGCGTATCCGAAGCGCTCGTGGTATCTCCATCTGACCCATTACATCGACAACGAGGGGCGAGGCACGATTCCATTCACACCTGCGGTGCAGGTCTACTATGCCTTTGACGAAGCACTCAACGAGCTGCTCGAGGAGGGCGTGGCCAATCGCATCCAGCGGTATAAAAAGATGGCGACCCTGATTCGTGAACGAATGGCCAAGCTCGGTGTGAAGGCGCTCCTCCCGGCGGACCGGCAATCGAACACCATCACGGCCTATTACCTGCCGGATGGGGTTTCTTACCAGGCGTTGCATGACCGTCTGAAGCAGCAGGGCTATGTTATTTATGCCGGGCAAGGCAACTTGGAAAACAAGATTTTTCGCGTAGCCAATATGGGGGCACTGTCCGAGGCGCAGTTTGGCGGATTCCTCGACGCCTTCGAACAGGTCTGCAAATCAGTATGAAGGCGGTCATTCTAGCAGCGGGAGTCGGAAAACGTTTGTGGGAAGTCACCCAGCATCACCCGAAATGCCTCATCGAGATTGGCGGCCGGTCGCTCCTGCATCGCTATCTGGAGTCGCTGGTTTCCGTGGGGATTCGCCGGGCGGAGATTGTTGTCGGATATAAGCAGGAGATGATTCGTGCGGCGGTCGAGCAGGATTGTTGCGGTGTCAACGTCACGTTTTTGGTCAATGAACAGTTTCATAGGGGCAGTATTTCCTCATTGTGGATTGCACGAACCGCGCTCGACGACGACAGTATCGTGATGGATGCCGATGTGCTGTTCCATCTAGAAATCCTACGACGTCTCGTGGCGTCACCCTGTGAAAATGCGCTGTTGATGGATGAGACGGTACAGCAAACTGGAGAGGAGTGCATGGTGGTTGTGGCCGGGGGCCGAGTGATTGCGCTGTCGAAGAATATGCCGGAACGTTACGATTACGCCGGTGAAGGAGTTGGATTTCTTCGGGTTCGGCATGCCGACACGCCTCATGTTGTCTCGTCGCTCCGTGGCTACATCGACCGAGGCTCATGGGACATGGAGTATGAGGACGCGTTGCGACCGTATTTTCAGGACGTGCGGGTTGGCTATGAACGGGTTGGGGGGCTGCCCTGGACCGAGATCGATTTCATTGAAGATGTAAGAAAAGCTGAATTGGAAGTTTTGCCAAAATTATGAGAAAGTCTCCATTGTAGTAGGCTGTTCGATGAAGAGGGACCCTACGCAAGGGAACCTTGGTGAGCAGACACTAGTGCCTAGAGAACCATGAGTAAGAGCATCCTCCAAAGGCGAGTCGAGATTCAAGGGTTGGCCACGGCGATTCTGCTACCGTCGGTCGGGGTATTCGGCGGTCCGATTGGGACGCAGGTTGATGATGTAGGGCCCCTGACCAGCGTCGTGGGGATCGGGCTCTTTCAACGAATCGTACTCACCTTGCAACGGGCGGGGATTCGTCAATTAATCGTTCTGTCCAGTTCTGAGGAGGAGCAGCTGAAACAGGCGCTTGGCAAAGGGCCACGCGTCACGATTCCCGTCCGATGGATGCCGATCCGTGAATTTCCTCTCGATGATCCTCGGACATGGGAAGCCTTGGCGGCCGAAGTGCATGGTTTTGCGTTGGTCGCGAGCGTCAATAGCGTGTTCTCTCGAGGGTTGATTGAACGGTTGCGGCGTGAGGTGCAGGACGGTCAGACCATTGTAGTCTCGCAAGCCTCACAGGGGCAGGTCGATCAGTTTATGGTGCAGAGCCTGCGAGCGAAAGTCCAGTCTGATCGTCCGACGATTTTCGCCCCTCCTCGTTTCGACAGTCCTGCCTTACGTGTGGCTGAGTTAGTGGTCGTGCCGGCAAGCCTGATGAGCACCACGAATCAAACTGTGAGTGAGAAGGGAAGCCCTCCGATCCGCCAGTGGCTTGAGCGGGCCGCGGCGGATGGTCGAGTGCGTGTTGTCTCGGCTGAAGCGAAGCAGGGGAATTGGTATCAACCCGTTCGAACGCTGTCTGACGTCCATGCAGCCGAAAAGAAGTTGTTCAATTCGCTCAAGGGGGAATTCGAAGGGTTCGTCGATCGCTATTTCAATCGTAAAGTCTCTCGCTGGTTTACCCGCCTGTTTCTCGCCATGGGACTGTCGCCCAATTCCATCACGGTCCTTGCCGGGTTAGTTGGTCTGCTGGCGGCCACAGGGTTTGGGATGGGCACCTATAGCGCCGGTATCGTGGCAGCCCTCTTGTTTCAATTGGCGGCCGTCATCGATTGCTGCGACGGCGAAGTCGCGCGGTTGACCTTTACCGAGTCGCCGCTTGGTGCATGGCTGGATATCGTGTTGGACAACATCGTGCACATGGCGATTTTTGCAGGTATTGCCGTGGGGCTCTATACGACTCACATCGGACAAGCGGACGACTGGGTTCCGCTCGCACTCGGCACCGCTGCGGTGTTTGGCAACGGCTTCTCACTCGTACTCGTCGAAAAGGCGCAAAAGATTAAAGTGGTGAGTGGCTGGAGCACCCCTGCTCATGCAGCGTGGGCTGACGTCATGCTGAAGAATGTGGCCAGCAGAGATTTTTCTGCCGCGCTGTTGGGCTTTGCTCTGTTCGACCAGCTGTATTGGTTTCTCATCTTCGCGGCAGCCGGCGCATTGCTCTTTGCCTGTGCCATGGGCTGGGTCATCCGCCCATCCGCAGTCTCGTCTCCTCGGCCATAAATGCCCCGTTCGCCATCCGACTAACGTGTTGCGCTATATCCTACTAGCCCTTGGCCTCATCGTGCTTGGCGTTCTTGTCTGGCAGATTGGACCCGGTAACATCTACGATGCGGCGTTGCGGCTAGGCCCCTTCCCCCTGGTGATCATCCTGATTCCCTCTCTCCTTATGTATGTGATCGAGGCATATGGCTGGAAGCTGGTATTGGGGGCATTCGCGCAAGTGATCCCGTTTTGGCGGCTTCTCACGATCAGGACCGCCGGGGAGGTTGTGAATATGACGACACCCACAGCCTACATGGGCGGCGAACCACTGAAGGCCTACCTGCTGAAACAATACAATGTTCCGATGGCGGAAGGGGCCGCGTCCGTGGTGATTGCCAAGACGACTCTCACGATTGCCGAGGTGTTCTATATTCTCGTCGGGATCGCCATTGGATTGTTGATTTTGGGCGTCGGGAGTTCGGCGGGACAGACCATTACAGCTGCGGTCGTGAGTGTGTCGGTATTGGTCTGTTCGATTGCAGGGTTTATCTTTGTCCAACAGCGCGGGCTCTTTGCTTCGATGCTGGCAATCATGAAGAAGCTGGGAATGCGGATCCAGGTTCTAGAAGCGCAAGAGGAACACCTACGCTCGATCGACCAGACTATTCTGAATTTCTACAGCCAGCATCGTGGGACTTTTGCCCTCTCGACCGGGGTGTGCTTTTTCGGCTGGCTGGCCGAATCGTTAGAAGTCTTTGTGATCATCTATTTTCTAGGTGATTCCGCCAGCCTGTGGTCAGTTATCTCGATGGGCGCCTTGGCAGCCCTCATTAAAGGTGGGACTTTTTTTATCCCTGGCAGCCTTGGGGCACAGGACGCCGGTAATCTCCTCTTGCTACAGGCCTTCGGCTATAGCGACGTGACGGGCATTACCTTTGCGCTGCTCCGACGATTCCGCGAAGTGGTCTGGATTGGTATCGGACTCTTGTGCCTGGCCCTAGTGGGAAAAGGCAGGAGACCTCGGGGTCAAGAAGGTGAAAGTCCTTCCTGAGTGATCGTGTGGAGCCGTTCGACCATCCGATCCCACACAAAGCTGTGGAGCCGAAAATCCGCCGCCCGCTCCACCCTGTGAAACTGAAGCCCCATTCGATTCCCTTGGGTCCATCGGACTTCCGCTTCCTCGACCGGGAGTGACTGTGTCTGATCCGGGAGGATGAGCCGCATCCGTAGGGTGGTTCCCTCTGGGATGGTATCGGCGCATTCGATCGCGCAGCCAAACACCGTCAGGTTCATGACTGTTCCTTCCGCGATCGTTTCCGCATCGGAAAACATCACGGGGTATTGCATGGCAAGCGGGACGCGATAGTGATGGCGCTGATGGGGGCGTATGGATTCCACAGTGACCCAGTGTAGTCGGCCTCGATCGGCAGAATGAATCCCCCTTTCGCGGGGACGAAACGGGTCCTCCAGAGTGGTCCGGGGCCTCTTCACTATGAGGGTTGTACCTATTCAGGCGGAATAGTGCTTATTGAGGTGTTCGCGCTGAAACTGGATGATATGTCTGATCAGCAGTTCTCGATTCGGATTGGCCATCCTGAGGAAATGGCCATGGAGTCGATACGTATTGAGCGGGTAGGGAATGGGATCCACACGCAATACTTGAAGGTGAGACTTAAAGAGCACCTCGCCGGGAAGGAGCAGGGCGCAGGAGAGAATGGCGTTCACCTCGAAGGTCTGGTTCAGCGTGACGCCGATGCCCCCGGCACTCAGATTCACTGCTTTCTCGACGAACTCGTTCTCGGTAGTATCTGACTCAGGCTGAAGACAGATGGGGAGCGAGACAGTGATGCGATAATATTCACGGCGATCGCTCGGTGAAGGCGGTGAAGCCGGGGCATCGGGTGGCATGGTCCCGAAGAGTATACCAAAATGGGAGTACCAATCCACGATCGCTGTTGGTGAATACAAAGCGTTGAAGCGAGAGGGCGTGAGATGGCGTGTAACGAGCGATTAGCCGAACGAATCAGGGACTACTTCAAGCGCCGAAAAAAGGTGGAGGAGAAGCGTATGTTCGGCGGGCTCTGTTTCATGCTCAACGGCCACATGTGCTGTGGGATCGAAAAGGACCGCCTCATGGTTCGTGTCATGCCGGACCGCTACGAAACACTCCTCTCGAAACCGCACGCTCAGGAGATGGATTTTACCGGCAAGCCACTCAAAGGCTTCCTGTTCATCAGCGAAGCTGGCTATCGCACAGCATCCGGTCTAGCTTCATGGCTTGATGAGGCGGTCGAGTGTGCCAAATCGAAGCCGCCGAAGAAAAAGAAGGCGACAATGTTCAGGAAGCCTCGGAAGTAGCGCTGTGAGTCCTTGTTGCGTTTCATCGCCGTGACCGTGAGTTACTCGTGCTTCCGGATGGCGGAAGAAAGTGCTAAGGCGTGCTTGGTACTAACAGTGAAAGGGGCAGCTAAGTTTACTTCGTCGTATTCATCCTCTGGTGCCAGCGTCGGAGATACCTCAGATTAGGTAATTCCCTCTTGCCGTTGAACAAGTAGTTGCCGAGCACGCCGTACAGATTGTCATCAACGAACAATGGGCGATCGGTCAGCAGAAACGGCGAAGCTGCCAGCATGTCGTCGATCGGTTTCAAAAGGTCTGTAAACTGAGCGCACAGATATCGGCGGTGACTGGGCCATTCCCGCACGCAGCCCTTTCCAAACTTCCGTTCCTTGTGGCGAATGAGCATCGTCCGTTCCATGAGGGGGCGAGTCGGAATCACGCAGGTATCGTTCACCTTGTATCCCACCGACTCTAGATCGTTCTCGATATAGCGCGAGAGAATCACCTGCATCCCATCAAGGTTTTTGGGAAAGAGGTGAAGCCGATAACGCCGATCCACGTAATGCGCGACCTCCTGTCCGAAATCTGTGACGTCGCAGATCCCGCGCTTTCCATCGATCAGGCAGGACACCGTGTGACCCTGGCCCTTTGTCGCTGTGATGATCGGGGCCCGATCATGTTAGGCGATGTTGTGAAGTCGAAACGGAATGCGATGGCGCGTCAGGATGTGCCGGATTGTGATGCAGAAGGGGGACCAAAGAAATTGGATGAGGGTGAGCATGGGGTTTATATGACCGAAGCGCGGAGAAACCGCAAGGTGCAAGAGGACAACGTTGCCCGTCTGCTTCCCTATCTATCGGTGATCTGAATTAGCCATCGAACAAGCATTTCTTTTTCAGCAGCGTGGAATGGAGGCTGAGAGGTTAACTAAAGGAGAGAGTGATTCTTCGGTCATCCAAGCAAGTGGGCTAGTACTGGCCAGTAGATTTGGCTTTCCTGTTTGCCATCTTTTCTGCAGAAGACAAAGCCCTTTTCATATCCTCTTCGAGTCGTTTCCGTATCTTGATCTCTAGCCACTGTTGACCCCAAGTTCCTCCAAATCCTCGGCGATTGCACTCAACAACCCATCTCTCTTCGATAGAGGAGAGATACTTTAGGTATTGCTTTGCTCGGTCGATTCTCGCCTGTACCCCGGTTACATCATCAGATGCGTTCTCTATCCGATTGGTGAGGTCTGAAATATTTATCCAAACCTCCTGTT
>SWDG01000025.1:266777-299782 GCA_005116965.1 Nitrospira sp. | reverse complement strand
GTACTGTAAAAAGGTAGTTTTCCCTGCCCCGACGGTTCCCAAGATTAGGATAAATCGTGGTCTTCCAGGAGCATCCTGAGTAATTTGTGTTTCAAGATAGCCTTGGGATTTTCTAGATCGAACGCGAGTGGTCTTATGACCTAGATATGTTTTGGCGTCGCTCACAACCATTTGTAGCCTAGAGTCATACTTGAGCCGCTCACTACTTTTCACATAACAAAGTCTTAGGGCTTCGGGGTCATTTCAAAGAGCTTCATCCGTTAGCGCAGCATTCACGGCTGGCTCAATATGCTCGTAGAGTGCATTTCGTCCTAGCCTGAAACCAGGTTCTCTAACGAGTGATAGAACCCGTCTGGCGGAAACGTTCTTTTCAGGGCTAAGAAGCTCATGCTCAAGATTTCCTTCTGCGACACGCTGCCGAGAAAGTAGTTCCCAAAATTCAACGATTCGTTCCTTGATATCTATAAGACTACGAAATATTCGTGCTTGAGTATCCTCAAAGGTTATCTCATCGGTTCTTATGGCTGGGAAGACAATCCATGCACTACCGTTTGTCACTACTGCAAAGGGCATATGTTTCATGCGGCAGTAATCTCGAACCTGGCGAATAGCCTCCCCCATCTCGCCTTCTTTGAGGGCACCGCCTAATTTTCCTGATCTCTGACTTGTTGGAAGGAGAAATGTTGCCCCTGCCTTTTTGGCTTCAACGATTAGGCTGGTAGTTGCTGTTCTTACAATGTAATCAGCAAAAACCGTTCTGGAATCTTCGGAACACCTTTCCTCTACAGAAAGATCATCGTCCTGCCAACCAAGCACTTCTCTCAGGACTTTATCTATGACCTTGAGTCGTGTTTCAGCTTCGTTGGCATCGCTCAGGGTAAGTTGTGAATGCTTTTCAATGAGTCGATCTAAAGCTGCGTGGCACTGGTCTATCGTGAAGGTGCTCATGATGTATAACTCCCGGAGATACCCATCATAAATTCTATTAGCTCGGTTCGAGAAGCCTACGTTTATCCGAATCATGTGTCAATCGGGGTTCTATTTGAGAATGCAGGTAGAGATCTCTTAAGCAAGGGTCAAGCTCGCTGCGCCCATTCCTTCCCCATTATGCTAGGATGCCGCGCATGAAAGTGGGTATGAATCTGCTCTGGGTCCTGCTCTCTCTCCTCGGTGCGTTTGCGCTGGCTCACGTGGTCGGCGTCGTCAATCCAAACGAAAAAGTGAATGGCCTCTGGCTTGTCGTCGCGGCGACCTGCATCTATGTGCTGGCCTATCGGTTCTATGGTCGCTGGCTGGCCAGGCAGGTAGTCGGACTGAACAATCAACACGTCACGCCAGCGGTGCGGTTGAACGACGGGGTCAACTTCCATCCGACCAATAAGGTCGTCCTCTTTGGCCATCACTTCGCGGCAATTGCAGGTGCGGGGCCTTTGCTTGGTCCGGTGTTAGCGGCGCAATTCGGATTTGTGCCGGGGTTTCTCTGGCTGGTGATCGGGGCGGTGCTCGCTGGGGCGGTACAAGATTTCATCATTCTCGTCGCCTCGATGCGTCGCAACGGACGTTCGTTGCCCGAGATTGCCCACGATGAACTGGGCTCTGTCACCGGCACGGCGACGGCAGTGGCGGTGCTCTTTATTGTCGTGGTGGCTCTGGCTGGTCTTGGATTCGCCGTGGTGAATGCGCTCTACCACAATGCCTGGGGCACGTTCACGATCGCGATGACGATTCCGATTGGTCTCCTCATGGGCTTCTATCTTCAAAAGTTTCGGCCCGGTGCGGTTGCGGAAGTGTCACTACTTGGCGTGGTTCTCCTGATCGCCGCCGTGCTGTACGGCCGTGTGGTGGCGCAATCGTCCTATGCGTGGCTCTTCGAGTTTGACAGGCCAGCGCTGATCTGGCTGCTAGCTGGCTATGGCTTTCTTGCGTCAGTACTGCCCGGTTGGATGTTGCTGGTGCCGCGTGGCTATCTCTCCACCTTCATGAAACTCGGCGTGGTCTTCCTGCTCGGCTTTGGTGTGATCCTCATGGCACCGACGATCGAGATGCCGCGTGTGACACAGTTTGCGAATGGCGGCGGGCCGATTATTCCAGGCACGCTCTTCCCGTTCCTCTTTATCACGATCGCCTGCGGGGCAATCTCAGGATTCCATTCACTGGTCTCGTCCGGTACGACGCCGAAGATGATTGAGCAGGAGTCGCAGGCGGTGGTGGGGTACGCGGCGATGTTGCTGGAAAGTTTTGTCGGTGTCATGGCGTTGATCGCGGCCTCGGTGCTGATTCCTGGCGACTACCTGGCGATCAATACGACATTGGGTGCAGATGCATTGGCGGCGATGGGTTTTGCCCCGTCGCGAATCGCTGAACTGTCACAAATGGTCGAGGTGGATGTGGCGGGACGCCCAGGCGGGGCTGTGTCTTTGGCCGTCGGCATGGCGTCGATCTTTTCAGCCTTGCCCGGCATGGCCGGTCTGATGGCCTACTGGTATCAATTCGCGCTCGTATTTGAAGCGCTCTTCATCCTGACGACGATTGATACGGGCACGCGTGTGGGACGATATCTTATCCAGGAAATGGCAGGACGGGTCTATGCGCCCTTTCGCCGAATGAACTGGATGCCGGGTGTGATGTTGAGCAGCGGTGTGGTCGTGGGTGCCTGGGCCTATCTGATCGGAACAGGAAGCATTTCGACGATTTGGCCGATGTTTGGTGCTGCAAATCAATTATTGGGCACGCTGGCTCTTTGCATCGGAACTACCGTGTTGATCAAGATGTGGAAGTCTTCTTATCTGTGGGTCACAGTGCTGCCGATGCTCTTCGTGGGGATGATTACATTGACTGGATCGTATGAGATGTTTTGGATGTTCTTGAAGAAGGCTGGAACATTGGCGGCTGGACAAGCCTTTTCGCTCTATCTGGATGCCGTGCTGGTGGCACTGGTTGCGGTGCTGGGTTTGATTGTCTTGAGCGACAGTTTGAGGCAGTGGTATGGCTATGTGGTCTTGAAGAAGCCGTTTACATCGAGCGAGGTTGTTGTGATGGCAGGGGGAGGATCAGCAGGGCGGATGCAAACGGCGATTTGTCAACACGATGACGAACAGAGGTGCTTCAAGCTACCGCCTGGGACAGGGTGCTGTTAGAGCGTCCCGGTCAGCCTCCCGTGCTCGCGCACCGCGCACGCAAGGTTTGTCATATTCATAAGTTAAGGGCGGCGCTCGGTGCAGGCGCGCAGTAGGAGACCGACCGAGACGATCTTTGGACTTTGAGAGTAAGAGGAGGAGGAAATCGTGGCTGATCAGTTTTCATTCGATGTGGTGTCTGAAGTGAACATGCAGGAACTCAAGAATGCGCTGGAACAGGCGACGAAGGAAGTCAAACAGCGATTCGATTTCAAGGACTCAAAGACCGAGATCACGCTGAAGGAGAAAGAAAAGGAATTGGTCGTCGTGTCGGATGATGAATATAAGCTGAATGCCGTACAGGAGATCATCAAAGGGAAGTGCGTGAAGCGTGGGGTGTCGCTGAAGGCGTTCGACTTTGGGGCGGTGGAGCCGGCGTTGAGCGGAACGGTGCGGCAGACGGCGAAGATTCAGAGCGGCCTCACCTCAGAAAAGGCAAAGGAAATTACGAAGGCACTCAAAGATTCGAAGGTGAAAGTCCAAGCGCAGATTCAGGGGGAGCAACTGCGTGTACAAGGCAAGAGCAAAGACGAATTGCAGTCGGCGATCGCGTTCTTGAAGGGGAAAAATTTCGAGGTCGATCTGCAGTTCACGAACTATCGATAGACAGGATGCTGAAACGGGCTCCCAACTGCGTTCTCGGTCGATCGCCGACCTCAACGTGCAAAACAGACCGCGCTTCAGCGTCCGACTCTCCCTGCGGCCTTGTTGGATAGCCCGTTTGAGCATCCTGAAGAAACTTCAAGATCCCACATGAGAAACCTTCTCCTGCTCCTCGTTCTTGCCGCCTCACTCTTCGGCTGCGATCGCAGTGATCCGATCGTTCTCATCCAGCTCCATCCGAAGAATCCCGATATCATCTACGTCGCGACGAACGACTACATCTATAAGACCCGTGATGCCGGCCAGACATGGACAAACCTTTCTCAAGGAATGAGCTATTCCCGTGTGATCGCTATGGCAATCGATCCCGTTTATCCCGCGACCGTGTATGCGGGAACGAAGGGCGATGCCGTTTACAAAAGCCATGATGGCGGACAGCGTTGGACTTCAATGCGATCGGGTCTCGATGATGCGACCATTACGTCCGTGGTGAATCAGTTCCTCTTCGATCCTGCCGACGCACAGCACATTTTTCTCGCGACAACGATGGGTGTGTTTGAAACCAAGAATGGCGGCGAACAATGGACGAAGAAAATGGATGGTATGAAAGAAGTGTTGATGGTTGTGACGTTGGGCATCGATCCGACCAGGCCGTCCATTCTATACGCTGGAACCAGCGGCGGCGTCTACAAGTCGATGGATCAGGCCGGTCATTGGGTAAAAGTGAACAACGGGTTGGTGCCGCCGAATATGGTGAAAACGTCTCGGGCGCTGAATGTCACCTCCATACAGGTCGATCCATACGAGCCCGATACCGTCTACGCTGCCACGCTTGCAGGGCTCTATAAAACAACGGATGCGGCCAAGGGTTGGAATCGAATCGGAGAATCGCTTGTCGATCAGATGATCATTGCCATGGTGCTTGACCGAACGCGTCGAGGCGTGATCTACATCACGGGACGAGATGGCGTGCATCGGAGTGAAGATGGTGGGAGCACGTGGGTGGTGCTCAACAAGGGGTTGGCGACCACCAATATCAGGACCATTGCACAAAGCGAAGCGGATCCGACGGCGTTCTATGCCGGCACAAATGGGAGTGGTCTCTATCGCAGTAAGGATGCGGGGGAGAACTGGGAGCCGATGCCTGTGGTGGGAGGAAAACCTTGAGGTGAGTGCTATCGCCTCTTGCTATTCAAGTCGGAATCACCGATAGCGGCGCCGACCCCTCGGCGTTGAACAGACGAAGTCCCGTCACGATTTTGGGCGTTGTCAACTTCAAAGCCTGGACTACTGGGCATCGAGGTATCCTGGATATCCGTTCCCGGTCGATGCGGGAGGTGACTGTCGTGGACCGCCTCTCCTCTGCGTGGGCGGAGCGATTCATTCACATTGCTGTAAGGGGAAGCTGAGGCTCCGATATCTGCACCGAAGTTGGCATTCAGCTTGGTATCTTCGATGCCTCCTCCGATTCGTGAGCGCAGTGTCGTATCTTGTATATCCATTCCCGTTGGGGCCGCTGAGGGCACCTTCTTGGCCTTGAACTGTTTCCTAATCGCTTCTTCTTCCTCTTGGATCTGCGTCCTCACTAAGCCGCTGCGCTCGTAGTCGACTTCGCCGAGATTATTCTGAGCCTCCGTGAGCTTGTCTAGCCGTTCCCGTAGTCTAAAGAGGTCCTCACGTGCACGTACGACCGTCCCAACTGTTTCGCTGAGAGTATATTGGCGGGCAAATGTGCCTGAATTGTAGATGCCTTTTTGTTGGACGGCTTTGAGAATGTGGTTTGCCTCATCGATGAGGTCCACGACTTTATCAGGGGCATCCCCTTCGGTCAGGCAGCACGAGACAAACGTCCGGTAGCGATCCGAAAATCTCGACGCTGCATTCTGTAGCTCCACGATTTTTATGAGGTCACGGTCGGGAAGATCGAAGCCCTGTCGACGTGCCTTTTCCTTGAACGCTTCTACGGACTGTGTGTCGTAGAGCGGCTCGCATCCAGGGCCTTTTTTCGTTGCAATCTGTTGATCGGGCGTCTTGCTCGAGCACCAATAGACCGGTGCCGGTTGGTTGAGCGGATTATCCAGATTGAAGTCCTTTGCATCGGCTTGTTCCAGGCAGAGGAACGGAAGGGTGAGGAACAGAAACGGTCTTATATATGAGAAACACGAATAGTTTCGAAGCATGACAACATTCTCTAATTGAAATCCCTTGAAGTCAACCAAACTTGACCAGTTTGACGGGTAAGGAAAGCATTGAAACCTTTCAGAGCATTGAAACCTTTCAGAGGGGTAAGTTTCGTAGCTTATTGTAAATAAATAATAATTCAATGGAATGCCGACTGCCAGATGATGCTGTTCAAAACTTCTGCACCTAAATGTAGGCCTCGCTAAGCAACCGAAAGACTGTTGACAAGCAAAAATGCCAGAGTATACTTCGTCAGGGTGGGGAAAAGTGGAGGCGTGTGGGTGAAAGTATCGTTAGTGAAAATTTGCACATCCCAGTACTCGGCCAAGAAGTGTGCTCTTGGCTTATTTCTCAACAACCTACCACGGTTGTCGATTGTACAGTGGGATATGGTGGGCATGCTGAAATGCTCTTAATTGCTAGCCCTGTTGGAGCAAGAGTTGTAGGGCTGGACCAAGATTCTCAGGCCATTGAGTTCAGTCAGCGGCGCTTGAATCGATTCGGAGACCGTATTGTGTTGCGGCAAGGAAATTATCGAGACTTAAAGTCACACCTTGCTGAAGCGGGTATCGCGAAGGTCGATGGTGTGCTGTTCGATTTTGGGGTTTCATCCCCGCAGTTGGACGATCCCTTGCGAGGGTTCAGTTTTCAGCGAGAAGGTCCCCTGGATATGCGCATGGACCAAACGATCGGGACAACTGCTGCCGATTTGGTGAACAGTAGTTCCGAGCATGAGCTTGCGGACATCATATTTCAGAATGGCGAAGAGAGGTATGCCAGGCGAATTGCTCGGGCCATCGTGCAGGAAAGGCAACGACAGCCAGTCATGACCACCGGAGTACTTGCCTCTATCATCGCTCGGTCCGTGCCGGCGTCTTATCGCCACGGACGGATTCATTGTGCCACGCGGACCTTTCAGGCGCTTCGCATTGCGGTGAATCATGAACTGGATTTCTTGGAGCCGTCGCTTCGAGATGCAGTCGACGTATTGGCTGTGGGGGGGAGGGTGTGCGCGATTTCTTTTCATTCTCTCGAAGATCGTATCGTGAAGCATACGTTTCGGTCTCTTGCTCAAGGGCCAGACGCCACCCTGTCGATACTCACGAAGAAACCGGTCCTTCCTTCGGGGGCCGAGTGCGAAGCAAATCCCCGATCACGAAGCGCTAAATTACGAGTCGCTGAATGTCAACCGAGGATGGGACTCTCATGAAGACCGTCACCGTTTTTCTAGGACTCTGTCTCGTATTTGTGTTTGTGTGGGAGCGTGTAGACGTGGTTCGGATCGGCTATCAGATTGAACGATTGAAGCGTGACAAGACGGTGCTGGAACGACAACGAGATGAGCTTCGCGTCAAATTTTCCACATTGAGTGCCTCCGACCGGATCGCAAAATTGGCGACGGAAAAACTCGGCATGAGTCTGCCTCGGCAAGGGCAAATCATCGTGGTTCAGTCCAGGCCAAGACCAAGTGGTGTCCATCCCTCAGGTATTGCGTTGGTTGAGCTGAAAGTCGCCAGGAATGATCTTCCCAGCGGGAGGTTCTAGTGGCCGGCTCCCTTTCTCGCAGTCGTCGGTATGTCCTATTGCTGCTGTTGCTGTGTGGGTTTGGAGTGGTTCTGTTCCGGCTGGTCACGTTGCAAGTGTTGCAAGCGGCTGAACTCTCAGTCCAAGCGGATCGGCAGCATCAAAAGACGGTATCGCTTGAAGGGGCGCGCGGCACGATCGTCGACCGACATGGCAAGATTTTAGCCATGAATGTGGAAGTGCCGTCCGTATTCGGAGTTCCAAACACGGTAGATAGCCCTCTTAAGACCGCTCGGCAGTTATCGCCAATTCTGCATGTGAGGACCGATGAGTTGGAACGAAAACTCCGACAGGATCGGAGATTCGTATGGTTAGCTCGAAAATTGGATCCTGAGCAGGGGCGTCGCCTGGATCGTATGTCGCTTGATGGGATCGGGGTTGTGATGGAAGGGCGGCGGTTCTATCCCAAAGGGCCGCTTCTGGCCCATGTGTTGGGTTTTTCGGGAATGGACGGTGAGGGCTTGGAAGGTGTCGAGCATCGCTACGAACCGTACTTGCATGGTGAGAAGCGGATGATGGTGCTGCAACGCGATGCCTTAGGGCATACGGTATTTCCTAAGGGAATGATGGAACGGAGTCCGACGCCCGGCCATAGCCTCACACTCACGATCGATGAGGTGATTCAGTATATCGTTGAGAGAGAGCTTGAGGACGCGGTTGGCCGTGCGCGGGCCAAGTCAGGAACAATGATTGTGCTTGATCCAAAGACCGGAGCGGTGTTGGCTATGGCGGTGAGTCCGCGATTTGATCCCAATGCCGTATCGGCGCTGAGCCCTGATCGCTGGCGGAACAGGGCGCTGACGGATGCCTATGAACCAGGGTCAACTATGAAGGCGATGATGGCTGCGGCAGCCATTGAGGAGCGAGTGGTAAGGCCGAATACGATGGTATTCGGGGAGCATGGTCGTATGACCGTTGCGAACACCGTGATTCATGATCATGAGCGACTAGGATGGATCTCCTTTGCGCAGGTGATTCAGAAGTCCAGCAACATTGGGGCGGCAAAGACCGGTATGGCGTTGGGGGAGCACCGACTCTATCGATACCTCCAGGCATTCGGTTTCGGGCAGCGAACGGAGATCGATCTTCCCGGAGAGGGAGTTGGACTGGTTAGAGACCCCAAAGACTGGGGGCGCCGTTCGGTCGCGTCTATTTCCATAGGGCAAGAGATTGGTGTGACGCCACTTCAAATGGTATCTGCGGTTGCGGCCATCGCCAACGGCGGTGTGTTAATGAAGCCCTACGTGGTGTCAGAAATACGAGATGCTGATAACCACATCCTCAGGCAGGTCCCTCCTCAAACCAAGCGACGGGTCATTTCTCCAGAAACGGCTCGCAGCGTGACGAAGATTCTTGAAGGTGTTGTGACGGACGGCACCGGGACGAATGCGGCTATCCCGGGATTTCGGGTGGCTGGAAAAACCGGTACAGCCCAAAAAATAGATTCCCGAACCGGGGCCTATTCAGCCTCTCGATTTGTTGCGTCTTTTACGGGATATGCGCCGGCAGACAACCCGCAACTCGCCATGATCGTGGTGATCGATGAACCTCTAGGTGATACGCAGGGCGGGGCTGTCGCTGCCCCGGTGTTTAGTCGCGTCGGGGAGCAGGTGTTAAGCTACTTGGGCGTGCCGTCGGATGCACCTGTCACGTTGGCGATGGTCTCGCGGTAATCATAATCGTACTGGGGAGTGTCGATGACTTTGGCAACCCTGCTTCAATCGCTGGAAGGGCAGGTAAGGATTCTTGACCGCCGTGGAAATTTGGACGTGTCCGTCAACGCGATCACCGATGATTCTCGAGCCGTCTCGCCCCACAGTCTCTTTGTCGCCGTGAAAGGCGAGCGGGTCGATGGACATGAATTTATTCCGGCGGCCAGGAACGGCGGAATGGTCGCATTGGTGTCACAGCAGCCGGTGAGTGAGGTGTTTCTTCCATTCGTCCGCGTTGATGACTCCAGAAAGGCGCTTGGTGTGCTGGGGGGCCGCTTTTATGGAGACCCCTCGTCGAAGATTCGGATGATCGGCGTGACTGGAACGAATGGGAAAACCACCACGACGTATATCTGCAAAGCGCTGCTGGAAGCCATGGGCCACCCAGTAGGGTTAATCGGAACCGTTGCTTATCAGATCGGTGAGCGCACGATGCCGGCCACACACACGACACCTGGTTCTCTTGAGCTGCAACAGCTGCTTGCCAAGATGGTCACCGGCGGGTGCACCACTGCCGTGATGGAAGTGTCTTCTCATGCCCTGGCGCAAGATCGCACGAGCGGATGTGAATATGATGTGGCGGTCTTTTCGAATCTGACTCAGGATCATCTCGATTTTCACAAGACTATGGACGAGTACTTTCAGGCGAAAGTGAGACTATTTACAGAATTGAAGGGAGGGTTCAAGGCGAATAAACGGGCGATCGTCAACATTGATGACCCCTATGGAGCTCGCATTGTCGAGCGTTGTCCGGTCCCGGTTTGGACCTATGCATTAAAGGCCAAGGCGGACCTGCGTGCGGAAGCGGTGCGGCTGTCTCTTCAGGGGACAACCTTTACTGCGGCGACTCCGGTCGGGAGCTTCCCCATCGAGAGTCATCTTGTCGGTGAGCACAATGTCTACAACCTACTTGCTGCCATAGGCGTCGCGCTTCATGAAGGGGCCACCCCCTCGCAAATTCGTGAGGCCGTGGCGAGGGTCACGAACGTGCCGGGACGGTTCGAACGTGTGATCGCGGGCCAGCCATTTACGGTGGCCGTAGACTACGCCCACACTGAAGACGCGCTAGTCCGATTGCTGACGGCGGCACAAGTACTGAAAACCCGACGCATCATTACGGTCTTTGGGTGCGGTGGAGACCGTGACCGAGGAAAGAGGTCGAAGATGGGAGAAGCGGCCGTGCGCTACAGCGACGTTGTGATACTGACGTCGGACAATCCCAGAACCGAGGACCCCCTCTCAATCCTGGAACAAGTAGAAGTCGGGGTGAACGAGGCACTGCGCCTACGGCCACATGTTCAGTACCGAAAAGTGTCCGATCGGCGAGACGCCATCGAAGAGGCGGTGCGGGAGGCCCAGAGTGGGGATATGGTGTTGATTGCCGGTAAAGGACACGAAGACTACCAGATCATCGGCACGAAGAAGGTTCATTTCGACGATCGTGAGGTGGCACGCGAGGCTATCGAACGACTCAGAGCCCGCATCTAGTCTATGGATGCAGAGGGCGGTCGGTGCGTGGAAGTATCCAGATGACACTGTTTACCATCGAAGAATTGCGGGAAGTGATCAGCGCTAAAGTCTTGGCTAGCGATGGGGTGAGTTGGGCAAAACAGCGTATCCGTGGAATCAGCCTCGATACTCGCTCTCTTCAGCCTGGTGATCTCTTTCTTGCGCTCCAGGGAGATCGATTCGACGGCCATGACTTTGTGGCGACGGCGTTCTCACGCGGAGCGGTTGGAGCGATCGTACTCGATTCCTACGATGTGTCGGGGATTTCCTTGAAGCGTGGTTCGAAGCGGACCCAGCCATTTATCCTCGGGGTCCGCGATCCACTCCATGTCTATCAACAGCTGGCTGCGCACCACCGAAGCCGATTTCACATTCCTGTCGTTGCCGTGACTGGAAGCAACGGTAAGACGACGACGAAAGAAATGGTCGCCAGTGTCATGGCCCATCGCTGGAAGATTCTCAAGACGGAAGGGAATTTGAATAACCGTGTGGGCGTCCCGCAGACACTGCTCCGCCTTAACGAGCGACACAAGGGAGCGGTCATTGAGATGGGAGTCGACAATCTCGGTCAGACCACCAGGCTGTGTGAAATAGTTCGCCCCACGGTCGGGATCATTACGAACATCGGTCCCGACCATTTAGAGTTTTTCGGCACGATGGAGGTGTCAGCTCAGGCAAAGGCGGAGATGCTCGATCTGCTTCCTCCTGATGGAGTTGCAATCCTGAACGCGGATGATTCGTATTACGACTATCTTGCTGCGCGAGCTCGCTGTCGTGTGGTGTCGTTTGGTTTTTCATCAAAGGCTGACGTCCGTGCCGTGGATCTGAAGTCTGACGGGCGCAATGGGACGATCTTTCGTCTTCTGCTTCCTGGAGCGGTGCGTCATGCTGCGGTTCATATTCGAGTGCAAGGAGACCACAACGTCACCAATGCCTTGGCTGCAGGAGCGGTCGGTTCGATTTTGGGCTTGGCTGGAGGGGTGATCGCTCAGGGACTGTCCCGTTTCCGGCCTGCTGCCATGCGGTCGCAGGTGCGAGTGAGTCAGGGCGTGAAGTTGATCATCGACTGTTACAATGCCAACCCGGCCTCCATGAAAGCAGCCGTGCAGTTGCTCGCGCAAACAGGGGCAAAACGAAAGAGAATCGCCGTGCTTGGCGATATGCTGGAACTTGGCCCGAATGCCGCTCAGATGCATGAGGAAGTCGGCGGATTCGTGGCACGCCACGGCATTGATCAGCTCGTAGCCTGTGGACTATTGGGGCGGAGCCTCGCCAAAGGGGCGAAGCAGGCAGGACTGGATCAAGCCCATATTCTCGAAGTCCCGGATGCGCGCGCGGCATCTGCCGCCA
The DNA here is from genome assembly GCA_005116965.1 of Nitrospira sp. Lineage (GTDB taxonomy): Bacteria > Nitrospirota > Nitrospiria > Nitrospirales > Nitrospiraceae > Nitrospira_D. The sequence continues at coordinate 287,667 of SWDG01000025.1, read as the reverse complement.
TAAAAACCTTTGTGAAGCCGGGTGATACCGTGCTGATCAAAGCATCGCGCGGGATGAAATTAGAGCTTGTCGCTGATGCGCTTCGAGGAGCAACACATACGACAAGAAAGGCGTCCTAACGGTCGTTCAGGCTATGCTGTATATCTGGCTCTATCCATTCCATAAAGAATTTTCGTTTCTGAATGTCTTTCGGTATCAGAGCTTTCGCATCATTTATGCCGCGGTCACGGCGTTTCTGATCGCCTTCGTGCTCGCGCCGTGGGTGATTCGCAAGCTTCAAGAAATTAAGTTAGGGCAGCAGATACGTGATGACGGACCGAAGCGACATCTCGCTAAAAGTGGGACGCCCACGATGGGCGGCATCCTCATTGTTTTCGCAGTCACGTTGTCCACGCTGCTCTGGGCCGATATCTCGCGTTCCCACATCTGGCTAGTTCTTGCTGCGACACTGGGGTTTTGTGCCATTGGGTTTGCGGACGACTATCTCAAATTCATCAAGGCCCGATCAAAGGGGCTTTCCGCATCGCAAAAATTCACGGCTCAAATAGTCGTCGCGCTCATCGTCGCGCTGATTTTGTACTCAATGCCTGGCTACAGCACGAAACTGAGTGTGCCATTTTTTAAGAGTTTCACCCCTGATTTGGGATGGTTTTATATTGTCTTTGCCGTGTTGGTGATCGTCGGTTGTTCCAACGCCGTGAACCTCACTGATGGTCTCGACGGGCTGGCTATCGGTCCTGTGATGATTGCGGCATTGGCGTACACCGTGGTCGCTTACGTAACCGGTCACCGATTGATGTCGGAATACCTTCTGATCCCACACATCGATGGAGCCGGAGAGTTGGCGGTCTTTACGGCGGCCATCCTGGGTTCGAGTCTCGGGTTTCTTTGGTTCAACACCTATCCGGCCTCGGTCTTTATGGGCGATGTCGGCTCGCTCCCGCTCGGGGCGGCCCTTGGGACGGTCGCGGTCATCAGCAAGCATGAGCTGTTGTTGCTCATGGTCGGCGGTGTTTTCGTGATCGAGGCCGTCTCGGTCATTTTCCAAGTTGCCTCATTCAAATCTCGAGGGAAGCGGATATTCCTCATGGCCCCAATCCATCACCACTTTGAGATGAAAGGCTGGGAGGAGCCGAAAGTCGTTGTGCGTCTCTGGATCATTGCCATTTTGTTGGCGTTATTGAGCTTGAGCACGCTCAAGTTGAGGTAGTGGAGATGGTGGGAGTGGACACCATGCAGTTGGCAGGAGCTCGCATCACAGTCGTTGGGTTGGCACGGAGTGGCGTGGCCGCTGCCCGCCTACTCCAGGAAGTCGGCGCGGTGGTAACCCTGGCTGATCGAAAGGATCGAGGAGAGTTACTCGGTGTGCTTGAATCGCTGGATCAGGCGGCGGCGCGTGTCGTTCTAGGCGAGGATTATGAATCGGCGCTCAATACAGCCGAACTCGTCGTCATTAGTCCGGGAGTCCCCTATCGGTTGGAGGCTCTTGAGCGTGTTCGTCGCCGAGGGGTGAAGGTCATCAGTGAACTCGATCTCGCATCGCGGTTTCTTTCCGTTCCAATTCTGGCTCTGACCGGCACCAATGGGAAGAGCACGACGGTCACGCTGACTGGGAAGATGTTGCAAGAAAGTGGAAAACGGGTATTTGTCGGCGGGAATTTGGGCACGGCGATCAGTGAGGCCGCCCTACACTCGCTGCAAGCCATGAAGGCAGGCCGGCCATGCCCTTATGACGCATTGGTGGCGGAAGTGTCCAGCTTCCAACTGGAAACCGTGGAGCAATTTCATCCATGGATTGCCGCGATTCTCAACGTGACGGTGGACCATCAGGATCGCTATGAGTCGATCGACGAATACATCGCGGCGAAAAACAGAATTTTTGAGAATCAAACTCCGTCCGACTATGCCCTCTTCAATCTGGATGATTCAAGAGTGGCTCCGTTGCGGCGGAGTGCGAGGGCCCGGGTGCTGGGTTTCACAAGGACTCAGACGTTACCGTCCGATTTGGACGGAGGGACTTATCTCGATCGAGATCGCCTTATGACCACCATTGGAGGTCAGACTCATGAGATCTATGCTCGGAGCGAGATCAAGATCATCGGCAATCACAACGTCGAAAACGCCATGGTGGCTGCCACTTACGCACTGTTGAGTGGGTGCCATCTCAGTGTTATTCGTCAGGTTCTTAGAGAGTTTCCTGGCTTGGAACATGCTTTGGAGGTGGTTCGTGAGCGCCGAGGCACCTGCTTTATCAACGACTCGAAGGGGACCAACGTGGACGCGACCCTCAAAGCCTTGGAAAGTATCGAGCAGCCGATTTGGCTGATCGCCGGAGGGCGAGACAAGGGAGGAGATTTTTCTCGGTTAGCTCCCGCCATTCGAGGGAGAGTGAAGCGACTCATTTTGATCGGTGAAGCGGCGCCGCTGATTGCGAAGGCGGTGGAAGGCTATCAGGCCGTCGAACGGGCTGACACCTTGAAGCAGGCCATTGAGTTGGCGGCAGCGGGCGCCGGTGTCGGCGAGGTGGTGTTGCTGTCACCAGCCTGTGCCAGTTTCGATATGTTTGCGGATTACCAGGATCGAGGCCGTCAGTTTAAAACACTCGTGCAATCGTTGCCCGCGTAGCTGACGGCGAGGCAGAGGAGAATTGATACTTACCAATGTCGCAGAGATCTGCAGGGACCCTGACGCTGCCATGGTCCACTCCCAGCCCGAAGGGCACGAAGCGAGTGACGTTCGATCATCTCTTGTTGATCGTCACCGTGACTCTGGCGCTCGTGGGTCTGGTGATGGTGTTCAGCGCAAGCGCCGTGGTGGCTGGAGAAAACAAGCGCTTTCACGACTCGTGGTACTTTCTAAAGCGACAACTAGCGTGGCTAGCATTCGGGCTAGCACTTCTCCATGTGGTGTCTCGGATCGACTATGTGTGGTGGAAGCGATTGGCGCTTCCGCTTCTTGGTCTCATCACCGTGTTGTTGGTCTTGGTGTTGATTCCGTCGGTCGGGGTGGAGATAAAGGGGGCCAGACGATGGCTGCGCCTTGGACCGATTTCAATTCAGCCGGTCGAAATAGTGAAGCTGGTCACCGTGATTTATCTCGCCGCGTATCTGGCCAAAAAGGAGGATCGGCTCCAGAGTTTTCGCGATGGGGTCATGCCGGCGGTTGCGGTGGTCGGTCTCCTCAGCGGTTTGGTTCTACGGGAACCAGATCTCGGGACCATCGTGGTGATCGGATTAGTTACAGCGGGGATGTTATTTCTTGGCGGGGCGCGAATATCCCATCTCTTCAGACTCGTACCGGTGGCGCTGGTCGCGATGGCGGTATTGATTTGGCTGTCGCCCTATCGCTGGAAGCGGCTTCTTGCGTTTCTCAATCCGGAGCAAGATCCGACTGGATCGGGTTTTCAGATCAATCAATCGTTGCTTGCGTTTGGCAGCGGAGGATTGTTCGGAGTCGGGTTGGGCGAGGGCAAACAAAAGCTCTTTTTCCTCCCAGAAGCCCACACCGATTTTGTCTTGGCGTTGATGGGCGAGGAACTTGGATTGGTAGGTGCAGGAATCATTATTCTACTCTTTGCTGTGTTCGCCATCCGCGGCTTTCAGATCGCGGCGCGCGCACAAATGCCGTTTGGTCGGTATCTCGGCATGGGGATCACGTTGCTCATTGCCGTTCAAGCGTTGATCAACGCCGCTGTGGTCACGGGACTCTTGCCGACCAAAGGACTGACATTGCCGTTCGTCAGTTATGGGGGATCCTCCTTGGTCATGAGTCTGGTAGGAGTAGGGATCTTGCTGAATATCTCGCGGGATCGACAGGCAGGGCAGGAGGAGATGGGACAACGGAGTGGGCGCGGCTGGGTGCGGCGACGATGACCATTGTGATCGCCGCCGGAGGGACCGGTGGGCATCTGTATCCAGCTGTTGCATTGGCTCGTGAATTTCAGCGTCGTGACCCTTCTACGAAGATTCTCTTTGTTGGGACGACACGAGGGGTCGAATCGAAGGTCCTCGCGCATGAAGGGTTTGAACTGGCGATGATTACCGCCAAGCCGGTGATGGGAAAGGGGCTACTGGATGTCATGCGGGGAGTCGTTTCCGTGCCTATTGGGATGTGGCAATCACTGGAACTTCTGAAGCGGCGGCAGGCTGATCTCGTGATCGGAGTGGGGGGCTACACGAGTCCGACCATGTTAGCTGCTGCTGCCTTGAAAGGAATTGCCCGGGTGATTCTGGAGCCCAATGCCTATCCCGGATTGGCCAACAAAGTCGTCGCTCCCTTTGCGCAGCGGATTTTTTTGGCATTTGAGTCGGCCGAGACTTCCTTTGATCGGCGGAAGGTGCGCGTCGTCGGGACGCCGATTCGACAGGAGTTTTTGGTGCAACCAGATAATAGCGCGCCAACCAAGCAGGGTGGCCAGCACCTGCTGATTTTTGGTGGGAGCCAGGGGGCTAGGGCTATCAACAGTGCGGTATTGGAAGGATTGCCCCTGCTGAGCCAACGGTTTCCAGGCCTGACCATCACACATCAGACGGGCGAGGGAGATTACGAGCGAGTCAGTGAAACGTACCGGACATTGGGTATCCAAGCCAAGATTGTCCCGTTTCTCTACGATATGCCGGCTGTTCTTCGGGCAGCCGATCTGGTGGTGGCGCGTGCTGGCGCGATGACCATCGCCGAACTGACGGCCTGCGGAAAAGCTGCGATTCTGATTCCGTTGCCGACGGCGATCTATGATCATCAGATGAAGAATGCACGGGCGATGGAGGCAGCGGGAGGAGCCATTGTGTTTCCGCAGGCCGATCTCACCGGAGTAAAACTGAGTGAGATGATCCACGCTGTCTTGTCGGATCCGCAACGTCTGAGGACAATGCAACGGAAGAGTGTGGAGATGAGACGAATCGATGCCGGCGAAGTGATCGTCGGTGAATGCTACACGCTCATGGGAGTGACACATGACATCAACCAATCTACTCGAGCGACCGGAGGTTAGTGTTGTTGGTGAACAGGGGATTCGATCACAGCCTTCAGCGGCACGACAAAGGCAGGCTCGCATGACACTATTTCGAAAAATACAGCAGATTCATCTCGTCGGAATCGGCGGGGCAGGCATGAGTGGCATCGCAGAAGTGCTGCTCACGATGGGATATAAGGTGACCGGTTCAGATCTGAACGTTTCGGAGACGACAAGGCGACTGGAAGAACTCGGTGGGAAAGTGTTCATTGGGCATCAAGAGTCCAATGTGGGAGAGGCGCAAGTCGTGGTCATTTCCTCCGCCGTGGCGGCGAGTAACCCGGAAGTTGTGGTGGCGAAGAGCAAACAGATTCCAGTCATTCCAAGGGCGGAGATGTTGGCGGAGCTGATGCGTCTGAAGTTTGGGGTAGCCATCGCTGGTGCCCATGGAAAGACCACGACGACATCGATGGTCGCAAACGTGTTGGCGCAAGGTGGCCTCGATCCCACGATGGTGATTGGAGGCAAGGTGAATGCCTTGGGCAGCCATGCACGGCTTGGACGAGGCGACTTGCTCGTGGCGGAAGCGGATGAGAGTGATGGATCATTTCTTCGTCTCTCTCCGACCATCGTGGCGGTGACCAATCTGGACCGTGAGCACCTTGATCATTATGGGTCGATGGAACGCATCAACGACAGCTTTCTAGAATTCATCAATAAAATACCATTTTACGGCGTGGCGGTTTTGTGTGCCGATGATGATCGCCTGGCCGCACTGTTCCCTCGCTTGGTCAAGCGGTATCACACCTACGGGCTTCGGGATCGAGATGGGGTGGCACCCGATTTCAAGGCAACCGACGTCAGCCTGAAGCAATGGAGTGCCGAGTTCCGGGCGCATTTTCGCGGGAAGAATCTTGGTCCCTTTCGCTTAGCTGTGCCGGGGATCCACAACGTGTCCAATGCGCTGGTGGCCATTGCTATCGGCATCGAGCTAGAGATTCCTGTAGACCTCATTCGCAAAGGGTTGGCGGCCTTTACGGGAGTCGAACGGCGGTTTCATTTGCGAGGCGAAGCCGGTGGCATCATGGTTGTCGACGATTATGGCCATCATCCCACTGAGGTGAAAGCAACTCTTGCGGCTGCCAAGCAGGGCTGGGACCGTCGATTGGTGGTTCTGTTCCAGCCGCATCGATATAGCCGGACGCGGGATTGCATTGGAGAGTTTGCGGATGCCTTTGCGCACGCTGACATGCTGTTCATGACAGAAATTTATCCGGCCGGTGAATCACCGATACCGGGAGTTTCCGGAGCGATCCTCGCCGAAACGATCAAGTCGGCAGGGCATCCATCTGTGACCTTCCTTGAGCGCAAAGAAACGTTACCGGATCAGGTATTGCCTCATCTCAGACCGGGTGATCTCGTTCTTACGTTGGGGGCTGGCGATATCTGGAAGGCTGGAACCGGAATTCTTGCACGGCTCGAGTCTGCTTGATGGTCCATGGTGCATCGATGCACACAGTTGGAACGAAGGGACGACCAATGCGGACACAGCGCAGATTGGGGTCTGCCGTGGCCGGTGTTCGAGGAGTGGTTCGCTTCAATGCGCCGCTTAGAGAGTATACGTCATTCCACATCGGTGGCCCAGCTGATGTGTTGGTGGAGCCGGCAGACGTGGAGGATGTCGTCCAGCTCGTCAGGCAGACGCATGAGCAGAAACTTCCGATCTTTGTGTTGGGTGGCACCAACCTCCTGGTTCGGGACAAAGGCATTCGGGGTGTGGTGGTGAGTTTGGGGAAATTACGCGCGATCAAAGAAGAACCAGGATCCGTGTTGTATGCCGAAGGCGGTGTCGGCATGCCGACCCTGATTGGCTATGCCATCCACCGGTCTCTGGCGGGATTGGAGTGGGCGGCCGGTATCCCTGGCACTGTCGCAGGCTGTGTCGTCATGAACGCAGGGACACGACTCGGTGAGATGAAAGACTCAGTGAAAGCCGTTCGGATTGTGTCGCCGAAAGGCTCACTGATGGACTGTCCCGCAGAGACGATCGAATTTGGGTATCGTCGGGCGACATTGCCGCTGGGTGTGGTGGTCGGAGTATGGCTGCAACTGAGGTCGGGAGCGCGAGCAGATATCGAAAAGGTCGTGAAAGACTATCTCCACTACCGCCGTGATACGCAGCCGCTCACGCTACCGAGCGCCGGCTGTGTGTTCAAGAATCCGCTGAACGATTCGGCAGGGCGAGTCGTTGAAGCGACAGGGTTCAAGGGCACATCCGTCGGTGATGCGCAGGTTTCGACAAAGCATGCCAATTTTATTGTGAATCAAGGACAGGCCAGTGCCTCTGACGTCCTCTCGCTGATCAAGAAGATACGCACGGGAATTGTGCGAAAGACCGGGATCAAATTGGAGTTGGAGTTGAAGGTCGTGGGTGAAGTGTAGCGAAGGGAGTCGTTGTAACGATGGGTCGTTTAACAAATGCTCGGATCGGCGTGCTCATGGGAGGACGTTCTTCAGAGCGGGATATTTCACTCAAGACCGGTCATGCTGTTCATCAGGCCCTGATCCGTCGAGGATACGATGCCGTGGCCATCGACGTCACCGATCGTCTGCATCGAGATTTGGAGGATCAGAAAGTCGCTATTGCGTTTCTCTCGTTGCACGGACCCGGCGGCGAAGATGGAACCATCCAGGGATTTCTCGAGACGTTGGGAATTCCCTATACCGGGTCCGGTGTGCGTGCGAGTGCCGTAGGCATGCATAAGGCGGCCACGAAAATGCTACTGGCCGCACATGGTGTCCCACTGCCTACCGGAACTGTTGTGCGCGAATGTGATGGGGCGTCATTGGCGAAGGTTCTGAGGCAGACCAAACTGAAATTGCCGATTGTCGTCAAGCCGGTTTCGCAGGGTTCCACGATCGGGGTGACGATTGTGCGTCGCCGCACCCAATGGAAGGAGGCGCTCGCTCTGGCGCATCGTTATGATCCAGAGGCGATGGTGGAGAGCTATATTCCCGGACATGAAGCTGCTGTTTCCATTCTGGGAACAACGGCGGAAGCACCCACCGTGCTCCCTGCCATTGAAATCGTGGCGCCTGATGGATTTTACGACTTCTCGGCAAAGTATCAGAAGGGCAAGACTCAGTATCTCTGTCCCGCTCCGTTCCCTCCCAAGGTGATGCGCCACATCAGTGAATTGGCGAGGCGAACCTACGAGGCGTTGGAGTGCGAAGGGGCTGCTCGTGTGGATTTTCGGATCACTCCGAGAGGTCGGCCCTATGTCTTGGAGATCAATACGGTTCCCGGCATGACGGAGACGAGTCTTTTGCCCATGGCCGCAGCTCAAGTTGGGATTGCGTACGATGCCTTAGTCGAACGGATTCTGCAGTCGGCCCTCGATCGTGCAAATCGCTTTGCGCAGGTAGTGCCGAAGGAGTGAGTGTGATGCGATTCTTGGCAAGAAAGCGGCGACCTTCTCCCGTGGAGCCACGAAAAAATCAGTGGAAGGATCCACAAGGAGAGAGAGCGGGGAGGGAAGCCCACCTGGGGAAAACAGCCAGACGAAAGGCCCTGACTCGATGGATTGGCGTGGTACTCGGTACGGTGCTCGTGGCAGGGGTCATCATGATGAGTGTGAAATATGCTGGTCCTGCGCTCCAAGCATTGCTGGAAATCAAGACCATTACGATCGAAGGAGGCCACCACATCGATAGGCAGAAAGTGCTCGATCTTGCGAAGGTGAAATCTGGCACTGGCCTCCACGATATTGTCACGAGCGTTATTAAGGGGCAGGTGGAATCTCATCCGTGGGTCAAAGAATCCGAAGTGACCCGCGTTCTGTTTCATGAGTTACGTATATCTCTGGTTGAGCGAAAGCCAGCTGCGGTCATCCGTGCCGACTCTCAGAACTTTCTGACTGATGCGGAGGGGCATGTGCTGACCAGGCTCGGTCAGACCGATGATGATGCGTTGCCTCTTGTGACAGGAATCAATTCCAAAGGTTTGCTGGAAGAGGCTGAGTCGGTAAGGCAGGTCATCGCGTCGGGCATCGAGCTTGCACATTTGGTCGGGCAAACCTTCGAAGGTCGGCTACAAGTAAACGCCGAAAACCCGTCAAACCTCATCGCGCTTGTACAGGGAGTGCGATTTCAGTTCGGGGAGGCAACGGTTGGAGAGCAGTGGGAACGGTTCCGACGCGTCAAACCGACACTCAAGACCCTGAACTTTGACGGTCGTGGACGTGGAGCGAATGAAGTGGATCTCCGGTACGAAAATCGGATTGTCGTACGGGAAGGAGGGTGATCGCGGTGCCGAAACGGGATCAAATTCTGGTCGGCCTCGACATCGGAACCACGAAGATCTGTGCGATCGTGGCGGAGATGACCGATGCTGGAGGGATCAGCATTATCGGCGTCGGATCGAGTCCTTCCCTTGGCCTACGTAAGGGAGTGGTCGTTAATATCGAAAGCACCGTCGAATCCATCAAGAAAGCAGTCGAAGAAGCGGAGTTGATGGCGGCCGTCCAGATCAACTCGGTCTACACCGGCATCGCGGGTAGCCACATTTCTGCTGAAAACTGCAAAGGCGTCGTGGCACTGAAACGAGCCGAGGTGACTCGCGAGGATATCCAGCGGGCCATTGAAAGCGCTCGTACGCTCGCTGTCATTCCCCACGAACGCAGGATTCTTCACGTGCTACCGCGAGAGTTCATGGTGGATGGGCAAGAAGGGGTGCGCGAACCATTGGGCCTTTCAGGCAATCGATTAGAAGTTAACGTGCATGTCATCACCGGTGCCGTGACATCTGCGCAGAATATTGTGAAGTGCGTGAATCGAGCCGGACTCGATGTCGTGGACATTATTCTGCAGCCGCTCGCCTCCAGTGAAGCCGTCTTGGGCCAAGAAGAGCGTGACTTGGGTGTGGTCATGGTGGACTTAGGAGGCGGGACAACGGACCTGGCTATTTTCCTGGATGGCAGCATTCGTCACTCAGCGGTCCTTCCCATAGGTGGCCAAAACCTGACGAAAGATTTGGCCTTCGTCCTCCACACGTCACAGACTGAGGCTGAGAAGATCAAGACGCAGTACGGTGTTGCGCGGACTGATCTGCTGACAGGGCATCAGACCATCGAAGTGCCGTCTGTCGGAGATCGGCCCGCTCGAACATTTTCCAGACGGGCTATTGCCGAGATTTTGGAGCCGCGCGTTGAGGAGATGTTTGAGCTCGTCCGGAGAGAAATTGCACGTGCCGGCTATGAAGGGATATTGGGGGCCGGTGTCGTGATTACCGGAGGCACATCGCTATTAGAGGGCATGCCCGACGCCGCTGAGAAGGTCTTGAACTTGCCGGCACGCCGAGGCATACCTTCCGGTGTCGGAGGGTTACGAGAAACTGTCGGCCATCCCAGTCATTCGACCGGGGTCGGTCTCTTGTTACACGCCCGGCGACATGTCGGTGAATTAGAAACGGCCGGGCTGCGCAATGGAGGGCCCTGGGCAAAAATGCGTGGGTGGACGAAGTGGGTGTCGGAGGTCTTTTAACCGTTAGAACCCTTGCTGGCGGCAGGCAGGTCGTCGTGCGAGGCGCTGTGAGGAGGTGCCCCAATGTTCTCATTTCAGGAAGATATGCTGTCACCGGTCCGTATCAAGGTGATCGGAATTGGTGGTGCCGGGTGCAACGCGATCAACACGATGATCACCTCCGGACTCGCACGCGTCGATTTTATCGCTGGGAACACCGATCTTCAGGCGCTTGATCGGTCGTTGGCCCCATATAAGATCCAGCTTGGGCCGGAACGCACCCGGGGGTTGGGTGCGGGGGCAAAGCCGGAGATCGGTCGAGATGCCGCGCTTGAGAGTAAAGAACATATCCGAGAATGTCTCGAAGGGGCCGATATGGTTTTTGTCACGGCCGGAATGGGGGGAGGAACCGGCACAGGAGCCGCCCCCATTGTGGCCAGCATTGCCCGAGAAATGGGCATCCTTACAGTAGGCGTCGTTACAAAACCGTTTCAGTATGAAGGCCAACGACGACACAAGCATGCGGAAGAAGGCATCCGGGATTTGCGTCGGCATGTCGATACCTTGCTCATAATTCCGAACCAGCGGCTGCTGGGGATTGTCGATAAATCAACCCCGCTTCTCGAAGCATTCAAAGTCGCGGATGATGTGCTGCGCCAAGCGATCCAGGGTATCGCCGACGTCATTACGACTACGGGACATGTGAACGTCGATTTTGCTGATGTTCGGACCGTGATGTCACACACAGGACGAGCCGTCATGGGTATGGGCGTGTCCTATGGGCCGAATCGGGCGATCGAAGCGGCGCAAAAGGCTATGTGCAGTCCTCTCCTGGAAGAAGGCAGTGTGGAGGGGGCCTGCGGTGTCCTTCTGAATATTACGGGAGGCCCCAGCATGTCGCTGCACGAGATCGAAGAAGCCGCCTCGATCATCCAACAGACGGCAGATCCTGAAGCCAACATCATCGTCGGTCAGGTCATCAACCCGGATATGGGCGAGGAACTTATCATTACGGTGATCGCAACCGGGTTTGAACGAGAAGAGGACACAACGGCAGTCGCAATCGGAGCTGATAGGGGAGCAAGTCGACCGGCCAAACCTGTCCCCTCAGCGTTAGCCAGTATGGGTGCTTCACTAGCGGCAGATCGACCGATAAAAGACCTCGATCGCCCCACCTTTTTGAGAAGAATGAACGATGCGCGAGAGTCCATGGACCGAACGGTGATGACCGCCGAAGATGAATGGGATGTGCCGACCTTTCTTCGCAAGCAAACAGACTGATCGCGTGCCGATCTTCATGTGATGAGGCAGGGAATGTGATGATGGCAAGCTCATCGGTTATTACCGTGCCGGCGTTTGCGGATGCCGGGACTCAGGTTCGACATTTTTTCGGGACCCGACGGCATGCCATGGGTCTTGGCCTTGAAGCAGGGATCCCGCAGAGGGGGATAGTAGGACCGGCATCGTCGTCATGGACGCTTTCAGTGAAGCAAGTTCATGGGACGGAGGCGTTGGTGGTGGATCGTGTCCTAGCCCCGACTGACCGATTTGTGGGAGGTTGGGATGCCTTGGTTACCGATCAACCTGGTATTATGGTGGCGGTACGGACGGCAGATTGTGTTCCGATTCTCATGCATGATCCTAAGCGTCGGGTTGTGGTTGCAGTTCATGCCGGCTGGCGAGGAGCGGTTGCTGGCATTGTTCCCAAAACCTTGGCCTTGCTGGAGTCTCGCTTTGGCTCGAGTCTGGAGCATGTGCGGATCAGTATCGGTCCATCTGCCGGGGTTTGCTGCTATGAAGTGGATGAGCCGGTTCTTGACCGCCTATGTCAGGGATTTCCAGATTGGAAGAAGGTGGTTCGAACGAAGAGAGAAGGAAGAGCGCATCTTGATTTGAAAGCACTCGTCAAAGAACAGGCGCAGGCCATCGGGATGCCTCCGAAGTCCATCACCACAGTCAACGTCTGTACGATTTGCCACAAAGACCTCTTTTTTTCCTACCGGCGGGAGGGGAAGGTCAACGGGACCATGGTCAGTGCCATTGGGTTGCCGGTGAAGCGAGTATAAGAGAGACTCTGCCAATTCTGAAACGCTTCCTTTAGAATAAGAACGGTTCGCTGAATGGGCGACCGCGACTTGTGCGAGAGGACCATGGAACCGCTCACCCCTGAAACGATCGCAAAACGTGTTCAATCGATTCTGACGAAGATTCGGTCGGCGGAGGAAAAAGCCGGACGTCTTGCCGGCACGGTGCGACTCGTAGCCGCGACGAAGACCGTGACGGTTGAACATATTGCAGAAGGTGTGAACGCCGGTCTGTCCATTTTGGGTGAAAATCGGGTACAGGAAGCGCTCCCTAAAATAGCCATGTTCACCCAGGCACCAGTTCACTGGCATTTTATCGGACAGCTGCAACGGAGGAAGGTACGGTCCGTGATTGGTCGATTTGACCTCATTCATTCGGTGGATACGGTAGACCTCGCGCAAGAAATCAATCGCCGTGCAGAGGAAGCCGGTTGTCGGCAGAATATCTTGCTGGAAGTGAATGTCGGGAGAGAACCGACAAAGGCAGGGTTTCATCCCGATGACGTGGTACGATCGGTACCCATGATGGCGCAACTCTCTCATGTTTGTATCAAAGGCCTCATGACGATTCCTCCGCCGAGCGCTGGTCAGGATTCGGCCAGACCGTATTTCCGCACACTCCATGAACTGGCTCGACAGATTGCGGCCTTAAACTTACCGACCGTCGGGATGGATGAGCTGTCAATGGGAATGTCAAACGATTTTGACGTCGCCATTGAGGAAGGGGCAACATTGGTCCGGGTTGGCACCGCCATCTTTGGAGCGCGGCATGTCTAGCCCAACAGTCATGCCTAAGATCTCGTTTGTGGGCGGTGGCCGGATGGCGGAGGCATTGATCAGTGGGGTGCTGTCCTCTGGGGGCTACAAGGCCGAGCAGATCTATGTTGCTGATCCAGATACGGCCCGCCTGGATCATCTCAAGAAGCAGTACGGCGTTCAAATTAGTGCCACGAATCAGGAGGCAGTCGTCTCAGGATATGTTGTTGTGCTGGCCGTAAAGCCTCAGGTAACGGCCGCAGTCCTCAAAGAGATCGGAGATGGGTTGGCGAAACGGCTTGTGATCTCGGTGGTTGCGGGAATGCCACTCATACGAATTATTGAGGCTTGTGGGATGCAGGCTCGCGTCATTCGCGCAATGCCGAATATGCCGGCGATGGTCGGTGAAGGGATGACTGCCTTGGCGATCGGTCCCGGGGTAGGGGAGAGCGAAGTGGCATGTGCGCGACAGCTCTTTGAGTCGGTTGGTCGGGTGGTGCCTGTCGATGAGCGCTTCATGGATGCTGTGACCGGCTTGAGCGGAAGCGGACCGGCGTACGTCTTTCTCATGATCGAAGCGATGGCCGATGGCGGCGTCAAGATGGGGTTGTCGCGAGAAACAGCCAGTCTCCTTGCCGCGCAGACCGTTTTGGGCGCGGCACGGATGGTCCTGGAAACCAGGCAGCATCCGGCGCAGCTCAAGGATCAGGTGGTATCTCCTGGCGGAACGACCATTGCGGGTTTGCATCGGTTGGAACAGGGAGGCCTCCGGGGTCTGTTGATCGACGCAGTTGAGGCCGCAACGAAACGTTCTCAGGAGCTTGGAGGCTGATGTTTGTTGTGGGAAATACGCTATTAGGGGTGGCCACGGTACTTGATTATGCGCTGACGTTCTATAGCTGGATCGTCATTGCTCGAGCGTTGATTTCTTGGGTGAATCCGGATCCGTGGAATCCAATCGTTCAATTCCTTACCAGAGTCACTGAACCGATTTTGGTCCCGATCCGACGGCGATTGGGCTCGGGGATGGGCATGGATTGGTCGCCATTGATCGTCATCGTGACCATCTGGTTTTTGCAGATTGCGGTCGTACAGTCGATTAAGGACCTCGCGGTACGGATGAATTGATTCAACGAATGGGAGATGCCATGAAGATCACACCCCTCGACATTCAACAGATGGTCTTTCAAGTCAAGCTTCGTGGCTATGACCGTGAAGAGGTCAACCGCTTTCTAGAAGAGATTGCACAAACCGTCGAATACCTGAATCGTGACAATGCCACGTTGCGTGATCGAATTCTGACGCTTGAACAGCAGGTCTCGGATCTCAAACGGACCGAGGCGACTTTGTCTACCACATTGATCTCGGCGCAGTCCTTGGCCGAGGATGTCAAGCGAAGTGCGCAACGCGATGCCGAGTTGATCGTCAAAGAGGCTGAACTGAAAGCCAGCGAGTTATTTCGACAAGCGCGAGTGGAGCTAGGAAACACACAGCGAGACTTGTCTCTGCTGCAGAAGCAGCGGCTGCTCATGGTTGAGCGGATGCGGGCGACGCTTCATACCTTCGAGCGGATGTTGGACGTGGAAGCCAGTGAAGCGTACCAGGATCATAACGTCATGCAGGAAGAAAAGCTGGAAGGGGAATCAAGCCCTACCCGTTGACCGTTCGGGGTGAGAGCGCTACGGCTGCGTAATGCGTGATCATTACTCCTGAGCATTTCCCGTCATTCTCATCCCGATGCCCAATCTTAGTGTGATCCAAGCAGCACTCGATCGAGCCGTTACCGACGGGGTCTTTCCGGGGGCCGTATTGGCGGTGCGGTGTGGCAATAGACCGGTTTCTCGCTTTCATGCTGGTCATCTTTCAACCGTCCCTCCAGGATCTCCCGTCAGTCCCTCCACAATTTATGACCTGGCTTCGTTGACAAAGCCGTTGGCCACCGTTACGGCCCTCGTTTTGTTGATGCAGAAAGGCCGTTGCCAGCTTGATGACTCTGTGGCCGACCATCTTTCAGAATGTGCCGATACGTTCATCGGCTCTGCGACAATTCGCCACATACTGACGCATTCTTCCGGTTTGCCTGGCTGGCGGGGATTCTATGAACAGCTCAGACCGGATGGAGCAATCCCTTCGTCGGCTGGAGAGCGAGAGCAGGCCAAACGGGCTATGCTTCGCCTCATACAGTCTGAGATGCCGGTATATGAACGGGGCACACGCAGCCTGTACAGCGATCTCGGCTTCATGTTGCTCGGCTTTATTATTGAGCGAATCAGCGGACAATCAATGAGCGAATATTTTCTCGACCACATTGTGTACCCATTGGGGGAGCCCCAAATCGGATTTATCCTGCCCGGACAGCCCCGTGCACTTTCTAATCGCCTAGATGACGATATGGGTGGTGTAGCGCCGACGGAATTTGATCAATGGCGAGGACATCTCTTATGTGGAGAAGTCCACGATCAGAATGCAGCTGCGTTGGGTGGTGAGGCTGGTCATGCCGGGCTGTTTGGGACTGTAGACGCAGTGTTGGCGATCTCAGGCGAGTGGTTGGGAGCGTATCATGGCCGAGTGACAATCCTGGATCGGGCCATGGTCCATGAATTTACGCGAAGACAGAAATTGGAAGGATCTTCCAGTTGGGCGCTCGGGTGGGATACACCGTCAGTTCCTTCATCTGCAGGATGCCATTTCGCAGCTCAATCATTTGGCCATCTTGGCTACACGGGGACTTCCCTCTGGATTGATCCTGTGCGAGAGCTGGAGGTCGTTCTGCTCTCAAATCGCGTGCATCCATCGAATAGGAATGAAGCGATTCGGAAGTTTCGTCCGGCGATCCATGATCTGGTGTATCAGGAATTCATCGGCTCAATTTAAGCCTGATCTGGGTAGTCAAGCCACGTTTCTTTTTCGGCGAGATAGCGAGTTCCCTTAAAATTGGCCCGGGTTCTCATGCGAGTGAACCCGAACCCTTGAAGTTTATCCACTAATTCTTTCACTGTTGCGGCAATGGTCGAGTGTGAGCGACTCTCAACAACGAAGGCTTCATACATAATCTTCCCCGAGTATCCCGATGGAGTCCGATTGACCAGAATGGTGCGGTTGAAATATCGATCACTCGGATCAACTCCTTCAAGCTGATGTTTCTCGACCAATCCTTCTTTCTTAAACATCAGTGGCAACGTGCTCATGCTTTCGTATCCCCCAGAAATAACAATTGACGACAAGTCTATATCTTTCGATTATAGAAGGTCATCCATACGCCTGCAACTCGTTGACAAGCGCCGCGTCGATTACTATGATGCCATCCCTCATCCAGTCAGAGGCGCGTCTAGTTCCATTCCATGAATATCCCCAATAGCCTCACGATTCTTCGCATCCTCCTGATCCCCGTCTACATAGGGTTCATGACCTACGGCTCATATGGGTTCGCACTCTTGACACTACTCATCGCCGGACTGACGGATGCCATTGACGGTTATCTTGCACGCAAACTGAATCAGCGGACACGATTAGGGACCGTACTTGACCCTCTGGCAGACAAGCTGCTGCTGACGTCGAGTTTCATCTCGCTGGCGATGCTGCATTTGGTGCCGTCCTGGCTGGTTATCCTGGTCGTGAGCCGGGACATTATTCTCCTACTGGGGACTGTGGTGGCTCACGTCACCAATACACCAATTAATGTGACACCGACGATTTTGGGAAAAGGAACGACGTTGTTTCAGTTGAGCTATGTCCTGTTGATTGTCCTTTTGACATGGCGAGGCCTCGACCGCTCCATGCTTACTCCACTCGTCGCCCTCATGGTTGGATTCACCCTGGCCTCAGGGTTACATTACCTTTATCGAGGGTATCGCGACACGAATATGGCGCCTCCGCTTGCCTAATGATCTCGGCTGCAAATACGACCTCTTCGGCCGTCCGGTAAATATTTCAATTGTTTTTGACAGGTTTCCGACCCCCCAGTAGACTCGCTTCGTAGTCTTAGCTTTCCCGTATAACCGGCTCAGGGAGCCATAACAGGACGAGAATCTATGGCCACGTTTGCATATGTCGGGCGGAGCAAGTCCGGAGCGGTGAAAAAGGGTGAACTCGTCGCGAAGTCGCGCGATGAAGCGGTGGAGCAACTACGCAAACAAAGCGTGGTGGTGACGAGCCTTGAGGAGAAGGCGGCCAAAGAGGGATTTAGCTTTAAGCTCGGTGGCGGAGTGAGCGAAAAGGACTTGGTCGTTTTTACCAGGCAATTCGGGACCATGATCAATGCCGGGTTGCCCTTGATTCAGTGTCTGGAAATCTTATCGAACCAATCAGAGAATGCAGCGCTGAGGAAATCTGTGGGTGCGATCAAAGTCCAGGTCGAGGGAGGTTCGACGTTTTCAGATGCCCTCCGCAGGCATCCCAAAGTGTTTGACGATCTGTATGTCAACATGGTGCATGCGGGAGAAGTGGGAGGGTTGCTCGACACCATTCTTGGTCGACTTTCCAAGTATATTGAAAAAGCGATGAAATTGAAGGGGCAAATCAAAAGCGCCATGGTCTACCCGGCGTCGATTATGGGAATCGCCTTTATCGTGGTTGCTGTATTGATGATCTTCGTGATCCCGGTGTTTGAGAAAATGTTCAAAGATATGTCCGGCGGAAAAGTAGCGCTTCCTGCCCCCACTCAGATCGTGATTGATATGAGCAATTTCGCTCAGTCGAGCTGGTACATCATTCTTGGCGGGGTGATTCTTGCAGTTGTGGCGTTCAAGAAATACTACGCAACGGGCAATGGGAAGTATCAGATCGACAAACTCCTCCTCAAACTGCCTGTTTTTGGAGATTTGGTGCGAAAAGCGTCGGTGGCGAAGTTCACGAGAACGTTGGGGACGCTCATAACCAGCGGCGTACCCTTGCTAGATGCCTTGACGATTTGCGCGAAGACTTCGGGCAATAAAATCATCGAAGAAGCCCTGGTCAACGCCAGGGTGAGCATCAGCGGAGGCAAGACGATCTCCGAGCCTCTCGCGAAAAGTCAGGTATTTCCGAAGATGGTGACACACATGATCGCGGTCGGCGAATCAACGGGTGCGCTCGACGCCATGTTAGGGAAAATTGCAGATTTTTACGAGGACGAGGTGGATCAGGCGGTTGCCTCGCTGACCGCATTACTGGAACCGATGATGATGGTCTTTCTCGGAGTCCTCATTGGATTCATCGTGGTGGCCATGTATCTGCCCATCTTCACGATGGCCCAGGCAATCAGCTCATGAACACGGATGCGCTTGTTTCGCAGGAATATATCCATTGGAGAAGGCTGACTCTGGTCGTCAGGATCTGAATAGGCCCTACCTAGATGTCATCTCGGCGCCACATTTCTGGATAAACGTGAGGATAGGTCTAATCACGTCATGACGGCGTGTGGGCCCATGGACGATATTAAAGCACGAATCTACCGGTTAATGGGGTGGCGAGTCGTTATCGTCACCGTCCTGTTAGGGCTTTCCCTTGCATTTCAGGTCACCAAGGGCGAACGGGTTGAAACGTTCTATGCTCTGATCATCTTCACCTATACGGTCACGATCCTTTACGCGTTCCTGTTCCGGCTGCTGACTACTCCTCAAGCTCTTATACAATTTGCCTGGGCTCAGATTACCGTCGACTTTTTGGTCGAGACGGTCTTAATTGCAAGGACGGGCGGAATCGAAAGTCCGTTCGCAGTGCTCTATGTGATCAGTGTGACGGTGGCAAGTTTGGTTCCCCGTCGCCGAGTGGGTCTTTTGACGGCCAGCCTCTGCATCATCCTGTTTGGGATTCTGACCAATGTGCAGCTCTACGGCCTTGCTGAAGTCTGGGGATGGTTGCCCCATGCTGACCTCAGTGCCGCTGAAACACTCCATGCGTTCGGCGTCTACGGTCTGGCGTTCCTCGTCGTCGGCTTCTTAAGCGGCGCCCTTGCGGATCAGCTTCGGTTAGTAGATCAATCGCTTCGTGAAAAAGAACAGGGGCTGAGCCGCCTTCAAGCATTCCATGAGAATATCGTTCACAGTATCAGCAGCGGCGTCTTTACAACCGAAGAGAAGGGTCG
Source organism: Nitrospira sp. (assembly GCA_005116965.1). Classification (GTDB taxonomy): domain Bacteria; phylum Nitrospirota; class Nitrospiria; order Nitrospirales; family Nitrospiraceae; genus Nitrospira_D. The sequence continues at coordinate 268,292 of SWDG01000025.1, read as the reverse complement.
GATTACTTCTTTCAATCCAGCGGCGCAGGAAGCCACGGGCTACAGCTTTGAGCAAGTACAGGGGCGTCCCTGGCGGGAAGTGTTTAACTGGCATCCCAGTCAGCAAGATGACGATCTCGTGCGAGATGTTTCCTCTAACATGCGGTTCGAAGTGGAGTGTAAACGGTCCGATGGCAATCGATTGATTCTCGGCATGACGCTCGCGCCTTTGCACGAGCGTGGAGAGCAAACGGGACTGGTTGGCGTGTTCAAAGATCTCACTCAGATCCGTGATCTCGAAGAAGAAATGCAGCGGAAGGAGTGGTTGGCCAGCCTCGGGGAGATGTCAGCGGGGATGGCCCACGAAATTAGGAATCCCTTGGGTGCACTGGCTGGAGCGATGCAAATGCTACGAAAGGATCTCCTGGCCGATGAAACCAGCCAACGCCTGATGGAAATTGCGGTTCGGGAAGCGACACGGTTGGATACGATCATCACAGAGTTTCTTCAATATGCCAGGCCGCCAGCGCTAAATTTGGCAGAGTACGATTTAAACAAAGTCCTTGCTGAGACTCTTGATCTAGTACAACATGAAGCACAAAGCAGAACCAATATCACCATCGCGGCGGCACCGTGCACCGGGGCATTGCCCGCGCAAGTGGATCAGGATCAAATGAAACAAGTGTTCTGGAATCTGGCGGTGAATGCCTTCGATGCCATGCCAAAGGGTGGGCAACTGACGATCGCGACGGGAGAGAGAAAGGTCGATGTCGGCGGGCGAAAAGCTGAGGTGGTAGAGATCTCATTTCATGATACTGGAGAAGGCATCCCGAAGAACAATCTCGGCAAAATATTTCTCCCGTTCTTTACCACCAAAAGGCGAGGCTCTGGGTTGGGGTTGGCGGCAGTCCATCGTATCGTCGATCTTCACGGAGGGTGGATCAAAGTGGAAAGTCAGGAAGGGCAGGGGACACGATTTGGCGTCTGCTTGCCCCGTACAGCAGATTCAGGCGTGCGACTCTGGCATGAAGGTAGAGAACCGTGGAAAAGATCCTAGTCGTTGATGATGAACAAAGCTTGCGTGACGTATTGAGCATTATGCTCAAACGGGCTGGGTATGCCGTCACCAGCGCCATGGACGGCGAGGAAGCCATCGAGCTTCTGAATAAAGAAATCTTTGATCTGGTCATCACCGATTTGCGGATGCCGAAGATCGATGGCATGGAGGTTCTGAAGGCCGTAAAGTCTGCCTCGCCGGAAACAGTCGTGCTGATCATCACGGCCTTTGCCAGCGCGGATTCCGCCGTCGAGGCCATGAAGCAGGGTGCGTACGACTATCTGACGAAACCATTCCAGGTCGATGAAGTCCAGTTGATCATCCGGAATGCACTGGAAAAACGGCGCCTCACAACCGAGAACATGCTCCTCAAGCGGGAGATGGCAAGTCAGTCGTCATTCGCACAGCTCGTCGGCCAGAGCGAGGCAATGCAGAAGGTATTCGACGTCGTGCGGAAAGTTGCTGACTCGAAAAGCAAT
>SWDG01000025.1:261838-266677 GCA_005116965.1 Nitrospira sp. | reverse complement strand
ATACGACTCCTACCATTCAGGTCAAGCTTCTGCGCGTGATTCAAGAGCGAGAATTTAGACGGGTCGGTGGCAATCACGACGTCAAGGTCGATGTGCGTGTGGTAGCCGCCACCAACAAAGATCTTGAGAAAGCGGTTGCGGATGGTTCGTTCCGAGAAGACCTCTACTATCGGTTGGACGTGATCCCTATACGGCTTCCACCCTTGCGCATGCGTACCGGTGATATTCCGTTACTGGTCAATCACTTTCTGGAACGGTTTGCAAAAGAAAGCGGCAAGCCCAAACCTGTGATTAGCCAGGAAGCCATGCATGTTTTGCTGAGTCATGAATGGCGCGGCAACGTTCGCGAGTTGGAGAATCTGATCGAACGGGTCGTCGCATTTGCAACAGCAGAGCTTGTGACCGACGCTGAGGTGCATGGATGGCTTCATCGACCTGCGACGCAGTCGCAGCACACGGCGATGCCGATGGATCTGACTGACGAGGGGCTGGATCTTGAGGGGCTCATCAACGGCATCGAAAAGGATTTGTTGCTAAAGGCACTTGAGCGATCAAAATGGGTCAAAAAGAAAGCCGCGCGCATGCTCCGTCTGAACACCAGATCATTTCGGTATCGCCTGGAGAAGTATGCTATAAAAGGAGGTCGTGACTAATTCATTTTCCCGATCGACCGTTTTGTCCACGTCCCTTACCGTTTTCGCCCCCGCAAAAATCAATCTCGTGCTCCGCATTCTCGACCATCGGCCAGATGGCTATCATAATCTCTGGTCGCTGATGCAGATTGTGCAGTTGGAGGACGAGCTCTCGATCTCCCTTAGCGACAAACATTCGTCCATCACCTTGCAATGCGATGACTCTTCGTTGAAGACAGACTCTTCCAACCTGGTCTATCGTGCCGCAGCGGCGGTACTTGAGCATAGTGGACGAGTCATTGGATTGGATCTGGTGCTCTCAAAGCGAATTCCGATGGGAGCCGGGTTGGGAGGCGGGAGTAGTGATGCGGCTGCGACGATTATCGGGCTGAACCAGCTATTGAATTTAGGGTGGTCGATGGAAAAGATGGCTCACGTTGGCCAAGCACTTGGAAGCGACGTCCCATTCTTCTTTTTCGCTCCTTCCGCAATTGTGGAAGGGAGGGGTGAGAAGGTGGACCCCGTGCAAATCAAGGGGAGCCGATGGGTGGTCCTGGTGAATCCAGGGTTCCCGGTTGAAACAAAGTGGGCGTATCAGCAGCTTTCCATAAGCCGAACGGAGGTGCGGTCGCTTTCGGAGGCCCACGCGGCGCTGGGAAAAACTTCTGCGCTCTCATGGGAAAGCGTGCTCCACGTGGCTGAAAACGATTTTGAAACCGCAGTGTTCAAGGCCCATCCAGCACTTCACAGAATCAAGCAGAAACTGTTCGCAGAAGGGGCCGAGGCGGCTTTATTGTCGGGGAGTGGGGCCACGGTCTTTGGTGTGTTTCGTGACGAGGCGGCAGCTCGGCAGGCCCAGTCAAGTTTTCAGACTGAACCCCATCTCAAGGTCTATGCGGTTTCAACCCCCTCCGATTTCTGAGCGTGCCGGACAAACGTTCCATGATCGTTTGTTGACAGATGCCCGTGATTTCCGATAAAGTTTCACCCTTTGATTGGCTTCGCCGGTCGTGTGTGCAGTAAATGGGGGGTGGTTTGCAGAAAAATCACCGTCGCTCACCGCACAAGAACCGCTAGAGAATCCAACACGTTAGAAAAAAACGAGAAGGCGGCTCAGGGTACGTTCTTCATGAACCGAGAGCTAAAAATTTTCTCTGGCAACGCCAATCTTTCGCTCGCCCAAGAGATCGCAGCGTATTTGGGACAGAAGCTCGGTGAAGCGACAGTTTCGTCGTTCAGTGATGGAGAGATTCGGGTCAAGATCGACGAAAATGTGCGTGGCGCCGACGTGTTCGTTGTGCAGTCCTGTTGTCAGCCGGTCAACGATTCCTTGATGGAGTTGTTGATCATCATCGACGCGTTGAAACGTTCGTCGGCCAATCGTATCACTGCCGTTGTGCCTTATTTTGGATATGCTCGTCAGGACCGCAAGGATCAACCACGCGTTCCGATCACCGCGAAGCTGGTTGCTGACTTGATTACGACTGCCGGAGCGGATCGTGTGCTCTCAATGGATCTTCATGCTGGGCAGATCCAGGGATTTTTTAATGTGCCGGTTGATCATTTGTATGCCCTTCCGGTGTTGCTGGACTACATTGTGAAGAAAAAAATCGTGGATCTGGTCGTCGTCTCGCCCGATGCTGGGGGCGTGGAGCGGGCCAGGGCGTTTGCCAAACGCCTTCAGGCGAATCTGGCGATCATCGACAAACGACGTGAAGGTCCGAACCAAGCGCAAATCATGAACATCATTGGAGATGTACAAGGGAAGAGTGTGTTGCTCCTCGATGACATGATCGATACGGCAGGCACCATTGTCCAGGGGGCTCAGGCTTGTTTTGATCATGGCGCTCGAGACGTGATCACGGCTTGCACGCATGCCGTGCTGTCCGGGCCAGCGCTGGAACGGTTACAGATGTCCTGTCTGTCTCAAGTGGTTGTGACCAACACGATTCCGCTGCGAGGAAAAGAGTTGGCCTGTCCGAAGTTGCATCAGTTGTCGGTGGCGCCTCTCTTAGGCGAAGCCATCAGACGGATCCATGAAGACGAGTCAGTGAGTTCATTATTTGCGTAGTCCAGTCGAGACTGGGTCTTGCGCGAGCAGTCGAGGAGACGGAGGAAGATCATGAAATTCGATTTAACAGTGGCCGTGAGAGAACAAGCGGGCAAGGGAGCTGCACGGTCGATGCGGCGGGCAGGGAAAATTCCGGCCGTGCTCTACGGACAAGGGGAATGCCTGTTATTGACTGTCAATCCCGAGGGATTGATTAAAATTTTGAAGTCTCAAGCCGGCAGTACCGCGTTGATCTCGCTCACGGTGGACGGTGCCAAGTCCAAATCGAACCGCACCGCGCTCTTGCGTGATTATCAAGTGGATCCGGTGACTGGTGCTGTCCTCCACGCGGATCTCTTTGAGATTTCTATGAGCAAACCGATCAGAGTGAAGGTTCCGGTTAAGGTCATTGGTGGTATTCCGGCCGGTGTGAAGGAAGGTGGTGTGTTGCATCACAACATGCGCGATGTGCAGGTCGAGTGTCTTCCTGCTGCATTGCCCGATTACATCGAGGTCGATGCCTCCCCTTTGACTATCGCCAGCGGCATCCATGTGAAGGAACTTGGGGCGCGTGAAGGTGTCCGTTTCCTGGATGATGCTGATCAAATGGTGGTCAGTGTCGCGGCACCGATGTCGGATGCCAAACTCGAATCCTTGCTCACCAGTGGTGTGGGAGCAGCGGGCGAACCGGAAGTCGTGGCGAAAGGCAAGGAAGCAGGAGCTGACGGCGCTGAACCGGCCAAGGCTGGAGCGGCCGCGCCTGCCGGTGATGCCAAGGGTGGCGAGAAGAAAGAAGCTGCCGCGGCTCCGAAGGGTGACAAGAAAGAAGCTGAAAAGAAGAAGTAACGTTGCGTCTGCTCGTTGGACTGGGCAATCCTGGCAAAGCCTATGCCCAGACTCGCCACAATGTCGGCATGTGGGCCATCGAGCGGGCCGCCGCTCGATGGTCGATCCGACTCTCGCCGCGTGGTACCGCGCAGCGGGGATCTGGGCGACTCGGAGGGGAGTTGATCGAGCTGGCTGGCTTGCTCGATTGGATGAATGTGACCGGCCCTCCCTTGAAAGGCCTCTTCCGCGAATTCGAGCTCACCCCCAATAAACTCATTGTCATACACGATGATCTGGATTTGGAGCCAGGGCGGCTGAGGATCAAGCTATCTGGTGGCCATGGGGGACACAACGGGATCAAGTCCATCATAGAGGCACTCGGGACTCCAGAATTCATCCGATTAAAAATTGGAATCGGTCGGCCCGCGCCTGGTCAGAATTCTGCCGATTATGTATTGGAGCGGGTGACTCAGGGTGAGATGGCCATTATTGAGCCTTGTCTGGCACGGGCTGTTGATGCATTGGAATGTCTGATCCATCGTGGACCGGATGTCGCGATGAATCAGTTTAATATCAGAGAGAAGGTCGTGGACGAAGGGGAGGGGACGACATAAATGGGTCTTTGTTGCGGCATGATCGGTTTGCCAAACGTCGGCAAGACAACAGTGTTCAATGCATTAACCGGCAGCGGCGCCTTGGCGGCTAATTATCCGTTCGCAACCGTCGATCCAAACACCGGCATTGCCCTGGTCCCCGACCCTCGCCTCATTAAGCTAACCGAAATCTTTGTTTCGAAGAAAACCACCTACAGCACGCTGGAAGTGCGCGACATCGCCGGGCTCGTGGAAGGAGCCAGCAAAGGCGAAGGACTGGGGAATCAATTCCTCGGCCATATCCGCGAAGTCGATGCGTTGCTGCATGTCGTCCGCTGTTTCCAGGGAACCGATGTCGTCCATGTCAGCGGGGGCGTCGATCCGCTCCGGGATATCGGCGTGATCGAAACCGAACTGATGTTGTCCGATCTAGAGACGCTCGATCGGAGGAAGCAGAAAACCGAGAAAAAAGTTAGGGCTGGAGACAAAAAAGCTGCCTTTGAAGTGGAGTTTCTCACCAAACTCATCGGTCAGCTCGACAAAGGCGAGTGGCTGGGCAACCTGCCATACACGACTGAGGAACGGGTCATCCTCACCGAGTGTCAGCTGCTGTCCGCCAAGCCGGTCCTCTTTCTTGCGAACGTATCCGAAGGGAAAAACGCGGATGACGCGATGGTCAAGACGGTGCGCGACTTTGCCGAGAAGCGTGGGGCTCGCGTTGTGACAATCTGCGGAC
>SWDG01000025.1:246206-261738 GCA_005116965.1 Nitrospira sp. | reverse complement strand
GACCTGGCACAGCTGTCACCGATACGATAACGAGGGCAGAAAGCAACAGAGGAATCATGAAAGTGTTCGACTGTTCGGACACTATTGGGTAATAGCCGATTACAATGATCCTAGCGTTTGGAAAGACGCGGAGGGCAAGGTGGAGCAACGGCGTCATCCCGATTCCACCGCAAAATCTCTCGGTATCGCGCCGCAGCGCGTCGTCCGAGTTGAAGGGATTTATGATATTGCGGACGTTGAGGTCGTTGATTCCGCCATCGAGCAGGACCACATCGACCCGTGCGGCAGCCTCGCGCAGCTCTGGCCGATCCCATGCCCGAATCTGCGCCGAGATCGACGGGCTTGATTGCGGGACTTCGCCACGCGTGGCTTCTTCGTCACGCCCGTCTGAGGGTGGCAGCAGACTCGGCCTGCCGGGCAGCAACTCGCCAGTTGGGGGAACGATTGTCGCCCCCGAATGGGCGAATATCTCGTCGGCATAGACACCCATACCCGAGAAGCGCTCCTTCAGTTTTTCACCCACAAGCGTCGAGAGCTTGTCTGGGTGAAGAAGGCCTTGCCCCCACATAACCGAGTCGCCGAAGGCCAGAAGTCGGATCGTCTCGAACACGATGCTGGAGGACCCGAAGGGCTGACCGCCATAGAAGAGTTCAAGCGTCGTTGTTTCACCGTCTGGATTTCGAACGAGGCTGGTCGACGAACCACGCCTAGCCTCGACTTCGGCCACGTAGGTGTCGACGACCTTCACGGAGACGCTCATCCCGCCAAGCCTGGCGCTCATGAAGCCAGGCCCGAAGCCAGTGCCCTCAACCTGAATCACGCCGCCCGGCCGTACACGTATGGACTTGACGCCCCGATAACTCGCGTGGACCTCAAACATCCGGTTGCGGCTGCCGCAGAGATGGGAATTCCGTCTGATCCGGACTTCGTACCGTCCCGAAGGGATGGCTCTTCCACGGAACTGGATCAACTCATCCGCAACAAACTTGGTCTCGCAGGTGATGCTGTCGAGAACGACGGCATCCGAAGACCGGAAGCCCCGGCCACGGACCTCGATCCAGGTGGCCGGGTCGGGCTCGGTATAGGTCGCCGGGCTGACTTGGTCGATGATCGGACCCGCCGTCAGGTGATTGATGAACCCCGGCAACTCGGGCGGCATCGGGCGCGGCAGATCAAGCAGGCTGAAGAGGTTGGCGGCCGAGCTCAGGGAATGATGGAACGCAATGCCTCCGCCCGCACCAATATTCGCGCCGAAGATGTTCGCGGCTTCCGCAAAGCCCGTGAAGTCGCCGCTTGACCACGCGTCGGGACCGCTCGCCCTGAGAAATCCGATCGGGCCGGTCTGTACACCGGGGGGTAAGCTTACACGGATCGACTTGTCGCTCCACGAGACGATCTTGCAGGGGATAGGCTGGCCATGCTCGCCTGCCACCACGACAAAGGTCCACTCGGCCTGATTCGGGAAACTGCCGTTCAGTGTGATCTCGTCGCCGCCCGAGACCAACTCGCGTGGAATGACCTCCGTGATCCCATCAGCATCAGCCGTGTAGGTCACCTTGGATGCATTGCGGGCGAGCTGCAGTGCTGCACCTGCGCGGGCAAGAGCTTGGCGAATCTCGGCGATGTTGGTCAGCAGCTTCGAAGGAACGCTGAGGCCACCCGAGAGGTCGGGCAAGTCCAGCTGCGGGACGCCGATGAGCTTGGCACGGGCGGTCCGGCTGACCACATCGGCGCCAAGGCCAAGGTTGACAAGCTGGGTGAGCTCCTTGTCGCCAGGCGTGATGCCTGCATCGATCAGCCCCATAAGCCCAGTCGCCATGGCCACCCCTGCGGTTCGGCTTTCGGCAATGTCCTCGATCCCCGCCTTGAACGGCGCCTTAAGCATGGCCACCTCTTGGAGTGGGAGCCCCTGAACGAGTTCGGCAACTGACTGAGCCCCCCCGCCAAGCTCGGTCGGGAATTTCACGTCCGCGAAGTCCTGTTGGGGCTCGACTATGACGGCGGCCACGTCCCGAAGACCGGCGAGATCAGGGTTGAGTTCGATGGCCGTGAAGGTGTTCTTCAGCGTCGCCAGTGTCGGTTGAAGTTTGGCGTCGAGACGTTCAAGCGTCTTGAGGGAAACCGACCGCAATACTGACGGTTCAGGCATAAAATCAAATTCCTTCTCAGTAGCAAGCGAGTATAGGAAAACTAAACGGTATTTTTGTTGCCGGGGAAATTACTCCGATCCCGATGAGCTGTCAAGGAAGAGCATACACATCCGGGGAAGCTACGCCTAGAATAACAGTAATGATTCAATTTGTGTCACCACCACCGCTAGCAACTTCTGCACCTCTTCGACATAGATGTCGGTATAGTGCCTATGTGTACGCGAAGGATCAGCGATCACACATGGATGGCTGGTGTATTTAATCAGGTACAACGCCCTAAGTGTGTTCACGTCTTAGCGGTTATCAACGAGAGTGTGAGGATTGCGATGTGATCATGAACGAGTTGATCTCAAACCCTACTCGGAAGTTCAAGGCAGGGGGAACACGTCTGCCGCCACCGTGCTCCTTCCCAACTGACGGTTCTTGGACGCAGAGTCGTACACCACCAGGAGTGAGCAGGCTGCTCCCCCATCCGGACAGAATAACGTCATGCCTTCGGCATGGTCTACACCTTTGCCATAGGGCACATCCAGCACACGCTCCAACTCGCTGGCTGGCACCACGCTCTCCCCTTTCGGATCTGTCCCCTTCGGCCACCGAAAAACGGTCAGCGGGCCGTCGAGATCCATCGTCGGCCCCGCCAGGATCAGCAGATCAGAGCCCTGTACGCACAAGTCGCGAGTACCGAGACCACCCAGGTGGAGGAAATGCTTTCGATACAGGCGGTCATTCGGTCCAATGGCCTTCAACTTCAGTGTGGATGGCTGGTCGTCATGCTCCTTGAGTTCCACTTCCGAATCACGGCCCAGCCACGCAGGACCGGCCCGCGTAGTCCAATAAAGAGACGTTCACCCGCCACAGCCAATCCTTCAATATCGAACCCATTGTCCTTACCTGGAATCCGGATGAACGATCCGAGATGCTCGTCCTCTTTTAGTGCCTCAGTCAGGTCGTTACTCTGGTTGTTCCCATGCAGTTGGGCCGCGGTACGCTCCTTCCCGTTCCGCGTTTCTTTTTTCGTCAGGGTGTACGTTCCGTCGCGTTCCACCACGGGGATGCGAGCCAGGAGGTACCGGTTGCCGTCACTGTTCACCTGCGCCATCTGCTCCTGGGCCCTTTGGGCTCCATCCTTTAGTTTCGGCTTTTTGCGCTTCAGGCTATGTGAGCCCACCAACCAGAGGTAACCGTCGTTGTAGTCCAACCCTTCCATATCTACCTCTGCCAGGGCCGCACTATCGCGAGGAGGTACTGGCAGTCGAAGGTAATCATCGAGCGAGAATTGCTTATGATGACGGCCATATCTGTAGGGCCCGGTCTTCCCTCCCGCGATAAGCGCAAGCCGTTCCAGACTGATGGTTTCATCATTGGCGACCCAGAGGCTATCCCCAATCTGTACGGCCACGGATAGCCCATCTCTCAGCGATTTGTCCTTACCAAAGGCATTGAGCTCAGGATCAAACTCCAGCAGAACAAGACTCGCTCCGCTCATGATGATACCCTCCTGCTTTCTTTGCGCTTGATCCGGTTTATGCTTCCACGTGACTGAACGGCCTCGCGGATCAGCGGCATCCGCGAAACAATCAACGTGTGTGCGGCAGAGATCTGCCGCAGTCGCTAGTTGGACAGCGCTCCACCGCCTATTAAGCATATCCCCAAACGAAAAACCACAGGAGGAGTCTCTGACCACTAGTCAATAGCCGTTCCACAGACATAGGACTGTCCAAACGAATCCATATGTGTGTCACCTAGATCTGCGTCACTGCCTCCTCCGCCTCCTCAAGCAGTCGCTGCACTTCCTACGCATAAAGCTCCGTCGCCGAATCGTGCTGATGGCGCATTATTTTCTGGATTCGCGTTGGAGTCGATCGTCTTTGTCGTTGTCCCCCTATTTCGTCTATGCCAGATCACCCCATCGTTCACGGTCTTTCCCTCGATCCTTCTCAGCCTCCGGAGTATGGCCTCGCCCCCCTAGATAGCCCACAAGGTCTACGGCCAATTGCCGGTCCTCTCCGCGATCCGATCGTGCGAGCGTTCTCATGACCTGTTCGTAGTGGTGCATCACCTCACGCTGTCGCGTCGGCATATGCGACTGGCGTTGCTGTCGATCGATTACCTTCGCCTTCCTGGTCAGATCGTGAAGATGTTGAACCTTCCACCGTTCATGCGTGGTGCGGTGAATTCGGCTCGTGGTCGTGGCCTCAATGCCATGTTCGCGTAACGCCTCCGCAAACCCCTCCCGCCAACGTTGCAGATCCGCCTTTCTCGGATTCAGTCGCATCCCGTCGAGACCGGCGGCCTTCACCGTCAAATGCACATGTGGGTGCGGGGAGGGGTGTGGGTCCGGATCGGAGTCGAACGTGTGCAGCACCATCGCGTACTGCAACCCAGAAAACTCCTGCTTGGCGAAGTCACGGGCCGCGCGTTGGACCGCCAGCGGATCGGTCCTGGTCGGCATGGAAAGGACGAGATGAAAGGCATCGCGCATCGTGGAGTCCGCGAGGATCGGTGTCCCCCCATCGCGCCATTCGGTCTTCAGATCCGCCACCGCCTCTTTCCCCTTGATCACCTGACCGTCTTGATCCTCGATCTCGAGTTGGCCATCACGCGAAATGTAGGTGAGGTTGTTCGAGATGCCCTTCATCCCCTTCGGCGCCCTGACGAGTTTCACCACGACTTGGGGCGAACGGCGGACCATGGCCTGGAGTTTCTGCCGCACATAGGTCGCCCGAGCCTGTGACGTGCTGAGCCGTCCGCCAGTACTCACGTGCTTGGCGGAACTCAGACGACCATTCCTGTTGGACCGCGGCCGTGGGAGGGTCTCCGTTGTGACATTGAAGAGCCGACTCCCCCACTCATCCAGCTTCAGGTCGATTGGACTACTTGAAGGACTCATTGGAGAGACCAGCGCGCCACCGTCCCGCGCAAGACATCAGAGACTCTGTCTGTGTGGGTTCGGATCACGCGGGAGAGTTCGGTGATCACCTCCACCCGAAACGCACCCCGGTTCTCTGGGGACGTATTCAAGACTTTCGCGATCTGGTTCAGGTTCCGTCCCAAGGCGAGGAGCTGTTGATTCGAGCGGGTCAGTGCGGCGAGTTCCGGCTGTCCCACATGGGGCTCCCCAGTCAATTTGGTACGGATCATCGCGACCACCCAGGCCGTCGGCTGATAGCCTTCGTGACCAGCCATCTTCTTCAGGGCGGCGAGTTCGGAGGGGGTCACATTCAGTTTCATACGGGCGGTGGCTCCTTCTCGCCGCCGAGTGACGCGCAGCCGATGAGGAGCGGACGGTGTCGCACGCCCGTCCAGGGCCTGCCGCACGACCTGCCGGAGGGCATGGCTCGGGGTTACGCCCTGCTGCGCACAATAGGCCTGCCACGGGGCTTTCAGCTCCCCCAAATCCACCGTAATGGTCGTGGTCCGTTTATCTCGCGAGGAACTATGCATGGGCGGGAGCATACAATAAACACGAGATGTAAGACAATTGGGCCTTAAGGCCATATCCTGCAACCTCTTCAAATAGGTCTTACATCGTTCCCTATGGTCATCTCTAAAACCGGCCTGATCCCCCTCCAGCCGCTCCGCTAATCCGCCGGGATGAGGCCATTCCTGGAGCCGACTGGAGGATAACCAAACATGCCAATTTCGAATAAGTTCTCGCCTTCCAGCTTGCCCAGTCTGAGGGAGATGCTCCCCTGAAGAACACGACAAGGAACAGAAAGAGCTCCCCTCCCCTCTCCCCCCTTCCTTCAGGCATTCAGTCACCGGCTCGTCTTCCCTGAGGAACGGGATACCTGGGATAATGGGATGACACAGACCGGGGCAGTTATGACCGGTAAAAAGACGGCTCCCGTATCCATCTAACCGGAAGACCTCAACCGACTACTGGGATTGACCGGGAAAGGGGGCATGATCTGATCACATCATGCCCCCTGAATGGATCGACGAGATCACGGGGACAGCAACTGTCTTTCGAGTCAAGGGTTGAAGTGAGCAGTTGTGCTGCAGTCACAGAGAAATGTTGCCCCCAATTGGTCGAGGACCGACAATTTCCTGACCGTCCAGGCTTTCCTATGCTCCAGCACGAGTCGGCTCCACCTCCTGACGCCAAGGCGTTCGATGCTTGAGCATCGCATTGACGATCGTCAGCAACTTGCGCATGCAGGCGACGAGGGCCACCTTCTTGGCCTTGCCGGCCGCACACAAGCGTTGATAGAACGCGCGAATGACGGGATTGAAGCGCGCAGCCACGAGCGCTGCCATATAAAGGGCGGCCCGCACCTGCGCACGACCGCCCCAGACCGCCCGCTTGCCTCGCAGCGTGCCACTATCCCGATTGAGCGGCGCCACGCCGACGAGGGCGGCGATCTGTTTGTGTGTCAACGTGCCCAATTCCGGCAAATTTGCCAACAGTGTGGTCGTCAAGACCGGGCCGATGCCGGGGACGCTCCGCAACAACTCCTCTTTCTCGCGCCAGACCGGACTCTGCCAAATGGCCTTGGCCAAGTCGGTGTCGGCCTGATCCAATGCCCATGCGGGCACTGGCGATGCGGTTCTTCTCGGCCGTGAGCATCTCAATGAGTTGGCGACGCCGTGTCACCAAGGCAGCCAACTCCTGGGTCTCGACATCCGGCAGCGGACGAGGCGTCGGTCGCACCACCTCCGCAAAGTGGGCCAACACTTGGGCATCCAGCGCATCGGTCTTGGCCAATTGCCCGGTGGCTTTCGCGAAGTCCAGGATTTGGCGCGGATTGACGACCACGACCGGCAGGCCTGCCGCGGCCAACGCGCCTGTCAGTGGCAGTTCGATCCCACCCGTGGCTTCCAAGATGATCAAGGTGGGCGAGGTCGCCTGCAGCCGTTCGAGCAACTCGGCGATCCCGGCATCGTCATTGGGGACCACGAACCGACCGGTGGGGCGCAGCGCTACATCCAACTGCGCTTTCGACACATCAATCCCGACAAAGAGAAGGGGCTGAGTCATTGGATCCTCCAGAGGAGCCCGGCCTTGCATGATGCGAGCTTGGTGGCCCACGCAACTGTACGGGCTTTCCATGTAAGGAGCGTGACGACCCGCGCTGTCCCACGGTCTCGAGGACCTCGGATCCGACGGCCTATCACGCTCGGATTTAGGACCATCGTCAGAATGAAGAGGACAGATTCAAGATACAAGGATCTCTCGCACTGCGGTGGCGGAAAAGAATCCCTGATCTCGGAGTGTGGCAAACCAGTCCCGGGCAAACTCCTCCAAGTCCTGTTTCAGTGAGACCACGACATGGGTGCGCCTACCCGCCTCGTCATACCGATAGACATTTTGAACGATCCCCAGGTAGTCGTTCCGAAACGACACTGGTTCAGCTGCCAGGCCATCTGGCAAATTGTGAAACAGAAACACGATGTCGGGATCGCGCATGAGGTCGCCGTTCTGTTCGCCGTAATGGCACAAGGACACAAGCCGTTGTCCGTCTCCACTCGATCCAATCTCCTCGACCGAGAGTGGCATGTAGCCAGGGACGGTGATCCGCACCGCGCGTGCATCGGCGAGCAGCTCGTTCAGAAATTTCGCGCATTCCCGATAGGTTTCCATCGCATGTCTCCTTCCTTCAGATGCAGGAAGCCCCCGGCGCGAGGGCTGGAGGCTTCCTGTGATAGTCAGTGGTCCGACCGTTCTGCGATCCAACGTGCCGCCTGTTGGGCGACAACAATAAGCGCGTCAAGGTCTGCGACTCCGAAGGAGTCGGAATTCTTCCAGACTCTATCCTGGCCCTTGTACGAGCGAGCCACGGTGACGTTGTAGAACGGACCGTTCATGCCCTCGTTCTTCCAGATGCTCGCCTTGATGCGGCTGCATCGCAGCGTGGTGACCGGCTGGGGTTTCTTGTCTTGAGGTGCCATAGTGTGTCTCCTTGAGTTAGAGTTGATGTGTTGGCCTCTCACCAGGCGTGGAGGCCACACAGCGACGACAAAGGAGACAGAGAGGCCACCGCACCCTGGCGGGCCGGTGGGCGCGATGCGGAGGAATGACCGCGGAACAAGCCGCGCTGTTTTGGCGGCGCGCGGGCATGATCGACGCAGCCCGCCGGTGAAAAGCCAGGGCGACGGCCGGATGCGCACAGGCACCGGACCTGAAACAACAAGCCGGCCCCCGCTCATCACCAGCACGGCATGGCAGAGCAGATCAACAGACGAGGCGAAAAGGTCCGCTTCAGATAGACCGAAAAGATTAAGCCCGTTCGCCAAGGTGAAGGATGATCAACGGATCGGCTTCGAGGCAGGCTTGACGCAGTTGTCGGCCAGCAGGCGACCGACTATGCGTCAGACGGTCGCTGAACGTAGTGGAAGACCGAACAGCCCGGGTGAAGCCGCGGGGAACCTGTCATGTAATCGGAGGCACGAAATCGTTGAGGTGCCCGACAGGCTCAGCCGTGTGAGCGAGCCGTAATAGAGATGGAAAGCGAGCCATGTCGCGAGAGATGCCTACCCGTCCAGTGATACGGCGTCTGATCGTGTTCACACTCAACGTCAGTCAAACAGGTCGGCATGTGTGCCTGTCCGTTCAAGAATGAGGAAGGTGGCTTCAATTCTGTAGGTGAGGAGCCAGTCCGATTGGAATGTGAAGCAAGACTTACGTGCCTATGTGCCTTCTGAGGGCACGAAAGTTCTTGAATGAGGGGAGTTTCTTGGGATGCTTCGCTTCTTCAAAAGCGTCCCGCGTGTGCGCGTTTGGGATCATGAGAGGAATGGGGATACCCTGGTGAAGGTCAACCTTGGCATAAAAGATACGGATGGCTTCGGCTTCAGTCAGACCAAGTCGCTCAAAGACTTTCACGGCCTTCTTCGAGAAATAGTCAAATGTTGTGTACGCCCATCAGATTAGGCGGCGATCTCCTGACGGGACTCCTTTTTGGTCTCGACTCCGTTTTTGAACTGCACACCGTGCAGGAGCTTGGTGATCTGCTCGGTACCGCGTAATCTCAACCACCGGCTCTCCGCGCTCTTGGCAAGCTTGAACACCATCGAGAGAATGCTCGTGCGCGACACACAGCCGCGGGTTTTTGCCGTACGCAGCCGCACGGTGGCGAAAGTCGACTCGATGGGGTTTGTTGTCCGAATGTGATGCCAGTGCGGGGCCGGGAAGTCGTAGAAGGCGAGCAGGGCCGTTTTGTCCTTGGCGAGGCAGTCGGCCGCCTTCGGGTATTTGGGGTGGTAGGCGGTGAGGAAGCTCTCGAATGCCCAACTCGCGTGCTCGCGTGTGGGCGCCATCCAAATCTGATGGAGATCACTCTTGGCTTTGGCCTGTAGGTGCTTCGGGAGCTTGTTCAGCACATTCCCCGTCTTGTGCACCCAGCAGCGCTGCGTGCGGGTGTGGCCAAACACCTGAGGGAGGGCCTTCCAGAAGCCGAGTGCCCCATCCCCGATGGCGAGTCGGGGATCGACGGTCAGGCCGCGGCGCTGTAAGTCCAGCAACACGTCCTTCCAGGACTCTTCCGATTCACGGAATCCGTCGGTGAGTGCCAGGAGTTCTTTCTTGCCCTCAGCCGTGGCGCCGATGACCACAAGCAGGCACTGGTTGGCCTCTTCCAAGCGCACGCCGAAGTGGATACCATCGACCCACAGATACACATAAGGCGTGCTCCCCAGCTCACGCCGCTCCCAGCGTGCGTGTTCGTGTTGCCAGACCGCCTTGAGCCGGCTGATCGTGCCCGCCGAGAGCCCTGGGGCGTGTCGGCCCAAGAGGGCGCTGAGTGCCTCACCGAAATCGCCCGTGGAGATCCCCTTGAGATACAGCCAGGGCAGCAGTTCCTCGAGCGTTTTCGTACGCCGCAGATACGGCGGCAAGATCGAGGAGGTGAACCGGATGGTGCCGGTACGATCCCGCACCCGCGGGGCCTTCACCGATACGTCCCCGAGACCTGTCTGGATTGTTCGGGGTGGTCGATAGCCGTTGCGAACGATGCGCCGCCGGCCGGCCTCGTCGCGCGTATCGCGGTACCGCGTCAAGAACTCGGTCACCTCGGTTTCAATGGCCTGGGTTAACAATTGCTGTGCCCCGTAGCGCAAGACGTCCGTGAGCGCATCCCGGACTTCGCCGGAGACCTCTGGATTCTTCAGTGCAACTTCCGTATCGTGGTTCATGCGGCGTATTCACTCCTTGCAAAAGGTGGATGATCTTGGTCGACCATCAAGAATACGCCGCCCTTTCCGATCCTGTCATACACAACTTTCGATCATAGCTCATCGGAAAGCGCGTAAACCTTGTTGTTCAGAGATGCCACGGTATACCGCGTGTAACTGAAGGGAGGTTGTGTCTTACTCATCCACACATTTGTGGCGGGATCATACTCGAGTGCGTGTGTGATAGGTACCAAGCTCCCAGGATTGTTGTGTGCTGCCACATAGATCTTTCCGTTGGCAACCGCCCCACCGATAAAACGATTCCCAAGTACACTGTTCACCGTTCCACCAGTCGGCATGGAGGCTCTCGTGATCCAGGTGTTGGTGGCGGGATTGTACTCTTCCGTGGAATAAGAATAGATCAAGCTATTCGGGTCCGAGGAAAAGTTGACTCCGCCAATCGCATAGATTTTGTTATTGACGGAAACGACGATCAGTTGTCTGCGCGGAGTCGGCATGTCTGCTTTGTGAGTCCATGTATCTGTAGCGGGATCATATTCTTCGACTGTTCGGAGAACTGATCCGGAGTAACCGCCGATCGCATAGATCTTATTGTTGACGGTAGCCATACCAAATTCCGTGCGCGGAGTCGGCATTGGTTTTCTCAATATCCAGGTAATTGGGGGGCCGGCTGGAGTGAGCGGGGAACTTGAAGACGTGATGCCGTCTCCTCCATTTTCACTGGAACAGGCAAGGAGAAAGAGTGGAGCAAATACGAGTCCTGCACCGACAACTGGCTTGAGGTATCGAACTGAGATCATGAGAGTCACTCCGTTAGGTCGAATGGAGACTGATCAGATAGCAACGCCACGAAGCATACCTAATGACCTATTGGAAAGCAGCTCCATCTTTTGGTGGGGAGGAGGCAATCGAGGTCTATCATTACGACGATCTCCTGTCCTGTGGGTCGGAGGCGAAGGTGAAGGGGTTGTTCCGACTGGAAGGTAAGGATTACGTCATCAAAGAAGCGGATATCGTGTATTTTAGGTTCAACGTGTAGTCGTCCCTATTCTCCGACCGCCAAGAGCTTGCGCTGAGCTGGTGCCCATCTCTTCCACAGGTAGTATTTTGATAAACAGCTGTCCCTCCCCCATAGGAAGGGTGGAGGGAGTCCTATGCCGACTTGACCTGCACTCCAAGATGGGCGATCCTCCTGCCTACGGCACTTTTCGTTGTCACACTAAGCCATGTTTCGTAAGTGGTAATAATGCTCGACTGGCTGGCCAATTTCATCTCGCTTGAGTGGCTGGCCATGTATTGGGGAATCGGCCTGCTCTTTTTCGCGCTGGAGTATTGGTGGCCCACCCGTCAAGTTCAGTATCGTCAGGTGTTCCTGCAGGATGTGGCGGCCTTCACGACCTACCAAGTCTTCTTTATCTTTGCCGCACAGGTGACGAGTCGAATCCCGTTTCCCCACTACTCCTACTGGCGTTGGCAGGCGCTGCCATTTGCGTTTAAGCTGGTGGTCTTCTTGCTTGTCCTCGACGGATTGGCGTACTGGATGCATCGTCTCTGGCATACGCCGTGGGTCTGGCCGATCCATCGCTGGCACCATGCCCCAACGGAGCTGTACTGGCTGGCCGGTATTCGGGCGAGTTTTCCGCAAGTCGCTCTGGCCAGTGTCCCGTATCTGCTGGCGTTTCCGCTCCTTAAACCAGTGCCATCATTATTCTTTCCGCTTTATGCTTATCTGATGATCCTGACCAATAACTGGATGCACATGAACGTGACCTGGCAATCGCGAAAACTGGAATGGCTCTTTGTCACACCACGCTACCATCGTGTGCACCACCTAAAAGAGGTCGGGCAGGCGGGGGCAAATTTCGGGGTCTTGTTTACGGTATGGGATCGGATGTTCGGTACCTATGCGGATCCCGAGCAGGTGGAGTCGACTGGGCCCTACGGGATTCGGGAAACCATGCATCCAGTCCGCATGGCCATCGGGGTCTAGCGGGGAGAAGCGATCGTAATCAGCGAAGATTTACCACTGCTGCGCAGTAATCCTCGAACAGAGAACATTCCCGCTCCCTGTGTTTTTCCTCTTTCAGGTTCGAAATCCAGGAAGCTGCTAATCCGGCAGTTTGTTCAACCGCCAGACATGTTCTGTCGCTGGGCATGTTCCCTTGAGCCCACCAGGGACTTCCACGCGGGCCAGCGGGAGGGTATAGCTGTCGCTGTATGGCGGTGGAGTTCGTCAACAGTGACAGAAAACGGAGGGCCTGGCACGACGGTTTGGTCGTACTCATAGCCGATGACAAGTTGGGGAGCCAACGCCGTGATCGTTTTAAGATGCGCCGTGTACCGTACCCGCATGGCCTCTGGCAACGCGACTAAGGCGGCGCGGTCATAGGCTGCGTCAACGGGGCCGAGGACTTCGCGAGACAGGTCGAAGAGATCACCCACGAAAATGTCGATCTTCTCTCCGCGAAAGAGCCTGTGCTTCCCGACTTCTGATATGCGAGGTTCCATCTCCAGCTCGGAAAAGAGCTGCGTCACAGCCAGTTCACTGAGTTCCGTTCCAGCGACCGCATAACCGCGCGATAGGAACCAGCCGAGATCGAGCGATTTGCCGCAAAGCGGCACAAACACGCGCCCGTCCGAAGGCACGTTCAGGGAAGGGAAGTGGGTGATCAGCAGCGGGTTGACCTCGCGTTCGTGCCATCCCGTCTGGTTCGTCTGCCATCGGTTGTGCCAGAAGCTTGGCTCCATGCGATTCCTTAGTGAGTGAGATCAGGTTGTCGTGGCGACATCCTAAATGGCAGAGGCAAGAGGAGAAGAAAACGTGAGTCTAACCCGGGAATGGTTTCTGCCAGAGTGTTTTCTCTGGCTGAGACCAAGGCTTCGATGAAATGTTTACTCAAGTTCCTCGGACGCACGGGTGGTCTCATCGGCATCGTGGGTCTCCTGGACATATTCTCCGGGCTTCAGCACGGGAATGCCTCGAAAGGGATTGAGCGTCAGCAGATCCTGGTCGCCGCTGACAATCAGTGCTGCACCGCCGTTGACCGCGACCTCTAAAATCAGGTTGTCTGATTCGTCCCGGCACTCATGTACTGCCGTCACAATCGGAACCATCTCGGCCACCCGCAGCACAAGCCGCACGAATTCTTCGCGATTTTTTACGCTGAGATAGCGGTCGAATTTCTTGCGGGACAACACATCCGCCAGTTCATACAGACTCTCCTCGGACATCAGCATCACGTCTTCGGCGATCGCCTTTCGCACCGCCTGTCCGGGCACGGAGTCGCTCAGTAGCACCCCGCTGATCAGGGTGTTGGTATCCACCACCACCCGGCGTCTAGCCTTCATCAGCCAGAATCTTGTGGAGCTTTTCTTCCGTCAGCCCTTGCGTCTTCGCCTTCTTGCTCACCCGATCTGAAAACCGTAGAAATTCCTCACGGTTTGTGGCGCACACCCGCTCATACTCCTGAGCCGAGAGCAACACAGCCACATCCCGTTTCTGGCGGCGGATCATCACGGGTTCACGCTGCGCCGCATCTAAAATCGACGCCAGTTTCTGTTTCGCATCGCTGGCTGAGACGTATCGCATGATTGTCACCTCGGATGTCTATTATATCTAGTTTAGACAAAATAGACAATAGTTGAAGGTCATATATTCATCAATGTCTTAGAAGGAAGTATTGGCACTGCTCAGATTTGGAGAACTATCGGCGAGCCACGCTATCAGACTTGCTGAATGAAAGCTCCTCGCTCAGGCCTGAAATGGCGTTGCCTATGGAGAAGGCCTTTCATCACAACATGCTCAAACTATAACGTTCGAAAGCATTCCGGTGAGCACCATCAATCTGGAAGGACTTCTTCTCACCAAGCAAACACTTCGTGAAAAAGACGTCCCAGACCAAATCATCATTGAGCGTACGCTTGAGATGATGCGAGCGTCACGTCACACAACCGACTCTGGATAGTGCAGGCTGAGCTACGCCCAATTCGTTCTTGCTGATCACCAGATGTTCCGCGCGACTTCACCGTGGCGAAGCACAATGAAGAGACGAGCAGCTTGAGAACAGCTTGCCTTATCTGTGCATGCACGATACAAGATGTGACCCTAACCTCTGCATCACTGGAGGTCATGAGTGCGTCATGTCACACAACCGATTCCAGATCACGCAGGCTGACCTGAGGCAATGCCAAGTCGAGAACCGACCCTGCTTTCCCCTTTCACAATTTAAATGAAACCTTTGATTCAGATCACTGTTTAGATACACTGGTCTCAGAATGGATCGCCCTTTGAAGGTATCTAAATTTTCTACTAAGGCTGTGAGCCCTTTTACACTTCCGCCTTGGGCTGAGGTATCAGCTCGACAACAAAAACAACCACTTATCTCGCCTGAAGACCGCATGGCTTATGTAATACGATTGGCCAGGGAGAATGTTGAGCGGGGTACAGGTGGACCTTTTGGCGCTGCTGTCTTTGAAGCAAAAACAGGAACCCTAGTTTCGGTTGGAGTGAACATTGTTGTATTGGCGAACTGCTCTCATTGCCACGCGGAAATGGTCGCTATAGCTAATGCCCAGAAAAGACTTAAAACCTTTGACCTCAGTGCCTCTGGACGCCCAGAGTATGAGCTGGTTACTAGTTGCGAACCATGTGCAATGTGCTATGGAGCTATCCCATGGTCTGGAGTACAAAGAGTAGTATGTGGAGCTAGGGGAAAAGATGCAGAAGCTATTGGCTTTGACGAGGGACCTAAACGAAAGGATTGGGCAAGCGCCTTATCAGCCAGAAACATTACGGTTATTCAGAACGTCAGAAGAAAAGAGGCGGTGGCAGTCTTGCAAGAATATAAGAAGCGTGGTGGCAGGATTTATAACCCACACCAATGATTTGCTTCTAGGGAAGGTCTGATTAATTCAAGATTTTGATCTGGCGGTGCGCGAAACACAGGGAATCTGGCTGATTGCTGGCCTGAATTCTGAATAAATCAGACCTTCCCTAGCATTTCCCAAGGTCGACAAAGAAGCGCCAAAGAAAGAAGCCTCCGGATGCGTAGGAGACAAAGGTCATAACCCTTAAAGCGATCTGGAAAATAAAGTCTCCACCTTTTCCTGCATTTGGATGACTATCCTCGAATACTCTAGTCAGCCTAAGCTCATCTTTCCCAATTGATATCTCCTCAAGCTTCCCAGCAATAGAGACGCTTCTCTTAATAAACTTGGCGCTTCCGGGTTCCCCGTGGGTAGGGTGA
>SWDG01000025.1:221439-246106 GCA_005116965.1 Nitrospira sp. | reverse complement strand
GAAATATCAGGATGAGTCTTGAGTTGTGCCTCGAGTTGCTCAATGAGGGGCAGATCGTCACGTGAATAGCTGAGAAAGACGGTCGGCATACTCAGTGTGCCTCAGGTTCTGGTGGTCATTAGTTCGTAGAGAGCGACACAACACATACACGTTACCGCTCGGGATCGAGCCTCGGTTCATACATCGTGATATGCAGCAGCATTCAATTTGATGATGTGAATGCTATCCAGGGTCCGTGTTCGAGATTGTCCATAAAAGTTTGGCGCTTCCGGGTTCCCCGTGGGTAGGGTGAAGGGATAGGATGGTCGGCCAAGGAGGGACCGACCATGCAAGACACCGCGCTCTATCAGTATCTGTTGGGTCTGCAGACGCCGTGGACGGTGAGCCGTGTGCACCTGGACATCACCCAGCAGCGCGTGGACATCTGGGCTGAGCACCCGGCGGATGTGGCCTGGGTTTGTCCGCAATGCACCAAGAGGCTGCCGTTGTACGATCACGCCGAGGAGCGGACATGGCGGCATCTCGACAGCTGCCAGTTCCAGACCCACCTGCACGCGCGTATTCCACGGGTGGCCTGTGGCGAACACGGCGTCGTCCAGGTCACGGTGCCCTGGGCAGAACCGCGGTCGCGGTTCACCCTGTTGTTCGAACGCTTGGCCATCGACGTATTGCGCCAATGTGACGTGCGTGGGGCCACGCGGATCTTGCGGATCAGCTGGGACGAGGCGTGGGGGGTGATGCAGCGGGCGGTCACACGGGGGCGAACCCGTAAGCAGGCGCGGATGGTGCGCCGAATCGGTGTGGATGAGAAGGCGGCGGCCAAGGGCCATCGGTATCTCACCGTGGTCTGCGACTTGGATGAGGGCACGGTGGAATACATCGCTGAAGACCGGAAGCAGGAGAGTCTCGACCGCTACTACGCGGGGCTGACGCCGGAGCAACTCACCGGCATCGAGGCCATCGCAATGGACATGTGGGAGCCGTATATTCAGGCGACGCGAGCGCGCGTGCCTGAGGCGACGGGAAAGATTGTCTTCGACCGCTTCCACATCATGGGGCATCTCGGCAAAGCCGTGGACACGGTCCGTAAGCAGGAGCATCGGGAACTGATGGCGTCAGGCGACGAGACGCTCAAGGGCAGCAAGTACCTGTGGCTCTATAGCCAAGAGAATGTGCCGGCGCAACGGCGAGAGGAGTTTGCCGCCCTGAAGCGTCAGGAACTCAAAGTGGGACGGGCGTGGGCGATCAAAGAGGCCTTCCGGTGCCTCTGGCACTACGTCTACCCGGCGTCGGGCTGGAAGTTCTGGAAACGGTGGTACTTCTGGGCGACGCACAGTCGGCTGAAACCCATTCGAAAGGCGGCGGAGACGATCCGTCAGCACATCTCCAACATCGTGACCTACTACCAACACCCGATCACAAACGCGATGAGCGAAGGACTCAACAGCCAGATTCAGAAGATCAAGAGCATGGCCTGTGGGTTCCGCAACATCGAGCACTTTAAGACGGCGATCTACTTCCACTGTGGCGGACTTGATCTATACCCATGCTAAACCCGGAAGCACCATAAACTTATTGAACATCTCGATTTTTTTCAGGAAAGGATGGTTCAGCAGCCCTGCGACGGTGGAAAATAGTATTGCTGCGATAGATCCAATTGAAACCTTACACCCCGCAATATCGATCCCCTCTATATTCTGCCATACAAATGCAGCAGCGGTAAGGAGAGCAAAATTGAAAGTGAGCCCCGCTACTACAGTTGTTATGCGCAAACCATCTAAGCCTTGAATTGTCGTTCTAACTATTTGGTAATAGAGCATATCCTCCGGTGAGGCATGAACCACGAGTTTCGACTGACATTGTTCGCATACTCCTGAACCAGCTGAGGTAGTGGTGCTACAAAGCTTGCACTTCATCAGGGATTTCTCCAAGACTCCTGAGTATGATCAAGTCGCCTTCTGTAAAGTTCCAGACAGTGATCCACTGCGGCACCCATATAAAACATATTGGAGAATTTGGCAACCAAAAGGAATGTGTGTTTTTGCGTATAGGGCCGCGTTTCAGCCCCGTTCCACTCGATCTCGACCTTCTGGAATCCAAATATGAGCGATGATCCTGGACCGGTCAGACCCGTAGCCCGGGGGAAATATGACGACAGACGGGATAGGAACGCATGCGGAGTAATATGCTGGGGTCGGATCTTGTATTGTGCATCGGTGTGCCAGTCCGTGAGGTAGGTGAGCATCGGTGCGATCCGTCTTGCTCAGGCGTCCAGTCAAGTGGGGTCGGATCTTGAATCGTGCATCACTGGTTTGTTGTGATTGAATGGAAAAACGGGCGGTGGAGTGAAGGTGTTATGGCCTGTCGATGGTGAGGCCAGTGCGGCGGCTGTTATTTAACGAGCTTTCGTCTCTCAAACGAGGGCCTGATTGCGTCCGTTGATTGAGGTCGGAGTCTGTGGGCTGTACGCGATGGCGTGGGAGCTGACACCTGGTGGAGGCGGGATTGCACCGCCCACGTTTGGTTTGCATCGGGAGCAGAGAGTCGCTGTGAATCGCCGAGCCTGTTCTCGGCTGGAGCGATGACGAATCTGGGCTTTCTGCTGAGACCACGGTGGCGACGATGAGGATTGAGACGGTTGCAATACATTGAAGGAGGGCTGTTCTCATCGAGTCCAAGCATAACAAGATTTGTGCTGACGTCAATGAATGCTGGCATGAGGACACACGTGAGGAAATCTGAGGGTAGATCGTGTCTTGTCCATCACCGGCCCGCTCAATTCCGTTGCTAAGCTGGCGCGCTTCAGGTCGTGAGTCGTGAGGTCACAGGTTGATCCGGTAATGTGTACTCCGCCCACCTCCGGTGGGCACGAGAACATGCTTCTCGGCCAGGTCTTGTAAATCGCGTGTGGCCGTGGCTTTCGACGCGCTGGTGATGGTCATGTACTTCTTGGCGCTTCTTCTTCCCTTTGGAGAGGAGTGGTATGATCAGCCGTCACGATATTCATGGTAAGGCCTCTCAAGGCTACGATTGTTTGTCGGACTCTTTGAGGATGCTCAGCCAGTACCGGGTGTGTTTGAGTTCTCCGGTTTTTCGGAGCGCACCTAGCTCTACCAGATTCTGTAAATCTCTGGTGGCGGTGGCTCTGGACGTGTTGGTGATCTTGAGATAGTTCTCTGCGCTGAGTCCACCTTTAAAACCGTCCAATCCTTCTCGAAACATGCGTGCCAGTGCTTTGTCTTGCCGTTCATTGAGCGTCCCACGCAGTTGATCATACAGCCTGGTTTTGGCAATGAGAAAATCAATGAGCCGCTGAGTGTACTGCTGCGCTTCCAGCACGGTTTGTGTGAAATAGATGAGCCAGTCCGTGATATCCAAATCTTTATTGTTGTCCTCAAGAGCTGTGTAATAGGCCTTTCTATTCCGACAGATCGTCTGAGACAGCGCGATGAGTGTCGGCCTGCCCACGCTCTGAGACAAAGCCTTTTCCGACAGCGCTCGTCCAATCCGCCCATTGCCGTCTTCAAATGGATGAATCGATTCGAAGTACAGGTGCGCGATGCCTGCTCGCGCCAATGCGGGGAGTGGCTGCTGTCCGTTCGGTGCCGTATGATTGAACCACGCGAGAAATTGGTTCATCTCCATCGGGATTCTATGCGATGGTGGCGCTTCAAAATGAACCTTGGGAGTTGCGATGGGACCTGAGACCACTTGCATCGGATTCTGTGTGGTCCGGTATGCTCCAATGGTGATCAGGTCCTTCCGTCCACGCATCAGCATCGCATGCCAGTCGAAGAACCGTTCATCAGAGAGTGCGGTGCCGGAGTGCTGATAGAGGTCGGACATTAGGGCGGCAATGCCTTGTTCGGCGAGAGGGATTTTTTTGTTATCCGTATCCAACCCGAAATTCCGGCGAATGGACGATTGGACGGAATCTCGGTTGAGTATTTCCCCCTCGATCTCCGAAGTGGTGACGGCTTCGTTGCTGATGAGATCGATGGTGAGCTGTGATTTATCTTCTTCGGTGAGATGTTTGATGGCGCCATGAACCATTCCAGCTTCATGGATGAATTGGGTCTCGCTTGGAGCAAGGGTCTCCCTATCATAGGTAAAGTTCGGCCAGTCTTCTAGCTGCCAATTCCATGTCATGAGCGATAAGTCATTCCTGTATAGCTCATAATAAGGCATACCTATGAGTTATAGAAGTGCTTTCTGTAACTCATGGGTATGAATCGATCACTGGCATACTCATGGTGGGCCGGTTGCCATTAGCGCTCCATGTCGGCTCAGGCAGTTGGAGATCGAGTACGGCCAGTGTCGCGATCCCGAAGCTTTCCGCCAGCAACCCACAGACGATGTATGGCTGGTTTGGTGAGAGTAGATGGCAGCAGCCATAAACTTTCGAGAATATAGTGTGATTGATCGAACGCGTTCCTGTTACGACGCCTCCGTATTGCCTTATCGAGGCATTGGCATTTCGTGCCCAGGGCCAAATCGTCCGGACAGGGCTGAAGGAAGTTGAGTCCAACGACACGATAACCGACTGTTCCTCCGGCCGTTTGTTTGACAGTCGTTTCTCCCCTGTGCTACGGTCCAGCGTTCTTTACGCCAAATAGGCGTCCTACACCTCGCTCTCGACTGGTTCGGGGGCCTTTGTCCAGGAGGATCGCTGCATGGAGCTCTACGAGTCTCTGTTTATCATTCGTCCGTCCGTCTCCGATGAGGAGACGAAGACGCTCATCGACAAGATGAAAAACGTCGCCGATAAGACCGGCGCAGAATTCATCAAAGCCGAGAATTTAGGAAAGAAAAAACTCGCCTACGAAGTGCGTCGCGAGCGGAAGGGGACCTACGCCTATTTCTACTTTAAGGCGCCGAACAATACCGTCGGTGAACTCGAACGGGCGTATCGATTAGAAGACAACATCATCAAATTTCTGACGATCCATCACGAGAAACCCTTAGTGGAACGGCATCCAGTAGAAGCCTCAGCGCAGGAGTCCGACGGTGGCCGGGTTTAATAAAGTCATTCTGATGGGAAACCTCACCCGGAATCCTGAGCTTCGGTATACGCCGAGCGGGACACCGGTGGCGAGTTTCGGCTTGGCGGTGAGCCGTCGGTTTAAGCAGGGTGATGACTTGAAGGAAGAAGTGTGTTTTGTTGACATCGTCGTATTCGGCAAACAGGCGGAACATTGTGGGCAGTATCTCAGCAAAGGCAACGGGGCGATCGTCGAAGGTCGGATGCAGCAACGCCGATGGGAAACTGAAGATGGGCAAAAGCGCAGCAAGCACGAGGTGGTTGCACAGACTGTGACATTCATGCCCAAGCGCCAAGAAAGTGGTCCCAGTGCCGAATCTCCAGTGCACGACGAGCCTGGCTATGAAATGGGTGAAGAAGGTTAATGGCAGGAGCATGAGGAGGCAGTAATGGATCGAGGTGATAACGAACGTGGCGGGGGGCGATTGTTTCAGCGGAGGCGTCCCTGCAGATTTTGTTTGGAAAAGGCGCCGATTGATTTCAAAGACGCGGGTCTGCTCAGAAATTTTCTGTCGGAGCGCGGGCGCATCGTTCCGCGCCGTATTTCCGGGAATTGCATGCGTCATCAGCGTGAACTGACGGTGGCTGTCAAGCGGGCTCGGCATATCGCAATCATTAGCTTTGCCGAGGAGTGATAACGAACGTGAAAGGCGATTTCGATGCATCGGGATGGGGCAGCGGTACGCTGTCGGGGGTGACCATGGATGTGTTGACACCGAAAATCGCGGATATCACGGCAGAGGGGCTCTCGTTGTCTGGAGACTTGACGGGCGAAGAGTTGGCACTGACGGATGCGGATGTGTGCATTCAAGGGCCCTTGGCGATCGGACTTGATCTTCGCGCGGTTGATCGCACGATTTGCGTGACTGGAGTGGTGGAAGGAACGGCGATCCGTCAATGCGTGCGCTGCCTCAAGGATTTTGACGAGCCGATTGGCTTTTCCATCCATGTGGCCTATGAACGTGAAGCAAAGATAAAGGCGGTGACGACTGCCGCAAAGCGAACCGATTCACGGCATAGAAAAGAGACGCCGGCGGTTGAGGCCGAGCCTGAAGAGCAGAATGATGACCTATATTACTACGTGGGCGATCATCTGGAGCTGGCGCCGATGTTGCGGGAACAATTGATTCTTGCTTCGCCAATGCACCCGCTGTGTTCCGACGAATGTCTCGGCCTCTGTCCTCGTTGTGGGAAAGATTTAAATGCAGGTCCGTGTCGTTGTCGTGAAGAGCAGACGGGAAACCCGTTTCAGGTGTTGCGGACGATGAAAGACAAGCTGAGGGACCCCGGTGAGCGCTGAAGGGTGGTCCGAATCGAACAGAAGAAGGAGTCATCATGCCCAATCCAAAGCATAAACATTCACGGGCGAGACGCGACAAGCGTCGTACCCAAAAGCTGCGTATGACCCCTCCGGGGATGGCGGTGTGTCCACAGTGCCACGAGATGAAGCTGCCGCATTACACCTGTTTGAACTGTGGGACCTATAAAGGCAAGGCCGTCATTCAGGTCGAAGAGGCGTGAGCAGGTTGTCCAATTCGGTCCATGGCGCGAGTTTCCCAGCACGTCTGACGTGAGCCCAGGGGGCGACGCGTGTTCAGCCAGTCTTTCCAACACCATCCGTGAGTACACCATCTCGCATGACGATCGCGCTTGACGCGGTGGGGGGGGATCATGGCCCCGCACCCTGTGTCGAGGGTGCTCTTCAGGCGGTGAAAGAGTTTGACGTCGAGGTCATTCTCGTCGGTGACGAAACAATTCTCAAACAGGAGTGTGAGCGTCAGTCCAGTCACGATTCACGTCTTACCATTCGGCATGCGTCTCAGGTCGTCGGAATGCATGAGTCGCCGGCCGCCGTCGCTCGGAAGAAGCGGGACTCGTCGATTTGGGTGGCAACTGAGTTGGTCAAGAACGGCTATGCCCACGGGGTTGTGAGCCCTGGGAACACCGGGGCGAGCATGGTGGCGTCGTTCTTCGTGTTAGGACTGACGAAGGGGGTGGAGCGGCCGGCGATTGCCACCAGCCTGCCGACGCTGGGCGGGGAAGCGATCATGCTCGATGTGGGGGCCAACGTCGACTGCACCGCTAAGCATCTCGAGCAATTCGCCGTGATGGGCCATGAGTATGGAAAGCATTTGCTCGGGAAACCAAATCCCCGTGTCGGTCTTCTGAGCATCGGCGAAGAAGACAGCAAGGGCAACGAAGTCACCAAAGAAGCGTTCAAGCTCCTCAAAGGCAGTTCGATGAATTTCGTGGGAAATGTTGAGGGGCGCGATGTGTATAGCGGCGTTGCCGATATTGTCGTCTGCGACGGGTTTATCGGGAACGTCGCCTTGAAGATCTCCGAAGGCGTGGCTGAGATGATAAAGAAGCTGTTGCTCAAGGAGATCGCGGGTAGTTTCATCGGTCGCCTTGCGTATCCGTTGATGGCTGGGCCGTTGATGAATCTGAAACGCAAAACGGATTATGCTGAGTTCGGCGGCGCCCCATTGTTGGGCGTCAATGGAATTACGATGATTTGCCATGGCCGATCATCAGCGAAGGCTATTAAGAATGCGATTCGACGAGCCAAGCGCATGGCGGAAGGCCATGTGCACGAGCTGATTCAACGGGATATTGAAGAGAGTCAATCCCAGCCTGTGGTAGAAGAGAAACCATGAAAGCCTGCATTGCGGGGATCGGCTCCTATGTGCCTGCCAGAGTGCTGACGAATGCGGATCTTGAACGCATGGTGGCCACGTCTGATGAATGGATTCGCGAACGGACCGGAATCCGAGAGCGGCGGATTGCCGCCACCGGAGAAGCCTGTTCGGATTTGGCTGTTCAGGCCGGGAAACGGGCGTTGACGGCGGCAGGTCTGTCGGCAACCGATCTCGACATGATTTTGGTCGCCACCTGTACGGGTGATTATCCGCTCCCTGCTACGGCCTGTCTCGTCCAGCATCAACTCGGTGCGACCAAAGCGGCGGCGTGCGATCTGTCGGCCGCCTGCTGTGGATTTGTCTACGCGCTTTCAGTGGCAGATGCGTACATTAAAACGGGGATGCGTCACGTCTTAGTCATCGGATCAGAGGTGATGTCTGCCATTACCGATTGGACCGACCGGAACACCTGCGTGCTGTTTGGGGATGGGGCTGGTGCGGTTGTTGTCAGTGCCAGCGATGGAAAACGAGGGATCCTCTCGACTCACCTCCGCTCCGACGGGACGCTCTGTGAGTTGATCATGGTGCCGGGAGGAGGCTCCCGTACTCCACCCTCCGAAAAAGTGATCGACGAGCGACTGCAGTACATCAAGATGAAAGGGAACGAGACGTTCAAAGTTGCCGTACGCACCTTGGAAGAGATTGCTCGCTCGACTCTCTCAGCGAATCATCTCCGTGTGGAAGATATCGATCTCTATGTGCCCCACCAGGCCAATATTCGGATTCTCAAGGCGGTGATGGAGCGGCTCGGCCTTCCGATCGAAAAGGTCATGCTGAATGTCGATCGATATGGGAATACTTCCGCCGCGTCTATTCCGATCGCCTTGGATGAAGCGGTTCGTGAGGGGCGTATCAAGGATGGCTCGTTGGTGATGCTCGGGGCGTTTGGGGCAGGATTAACCTGGGCCTCTGCGGTCATCCGATGGTAGGGAACAACCAGGTCATGATCCAGGGCCATTCCGATGTGGACGTCTCGTGATTGAGGGAAGGCGGTCTGTGGCAACTTTTCCCGTTGACTTTACACGGAATTTCGAAGATATCTAACCCCCCATGGCTCTAAAAATTGGGTTTGTTTTCCCTGGACAGGGTTCCCAGTCAGTCGGGATGGGGAAGGCGCTCTATGATGCGCATTCCTTATTGAAACCCGTCTATGATGAGGCCTCTACGGTCTTAGGGTATGATATCGCCGAGTTGTGCTTCACGGGACCAGCTGAACGACTCAATCTCACGGAATTCACCCAGCCGGCTTTGCTTGTGAGTAGTGTGGCGGCGTGGAAACTATTTGAACCGGTCGGGATCAATCCGGTTGCGGTGGCTGGGCATAGTTTGGGTGAGTATTCAGCGATGGTTGCGGCAGGCGGCGTGTCCTTTCGTGAT
Source organism: Nitrospira sp. (assembly GCA_005116965.1). Taxonomy (GTDB): domain Bacteria; phylum Nitrospirota; class Nitrospiria; order Nitrospirales; family Nitrospiraceae; genus Nitrospira_D. Next base: position 236,989 of record SWDG01000025.1, on the reverse strand, counting down.
GCCGTCGGCCTGGTTCAGAAGCGGGGGCGCTACATGTCCGAAGCCGTGGCTCCAGGAACCGGTCTCGTTGCGGCCTTGTTGGGATTGAACGCCGAGGTTGTCAAAGAAGTCTGCCGTATGGCGTCATCGGTCGGGGTCGTTGCGGCCGCAAACTTCAATTCGCCTGGGCAGGTGGTGATTGCCGGTGAAAGGGCGGCGGTGGAACGGGCCATTGAATTGGCTAAAACGCAAGGCTGTAAAAAGGCCATCCCCTTGCCGGTCAGTGTGCCGGTTCATACCCCGTTGATGCAACAAGCCGCCGATCGATTGGCGAAGGATTTAGCCACGGTTCGGTGGTCGGACCTGAGCGCCCCTCTGGTGAATAATGCAGAGGCCAAAGCAATCAGCCGGGCAGGCGAGATCCAGGCATCACTGGTCCGTCAGCTACCCTCTTCCGTGCTGTGGGAGGATACCGTGCAGACCATGGGAAGAATGGGTGTTACGACGTTTGTCGAAATCGGCCCTGGCACTGTCTTGACTGGATTGATTAGGCGAATCCTTCCTGACGCGACACTGTTGAATGTGAACGATCCAAAGTCCTTGGACGCGACACTCAAGGCGGTCAGCTAAGGCCTAACTGTTCGCATGGAAAACCAGATGACGAATTCCCTGTCAGCCTGTTAACGTATCGTCTGAAAGGTCTGAAATGTCACTACAAGGAAAAACTGCCATTGTCACCGGCGCTGCGCAAGGTATCGGTCGGGCTATTGCTGAATGCCTCGCTCAAGCGGGGGCCGACATTGCCGTAGCTGATCTGGACCCCAGCCGTTCCGTGGAAACGGTCGCTTCCGTTGAGAAGCTTGGGCGGAAGGCTCTGAATATCAAAGTCAATGTGGCTGATGCCAATGAAACCAAGGCGATGGTCGAGCAAGTCCTGAAGACATGGGGGAAAGTGGACATCCTCGTCAATAATGCCGGGATCACTCGCGATGGTTTGTTGTTACGGATGAAGGAAGAAGATTGGAATCTGGTGCTTCAGATCAATCTGAATGGGACGTTTAACTGCACGAAGGCGGTCTTGCAGCCGATGACCAAGCAACGGTATGGTCGCATCGTCAACATCGCTTCGATCGTTGGGGTCATTGGGAATGCGGGGCAGGCCAATTACTCGGCTTCGAAGGCGGCGGTGATTGGGTTTACAAAAACCGTCGGGCGGGAGTATGCCAGCCGTAATGTCACAGTGAATGCGGTGGCGCCCGGGTTCATCGACACGGCTATGACCCATGGCCTATCGGCTGATGTGAAGGACACGCTTCTGAAGCAAATCCCGTTGGGGCGCTTGGGTACGCCGGCGGATATTGCGGCAGCCGTGCGGTTTTTGGTATCCGAGGATGCAGCCTACATCACCGGTCATGTCTTGCACGTGAACGGCGGGATGTTGATGGTGTAAGCACAGCGAATTGTTTGGATGTACGGCCGCCACAGATCCCCCATGTGTCGGTGCAGCGGGGTCATACTGGGGAAGGAGGTAGTCATAGCGATGGCAACTGTTGATGAGCGAGTCAAGAAGATTATTGCCGAACAACTCGGGGTAGAAGAGGATGAGGTGACGCCGGAAGCCTCCTTCGTTGAAGATCTTGGCGCTGATTCGCTCGATACCGTCGAGCTGGTCATGGCCTTGGAGGAAGAATTCTCGATCGAAATTCCCGATGAGGATGCGGAAAAGATTCTGACCGTTGGGAAGGCGTTGGACTACATCAAGGAAAAGTCCTAAGTATGTCGGCAGGAATAGCTGATCGAGCCGTACGGCGTGTTGTGGTCACCGGTCTTGGGCTCGTGACACCACTGGGCACGGGTGTTGAGAAGACCTGGAAGGCGATCTGTGCCGGTGAGTCCGGGATCGGCCGGATCACCAGATTCGACCCGACGGGATATGATGCTCAAATTGCGGGTGAGGTGAAAGACTTCGATCCGGCTCAGTTCATCGAAAAAAAAGAGATCAAGAAGATGGATACGTTCATCCACTACGCCGTGGGCGCTGCCCAATTGGCAGTGGATGACGCCGGTCTCAGGGTCGCGCCGGAAGAGGCTACGAAGGTCGGTGTGTACATTGGCTCTGGGATCGGCGGGCTCGGGTCGATCGAGCACTATCATGATGTGCTCAGAGCCAAGGGGCCGGGTCGGGTCTCGCCGTTTTTTATTCCAATGACCATCATCAATTTGGCGTCCGGGCAGGTGGCGATTCGGATCGGAGCCAAGGGGCCCAACTCGTGTGCGGTGACGGCTTGCGCCACGGGTAATCATTGCATCGGGGATGCGTACCGCCTGATTCAACGTGGCGATGCTGATGTCATGGTGGCGGGTGGAGCCGAAGCGGCGGTTACTCCGCTGGGTGTAGCGGGATTTGCCTCGGCCAAGGCGTTGTCGTTCCGGAATGACGAACCGACGAAGGCGAGCCGTCCGTTCGACAAGGACCGGGATGGATTTGTGCTGGGCGAAGGGGCAGGGGTCCTTGTGATTGAGGAATTGGAACATGCCCTTCGGCGTGGGGTCAGAATTTACGGCGAGATCATCGGATATGGGATGAACAGCGATGCGTACCATATCACCGCGCCGCCGGAAGAGGGTGAGGGGGCTGTCCGCTGCATGGAGCTCGCGCTCAAAGACGCCGGAATCAATCGCGATCAGATCGGGTATATCAATGCACATGGTACGTCGACGATGGCCGATGCCATTGAGACTCGAGCGATCAAACAGGTATTCGGCGAACAGGCGTTTCGCATTCCAGTCAGCTCGACCAAGTCTATGACCGGGCATCTTCTCGGCGCTGCCGGTGGAATCGAGGCCGTCTTTAGTCTGCTGGCGCTATTTCACGGTGTTCTTCCTCCAACGATTAATCTAGATCATCCAGATCCGGCCTGTGATTTGGACTATGTTCCCAACAAGGCACGACCGTCCGCCATTAAAACGGCATTGTCGAATTCCTTTGGATTTGGCGGAGTGAACGCCTGTTTGATCTTCACGAGGCTGGACGCGTAGTGCGCGTGTCACGATGACGCCGGCTCCTTCAGCCGATTCTTCTCCCGCCATATCGAGCTATCGATTCACAAATCCGAGCTTCCTAATCGAAGCGTTGACCCACAAATCGTACGTGAATGAGCGTCGAGATTCCGGTCGAAAGCATAATGAGCGGCTTGAGTTTTTAGGAGATGCCGTGTTGTCGCTCATCATGAGCGATTATCTTGCGAGGCGATACCCTGAGTTGAGTGAAGGGGCTCTCTCAAAACTCAAAGCGTCGCTCGTGAGCGAAGCGCCCTTAGCGAATGCCGCCAGACGGCTGGATCTCGGTGCCAGCCTGAAACTTGGTCGAGGTGAAGAACTCTCGAATGGGCGCGACAAGACCTCACTGCTCGCGGATGCGTTGGAGGCCGTTATTGCGGCGGTCTATCTTGATGGCGGGCTTGAGGCAAGTCGAAACTTCACCATTGAGGTGCTGACTGATGAGCTGCGCCACATCGATATTCTGCAAGAGCAACCGGGAGGAGATGACTACAAGACGCGCTTCCAGGAATGGTGCCAAAAGCGGTATGAATTGTTGCCTCGGTATGTGATCGTACGCGAAACTGGGCCGGATCATCAAAAAGTATTTGAAGTGGAAGTGCGGGTGAATGACAGAGTATTTGGAATTGGCCGAGGACACAGCAAGAAGGAAGCAGAACAGGAAGCGGCGCAACGAGCGCTGGAGGAGGCTGAACGGTGAGGCCGTCCGTGTTACAATGGCGAACCTTGGTTTTGAACTGTATAGGAGGTCGGTGATGTTGAGGCAAGCTGGATGGCGCGTGCTTATGGGGATATTAGTTGGGGTGGCTCTGTCGGTTTCAGGGATCGGGTCTGTTGCAGCTGCTGATACAACAACGAGCTCAAAGACTGAGGCACCGAAAGGGCCACGGGCGATCGTTAAGACAAAATTCGGGGATATCGAGATCAAGTTCTATCCGGATATTGCGCCAAAACATGTGGAGAATTTTACCAAGCTCGCAAAATCAGGATTTTACAATGGGACGATTTTCCATCGCGTCATTCCCGGCTTCATGATCCAAGGTGGTGACCCCAATACGAAAGACTCACTCAAAAAGGATACCTATGGACAGGGGGGGCCTGGCCATACAGTTAAGGCGGAGTTCAGCGACATCCCCCACAAACGTGGCATTGTCTCTATGGCCAGGGCAGCTGATCCGGATACGGGCGGTTCCCAGTTCTTCATCGTCGTCGAGGACTCGCGATTTCTGGACCGCAAGTACTCCGTGTTTGGCGAAGTGACGAAGGGCATCGGGGTGGCCGACAAGATCGTCAATCTGGCACGCGATGAGCGGGATAATCCGAAAGAACGTGTGGAAATGACGGTCACGATTGTGGAGTAAGTGTAGGAGGCAACGTGCCTCCTTGTGGTGAGAAGAGGAGAAAGATTTGGAACGGGAAGTCAGTCGTGATGGTGCTCGCAGCCGGGACCGTGGATATGTTGCTCCGGAGCCGGCGGAGGCATGAGGGATTGTCCGGGAACAAGGATGTGTCCCGGTTCATGTTTCTTCTTGAGATGTGCAGCGATTTCCGGATGGTACGTTTTGACATACCCGATCAGCCCTCCAAGAAACCGGCTGGACTGAAAATCATTTCCTGAAAACGTCGAGGCGAACCGATTGATCCGATCCAGGACTGCCGGAGCATCCGATGAATCGGCAATCTGGTTGGGGTTCTGCTTGCTGAACGTTTCGTACTCTTTCCTGAGGTGTTCGGCGAACACCGGCATGGGGGCTGCGGGAATATGCAGCGGGCTGAGTGTGCGACGGAGTGCCTGAAGAGCCGTAATGACCTCGGCGTCCTGCCCATCTCGGCGCCCCTCAAAATAACTAAATGTGACGACTTCGATCAGGTTGAAGAACGCGACGGCCTTCTGTCCTCCCGATTCATCTAACTCTCGGTAGAAATCTCGCCGGATGGGCAAGAATTGCTCACTGAGTCGTTTCTGCTGATAGTCGCTTCCCGTATCGAGATAGACACAATCACTGGGACAAGAAATCCGTGCCATGCGATGTTCTCCACAGCAGGGGCTGCAGATTAATCCTCCGAGGGCAGGACACGGGCGTTTGCCCTTTCGGCTGTGACAATACGCGCAGGAGCTCATTTCTTCGTTCCTTCCTGGCCTGGCTTGGGAGGTGGAGGAATGAATCCGTAGTCGGCCAGTGTACGCTTTCCGTCCTTGGGCTTGCCTCCTGACGGGGTTTCAAGCCCATTCATCTCGGCAGCATGCATGTAGTGGTAGGGCACCAGTATCAAGTTATTCGCGCGGTCGATGCCGATGTCAGCGGGGGCGGGGAGATATTCGGCAATAACTTGGAAGCGATGGTCTCTGGTCATGCGCCAAATCTTGCCCTTTGTAAAATCAGACACGTACATGTTGCCCCATTGATCGAAATCCACTCCGCTCAGGTTTTGAAAGCGACTGGTAAAAAATCCGTTCGCTTCGAGTTCGCTCAGCTGTCCGTCAGGCGTGATTTCAAGAATCTTCCCCTTCTCCCAGCTCACGGCGATGAGATGATTCGTCTTTGGGTGAATCGCAATTCCCGCGGGGCCCGCGAGCCGATCATCGTGAATCAGCAGGTCAACCCGTTGATTATCAGATGGGGTGATACGGTAAATCGAATTGGCCGTCTGGTCCGAGGCGTAGAGGAGACCAGTCGGTGATGCGGCGACGTCGGTCAGCGAGACCTGGCCATGAGCCTGAGACGGAAACGAGATGGTGGTCAAAAGTTTTCCTGTCGTCTTGTCGAAGCCTTTTAGCTGATCGAGATCGGCAATGTAGAGCATCGACCCAATCAAGGCCATCCCTTTTGGGGCGTGCAGCAGCACATCTGAGACACCGCCTTGGATAAACTTGAGATTGGTGATCTTGCCTTCAGTGTCGAGTCTGGTGATGAAGCCGTTGTTATCTCTCGCGTCCGGCTCGCCGTTGATGTTGGAAATGAAATAGTCTTTCCCCGACGGGTCGCCGACGAAGCTATTCGGTGACTCCAAACCGGTGATTTGCGCAGCTTCGCTCTGAGCCGTCAAGCCTAGCGTGAGGACCGCTACCAGTAATACGTGGCGATAGAATGTGACAAACAAAGGCGGGTCGTCCAGGTTGTGAGCAGTGAGGATCGTACCGGAGGGGTAAAGAGCCTGTCAAGAAAGAGCGCTGTAGGATAAAGCCAAGGAGGCGCGATGGCAAAGCGTTGACTTGCATAAAATTCCCCTGCTAAGTTGCGTCGATTCAGCTGGCCGAATAGTCATTAGGGAGGGAATCGTGGCCGCACAATTAATTGATGGCAAAGCGCTTGCGCAGCAAGTACGTGATCGTCTGGCAAAAGAATCGGCGGACCTGTTCGCCAAGAAATCGATAAAGCCTGGTCTTGCGACTATTTTAGTGGGCGATGATCCTGCCTCGCAGGTGTATGTTCGAAACAAGCAAAAGGCCTGCGAATTGGCAGGCATCCATGTTGACGATTACAAACTTCCGGCGAACACGACACAGGCTGAGCTGTTGGCGCTGATCGATAAAAAGAATACTGACCCCAACATCCATGGAATTCTGGTTCAGCTCCCGCTGCCCAAACACATCGACAGCAAGGTCATTCTGGAAGCCGTTTCGCCGCTCAAAGACGCAGACGGGTTTCATCCCTACAACTTCGGCCGGTTGGTGGAAGGCCATCCCGTATTCGAGGCCTGTACCCCTAAAGGTGTGATCAAGATGATTGAATCAACCGGTATAACGATCGAAGGAAAACGGGCGGTTGTGGTGGGACGGAGCAATATCGTCGGGAAGCCACTGGCGCTGATGCTTCTTCAGCGGAATGCAACGGTCACCATCTGTCATTCAAAAACCAGAGATCTTCCTGCGGTGTGTCGTGAGGCGGAGTTGCTGCTCGTGGCTATCGGAAAGGCGAAGTTTGTGACGGCTGATATGGTGCGCGAAGGCGCGGTCGTTATCGACGTCGGAACCAACAAGACTCCAGAAGGCAAGCTGTGCGGGGATGTGGATTTTGAGCCTGTTAGCCAGAAGGCTGGCTGGATCAGTCCTGTTCCCGGTGGGGTCGGCCCGATGACCATCGCGATGCTGCTGGAAAATACGGTAGAATCTGCCAAGAGGACAGTAGGAATGATATGAGGGGCCATTCATGAGTCGAGAACCGCAGCGCTTAATCGATGTCCTCAACCGAGGGACGTTTGCGGTCACGGTTGAGTACAACCCCCCCAAGGGCACCAACATCTCATCCATTCTCGAGAATGCCAAGCAGCTGGTTGGACGTGTACACGGTGTCAACGTCACCGACAATACTGCTGCCGTGGTGCGTGCCGGCTCACTTCCGGTCTGTCGCCTGCTCTATGAGTTGGGGCATGACCCCGTGATGCAGTTGACCTGTCGCGATCGCAATCGGATCGCCATGCAATCGGATCTGATGGGCGCGCACATGCTTGGGATTCGCAATATTCTGTGCCTCACGGGCGATTATCCAACGGTTGGCGATCACAAAGAAGCGAAGCCGGTGTACGATCTCGATTCCGTTCAGGTGATGCAGCTCGTCCAGGGGTTGAATAACGGCAAGGACATGGTCGGCAATAAACTAGATGGGTCCACCGCGTTCACCATCGGCGCGGCCGTCACACCGGAGGCCGATCTGGTTGGGCCGGTGCTGGCGAAGTTCGAGGTGAAAGTGAAAGCCGGCGCCCAGTTTTTCCAGACTCAAGCAGTCTATCATCCCGATGTCTTCGCCGGCTTTATGAAACAGGTGCGGCCGTTTAACGTGAAGGTGCTGGCGGGGATCCTCGTGTTACGGAACTATAAGATGGCCGAATTTATGAACGCCAATATCCCCGGCATGTCGGTGCCAACCGAGATGATTGACGAGCTCAAAGCTGCTGGGGAGAAGGCTGAAGACGTTGGGGTCGATATCGCGGTACAGACGATCAAGGCGGTTCGGCCGCACTGCGACGGCGTGCATATCATGGCCATCAAAGCCACGCATCGATTGGCCGAGATCATCACCAAGGCTGAATTAGGCTGATGACAATTCTGGAAATCCTGCAGTTGAAGCGAGAGCGGAAGAAGCTCGCCGTCGTGACGGCCTACGATGCGCTGTTCGCGCGCATCGTCGAGCAGGCGGGGATCCGGGTAATTTTGGTCGGAGACTCTCTGGGCGTGGTGGTGCAGGGAAAGGCCAATACGCTTTCGGTGACGATGGAGGACATGCTCTATCACACCAAGCTGGTCGCAGATGCTGCCCCGCGGGCCCTGGTGATCAGTGATATGCCGTTTATGTCCTATCAAGTCAGCGCGGAGGACGCGGTGCGGAATGCAGGTCGCTTGCTCCAAGCCGGCGCAGCTGCCGTGAAGCTCGAAGGCGGCGCCGTCATGGCCGATCGGGTGAAAGCGATGACCAGTTTAGGAATTCCCGTCGTGGGCCACCTGGGCATGACGCCCCAATCGGTCCATGCACTCGGTGGCTACAAAGTCCAAGGCAAGGTGGAAGATCAAGCCGCCAAATTACTGGACGATGCAAGAGCGCTTGAGGCGGCGGGAGCCTTCGCGCTTGTGTTGGAAGCGATCCCTGTAGAGCTGGCCAGAAAGGTGACGCAGGCCCTGTCGATCTCTACCATTGGGATTGGGGCTGGGCCACACTGTGACGGACAAGTGCTCGTGCTGTACGATCTCCTCGGACTCTTCGATACCTTCGTGCCAAAATTTGTGAAGACCTACGCGCACCTCAAAACCGATGCGCTCCAAGCCCTGAGTCGGTACAAAGAAGATGTCGAACAGGGCAAATTTCCGAGCGACTCCGAAAGCTATCACTAGGGTTTTAGCGCGTCATCTCCTAAATATTCCCCGGGCCTTGATCGAATTCAATAAGCGGAATGTGCGGATATTGACCGACACGGTGTGCCTGCAAGGCATGTAGTAAGTGCCTGACATCGATGCCCATATATGCGGAGGGAACGTTCTGCAGTCGAATGATTCCCGCATGAATGAGCCTCTGAGCAGCGGCCTCGTTTCCCATGAAGTGCTTGAGGTTTGCTGCGGCGAGTTGGATCAGAGATTGGAAGAAGTTGCCTTGTACTGAACTACGCCCTGAGGCATGCCACAACCCTTCAAAGACCTCATGCGATTCCCACCAAAAGGCGAAATTATAAAGATCAATCCCATAGAGATAGTCATCTGAGCGCTTCCATTGAGCAGCCGGGAAAAGACCAGGCGTCGACTCTGGTTGGCCATAAGAATGGCCGCGAGGATTCCGTCGAGGGTGTGGTGTTCGCCCCGGCACAAAACGATAGGAGGGAAAGGGCCGTGAGGAGTAACGGGTAGGTGCGGAATCGGGTGACTCGGGCTCAGTCACCGTGGCATCCTGCATGGTGACAGGGCACTTGAAACAGGGTGCGGTCTTCCAATCGTATCGCCGTCAGTTGCCGTCCCCACACACAGCCGCTATCGATCGCGAGAACATGGTCTTCGCAGTGGAGTCCTAGGGCAGCCCAGTGGCCGCAGACGATGGTGGTGTCGCGCTGTTGTCGATGTTCAACCTGGAACCAGGGGAAATACCCAGCAGGGATTCGCTCTGGAGGGCCGTTGAACGACGATTCCATCCGGCCATCCGGCGAACAAGCCCGGAGTCTGGTGAGCACCTTCATGATGGTCGCGAGTCGAGTGGGACCGGTCAGGTTTGGCGACCATTGTAGATGTTTGCTGGGATGCAGAGCTTGTAGAATGTCTCGGTATGTGGGACCTTGCAGACAGGTCTCGACTTCACGAGCCAGTCTTTCCGCTTCATCGATGGACCATTGGGGTAGCAAACCCGCGTGAACAAGCACGAAAGGATCCTCACGATACAGAAGCCGTTGTCGACGTAACCACGCGAGTAGCTCGTCATGATCTGGTGCCGTCAGCATCTCATCTAGTGTGTCTTCTGGACGCACCCTGGCAATACCCTCGGCTACGGCAAGAAGGAAAAGGTCATGATTGCCTAATACGACAATCGCCCGATCTCCCAGATTCTTGATGTAGCGAAGGACGTTCAGTGAGTCTGGGCCGCGATTGACGAGATCGCCGACAAACCAGAGACGATCATGGGTCAGGTCGAAGTGGATATGCTTGAGAAGGCGTTGCAGCGGCTCGTAGCATCCCTGCACATCGCCGATGGCATACGTCGTCATACTGACGAGAGTACCCTGGGATGGAACGCTCCACAAGACATTAATAGGAGAGGTATTGGCTCTACGGGTACTTTGCTTCGATCTTGCTACTGAGCCCGCCGCGAGCGGTGAAGGTGCCGGTGACTTTCGCCCAGACGGGACGGCAGGATTTGACAATATCGTGGAGGATTCTGTTGACGGCATTTTCATAGAAGATGCCGAGATTCCGGTAGGCGTGGATGTACATTTTGAGCGCTTTCAACTCAAGACATTCTTTATCAGGCATGTAATGCAGTGTAATGGTCCCGAAGTCCGGCAAGTTAGTTTTTGGGCAAATCGCCGTGTACTCGGGGATCTCAATCGTAATTTCATATCTCTTATATTGATTCGGGAAGGTCTCGATCTCTGGGAGAGGAGCGTTGATTCCACTTCGCGCATGACGCTCGTTGTACCCCGGTTTCGTGGTTTTTTGGTTTCTTCCGCTCGTTTCTCGTTTCACGTTTCACGCCTCACGTCTTCTACGCTTGCTTCATCCATTCAGTCTGACCGATTTTTTCCAATTCGATATACAGAGAGACCCAGGGACATTTCATTTCAGGATAGACTTCACACAGGCCACCTTTACGGACCCCTCCACAGGGGCCATGTGCCATGAATTTCGGGCATTCAGCCTTGATTGAATCGTCCGGAATCGCTGGGCGTTTATGGACCCCGCCCACATGGACACCCGCATCATCTTCACCCGGGATGAGAACGCGCAATGACATGGGAAGCAGTCTAAACGGAATGCAACGGATCGGCAATGTCTAAACGTGAATCATAGAGTTCGGAGCGGCTCATTCGTGCGATTTCCTTGTCCTGGTCGTTTGGGGCGAATGGCCTATCTTGCCGGCTGAATCTAGGCCTTTTCCTTTGGACACCGTGGGTCATCTTTGAAGTTGCTTTGATTTTCATGGCGTTATACTATCACCGTGTAGTCGTCATAAGTTCATAACGAAGGTAGTCGTCACTACTCGAGCTGGAAAAGGTTGATCTAAAGATTGACAGTCTTTTTTCGGCTTTGTTAGGATGCCCAAATTCGATGGCCGTGATGATGTAGTGGTCTGACTATCCAAGCCTTCAAGTTTTCTTCGGTGCATGTCGGCAGTGTAAAAAATGATGAGCAGCGGTCGGCCGTTGCCAACGATATATAAGGGAGGTGCCTGATGAGTCTTGATTATGTCAAGTTTTCCAATGGATTTGAAAGGTTCATGCCAAAAGAATATCGAGACATGGTCGAACATGGGCCTTTTGGGAAGAAGGTCACTGTTTCTCAGATGGGGAGCTTCAAGGAAGCATTGGAAGAACACCCTATGTGTGCCGGTTGCGCGATGACGCTCTTCATAAGACTTGCTATCATTGCTTTCCCCAATCCCGAAGATACCATTACTGTGGGGACGGCCGGTTGCGGTCGTCTGGCCATCTCTCAGGCTGCGATTCCATTTGTCTACGGCAATTATGGTGACCAAAATGGAGTCGCGAGTGGATTGTCTCGCGGACTCCGTCTTCGTTTCGGCGATAAGCCGAAGGATGTGGTTGTGATGGCCGGAGACGGTGGTACTGCGGATATCGGTTTCCAGCAGGTGCTCCATTCGTGGTTCCGCAAGGAACGGTTTACGACCATCATGTTGGACAACGAGGTGTATGGGAATACCGGTGGGCAGGAAAGTGGTATGACCAACCGAGGTGCCGTCCTGAAAATGGCTCCTCTCGGTAAGAAGTTTGAGAAGATGGATATGCTGCAGATGGCCAAGGTCGCGGGTTGTGCGTATGTGGCGACAGTCGTGCCCAATAATCCGCGCCGTGTCGAAAGCGTCATTAAGAAAGCGGTGTTGATCGCTCGCGAAGTCGGGTCAACGTATATTCAGGCGTATACCTCTTGCAATATTGAATACGCCATTCCGACCGACAAGGTGATGGAAGATGCGAAGACGGTCGAGAACGATCGATACCAGTTCACCGAGTATGTCAGCGAAGAGGCCAAGCAGTATCTTGCCGAGCGCTATGGCTATAAGGAGTTCCTCCCCAAGCCAGCTGCCGCGATTCCCAACAAGGCCTAAGCGACCGAAGGAGATTGCACAATGGCAAAGCGCTTCAACATTCGAATGGCAGGTGTCGGCGGACAGGGCGTCGTGACGGGGTCGCACATCCTGAGCACGGCCGTGATCAATGCCGGAGGCGAAAGCACGATCGTACCATTCTATGGGTCTGAGAAACGGATGGCGCCGGTCGAAAGTTATGTCCGTGTATCGGACGAGCCGATTTATGAGATTGGCGAAATCACCTTTCCTCACATCATCATTATTTTCCATCCTCAGGTCATTACCCACGGCAAATCGTACACGATGCCGTTCTACTTCGGCTTAAAAGAAGATGGGATTGCGTTGATCAACAATGATGGACCGATGAATCTTCATCGCGATCAGGCGGCTGAGCTGAAGGAACGTCGCGTGAAACTCTATTACTTTCCAGCGACGAAGATGTCGTTGGAAGTCGCAGGCATGGACCTCGCCACCAACATGGCGCTCATGGGCTGTATCGGTGCGATTACAGGTCTTACGAATATGGTGGGGTTGGATCTGGCCGTCAAGGACCGATTCCTCGGTAAAGGTTTTGTGGTATCCGGTGGTACTGCCGCGCTCGATAGTGTCGTTGAACGGAAGTTCAAGAAAAAACAGGAGCTGATCGATAAGAACGTCGCCGTCATGCGGGCTGGATGGAACTATGCCGTCGATCACGGTTGGGCAGCGCCCGATGTCAAACGCGCAGAAGAGCCAGTGGCTACTGAGACGGCCACTGCCACTGCGTAGCCGAGCCACAAAGGAGTCTTTATGTACCTTGTAGCCAATGTCAATGTTGAAATTTGTGCATCGAAGAGCTGTAAGCTCTGCACGCAATACTGTCCGGAAGCCAACACAATTCAATACAGTGAAGAGATGGGCAAAGAACAAGGGTTTAAGTACGGGTCTGCCTATATCGCAGTAGACCGGTGTAAAGGCTGTGCCCTGTGCGTATGGGTCTGTGACAGCCTGGCCAAGAACAATGCCATTAAGATGACCATGATCGATCAGTTGCCGAAGGCAGCGTTGACGGACAATATTACCTACGGAGACAAGAGCACGACTGCAGTGCTTGCGAGCCCTATGGTTGGGTAAGGAAGGGGAGTCAGGCGTGGCAATTACACAAGATACCAGAGAGCGAATCATCGTGCCGGGTCCAGCAGGGTTCCATCCGCCGTCTGCGGCCCAGTTAGGTGTAGCCTTGCCGGATCCCGGACAGGGGTTGTACTATGGCCTCCTTGAGCCGAATGAGGAGGTAGTCATTGAAGAGATGGCTCGCAAAATGCTGACGAGCCCGAATGCGACGATCTTTCCAGGTCCCCTGCTCTTGTGGGCGTGGAACGATCATGCCGTAGAAAAGGCGAAGGCCACGCTTGAAATTGCGGCCCAGATTCCTGAAGTAATGATCATCCCTATGCCGGATTATCGGCCCAAATACCCGAAAATTGATCCTGAAGAAGTGATCAACCCCAATCATCCAAATCTGACGATCTGGGGCAATAAGATCGAAGCCTGCATCTTTATCGGTGTCCATTGTCACTATGCGAATCTCACCCTGAAGATGATCAGGGCGGGCACCAATTGCTGCACCATGGCGGTTTGCGCGGAGCAAGGTCATGAGGATGCGATGTTGACGATTCGAGACTCCGATACGCTCAAGATCAAGCGTATCGCCCAGATTTTCAAGCGTGTCCGTGAGGAGCTAGGAATCAAGCTGCCGGAGAGCGGCGAAAATGTCCGTTTTACGGGCACACAATCAAAGGTGCATGGCGGTAAGACTCACACTAATCCAATGGCGTTTGCTCCGACTCCTGGTGGGACGGGGAGCGCAGCAATGTTTGGTCATTCTGCCGAGCAGATGAAGCGGGAAGGATAAGGCCGAGTGGCAATGCTCGAACTAGCCAACGAGGTGCAATTATGAGCGAGACTGAAGTGAAGACAAATCCGCAAGGCGACCCAATTACCAGCGTAGCACCAGCGCCAAGTGCATCAAAAAAAGATCCACATGGCGAAGCGAAAAGACAGCGGGTAGTGACGCCGGAGTATATGTTTTATGAGGCGCCACGGACAAAGGAATTCATCACCGGCAGCGAGGCTGCAAAAGAAGCAATCCGTCGTTCGAATGTGGATTTGGCTATTGCCTATCCGATCACCCCGCAGAGCGAAACTATGCAGCTCGTCGGTGTGCTCTATGGCGAAGGCTATGTGAAAGAATATTATCGAGGTGAGGAAGAAGTTGGTGTGATGGCGGCTATCGCTGGCGGCTCACGTTCAGGCGTCCGTTGCTATACTGCGACGGCCGGTCCCGGTACGTTGCGAGGTCTTGAAGGCATCGCCTCCTGGCCAGGCCACCGTCTTCCGGCTGTTGCCATGTTTACCTGTCGTGTCGTCAATGCTCCATTGGCCATTCAACCGGACAACATTGAAGTGTCCTATCTGCTCAACTGCGGCATGATCGTGTTTCATGCTGAGAATCAGCAGGACATGTTTGACTTCACGATGGCCGGTTTCACGATCAGCGAAATGAATGATGTCACGTTGCCCGTCGGGGTCTGCTGCGACGGGTTTTTCGTCACCCATGCTCGTGGGTATGTGCGCATGCAAGATCGTGGCATCAAGCTCCCGCCACGTGAAGCCTGGCGCGGGGCCGTTCCCGTGCTGGATGCAGAAAATCCTCCTGCGCGTCTTTCCCGTGATGCCCCGGTCCAGAAGTCGAACTTTATGGCGTATAACATTCACGCTGTCTGGCAACAAGAAGTATGGGCGGCGGTCGAACGGTCACGCAAATACATCGATCGGTATATGGGCGGATTGCTCACTGCGGAGAACGTCGATGATGCTGAAGTGCTCATCATTGCATCCGGCAGCGCTGCCGCGCAGTCGCGCGAAGCCGTTCGACTCTGTAAGGAAAAGGGCATGAAGGTCGGATTGATCAAGGTCCGCTCCCTCCGTCCATTCCCGACCAAAGAACTCCGCCAGTTGTGCGGCAAGGCCAAGCTGATCGTGGTGCCGGAATTCAACTACGTCGGCTGGCTGGCCAAGGAAGTGGCGACTGCCATCTACGGTTTCTCCAACGCAAAGATCATCGGTGGCCCGCGTGTGTACGGTGGTCAGTCGATGCCGGTGGAGTTGATCGTGGACGAAGTGGAATCAGGTGTGAGCGGTAAGAAGTCTACGAACGTTGCGATGTCGCAGATCATGGGCGGCGTCAATCCTGAGGAAGTTGCTCACTTCATGCGCAGCATCTAGCGGCG
>SWDG01000025.1:201313-221339 GCA_005116965.1 Nitrospira sp. | reverse complement strand
CGTAAGCATTCAACGAACAACGCTTCACGAAATACGAGCGACGTTGTTACCCCTGAATCTCGTCCTCGATCATCTCCTCGCTGTTCGGCATCCCATAGGCCACATACTTCGCATAGGACAGATAGATTCCTGCACTATCGGTCATGGCCTTCGAGCCGGCAGTCAGTCGAATGACCTTATCCGAACCGGGTGGCTCGACGTTTTGTAACATGATGACATGGTCGTGTAGCAGCCCGATATAGCGCTCCACGGCCGATTCAACCTCTTTATAGGCCTTGAGGATATCATCCGTCATAGTTGTCCTCCCTAATAGGGTGAGCATACACTAGGCCTATGTACAGCCACAATGTCACCGTCTCGTCCCTGTTGTTGAGTGTGATTGAGAATGTAGTCAAGAGCGAAGGGGTTTCACGAGAGCGTCTCTCATCTGCGGTTCTTGAACTCTCAAGGCTCTTCACAATAGGGCGAAGTGCATTGAGCCACTCCTATCTTGAATCGCCCACCCTTGCTGCGGCGTATCTCAACTATTTCCTGCCGGTGAATCTGTCAAAGATCCAAGTGCTTCTCGAGGAGATGCCGGTACACCAGGCTGACGAACCATTCTCGGTGCTGGACGTAGGCTCTGGGCCTGGGACTGGGGCACTTGCTGTCCTCGACTGGTGGCATAGGCGAGGGAGCGTCTCTAGGCTGTCAGTCGTGGCCGTAGACCGTTCAATGACGGCACTCCACCAAGCCGAAAGCCTCTGGAGTAAGTATTGCCGAACAGCCGATCTGAGCGGCACGAGTCTGCAAACGTGCAAGGCAGATGTAGGACGGACTGGGTGGGTAAAAGAGGTTGAACCGAGGGCTCCATTCAATCTCATCATTCTCGCGAACTGCCTGAACGAGATCCATGCGGATGCGACAGATCCGATCGCGATGCGAAGTCGTCTTGTGACGGAACTATTGGGGCTTCTCGCACCGCAGGGCACGATCATGATCGTGGAGCCGGCCTTACGAGAAACCTCCCGTGCGCTGCACCAGGTGCGCGACCGATTGCTCCAAGAGAAGTGCTGCACCGTCTATAGCCCCTGCCTGCATGAAAATAGTTGTCCGGCTCTAGTGAACCCCTACGACTGGTGCCACGAGGAGCGGGCCTGGGAACCTCCGGTATCGATCCAGGAAATCGACGGCGAGGTCGGCTTCATCAAAGACGCGTTGAAGTTTTCCTATCTGCTGCTTCGAAAGGACGGGAAGACCATCGTTGACCGACGTCTGGATGTCTATCGAGTTGTGAGCGAACTGCGGGAACTGAAAGGCGAGAAGCGGGCCTGGCTATGCAACGAGACTGGACGGCCAGAAATCGGCCGGCAGGATCGCCTCGCCTCGCCTCAGAACGTGGCTTTTGATGATTGGCATCGTGGGGCGATCGTGCAAGTCGAACGGATTGCACACAAAGAAAAGGCCGGCAAGGTGTCAGCGTTGGGGCGGATCGAGCGAGATGCAGCAGTACAGATCGTTCGTCCAGCATGAAGTCTATACATTGACGTAGTAGGGCGAATCCGAAATAGCCACGCAACGCCGCTATGTAAACAGTACATCGGTAAACTGACCTTGAGCCCAAAAATGGTACGGCGTAGAATGAAATCAGATGCTTGAGCGGGTGCTGAAAGAACTCCGTTCACTGATCAGGAAACGTCAGTACATCATCACTATCCATGCCCTTGAGGAGATGGGTGAGGATGACGTGCAAGCCGAAGACGTCGAGCATGCTATCCTAACTGGGAAAATTATCGAGCGACAAAGTGATCGAGCGACCAGAGAACGAAAATATATACTTACTGGAACGGACTGTTCTGGAGAATCTGTACACGTTGTCTTAAAGGTGGGGCCAACGAGGAAGGCGGTGATCCTCACCGTCGATCGGGAGGAAGAATGATGCAGTGTGATTTCTGCGGAGCAAAGGCACCAGTCATAAAGAAAACAACCAAAAGCTTTGGTCGTGGCGATACGCTCGTCGTCATCG
This sequence comes from Nitrospira sp., assembly GCA_005116965.1. Lineage (GTDB taxonomy): Bacteria > Nitrospirota > Nitrospiria > Nitrospirales > Nitrospiraceae > Nitrospira_D. Next base: position 219,334 of record SWDG01000025.1, on the reverse strand, counting down.
AGAACATCCCGACCGTACACTGTTCCCGTTGTCACGAGTCGTACGTTACTGCCGATACCGCGCGTGAACTCGACCGGATTCGCAAGAACCGTCGCAGCGTAGGAAAGACAAAGCAGGTGCTCGTCGCGTTGTTCAAGAAAAGCGCGGCGTAGCCAACTGGGACTTCTGACTGCTTTCCTGCCGACGAACCGCTCGCAACCTTGACAGGTATTTCCGATTCCCTTCCCTGGCCGGAAGGACTTGTTTTTCGGGATCAAGGCGGGAAAGCGTGTGTGGCGCATGGCTGGACGAGCCAAAAAGACAGAACATGCTGGACCGAAGGAGGGACGTGGCGCCTATTGGGAGCGAAAAGTTGATGCCAAACGGGAGAGCAACAAGGTTCGACGACTGAACGCAAAGCGAGTTGTTCAGCAGGGTTTGACCGATTCAGAGGGCTGAACCCTCCATCCTCCTCCCGCTTTCTTTTTTTCACATAAAAGAATCAAGAAACTTGAATTGGATGTTGATGGTGATACGCTGCAGGATAGTCTATGGCAGTTGGAGCAGTCTCACAGCATGCTGCGGTGCAGTTGCGAGGAGGAAGTTTAATGATAAAGAGCGTTACTGGCATCATGACCATAGTACTTGTAACGGGTTGCGCTACGGGGCACGTAGTGCAGGTGAGCGAGGGTAAGATCAAAGGACCGCGTGTGATTGCCCTTGATGCGCCGAACGCTCCATGGGTCGTCGAAGTGCAGAACAGACTGAAGACCAAAGGCTTTCGCATTTTACGATGGAGTTCTCGTACTCGGGTAACGGAGCAAACTGCGAGTAATAGACTAGAGCAATTTAATGAGGCTGAAGCTCGCTATGTTCTGATTATCAATGGTTATGCTCCGTACAACTGGGCGAACAGATGCTTCGGAGGAGGCTATAAGTTTGACCATATTAGCGTCGATCTTGTGGATGCCAAAACCAATGAGACCATTCTCAATGTAAATGGCTCAGGTTACTCTGAGAATTGCCCTCCAATGAGTGGCTCAATCTTTTCCGACATTGCCAGTGCAGTGGACGCGGAATGGAGCAACTAACGGTCATCCCTGCCATTAGAAGACATGCCAGGAGGCTATATTGATTGAGAATGATGACCAGCTACGAGCTGTAGTAGAAGCTGCGAATGATAACCTCCAAGCAATTCAACTCTATCTCAATCAAAAGAACCATCCAGATGGGAAAATCCGATTTCCCCGTGGCTTCTTACGCACAGCAACCCAATATCGAAGTCGCCTAGGCTTTATCAAGAGCGATACTCTGAAAACAAATTTGAGCTATACGCTTATATTATCCGATGTTTTAAGATGGCTCCTAAACCGTACCGATTTAGCCGGAACAGCTAAGGAAATGGTAATAAAAAATGCCATTATCCTTAGAGCGTCAATCTGTGAGAGCATGGCTATTCATGGGACAAAGGGAACTATTGGGAAGAAACATAGTTTCTGTGAAAGAACAAATCGCATGGCTGCTAAAGGAATCGTCACTAGTGACCTTTGTGATGAGTTGCATTGGCTATGGGAAAAGCGAACTGGAATTCACATATACGAGTTGGACCATCAAGAATACGAGAAATATGAGATAGCCGATTACAATAGGGCAGTGAGTGTGACCAAAGATTTGCGTGATGCTCTCGAAGAATATCACAGGAGTTGAAAGCTTTCTGGTTCCTTATAAGTAGGGAGCGTTTTTCTTCTGCAGCGATAGGTCTTAGGAGCAGGGTTCAGCCCCCCCCATCATTTTAAGACAGTGTTGAGCAGAGCAGGAATGCAGCCCTGCTCATTTCGATTGATTGAAAGGTTGATTGAGCAGAAAGCTGTGCGCTTGGCAGGCTAGTCCGCTTCCGGCTCCGAGCTGCCGTGCTGGTGGGATACCTTGTCTTCCTCGAACAGATCCGCCATTTCCTCGGCCATCACCGCATCATCATCCTGAATAGCGATGAGGGGGATTTCTTTTCTCACCTTCGGCTTTTCTTCCGGCAAAGACTGGTCTGGCTGTTTTGGATTGTCACTCATACGAGCAGTATACACCAGCAGGGAGTGCCGTGGCTGACTTATTCAAACGCTTCCAGTGACGATTTCTCAGGGAACTGTCGTTTGCAGCCCTTGCAGGTCACGAAGTAGATGGATTCCCGGACGGATAACGTAGCCCGGAAGTCGAGGTCGACTCCGCGATGGTTGCAGGTCGTGCAGGAAATCTCCTTCAAGTGAAACGGCACGTCCGGCTGTGTCCGGACATAAAACTCCATATCGGTATAGACGGGGAAGGTGTAGAAGCATTTTTTGCAGATGCCCCGCCAGTCACCATCGGTTCCCATGAACCGTTCGTCGATGGCAAAGCTGGACTGTTTGCAGATGGCGCATTGGACCGTGCTCAGACGCCGTTCTACTTCCTGTTGAGTGATAGTGACCATAGGATGAAGAAATTCGTTCCCCAATTGACGAGGTTGAGTATAGCGGGCAGGGAAATGGAATCGCAACCGCCACGACAGAGCCGCGAGAACGCTTGACGCCTATTAGAGTCGCGATATACTGACAACGCAATGCATATGATAACGGACAGTCTGCTGGTCGGGAGCATTGATGATGCGAAAGGGCCACCTGAGGTGGTCGGCACGCTCCTCCTCGTAGCTGAAGAGTTTACGATCACACCGGCCGCGTGGGTGGACTATCATCGGATTCCCTTTCGAGAATTTGCCAAGGTTGACCCTGCCAAGCTAGCGGAAGCGGTGCGATGGCTGGAGCCTCGTGCCTCAAAAGGCATGGCGTTGGTCTGTTGTCGGGCGGGAATGGGCCGCTCCGTATCCGTGGTCATGGCTTATCTTTGTTGCGTGGGAGGCCTGACCTACGATGAGGTTTTGAAGTTAATCATGGCCCGGCGGCCCGGAGCCATGCCGCTGCCGAATCTTCAGGTCGCCATTGAACAGGTGCGCCAACTCCGCCGCGCCGCGTAATCCTGTCATCCTTCCGTACTGATCCTTTTCTTCATCCCTCAACCGTCTTGCCTTTCCTCCAAGCCTCATGGCGTAATGGCATGTCTTTCCATCTTTTAATCTGGATGAGTGATGCCGGAGCTCCCGGAAGCAGAAGTCGTGGCTCGACAAATCCGTTCTCGTCTCCTCGGCGCGCCATTAGGCGATGTGTGGGTCGGACGGACGGATATCGTGCGCGAGGGATTCTCGACCGTATCGTGGTATCCCGGCGCCAGCCTGCAGTCTGTCGAGCGATTTGGCAAGAGTGTGGCCCTTGGATTTGTGAAGGACAAGGTCTGTCGCTATGTCGTGGCCGAACTTGGGATGACCGGACTCCTCCTGTTCCAGTCCACGCCGACAAAACACCCACAGCACGTCCATGTGAAGATGATATTTGAAGACACTCGTGAACCGGAATTACGGTACTGGAATCCCCGTCGGTTTGGGCGACTGTCGCTGCTGGATAGGGCAGGACTTGATCGCTACCGCACCCGCCGATTTGGACTGGATCCGCTCTCCGCGTCGCAGCAGGACTTTGTGAGGTTGTTGCACGCGCGACGTGGCCGGCTCAAATCGCTCTTGATGCATCAACAAGTCATCGCCGGGGTCGGGAATATCTATGCGAATGAAATTCTCTTTCGAGCCGGTCTGCACCCGCATGTTCAGGTCAGCAGACTATCGGTGGCCAGGGTTGAAAAGCTTTACCAGATCATGTGTGAGGTGCTCCATGAGGCGATTGCCTGTGGCGGATCGAGCGTCCGAGATTTTTTTGCTCCCGATGGAACAGAAGGGCAATACAAGCAGCGGCATCTGGTCTATGGCAAAGCGGGGCTACCCTGTCCCAATCGCTGTGGCGGGGTCATCCGACGTTTTCAGGGGGAGCGGAGCGCATATTTTTGCCTCAGATGCCAGTCTCTTCGGTCTACAAAGTAATAATCAGATACGGCAAATCGTTTATATTCTACATGCTTAGTAGGAAATAGACCGAAAACTTCCACGCTAGGCCTTTTGATCCGCCTCATTTTAGTTCCTCTGGTGTCTTGAGTCATCCCGTTGATTTCCGTTACAATCCGGCTCCCTGATCGGCTCAGTTGAATACGAAGGAGAACTCTCATGGCAAAGGTGTTGGAAGGTCCCGGGATGGGACTGATGAAGAAGTGGGGAATTCACGTCCCACAGTATGCGGTTGTGACCTCTGCGGACGAACTCTCCAAGCTTGGTCACGTCAACGACTGGATGAAGCAGAGTAAATTGGTCGCCAAAGCGCATGAAGCGCTCGGTTCCCGGTTTAAGCTTGGGTTGGTGAAGGTGGGCCTCGATCTGACCGGTGCCGTAGCGGCGACGAAAGAGATGATCGGCCGCCAGGTCGGCAGCATTACGGTTTCGCAAGTCATCGTCTCTGAAATGATTGCCCACAAAGAGGAATACTATTGCGCCGTGAAATCGACTCGCGAGGGTAGCGAGATTCTCGTGGCCAACTGCGGTGGGATCGAAGTTGAATCGAACTGGGACCGCGTGAAGCGATTGTGCCTTGACGTGGGACAGGCTCCCTCTCACGAAGCGCTTGAAAAGCTCGCCAAGGAGGCAGGTTTTACCGGTTCATTGGCGAAGAAGATGGCCGACTTTGCCGGCAAGATGTTTAGCTGCTTCGACAGCGAAGATGCGCAGTATCTCGAGGTGAATCCCGTCGTGACCCGCGAGAGCGACGGCGAGTTGGTCGCGCTTGATGCCGTGACATTGCTCGATGGTGACGCCAAGTTTCGCCACCCGGATTGGAATTTCCAGTTCGCTGCGGAATTCGGCCGTTCGTACAGCAAAGACGAAATGGAAGTCATGGCCGTCGACAGCAAGATCAAAGGGTCTGTCAAATTCATCGAAATTCCAGGCGGCGATACGGCGATGCTGCCGGCCGGCGGCGGTGCCAGCGTCTATTATTCCGACGCCGTTGTGGCGCGAGGCGGGAAGTTGGCGAACTATGCCGAGTACTCCGGCGATCCCCCCGATTGGGCCGTTGAAGTGCTGACGGAAAAAGTCTGTTCGTTGCCGGGCATCAAGAACATCATCGTGGGCGGGGCGATTGCCAACTTTACCGACGTGAAGAAAACATTCGGCGGCATCATCAATGGCTTCCGTAAGGCCAAGGGCGACGGCAAGTTGAAGGGTGTCAAGATTTGGGTGCGCCGCGGCGGGCCGCGTGAAAAAGAAGGGTTGGACGCGATGCGCGCGCTGAAGGACGAAGGTTTCGATATCAACGTCTTCGATCGCAACACCCCGCTGACGGATATCGTCGACAAAGCACTGCACAAGTAAAAGAGTAATCAGCTATCAGCCATCAGCTGTCGGCTGAATGCTGACCGCTGAAAGCTTCACTGTTGGAGGATTTTCGATGAGCATTCTGGCCAATAAAGACACCCGCGTGGTGATTCAGGGAGGCGCTGCCGGTGTCAATGCAGCCCGCCGTATGGCGGAGTTTTGCTACCTAATCAAGCGCCCGCTCAACGTTGAAGCGTTCGTGTATCCACCTGACGCCGGCAAGACCAATGAAGTGCCCTACGGCAGCGGCCTCATCGCCATTCCGATCTATAAGACCATCGCGGAAGCAACGAAGAATCATCCGACCATCAATACGAGCCTCGTCTATATCGGCGCGGACCGTGCGATGAAGGGTGGCATGGAAGCGCTGGACGATGCGCACATTAAAGTGGTGTCGATGATTACCGAAGGCGTGCCGGAAAAAGACGCCAAGCTGCTCGGTGCTCATGCGCGCAAACTGGGGAAGGTGTTCAACGGTCCGTCCTCGATCGGCATCATCTCCGCCGGCGCGTGCCGGTTGGGTGTGATCGGCGGCGCGTTCGACAATCTTGTCCTGTCAAAGCTCTATCGAGAGGGCTCGTTTGGCGTCATTACTAAGTCGGGCGGTCTCTCGAATGAAATCATCTGGATCTGCTCGCAGTTTGCCGACGGCATCACGACGGCGATCGGTATCGGTGGCGATGCCTATCCTGGTACTGACTACGTGAGCTACCTCGAAATGTTTGAGAACGATTCACAGACGAAAGCCGTCGTCGTTGTCGGCGAAATGGGCGGCGATCTCGAAGAGCGGGCTGCCGAGTGGTACGGCGCGAAGAAGCGTCGGGTGAAGCTGATCGGTGTGGTCTCCGGGTTCTGCCAGGAGAGCCTGCCGAAGGGCATGAAGTTCGGGCATGCCGGCGCCAAGGAAGGCATGAAGGGCGAAGGTTCAGCCCGATCGAAATCCGATGCACTCAAGAAATCAGGTGCAATCGTTCCTGCGACTTTCGGAGCGCTCGGTCCGGCGATCAAGGACACCTATCAGGAGTTGCTCAAGTCCGGCCAGGTAAAGGAGCCGGTTGAGCCAGCTGTGTTGCCGCGTCTGCCGAAGTCGATCGAAGAGGCGATGAAGGCGGACGAAGTCATGGTCGCGCCGCTGATTCGCACGACCATCAGCGACGATCGTGGCGACGAGCCTTGCTACGACGGTTATCCGGCCTCCGAGCTTATCAATAAGGGCTATGAAATCCCGCACGTCATCGGCTTGCTCTGGGACAAACGGCTGATCTCCAAACAGGATGCGGAAATCATTAAGCGCATCATGATGCTCTCAGCCGATCATGGCCCGTGCGTCAGTGGCGCCTATGGGACAATCCTTGCGGCCTGCGCGGGCATCGGCCTGTCGCAGTCGGTAGCTGCCGGCCTCATCATGATCGGTCCACGCTTCGGCGGTGCTGTCACCGATGCCGGACGGTTCTTTAAGCATGCCGTCGACAATAAGATGACGGTTGACGAATTCCTGACCTACATGAAGAAGAATCATGGTCCTGTGCCCGGTATCGGCCATCGTGTAAAGAGCTTGCGCAATCCTGACAAGCGGGTGAAGGAGTTGGTCGGTTATGTGAAGAGCTTGAGCATCAAGACCCCGTGCCTCGATTTTGCACTACAAGTAGAGCAGGTGACGGCGGCAAAGAAGGATAACCTCATTCTGAATGTAGATGGGACGATGGCGGCCGTGTTGGTCGATATCGGATTCCCGGTCGATAGTTTGAACGGTTTCTTCATCCTCTCGCGGACGATCGGCTTGATCGGCCATTGGGTCGATCAGAAACGTCAGGACAGCCGCTTGATCCGGCTGTTCGATTACCTGGTGAACTACGCGGCGCCCAAGAGGCGGGAAGTGCCACCGTTAAAGTAGTGTGAAACATGAAGCGTCGTTTGTGAAGCGCAGGTCATTTACGAGATACGCTCGCCTCGCTGAGCGGGCGAAGCGGGCTTCACGAGATACGAACGGCGTGTTCCAGAGCTAAAAATTCAAAAAACGGAGAAAACTATGTCGATGGATCTCGCCAAGAATCTTTATGCCAAGATGCCGGGAGTCTTTGACAAGGCTCGAAAGAAATTCGGCCGTGGCTTGACGCTGGCTGAGAAGGTTCTGGTTTCGCATGCCGACAACTTCGAGACGCAGAACTGGGAGCGCGGCAAAGCCATGTTGGCCCTCCGTCCCGACCGAGTTGCGATGCAAGACGCGACGGCGCAGATGGCCGTGCTGCAGTTCATGCAGGCGAACAAGAAGAAAGCTGCGGTGCCGAGCACGATCCACTGCGACCACTTGATCCGTGCTGAAATGGGCTCGCAGAAGGACCTGACGCGCGCATTGGACGAGAACAAGGAAGTCTATAACTTCCTCGCGTCCGCCGCGAAGAAATATGGCATCGGTTTCTGGAAGCCGGGAGCCGGAATCATCCATCAAGTCGTGCTGGAAAATTATGCATTCCCTGGCTGTCTGATCATCGGCACCGACTCGCATACGCCAAACGGTGGCGGGTTGGGAGGATTGGCAATCGGCGTCGGTGGGGCTGATGCCGGAGAAGTCATGGCCGGGCTGCCTTGGGAAGTCCTCCATCCTAAATTGATCGGTGTGAAGCTGACCGGCAAGCTGAGTGGGTGGGCATCGGCGAAGGACGTGATCCTCTATCTCTGTGGCCTGCTCACTGTGAAGGGCGGGACGAACAAGATCGTTGAGTACTTCGGTCCTGGCGCCGAGACGATCAGTGCGACAGGGAAGGGCACCATCTGTAATATGGGCGCCGAGCTCGGGGCGACGACGTCGGTATTCCCCTTCGACCAGAAGATGGTCGCCTACATGAATATTACGGATCGCGCGGATCTCTCGAGCTTGGCGACGGCGCAGAAGAATCTGCTCGTGGCCGACCCTGAAGTCTATCAGTCTCCGGAGAAGTACTACGATCAAATCGTGGAAGTCGATCTCTCAAAGCTCGAGCCGCATGTGGTCGGACCGCATACACCGGACTTGGCCAGGCCGATCTCGAAGTTGAAGGCGGAAGCGCAAGAGAAGGGTTACCCGGTCGAGTTGAAGGCGGCGCTCATCGGCAGCTGTACCAATTCGTCGTATGAAGACATCAGCCGGTCGGCGCACATCGCGCAACAGGCGCTCAAAGCCGGCTTGAAGGCGAAGGCCTCGTTTTTGGTCTCGCCTGGCTCCGAGCGCATTTATCACACCATGAAGCGTGATGGGTTCTTGGACACGTTCGAGCAGCTGGGGGGCACCGTGTTGTCCAATTCTTGCGGCCCCTGCATCGGACAGTGGAAACGGGCTGATGGCGTGAAGGGTAAGGCTGATTCGATCGTCAGCTCCTTCAACCGGAATTTTCCAGGCCGCAACGACGGCATCAGTGAAACGCTGTCGTTTCTCGCTAGTCCGGAGGTTGTGACCGCCTATGCCATCACCGGCGATCTGGGCTTTGATCCGGTGAATCAGACGGTCAAGGGCGCGGACGGAAAAGAATTCAAGTTCCAGCCGCCGGTGGGCGAGGAATTGCCGGCCAAGGGCTTTGCTAAGGGCGAAGAGGGGTATGTTGAGCCTGCGGCAGACGGTTCGAACTTGACCGTCGACATACCACCGACCAGTGAGCGATTGCAGCTATTGCAGCCGTTCCCTAAGTGGGACGGCAAGGATTTCGACAAGCTGCCGCTGCTGATCAAGACCAAGGGGAAGACCACAACCGACCACATCTCCCCGGCCGGTCCCTGGCTCAAGTTCCGGGGACATCTCGACAAGATCAGCGACAATATGTTCCTAGGGGCGAATAACGCATTTTCGTCAGAGCCGGGGAAGGGTACGAACATCCTGACCGGCGAAGCCAATCTCACGATGGCGCAAATTGCCAGAGCGTACAAAGCCCAAGGTATTGGGTCGATTGTCGTCGGCGATGAAAATTACGGCGAAGGCAGCAGCCGTGAGCACGCGGCTATGTCTCCACGGTTCTTGAACGTGCGAGCCGTCATCACCAAGAGTTTTGCACGCATCCATGAGACCAATTTGAAAAAACAGGGGGTCTTGGCGTTGACCTTCGCTGATCCGAAGGATTACGAGAAGATCGAGCAGCAGGACCGCATCAGTGTGACGGGGCTGAACAGTCTGGCTCCTGGCAAGCCGGTGCAGGTAACGATCCACAAGGCGGATGGCAACGCGCTCACCATCCAGGCGAACCACAGCATGACGGCACAGCAGATTGCGTGGTTCAAGGCGGGTTCGGCGCTCAATGCGCTGAACTAAACCAGTCACACCAAGAGGGAGCGTTATGGCAAGCAAAGCAGACAAAATTATCTATACAAAGACCGACGAAGCGCCGATGCTGGCGACCTATTCCTTTCTGCCGATCATCAATGCCTTCTCGAAGGCGGCAGGTGTGACCGTCGAATTGCGAGACATCTCGCTGGCGGGCCGCGTACTCGCCGTATTCCCGGAGTACTTGACGCCGGCACAGAAGCAGCATGACGCATTGGCTGAATTGGGTGAGTTGGCCAAGACACCGGAAGCCAACATCATCAAGCTACCGAACATCAGCGCCTCATTGCCGCAGTTGCAAGAGACCATCAAGGAATTGCAGAAGCAAGGATATAAGCTTCCTGAGTATCCTGAGAATCCGAAAGACGACAAGGAAAAGGACATCAAGACTCGCTATGACAAAGTCAAAGGCAGTGCCGTCAATCCGGTGCTGCGTGAGGGCAACTCGGATCGCCGAGCCCCGTTGTCCGTGAAAGCCCATACCAGAAAGCATCCACATAAAATGGGCGCCTGGAGTCCTGATTCCAAGACCCACGTGTCCCACATGAAGAGTGGTGACTTCCGTTCGAATGAAAAGTCGATCACGATTCCCGCCGCGACCACGGCAAAGATCGAGTTCGTCGGCGCAGATGGCAAGACCACCGTGTTGAAGGAGAAAGTCGCGTTGCAGGCCGGTGAAGTGCTGGATGCGACCTTCATGAGCGTGAAGGCCCTGCGCACGTTCTTGGAAGAGCAGATCGAGGATGCCAAGAACAAGGGCGTGCTGTTCTCGCTGCACATGAAGGCCACCATGATGAAGATCTCGGATCCGAAGATCTTCGGCCATGGCGTGACGGTCTATTACAAGGATGTCTTTGAGAAGCACGGCGAGACGTTCAAGAAGCTGGGTGTGGATCCGGACAACGGTCTCGGTGATGTCTATGCCAAGATCAAGTCCTTGCCGGACGAACAACGCAAGGCGATCGAAGCGGACATTCAAGCCGTCTATCAAAAGCGGCCGCCGATGGCGATGGTGAACAGCGACAAGGGTATCACCAATCTCCATGTTCCGAGCGACATCATCATCGACGCGTCGATGCCGCCGGTCATTCGTGATAGCGGCAAGATGTGGGGTCCGGATGGCAAGGCGGCGGACGCCAAATGCGTCATTCCCGATTCTTGCTATGCGCCCGTTTATCATGAAGTGGTGGAGTTCTGTAAGAAGAACGGCGCGTTCGATCCGAAGACGATGGGCACCGTGCCCAACGTCGGTCTTATGGCTCAGGCGGCTGAGGAATATGGTTCGCACGACAAGACCTTCAAGTCGCCGGGTACCGGCACCATTCGCATCGTGGATGCAGCCGGCAACACGTTGCATGAACATAAGGTGGAAGCGGGGGACATCTGGCGTGCCTGCCAGGTGAAGGATGCCCCGATTCAAGATTGGGTGAAGCTGGCCGTAACTCGTTCACGAGCGACCGGTGCTCCGGCCGTGTTCTGGTTGGACAAGACCCGCGCGCACGATGCCGAGTTGATCAAGAAGGTCAATGCCTATCTGCCGAAGTACGATACAGCCGGACTCGAGATCAAGATCATGTCACCGGCGGATGCCTGCCGACTCTCCATTGAGCGGATGAAGGAAGGTAAGGACACGATTTCCTGCACCGGTAATGTGTTGCGCGACTATCTGACCGACCTGTTCCCGATTCTCGAAATTGGGACCAGTGCCAAGATGCTCTCGATCGTCCCGCTGTTGAACGGCGGCGGTTTGTTCGAGACCGGCGCGGGAGGATCAGCCCCGAAGCATGTACAACAATTCCAGGAAGAAGGCTATCTGCGATGGGACTCGCTCGGTGAATTCCTGGCTTTGGCCGCATCGTTGGAGCACTTGGCCAAGGCGGGGAACAATCCGGTGGCTAAGATTCTGGCGGACACGCTGGATCAGGCCAATGCGAAGTTTCTGGAGAGCAACAAATCGCCGGCCCGCAAAGTCGGTGAGATCGACAACCGTGGTAGCCACTTCTACCTGGCCCTCTATTGGGCACAGGCCTTGGCTGCGCAGACGGCAGATACGCGGATAGCTGAACGATTCACCAAGATCGCAAAGGATCTGGGCGACAACGAAAAGAAGATCGACGGCGAATTGCTGGCCGCACAAGGTAAGCCGCAGGATGTCGGTGGGTACTATCACCCGGACGATGCCAAAGCCGCGAAGGCCATGCGTCCGAGCGCGACCTTGAACGCGATCATCGATGCAATCGCTTAATTTCGACTGACTGTGAGGCGTGAGGGGCTATCGCTCCTTACGCCTCGTGTGTTACGAAGGAGCCTATGGCCCAAGACAATGCCAATGTCATTGATCAGCCCGAGGTGATGACGCCTCGGATGGTCACGATCGAGATCGCCGGTAAGAAAGTGGACGTGCCGGAAGGGATCACGGTCGTCAAAGCCATGTGGTATGCGGGTATGGACGTTGTGCGTGGCGTCGGTTGTCTCGGCGGTTTCTGCGGTGCCTGTGCCACCTACTATCGCACGAAAGATGATCCGAAAGTCCGGACCTGCCTGGCTTGTCAGATGGCGGTTCAAGATGGCATGTCGTTTACGATGATGCCGCCGTTCCCTGCCCGCAAGGCGACCTACGAGCTTCAGAAACTTCAAGATCCCAAGCAAGATCTCTTTAATCTGTACCCGGAAGCGCCGCTTTGCCGGAACTGTAATGCCTGCACGGAGGCGTGCCCGCAGAAGATCGATGTGCGTGAGGGCGTCTGGAAAGCCGTCTTCGGCGACTTCAAGAGCGTCTCCGAGATGTTCATGGACTGCGTCATGTGCGGCATGTGTACGCCGGTGTGCATTGCCGACATTGCGCCGAATCTCGTGGCGCTGTATGTCAGTCGCGCGCAGGGTGCGCATTTTTCAGAAAAGCCTGTGGGCCTCGATGTGCGCATTAAGGAAATCCAAGACGGCCAATACAACGAGGAGTGGGACAAAGTCCTGAAGATGAGCGAGAAGGAACTGGCCGAACACTGTGCGACGGTGAAATGAATCAGTCGAAAAGTCTCAAGGTTGTATCGTCTGTGGTAAACCGAACGACGTGATGACTCTCTGACTGTAGACCTGTGATTAAGGACCCATGGACATCCACGCACTTCAACAAATCGTCCACAAGACTCGGGATGCCCGCCGTAAGCAGACCATCCCGAAGTTTGCTCCGACCGAACGCGATCAACTGATTCACAAATATCATCCGGATTTCAGAGCCAGCGCCTACCGGCCGATCAAGTTCGGTCCCAACGAGGGCGACAAAACCGTCATGGAGTTGGCGACGTTGCTAGAAGGTGACAGCTCCATACAGGACCATGCGGATCTCACGGCGCACTACACCTGCGATGTGCTCGTGATCGGCGGTGGCGGAGCGGGGTGCGCTGCGGCACTGCATGCGCACGGCGCCGGCGCTAAGACCATCCTGGCGACGAAGCTGCGGCTTGGTGACTCGAATAGCGTGATGGCGCAGGGTGGGATGCAGATTTCCGTCGCACCGGAAGACTCGCCGGTGACGCATTTCATCGATACGCTCAAGGGCGGCCACATGGAGAACGACCATGCCCTTCTGAAGACCATGGTTGAGGACGGGCCGTCAATCGCGAAGTGGTTGCTGGAGCTGGGCGTGCTGTTCGACCGTCAGGCCGATGGCAATCTGCATGTGAAAAAGGGCGGCGGCAGTTCTAAGCCACGGCTCTTGACCTGCTCAGACTATACCGGTCTCGAAATCATGCGCGTGCTCAAGGACGAGGTCATCAACCAAAAGATTCAGTTGCTCGAGTTTGCGGCCGCCATCGAATTACTGAGTGACGAGGCGGGGAACTGTACCGGGGCCATCTTCAAGGATTTGGATAATCAGCGGCATGTGGTCGTGGCGGCGAAGTGCGTGATCTTAGCGACTGGCGGCATCGGTCGTCTGCACATCCAGGGGTTCCCGACGAGCAATCACTATGGCGCCACCGGCGACGGATTGTGCCTGTCGTATCGCATGGGTGCCAAGCTGGCTCACATCGATACGTTTCAGTATCACCCGTCAGGGGCGGTCTATCCTGAGCAACTGATCGGGCAACTGGTAACGGAAGGGATTCGATCCGAAGGCGGCCATCTCGTGAACGCCACGGGCGAGCGCTTCGTGAACGAGCTGGATACCCGCGATGTCGTCTCCTCCTCGATCATTCGGGAGTGCGAGGAAGGCCGTGGCATCCGCACTATGTCGGGTCGCGTTGGGGTGTGGTTGGATACGCCGCTCTTGGATGCTGAGCATGGACCGGGGACGGTTGAGAAACATTTTCCGGCGATGATGCTGCAGTTCGAACGGTTCGGGATCGATATCAGCAAAGATCCGGTGCTGATCTATCCAACGTTGCACTATCAAAACGGCGGAGTGAAGATCGATACCAACTCAGAAACGAATGTGAAGAATCTCTTTGTGGCCGGTGAAGCTTCGGGCGGCCTGCATGGGCGCAATCGATTGATGGGAAATTCGCTGCTCGACCTGATGGTGTACGGCAAACGATCCGGGTTGACGGCAGCTGGCCGTGTCGCATCGATGAAGCAGGGTCAGCTCACGTTGAAGCACTTGCAGCGGTTCCGAGCCGAAGCCAAGAAGCACGGCAACGTCAGTGGTGTCATCTCGCCGATGATTCTGCCGGCCTATACCAGAAAAGTGGGGTAAGAGGACGGCGACGCGGACATTTCTTGTGCTCGCCCACCGCGCACACAAGGCTAAATTTGATTCTAAGATTTCGGTCGGTGCTCGGTGGATGCGCGCAGTGAGAAATATCCCCGTCGCCGTCCTGAAAAGGGGAGGGGTTAAGAAATGAACGTCCACGAATTCCAAGCCAAGTCCTTGTTCGCTCAGTTCGGCGTCCCGGTGCCGCGAGGGAAGGAAATTACCTCTCCCGAAGATGCGACCGCCTGGGCCAATGAACTCAATACGCCGGTCTTCGTCGTGAAGGCGCAGATCCATGCCGGTGGGCGAGGCAAGGCCGGCGGCGTCAAGATCACGAAAGACAAAGGCGCGGTGGCCGGATTTGCCAAGGAGTTGATCGGCAAGACGTTGGTCACGCATCAGACCGGTCCGAAGGGGCGCCAGGTTCACCGCCTCTTGATGGAAGAAGGCGCCAATATCGCCAAGGAGCTCTATCTGTCGATCCTGGTGGATCGCGACACCGGGTGGCCTGTCTTCATCGCCAGCACCGAAGGCGGGATGGAAATCGAAGAAGTGGCTGAAAAGACGCCCGAGAAAATCATCAAGGAATTGATCGATCCCGCCGTGGGATTCCAGGGTTACAACGGGCGTAATGTCGCCTTCGCTCTCGGCCTCAATACGATTGAGCCGGCCGTGATGAATCCCTTCATACAGATGATGGGTAACCTCTATCGGTTGTTCATGGAAAAGCACGCCGCGATGGTCGAGATTAATCCGCTGATCATCACCAAGGAAAAGACGATCGTGGCGCTCGACGGCAAAGTGTCCTTCGATGACAACGCTCTGTTTAAGCATGCCGATGTTCAGCAGATGCGCGACCTCAACGAAGAAGAGCCGCTGGAAATTGAAGCCGGCGCGAACAACCTGAACTACGTGAAGCTGGACGGTAACATCGGCTGTATGGTGAATGGCGCAGGCCTTGCCATGGCGACGATGGATGTCATCAAGCTGGCCGGCAGCGAGCCGGCGAACTTTCTGGATGTCGGCGGTGGCGCGACGAAAGAAACGGTGGCGGCTGGCTTTCGGATTCTCCTGAAAGATCCGAACGTGAAGGGCATCTTCATCAACATCTTCGGCGGGATCGTGCGCTGTGAGCGGATTGCGCACGGCGTGATCGAAGCGGCCAAGGAAGTGAAGATCACCGTGCCGCTGGTGGTGCGTTTGCAGGGGACGAATGCCGAGGAAGGCCGCAAACTATTAGCCGAATCGGGATTGAAGCTTGACGTGGCTGATGATCTCTGGGAAGCAGCACAAAAAATTGTGAAACTGACTGGCAAGGCAGCGTGAGCGAAAGGTGCGCCGGGCCGGTCTTCAATGCTCGCCCACCGCGCACATATGAGGCAACTAGATTGTCAGACATGGGTCGGTGCTCGGTGGATGCGCGCAGTATGAAGACCGACCCGGCGCACCTTCTTGAAAAGGAAGGTAAGAAAAGAGGAAACCGTGAGCATTCTCGTCAATAAAAATACGCGAGTGGTGGTACAGGGGATTACGGGCAAGGAAGGGTCGTTCCATGCGACTCAGTGCAAAGCCTATGGGACGAAGGTCGTAGCCGGGGTGACGCCAGGGAAGGCCGGGCAGGAAGTCGAAGGCATCCCCGTGTTCAACACGGTGGCCGATGCGGTGAAAAAGACCGAGTGCGATACCTCGCTCATCTTCGTGCCGCCGCCGTTCTGTGCTGATGCCATCCTCGAAGCGGCTGATGCCGGGGTGAAGCTTATCATTTGCATCACCGAAGGTATTCCGGTCAACGATATGGTGAAGGTGAAACGTGCGCTGCGCGGTCGGGATGTCCGGCTCGTCGGACCCAACTGCCCAGGTGTCATCACGGTGGATGAAGCGAAGATCGGTATCATGCCAGGCTTCATTCACAAGAAGGGCGTGGTGGGCGTCGTCTCTCGCAGCGGCACCCTCACGTATGAAGCCGTGCACCAGCTCTCGACCTTGGGGTTGGGCGAGACGACCTGTGTCGGGATCGGTGGAGATCCGGTCAACGGCACGGGGTTTGTAGACGTCTTACCGCTGTTTGAGAAAGATCCTGAAACTCAAGCGATTGTCATGATCGGCGAGATCGGCGGTGATGCGGAAGAAAAAGCTGCCGAGTTCATCAAGAAGAACGTCAAGAAGCCGGTCATCAGCTTCATCGCCGGTATCACCGCGCCTCCTGGACGCCGCATGGGCCATGCCGGCGCCATTATCTCTGGTGGCAAAGGGACGGCAGCCGAAAAGATGAAAACCCTGGAAGCGGCCGGGGTCAAAGTCGTCAAGAATCCAGCTGAGATCGGTGCGGCGGTCAAACAAGCGTTGGGACGGTAGTTCCCCGAGTACGTTCTTCCGTTGGCCTCCTCCTCCACTACCACTTCGTGGGCGTCATCTTTTTAGCCTGTCCATGAGCGTTGCTCCGTGAGGCAGGTGCGGTGATTGCCATCTCTTTCAATGTATTGTTCACTGGTGTTCCTGAGCCATATGAGGAACGAATCATGATGATGGCTGCCAAAGGATCGAGAAACAGTCAAACATCCCGGCCACAGTCATGCCTGCTTGGATATTGGATTTACCGATAGCTCCAATCGTCGGATACTTATGTCAAGAAATCACACCAGCCGAACTGGGGATCGAGCCGAATCTTACGCAGAGGCCATCGTCTCGGATCGCCGCACTGACCATCGACGAGAGAATGACGGTTTGCAGGTTGTGCCACTCAAATTCGTCGACGCACATGGTTGTTTTACCGTGGGAGGACGCTGAATGAACGTGAGAATTTCGGCGATGATGTGTCTCCTCTGTGTCCTCGGCTCGTCGGATCTCACCCGGGCGGAAGATCCGTACAGCCAACGGGTCGCCGATCCCTATGCGATCTCGTCGGGTCTTCCCACCATGTCCTCCGGGACGATTGAGCCCTATATGTCCTTTTTTGCGGGCGCGGGAATTCCGCGCAGCGCGGACGCCACGTTCACGGACGGGGTCCAGCCGCCGACCGGGACCGCGCCGACGATACTCGAGCATGTGAACTATCAGACGAAATTCTCGCTTGGTGGCAACCTGGGGCTCTGGTTCCCAACCAGACACAAGTTGGCAGGATTCGATCTTGGCGTGGAACTCACCGGCTTTCTGTGGTATCCGGATGTGCACTGCTGTCGGGACTTTTACAATAATGATCCCGCGACGAATAGTGGCACCTCGACGGAGATACAGGGCCTCTACATCGGCCCTAATTTTCTGATTCGCTACCCCTTGGCGATTTCCGAATCCTATCCCAACGGGCGGTGGTTTCCGTACGTCGGGATCGGCGTGGGCATGCATCAGATGGCGATGAGGCCAGGTGGATCTCATGGAGTGAGTCAGTGTTGTGTGACGGGGGGTAATCTCAATAGCAACGCCATCCCCGACCAACGGGATACCTCGATCGGGTGGATGGCAACGGGAGGAATCAAGGCGCATCTCTTCAAGTACGTGGCGGCGTTTGTGGAGGGGAAGTATATCCAGGCCCATCATGACGGGCTGTTGACGGATCGGTACGGGTTGTCCTCAGGAGCAGACGGATTTACCACGTTTCCAACAGCGCCGGAGGGTAGCGTTCTAGTTGTTAATCCATATTCATCCTCGATCAATACGATCGTTGTGCATGCAGGCTTGTCGATTCACTTTGACTGGAAGCCGTAGACTCGTGCCAAATCAATCGTCCCCCAC
>SWDG01000025.1:109514-201213 GCA_005116965.1 Nitrospira sp. | reverse complement strand
TGACCCTACCGGGACTAGTCCAGGCAATTTTACAGGGTCCGTCAATCGCGGCACCACGACGGAGAACATGGGCATCTACGTCGGCCCCAATTTTCTGATTCGCTACCCCATGGCGATTTCCGAGGCCTATCCTAACGGGCGGTGGTTTCCGTACGTCGGGATCGGCGTGGGCGCGCATCAGATGGCGCAGAGACCAGGTGCACAAAGGGGGACGGGTTTTATCCGCGCCATCACCGAAGAACGGGATACAACGATCGCGTTTCTGGGCGTGGGCGGAATTAAGGCGCATCTCTTCAAGTACGTGTCCGTGTTTGCGGAGGCGAAGTATATCCATGCCCATCACGACAACCTGACGACAGATCGGTTCGGGCAGTCCGCTGATGCCTTTGTGGGGGGGTGTTGTTTTGGAGGGGACCTTGTTGGTAATCGCTATGAATCCACGATCGATACGATCTTCGCGCATGCGGGCATGTCAATTCACTTTGACGTGAGGCCGTAGAGTCGTACACAAGTAACGCCGGTTTCTTATCGCGGTGCAACGTGGTGTTCAGCCAGGGTTGGCCTGGCTGAACATCAACCCTGAGAGCAATCTCTCCCTCTCCATCCAATACATCGCGGATTGCTTCATTCACGCTAGGGGGATTGTCGTCTCTTTATCTGTCTGGCCTGCGAGGTCCTGACTCTAGCTTCGTCCTGCAGCAGCTTGCCGAGGTCGTGGCAGGCGCCCACTAGATCCTATGCTCTCTCATTGGATTCTAGCCTTTGGCGTAGCGCGATCGGGCCGGGCCGATTGGGCTGATTTGAGGAGCTCTATTGAAGCTCAGACCAATGCCGGCAAGCAGTGTACGTCTAGGGCCGGCGCTTGAGATATGACTCGATCTAATCGGTGACGGGTTATCATCGGCAGGCGAATGAACTCGACGCCGAAAGTATGTTCCTTGACCCAGCGGACTTTCCCTAGCTCGATGAACAGGGAGGAGGTCGGATCAGGCAGGAGGACGCTCAGCTTAATGTAGCTCCCCATGAGGACGGTTCGCTCACAGGTGACGGCACAGCCTGCTGCGGACAGGTCAGACACCACCCCTTCTCCCACAAATGGAGCACCCCCGAATATCGCAGGATAGGCCACAGGCAGCCGAGGATGGATTCGCCAGTTAATGGTCGTGTCAGCCATTGTTGTGTCCTCCATAGGCCGCAGTCTATCCCGGTAGAGGGCCAGGGGCCATTCCTCGGAGGGGGGGCTATGGCTTTTCCATGGGGCCGTGAAACCTGATTCGTGAAGCGCAAATAAGAATGGCTCAGGTGCAACCTTTCTCGCAAGATAGAACAACGCTCGCCTCGCACACTTCACGGACTCATCAACGCGGGATGGGCGGGCGAAGCGGGCTTCACGAAATACACAGCCCATGCGGTTGTGTTAGGAACGCCGGTCTTAGGGCTTATTAGGCTTATCCGTCAAAGGAGAAGGGACTGTTGAGGGGAGTTCGAGCCGTTCCAGCACATCTTGCTTGAGTTTCGTCGGTTCTTCAATCCGGTTGTCTCGTTGCAAGATATTGATATCTCTAGCTTTTCTGGCGTTCAATTCAACCACATCTGCGTCGTCTCGGACTAAGTGCGGCGTGAGAAAGACGAGGAGATTCAGCTTCTCAATCTGACGACTCTGTGATTTGAATAGCCATCCAATCCACGGAATGTCTCCCAACACGGGAATTTTCTTTTCACTCAGCGTGACATTGTCACGCACCAATCCTCCGATGACGAGGGTTTGTTGATCCTGCGCGACTGTCGTCGTTTCCATGGATCGCTTCGTTGTGGTGGGTCCAACCGGGATACTTGCTGAACCAGCGCCAATGGTTTGAGCTACATTTTCAGCAATCGCCGTAATCTCTTGCTTAATCTCCAGCCGAATCAAATCACCGTCGAGGACCTGCGGGGTCAACTCTAACGTCACGCCGACGTCTTTTCGCTCAATGGTGACGAGCGTTCCCCCCGTGATGCCTTGGGCCTGGCCGGTTGGGAACGGGCGATTTTCACCGACGACAATCTTCGCCTTCTGGTTATCGGCGGCCAGCACCTGTGGTGTGGAGAGGACATTCGTATCAGTCAGGTTCATCAGGAGGTTCATGAATGCACGCACGTTCAGCGTATTCAGGAGCGGCGCTGCGCCGCCTGTCGCTCCTCCGGCCGCCACGCCGGTGATCGCTTGGGCGAAGGTTGCCAGATCTTCCGGTGCTCTATTGAACCCGCCGATTCCCTGTATAAAACCAGTCTTTCCTGCACCGAGCACCTGAGTCGGATCTGTACCGATTTGGCGAAGGCGATCCACTTGGACCTCCAGGATCACCGCTTCTACAAAGACCTGCTTGCGCCGGATATCGAGGTCACGAATGACGGCTTGGAGATGACTCCAGGCGAGTTTGGTTGCACTGATCACGATGGAGTTGGTCGCCTTATCGGCAAACACTTGGACCGGAGCCTCGAATTCCGTCAGCGGTCTGACGGGTGGACGGGTTCCAGGTGTGATCTGCGCCACGGTTTGTGAGCGTGCCACCAAATTGGTAAGAACAGCGGCAAGATCAGTCGCGTTGGCATGTCTCAGCTTATAGACAAACACACCCCGCTCTGGCGGAAGGTCTCCCATGGGGACCACCTGATAGAGGTTTCCTCCCTTCTGGACCACGGCGATACGGGCTGCTTCTAACGCCGCGACGAACATGGTAAAAGCCTGGTCCGGTGACACCTTAGTCGGAGAAAACACGGATACTTTTCCACCCTGCTTTTTAATCGTCTCATCCAGCACAAAGTTTTTTCCGGTGATCTCACTGATAAACCGGACAAAGACGGGGATCTCGACTTCGTTGAAATCCAACGCAACTTTTAGTGGTTGGCCTCCTCCGCCTTGCGAAAACAGAGGGGGAGGGAAGGCCAAGAAGAGCAGAAGCAGCAAGCTCAGGCAGGTGCTAAATTCCCTGGTCGTGTTCGATGGGCAATGAGGTATTGGACGGGCTTGCACGATGGACTATTAATTCCGTGGCATCAGCTCATGCGGTGTACGTAGGACTGACCGTACCATAGGCGTGTCGAAAGACACAACCAAGCTGATGTTTCTCAAAAGCGTGCCGTCCGTGCATATCCAGAGGAGGGGCGCTCGCTGCCGGGCATCCCTTCCAGGCTTGGAGGCACAATCCTGAGCCCATCGTTAAGTGTGTTCGCCAATACACCGATACAGAGAGGCTACGTGTGTGGGCCAGACGACCCGTGGTCTCACATGCCTGAGTGGATTGAATTGCAAGCTAATGCATTACTTTTCAATGGCTTGGCATTAATAAACCCTTGAGAGGGTAAGGCATTGAGATTGTAAACCTCTTAAAGGTTTAACTCCCATGTCGCGCCCGACTTCACGGGCGTCGACAAGCCCAGAGTGGGCTGCTGCCGAAGGCTCACACAGCGTTCGGATCTGCTAAGGTTGTATCGTGCGCGTGAACAAGAAACCCCCTTTAAAATCGGATAAAACCCAGACCTCCCGCGCGCACAAGCGTGGTGTGGTTGGCTACAGCAGGAAGACCGCTCTTCTTGAGGAAGCCATCACCCAAATGAATGCCGGGAAATATGGACGTTCTTCTACCGCCCTGAAGGAATTACTCGCGCTTGACCCTCAGAATATGGAGGCGCGACGGCTGTTCGCCACCCTCCACCTTCGTCTCGGGAGCTTGATCCCGGCGAGACAAGCCTTTGACTCACTCATCAGCGAAGCGCTTCAGCGGCAAGACTACTGGCTCGCGGAATCGTTGCTTCATGAATACCTGGCGGCTGGCCCGCGATGTGTGCCGTTCTTGGAGAAGCTTGGGGAGCTCTATCAGGAAAAAGGAGACACACACGAGGCCGTGGCTGAGTTCGCCAAGGCGATCGACATCTTGATCGAAGATCGCGACCCGGATAATCCACATCATGCCTCCCAGCTCTACGACAAAATAAGGGAACTTGCGCCCGCGAGCCCAGTGGCATTTCGGTTGGCGTCCTTCTTTGACGCGCAAACCGGGGAGCTGCTGGCCCGTCCATCTAGTAATCCTGGACCATCGATTGACGCCCCATCTCTCGACATGCCTGAGACAAGTCAGGGTGTCACGGCAGGTCCTGAACCGATGGATGGGGTGATGCCATGGGAGATCCAGGATTCTCTGGTGACCTCGTCGGATTCTCCTAACGCAGGCACTGTATCTGATTCACCGGGATCGCTTACCTCACCGCCGGTCACGGACCTTTCGACATCTCAAGCGCACCAGCACGATGAAGCATTGCTGCCCTCTGATCCTCCGTTACAAGAACAAACGCAGAACATGAGCAGCACGAGTGAAATGGGAAGTGCTGCATCGGACGAACCTCGCACTGATGAAGGTGGGCCTGTTTCCTCTGGATCGCAGATAAATGATCTTCCCGGACAGGGTGAGCTTGGAGGTTCCCACTCGCTCGTGCCCTCATCGGTGTCGGGAGATGGCTCTGCTGCGGCTCAGGAACAAGACCGAGGGTTGGTCGAGGCCGAACCCGAGGCCTCCTTTGAGCCAAGCGCCCCATTGACGGGTGTCGCACCCGAGGACTCGACCACTGCTCCGGAAGCGCTAATGAGTTCGATCCAGCCTGCAGAAGATATCAGCGACATGTCGTTATGCCAGGTTGAAGAGAGATCAGTACTCGCGGTTGAGAGTACTGAGACGCAACTGGCGCCCGATTCGATGGTGTCACCAGGTGGTCCTATCGAGAGTCAGGAACAAGACGGATGGGTGGCCGAGGGTGAACCACGTGCGCCCTATGATGCAAGTGACCTATTCACGGTTGTTGTACTGACGGAACTCACCACTGCTCCAGAAGCGCTGGTGAGCTCAATCCAGTCCTCCGAAGATACCAGTGTCATGGCGTCATCCCAGGTTGAAGAGATATCAGCGCCTGCATCCTTGGGAGTAGAGCAGTCGAGTGTTCCACTAATAGAGGTGGAGGAGAGCCAACCCTCTCTACTCCAACCTGTCGAGACTGAACCGAAGGAGGTCGTGACAGAACAGCCTCCAGGCAGACCTAACCCATCGAGCCCAGTGTCGGTTTCAGACAATGAGGTTTCAGAACCATGGAAGCAACCAGGCTTCTCCTGGGAATCAGTATTCAATAGTGCATGGAAGTTGGGAAGTGATCGTTCTACACATGGTTCCCCGTCGGAACTCACGGAGACGAATGTCGAGGAAGCACCGACTCCAGCTTTGGCAGTGGGATCTCACCAGGAACAGGCGTTAGAAGACCACGCGGTCGAAATACCAGAGCGCAAAGAATCAACGTTGTTTGGAGACCACACCTCTGCTGGATCTCCAATTGCGCCGATGCCCTGGGATCACGTTCAGGAGTCGGTCATTTCGATTCCGCTCGCGCAGGTCGATCCTCCAATGACAGAGAGTATGAAGCTAGCGGTAGATCCATTGCCTCATCCACCTGAACCAGAACTGCCTCCAACAGTGAGTGAAAGCCAGGTTCAACCTCCGTCTTCACCGGATACGTCCGTTGAAGAAACGGATTCATTCTCGATTGTGCGAACTCCACTGACTCCGGCATCGCCCGATCTGGAGATTTCTGCCACTGAGTTGGAACCCATCACACTCGAGACCGAAGAGGTCTCCGCTCCAGCAGAGTCTGAACCCCAGTTTCGGATGATGAGCGCTCCGACGATCGATGAGCCGCCGCCGGAAGCTCCTGCGGCAGCAGTAGCGGCACCGGTTTTTGTGGGTGAACCAGTCGCAGACGCTGTGCCATCCCCCTCAGACGCTCCATCAAAGGATGATGGCGTCCCCTTGAACACGGAAGAGGAACATGCGATCGCAGCCGATCAAAGCCTCGTTCAGGAATCTACGCCCGAGTCTCCCGTCGCTCTAGCACAACCTAGCAGCGAGACACAAAGCCAGGAAACTGATGAGATTCCACCTCCCTCCCCTCTGCGAACACAAGAGAGAATTTTAGAATCGCAGCCAGAAATGGGAGAAACTTCCCAGCGCCTAAGAGAGACAGCCGAGGTGCAGGTTCATGAACCGCAACCGCAGGCAATGGCGTTTGTCGAGGCGCAAGCTTCTATTCCTGAACCGGTTCAGGAACCAGTGGCTGAACCGGAAGAATGGATCAAAGCAGGAGAATCGATCCAATTCATCGAACAACCTCACGCCGATCCAAGTGCGCAGGTATCGCCGGAGAGCGCAGAACGGCAGGACGTCGGCCGGTCTATGTCCGTGGCTGCTGCTGTTGATGTGCTCTTTGAGTCGTCTCAACATGTCAGGGCGACAGAGACGCGAGAAGATGTCGCAGAGCCCAAGCCAAAACGAAAATCCAGTTCGGCACTGATTCGAGCCCGCTCGGCGATTGCCGGTTTTGTCAGTTCATGTTTTTCGACTACGCGTGCTCTTGTGGTGACGTGTATCGGACTGGTGATGCTCTCGGGGATCCTCATTGCGCTAGGGATTGGTGCCATCGGACTGACCTGGTTCATCATGGAAGAATCACCCTCTCCAACATTCCAAAGTCTTACGACCACTCCTCAACAGACACTGTCGGATTTCAAGAAGAACGGCTACTTCTTTCTCCTCGGGTTTGACGTGTCGGTCGGTCACGATCCGATACAGGCTGGATACGATCGGAAGCCTGAGACCCACGATGGCAAGTTGGCGCTCGCGTGTTTTGGGAGCTCAGGCTCGGGGACGGTCGAGGGAGTGAATACCTCAGCCAATATCATGCGAGGGTGGGTTCGCAGTTCAGATCCTGTCGGGGCGTTCAAGTCCCATCAGCAGACCATCAAGGAATGGGGCAATCAGCATGAGTCGGCGCTCAATCGGTATAGCCAGTGGCAAAAACTTCCCTTTGAAGATTGGGGATATGGCCAAATGGTGAGTCCGCCTTGTACTGCGATGGTCTTTGTTCACCAGCTCCATGTGGCGGATGGATTCCTGCAGGGTACCGATCTCGGCATCGACCGACTTGAGACGGATATGGAAGCGTGGCGCATCGTTCTGAGTCAGGCGAAGACTCTGACGGTGAAAATGCTGGCACTCCAGGCGATCAATGATGACATTGCCGTCGCCTCGGGGTTGCTCGCAGGCTCAAACTTTGACGGAAAATACCTGGGGCGCGTCACCAAAGTTCTTCGCCCGCTTGATCAAGGCGAACTCTCGATGCGTTGGCCCATGCAAAGCGAACTGGTCGCTGCCGCGAAGACATACGAGACTCAGTTGAAAACAGCGAGAGCCGAAGAACTGCCGGTGTACACCATGGTGGCATCGGCGCTTTCCTTGCCGATGCAACGCCGTCTCAATGACTATGCAGAATATTATGATGCGTCGTACAAAGCTGCCGGCGAAGGGCGGTATGGCTCGTTGCCCAAGTGGAAAGACTATATCCGTTTCCCAGCGTCTGGCGTGATGGATCATCTCACCAACCCAATCGAGAACATTGTAGGGCTTGAACCGCTTGCTCCATGGGATCTGTACAACGGATTCGTGGTTGACACAGATGCCCACCTTCGGCTTGCCAGTGTACAAGCTTGGCTCAGGCGTGGTCCTGCCGACGGTGATCTCGCCACCCGGATTGCGAGAGCAGGGCAAAGCCTGTATGACCCCTACACGGGACTGCCAATGCTACTGAACATGAAAAAAGGCGTCCTCTACAGTGTTGGACACGACGGGAAAGATCAAGATGCCGATCCCCAGTCCGATGTGGTGGTAGAGATTCCTGTTGGCCACACGTCTGCCGCTCCGGTGAAATCCTCAGCCTCTTCATCCAAGTCTAGATAGTCTTTTCCTGTGACTTCAGGTCTACCCCGGCATCGCTTGCTTGACAGAGCGTCGAGTATTCCACACAATCAGCGGGCTTCGCCGAGCTGAAGAGGCACCATGGGGCACTCACCGAAACAATGGGACGAGGTTTTTCCGTGAAGAAGGGGATGACGTTCCAGACACCTCTTCCGACGCAGATCGTATCCAACGAAGAGTTTTTCCCGATCGGCCAAACGGCCGAGCAGGCTCGCGTCGAGCAAGTAACGGGAGTGTTGGTGAACAAGGCGGCTGGTCGGCTCGGAGTCACCCGTCGGGAGTTTTTGGCCACAACAGGCGGGATGGCGGCTGCGCTGTTGGCCATGAACTATACATTTGGTCGCTTTTTTACTATCGGGGACATCGAGCTGTTCGAAACAGCGGCGTTCGCCGAGCAGCAGGGAAATCCGTATTTTATTTTTGATGTGCAGACCCACTATGTGAGTTCTCATTACGATCCCTCCGATGCCGAAGCCAATCGGAAGGGGGCCGTGTCCAAACAGGCTCTGCTGTCGCTGAAAAAGTACATGCGCGAGATGGGGCTCAATCCGAAACTGGCTGGTGATCGAGGCACGCTCGATGATCTGTCATGGAAGAATTTTGTGAAGGAAGTGTTTCTAGACAGCGAGACGACCGTCGGCGTGATCAGCACACCGCCAGGGCCCTATCCGCAGGAAGCCGTCGTTCCGCCAAAAGAAATGGCCCACATTCGTGACGAGATCAATCGGTTGGCCGGGTCGCAACGGATGTTGGCCCATGGTCTGGCGACCCCCCAGCTCGGTGCGGCAGATTTGGAATTCATGGCCATGCAGGCTGAAACGCTCAAGGTCGACGCCTGGAAATGCTACACCGGTTCCTGTCCGAAGGGATTCGACCGAGGCTGGCGCATGGACGATGAGCACATCGCCTATCCGATGTTGGAGCAGGCGCGGAAGCTCAACGTAAAGCAGATCTGCGTCCACAAGGGATTACCCCTGGGGCCTGTGCCGGACTACAACCATCCACGAGATCTGATCAAGGCGGCCAAAGACTTCCCGGATCTCAACTTTGTGGTGTATCACGCCGGGTTTCGGAGCGTGGCTTCGATCGAACAAATATTTGCAAAGACCGGTGAAATCCCCTGGACCACGGAGTTCTGCCGGATGAAGGAGCAGGAGCCGGGGCTCTCTAATATCTACATGGAGTTGGGTTCGACCTTTGCGCAACTGGTGACGACATACCCATTGATCTGCGCGCATCTACTGGGGCAGATTATCCGCTCGTTCGGTATGGATCACATCCTGTGGGGAACCGACTCGATCTGGTATGGAATGCCGCAATGGCAGATTGAAGCCTTTCGGCGATTCCAGATCCCTGACCAGTTGATCGAGAAGCATCAGTATCAGCCGTTGACGAGGTGGGCGAAGGAACAGGTGTTTGGATTCAACTCGGCCAGAGTGTTTGGGGTCGATGTCGAAGCTAAACGACGGGAGGTTCAGAATGACGCCTTAGGTCGGCTGAGAATGAGTTATCTGGAGGAAGGGCTGGAGCCGAGCCGAAGAGCGTACGGCTGGGTGGCAGGATGAATGGACGGAGCTCGGTGTATGCGCGCAATGAGACATCAGCCTGCTCCGCCCAGAGATTGGTGAGGGGAAAATGAATAGAGGAGATGCAGAATGAAAAGCGAGATTTTGTACCCTGGCGCGTTTCCGATGGTGCGTGTGGAGCTGGCCGAAGGAGAGCATATCAAGGCCGAGTCCGGTGCAATGGTGGCTTGTTCGCCGACCATCGATATTGAAAGCAAGATGGAGGGAGGGTTTTTAGGAGCGCTGTCGCGAAAGTTTCTGACGGGAGAAAAGTTCTTCTTTCAGACGTTGCGAGCCAGCCGAGGCGCCGGCGAAGTGCTACTTGCGCCGACCGTGCCGGGCGAGGTTGTCGTTTTGGATCTCGATGGCGTGAACGAGTATATGGTGCAGAAGGATGGATTCCTGGCGGGTGCGGAGGGGGTTGTCATCGACAGCCAAATGCAGAGCATGAGCCGGGGATTGCTGGGCGGGGAGGGGTTCTTCATCTTGAAAATGAGCGGGAAGGGGATGCTCGCCCTGAACAGCTTTGGAGCCATTCACAAGATCGAGTTGAAACCGGGTCAGGAATATATCGTGGATAATAGTCATCTAGTGGCGTGGTCCACCACGACCACGTACAACATCGAAAAGGCCACGTCCGGATGGGTAGCCAGCTTCACGTCGGGCGAAGGATTTGTCTGCCGATTTCGTGGGCCGGGTGTCGTATATATCCAAAGCCGCAACCCGGGCAGTTTCGGCGCATGGGTACGACAGTTCATCCCAGTCTCTGAGTGACGAGCTCTATGCCGGTCCAACCCAACGCGCTCTGTTTCGGCGACGAATTTCCCGCCAGCGGTACCCCTTGCCTGGTTCATGTCGAAGACCATGGACTGACGATCACGTTTCCCCCTGACCGTGATGGAGTCGAGAGCCGGGATGAATCTTTGAAGTTTTCCGAACTGACCGTCTCCGCAGGAGGGCTGGATCATGATCAGCTCGTGGCCACATGGGTAGGGTTGAAAGGGCAGCGGACACTCTATCTCAAAAGCCCCGATGTGATTCGTGCCTTTCGGCAAGCGGCTCCTGATCATCTGAGTCAGCCTCTTGAACGAGCCGCCGAACAAGTCCGTCAGGCGCGGCAACGGCATCGAATGGTGTGGAGTATTGTCGGAGGTGCCCTCCTGGTTGTCGTGCTCGGACTGTGGTTTGGGAGTGACGTGCTGGTGGAACGCGCCGTCGATCGAATCCCGGTCGAGTGGGAACGGAAGCTGGGCGAGTCGACCTATCATGACTTTCTGGCTCATCAGGATGTTATGAAAGAAGGCCCAGCGGTGGATGCGGTCAACGAGATGATCCATCGTCTGACCGGCCAGATTTCGGAGAACCCCTACACTTTCGAGGTCACCGTCGTGAAGAGTGATGTGGTGAATGCGTTTGCCCTGCCAGGCGGCTACATCGTCGTCTTCACCGGACTGATGAAAAAAGCGGAGAGTGGTGAGGAGGTCGCCGGAGTACTCGCGCACGAGCTGAACCATGTGCTGCAGCGGCACGGACTCGAACGCATTATCAAGCAGCTGGGCTTTGTGGCCGTCGTGTCGATTGTGCTGGGGAATCCGCCGGGATTAGGCGGGATGATGAAGCAGCTCGGTGTTGAATTGATGACGCTGAAGTTCGGTCGCGCGCAGGAGACGGAAGCGGATCTCACCGGCCTTGAGTTACTCTATCGCGCGAAGATCGATCCGTCCGGCATGATCACGTTCTTTCAACGGCTGGCTGGAAAAGACGAGGGACGAGTCGAATGGCTCTCCACCCATCCGATGAGCAATGCCAGAGCCGAGCGCCTCAAGACACAGCTGGCAGGGATGCCGAAACAGAACCCCGAACCCTTCACATTCGAGTGGCCCAAAGTCCGAGCCTCGCAGGGTGCACCGCCTAGTATCCTTCCATGATTCCTGTGCGGGCGATCCGTCTCGGTGTCATTGCCGATACGCATAGCCTGTTCGATCCAGCGATCAGGCGACACTTTCGTGGCGTGGATCTTATTATCCATGCCGGCGATATCGGGAGACGATCGGTTATCGAACAACTTGAGATGATTGCTCCCGTGACAGCCGTGTCCGGCAATGTGGATGGGTATGAAGAGAGCGGCTTTCCGGCTGAAGCAATCATCAAGCTGAATGGTTTCCGCATCGCGATCCGGCATGTCGTGTTTGAAGCGGGAAAGTTGACCGAAGATGGAAGAGCGTTTCTCGACCGTACCAGACCAGACATTTGTATTTTTGGCCACACCCATCAACCCAAGAATGAATGGTTGGGTGATACGCTGTTGTTCAATCCTGGATCGGCGGGGCCAAAGCGCTTCACATTGCCCAGGATGGTTGGGCGGATCACGATGGGAATTCGCCTGTCGGGGAAACATATCATGTTGGAGGATCGAGTTATTTCGCCCCCAAAGACACTGGGCTAGATGAAGGCTCTTACCATGAACAAGACAGCGTGATCATTCAGGGAAAGGAGAGGATGATGAGCAGATTCGGTCATCGAATTGTTGCCACGATGGTGTTGCTGGGTGTGATGACGATGAGTACTGCGTGCTACGGTCCGTTCAATCTCACGAAGAATGTCTATCGTTGGAACAGCAATGTCAAAGGTAGTGGGCAAGTCAACGACAAATGGATGAAAGAAATCGTCTTCTTCGGCATGTTGATCATCCCGGCCTATATGTTCTCGGCGTTGTTGGACACGTTTATCTTTAACTCGATGCACTTTTGGACCGGGGAAAGCCCCATCAAGGCTTCTGACATGGGCAGTGACGGCACCAAGGTAACCACCTTGGGTGATACCACAATCCGATGGATTCCTTTGGAGGATGGTGCAACCGTGGTCTATGAACGTCATGGTATCGTCGAACGCCGTGCCGCGATCGTCGCTAGTTCGACAGGCTATCGCCTGGTTGATGAACACGGAACCCTACTCTCAGAAGCGGAGTATTCAGCTGATGGTGGTGGTGTGCGTCTTCTCAATAGAGATCATCAGGTACTACAGCAATGGAGCGAGGCGCAGCTGCACGCGATCGCTCAGGGTCGTTCTGCTCATGTTCAGTGAAGTGGAGGATTGAAGCGGTAGTCCGGAGTCAGCTTGGTGCTGGGGAACCGGCATCAGGCAATACCAGGATATTAAAAGCGCAAGCCTACGCCCACCAACCCATAGTGGGTGCGAAAATCCATGGCCAGTCCTTCCCAGTGATAGTCGGCCGAAACGTATCGATACTCCCCGAACAGAAACCACTTGGGACTGATTATAAATTGCCCTCCGCCGAGAAATTGATGAACCAAGGCACGGGCTGAGTCAAAATCTTTATCGTCTCGTCCGGCAATGTTTGGGTTCAGGAGTGTGCCGTGAGACCAGCCTAGGCCGAACCCAACATAAGGACGAATCGTCTCACCCGGATAGCGCAGGATCAAGTTGAATGTCGTATTCAGGATGAGGAGGTCGGAGCGCCCAGCCCCATTGTTCTGCCCATTGGCGACGTTGGGAAAGGAAATCGCTCCACCGTGCATGTTGGAATCGAGCTCGAGGCCCACCATTCGACGGAGCGCAGCTGGGAAGAGTCCCACTTTTAGCCCAGCACCGAAGCCGTCTTGAATCGAGGCGGGTACCGTCGTCTCTTGGTTGAAAATCGTCAGATCACGAGGCCAGCTGCCCAGCGCATAGGCGCTCAGTTCCACGTCTCCAAACTCGGCTGCGACCGCTACGTCAGTGACACATAGGGAGCAGAGCAACGCACTGGGGAGAGCGATCAATCGAACGAGGGAAACGAATCCCACAGTTTCACGAAGGTTATGAAGGCAGAAAAAGAAAGGGCCTTCTGGAGAATTTCCGGAAGGCCCTTCCAAAGCGTACTCTATAGCTGTCTAGTTACCACGAACGATCGTGCACCATTCACCGAGGATACCCAAGATATTCTTGGCGGAGTGGTCCACGGAGGCGACTTTGGTGATCCCTCCGGCAGCTTTCGCAGCCTGGACGCTTGCATCACCGGTTGCGACCCATCCGAGAATCGACTGGCCGCATGCCTTGCCCTCCTTGGAGGATACTGCCTCGTCGGTTGCGGTATCGCCGTATTTGGTTTCATTGTAGATACCGCCCATCATGGGAGACTGGACGATCTGACAACCGCTCAAGCTCAGGCCGACAAGGGCAATAACCGCGAGGGATAGTCGGGATGCGTGCTTCATAAAGATCCTCCTAAATAGAAGTTAGATTTCCTGATTGCTTAGGTGTCTTAAGCAATCACCCGCAGGAGTATAGTCATATATGTGGTGCCCGTCAATCTGGAATTTGGTTTGCGTTGTTGTATGCGTGGGTGAAGTGCGGCGGGAATGAGAGTGGGTAAATATTGCTTGTGGGGGGACAGGTCACGGTGCCAAAGTTCAGTGAGTCTCTTCCTCTCGTAGACAAAGACGATGATCTCCTCGTTCCCACCCGAGATTTGCGAGCCCTGCCCTGCTGTGATATACGTGGGAAAACTAAAATGGAGGACGTCTCATGCCATTGAGAATCAATCTTGGTCAACAGTATTCTCGTGTGCTCATGATCCTTCTCTCTACTATCGCTCTGGCTGGCTGTTCATTTTTTGGCGGATCGTCTCAGAACTTTACGGTCAGTTCAAGTCCCACGGGCGCCACGGTGCGGATCAATGGCCAGCAGATTGGTGTCACGCCGCTCCAGCACCAGGTTCCCCGGCGAGGGGAACTACTGGTTGAAGTGGAGAAACCAGGATATAAGAGCCAATTTCGCCAGACCTCTAAAAAGCTTAGTGGCTTGGGGATTGCCGATGTGGTAGGGGGTTCGGTTATTCTGCTGCCGCTTATTGGTCTGGTCTCGCCTGGAGCATGGGAGCAGGATCCTCCCGGAATGGGATTCTCCCTCGATCCCGACACGACGTCACCGACTCCCGCTCCTACTCCACAAAAGTAAAACGCGAGCGCTCAGCGAACTCGTTGGGTGAAGCAAGGGCATCGTATCCTATGTATGCCGTGGGAGATGTGAGGAAGGTCTCATGAGTAGAGAGCTATCCATCGTAGGGCCAAGAAAAAGTTGTTGCGCTCAGATTTGATTTCTCTATAATTGTCTGCCGCACTCGGTGTTGTTAACTATTTTGGAAACCGGCAATTTTCTATAAACATCGGAGATGGATTCGTTTATACTTCAATCGGTGTTTTTGCATGCAGTAGTGGGTGTTTAATCAATTCTAACGGAGGAGGACTTATGTCGAAGAAAGTGCTTGTATTGTCTATCGCCGTGCTCTTCAGCGTTCAGGCGGGTCTGGCGATGGCAGCAAATCCAGACACCGGTCCGGGCTGTGGATTGGGAAAGTTGGCTTGGGGTGAGTATAAGGGGCAGAAGGAAATCGCTCCCCAAGTGCTGCAGGCCACCACGAACGGCACCTTTGGCAGCCAGACGTTCGGCATCAGCTTTGGAACCTCCGGATGCACCAACGATGGCAAGGTCATGAGCGAGCATAAGACGACGATGTTTGCCTCGCTGAATTTCGATGCGCTCAGCGCCGAGATGGCTCAAGGGCAGGGCGAACACTTGGCCTCGCTTGCGACGCTGATGGGTGTACCAGCGGAGCGCCACGCTGCGTTCTTCGCCATGACCCAGGAACGGTATACGTCCCTGGTTCAAGCTGGAGAAGCTTCTCCGGTCGCATTGGTGAAGTCTCTGAATGATGCGGTCGCGGGCCATCCAGTCCTCGCGCAAGCATCGGTACGCTAAATTCGCACAAGGGGCCCTGGCAGAGATGTCAGGGCCCTTGTTGCCTTTTTTCACGCCGTGCTGGTCTTTCTTCTCGCGTTTCTAACCTGTTTATTAGCTCCCTTCCCTTCCAATGTCCTGCGAGCCGATCCTGGAGTTTATCTCACACAGCTGATCGAACAAGCTCAAGAAAAGAAGCTTGCCGAGCAACGTGAGTGGCACCTACTGTTGCACTATCGGAAAGGAATTTTGGGAGGATATGAAAGTGAGCAGGATGATCCAGGATTTTTCTTGTCTTCCAATGGGAAGACGGATCCGTCTTCTGAGCTTGCGGCGACCCTTGCACAATTCTTCTCTGTTGAACTGGTCGGTCGCTCTCGACAGCCGGCTCAGTGCGCGTTCATCGCTCGGTATCACTGGCTGAAAGAGCAACTGCAGTTTGATCCGACTCGGCTTCCAGCGCTTTCCTGCGAACGATTTGATCGGTGGTACGAGGATTTCGAGGTCCAATCAATTTCTCTGATCTTCCCTTCAGCTTTTCTGAATAATCCAGCCTCCATGTTCGGCCATACCTTGTTTCGTGTTGATCAAAAAGGCCAGACCGAACAGACCCGCATTCTCGCCTATACCATCAACTATGCAGCAGATGTACCTCCCGACGCCGGGCTTGCCTATCCTATACGAGGCATCTTTGGAAGCTATAAGGGGTATTTTTCGACGATTCCCTATTACCTCAAGGTGCAGCAGTATCGAGACATCGAAAACCGCGATATTTGGGAATATCGCCTGAATCTCACGGGAAACCAATTGCGGCGTTTTCTGATGCATGCATGGGAATTAGGAAATGCCTACTTCGACTATTTCTTTTTTAAGGAGAATTGCTCGTACCATATTCTTGCGCTCTTGGACTATGCCAATCCAGATCTACATTTGACGGATGAGTTTATTGGGTGGACTGTCCCTGCCGATACGATTCGATTGGTCGTCTCAAAACCCAGCTTGGTGTCAGATATCACGTACAGGCCATCTCGCAGCACGGTGATCAAACGAAAGCGGGAGTCCTTGCCCGCTGAAGAGCGAGATCTGGCTCATCGGATCACAGAAGACCTCAGCGAGGTAGCTTCGCCGATCTATACCCGGCTGGCCCCTCCCAAACAAGCCTTTGTGCTTGATCTGGCGTCGGACTATTTGCGGTATCGGCTTGAGACGAGTGACTCCCCAAAACCGGAGTGGAAGGAACGCAATAGGACGGTTTTGACAACCCGCAGTCAGCTTCGCATCCCATCCGAGGAGTTTACCGTGCGCCCATTTGCGAAACAGCCAGAACTGGGCCATAAGACCTCACGTGCAGTCATCGGAGGCGGTTGGCGCAATAACGATACGTTTGAAGAAGCGACCTTCCGAGGCGGCTATCACGACTTGCTCGATCCAGAGGTTGGGTATACTCCCGATGCGCAGATTGAAATGGCCTCCATCACGGTACGGCATTACAACCGAGCGGGTCAGACCAGGGTAGAACGAGCCACGTTGCTGAATCTTTTGTCCCTCTCGCCGATCGATTCTGTCTTTCACGCACCCTCCTGGAAGCTCAACATCGGCATGAACACCATCCGGCATCATGATTGTCAGCTCTGCAGCAACGGCCTCTTCAACGCTGGGATCGGAGGGGCAAAGGAATTGCGGTTACTCAATCGGGAAGTCCTATTCGCCTTTGCGGAAACCGAGGTCAACATCAGCAAGGCCTATCATGAGCTGCATCGGGTGGGTGGTGGCGGCACAGTCGGGATGTTGGCCGATCTCACGGAGCGATGGAAACTCATGGCGACGGGATCCTATCTAAAATTTCCGTTGGGGGACAAGTCCGACGATTTCCGATGGTATGTTAGTTCGCGCTTCACGCTGGCTCAAAATTGGACGGTCAGGCTGGAGTACAACCATCGGGACAGGGACAATGATGTCCTGTTCAGCGTGCAGGCGTTTTTCTAGACGCCATCCCTTCCTTCCTGAAAAAAGTTCCGTTATCCTCCCTCCGTGAGTTTTCTCGACCAATTCTTCGTCTATCATCCCGAACCGTGGCAAGACCGAGATTGGGCAAGGCTCAGCGGATTGCCGCTTGAGGATGTGTGGTTCCAAGCCGCCGATGGAGCGAGACTGTTCGGCTGGTATGTCGAGGCGGCAGCTGATCGTCCGGTGATGCTCTGGTGCCATGGCAATGCCGGAAACATCATCAATCGCCTTGACAATCTCAAGCTCCTCTACCAGATGGGACTATCGATATTCTTGTTCGACTATCGCGGATATGGGAAGAGTCAGGGCTCTAGCCCCAGCGAGGTAGGACTCTACCAGGATGCGTACGGTGCGTATGAGTACCTCACGCGAATCAGAAAGATCCGTCCAGAACGAATCGTGCTGTTCGGCCGATCGCTGGGAGCATCCGTGGCAGGTGAACTTGCAGTACAACAACCGGCCTTAGGCCTTATCCTTGAATCATCGTTTCCTTCCATCGAAGCAGTGGCCAAGTTCTATTATGGTGGGTTACCCGTGCATTGGCTCCTTGGAGCAACACATCTATTGATCGACCGGTTGCCGAAGCTGTCGCTTCCAAAGCTGATCATCCATGGGGACAAGGATGAGATTATTCCCATTGAGTTTGGTCGCCAGGTTTTCGACGCGGCCAAACCGCCGAAGGACTGGTATGTGGTCGAAGGTGCCGGACATAACGACACGTATCTGGTGGGTGGGCGAGCCTACTTTCGCCAGCTTGGGGAGTTCATTCGGAAGGCGCTCGCTGCATACTGAAGTCAAGGTACAGGGTGCGATGCACTCGCCGAATTAGCTTTTTGCTTCCCGAGGAGGCCAGTTCATTTCTGTGTGCCGACCGCAGTAGTAGCACAGAAGGCGGTACCGAGCTTTGCGCCGGGGATTGGGTAAAGAGATGAAGGTAATGGGGGTGTCGTCGTAGGGGCAGGCCGGTTGGTCATGGAGTAGGTGGATCTCGGCCATCATCGTGATTGAGGCGATGTCCCAGGGAGGCGCGTGCTCTTCTTTGCCTGTGATCTGTTCCACCGCATGGCATTGCTCACATTCGGCTTCATACTTCTTGACCTTTCCGTTATGCGGGGTGTGATCCGTCACCTGCATCGGCCCGCTGCAACCGGGCTTGGCGCAGGTCACATGTTCGTGTTGAAGCGCCTGAACGAAACGACTGTGAGCTTCGCGTTCCCGTTCCGATTTCATCTGTACCCCTCCATTTCCTGAACTCCCTTCTCCCCAAAGAACAGTATCCAGGTTGGTTTCCCTGCGCGTATTGGCCGAGCGCCGCTACCCTCCTGTCCCTTCTCAGGAACGGCATTCAGGTTGGTTCCACTGCGCACATTGAGCGAGCACAATCCTTGATTTGAAACTACGATCATTCCGGGTGCGCGCTCAGTGAGCAAGGAAGTAACCTGAATGTCGTTCCATCTCTTCATATTCCCCAACCTCCACTGATTTGGATATTCGCTCCGTTCACGTACCGCGCGTCTTCACTCAGCAGATAACGAACAGCTGCCACGGTGTCATCGACCGTTCCAATGTAGCCGGCGGGGATACGCTTCGTCATTGCCGCAAGTTCTTGCGGCGGCGCACTGCCAGAATCGATGAAGCCTGGCGAGATGGTATTGACGGTAATGCCATAGGGGGCCAACAACTTCGCCAAAGTACGCGTCAGGATCAGCACGCCGGCCTTGGCGATGTAGTGGGCGGTCACGTCGGGCTGTGCTTCCATCTGGTCCGCATTGGCCATGCTGAAGCTGATGATACGGCCAGCCTTGCGGGCCTTCATGCCCGGCGCGACAGCTTGAGCCAGATAGAAGATAGGATGCAAGTTGCCATCGAACATGTCGTTCCAGCCTTCGATGGTTTCGTCGAACAGGTTGATGCGATGATAGGGGCCTGCGCCATTGATCAGGACATCGATTCGCCCCCATTCCTTTTCAACCTGCGTGACCATGTTCTTGGCCGCTACGGAGTCGGAAACATCGCACCGGATGGCCAGCGCTTGTCCTCCTCGCTGCGTGATCTCCTGCGCCGTTGTCTTAGCCTCCGTGTCGCTGGTCCTGTAACAGAAGGCAATGTTCCACTGCCGGGAAGCGAGATCGAGGGCGATCCCCCGCCCGATGCCTTTCGCCCCTCCGGTGATGAGTGCGACGTGCTGGTTCATGTGGCCCCTCGATTGAACAGTTAGGAACGCTATTATGCTCTCGAACAAAGTCGTTTGGCGAGTGCCTGAAGTACGCCGGTTGTGCGGCTTGAAAACACCCGATCATTCTTCGCCTTCTTGGCCTCGGCGTTGCAAGCTTGTATGAGGGCTTCTAGATCGGCCAGGGAATCGACATCGCGCCACGGTTGAATCAAGGAAGCCTTGAGGCCGATCGTCGCTGCTTTCTCCTGTGTGAGTCTGAGAACCTGATCGGTCGACCATGGCATATCGGTGAAGAGTCCCGGTGCCATCCGCTTGAGGCCGATCAGATAGTACCCTCCGTCCAACGCTGGACCGAGCACGAGATCATGATTCTCCAGCGCGGTGAGTGCTTGTTTAACATGGTCGAGCGGAAGTGTCGGCACATCCGTCCCAATGAGGACAACTTGTCGGTATCCTTGCGAGAACAATATTTGAAAAGACTGGCTCATGCGCGCACCGAGGTCGGCGCCAACTTGATCGATCAGCTTTACGCCTTGCCGTTCCTCCATAATCTTGAAAAAGACGTGCGTCGCCGACGGGGCGCAGGCCAGATACCGATCGATTGGCAACTTCAACGTCGCGACAGCAGCTTTTGTTCGCTCTAGGGTATCAAGGACGAAGCTCCCATGGAGTGTAGCGGCTTCATCGGGAGTGAGCGGCGGGCAGAGGCGTGTCTTGACCTGGCCAGGAATCGGCGCTTTGGCAAAAACCACCAGGGCTGTCTGGTGAGGGGTTGTTGTTGGTTTCATCGGATAGTAGCGTAAAAGTTCTTGAGCCGGTGAGGGCTGACTCCTGCCCAGTACAGAAAGCGCAGGGCCCACATCAAGAGAATGGTTCTCAGCGGGCCCTGTGTATCCCACCGACGAAAGGAGGTGATGACAGCGTTCCGGAGCGCCACCGTTCGCCCCGCTTGCTGCAGCCGACTGCTGAATTCGATATCTTCCATCAGCGGAATCTCGGAAAAGCCTCCGAGCCGTTCGAACACGTGACGGCGGACAAAGAGAGCTTGGTCGCCGGTCGCGATGCCCGTCACGCGCGACCGGCGATTCATAAAGAAACTGATGACTCGGCCCCAAACCGAGGGATTGTCGAATCGAACGTTGAAACGCCCGCCCACAGCTGAGGGGTGCTTGCTCAAGGCTAGTTCTATGATCGGTCCGGCTTGTGCCGGCAACTGGGTGTCGGCATGCAGGAAGAGTAAGATCTCCCCCTGGCTGACTTTTGCCCCTTCGTTCATTTGGCGCGCGCGCCCGCGTGACGACGTCATGATGCGGGCATTGAGCGTATGGGCGCAAAATTCTTCAGCGAGGCTGACGGTGCTGTCGGTGCTGCCGCCGTCAACGATGATGATCTCCCTCAGGGCAGCCGCCGATAGGCGCGCAAGGGTTTGTGGAAGGTTCTTTTCTTCGTTTAAGGTTGGAATGACGACAGTGATCGCCATCAGAGATCACGTTGTGGGTTTCTTAGGTTCGACAAACATGAAGTACATCACGATGATGATGGTGACCCAGAAGAGGATCTGCTTGTGCCAAAACAGGACTTCCCCATACTGAAAAAGGCCCAAGGCTAAGGTGATGGCAAGGGCCATGACTCCATACCGGAAGGTCGGCGTTTCAATGGCCGCATTGGCCCATATCGCCAGTCCGCCAAAATAGATGAGAAAGGGCACCAGATTGATTTCAAAGCCGCCGCTGATGGACAGAAACACATTGAGAAAGCCGATAAACATCAGCGCGGTTCCGACCATCAAGCCGATGACGTGGATCTGATGCTCGTTTCCCGCCCCTTGTTCTTCCGGTTCGGTCGGACGTGATGGGGCCAGCGATTCGTTGTGAGGCGGTGGTAGATCGGATAGAGCCATGGTTAGACTTTAAAATGTTTACTGAGCGATAAGGTCTGTCGTTGATAGGAAGATCCCAACCCCGATCCATAGAGCTGTGTCGGCATTCCCATCATCCTGTCATAGACGACTTTAAAGAAGGTCTGTCCATCATGGATCAAGAATGGCACGTCGTGTGGGCGAACTTCCAGCACAACTTGTGTGCCGGTGATCTCTCCCTTCGATCCATACCCGAATCCAGGGTCGAACAACCCCGCATAGTGAGTCCGGAGTTCCCCGCAGGCCGCTTCGTAGGCCACCATTTCGGCGGCGTAGCCGGCCGGCACGCGAATGCGCTCCTTCGAGGCCAGGATATAAAACTCTTCGGGCTCCAATAACAAGCTGTCGTGACGATGGCGGTGGAGCGGTTCCCAAAAGTCAGCTGCAGCATAATGGCCGACTTTCTCCAGATCGATGACGTGGCTGTTCTTCTTCGCACGGTACCCGATGATACGGGAGTCTCGCTGATCCGTGCCGGCGAGGTCAATGCGGAGGAATAATCCATGCTCAACACGAAAGTCTCGGCTGCCGACGGCCTTTGGGGAAGCCACATTATGGTACAGCAATGGTGTGTTCCGATGAAGCGCCTGAAGCGCTCGGTCCGGCACCGTGACCTCGCCAGACACAAACCGGATTTGGTTCAATGACTGTCCCGTGCGAACTTTGATGGCAAATGAGCGTGGGACGACCTCCAGGAAGAGCTGGCCTCGATAGCCGGCGCGAATTTCATCGAATCCGGAGGTGAGATCCGTCACCACGCGGGTAAAGACATCCAGCCGACCGGTCGTGCTCTTTGGATTCGCCCGTGCACGGATCGTCTTCGGGAGGGCCAGCTGTTCCAGCAATGGAACGAGATACACATGCCCCTTCTCCAGAATCGCTCCGTCGGTCAGATCCATCTCGTACATCACGAGGTCCGACTGGTAAAAATCTAGGACGTTCAGACGCGAGGAAATGGCCGACAGTTCTGGCAAGAAGCTGCTGATCAGTCGATAGGCTTTCCGGCCAAGGCGGAGATCAAGGCTGGCTGGCTGGATCTGCCGGCTCTCGATAGACGGGGAGGCGCTGATGGCTCGGTTTGCGATCAAGCGTTTGATGTCTTGATAGGGGAGGATGCCGGCTCGAGATGAGTGAGTGGTCACAGGTCGTCCGCATCTCCGCCGCAGCTGTTCCCCCAGGCGGCATAGCCGTCGCGGTCAGGGTAGCTGTTACCACACGTCACATAGGATTCTTCTGCGTTATCGAGCGAGGCGTCGACACCGACCATCGGAAGTTCCCGCCGGTTGTCAGCCTTTGGCTGGGGATAGTGAAACGTCTTATTCTCATAATTCCGGAGGAGGGCTCCGTCCTTGTCCATGTGGACCAGATAGTCATCCGGCAGCAGTGGAATCTTGCCGCCGCCGCCCGGTGCATCGATGACGAAATGGGGCACGGCCATTCCACTCGTATGGCCTTGGAGCGCCTTGATGATGTTCAGCCCGGTTTCGACGGATGTCCGGAAATGATTCGTCCCCTTGGTCAAGTCGGCCTGATAGAGATAATAGGGCTTCACCCGCGCAAGGAGCAGCTGATGGACGAGGCGTTTCATAACGTCTGGATTGTCGTTCACGCCTTTGAGGAGGACTGTCTGGGCGCCCAGTGGGATGCCGGTATCCGCGAGCATGCCGCAGGCAGCCTTCACCTCAGGCGTCAGTTCGTCCGGGTGGTTGAAATGCAGGTTCATGTAAATAGGGTGATACTTTTTCACCATCTCGCAGAGCTTGGGGGTGATTCGTTGCGGCAACGACCCTGGGACCCGCGATCCGATGCGGATGAGTTCCAGGTGAGGAATGGTCCGCAGGGCCTTGAAGATGCGTTCGAGGAGAAAATCGGGGAGCAGCAGTGGGTCGCCGCCTGACAGGATGACATCACGTACTTCCGTGTGCTCACGAAGATACTGAATTGCGCGGTCTAACTCGCCTTTTTTCAGAAAACCAGGTTTGCCCACCAGTCGCTTTCTGGTACAGAACCGGCAATAGATCGGACATTGATTGGTGACCATGAGCAGCACCCGATCTGGATATCGGTGGACCAGATGGGGCACCGGGCTCATGAGATCTTCTTCCAGTGGATCGTCTTCTGCGTCGATGTCGTCCAACTCCGCGATTTCGGGGACGACTTGCTTCCAGATCGCATCGTCCTTCGATTTGATCGTCTCAAGTACCGTCGGAGTAATCCTCATCGGGTAGGGGCCGACGATCGCTTCTAGTTCTTTCTCATCGAGACCAAACCGTTCAGCGAGGTCCTTTGGTTTGACGATACTTTTGGCGAGGATCTGTTGCCATTCTTCCATGGGTCGTCCTTCGGTGGTCAGTTGATCCGGCAAGAAGGGTGGTCGTCGTCTTCGCCCGCAACATCGGGTGTCGCGCGGGCTTGTGACTGAAACTCGGTTGTTGCTGTGGCTCCAGCCCGATCGGTGCGAGACCGCTCGTCTAGATAGGCCAGAATGTCGGCGGTTTCCGTCAGCACGAGGTCGCCATCCTTGAGGACCGGGACATAATATTGGCCGGATACCTCGTGAACTTGCGTGCGCATGCGCCTGTTGTCCGGCACGACGACATCTTCATAGGTCAGCCCCAAGTCGGCAAGCTTTCGGCGGACCACCAGACAGTCAGGGCACCAGTCGACATGGAAAAGAGTCAAAGCCAAAGTCCTATAAGGCTACCAGGAATACAGGAGAAAGTGAAACGTCCATTTTGGCAGGATGTTGAAAAAGTCCTCCAGCTTCGTTCTCGCTTCGCCTCAGAGGCTTAACGTACGAAAAAAGTACGCCTCGCCTCTTCGTTCGCTGCGGCCTTGCTGAAAGGCCTTTTTGAACATCCTGCCGGCCATTTATTGTTTTTGAGGAACTTAGTCCGGTCGTAGGGCGCAAGGGACCATAATCGCGTCTTTCATGCCATGAAGAATCTTTTTGTCGGCTGGGCAGATGGTAGCCAGGATGCCGGCGAGTTCGACTCTTCCTTCCGAAACAAAGTAATAAGGGGAGAGTCGCGCCCGGCCTGACATGTGCGCCATGGTCTGTTGGTGCTCATCCATAAAGTCCATCTCAAACAACCGCCCCTTATGGAACTCTTGCAAGATATAGGGTGTGGTCGGAAAGGATGCAAGGGCTTTCCGAAGAGCCTCAACCCATTCGGTCTGAGGCATGTCATGCCCGATCGAAACACCACGGCTTCCCCAGGCCAGTTCTGAAAAGCCGGACGGCTTGATGACGAACTGGCGTTCCTTCTGTGACGCCTTTTCAAGGTCGGCCCAGTTCGCTACCGGACGGTTCCCTACATGCAGGTCAGGAATCGTCGCGATCGCAGGAAGCGGTGCCGGGTCGAGCAGCCAGGTTTTCGGCATGATCGTGGTCAAATGCAGCAGGCAGTCTGCACCGAGTTCTTTTTCCCAAAATGGGCGGAGGATTGGGTGATGGAGTAGGGCGAAGGCCGATTTTTCCTCTAGCGCCGGCTTATAGGGAGGGGTCACGGAGACCCAACCTTTCTTCGCGGCATATTGGACTAGCTCGGCTTTAGGAATGTTCAACAAGTCGAATAGTTCATAAAATCGATAGAGGACGCTGATCGCCTGCTCGCTTCCGTTGGTGTGGAGGCGAAGTCCGTCCTCCGTAAACCGAATCTCGCGTGGTTCGACACACCAGACAGACAATCCCTCTTCGCGGAGCTGAGCGGCCAACCAGGACATTTCCGGCCGATAGTCTTTCGATTCGTCGGAGACCAGAATCGCGATGCATCCTCCCTGCTGATCCTGGAGAGATCGCAGCATACGAGCAAACCCTCGGATCATGCCGTGCGGCCCCCCGATGATCTGCGCGTCATTGCCACCGAGATCGTGATAGATGCGAGACAGACAGGCGGTGAGCCCGATCCCTCCTGGAACCGAATCCAGTTCGGTGATCACCATGCCGTCCTGTGTGGGGATAATATCGGGTCTGATGACGGCGGGCAGGGTATCGCGAAACCGTTTCATCCGGCTGTATTGTACTAATGCAGCCGGCTTCCCTTGATCGAGGTAGCCTGCAACCCAGGTTGGTTGAATTCCTTTGACGCTTTCGGTGTACAGCCGATTCAATCCTCGATAGAACGACAGCAGGTGTGGTCCCAAATTAGTGAAGAACCGTAGCTGTTCAGATGACAGATACAATGGGCAGGGACTGACTCGCCAGGAGGTCACCGCCTGTAGGTCTGAAGCGGAGACTTGCAGTGGCACGGCGGATGGAGATCCGAACAAGTTTGCGCGACTCAACTGCTCGCGAATAGTCGCGCAGCGGTCGCGGGCTGCCTCAGGAGAGAGTGTCGGACAGGAAGCGTCAGTCTGTGCCAACGAAAACCCCTTCACGCGCGTTCCGGCCTGGCGGAAGCTCGGCCTCAGAATGGTGCAAAGGGTGCAATGCTAGCACGCACATCAGCGACCGACAAGGGGTCAGCGAACTTCTCAGGGAGATAGATCTGATGCAATGCGGACAGAGTGCGAGATGATCGGAAGCAAACCTTCCTTGCCACCGTTCGGCATGCATCGTATGATTGGATCTCGATGGACCTCAGGATAGTGGATTCCAAACAGACGATGAGGGTTCTGCCTCAGCTGGTTCCGGATTCAGCGTGTGTTCGTTGTGATGTGTGCTGTCGTTTCCCGGAAGCCGACAGTTTTCTTCGTCCCTACTTTACCGGTCAAGAAATCGCCGATGCAGTGGCACATGGAGTGCCTGATTCGTTCTTTTCCGATACGTCCGGCTCGCAGGTCGATCTTGTCAAGAATCCGATGGACGAAGGATATCTCTGTCCCGCGTTTGATTCGCAGTCGGGCCGGTGTGGA
Organism: Nitrospira sp.; assembly: GCA_005116965.1. GTDB lineage: Bacteria > Nitrospirota > Nitrospiria > Nitrospirales > Nitrospiraceae > Nitrospira_D. Next base: position 175,122 of record SWDG01000025.1, on the reverse strand, counting down.
ATTTATGATGTTCGCCCATTGGATTGTCAGCTGTATCCGCTGGCGTTGATGTGGGATGCGTCGGGTCGGGAAGTCCTGCTTGGGTGGGATTCCAAATGTCCATTCATGCGCGACGCGCCTTCACGTGCCATTCGAGAGTATGGGGAACGTGTCGCGACTTCCCTGACGGATGAGACGATTGTTGAGGAGATTGTGGCACACCCTCGTCTCATCGGTCGCTTTCAGGACGATGTGATCGTACTCAAGGCGCTTCCGCACCTCACGGCTCGTCTTGTTCCTGAGCGGGTTGATCCCCAGCTCCGTCCACTGACGCTGTTGGACGCGCCGCAGTTCGCGAAGGCGCTCGAGCGTGCTCATGTGCTTGGCCATGACACGCCGGCTGCGTTTGCATTTCCCTACCATTATATATGGACCTCGCTGCTTCCCTACTGGTGGCTGGAGATCGATCAGACGTTGTTTCTGTTTGCCAAGTCTCCGGACGGATGGTTCATGCCACTGCCACCGCTTGGGGCTGGCCCCCTGGATCAAGCGGTAGAGCAGGCGTTCGTGATGATGCAGTCGTGGAACGGACCGTCGCCGGTGAGTCGAATCGAAAACGTGATGGAGTCACAACGGCAACTGCTGGAGTGCGGCAAGATTCAATTCCGTCAGAAAGATGGCGACTATCTCTACCCCGTCGGGGCGCTAGCGGCCTTGGCAGGAGACCACTATAAATCCCAACGGGCGCTCTGCAATCGTGCGACCCGCGAACAGACAATCACAGGCGAGCCATATCGTGCTGACGATCAGGCTGACTGCGTGCGTCTCTATGGGCGATGGGCGGAGCAGAAGCGGAACGGCCATCTCGATCAGATGGGAAAGCTGCTTCTGGAGGATGCGGAAATGGCTCATACGCGTGTCTTGCAAGAGCATGAACAGATTGGCTTGTTAGGGACCGTCGTGAGAGTCAACGATGACATTGCCGCCTATACCTTCGGCTACTGGTTGACGCCGCAAACCTGGTGCATTTTATTAGAGGTTGGGGACCGTTCTATCCCTGGTCTGGCTCAGTGGGTCTTCCGCGAAACTTGTCGAACCGCCATGGCACAAGGGGCGACCGCTATCAATGCCATGGATGATGCCGGTCTTCCGGGACTCCGTGCGGCCAAGTTGGCCTACCATCCATCCGCGATTCTGGACACGTGGGTGATCACAAGGATGACCGCATGACCCCATCGGAAGAGCGAACCCCTTCAACGACGCGCCGATATGAATGGTTGACGTTTGTGATGGTCTTGATCACGCTGGTTATCCTCGGCGTGGGGACCTTCCTGCTCGGCCATGTCGAGCGAAGCATCGTGGCGGCCGTTTGGCTCCCGCTGTTGGGATTGCTGTTGTGGTCGACGATCCGATTGCGAGCGGAGTATCGGCAGGCTCAACAGGAAAGTGCCTGGGCGCGGGCCGCCGAGGCGGCGTTGTTACAGAGTCAGGAACGTAATCGAGCGATCGTCGATACGGCGCTCGATGGAGTCATCACTATGGATGCCGCTGGAATTGTGACTGAATGGAATGCCCAAGCGACGGCGATTTTTGGATGGACCCGCGAAGAGGCGATGGGGAAATTGCTTTCAGACACGATCATCCCCGCACGTGATCGGGAAGCCCACGCGCAAGGGATTCGAGAGTATCTCAAGACCGGAGTCGCTCCGGTGTTGAATCGTCGAATTGAGATCGCCGCGCGGCATAAGGAAGGCCACGAGTTTCCAGTCGAGCTCGCCGTCTCGCCTGCCCGTATCGGTGAAGCGTACATCTTCAGCGCGTTTGTGCGCGACATTACGGATCGTCGTCGGGCCGAACGACGGCTGGCCTCTCAATATGCGGTGACGCGTGTCCTGTCGGAGGCCGTGCGACTCGAAGAAGCGGTGCCGAAAATCATTCAAGCGGTCGGAGAGAGTCTCGAATGGGATCTCGGGGTATTCTGGAGACTGGATAAACAATCGGGCTCGTTGCGGTGCCTTGATTACTGGCAAGTCGCATCCCTGGTCGCGGATGAGTTCATCGCACAGATGCAGACCCAGACATTCAAACCAGGGGTCGGATTGCCGGGTCGAATTTGGAAAAGCGGGCAACCGGTGTGGATTACAGATGTGACACTCGATCCTACCTTTGTTCGTGCGGAGTTGGCTGCCAAAACCGGGCTTCATGGCGCGTTCGGGTTTCCGATTTGTATCGGGGGTGAAATCGAGGGCGTCATTGAGTTCTTCAGCCATCAAGTCCATGAGCCGGATAGCGAGTTGCTCAGTATGATCACCGATGTCGGCCTGAAAATCGGGCAATTCGGTGAACGCACAAGCGCGCAAGAGGCGTTGCGTTTGACGGAAGCGCAACTGCGTCAAGCGCAGAAGATGGAGGCCGTGGGGCGGCTCGCCGGCGGTGTCGCCCACGATTTCAACAATCTTTTGACGGTGATTCGTGGATACAGCGAGTTGATCCTGAGTCGCTTGGCGCAGACGGATCCCGCGCGACGTGAAATGGAAGAAGTCAAAAAGGCCGCTGATCGGGCCGCCGGCCTGACCAGTCAACTCTTGGCATTCAGCCGCCGGCAATTTGTGGCAACCAAGATCGTGGATCTGAACGCGCTTGTCATGAACATGGACGGGATGTTGCGGCGGCTGCTAGGCGAGGATATTGTTGAACTCTGTGCGGACCTCGATCCACAGCTAGGATCGATCAAGGCTGATCCAGGGCAGATCGAGCAAGTGATCATGAATCTGGCCGTGAATGCTCGCGACGCCATGCCGACAGGTGGTCAGCTGACCATCCAAACTCGAAATGTCACGATCGGGAAAGGACCTCGGCGTGAAACCATGATGCTCGACGAGGGCACCTACGTGCTCATGTCGATCAGGGACACTGGCCAGGGAATGAGCGAAGAAACCCAATCGCACTTATTCGAGCCATTTTTTACCACCAAGGAAAAAGGCAAGGGCACGGGTCTCGGGTTGTCTACCGTGTACGGTATCGTGAAACAAAGCGGTGGCACGATCGGGATCGAGAGCAAGCCGGGACAGGGCACCACATGCAAGATCTTTTTCCCGAAAGTGAAGGAGACCGCACAAGGCGCGCCGATCGCCAGTGAAACGGTCGGCAGAGCGATCGGGCGAGAAACGATCCTCGTCGTCGAGGACGACCCCTCGGTGCGCGGGCTTGTACAGGAAGCGCTTCGTCTGAGCGGCTACGAGGTGCTGGTCGCGCGTCACGGCATCGAAGCGCTCCTGGCCGGCGCGAAGCATCCGGGCCCGATCCATTTGTTGCTGACGGATGTCGCGATGCCGCAAATGAGCGGGCCGGAGGTCGCAGAAAAACTGACGGTTGTGCGACCCGAGATCAAGGTTTTGTACATGTCCGGCTACCCTGATCATCCGGTATTCGAACAGGGTGGGGTCAAACGGGGCACGGCTTTTCTCCAGAAACCGTTCACGCCTCATGTATTGACCCAAAGAGTTCGTGAAGTGCTTGATGGGAAGAAGGTGGCGTAGAGAAGCTGCGCCGAAGCTCCATCGCTTGATCTTCGCCGTTTATTCCGTTTATTGTGAGATCACTTTGCGATCGGCTGAGATCAGTCGGATCGATTGGATACCTTGAGAAGGAACGAAGCGTTGATGCAGCAGTCACGGGAAGTTGATGTCGCGCAATATCGAATCCAACAGGAGCCGTTTTACGCGGAGGTCTGCGGGGAGATCGGTCTGTTCACCATTGCTGCCGAGAAAAAACTGCCGGTGATGCTGAAGGGGCCGACCGGCTGCGGGAAAACCCGTTTCGTCCAATATATGGCCTACAAGCTCGGCCGACCGTTGATCACGGTCGCCTGTCATGAAGATCTGACAGCCTCTGACTTGGTGGGCCGTTACCTCCTGAAGGGGCAAGATACCGTATGGATGGATGGACCCTTGACCGTTGGGGTGAAGCATGGGGCCATTGTGTATCTCGACGAGGTGGTGGAAGCTCGGAAGGACACGACCGTCATCATCCATCCGCTCAGCGATGACCGGCGAGTGCTTCCGATCGAGAAAAAAGGCCAGATCGTGGAAGCCGCCGACGAGTTTATGCTGGTGATCTCCTACAACCCTGGCTATCAAAGCGTCCTCAAAGATCTGAAGCAAAGCACGAAGCAGCGATTCATCGCGATCGAGTTTGATTATCCTGCTCCCGATATCGAAACCCTCGTCGTCCAGCGTGAAGCGGGGGTGGATGCAGCCATCTCGGGGAAACTCGTCAAGCTCGGCCAAAAAGTTCGCAACCTCAGAAGCCACGGGCTTGAGGAGGGGGTCAGCACCAGGCTGTTGGTGTATGCCGGCACATTGATCAAGCAAGGTGTGCCGCCAGAACGAGCGTGTGATGTTGCCGTCGCCCGCCCGATCACTGACGATTCAGACATGCAACGGGCCATACTCGACTTCGTCAAAGCGATCTTCTGAGTTCCTCAATTTCTGTGGCGTCTCTTCCTGTCATCGCACGAGACAGTGAGCGCGGGGCGCTCTTGACCATCCAGGTCCAACCCGGGTCTTCACGCACTGAGTGCGTCGGAATTCATGGCGATGCGGTCAAAATCCGCTTGGCGGCGCGTCCGATTGACGGTGCCGCCAACGACGAACTTATTCGCTTCATCGCCGAGCGGTGTGCTGTTCCGCGTGCAAATGTGCAGCTTCGTGCCGGCGCGACGGGGCGGCGTAAGCGACTGACTGTCAAGGGAGTCACGGCGGAATGGCTGTTGGCTCGATTGATGCCATCGGGCTAGAAAGGAGCGGTGTGGAGAGGATGAAGAAGCTCAGCGTCGTGCTTGTGTTGCTGATGGTTACGGCTTGTTCGAGTGCACGACCGATTCTGTATTCCAACGCGCATTTGGACTCTGTCGGGAAGGAAGTGGCAGAGCAAGATATTGCGGCCTGTAAAGAGTTGGCGGAATCTGCCGGCGCAAAGGAAGGCAGCGGCAAGGCAGGACGTGTCGCCACGGGAACGGCTGTTGGTGCCGGTGCAGGGGCCGCCAGTGGCGCGATAGGTGCCATGATTTCCGGTGCATCCGCCGGACTGGGGTCGATGATCGGGGCAGCCAGCGGTGCGGTCTGGGGCCTCCTGACCGGACTATTTTCAGCCGTTGTCGGTCCGTCAAGCCAGCCGAGCCAGGCCTACACGAATTATGTTAATCGATGTCTGCAAGAGAAAGGGTATGAGGTGACGGGGTGGCAGTGAGGGGGGAGGCATAGACCGGACGGGTGAACACTCGTGCTCGCTGTCCGCGCACGATCGGAATATGCTCGGACAATGCGCGCAGTTGAGTGTCCGCCCATCCGGTCTGCAAGAGAAGGTGTGAAAACACAGAAAGAGGTGCACAATCCAAAAATCCTCGACATTTCCTCCAAAGGGTGAGAAGTGAAGAAAACACAAGAACGCACCCGAGGAGACTGCTGTGGCCACTCTATTATCGTGGCGGCTGATTGGAATCGTGCTGCTGCTGCTGCTGCTGACTGTCACGGCTTGTACGGGACCCCAGCCCATTTTGCGATCGAATAAGCAGCTCCACATGTATGGCCAGCAGGTTGCTCAACAGGAAATAGATGCGTGTCGGAAGAAAACAGAGGAGGCTGCGCTGAGTCCTGGGGTTCACCGGAGCGCGAATGCAGCAACCGGAGCGGTACTCGGCATGACACTTGGGGGTGCGGTCGGCGCATCGGCGGGGGTGGTTGGAGGATTGCCCGGAGTGACGATCGGAGCTGCCGCCGGTAGCGGGATTGGATTGGTCGTAGGATTACTCGGAGGCACGTTCAAGCCGCTGGAACCAGACCCTCCCTATGCCGATGCCGTCACAAGCTGCCTGAAGGAGAAGGGCTATGAAGTCAGGGGGTGGGAGTAGGTTGAATGCTCAGTTGAGCCACCAAGGCAGATGAAGTTTGCCCTCTGATCAGCGCTGCCCCGAGCTGCTACGCGATACCTGCTCAAGTCTTGTCATATCAAACTCCCGGCAGTCTTCCTCCTGGCCAACGTCTGTCGGGCTGACTCGCCACCGTGCATCGAACCCTCTCTTCTAATACGTGTCCCTAAGGAACGTCCTGGGAGGGTGGCGTGAACCCGTCACCGTCGAGCACGCGATCGCTCACCTGCATGTCTGGCTCACTTCAGTGCAACGAGTCATCTAACCATCATGGTTCATCCGGCAGCGTGAGTTGCTTCTTGTCGTACACAAGTCAACACGCATGCCAGACCCCATTTTACAGGACCGGGGCAGTTCGGCAAAAATCTCCTACAACAACGCTGCGCCATTCATAAGAGCCAGAACCTGCAGCCGCACTTGGCTAAGCGTATCGAACCGAGGCGCATCGGCGGCTCGTGGTGGCCTTGGAGCAGGCCAGCTACGTCGACGCCAGACGAATGCTGCTGGAGCTGGAGGCGTGGCTGCGGACCAAGAACGAGTCGGCGGCGGAGTCGCTCCTAGAGGCGTTCGAGGAGCTGTCGACACTGCATCGGCTGAAGGTGCCGGTCTTGCTCCGCAAGACGCTGCTGTCGACCAACCCGATCGAGAGCATGTTCTCCCTGGTCCGGCACAGTGAACGGAATATCAAACCTTCACGAGGGAGTGCGATGCTCCAACGGTGGCTAGGGATGGTGTTGTTCTACTGCGAGGAGCAGTTCAAGCGCGTGAAAGGCTTTGCAGAAATTGCGCAGGTCCTCGAGACCATCGAGGCTGAGCAGGCGGAGCCGCAGTCCGCTTCGACAAAGAAGGCGGCGTAAAACAACCATGGAAGCCACTCAGAAACTTTCAACGGACATCTTGATAATTCCCGCAATTGCGGCAGTTCGGTCTGACCCCGTCCATGAGTCGGAAGGGCAACTGCTATGATAACGCGCCGATGGAGAGTTTCTGGGGAACACTCAAGAATGAGCTGGTGCACCACCGGCGGTATGAAACACGGGAGCAGGCTCGGCGAGAGATCACGGAGTACATCGAGCTTTTCTATAACCGTCAGCGTCGGCATTCCAGGCTGGGAAATCGCTCGCCGGCGGTGTTTGCCCAGCAATGGACCCGTCAGCAGCCAGCGGCGTGAGGCTGCACTTCATGGCGTCCACTATTGACGACCGGGGTCAGACATCTTCGAATACATCAAGGTGTTCTACAATCGGACGCGTCGGCACTCAACCCTCGGCTATGACTCACCGGCCGAGTACGAAGCGAGGGCGCAGTCGCCTAACCTGGAGTCCATCAAATTGGGGGAAGGTCAGGAGTCAACTACAACCTCCTAAGCTACCCTCAAACATCTTCGCTATGAATCAAGGTAAAATATTTTTACCTTTGCGCTCTCAGGGAAGCTGGCACCTAGTTTTACATCGATTCTATTCGTTCCTTTGATGTGGATGGTCATTATTCTATCCTGCCATTGCCAATCCACCTTCAATCCATTAAGTCTCAGCCCCTTGACACTCATGTCTTGTGTAATCCATTCAGCTGGAACTCCATCGCCAATAACTAATTCTGAATGTGATGCATCATCAATATACCCCAGCATGTCCATCTGCAATAATGCCATCTCAGCCGCCGTCCAGTGATGAGGCGTGACACCTGCAGGACTGACCCAACCACGGACATTCTCCCATGAACCAAATGAATTTTCTTCACTTTCCCCTCCCCACCAAGAATAAAGACCGGGTGAGCTTTGGTTATCCCAAAACCATTGTAAGGTAGACCAGGTTCTTTCGGTCTTACCAAGATAAAGCCATTGATGCGCTTCAGCTATTTCGAAATATGGCCACGGCGGACGTGTCGTGTAATTATGACCAGTATGCTTCTTTGCCCACCTCTTAGTTAGATGTTCCTCCAATTCCTCTCGCGTGTCCGTGGCGATCCAACTAGGCCAAAGAGCACTGATGTAAGTAAGGGGGTTATCCGACCACGGCGGTCGAAATGATTTTTCCCAAGCCATCTTTAGGTGTTTAGCTGTTACCTCCCAACGCTCTGCGTCTTGAGTATAGCCTAACTTGCGCGCAAGCTTAATGGCATCACGCAGACCCTGAAAACTAACAGCGTTAATGAAAAGCGCTGGCCGATGATGATGCATCTTTCCAAGAATAAGACCATCACGTGGAGGCTCTGCGACTAGCGTTAAATCTGGATCCTTTATATATCTAGGAACAATAGGTCCAACAACCTTTTGATGTATGGTTGATTTTGTGTTGAGCATCATATCAATGAAATTTGCTTTTCTTCTGATATGAGGCCATAACCAGTTATAAAAATCCGTTAGTTGAACTTGCTCAGCAGTAGCCATAAGCGCCCAAATTCCCAAACCCGGAGCATCGGCTTCCGGTCCAAACCCACCAAAGAAATCACGCTCAGCAAAATCCTTTGCGAGTTTCCTCGCCAGGTCTATCTTTCCAGCTCTCGCGAGTGCGACTAGAACGTACGCTCCATCACGTTGCCATGCTGATGGGTAGTTCAGTGGATCGCCAGGACGAGTTTCTCGCCCAACGAGTGGTTGGCAGATCAACGACAGAGAATGGATCGTGCGGCAGAAGCCGTTCAGAAGAGTGGAGTCGAACATGTTGTGTTGCTGTCATCGGTGGGAGGACATCTGCATGGTGGGACCGGCCCGATTCGAGCCGCGAGTTATGGAGAGTATGCACTTGGCTGTCATGCTAAGCGTCTGACCATTCTCCGTCCCTGTTATTTCATGGACAACTGGGCACCGGTCATTGGGGCGGCCAAGGCTCAGGGTGTGCTTCCGACATTCATCGCGCCACCGGCGAAGATTCCCATGATTTCGACCAAGGACATCGGCAGGATTGGTGCGGAACGATTGATGACTGGTGGCTATGGTAAGCAGATCGTGGAAATGGCAGGTCCGGAGGAGTACAGCCCGGATCAAGCGGCGTCGGCACTCAGTCAGATCCTTGGGAAAACGGTGACGGCCCAACATGCCCCACTCAGTGCCGTGGTCCCGACGTTCACATCGTTTGGGTTTTCGGACGAGGCGGCGAGATTGTTTGAAGAAATGTACACGGCGTTCTCCAAAGGCGCAATCGGGTATGAGCACCCTGACAAGCTCGTGCGGGGTACGGTGACGCTGGATGAGGCGCTACGAACAATGGTGTGAAGGAGGACCACATGGCTACAGGGATAGCGGTTGTCAAAGAAGTGGCAGGGATCTATCAACCAGGATCGGCCCATATGGTCGGAGATGGCTTCCCAGTGCGGAATCTGTTCCCGAGCAACGACCTCGATCGAGAGGTCAGTCCGTTTCTCATGCTGGACTATGCCGGGCCACACTATTTTGAACCAACCGATCACCCGCGGGGCGTCGGCGAACATCCTCACCGTGGGTTTGAAACCGTGACGATTGTCTATGAGGGCTTGGTGGCTCACCGGGATTCCGCCGGCAATGCCGGCGTGATTGGGCCGGGTGATGTGCAGTGGATGACGGCGGCATCCGGAGTCGTGCACGAAGAGCGGCACGAGAAGCAGTGGGCCAAGAAGGGTGGGACGTTGCACGCCATTCAATTGTGGGTGAATCTGCCGCGCGCACAGAAAATGTCGGCGCCCCGTTACCAGACGATCCTAAACGTCGATATTCCAAAGGTCGAACTCGAAGGTGGAGCAGGCCGACTGCGTGTGATTGCCGGAACGGCTCAGGGACAGAAGGGGCCAGCCCATACAGTGACACCGATCGAACTCTATGATTTGAAGCTAGCCGCTAGTCATCGCGCGGAGTTGCATCTTCAGGACGGGCACAATACGTCTGTTTTTGTGGTGCAAGGCTTGGTGTCGGTGAATGGTTCCCGTGACGCCGGAGAGGCGGAATTGTTTGTGTGCAGGCGGAATGGATCACTGGTGACGATTGAGGCCAAGTCAGATAGTCGGATTTTGCTCATGAGTGGTGAGCCTATCGATGAGCCGATTGCGCGGCACGGTCCGTTCGTCATGAATACCAAAGCCGAACTCGTACAAGCTGTGAACGATTATCAAGCGGGAAAGATGGGCCACCTGTCATGATCTTGTTGTTCGTCGTTCGTGAAGCGTGAAGCGTATGAATAGCCAGGATGCAGCCTTGCAAATTGATGTGTGCTCGGATGTGATCTGCCCCTGGTGCTATGTGGGGAAGCGGCGGCTGGAACGGGCGCTCAAGACATGGGATGGTGTCCCTGTGACTATCCGATGGCGGCCCTTTCAATTGAATCCGACCATGCCGCGCAACGGGATGGATCGACGACAGTACCTTGACGCGAAGTTCGGGAGCCCTGCGGCTGCTCAAGCGATCTATGATCACGTCTCGGCAGCAGGTACCGAAGAAGGCATCCAGTTCGCCTTTGAGCGCATTGCTCGCACGCCGAACACATTTGCCGCGCATCGCCTCATCTGGTTGGCGGGGCATCATGGGAAGCAGGATGAGATGGTGGAGATACTCTTTCGCCGTTATTTCGTGGAGGGTGGAGATATTGGGAATATCGAGACGTTGTCTCTAGCCGCGGCTCAGGCAGGGCTCGATCAAGCAGCGACCGAAACATTTCTGACTGGTGATGAAGGTGTCGGGGAGGTGAAGGCGGAGGAAGCGGCCGGTCATCGTTTGGGCATTCGAAGTGTTCCGTATTTCGTGTTCAACGGAGTCAACGCGCTCTCCGGGGCGCAACCTTCAGAGCAGTTATTGGCTGCCTTCAGGCAGAGTGCAGTGGAATTGTCAGTGGGAAAGGCGGGTGTGTAATGGCCGTTCAAGTCTACGGATGTAACCATGTCGTGATCGAAGTGACCGATGCCAAAAAGGCGGTGAAGTTCTATGAGGATGTGTTCGGCCTCAAGATGTTGCGCGGTGGTGAAGGGGCGGCTTGGTGCAAGCTCGGGGAGCATCAGTTCATGGCCATTTTCGAGGTGGATACGCTCCAGCCGGACCGTGTGAAACATTTTGGCTTGATGGTCCGGGATGCGAAGCAGATCAAGGAAGTGCGGAAGAAACTGATCAATAAGTACAAGCTGAAACCGGCGTCCGACTTGCGATGCGATTTCCGCGATCCCTGGGGGAATCGTTTCCAGGTCGGCGATCTCAGCGATGAATCGCTGGTCTGGCTGTTGCCGTATCAGGAGGTTCAGAAGGCAGGCATTACATTTACCGATAAATTGAACAAGGAGAAGAAGACATGAGTGCCATCACTCTGCAACAGCGGTTGAATGATCTCTGCGATTATATCCGCCAGGGCAAAATCATTGACGCCATGAGTGAGTTTTACGACCAGGACACTGTGATGCAGGATAACGCCAACCCGCCGACCAAAGGGCTCGCCGCTAACATTGAGCGGGAAAAGCAGTTCTTGAGCGGCGTCAAGGAATGGAAAGGGTTCAATGTTACGGCCTCAGGCGTCGGCGACAACGTGACTTTCTACGAATGCAGCCTCGACTTCATTGCCACGAGCGGGCAGGCTGTGCATATGGAGCAGGTCGTGGTGACCAAGTGGAAGAATGGCAGGATCGTTCATGAGCGGTTTTATTATGATACAGGCTCTAAGCGGTAAGAAACCAAGCAAGTCAATTTTTCAAGGAGTTGCTCATGCCTGCCCCGCAATGGACGGATATTGGAAATTACGAAGAACTGAAGGCCAAACCCTTGCAGCGGGTTATGTGCGGTAAAATTCCGATCGTCCTGACGTACAAGGACGGTGCATTTGCCGCGATCTCCGGAGTCTGCAATCACGTCGGTGGGCCGTTGGGGGAAGGTCAGCTTGCCGGCGACTATGTCGTTTGTCCCTGGCATTACTGGAAGTTCCATCACAAAACTGGTCAGGGCGAAGCAGGGTATGAACAAGATCAGGTACCTGCCTACACAATTAAGATTGAGAATGGCCGTTTGTATATCGATTTGTCATCCGCAACAAAGCGCAAGAAGCAGGCTCACAAACCGCATCCTTTGGCGAGACCAGTCGTCCGCCAGGCTGGACCGATCCGGGTCGTGGGGATTTCGACCACGGCGATGACGCGTGACCATCCTCGCTTCAGCGGGTCGGATGCATTGCTTGAAGCGGCGTTAGACCATGCGCGGCACAAGCTACAACTTGAGACCCAGTACATCAAGTTGCGGGATCTGAACTTTCGCCCATGCGAAGGCTACTATTCCAAATCGGCGAAGGCCTGTACCTGGCCCTGTTCGATCACGCAACTGGACCCGACGGATCAGCTCGACCGCGTGTATGAAGCGATTGTCCATTGGGCCGATGTGATTCTGATTGCCACACCGATTCGTTGGGGCAACGCCAGCAGTTTGTATTACAAAATGGTTGAGCGGATGAACTGTATTCAAAACCAGGAGACTATCGCGAACAAGCACCTGCTCAAGAATAAAGTGGCGGCATTCATCATCATGGGCGGCCAAGACAATGTCCAAGGCGTAGCCGGACAACTCATGACATTTTTCGCCGAAGTCGGCTGCCAGTTTCCACAGTTCCCGTTCATCGCCCATTCGAGAGGTTGGAGCGCCGAGGACATGGAACGAAATGTTGTCGAAGTTCAGAACAGTCGAGAGCTGCGTGAGGGAGCGCAGGAGCTTGTGGCCCGTGCTGTGGATATGGCCGAGTTGATGGTCGCTGGTCAACTACCTGAGCACCCGCTTGCCCGGGGTGGGCGAAAGGCGCATCAGCTCGATAGTGAGCCAACCGGGTAACGAGGAAGTATCGCTATGCCCAAACCTCAGAGTCGAGACGCCTCGCTGGACAATCTATTTCGCGCGCTACTTCGTCTGCACAAAGCCTTGCTTGACGATGAGCGAGTGGCCTATGAGCGTGTGCACGGACGGATTCCCTCGAATGGTGCGTTTTTGCAGCTCGCGTTGAACGATGCCTGGTTCGCCTGGTTGCGTCCGCTTTCCCAATCAATCGCCAAGCTCGATGAACTGAGCGAATCGAATGACTCCGCATCCCGCGAGGCAATCCCACATCTGCTAGCGTCTGTGCAGACGCTCCTGATACCCACGGAAGAGGGTGAGGGATTCAGCCGGCAGTATCACGATGCGCTGCAACGGAGCCCCGATGTGGTGCTGGCGCACGCAGCGGTCAGAGCATTACTGATGCAGTCTATTCATCATAAGAGGTGAGTCAGGTGAAAGCCCAATATTTTGACCACGTCGTGTTCTACGTGCTGGATTTGGAGTGATCGCTCGGTTGGAACAGCTTCATGCTTGTCATCCTGCCCTTGTCTCGGCCTTTCTTTTCGGCAGAGCGCTAGAGCAGCAAAGGAGAGGATGGTGAAAGCAAATCTCAAAAAGGTAAAGACGTTTGCGAAGGAACTCCGCACAAGCTATCCGCGTAGCCCGCGTGAGAAGCTGGGTGGCGATGTCATTGCTGCCCGCTGTGTCGATAAATGTAGGGCTTTCCTGCTCGGGGTGAACGGCGAGTATACCTATTGGCCCTGCTCGCTAGCCGCCAATGGTTCTCGTTCACTGGCATCACCCCGGAACAATTTAAGGATGTGGTGGCGGCGGGAGCGACTGATGAAGAACTCGCGACGTGGATTGTGGGTAATTCCAAGGTTAAGGATCCGGCCGACGTGTTGAAATGGAACAATGCAATGCGCGATATGCGCTTGAGTGATATGAGTCTCCAGGCCCAACAGTACATGGAAGAGTATATCCCCAGGTTTGTGCCGAACCACCGTCCCGTCTATGTGTGGTTTGATGTCTACGATCTTGAGGAGAAGCGGCTGTGACGGTTTGACTAACGAATGCAGGAGGGACCTCATGAACAAAAAAATCCTTGTCGTGCTTACCAGTGTTGAGAAGTATCCGAACTTGAACCGGGCAACGGGGTTATGGCTTGGAGAGGCTGTTCACTTTGTCAAAAAAGTCGAAGCGGCAGGGTATCAGGTCGACTATGTCAGCCCTCGTGGAGGCTACACCCCGATTGATCCGCATAGCCTTGCGATGGCCGAGCCTGTCGATTGGGAATGGTACCAGAAGAAAGAATTCATGAATCGCCTTGGCAACACACTGAAACCGAGTGAGGTCAATCCAAGTGAGTATGTGGCGGTCTATTATGCTGGCGGCCACGGGGTGATCTGGGACTTTCCTGAGAATAAACCACTCCAGACGATCAGTCGGAAAGTGTATGAGGGCGGGGGGTACGTGTCGTCGGTGTGTCACGGCGCTGCGGGGTTGTTGAATATTAAGATGTCGGACGGATTGCCGCTCATCAAAGGGAAACAGGTCACGGGCTTTTCGAACGACGAAGAGAAGTTGGCCGAGCTCGACAAGTTTGTTCCATTCCTCACTGAGACGGAGATGGTCGCCCGCGGGGCGATTTATAAAAAAGCCGACAAGGCGTGGGCACCCTTTGCGGTCGCGGATGGCCGTGTTATCACCGGGCAGAATCCAGCCTCGGGTGGGGCGGTTGCTGATCTGTTGCTTGCGGAGCTGAAGCGGGGCAATTAATGCCACACCGAACAGGTGGAAGCGAAGCCATTCATGCTCGAGATGATCTGCGCCATCATGGCTGTGCCAAGCCTGGGGTTTGTCCGAAATTCATGAAGGCGTTCACCGCAGTAGAAATAGGGACGAGGCTCAGGAAATGAGTGAGTTGCGACACAAACTGTGGCTGATTCGGCACGGGGAGACAGAGTGGAGTGCCGCCAAGCGGCATACAGGTCGCACCGATGTTCCGCTGACTCCATCCGGTGAGCGTCAGGCTGCTGAGCTCAGACACGTCTTAGCCGGTCAGCAATTCTCGTTGGTGCTCTGCAGCCCGTTGCGTCGTGCACGTGACACCTGTCGGCTGGCTGGATATAGTGACGTGGCCAGCCTGAGTGAGGACTTACTGGAGTGGGACTATGGCATCTATGAAGGCAAGACGACGCAGGAGATTAGGCAGGAACAGCCTGACTGGTCAATCTGGACAACATCTGTCCCGGAAGGCGAGGCGATTGAGCAGGTCGGGTGTCGTGCGCAGCGAGTGATTCAGGGAGCATCGACCATTCATGGACCAGTGGCCCTCTTCGCCCATGCCCATATCCTGCGCATTTTGACCGCCTGTTGGCTAGGTCTCCCACCCGCAGGCGGGCGGTTGTTTGTCCTCGGTACCGCCGCAATCAGTGTGCTTGGGTATGAGCGAGACACTCGGGTGATTGGCCGGTGGAACGTCTCTCAAGAGGTGAGGACATGAAAGCCCATTACCTTGGTCATGTTGTCTTCTATGTGAAGGAACTGGAACGATCACTTGCGTTTTACCGGGATCTATTAGGGTTCAAGGAAGTCGGGCGGATCTTCAACGGAGCCGCAGCTGCACTGACATCTGGTCGCACGCATCACGAGCTGTTGCTGATTCAAGTCGGGGATGCACCGGGACCGCCGACAGGACGGCATCGAGGGCTCTATCATATCGGGATCAAAGTCGGCGACAGTCTTGACGAGCTTCGCCAGGTAAAACGAGAGCTGGACGGGGCTGGGATCCCGATCGATGGCATGAGCGATCATACTGTGAGTCAGAGCCTCTACCTCAAAGATCCCGACGGCAATGAAGTGGAACTCTATGTCGACGCCGATGAGTCGGTATGGAAAAACAACCCGACGGCGGTTGTGTCGCCGATTAAACCGCTGTATCTATGATCCTGATATCTTTCTCAGCAACGGAAGGGAAGTCGCCGAACGTCATCTCCGCTGCCGATGTGGAGGGAACAACGATCTGGGCAAGCGATGGATTGGGTCTGATTTTGAAAAGGCCTTTGGCTGTCCGAGGATCCATCAAAGGTCATCGGTGTAGCGCAGGAGGGTAGCATCCGGCTGATGCTTTCCATGAGGAAAGAGCACGAAAACTTCATCGCCGATCATCATTCAAAGAGGTGCGAAATGATTCGTGTCATTGTGATGTCAGTGTTCTTTGGCCTGTTGTCATTGGGAATCGGCGTGGATGGTCGGGCAGCCGATGCCGACGGCAGCCGACTCACGATCGTGAGCCCGATGCAGGGCGAAGTGATCAGAGGGGATTCCGTCGAAGTGCGGTATAGGCTGTCGAAGGGCGCTCAGGCCACCCACGTCCATTGTTACCTGGACGGGGCGTATCAAAGAGGGTTCAAAGGCATACTCAAGGGGCTTACGCGCGGCTCGCATGAGATCAAGCTTGTGACGGCGAGCCACGATCACGATGCATTGGGCACCGAAGCGGTCGTTACGATCGAGGTGGAATGATCTAAAAAAGGTAGCCGTGGGTTATGGTCGGGCGGACGCGTTTTGTCGAGTATTCCGATGTCGCGTAGAACCGCTCTCACAATTACAATCCGATGTGCGCAATGAGCGCAGTGCCGTGTGTTTCCATGGGCTGCAGTTGATTCTCGCTCTCGCTTGAGCGTTGCGCGAATTTAACCTGTTTGCCCCTTCGTTTCCATGGACTGCCGGTACTGAACCACGTAGTCCAGAATGCGGTTCTTCGGAACCCCGAACCAGGTCAAGGTATGCCGGATCAATGTCGCTGATGCCTCGACTTCTGGCTGAATAACTTCGGTCGCGCCAAGTGCACCGAGTCGTTCCGCTTCCGCGAGTCCATGCGCCCGGGCTACAATCGGGACTTTTGGATTGAGATCGCGAATGCGACCCACCGTTAATGCAGCGGGCTCAATTTCAGGCAATGCCACGATGATCAGCGACGCGTCCGCCGCTCCGGCCTTCACGAGCAATTCGCGGTGGGAGGCGTCTCCATAGAGGCAGGCAGTGTGTTGGACTTGTAACCGGCGAATGATGTCCGGATTTCGGTCGATGACCACATAGGAAAGGCCAAACGCATCCAACGCTTTTCCGAGCGAGCTGCCGACTCGTCCAAATCCGCACAGCACAACATGCTGTCGGAGCGGTTCGCCTTCCGGCGGCCAGGACACGATGTCGCTCTGATCATGGGTGAGACGCCTCTGGACAAGCCATCCGGGCACATATCTGACGAGCGCCGCGTTCATGAGAATAGTGATGAGTGAAGCGGCAAGCGTCGCATTGTACACTTCACTTCCAACATGGCCTGCCGTTTTTGCCACCTGTACAAGGACAAACGAAAATTCGCCGATTTGAGTGAGGCCAATACCCACCAGGAATGCGGTCATCCAGGGGTAGCCAAATAGCCGCACGACGGTCGTCCAAATCAAGAGTTTACCGGCCACGATCAAGCCAATCATAGTGGCAAGCAGAGAAAGGTTATCGACGATGACCCGCGGATCGATCAGAATGCCGATGGTGACAAAAAAGAGCGCGACGAAGGCATCTCGCAACGAGAGCAGTCGGGCCAAGGTCTCGTGCCCATAGTTGGATGCGCTGATAATGAGGCCCGCCAGGAAGGCCCCCAAGGCGAGCGAGAGTCCGACCATCTGCGTGACGGCGGCGGTCCCAAGGCTGATTGCCAGGGTGACGAGTAGGAATAGTTCCTGGTTCTGGGTCCTGGCGACGTGGGTCATGATCGGTGGGATAACTTTTGTGCCCAAATATCCCACCGGCACGAGAATCAAGAGCGCTTTTGCCAAGGCTTGACCGATGACGAGCAATCGTCCCGAGTCGAACTCTCCAAGGGCCGGCATGAGCACCGTCATCGCGACGACGGCCACGTCTTCGACAAGGGTAATGCCGATCATCACCCGTCCATGTTTTGAACGAAGTTCGCCCCGATCGACGAGGAGGCGGGCGAGGACCATGGTGCTCGCCATAGAAATGACCGCTCCGATCACGATGCTTTGGATCGTAGACCACCCGATCAGGCTTCCCATCAGGATGGCTAATCCGACGGACAAGAGAATGCCGAGCGGGCCGCCCGCCAGAGCCACCCATTTGACGCGCATCAGGTCCTTCACGGAAAACTCAAGCCCGATCGAAAACATCAAGAGAATGACGCCGATCTCCGCAAAGAGATCGAACGTGTGAGATCCCGAGATAGTAGGTCCCGGGGTAAATGGGCCAATGGCGATCCCGCCCAGCACGTAGCCAAGGATCAATGGCTGCCCGGCAAGCCGAGCGAGTACGCCACCTGCGACAGCCGCAAGGAATACAATGGCAAGATCTTGAAAGAATACGGGATCAGGCTGCACGTAACGCCTCTCACGCGAACTCTCTTCGCGATTGACCTGCCGTGGCCGACCGGTAGCAAAGCGACAAGACCGGGAGACCAAAATACCATAGACGAGGCGAATTATGCCGCCACTACGGGACGTGCGAAACTCTATGGCGAAAGGATATACTCAGCCGCGCGATCTCATCTCAACCATCTTGGAGGGAGGAGTGCTCATGGGACAACCACGCATTGCCGCAAAAGAGCCGTCAGTGATTTCGCTGGAGCCGGGTACCTATTACTGGTGCTCCTGTGGACGATCGAGAGACCAACCGTTTTGTGATGGGTCACACGAAGGGACCGGATTTGAACCGGTTGAGTTCACCGTGGATGCAAAGAAAGACGTCGCGTTGTGCCAGTGCAAGCACACGAAGACTCCGCCGTTCTGTGATGGGACGCACCAGACGCTCTGACGACGTTGAGCGCTTCATAGACACAGCGTGCTTGTCTGCCGTGAGCTCTTGAGCCATTGCCCGTGGATGGTTCATACTACCAGGCTATGGATAGGCAGGGCATTTCTCCCTGTGAGGATCTCGCGGAACGCTACCAGGCGCTCCTCGAGGTCGCGCAGGCGATCTCCGCACAGCGTGACATCGATCAACTGTTTCGCGATCTCGCCCATCGACTCCCTCGGGTTGTGCAGGTTAATTTTGTCGCGCTGTCTGTCCACAATCCGGTTCGAAATACCATGCGGTTGCATACGATCCAGGCCAACGTGCCTGCCGACCTTGTCGGGGGACATGAGGGGGCCATCGAAGGAAGCCCTGCGGGCGTGGTTTGGCAAACCCAGCAACCTCTTCTGGTCTCCGATCTGGCACGTGAAGACCGATGGCCCACGGTGACGAGATGTATGAGGGAAGATGGTGTCAGCTCGTTTTGTTTCATGCCGCTGACCACTGCGGCGCGCCGATTGGGTGCCATGGGATTCCTGAGTCTGGGGAAAGAGGCCTATGGTGATGTGGATCTGGAGTTCCTCCAACAGGTGGCTAATCAGGTAGCCGTCGCGGTAGAGAATGCGCTGGCCTTCCAGGAAATTGCGGAGCTCAAAGATAAGCTGGCGAAAGAAAAGCTGTACCTCGAAGAGGAGCTTCGCGTCGAGCACGGATTTGATGACATCATCGGCGACAGCAAGTCTCTCAATCAAGTGCTCAAACAAGTCGAAGTCGTGGCTCCGACCGATTCGACGGTCCTCATCCAAGGAGAGACCGGCACCGGGAAGGAACTTATCGCTCGGGCCATCCATCGACTGAGCGGTCGAAGCGAGCGCACGTTCATCAAGCTGAACTGTGCTGCGATCCCAACCGGGTTGTTGGAGAGCGAGCTCTTCGGGCATGAACGAGGCGCGTTCACCGGGGCGATTTCGCAGAAAGCCGGCCGATTCGAGTTGGCCGATAAAGGGACGATCTTTCTCGACGAAGTAGGAGAAATCCCGCTGGAGTTACAGTCAAAACTGCTGCGCGTTCTACAGGAACAGGAATTCGAGCGGCTCGGCAGCACTAAGACCATACAGGTCAGCGTTCGCTTGATTGCCGCAACCAATAGAGATCTGAAGCGGTTGGTGGAGGTCAATCAGTTTCGAAGCGACTTGTATTACCGATTGAATGTCTTCCCAATCACTGCGCCACCGTTGCGTGAGCGCCGTGAAGATATTCCCATCTTGGTTCGCTATTTCACGCAGCACTATGCCGTTCGGATGAAAAAGAATATCCAGACGGTTCCCGCTAAAACGCTCGATGTGCTCTCCCGGTATGCCTGGCCGGGGAACATTCGTGAACTGGAGAATCTCGTGGAACGTTCCGTCATTCTCACGCAAGGGACGGATCTGCAGGTGCCTATCGGGGAACTTCAGACGGCGAGTCACCTTCCAGGTCCCACCACAACACTGGAAGAGGCCGAGCGTGAGCAGATCTTGCGCGCGCTACATGACACAAAATGGATCATCGGTGGTTCAGAGGGTGCCGCGACGCGGTTAGGGCTGAAGCGAACGACTCTTCAATCAAAAATGCAGAAACTCGGCATTTCCCGCCCTCAGTAGCAGTACGACTTCCACTTCTGGTCCTTTCGGCTGTCTTGTCGGACGGTGACGCCTTTTTGAGCGTTTCATTTCCTGAAGTGTCAGCAGTTCGTGGTGTATGGTCTTGCTGTGTCCCTGCAAGAATCGTTGCTTGACAGCACCGCGAAGAAACTATTGATACTATAATAGTTTCTATGGTGCAGTGAGGTGGTATGTCGATAGGCAAGTCTAAAGGGCACGTGTCTTCGGTCGGGCGTTCTGCCGCTCAACGAGTCATTCGTGCAGCGCGCTGCCAATTCCTTGCCCACGGATTTCGCTCCGTGAGCATGGATGACCTGGCCGCCGAATTGGGCATGAGTAAAAAGACCCTCTATGTGTCCTTTCCAAGCAAGGCCGCGCTGATTGAGGCCGTGTTGAAGGACAAATTCAGAGAGGTGGAAGCGGATCTTGAACAGTTAGCGAAGGCACAAGCTGCTGATGTCGACATGGCACTCCATCAGTTCCTCAGCTGTTTGCAACGGCACACGGCGGAGATCCAGCCGGCTTTCGTGCGAGACATTGGGCGTGAGAGTCCAGAACTGTTTCAGCTGATCGAGCAACGGCGACATGAGCTGATCCGACGCTATTTCGGCGGGCTATTCGAAGACGGCAAGAAAGCCGGTGTGATCAGGCGCGACATCTCAATTCACCTGATTATCGAAATTTTACTAGGCGCCGTCCAGACCATCATGAATCCACCCAAGCTGATAGAGCTAGGTCTCACGGTGGAGAAGGGCTATTCGGCTGTCATCCACCTCATCTTGGAAGGTGCGCTGGTTCCCAAAGGGAAAGCGGTGAGCTGATGAGCCATGGCCGAAGGATCTCAAAGCGGTTTCTTCTCGGTCTACTCGCCCTGATGGTGGTCGGTCGCATGACAGGCTGCGATAAGGCTCCCTCCGATCTGGTCCAGGGCTATGCGGAAGGAGAGTATGTCTATGTGGCGTCTCCCTATGGCGGGGCTTTAGCTACCTTATCGGTGCGGCGTGGTATGCAGGTGAAGGCGGGAGATTCTCTGTTTGCACTCGATCAAAGCTCTGAGAAAGCCACGAGGGATGAAGCAGAACGAAAATTGAGCCAAGCACGGGCGACTCTCGAAGATCGGAGAAAAGGCAAACGACCCTCTGAGATTGCCTCTCTGAGGGCGCAATTACAACAAGCCCAAACAGCATTGCAGCTCTCGCTGCGCGAAGTCGTACGTCAGGAAGGGCTTGCGGCAGTGCCCGGTGCGGCGGTGGAGGTTGAGGTGGATCGGGCCCGATCTGCGCGGGATCAAAACCAGCAGCGCGTCTCACAGCTCGAAGCAGACTTGAGTACGGCTCTTTTAGGTTCTCGCACGGATCAAATCGCTGAGGCTCAAGCAGAAGTCCGAGCAAAGGAGGCAGCGCTCGCGAAGGCGGAATGGGATCTTGCGCAGAAGCGTCAACTCGCACCCAAGACAGGGTTTGTCTTCGACACGCTGTATCGAGAGGGCGAATGGGTGCCGGCCGGACGGCCTGTCGTTGTCTTGTTACCACCTGACCACATCAAGGTGCGTGCATTTGTCTCTCAAGCCAAGCTTGGGACGATCACGCTCGGTGATCCGGTACAGGTCTTGGTCGATGGTATACAAGGCTCGATTCATGGAACCGTGAGCTATATTTCGCCACGGGCTGAATATACGCCACCTGTGATCTACAGCCAGGGAAGCCGAGAAAAATTGGTCTTTATGGTTGAAGTTCTGTTTGACCAGGAGGTCGCAGGCAATTTGCATCCTGGCCAACCGGTGGACATGCGATTTGGAGTTGCCCGATGACGCAGGTTCGAACCGGAGAAGACCTCGTCATCGACGTGCGGGGCATGACGAAGCGGTTCGGGGCGCGGACTGTTGTGGACCATATTGGGCTGCAAGTGCGTCGAGGGGAAATTTACGGCTTCCTGGGTCCCAACGGCAGTGGAAAGACGACCTTCATTCGTATGCTCTGCGGCCTCTTACAGGCTGATGAAGGGAGCGGGACTTGTCTGGGTATGACGTGATTACGGAGAGCGAAATGATCAAAACCGTTGTCGGCTATATGACCCAGCGGTTCAGTTTCTATGAGGACTTGAGCATCGCCGAAAATTTAGACTTTGTCGGACGCATGTTCGGAATTCCCAATCGGCGGGAGGCCGTCGAGCGGAGTCTCGAACGGCTGGGGCTTGCAGGTCGGCGGCAACAGCTTGCGGGCCACCTGTCAGGCGGCTGGAAACAGAGGTTGGCGCTGGCTGCCTGCTTGATCCATCGGCCGCAATTGCTCTTACTTGATGAGCCGACAGCCGGCGTCGATCCCAAAGCGAGACGAGAGTTCTGGGAACAGATTCATGAGCTGGCTGCCGAGGGGCTCACATTTCTCATCACGACCCATTACATGGATGAAGCCGAGCGTTGCCATCGACTCGCCTATATCGCTTACGGGACGCTGCTCGCCGATGGGACGGTCTCTGACGTCATTCAGCGTGCGAGCCTGACGACGTGGTCGGTCAGTGGTCCGGACCTCCATCAGTTGGCTGGACAGATCCGGCAACAGTCTGGCGTGCAACAGGCTGTGGCGTTCGGAGACCGACTCCATGTCAGTGGAGACGATCCGGACGCGCTCGACGCAGCAGTGGCAGCGTTTCGCCGAGCGCCTTATGAATGGCATCGGGTCGACACGGGGCTTGAAGATGCCTTTATCCACCTCATGCAACAGGCACCGGATCATTTCACGTCATGAGCCCGTCTTCTACGTTCTCCCTGTCCCGTTTTGGGGCAATTGTCGTGAAGGAATTCATTCAGATGCGTCGCGACCGCGTGACTTTCGGGATGATGGTCGGTATCCCGCTGATCCAGCTCGTTCTCTTTGGCTTCGCGATCAACGCGGATCCGAAACACCTGCCGACGGTGGTGTTGCTGGCTGACCACGGTCCTCATGGGCGAACGCTTCTGCACGCGATTCGCAACAGCAATTACTTCGAGTTTGTTCGTAATGTGGCGACCGAACAGGAGGCGGAGGAGGTATTGGCACGCGGTGAGGCACAGTTCGTCGTCAATATTCCACCGAACTTCTCCCGCGACGTGCTTCGCGGCGAACGACCGGCGATCCTCGTTGAGGCCGACGCAACCGATCCGGCTGCGACCAGCAATGCCATCGGCGCATTGCGCCAGTTGGCGACGACGGCGCTCACCCGAGATCTGACAGGTCCCTTAGCCTATCTTGCCGGAAGTGATAGTCCGATCAATGTACACATTCACGCGCGCTATAACCCCGAAGGCATCACGCAATACAACATCGTGCCGGGGCTGATGGGTGTCGTGTTAACCATGACAATGGTGATGATCACCGGTCTGGCCATTACACGTGAACGGGAACGGGGCACGATGGAAAATCTCCTCTCGATGCCGACCAGGCCGTTTGAGGTCATGCTGGGGAAGGTGTTGCCCTATATTTTGGTCGGCTTTATTCAGGTGGTGCTGATACTTCTGGCGTCCCATCTGCTGTTCAACGTGCCGGTCTACGGCAATATTCCGATGCTGTTTGTGTCGGCTTTGATCTTCATCGTGGCCAACCTGGCAATGGGGATCACATTTTCCACTTTGGCGCAGAACCAATTGCAGGCCGTCCAGTTGTCGTTCTTTTTCTTTTTGCCTTCCCTTCTGCTGTCGGGCTTTATGTTCCCGTTTCGTGGCATGCCGCAATGGGCGCAGTCGATCGGGGAGGTGCTGCCGCTCACGCATTTTCTGCGGATTGTCCGAGGGATCATGCTGAAGGGTAATGGAGTAGAGGAGGTGGCGCTCCAGCTCTGGCCGATCGCTCTATTCGCGGTCGTGGTGTTGGCGATCGGGGTTAAGCGGTATCGCCAGACACTGGATTAATATGCGGCACCACCCTGGGCAGCGGCTCAGTCCATAGGTCTGACTCTCTGCAGCCCAGCCCGTGAAGGTGTTGAGCTGTACGGTGCCGCTCTTTCGGCAGCGTGCCGTGGGATCGGCAGATTACCTTACAATCCTTCAGTTTGATCGTCTCTTTCGGCCAAGCATCTTCAGAATGATTCCCACTACTTAAATAGTGTCAGCTATTCAAGTTGCTATTGGCATACATGTTGCGCATCCCAATACGTGAGCCCTTAAACAAGGGAGGTTGTCGTGGCAACCACAGGATTGTCCCAGAAGAATTTGAAAGGCCGGGAGAACCTTGCCGGTTCGATCCGTTGTTCCAGATGCATGGGGCTGATGGTGGTGGAAGAGTCGTTCGATTCCATTGCCGGTGGAGCCCAGGCCGGTTCTCTGGTCAGGCGTTGTGTGCAATGTGGGGAGGTCGTCGATCCAGTGATTCTCCAGAATCGGCAGTTGCAGCTCGGAACTGACGTGGGCCGAACCTACGAGGGAAGACTGCTGTGAGGGTGAGTTCATGTTGAAGATCACCCCTCAGCGAGATGCAGCGCGGTCGAGCGTTTCTCTCGTGGTTGAGGGTCGTCTAGCCGGTCCCTGGGTAGAGGAGCTCAATGCCTATTGCCGTAAGATGTCTGAGGACCACGAACGTTGTGCGGTGATCGACTTGACCGGCGTGACGTTCATTGATGCCGATGGCAAGGCGCTCTTGGCCAGTCTGTGGCAGCAGGGAGCGGAACTGCGGGCGTCCGGCTGCTTGACGACGTGTGTGGTTCAAGAGATCACAAGGTTGGAGAGATGTGCACCCTCGAAGGAGACGTGTAGGAAGCAGACATCGAGCAGGACTGATGATCAATCTTGAACAGTGGTGGTGTGTGGTTGTTGGAAAGAGGAGCAGTTTTATCGGGTGCTGGCTTGCTGCGGACTGAGTGACCTGCGTACAATGCCACGTTTGTCTTCTTGGGCTCTTGTTTGGTGAGGAATACAGAATAAGGTGGGTCGTATGCTGAAACAGCGTCAGTTGGTACACGGTGTCTCGACGTGTCTTGCCCTGGTGGCGATCGCGCTCTCGACTGGGTGCAAGCAAGAGGCCGGTTCCATGCCAGCGCCGCCGATACCCCAAGTGGAAGTCGTCACGGTTCAGACGCAGACCGTTCCTGATGAACCTGAATTTATTGGCCAAGCCGAAGCCTCTCGTCCGGTGGAGATCCGTTCGCAGGTGACGGGACTTTTGAAGGCGGTCCTCTATCCAGAAGGCCGCGATGTGAAAAAAGGTGATCGGCTGTATCAGATCGACCCTGTTCCGTTTAAGGCGGTGGCAGCGAGTGCGAAGGCCAAGATTGCACAAGCGGAGGCCCGCGTCGTCCAAGCCGGGCAGAATCTCGCACGGGTGAAACCCTTGCTTGCTGAACAGGCCGTCAGCCAGAAGGACGTGGATGATGCGATTGCAGAAGAGCTGTCGGCACATGCTGCACTAGCAGGGGCTCAGGCCGATCTGATGAAGGCGCAGTTCGATCTGGATAATACCCTCATTACGGCCCCCATCACCGGGCTTATTGAGCGCAGTCGCTATTATGAAGGGCGGTTGGTCTCGGCTCAAACCGATCTCTTGACCACGATCCATCGGGTTGATCCCATGTATGTGGTGGTCAACGTGCCGGAGACGTTCATCCTGAAGCGACGACGGGACATCGAGGCAAAGCGAATCACCCATCCGGGAGTCTATCAGTTGCGAGGTCGGCTTACGCTCATGGATGGGACCGTTTATCCACAGGAAGGGGTGCTCGATTTGTTGGAGCCTGGTTTGCGAGCGGAAACTAGCTCACGGCAAACACGCATCACGTTTCCCAATCCCACGCGTACTCTCTTGCCGGGGCAGTTCGTCAAGGTTCGATTTACCGGTGATACGAAGACCGACGCGATTCTTGTCCCGCAGCGAGCCGTGTTGCAGGGGCCCCAAGGGCCGTTCGTCTTTGTCATTGATCAGGACGAGAAGGTCCAGATTCGTGGCGTGGTCGCCTCCGACTGGAGGGGGGAGCAGTGGCTGATTGATACGGGCCTCAAGCAGGGTGATCGTGTGGTCGTGAATGGGATGATGAAAATCGGTCCTGGCGCGCCGGTGAAGGCGGTTCCGTGGAGTCAGACAAAGCCTTCAGTGACGGAATCAACTCCCACCATTCCCCAATCCTGAAGACACATCGTTGATGAAATTGCACGTCTTCATAGACCGTCCGATTCTTGCGTCAGTGGTGTCGATCATCATTGTGGTGATGGGGCTGCTTGCGTTGCAGTTCCTTCCGGTGGCGCAGTTTCCGGAGATGAACCCACCGGTCGTGCAGATTGAAGCGGATTATCCTGGCGCGAGTGCGGAAGTCGCAGCCGAAGCCGTGGCGAGGCCGATCGAAGTGATGCTCCCCGGCATTGATAACCTCTTATACTTTGAATCCACCAGCAGCAACGATGGCCATGTGTCCATCACGCTGACGTTTGAGGTTGGGACCAATCCGGATATCGCCCAGGTCCAAACCCAAAATCGTGAAAAGCTCGCGGAACCCCAGTTGCCGGCGGAAGTCATTCGGCAAGGCGTGTCTGTCAAAAAGGCAACCCGCAACCTACTGGCGGTGTTTGTGCTGAAGTCGACTGATCCTCAACACGACTCCGTGTTCCTCTCGAATTACGCAGCACGACGGGTGGTCGATGATCTCAAACGCGTGAAGGGTGTCGGAGATGCCTGGGTGTTCGGACAATCGAGTTACAGCATGCGGATCATTCTCAATCCGTTGCATATGGCAAAGCTGGGACTGGTACCGAGCGATATCACGGCGATTATTCGAGAGCAGAATCGTGATTATCCGGCCGGGACGATCGGGCGGGAACCAGCACTGAAGGGCACGGAACTCACGATCCCGATTATCGCGAAGGGGCGGCTGACGGAGGTCAAGGAGTTTGAGGAGTTGATCGTGCGTGCCCTTCCGGATGGTTCCTTGGTCCGCTTGAAGGATGTGGCTCGGGTCGAAGTGGGTGCACAGTCCTATGGTCTTGAGGCTCGCTGGAACAGTAAGCCCACCACATTCATCCTCACGTTTTTGTCTCCCGGTGCGAACGCCCTTGAAATGGTCCGTGGCGCACGAGCCAAGATGGACGAACTGTCTAAGAATTTCCCACCAGGCGTGTCGTATGACGTTCCCTACGACACCACCCACTTCATCGAAGTCTCGATCAGGGAAGTGGTGAAGACGTTGGCAGAAGCGATGATTTTGGTGGTACTCGTCGTCTATCTGTTCCTTGAGAGTTGGCGTGCGACCGTCATTCCTATGGTGGCCGTGCCGGTTTCGCTCATTGGCACATTTATGGGGCTCTACGCCCTGGGGTTCTCGATCAACACCATTACGTTGTTTGGAATGGTGCTCGCGATCGGGATCGTGGTCGACGACGCGATCGTGGTGGTGGAAAATGTCGAGCGCCATATGCGCGAAGATCGTGTGTCGGCCAAAGAGGCAGCCAAACGGGCGATGAGTGAAGTGACGGCGCCCATCATTGCGATCGTGTTGGTCCTGGTCGCGGTCTTCGCGCCTGTCGGTTTTGTCGGCGGGATCACCGGGGCGCTCTATAAGCAGTTTGCCGCCACGATTGCCATCTCCGTGACGGTGTCAGGATTCGTGGCGCTGACCCTCAGCCCAGCGCTCTGTGCGGTCGTTTTGAAATCGCAGCACGGAGAGCGGGCCGTATTCTGGGTGCTGTTTGACCGGCTGTTTCGACATACGCAGCGTGGCTATACCAATACGGTTGGTGCGATCTTGGCCAGACCTATACGGGTGATGGCGGTCTTTGGTGTGCTGCTTGCCTTCTCATTCTGGCTGTTCCAGTCGTTACCGAAGAGTTTTGTGCCTGAAGAGGATCAAGGGTACTTCATCGTGGTCGCACAGCTGCCGGATGGGGCTTCGAAGCAGCGGACGGATGCGGTGCTTGAGAAAATCGAGCGGGTGTTTCAAGCGAATCCGGCGGTCAATTCGACGGACGCGCTGTCCGGCCAAAACTTCGTCTTTGGTACGAGAGGGCCGAACTCTGCCACGATGTTTGTGCCGCTGATACCGTGGGATGAGCGGCCGGAGCCGCAGAACCATGTGAAGGCGATGGTCGGTGCGGCGTACGCTGAGTTTGAGAAGATTCCTGAAGCGCTCTTGTTGGCATTCAATGCGCCGGCGATTGAGGGGGTCGGTGCGGCTGGGGGATTCTCCGTGCAGTTGCAAGATCCCACCGGCGAAGATTTTAAGCGGTTTGCTGAGGTTGCACAGCAGTTTGTGGAACGGGTGCAACAGGAGCCAGCGATTGGGCGGGTGGGGACGAATTTCCGTGTGTCCTCGCCGCGGGTCTATGCCCATGTGAATCGGGAACGGGCGAAAGCCTTAGGTGTGCCCATCTCGGAAATCTTTGATACATTGCAAGCGTATTTCGGGAATTTCTATATTAACGACTTTGTGAAGTTTGGTCGCGTCTATCACGTGCAGACCGAGGCGGAACCCGAGTTTCGGTCGACCCCACAAGACTTGTCAAAAATCTATTTGCGGGCTCAGAATGCGCAGGGGACCAATATGATTCCGCTCGATACGGTGGTGACGGCGGAGTATCAGAGCGGGCCGGATCCTGTGAAGCACTTCAATGGGTATAATACGGCATTGCTGATGGGCGCGGCTGCGCCGGGTTTCAGCTCTGGACAAGCGCTCGAAGCGCTGGAGCGTGTGGCGAAAGACGTGTTGGTTCCACAAGGGTATGGGATTGATTGGAGCGGCCTTTCGTTTCAGGAACGGCGGATGGGCGGCCAGTCCAACCTGGTCTTCATCGTTGGTCTGTTGATGGTGTTCCTCGTGTTGGCGGCACAGTTCGAGAGTTGGGTCGTTCCCTTCGCCGTGATTCTGGCCGTTCCCTTTGGAATTTTCGGCGCGCTCACCGCCGTGTGGCTACGCGGCTTCGAAAATGATATCTATTTCCAGATCGGATTGGTGACGTTGATCGGCTTGACGGCCAAGAATGCCATTCTGATCGTCGAGTTCGCCAATACCCGATACGAAGCAGGGCGTCCCTTGATCGAAGCCGCGATCGAAGCCGCGCGACTGCGGTTTCGACCGATTATTATGACGTCGATGGCCTTTATTTTTGGCATGGTGCCATTGGTGGTGGCCAGGGGCGCTGGTGCGGCAAGCCGTCAGTCGATCGGGACTGGAGTCATGGGCGGGATGTTGGCGGCAACGTTTCTTGCAATATTTTTCGTTCCGTTGTTTTATGTCGTGCTTCGAAAGTTCACCCGTCGTAGGACGCAACCGGTTGCGGCATCAGACGAGATGACGCCACCGCAGTTGTCGCAGGAGTAATCATCACGTGCGTGCTGTCTTTTCTATCTTGTTCTCGATGTTCCTGCTGTCCTGTTCGATGGGGCCGGATTACAAACGGCCCCCAGCTAATGGAGAGGATCGCTTCCGAATGGCCGACGGTTCTTCTGAACTGCCGTCCTTGGCGAACTTGCCTTGGTGGGACCTCCTTCGCGATGAACAGCTTCAACAGCTCATTCGGATGGCGCTTGCGGAAAATCATGATCTTCAGCGAGCAGTTGCAACTGTCGAAGAATTTAGAGCCAGAGCGCTCGTCGCGCGATCAGACTACCTTCCTGGTATCTCGTTGTCCTCCAGCCTCCCGGTCGGCCGAAAGGCAAACTTCCTTTTCCCTGGGTTTGCCAGCCCCTTCAACTATTATCTGTTGGGCAACCTGGCGTGGGAGGTCGATCTCTGGGGACGGATCAGACGGACCAACGAGGCTGCGCGTGCCGATCTATTATCGAAAGAAGAGAACCGCCGTGCCGTGACCGTTCAATTGGTCAGTGCCGTTGCGGAAGCCTATTTCAATCTACTCCAGTTTGATCTCCAGCTTGATGTTGCGAAGCGGACCTTGCAGTCGTGGGAAGAATCTGTCCGTATCGCGCAGGCTCGATTGCGTCAAGGCATGACCTCAAAACTCGATGCGGATCAGTTTGAGGCGGAGCGGGCCAATGCTGCGGCTCGCACGGCCGAGCTTGAACGGCAGATGATCCAAGCTGAGAATCACTTGAGCGTCTTGTTGGGACGGAAGCCCTTTAGCATCGCGCGCGGCCGTTCATTGGAGGAACAGATTGTGCCTCCCACTGTTCCTGCCGGTTTGCCGTCCGAGTTACTGCAGAGGCGGCCTGATATCTTGGTGGCTGAGCAACAGTTGGCTGCCGCCACGGCTCGTATCGGTGCCGCGAAAGCCGATCGTTTCCCAAAAATCACATTGACTGGTTTACTGGGTGTGGCGCATCCCACGCTCTCCTTGCTGTTTACCGATCCCTCTTCATTCGGCGTGTTCAGCGCTGCGATCGCGACGCCGTTGCTCAACGCACAAGTGTTGGGCTTTCAACAAGAAGCCGTCGAGGCACAACACAAGCAAGCGCTGGCGCAGTACCAGCAAACCATCTTGACCGCCTTTCGTGAGGTGGAAGACGCACTGGTCGCCGTGCGTACGACTCGTGTGCAAGGTGAGGCGCAGCAACAACAGGTTGCTGCGTTACAGTCGGCACTCAAGCTGGCGGAATTACGATACAAGGGGGGATTGGCGAACTATCTCGATGTCTTGGTGGCCCGAAGAAGTCTGTTCGAGGCGGAGTTGGCACTGACCAGCACACGCCGGTTGCTGTTGGCCTCGACCGTGCAGTTGTACAAAGCGCTTGGCGGCGGGTGGACCCCTGAGACGCCATCAGCGGAGGAGAAGAAAGGATAGAGCCTGTGGATCAGCAGGGACATACCCAATTCCCCATTCATGAGTTGCTCGCCAGCCGTTGGAGCCCTCGCGCATTTGATGAACGGTTCGTGGAGGCCGATACACTGCGGACGCTGTTCGAGGCGGCCCGCTGGGCGCCATCATCTAACAACGAGCAGCCGTGGCGGTTTATCGTGGCGACCAAAGATCATGAAACGGAGTGGAATCGACTGATCGCGTGTTTGGTGGAAGGCAACCGCACATGGGCTGCGCGAGCCCCGGTGTTAGTGCTTTCCGTGGCCAGTATGTCCTTCGAGATGACTGGCAAGCCGAACCGGCATGCCTTTCACGATACAGGATTGGCGACGGAGAACCTTATCTTGCAGGCGGCGGCCTATGGGTTGATGGCTCGTCAGATGGCGGGGTTTGATATGGAGAAGGCGCGGGCTGATCTTGGTATTCCGTCCGGCTGCGAGCCGGTTGCGATGATTGCGATTGGCTATCCAGGCGATCCGGATAGTCTGCCCGAACGGCTGCGGGAACGGGAATTACAACCACGGAGTCGCCGGCCGATCGGAGAATGGACATATTGGGGACAGTGGGGAACCCGAATTCCATAGCCCGATTCTGGTCTAAGAAGAGGAGTTCAGCCAATGAAAGAGTTGAGCGGGAAAGTGGCGATTGTGACCGGGGCTTCGAACGGAATCGGTCGAGCAATTGCAGAACGACTGGCGGAGGATGGTGCGATCGTCGTGGTTAACTATTCGAAGAGTTCAGAAAAGGCTCAACAGGTGGTCGTGGGGATTCAGGGCAAGGGGGGCAAGGCACTCGCTGTCCAGGCCAATATGAGCCAGGTGGCGGAGGCCCGCCGTCTTGTGATTGACACGGTGAAGCAATTCAATAGGCTGGATATTCTTGTGAATAATGCGGGCAAGTTTATGCCGAAGCCACTAGATGAAACGACGGAAGAGGAGTTCGATAGTGTCATAGCCCTGAATGCCAAAGGGCCGTACTTTGCCATGCAGGAAGCAGCAAAGGTGCTCAAAGATGGGGGACGGATTGTGAATATCTCGACCGGTGGGACCCATCTCCACTTTCCCGGCGCCACGGCCCATCTTGGGAGCAAGGCGGCGCTTGAGCAGTACACCAAGGGGCTGGCGCAAGAATTGGCTTCGAAGGGGGTCACGGTGAATACTGTCTCGCCCGGTTTTACCGAAACGGGCATGATGACGGAGGAGTATCGGCAGATCGGGATTCAGCTGACGCCGATGAAACGACTCGGTGTCCCAAAAGATATTGCTGACGTCGTGGCCTTTATCGTGAGTGAAGAAGCTCGGTGGCTCACAGGTCAGACGATCCAAGTCGGCGGGGGCATTGTGATGTAGCAGGTATCAAACGCAGATGACTAGGGAGCAACTATGACGCGCCAGAACGTTTCCGCTGGAGGGCCTTGGGAGGGTAAGATCGGTTATTCGCGTGCGGTACGCGTGGGTGACCACATCCACGTCTCTGGAACAACGGCTATGACTCCCTCTGGATTAGTTGGGAAAGGCGATCCCTATGCCCAGACGGTTCAGACCTTGAAGACCATTGAAGCTGCGCTACAACAAGTTGGTGTCGGGTTGGCTGACGTGGTGCGGACCAGGATTTATATGGCCAATATCGATCAATGGCAGGATGTTGGTCGTGCACATGGGGAGATGTTTGGCACGATCAGGCCAGCTACGACAATGGTTGAAGTGAAACGGCTGATCGATCCAGATATGCTGGTTGAAATCGAGGCCGACGCGATTGCGCCCACACGGTGATTGACTGCCTGATAGTCGGCTTCCATGCGTACTGTGAGTTCACCGACCAGCCATCTCTCCAAGGTTGATTCAGTGATGTGTCGGTTGATCGGGGAGATTGGTCCTTGCTCCCTGAGGCCGAACGTCCGCCGCTCGCCATTCGAATCACTTGCCCGAGCGATTGCCTATCAACAGCTTCATGGCAAAGCGGCCGAGAGTATCCTCAAACGGTTTATCGCGCTCTTTCCTGGACGGCGGTTCCCTCGCCCGGAGGATCTCTTGGCGATGAAGGTGAGTTCCATCAGAAACGCTGGATTTTCTCAGCCCAAAGTCCTGGCGCTTCGTGATCTGGCCACAAAAACACTTGATGGGACGGTACCGACAAACCGCATGATGAAGGGATGGGAAGATGAGGCCATTATCGAGCAGCTGATCAAAGTGCGAGGAATTGGGCGATGGACGGTCGAGATGATGTTGATCTTTCAGCTGGGGCGTCCGGATGTCCTGCCGGTCGACGATTTTGGTGTGCGGAATGGATTCCGGATCGCCTATGGTCGTCGTCTCCTGCCGACTGCACGCACTATGTTACGATACGGAGAGCGATGGAAACCGTATCGGACCATTGCATCCTGGTATCTCTGGCGAGCCGCTGATCGGGAAAAGCAGAGACAAAAGTAATCTGATGGCAGACCAAAACAAACGACTCGATTCCAACGCTCAGGGTAACTTCTACGTGGATGCCACGTGTATCAATTGTGACACCTGTCGTCAGTTGGCACCGCGGAGTTTCGAGGAGATCGGGGACTATTCCGCAGTCCACAACCAGCCGCAGGATGATGTGCAGACGCATCAGGCTTATCAGGCATTGCTTGCGTGTCCGGTGGGGTCAATCGGCACAGAGCATAGTGACAAGTCGCGGCTGCACCAGGCGATGGCAAGCTTCCCGCTTTCGCTTGAAGACGGGGTGAGTTATTGCGGCTTTAATTCGGAGAAGTCGTTCGGTGCCAACAGTTTTTTCATTGATCATCCTGACGGTAATTGGTTGATCGATTCCCCGCGGTATCTCAAACATCTGGTTGATGTCTTTGAGCAGCGAGGAGGCATCACCCACATCTTTCTGACTCACAAAGACGATGTGGCCGATGCGGATAGGTATGCCGCACATTTCGGGGCCAAGCGGATCATCCATCGGGCCGATGTGGATGCCGCACCCACTGCAGAACAGGTCATTACTGGGGAAGAGCCGGTCTGTGTGGGGTCTGAGTTTCACATCATTCCTGTACCAGGCCATACAGCCGGGAGTATGGCGTTGCTCTATCGGGAGCGATTCCTCTTCACCGGCGATCATCTTTGGTGGGATTCACACGCACAGTCGCTGGAAGCCCCTACGCGCTTGATCTGGAGAAAATGGACCATGCTGGACTCTCTCCGTAAACTCCTCGACTATCGATTTGAATGGGTGCTGGCTGGACATGGTGATCGAGTACGGCTCTCTTCGACCGAGATGCACGCGCACCTGCAGGCGCTGGTTGAACGTCGTACGAAGGGGAGGGTTGCGCCGTAGTGATGCTCACGTCCGTCGCACAATGGATCGATCGGAACATTCTTTCGCTTGGCCGCGAGATGCGGTTGTCCTATCTGCCGCCGCTCATGGTCTATGTGGCGTACGGGATTTCTGGCCTTACCGGAATCGTCGGGACCTTCTTCGTCAAGGACTATCTCGGCCTTTCCGCGTCATTTCTTGCCGCGCTTGGATTTTGGGCCGGGATTCCCTGGGCTCTGAAGATGCCGATCGGGCATACCGTCGATCTTCTTTGGCGATGGAAGAGCTGGCTCGTTGGGGTGGGGGCCGGGCTGCTGATGATCAGCCTGGGCATCATGGCCCTGTTGATTGGCGATCGCGAGGCGATGACCGCCATCTGGCCGGCGGAAGTCTGGTATGTCCTCAGCGCGCTGCTGGCTCCTGTTGGATATGTGATTCAAGACGCCGTTGCTGATGCGATGACGGTTGAAGCCGTTCCGCGAGTCGATGATCAGGGCCGGTCTTTCGATGACCAGACTCGCAAGCTCATGCATACAACCATGCAGACGCTCGGGCGTGTTGCGATTGTTGGAGGCGGTATCGTGGTCGCGCTGGTGAATGTCTATGTCTTCAGCGGAACCGAGGGATTGCCGCAGGCCGACCTCGTTCGGCTCTACAAACAGATCTATGTGATGGCCATGGCGATTCCTGCTGTGTCGGTGTTGGGAGTCGGGTTGGCGTGGTGGCTACAGCATCGACAGAAGCACCGACTTGTTCAGGAGGGATTCTCCTCGGAACAGGCGCGACAGATGGTGACCGTGCGGGACTCCCAAAGCGAACCGACGAAGCCGAATTGGTGGATCCTCATCGGCAGCATGGCCTTTGTTCTCTTCACTCTCACTGTGGGGCTGGGAGGATTTCCGTACCGCGAAGAGATCGTGTTTACCGGCTCGATGACCATCGTCCTGTTTTTGATGTCGAGGCTGATGCGGGAACTGGAACCCGACAAACGACTCACGTTGGTCGGCACCGCAGCCGTGGTCTTTTCGTTACGTGCGATTCCAGGGGCTGGCCCAGGCGCGACCTGGTGGATGATCGATCACTTGAAGTTCGATCAACAGTTCCTGTCGGTCCTCTCCCTGATCGGTGGCGTTGTTGCCTTGGTGGGGATGTTTGTGTTTCGGCGATTTATGGCTGAACGATCCATCATGTACGTGGTTGGTTTCTTAACCATCGTTGGGACGATCCTCGCGCTTCCGATTGCGGGGCTCTACTATGGATTACACGAATGGACCGGGAGGATCAGCGGAGGAGTTGTCGATGCGCGCTTCATTGCTTTGGTTGACACGGCACTGGAATCGCCGCTGGTTCAGATCTCTATGATCCCGATGCTGGCCTAGATCGCGAATTCGGCTCCCGCCAATCTGAAGGCCACCTTCTTTGCTGTGATGGCGTCGTTCACCAATCTGGCGCTGTCCTTCAGCCAGCTTGGGACCAAGTATCTCAACGAGATCTTCGTCGTCACGCGGGAAGTCCGAGACCAAGCCACCGACACCATTCAAACACCAGCCGACTACAGCCAGCTGGGCGAGCTCTTCATTGTGCAGCTCCTGCTCGGCCTGGCACTTCCCTTTTCTGCCATCCTGTTTGCCAAGCTCACCAAATTCAAGAGCGTGTAAACGCTAGTCGAGCAGCTCTTTTGGAATATTTCCGCCGTTCTCGGCCAGTTTTTTCAGCACCGCTTTGTGTAACCACATATTCATCTGTGCCGAATCGCCCATCTTGTCGGCCGGACAGCCCAGCTCTGTGGCGAGAGATTTGCGCGCATTCAAGCTACTATCAATCCCGAGGAGCTTGAGCAAGTCGACAATGGAGGTTTTCCAATTGAGCTTCTCCGCATGCTTCTGCGCGAGGCCTTGCAGCTTGGCCACTACGTCAACTGACGACATGGCAGCCAGTGGTGGGGCCATGGGTTTTGACACAGGTGCGCCTGCAGACGAGGGCGTTGGTGCTGCGGATGTAGACGGGTTAGCCGATGGTGTTGTCGCATGCGCTGAAGAGCCGAGCCCCAGTTTCTCCATAATCGTACTAAACAGTCCCATGATTACTCCTTCCTGATTGGCATGACGAAGAATGATTCGCCATGTGAGATGAATCCTAATGATCGCTATGTAAGGTGATGTCTTTGGACTGTACTGAGATGGTGTGTCGATGTCAATTGTGGTTTCTGCGAGAGAAGTCTTTTGCAAGTCAGCTGACGAGTAGGAGATTTCGATGGGTCTGTCTTGAGCAAGTGGAAGGGCTCACCGCAAACGTATGTTCAGATACAACACGAGCTAGGCCTCGATGGATTGCTTGGCCCAGTTCGTCAAGGCCTCGGGATCTTCGATCACGTCAACGGGTACCTCGTAGAAGGATTTCAGTGTTTGTTTGGCATTCGGACGGAAGGGTTTCATACCGTGGTCTTTGTAATACGACGTAGTAGATGCCGTGACTTTGAAGTACAGGCGGCCTTTATGGATGATGCCGAAAAACTTGGCTTTCAGATAGAGCCCGTAGCCGCCGAACATCGCGCGACAGGTGAGTCCGCGCAAATCGCCTAACTGATCCAAGATGAAGCTTTTGAAGCTGTCGCTCTTCGGCGACATCAGTTATCCAGGCTTCTGTGCGGCAACTATCCGTACGGCGATCGGTAATGCGATGGCTGTTCCCTTACGATATTGCCCGGCCGTTTGAATGATACGTTGTTTCGCCTCTATCTGTTGGTCTGCACTCAATTTTGCCCATAGGTTCTGAATCGGTGCGGCGATGTCCATCAGGCTGGAAAAGTAGTCATCTGCGGCTGCGAATCGCACGTCTCCAAGAAATTCCTGCTCGGAGATGTTGACTAAACCCGCTTGTTCCAACATGCTGGCTAACTCGCCAGGTTTTGCCAACCGAAAGATTCCAGGAGCTGTCGGATCTGGTGGCGGGAGCTCAATGAACTGCTTGATGCCGTCGATGGGTATCTTGAGGTAGGGATTCTTTTCCGGTGCAGACCAGACTGCTGCAGCGACCCAGGTGTCTGGCTTTAAGATCCGGGCGATCTCGGCGACGGCCTTGGGAATCTTCGGCAAGAACATCAGGCAGAAGCGGGTGGTTATGGCATCGAAGGAAGCGGCCTCGAACGGTAATATCGTGACATCACCCGTTGCGAACGTAATATTGGAAAGCTTCAGCGAGGCCGCCTTACGTCTGGCGGCTTCTAACATCTGTTCAGCTAAATCGATACCAGTCACGTTGCCAGATGACCCGACGGTTTGCGCGGCAAGTAGAGCCGGGTAGCCCGTGCCTGATCCGAGGTCGAGTACTCGCATACCCGATCGCAGTCGAGCATCGGCCACGAGCCGGTGGTTCAGGAATGTCATCTGCTCGTCGAAGAAGCGATCCCACTTCTCCCAGCCGCCGGCCACGCGGTTCCAATCCTGGCGCTGGGTCTCAATGATTTGCTCTGGCGATGGTGATGCCACGACGTTACCTCAGAGTTTGTAAGGTCTGACGCATTTCTTGGAGTTCAGACACAAAGAGGTCGAGGTGCTGATCTCGCTGCGGCTGATCGTCCTTGAATTTCCATAGCCGCTTGAAGATCGTCCCGAGTTCTTTGTTGTGTGTGACGGCCAGTGCATAGGCCGGCTGTTCTCTCACCGATTTCTCGACACTGCAGATGCTGTTGTCGATGGCATGGAACTGATTGTGAAGGTCGTCGAATGGTTGATCGCCCCCTTTGCCGCCTTTGGCGGATTTGGCCGTGGCTTCCGCCATATTGGTCAGATTGATCAGTGTGTCGACACCCGTTGCTCCTTTTGCCTTCGCCGTAAAGTCCTTTGCATGGGGATAAAACAGGTAGCTGCAGCCGCTGGTGCTGAACAGGAGCAGCAGTACTGCAATCGGTAGCATTCCCTTCCAGCCCATAAATCCTCCTTGATCCAAACTTGGATGCGAAATCTGGGGACCTCCCTGGCACCTGAGAGTGCGCAGGGAGGCTTGCTTGGGCATGTCTCGCGTTCACTAAACCGTGACGGTCACGGTCTTGACCGCAGCCTGTACTGCAGACACCATCTCCGGTGGAATTGTGTCCAACTTATGACATTGCTTGGCGTGAGTTGCCACGAGCTGCATCAGTTCCGCTTCCGTCTCCGCGCGCACCTGGAATCCGCAGCCTCCCGATGGTTGCACATCCAGACATCCAAGCTGTTTGTACTGTTTGTCTGCCATGGTTTCCTCCTCTTATTGGGGTTGGTTGGTGACGACAGTTACATGGAGTAGAAGAACTCCTCCTTCGTGACCTTTCCGTCTTGCACCGTGTAGAGACCAGTCTCATCCAGAGTCATGCGCTTCCCGGTCTGTTTTGGCGTGACGTCATACTTGAAATGCAGAATAAAACGGTCGCCGTTCGGATAGGGCCCCTCAACGGTCCCTCCGTGAATCTCATGGTTCTCGACCCACCACTGGTTCTTTCCCTTGATGGCCTGAATTCCTCTCTGGATTTGATCCATGCCAGGCATCGCACAGGTCTCAATGCTCTCGATATTCGGTGAGTAAAAGCGGTCGATCGCTTCTTGATTTTTCCCCTGTCTGCAGAGTGCGGCGATTTCCTTTGCAATGTCCATGGTCGTCATAGCGAGATCCTCCGTATCCTGGTCAATTCTCGATCAACTGTGTCATCGTAGTTGATTGAGACTGAGCAGATCAACCCTCGATACGCTCTGGTTTCCTCACCGGAATCGGACATTGCGAACCTGCCGGGATTGTTTCTACAATTCTGCGTGCAGATTCAGAGGCACGAATGCGGAGTGTGACTCTGTCGCAATCGCCTATTTTGCGCCCTGGATGAAGGCCACGCTGATGAGGGACGTCGATAGTATTCGCCAGCAGCTGGTGGGAAGAGGATTCAGTGATCACTCTTCACGTCTAATGTGCTAGAAAATGCAGTGAAACTTACGATCGGAAAACGCAGAGGACACACACAACCCCCTGCGCTCTATTTTTTGACAAGGAGGAGAGACTATTGATCAGGCTGTCTGATCTTGCGGACTTGGCCAGAGCGATAACGATACGCCCACAACCAGGTAGACGATTCCCGCAACAATTGCCCCTAGGTTGAGTTCGTACCAGGCGGTCATCCCAAGGAACAGCTCATTCAGAAGGAGCGCAAGCACCAACATCACAAACCCAATCCAATTAATGAAACTCATACCCATGGATGGTCTCCTTTCTAGTGATGGCCTTTGCCCCGCGTTCGATGAACGCGTCAATGAATTGACCCTTCAAATTGGGTCGGAACGCTACCGCAGGCTCGAGACGAAGTTCTAGACATTGAAAAGTCATGCGGTGTAGGACATCATGCTTCCTGACGACGTGGCCCTCCCCACAGTGAGAGCCACAGTCCAACGCCGAGGTACAGGATAGCCGGAACAATTACCGTGAAGTTGGAGTCGTACCACACAT
Organism: Nitrospira sp.; assembly: GCA_005116965.1. GTDB lineage: Bacteria > Nitrospirota > Nitrospiria > Nitrospirales > Nitrospiraceae > Nitrospira_D. The sequence continues at coordinate 135,556 of SWDG01000025.1, read as the reverse complement.
TCAAGTACACAACCTCATTCAGGAACAGAGCAAAAAGCAGCATCAGAAATCCGATAATGTTGAACCAACGAAAAGCCACAATTACCTCCTCCTGATGATGTTTCTCGCTTTATGGGCAACAATCACTCACCGGAACCGCATTGGCTCGAGTCCAGAGCCAATTGTACGTCACCCCCAGCGCCAAAAGCTATGGTGAAAATGGCAGAACTCCTCATGAGGCATCTTCTGATCTGTGAGCCTTGTCCGCCATGTGGCGGAATCCATAACAGTATAAATGTCGAATAGTAATGAGGATTATCGCTCACTTAGATATGGATGCGTTCTTCGCCGCGATTGAGGAGCGAGATACGCCGGCGTTTCGAGGGGTCCCGCTTGTCGTTGGTGCAGACCCGCTGGGCGGGAACGGGCGTGGGGTCGCCTCTACATCAAACTATTTGGCGCGTGAGTACGGGATTCACTCCGCGACGCCGATCTCTACCGCGTGGCGTTTATCTGAAGCTGCCCGTCGGGCGGGGAAACCGCCGGTGACCTTTGTCTCGGTTGACATGCCTAAGTATGTGCGGGTTTCGGAGGAAGTGATGCGGATCATACGTCGCTTCATTCCTAAGGTGGAACAGGCCAGTATTGATGAATCGTACGGGGATGTGAGCTTTACGGAATCCTATGAAGCCGCCGAATCATTATGTCGGCGGGTGAAGAATACGATCCATGGAGAAGAACGACTGACAGCCTCAGTCGGGATTGGGCCCAATAAGCTGATCGCGAAAATCGCTGCAGGATGGCGGAAACCTGATGGACTCACGGTTGTACGAGCGGAAGAGGTCGAAGCGTTTCTGGCTCCGCTCTCGATCCGGGTCATCCCTGGTATTGGACCGAAGACAGAAGGGATGCTAAACGCACAGCATATCAAGACTGTTACGGATCTGAGAGCGCTGACCGTCCATCAACTCGAAGCCTTGCTGGGGAAGCGAGGGGTGGATGTTTACGAAAAGATTCGAGGACGAGATAATTCACCGGTTGAGGAATATTCAGAACCACAATCCATCGGTGAGCAGGAGACCTTTGACTCCGATACGCTCGACAGTCAAAGGCTAGTCACTCTGCTAGATGTGCTGGTTCACGGTGTAGTCGATCGTCTGCATCACGAAGGATTTCATTCGTTTCGGACGGTCGTGCTTACCGTCAGGTTCGCTGATTTTAAGACCACATCTCGGGCGCACACCTTGGCTGCACCAACCGACAATGTGGCGATGCTGCAGCGAGAGGGCCTGAAGCTGCTGCTGCCGTTTCTCGATCGGCGCGAAAACCCTCACCGAAAACTCATTCGTCTCCTCGGTCTTCGAGTGGAGAAGCTGAGCTGACAGGATGAGAGTTGCTCGGTCAGCTCCTTACGGTGTTTGACTTATTCCGCTTGATTTGAGGCCCAGGCCTCTTGGGCCTACCTTTCGGTGAAGGAGAGACCTTCTTGTCGCGTATGCTTTTCCATTCACCGTTGAATTATATTTAAAATCAACAAATTACAATCAGAATACTTCGAAATGATGAATCTATATCCCTTCGCTGTTTTGTTTCGATACACTTCCAAACAAGGTATTTGAGAGAGATTCATTAGCAATCCATGTGTACATGTATGAATGCTCTTTAGGTACGGCACTTGCTCCTTGCAACGGTTGTTGCTTGATCGTTCTATGGAGGCATCATGAATATTGGAACCAAGGAAATCATCCGTGAATCGCCTATACGCCGTGTGGGGAATCTAAACGCCGACGTCGCGATGGGCGGTGTCCGTAAAGACGTGGAGGTTTCATTCCCTTCGCGACGACAAGAGGAGCGGGTGAACGAACCAAAGGTGTGCGCCTATAGTTTGTGCGAATCGCTCAATGGCGAGCGAGTGACCATCGAGCAGGGCGAGGTCTACTGCATCAACAGGAGTGAGCATGGGATTCTTGTGTTGATGGGGGGGCGGCCTCGAACACAGCAATTACTGGAACTCCATGTTGCTGAAACGCGATGGGAATACTCCCTGAGTTTGTATGAAGTACAGTGGACCAAACTCCTACCGGTTGAGTCTCACGGTGACCTGTTTCTCGTGGGGTGTCGTCTGGTATTTGGAGCCTCTCGATATTGGGCGTTTTAGTTCAGTCGTCTTGTATGTGAGTTGGCCAAACAGGAGATCAGGCATAGCCTGATCTCCGTGAGCCTGAACAGGTTCGACACCGCCTCACGCATGCCATAAGCATCCGCGCAGATCAACCTAATCTTCCACGCTTAAAGCGGCATTCCCTGATCATCCAACTTCAGGGTAGTCGGGCATTTCTTAACGCCATTTTGTAGGAGGTTCCTTCAGTTGTGTCCATCTCTCAGCGGGGCATTTTTTTAGGTACAGCCTCGAACTTCGACAGTCTAAGTATTGTTGGGAGACGGTCTGGCGGCGAGTTTGTATTTTGGCATTGTGCGCGTATTCGGTGAGCATGCGATCATTCAGCTCACCGGAACGTCTTGTCGGGTAATGCACGGTGAAGGTGACCGGCGGTGCGCGGATTTCTATGACTGGTTTGTTGACTCCTATGCCCCCAACAATCGCATGGATGGGATTGTTGTAATAAGCAGCTGGCTGAAGGCGTAGGAGAAGCTTGGCGACAAGAACTTTCGAGCCAAGCTCGATGCTCGGTTCGAGAAGCTGAAAGAGAAGCGAGTGATCGTCTATTCTCAGCCAGCGTCACTTTCAATAGATATTCATTTGTATATGTACAAGCTTGAGAACTTTGGGATGGAAGTGCCGACAAGTCTGGATCTGGACGCAGACAATCTTGACGCAGTCAATGCAGCTCTCAGCGAATAGGCGTCGAAGTTTGGTTTTGAATTTATCGATGCTTCGCAATTATTCTGCTCGAGCACTGAGTGCCTGATTGCGGAGGATGGCGTGTTTTATTTTCGGGATACCGTTCATTTAATCGAGCCAGGCTCCATGCTTCTGGCCAAAGTTACCGCGAGTCGCATGTCAGCAATCGATCCAGAGCACCCACGTAGGGGGCAGGATAGGCCGAAGAAAGACCGCATGCCTTCCACCGATGCGCTCATGATTCGCAGTCTGGACGGGACGATCCATTACTGGAGTGAAGGGGCCAAGAAGTTGTATCGATGGGAGCTAATCGATGTGCTGGGGACGACTTCTCGTCAACTCCTCAAGACGGTGTTCCCAGTTCCGCTCAAGATGATCGAGGAGGAACTTAGTACGAAGGGACGATGGGAAGGGCAGCTCATCCATGTGCACCGTGACGGATCCAGAGTCACCGTGGGCAGCTGGTGGGACCTTGAGCAGAAACCAGATTCCCAAGATCAGGCGAATACGGTGATCGAGACCAACGGGTCCCTTCCGGTTCCTCGTTCCGGGGCTTTCAGAAATGAATTGCCTTCGCTCTTGTACCAACCGAGATGTTCGAACGGCGCGCCTCCCTGTCAGAAGGTTTCTTGAATATCGATTGATTGCAAGTCGAGATAGCCGTATTCTGCGCGCGTGGTCTTCTGGTTCGTCATCCTCTATCTTCTCCTGTCTGTCGGCATCGGCCTGTTCGCTGCGACACGTGTGCGGAACTCAAAAGATTTTGCAGTCGCGGGAAGAAGTTTGCCGCTGCCCGTTGTCACGGCAACGGTGTTTGCGACGTGGTTCGGTGCTGAAGCCGTCTTAGGCATCTCAGCCACATTTGTGAAAGACGGACTCCGTGGAGTGGTTGCCGATCCATTCGGGTCCAGTATGTGTCTGATACTCGCCGGACTGTTTTTTGCTCCACGTTTATATCGGCTGAATATATTGACAGTCGGTGATTACTATCGATTGCGCTATGACCGGACCGTCGAAGTGTTGTGCACACTCTGCATCGTGGCATCCTACCTAGGATGGGTAGCGGCTCAATTCAAAGTGCTGGGGTTAGTGCTCAATGTCGTGACGGAGGGCGCCATCAGCCAGTCGGTGGGTATCGTGCTCGGAGCGGCCATTGTATTGACCTATACGACATTCGGCGGCATGTTTTCTGTGGCGATTCTAGATTTTGTCCAGATCTCGGTCATCATGGGAGGCCTGCTGTATATTGCTTCGATTGTGAGTGAACTGGCTGGGGGAGCAGGAACCGTCATTGGTCACGCGGCTGCTACCGGAAAATTGGAGTTCTTTCCTCCCGCGACATTCGCTGCGTGGCTTCCCTTCGTTGGAGCGTGGATGACCATGATGCTTGGGTCGATCCCCCAACAAGATGTGTTTCAACGGATCACATCAGCGAAGGATGAACGAACAGCCGTTCGTGGTGCGCTGTTGGGCGCGGTGCTCTATTTCAGTTTCTGTTTTGTTCCAATGTTTCTTGCCTACGCGGCGACATTGATCGACCCGGCGAAGTTCGGCCTCCTGCTGGAGCAAGATTCACAGTTGATTTTGCCGACACTGATCTTGGAGCACACACCGATCGCTGCGCAGATCATTTTCTTTGGCGCCGTGCTTTCCGCAGTCATGAGCTGCTCAAGTGCGACACTCCTCGCGCCGTCGGTGGCACTGAGTGAGAACGTTGTCAAGCCGCTCTTGTCCAACCTCAATGATTCAGAATTCCTCCGACTCATGCGCGTTGTATTAATCAGTTTTGCATCGGTCGTGCTCATCATCGCCCTGTGGTCAGATGCTACCATCTATAAATTGGTGGTGAACACCTACAAGGTCACGTTGGTGGCGGCGTTTATCCCATTATTCGCGGGATTGTATTGGAAACGTGCGACGACACAGGGTGCGTTGTGGGCCATTGTCGCCGGGCTCACAAGTTGGCTGGTCTTGGAATTCGTCAGTCAGCCGACTGACGTCTGGCCTCCGCAGCTCGTCGGATTTGCGATGGCAGGACTCGGCATGCTTGCAGGATCTTTGTGGCCTAACCAGAGGTGGGAGTCCCAGAGACCTATGGAGGGAGTCAAGGCCGGGCTAGGATAACTCGCTGTCTGTTTTCGGAGACGAGTCCGATTCTGTTCGTTCCATTCATCTCAGTGGCCTGGCTAATGGTCGAGCGTAAAACGCACGACTCGTCGAATGTTTTCCACCGTGAAGGGCTTCTGAATCACGCGTCGTGCGCCGAAGAGCTTCGCGACGTTGAGGAAAGGCCAATTTGGCCGTTCTCGGCCTCACGAATGTGATGGCCGTCTTCTTCAAGAATATTCCGCAATAAGGCTCGGACCGGTGCATCGTCCTCGACGATCAAGATAGAAGCCATGTCTCACATCCTCTCAAACGTAGAATAGCAGAGGGTCTTGCCACATCACTCGCCAACTCAATAGAGGGCATCACGCTGCGCGTAAGACGAGGGGTTGGATATCCTCGTCGCAATCATCGGCTTCGTAATCGAGTGCACAGCTTGCGAGCACGAGCGCCGGTTGTGGTGTGGCGAGACGGTGCTGCTCGATGACGGAATCATGGACGTTTCCACAGTTCATGCAGCGGTGTGCTTTGGTCCACATATGGCCATGGGTGCCTTCGAAATCCAAGTAGTGATCCTCGATCATCAGACCTTGGCAACGGGTGCACTTCATCATGATGGGCTCCTGGGTAGATATTGTGGAACGCATGCCTGTGAAGAGAAAGTTACCGTAATCCACGGGAATGAATAGACTCGGATGGGGTAACTCGGAAGGTGGGCGTTGTAAGACGAGTAGCCGAGGGACCGCCTATTTGTCAATGCTTTAGAGGCTAGAGATCTCGATGCTTCCTAAACCAGACCGTAACGATTTTCTGAGAAAGGTGACACCTCCATAGTAGAGACCGGTGAAAGTCTTGCCGTGCCAGTCGTTTCTGCCTCTGTAGCTGGCTCCTCAATAGATAAACGCAGTTCAGCTCCATTCTTTTCGGTTGAGTCAAGTTCTCCCGCTACTCAGCCGATATCATCACTGAGTAACCATAGAAAAAGAGATAGATGTCCGCTGGGCAGGAATCACTATGCTTCCACAAGAAGTACCCATTGGGGCGGGTCGTACGGTGAGATGGGCTGCCATGGCATTGGTGGCTCTGTTCTCACTGAGCGGGTGCCTTGTCAAACCTCAAGCATTGAACAAGGAAGACGTGAAGGCGCGAGTGGTGAAAGATTTTCAAGCAATTTCCTCAGTTGAAGAACTAGTAGTGGGGCCGATCAATCTCTATGAGGCAGTCGCGCGGGCGTTGAAGTATAACTTGGACGCAAAAGTCAAAACCATACAAGTGCAGCTGGCGCATCAGCAACTCAATATTGCGCACTATTCCTTGCTCCCTCATGTCTCGGCCAACGCCGGTTTCGATGGCCGCAATAACTTCGCCGGCGGTGTCGGACAATCGATCATCACCGGGCGTCAGGCGATTGAGCCGTTCACTTCTTCTGAAAGGAATGTTACGTCGGGGAATCTTGCCCTGAGTTGGGACGTGCTGGATTTCGGCTTGTCGTTTATACGTGCACAACAGGCGGCCGACAATGTGATGATTGCCGAGGAGGAAAAGCGGCGCATCGCGGTTCGGCTGGTCCAGGACGTCAGAAGTGCGTACTGGCGAGCTGTGAGTGCAGAACGAGTGCTTCCGAGGGTTCAATTCCTGAATGATTCGGTCGAGAAGGCATTGAGGAGCACACAGCGGATCGTCGATCAGAAGCTTCAAGCGCCATTGACACCACTCAACTATCAGCGGGATTTGCTCAATATTCAACGAGAAGTCCGGCGACTCTTCCGGGAGCTCAGTACCGCGAAGACTCAACTGGCCTCAATGATGGGCTTGCCTCCTGGAACCATGTTCGATCTAGTCATTCCGCCACGGGAGACTGCGGTGCCGGTGCTGAATCTTGATAGTCAGAAGATGGAGGAGCAGGCGCTCTTACTCAGACCAGAACTTCGCGCCATTGACTACAAGAAACGGATTAATGCCAAGGAAGTCAAAGCAGTATTCCTGGAGCTATTTCCCAGCATGAAAGTCTCGTTTGGCGGGTACTACAACAGCAACAATTTCTTGCTGTATCAGAACTGGCTGACCTATGCGGCGCAAGTGAGTTGGAATTTACTATCAGTGTTTCGCACGCCGGCCAAACTCAAAGCGATCGATGCCAATGGACAGCTGCTGGACGTCCAAAGTATGGCGCTGAGTCTTTCGATTCTGACGGAGGTGCATGTGGGTGCGACCCAGTTCGTACTCGCCAAGCAGGAATACCAGGATGCCGGGAATTACCAGCGGACACAGGCAGCTATTGCTGAGCACACCAAAAGTTTATGGCTCACGCAACGGACGAATGATCTCACTTTGATCCGAGAACAGGCCAACGATGTCGCGGCGGATGTGCGACTGGACTCCGCACGGTCAGGGCTGGAAACAGCCTATGCAACCTTGATGGCATCCTTAGGGGAAGAAGCAGTTCCCGCCAGCATGGGGCAGCAAAGTCTTGCGGAATTAGCGGAGTCGATCAAGGGGTATTGGGAACTCAGCGGTTTTTCGATGTCGGAAACAGAAAGGAGGTCAGCAACCCATGCGACACCCGTGGCGCATTAGAGGGATGGTAGCGGTGCTTCTGGTTGCCATGGCCATCATTCCTTCGACGGGATGGCCGAAGGGTGAGCAAGGGGGAGCTGTACTACGGTCCGAGCATGGCGTCGCACGGGGAATTGTCAAGGCGTCGGCCCAGGCGATCTTATATGCCCAAGTCCAGGGCCGTGTCAGCATGCTTCCATACAAGGAAGGACAGCGCTTCGGAAAGGGAGACAGGTTGGTGCACATCGACTGCGACAAGTATCAGGCTGAACTGGCCGTCGCTCAGGCTGAACATGAGTCCAAAGACAAAGTGTACAAAAACAACCTGGAGCTCGGGAAACTCAATGCTGTGAGCAAGCTGGATCTCGAGATCTCAGCGGCTGACGCGAAAAAGGCGGCGGCATCGGTCCGCGTCGTCGAGATCAATGTGAAAGGATGTCAGATTGTCGCTCCATTTGGGGGGCGGGTCGTCAGTGTCATGGTCAATGAGCATGAGAATGTCTTTCCCAATGACAAGTTGATCAGCCTGTTAGACGATAGCAGCTTGGAGATTGAACTCGTACTTCCTTCTGCTTCGCTGTCCTGGCTTCAACGCAAGGCGGCGTTTACCTTTGTGGTGGATGAGACCCGACGGAGTTACCCGGCGAAGGTCAAAGAAATTGGGGCATTGGTGGATGCCGCCAGTCAGACCATCAAGGTCATAGGGGTGTTCGAAAAATTGCCAGCGGACGTATTAGCTGGCATGAGCGGATCCGCTCAGTTTGCAGAACAACCATAGAGAGCATAATGGCTACGACTGCCGAACCAACGCCACAACAGCTCCCGATCTTGATTCACCTGGCGGCCCTGACGCATTTGGAGGGGCAGATCCGGGCGGCAAAAACCATCCAAGAGTTGCAGTTTCTGTCTGTCAACGAGACTCGACGACTGATTCCGTATGAGCAGGCCTTTCTGTTGAGTGCGTCACACTCCGCGAGCGAGGCGTGTCGTGTGCTCAACGCGGCGAGTGTGGCCGCCGTGGATCGTGATGCTCCGATGATGGTGTGGCTCGAACAGGCGGTTCAGGCGCTCTTTCGGGCTGCCGACACCAAAGAACAACCGACCGTCATCACGGAAGAGCTGTTGCCGGAGTCACTTCGTAGTGGCTGGCGGGAGTTTGTGAAAGGCCATGTCTTTTGGTGTCCGCTGCAACATCCCGATGAAACGGTACTTGGAGCGTGGTGGTTCGAGCGGGATTTCCCCTGGCAGGAAAACGATGTGGCCATTGTCCATCGGCTGGCCGGCAGCTATGCCTATGCCTGGAAGGCTCTCTCAAAGAAGGAGGGAAGTTGGGCGAAGAAAATCAAGAAGCCAGCCTGGTGGTTGCTTCCCATCGCCATTGTGGCCACGCTGTGGGTGCCCATCAGGATTTCATCCGTGGCCCCGGTCAAAGTGATGGCCAAAGATCCCATCATCGTGAGTGCGCCCATCGATGGGGTGATTGCCGACGTGCTCGTGCATCCGAATCAAAACGTGAAAGCCGGCACGGCGCTATTTCGGTACGAAGACACGACGCTCCGCAACCAATTTCTTGTCGCGGGAAAGCAATTAACCGTCGCACGCGCGGAGCACAGTCAATCCATTCAGGCGGGGTTCGGCGATCCACAGCGGAAGGCCGAGGTTCCGTTGAAGGAGGCTGAGGTCGATCTCCGACAAACAGAGTTGCAGTACGCGAAGGAAATGCTTGACCAGGTCGAAGTCATCGCTCCTCAAGCGGGGCTTCTCCTCTATTCAGATAAGTCCGATTGGATCGGCCGGCCGGTCACCGTCGGTGAGCGGATCATGGAGATCGCCGATCCCAAACAGATCGAACTGCGTATTGATCTTCCTGTGGCCGATGCCATCGTGCTCAAAGAAGGAGCTGAAGCCTTGATCTTCCTCAACGCGCTGGCACTGGAATCGTTTCCTGCGACGGTGGTACATGCCAGTTACCATGCCGAGGTTCTACCAGGCGACGTGCTGGCGTACCGAGTTACCGCACAGCTCGCCACACCGGATCCCCGTATTCGCCTCGGATGGCAAGGCACCGCCAAGGTCTACGGGGAGCAAGGACCGCTGGCCTATCTGCTCCTGCGCCGACCAATCACCGCGCTTCGGCAATGGATAGGCTGGTAAACGATGGGTCCCCCTGAAGCACCAGGCGCAAAGCCACAAGAACGGAAGCTGCCGACCCTCCGACCAAATCTGCAATTTAATCGCGGGACCCCAACGCCTGATGGGGTGCCGACCTGGACTATCGTCGATCCAATTCGCAATCGATATTTCCAGATCGAGTGGCCGGTCTATCAGATGATCCAACGCTGGAGCGCAGGAACCATCGAGAAGCTCCATGCCGCGATGACGAAGGACACGACCTGCCACACAACCATCGCGGATGTAGAAGACTTAGTGAAGTTTCTCTATACGAATAATTTAACGGAACAGTCCGCAAGCGGGAAACACACGGATTACCAGACTCAGGCCCAAGCAGGTGAACACAATTGGCTGATGTGGGTGGTCCATCATTATCTCTTCATCAAGATTCCGCTCGTGCATCCGCATAACTTTCTGAAGGCGACGCTCCCGTTCGTGGAGCCGCTCTATACCGGAGTGGTCGGGTGGACCTTTGGTTTCCTGGGGCTTTTCGGGCTGATCTTGGTCGGCCGTCAATGGGATACGTTTGTCTCAACCTTTCTCTATTTCTTCAACTGGCGAGGGGCCATCCTCTATAGTCTGACGCTCGGGGTGGTGAAGGTCGTGCACGAACTCGGCCATGCCTATACGGCGACCAGGTTCGGTTGCCGGGTCCCGACCATGGGCGTGGCGTTTATGGTCATGATGCCGGTCATGTACTCGGACGTGACCGATTCGTACCGCCTGACGTCCAAACGGAAGCGACTCCTCATCGCAGCCGGTGGAGTCATCGCTGAGCTGGGATTGGCTGCACTGGCGATCTTTTGCTGGGGCTTCTTGCCGGAAGGGACGGCACGGAGTATTGCCTTTATCGTGGCCACGACCAGTTTGGCGATGACTCTGATCGTCAACTTGAATCCGTTGATGCGGTTCGACGGGTACTATCTCCTCGCCGATGGATTAGGCCTTCCGAATCTGCAAGATCGAGCGTTTGCCTTCGGACAATGGCGATTGCGGAGCCTGCTGTTCGGCCAGCATAGTCCACCTCCGGAAACGGTCTCCATAGGGGTGCGGCACACCATGGTGGTGTACGCCTGGGCGATCTGGCTCTATCGGCTCATCCTGTTCACCGGGATCGCGGTGATGGTCTACCACTACTTTTTTAAAACCCTCGGCATCATGCTCTTCTTGGTCGAAATTGTATGGTTCATCGCCATGCCGATTTATCGGGAACTGACCGTGTGGTGGGGTAGCCGAACGCTGTATGCGGCATCACCACGGACGTGGATGACGGCAGCCGGTTTTGGAGTAGTCGTTGCGTCCACGCTCATTCCATTGCACACGAGCGTCTCGGTTCCGGCTGTCCTGCAAGCGTCGTCGTACACGACCATTTTTGCACCGACCCCGGGGCGGCTGCAGCAGGTGTTGGTGCGCGATGGGCAGGTAGTGAAGGCAGGGGATGCCCTTGTGGTTCTTGAGAATCCGTTGTTGGAAAAGGAAGTCCGGCTGGCCGAAACGAAAGTTGCGAAATGGGACTATCGGCTTGGCCGGATGGCCGGCTACGGCCAAGATCGTGATCAACGACAAGTCATTGGAGAATCACTGCGAGCGGGGCTTGCCGAACTGACGGGGTTGGAGGCTAAGCGAGACAATCTCACCTTGCGGGCACCCATCGCCGGGGTGGTACGCGATCGAGCGGATTCCCTCACCGTCGGGCGATGGATCGATCGGAAACTGGCCATTGCCTATCTCGTCGACGATCGCCAGGTGGAAATAGAAAGCTTCGTCCCGGTGGACGAGTTAGCCTATGTCGCCGTGGGCCAGCCGGCGCGATTTATTCCGTTGGATCTCACCAGGCCATCGGTCGAAGCCCATGTGACGCAGATTGCGGAGGTCGATGAGCGCGAGTTCATGGTGCCCTATCTCGCTTCGGTGTACGGCGGTGACGTGCCGGTGCGCAAAGACGACAAGGGACGGCTCAAGCCGGAAGTCTCCGTGTATCGTGTGCGATTGAGCCTGGATGGTGCGGGGACGTCTCCAGACCACATCCTCGCCGGCCATGTTCAGATTGAGGGCCAACCATCCAGCATCGCACAACGAGCGTGGGATCAGGTGGTTGCCACTGTCGTGAGAGAAAGCGGGTTCTAGAATACAGACGGGAGCGCGCTAGGCGGATCGCCTTGGCTCCTTCGTGGGATCGTCAGAAATCGTACCCTCCCGTTTCAGTTACAGAAGAGCAGATCTTGACCGATCAGAGCCTTGGCTGCCGTTTTTTGTCATCGAGACATAATCGGTACCCTCACAATATCGGCACCAGCTGCTTTCAGCTAGTTCGTGGTGGTTAGAGCACATTGTTTCTATCGACGGATTTCGCTGTGCTGGAGCAAAACCTGCATGGTTTTAAGCGGATCTCCAGCGTTGAACGGAAGAAGTCGATGAAGACCTGACACGGTTTTGCAGGACCAGAGGGGGCATACGCATGTTCGGGCAAAAAAAACGCACAATGCCACAGCAGAATGACAGGCCGAAGCCGGCTCCAAAGGTTCCGGGCACCTCCCGAGTCAAGGCGATGCGGGTGGCCTCACGTACGACGAGACGTTCACGATTAACCTGACCAATGTGACAGATCAGAAGTCGAATACGGTGATAGCGGTCCTAGGAGCTGCGAAGCCGGTAGCTCCGGCAGTGGAGAGAGCGAACACAATCAGTGAGGTGGAAGTCCGTCCCCTGGATGACGTGGGGATGTCGATCGAAATGAGACCTGAACCGTCATTCAGAGTGGATACCATCATGACTCCGGTAAAAGATCTTCCACACCTCGCTCATACAGCGGTTGTTGAACAGGCGGCTATTTGGGAAGGGAAGCAGAATCTATCTCCCTCTTCCGACAAGAGGGAGGGGATCGCAGTAAATCTCGACGCAACGGGGAACCAGGACGTTGCCCGCCTGGAATCACACAACCCGACTCTGCAGCATGCAGAGGAAATGGAAACAACAGCAGACGAATCCAGCGGACTGGATATGCCAATGGCCGCTGGGTTAGCGGGTATGACGCTGCTGCACGGACGGACTGGGATGAAAGACAAGATGACGGTCATGAGCAGGCGAATACGTGGGCTTCCTCAAGGGCCTTCGTCCGAGACGAAACCTGGGAAATCGAATGAAGATGAGGAGGGATCGGTTCCACGATCAAGCAAGTAGGCCGACGATTCAGGTTGCCGTTTTTTGTCATCAAAACACAGTCCGCTCCTCTCATCACACCATCAATGGTTCTTCCCAGGTCGCTCCTAGTGGTTTGTGCGCGTTCTTTCTGTCTCCAAGTGCTTCTTGCTGGACCAACACATGCTCGCCTTGAACCGGAACTCTAGTCCTGGCCATCTTGAGCCGATGAAGACCTGAGGCGGTATCACTTGAGCAGAGACGGCCTACGCATGTTCTGGCGAAAGAAAAAGCAACAGACACCTCCTCAGCAGAGCAGCACCCCCAAGCCGGCGTCCAAGGCGCCGGGGGCGGCTCGACCGAAGTTGTCTCTTCTCTCGCTGGAATCCCGCCTCATGTTCGATGCGGCCGCCACAGCTACGGCGACGGAAGTCAATCAAGAACAAGTCGCGCAGGAGCAGGCCGAGTCAGCCATATCAGGCGACAACACGTCGGGATCAGAGAGCCAGGCTGCAGCGACCGGAGCTGTGATTGGTGGACCGGTTGGGAATGATTGGTACGTCGGTGATTCTGCTAACAATGCACCTGTCTCTTCTGCAGGTGGTGCCGACATCATGTATGGGGCTGGAGGGGATGACACCCTAACGAGCGGCAGTGGTAACGACATCTTGGTCGGTGGGACGGGCAACGACACCATTTCCGGCGGCAGCGATGATGACGTCCTTCTGGGTGGGACAGGGAATGACTATCTGGATGGTGGAAGTGCCGTTGGGAAGAACACGATCATCGGAGGTGGTGGTAATGATCAGATGGTGGGTGGGTCGGGGGTGGATGTCTTCCGCTTTACGGGCGCGCAATCCGGCGACGCCTATACCGTCAATGGAGGTGGTGCAACCGACATTATCGATCTGAGCGAGTTTTCAACCGCCACGATCACCAACAGTGGTGGCGTCATCACCGTCGATCGAGGTGGCGGCAACGTCTTCACGATCAACCACTCGAACGTCGAAACCATTATCACGGGGGCCACGATCGGTAACCATGGTCCGCTCGCCGATGCCGGAGCGGATCAGACGGTCTCGCTTAGTTCAACGGTCACATTAACGGCTGCAGGCAGCTCGGACCAAGACGGCAACACCCTGACCTATCAATGGACCCAGATTGAAGGCACAAAGGTCACGCTCAGCAGTTCAACGGCAGCTTCGCCGACCTTCACCGCGCCAGGTTCCGCTACCACGTTGCAGTTTGTCGTCGTCGTCTCAGATGGCACGACGAGCCATGCCGATACCGTCACGATCAACGTTGGGGCGGCGAACGTCGCCCCGACCATCACGAGCTTGAGCGGGGACAGCCTGGCCTACAACGAAGGCGATGGGGCGGTGGTGATCGAGCAGGGCGGCAATGCGGTGGTCGCCGATGTGGATAGCACCAACCTGGACACCGGTACTCTGACCGTGAGCTTCACGGCGGGCAGCGACAGCGCGGAAGATGTGCTGAGCATTCGCAACCAAGGCACCAGCGCGGGCCTGATCGGCGTGAGCGGGTCAAACATCACCTATGGGGGCACCACCATCGGGACCTTCACCGGAGGCAGCAGCGGGAGCAACCTCGTCATCACGTTGAACAGCAACGCGACCCCGACGGCGGTGACGGCCCTCGTGAAAAACATCACCTATCAGGATACCGACACGAATGCGCCAACGACGGGTACCCGCACGGTGCGCTACGTGCTCACCGACGGCGACGGGGGCACCAGCGCCAATTATGACACGACGGTCACGGTGAGCGGCGTCAACGACGCGCCGGTCAACACGGTCCCGGGCGCTCAGAGTACGAATGAAGATACCGCCCTCGTGTTCTCTTCTGGAAATGGCAATCAAATCTCTATTCAAGATCCCGATGGCAGTGGCAGTCCGTTTGAGGTAACCGTCTCAGTGACCAATGGCACGCTCACGCTCAACGGCATCACCGGTCTCACGTTTACGACTGGTGATGGCACGACCGATGCTACGATGACGTTCCGGGGCACAGTTGCGAACATCAACACTGCGCTGAATGGGCTCACCTATGCACCAACGAGTGACTACAACGGCAGCGCGACCCTGACGGTCATCTCACGCGATAACACTCTCGTCTCGCTTGACATCGATGCGAATCTGCAAGCCCGCTACACGTTCGAAGGCAATGCGAACGATGTGGCACCAGGCACTGCCCAGAACGGGACGCTGACTGGTGGGGCCACGATCATTACCGACGGCACAAGAGGGCAAGTCCTAAGCCTTGACGGAGTCGACGACTACATTGATCTCACTAGCCATACTTCAACCTTTGCCACGCTCTCCCAGGGCACGCTGTCGGCCTGGGTGAAGCTGACGGACACAGGTGAACGGACGATATTCGATATTGGTGACGGAGCAGGCGGCTCAAACTTTGTGTCGTTCTATGTTGTCAATGGTCAACTCAGACTCAGCATCGTCGACGGCGGCACGACAGTTCTTGAGACCGTGTCTACTGTTACGGTCAACGACGGCAACTGGCACCATGTCGCGTTCACTGTCGACGGATCGGGGAACCAATTGTATATCGATGGAGCCGCCACAACGCGTACCTTTAACTTCGGGTCGGCCGGTACGACGACGTTTATTTCCGCTCTCAACAGCAAGACGAATACGACCATCGGGGCCTACAACAACGGAGCAATCAACGGTGAATTTCTTGGTGCTCTCGATGATGTCCGTGTCTACAGTCGAGCCCTCGCGACGACCGAGGTCGCCAATCTAGCCAACGATCTGGCGCTGACAGACACCGACACGGTGGCGCTGACAGTTACCCCAGTCAACGATGCGCCGGTGTTGGCGGATACGGCCCTCTCCATCACCGTGGCGGAGGACGCGGGGGCTCCGAGCGGCGCGGTGGGCTCCCTCGTGAGCGCGTTCACCGGTGGGATCACCGATGCGGACAGCGGGGCGGCGAAGGGCCTTGCGATCACGGGGAGCAGTGAGACGAACGGGACGTGGTACTACACGACGAACGGGGGCACGACGTGGACGGCCGTGGGGAGCGTGAGTGCGGCCTCCTCATTGCTCCTCGCCGACAACGGGAGCACGCGGCTGTATTTTGCGCCGAACGCGAACTACACCGGGACGAGCAGCGCGGCGTTGACGGTGCGGGCGTGGGATCAAACGAGTGGGACGGCGGGGACGAAGGTGAGCACGGCGAGCACGGGGGGCACGACGGCGTTCTCGAGTGCGACCGATACCATCGACGTGAGTGTGACGGCGGTGAACGATGCACCGGTGCTGGCGGATACGGCGTTGAGCCTGACCGTGGCCGAAGATGGGGGCGCCCCGAGTGGCGCCGTCGGCTCCTTAGTCAGTGCGTTCACCGGGGGCATCACGGATGTGGACAGTGGGGCGGCGAAGGGGATTGCGATCACGGGGAGCAGCGAGACGAACGGGACCTGGTACTACACGACGAACGGGGGCACGACGTGGACGGCGGTGGGGAGCGTCACCGCCGCCTCATCTCTCCTGCTGGCCGATAACGGGAGCACGCGGCTCTACTTTGCGCCGAACGCGGACTACAACGGCACGAGCAGCGCGGCGCTGACCGTCCGAGCCTGGGATCAAACGAGTGGGACGGCGGGCACGAAGGTGAGTACGGCGAGTACGGGGGGGACCACGGCGTTCTCCAGTGCGACCGATACCATCGATGTGAGCGTGACGGCGGTGAACGATGCGCCGACCTTTGGCGTGGGGGACGGCCAGGCCCTGACCAGCTTAGGGGTCGGATCGGAGTTTGGGAGAGAAACCATTATCCAGCCGGACGGCAAGATCCTGGTCGGCGGCTATAGCGACAGCGGCGGGAGCGATGACTTCAGCCTGGTCCGATACAGCGCCGACGGCACGCTGGATACCAGTTTCGGCGGCGGGGATGGGGTGGCGTTTGCCGGGATCGTCGGTCGGGCGGAGGCCATGGTTCTCCAAGCCGACGGCAAGGTGGTGCTCTCGGGGTATACGACCACTGGCGGTTATCAAGTGTGCCTCGTGCGGTTCAATGCGGACGGGACGCTGGACACGAGTTTCGGCGGTGGCGACGGTATAGCGTCATCGGGGGTGTCTGGCAACGCGAAAGATGTGGTGGTTCAGGCGGATGGCACCTTCCTGGTGGCGGCCGATCTGTCGAACAGCAACTTCAACCTAATGCGGTTCAATAGCGACGGGTCGCTCGATACCAGCTTCGGTGGCGGTTCAGGCTATGTCAGCACCGACCTCGCTGGGGGCAATGATCGGGCGGACAGCCTCACCATTCAATCTGACGGAAAGGTGCTGCTGTTGGGATTTGGGTTCAACGGGACCAGTTTTGATGTTGCGTTGGTCCGGTACAACTCCGACGGGTCATTGGATACGAGCTTCAACGGCACGGGGAAAGTGCTGACGGATTTCGGCGCCAACAGCAGCGATATGGGCAACGAAGTGCGGATGCAAGCCGATGGGAAAATCGTCGTGGCCGGGTGGAGTGACACCGGCGGCACCAATGATTTTGCGATTGCCCGCTACAACACCAACGGGACGCTGGACACCGGCTTCGGCACCGGCGGGAAAGTGACCATCAATCTGGGGGGCAGTGACCTCGCCGAAGGACTCACGATCCAGGCCGACGGCAAGATTCTCGTGACGGGTACGGCGGGGATCAACGGGGGTGATGTCGGCTTGCTGCGGCTCAATATGGACGGCACGTTGGATACGACGTTTGGCGGTGGGGACGGCGTCGTCACGTCGGATTACAGTGGCGCCAGCGATGATCGGGGCTATAGCGTCGCAGTCCAGAGCGATGGACGGATTGTGGTGTCGGGTACCACTCAGGTCGGGGGCCTCGGCGGGTACAACGTCGCACTGAATCGCTACAGCAGTACCGGGTCGCTGGACGCCACGCTTGACCCCGTCAACACGTTGAACGGGACGCCGACCTACACTGAGGGAGGGTCCCCTGTGGTGCTGGATGCCGACGTGCAGATTTTCGATGAGGAGCTCTCAACCTTAAATAATTTCAACGGCGCCACGCTGACGCTCGCGCGCAACGGCGGGGCGGCGGGAGAAGACAATCTCGCTTTCGACGGCATCGTGGTCACCACCAGCGGTGCCAATGTATTTGTCAGCGGCGTACAGGTCGGGACCTATACCTTCACGGGCGGTCAGCTCGATGTCACGTTCAATTCCTCTGCCACACAGACGCGCGTTAACACACTGCTGCAGCATATCGTCTACTGGAATAGCTCAGACAATCCCCCGGCCAGCGCGCAGATCAATTGGACCTTCAGCGATGGCAACAGCGGCGCCCAGGGTGCCGGTGGGGCCTTGCAAGCCACCGGTAGTACCACCGTGACGATCACCGCTGTCAACGATGCCCCAACGATCACGAACCTGAGCGGCGACGGCCTGGTCTATAGCGAAGGCGACGGGGCCATCGTGATTGAGCAAGGCGGCAACGCCCTCGTGGCTGATATGGATTCGACGAATCTGGATACCGGCACCTTGACTGTGTCCATCCCAGCAGGCGGGGACAACGCGGAAGATGTACTGAGTATCTGGAATCAAGGGACCGGTGCGGGTGAGATCGGTGTGAGCGGAGTGAATGTGACATACGGGGGCGTGACGATCGGGACGTTCACGGGGGGCAGCAGCGGGAGCGCCCTTATCATCACGTTGAACAGCAGTGCGACCCCCACGGCGGTGACGGCGCTGATCAAGAACATCACGTACGAGAACACCGACATCAATGCGCCCACGACCGGCGCCCGAACCGTTCGCTATGTGCTCACCGACGGCGACGGCGGCACCAGTGCGAACTATGACACGACGGTGACGGTCAGTGGCGTCAACGATGCCCCGGTGAATACGGTGCCGGGGGCGCAGAGCGTGACCGAGGATACGGCGCTGGCCCTGAGCGGAATCAGCGTCAATGATGTGGACGGCAACCTGAGCACGGTGCAATTGGCGGTGGGCAACGGGACGCTCACTGTCACGCTGTCCGGTGGCGCGACGATCAGCAGCGGCAGCAACGGGACGAACACCCTGACTTTGAGCGGTAGCCAAGCCGATATCAATGCCACTCTTGCGAGCCTCACCTATCAAGGGGCTACGGACTTTGCCGGGGCCGACACCCTCACTGTTACCAGTACCGATAGTAATAGTGGGACGGATGTGGATACCGTGGCAATCACCGTGACCGGTGTGAATGACGCCCCGATTCGCACCGCTGGCACGGTCAGCAACCTCACCGTGTCTGAAGACGCGGGTCTCGTATCTCTGGGCTTGGGCAGTGTGACCTACAGTCCGGGTGGCGGGGCCGATGAGAGCGGGCAGACCCTCACCTACGCGGTGACGGCTCTGCCGTCGGGCACCATTGGCAACGTCTACTTGGCCGATGGCACCACGCTAGTGACGTTGTCCTCATACACGCTGGCCGAGATCCAAGGCATGCAGTTTCAGCCAACGGCCAACGCCAGCGGGGTCACGGCCTTTCAGTTTAATGTTTATGACTCGGGGGGGACGGCCAACGGTGGGGCCAATACAATCAGCCAATTTATCCTGCTTACCGTCACGGCGGTGAACGACGCGCCGACGATCACGAATTTGAGCGGCGACAGTCTGGCCTATAGCGAAGGCGCGGGGGCGGTGGTCATTGAGCAGGGCGGTAACGCCCTGGTCGCCGATGTGGATTCGACGAACTTGGATACCGGCACGTTGACTGTGTCCATTCCATCCGGCGGCGACAGTGCCGAGGATGTGCTGAGTATCCGGAATCAAGGGACCGGGTCTGGGCAGATCGGCGTGAGCGGCTCAAACATCACCTACGAAGGCGTGACCATCGGGACCTTCACGGGCGGCAGCGGCGGCACGAACCTTGTGATCACGCTCAACGCCAGCGCCACGCCCACAGCAGTGACCGCCCTGGTCCAGAACATCACCTATCAAAACACCGACACCAGTGCCCCGACGACGGGCGCCCGCACCGTGCGCTATGTGCTCACGGATGGCGACGGCGGCACCAGCGCCAACTATGACACGACGGTGACAGTGAGCGGGGTGAACGACGCGCCGGTGGTCACACCAGTGGCACCGGATGTCACCTTCGTGGAAGGCGGGCTTGCGCAGCTCATTGATGCCACCGGAACCATTGTCGATGTGGATTCGGCGAACTTTGACGGTGGTGTGATGACCGTCTCGATCTCCGCCAACGGCACCGTCGATGACCGATTAGTGGTGGGGAACTGGGGAACTGGCCCAGGCCAGGTGGGGGTCTCCGGCAGTAACGTGACCTATGGAGGAACCGTAATCGGCACTGTGAGCGGAGGGACCAGCGGGTCTGACCCGCTCCTTGTTACGTTTAATGCAAATGCGACGGCGGCCGCTGCCCAAGAAGTCTATCGCAGCATCCAATTCAACAATGTCAGTGAGAATCCATCCACGGCCACGCGCACGCTGACGATCGGGCTCACCGATGGGGACGGGGGAACTGCTACGCCACAAAATAAGTTGGTCTATGTCCAGGGCACCAACGACGCGCCGGTTCTGACCTTCGGAGAGGGAGACAAGAACTTCACCGAAGGGGCGCTGGCGGTGATGATCGATGCCCTGCCGACCATCAGCGACCTTGACTCCACCAACTTCGATACCGGGACGTTGACTATCACGATCAGCGCCAATCCCAGCGCGGATGATCGGGTCGAGTTGCTCAACACCGGGATGGGTGCAGGCCAGATCGGCGTCAGCGGAACCAATGTCTACTATGGCGGGACGTTGATCGGGACGCAGACGGGCGGGATCGGTGCCGCCCCCTTTGTCGTCACTTTCAACGCCAATGCCGATGCAAGCATCGTCGGTGAGGTGATGGCCAACATCCGTTTCTGGGTGGCTGGCGATGCACCGTCCACCGCCACCCGCACGGTCGAGGCGGTCTTGACGGATGGCGACGGAGGCACGTCGCTCACCGCGTCGAAACAGATCACCGTGACGGCGGTGAACGATCCCACGGTCGTGACGGGGGGCACGAGCGGGAGCGGCCCTGAAGACACGACGCTGACCGGGACTCTGACGGCGACGGATGTGGAGGGCTTGAGCGACGGGACCGTGTTTACCGTGACCGGGGCGGCGACGAACGGGACGGCGAGCATCGATCCGGCCACGGGCCTGTGGAGCTACACCCCGAATGCCGATTACAACGGCAGCGACAGCTTCACCGTGACCCTCACCGACGATGCGGGCAATACCACGACGCAAGTGATCAGCGTGACCGTGACGCCGGTCAACGATGCGCCGGTCTTGAGTGCCAATACCGGGAGCATCGTCGCAGAAGGCGGGACCGATACGATCGGTAGTAGCGAGTTGGCCGTGACAGATGTAGATAATACGGCCACTCAGTTGGCGTACACCATTGGAACCGGTCCGGCCTATGGACGATTGGAGTTGACGACCGCACCGGGCCTGTCGGCCTCCACCTTTACGCAAGCAGATATTGCCGCCAATCGGTTGGTCTATGTGCACGATGGATCGGAAACCACCAGCGACAGTTTTACCTTTACCGTTAATGACGGAGCGGGCGGGTCGATCGGGAGCACGACGGTCACCCTGACGATTATCCCCGTGAATGATACTCCCACCATTACGAGTGACGGTGGTGCATCAACCGCCGCGATTAACATTGTGGAAAATGTCAGTGCCGTCACGATTGTGACCGGGGCGGATGTGGATCTGCCGGCGCAAGCCCTCACCTACAACATCAGTGGGGGAACAGATCAGGCACGCTTCACCATCAATACTGTCACTGGGGCGTTGAACTTTACCGCGCCGCCTGATTTTGAAGCGGCCACCGACGCGAATGGCGACAACGTCTATGTCGTGCAGGTGCAAGTAACCGACAGTCAGGGGGCGAGCACGACACAGACCATTCAAGTCACCGTAACCGATATGGCCGAAAGCGTCCCCCTGCCGCCGGCTCCGATCGTGCCGCCAGTGTTGTTGTCGCCTACCCCGCCGAGTCCAACTGGTCCAGGGCCGGGTCCTTCGCCTCCAGTGGGTCCTGCCGAGCTACCAACAGAGGCGCTCCCTCAGTCTCCGGTATTGCCAGATTCACGCTCTGCGCCAGCGGAATCTCATCCGTCAACCGTTCTGCCATTGCCGACGGAGCGCCCGGTGGTGATCAGGCCTGAGGAACCGAGAGCGACGATCGATGAGGCGAAGGATTCGGTGCTCTTCCCCTGGATCGACGAAGCCAGAAGGCTGCTCTTGACCGGTCTGCTCGGAGAATCAACTCCAACGCCAGAATCTGAACCAGCCGAGAAATCTCAATCGGTGAGCGATCTCCTATTCTCCAAGCTCGATGAAATGACGGCCTCGTTGGAGCAGGCGATGGGCGTGTCCCAAGAGCAGCATGTGATGACGGTGCGGATCGCCGCTCTGACGGGGACCACCTTGTCGGCCGGTTTCATCGCGTGGGCTCTCCGCAGCGGCACCTTGCTGGCGAGTTTCATGGCGACCATGCCGGCCTGGCGACACTTTGATCCTCTGCCGGTGTTAGGGGGCAGCCGCAGTGAGCGAGAACGCCGGAAGAAAGAAGCCGAACAGGATCAGCAAGCGGAAAACACCGAATTCAAAGGGCTGAAACATTTGCTCGACCTCGGACTTCCGCCTGACCCCAAGCCCTGACCAGCCGATCAGAACGATCTGGACCAGCTCTCATCATCCGGGGATCAGTCTGTCAGGGACGGTATCTCTTCAGCCGGCCACATGTGCACAGATTGCACGAGGCTTCAGGACGGTCTTGCACTTTTCGACGTATTACAAGTTCTTCCACGTAAATTCCATGAATTTGGTAATCTGTTGCACAGTGTTTCTCGTCTGAATACACAGGGTATGCTGAGACTATGTCGATTCCAACGTCTGATCGGTCCGTCTCGTGGGCGAGGCGCTTTCTCCTATCCTTCCTGATCGTCTGTGGAGTGGCGGTCACGCTCGTGGGAGGGTATGTTGTCTTTCTTTCAACCAGTTTGGCTCTGCCCAAAAGCGATGAGCATCCGCCGCTGTTGATCTATGGTGCCCCGTTTTTTCTGACGCCGGGGCTTCATGTTGTCGATTCAGGATTGCTCGACCACCTGCAACGGTTGGAGTACAAGCCGGTCACGACAGCACCGCGGGTTGCCGGTGAGTATTTCGCCGCCAAGGACTCCATCGAGATTTTCCTTCATGCTCAGGAGGCGAACCGACTTCCTGCACGATCGGTCCGTTTGAGATTGGCCGATGGGATTGTTGCTGAGGTGTCGTCCGTGTCCGATGGACATCCACTGTCGTTGGTCTCGCTCGAGCCGGTGTTGATCAGCGGAATGCGTTCCGGCTCCAGGCAGGTCCGGGAATGGATTCCCCTGAACCGTGTCCCTCCCACCCTGATTCAGGCGCTGTTGACCATCGAGGATCGTCGATTTTTTTCCCACTTCGGGGTTGACCCCATCGCGATCGGACGAGCGTTTTGGGTCAATCTGACTCGCGGCGTCCTTGTGCAGGGAGGTAGCACGCTCACCCAACAATTGGCCAAGAACCTCTACTATTCTCCCAAGCGAACCATTGGGCGGAAACTGCGGGAAGTGATGGCTGCGATGGCGCTTGAATTCAAGTATCGGAAAGAAGAGATTCTAGAGAGCTATGTGAATGAGATCTATCTCGGTCAAGCCGGACCAGTTTCGATCTACGGTGTGAGAGAGGCTGCGCATCGCTATTTCAGCAAGGATCTTGACGACCTATCGATCGATGAAATCGCGCTGATCGTCGGATTGATCAAGGGACCCAATGCCTATTCTCCCGTCAAAAGCGTTGAGTCTGCCACGGCGCGTCGCAATGTGGTGCTTCGCCGACTGAAGGAAGAGGGGATCTTGGCGGAGGACGCCGTGGCGCAGGCCATGACTCAGCCGGTCAAGGTCATGTTGAATCAGGATATTCTCACCGATGCGCCGTACTTCGTCGATCACCTGCTCAGGGAAATCGAGCAGGGGATGGGCATGGATATCCCAGATGGGGCGCGGATCTATTCGACCCTTGATCCAAGGGCTCAACGAATCGTCGCACGGGTGTTACACGATGGATTGACGAAACTCGAGAAGAGCTATCCGGCCTTGGCTGGAGTCGAGCCTCCGCTTCAGGGGGCGGCGGTCGTCCTGGATGTCAAGACCGGTCACGTGCGTGCGATGGTCGGCG
Source organism: Nitrospira sp. (assembly GCA_005116965.1). GTDB lineage: Bacteria > Nitrospirota > Nitrospiria > Nitrospirales > Nitrospiraceae > Nitrospira_D. Next base: position 111,496 of record SWDG01000025.1, on the reverse strand, counting down.
GTCGTAACTATCAGCTGAGCCAATTCAATCGTGCGGTGCAGGCGCATCGATCGGCTGGGTCTCTTTTTAAGCCATTTGTCTACCTGGCTGGATTTGAGGCTGCACGCGACCACGGTACGACGGGACTGACTCCAGCAACATTGCTGGTGGATGAACCGGTGACGTTAGAGTCCGGCACGGGGTCCTGGTCGCCTCAAAATTACGATCATCAGCATCGAGGGCCGGTGACGGTCCGTACGGCACTCGAGCAGTCCTTGAACGTTCCCGCCGTTCGGACCGCACATCGAACTGGGATCACGGCGCTCACGAGTCTGCTGCACGCGTTCGGGGTCACAACACCGGTGGCGGACGATTTGTCCCTGGCGTTGGGGAGTTCTGCAGTCTCGTTGCTTCAGATCACATCCGCCTACGCCGGGTTGGCTAATGGAGGCGTGGTCATCCATCCGGTCGCGCTGTCCAACATGGTGGGTGAAGAAGGAGAGACCATCTGGAGTCCCCCGCTCGATCGACGTCAGGCGGCAAGCCCACAAGGGACATTTCTCATTACCTCGTTGTTGAGGGGGGTGGTGGACCATGGCACTGGAGCTAAAGCCAGAGTATTGGGAGTGCATGGTCCGGTGGCAGGCAAAACGGGGACAACTGATGGGTATCGAGATGCCTGGTTCATCGGCTATACCCCGGATATGGCGATCGGTGTGTGGGTTGGCTTTGACGATGAACGCGCCCTGAAGTTGACCGGTGCCCTGGCTGCCCTTCCGATATGGAGCGAGTTGGCGCTTCAGCTCATTCCACGTGATTCTCCTGATTTTGAGGCGCCCGTTGGGGTTATTCAGCGGAAGATTGATCCCAAAAGCGGACAACTCGCGACGTCACAATGTCCGGAGAAGCGAGTTGAGTTCTTCATCGCTGGAACGGAGCCGACGGTCTATTGCGAAGTGCATGGAGGCGGGCTCTGGGAACGGATGAAGCAGACGTTTGGGTTATCGCAATAAGGTGGAGGGCGTACCCGGGTGCTGGATTCCACAAACTGTTAGGCGTATCCCTGGTCCTCGGGTACCCTTGGGGAAGGTTGGCCTGTTGAGAGGAGTCCCCATGAAGAAGACCGGGTCTGTCGACGATGGCAATATTACGCTGTTGGCAAAAGGTGTTGAGCTCAAAGGGGAAATTAAAGTCGATGGTACGGTGCGGATCGATGGGCGACTCGAAGGGGATGTGTACACGAAGGGGCAAGTGATCGTCGGGGAAGATGGAGTGGTGAAGGGAGCTATCCATGCCGATTCGCTGATCAGCAGTGGGCGTATCAAAGCCACGGTCACGGCAACCGGGAAGATCCAGCTCCTCAAAACCGCGATTTTGATCGGCGAAGTCCATTGTCCGATGATGTTGATGGAAGAAGGCGCGAAATTTCAGGGGGTCAGCGATATGGGGGTCACAGGCTGGCCAGAAGAAGCTCCTCGAGTCCCGAATAATGTTCGCGACATGAATGCGCATCGTGGGAAAGCGGTTGCGTTGATCGGAAGGGAAGTCGACCTGTAAGCGCACTCCCGCCTCTCGTTCGTTGTGTTGTCCTCACGTCCGGTGGTCTTGCATCTTCCATCCCATTCTTTCCTCCCGTGACAGACGCCGACAGATCTGCTATTTACTCGATACTGCTTCAGAGAGACTGCGACGTTTGCTATGACTCGACAACAGATCTTTTCCATCGTGTTTTTTTCCCTTCTGGTCTTGCTCCTCTACCAAATCGGGTTGATGTTCAAACCATTTGTCTTTTCAGTCCTGTGGGCCGGTCTGTTGGCGCATTGGGCCTTCCCGATGCATCTCCGGCTGGCCAAGTGGTTCGGTGGGAAGGACGCGCTCTCTGCGGCTCTGCTAACCGTCGGCGCGCTGGGGGTTGTCGTTGTGCCGTTAGTTGCCATGGGGGTGATGTTGGTGCGGGAAGCCGGAGCAGCGGAGCAGGAGATCCAAGCATGGATCTCAGCCGG
>SWDG01000025.1:16343-109414 GCA_005116965.1 Nitrospira sp. | reverse complement strand
GATGGCCTATTGGGCGCTCGATGTGCCGTTTCCGGTGGGACTGACCGCGTTGACGACCGTGTTGGCGCCGATCCCGTTCGGCGGAACGGGACTGGTGTGGGGACCTGTGGCGCTTTATCTCTTCTGGGTGGGTGCAAGCGGGAAAGCGCTGATTATGCTGGTGTGGGGAATTGGCGTCGTGTCGATGGTCGACCAGTTCCTACGCCCGTGGTTGATCGGCCAAGATGTGCAGATTCCCGTGTTGCTTCTCGTACTCAGCGTGTTGGGCGGGTTGGCGTTGTACGGGTTGCTTGGACTGTTCGTTGGCCCGATCCTTATCAGCCTGCTGATGACAGCGGTGCAGATCTATCGAGAGGAGTACCACCTCAAGCCACCGGTCGCTCCCGCAAGCCCGCCCACGCCTTCGTAACCTCCTTGTCACGCTGCACCCGCGCACAGTGTTTTGGCTCTCCAGCCGACAAGGACCTATCATGTGTCCTGCTACTCCAGCGGAATCGTAATGGCGATCCCACCCATCACATCATTCAACTTGAAGTCCTGCTTCGGGCTTAACGGATGACTGTTGTGGCACATGATGCAGGCAGATGAGACGGCACGGTCTGCATAGATGGCTTGGAAGTACTGCTTCTTGCCGCTTGACACCACTCCGGTAATTGGCCGGTCAGGCTCTCGCCTAAGCACCTCCAGCGCTTTTCGTTCAAACTCTGTGGCAGGCGCGTTGCGTTGATAGATTGGAGAGAACCCAATCAGTCTGTAGCGGATGCCCCGTCCACTCTCGGCGACCAACCGGCCTGAATGTTGAAGAAACTGAGCCGGCAGAGGGAGTGTGTTGTCCTGCTCCCAATGTTCGGTCGCAGCGACGATGCCTTTCTCCTGCATACGGTTGACGATGTACGTCGTGTAGATCGTCCGGTCAGCCTCCAGGATGGCATGCACGTAATCGGCGACTCTCTCCGGAGAGATGCTGCCGATGGGTGGGTTCTCCTTGGCTGCGTGAAGAGATGTCACGCCCCAGAGTCCCCCTACGAAGAGTGCGATGGTTGCGGCTCGGAACGTGATGCGGACGGTGTCCATGGGCCTCCTTCGGGAGATCGTGGAGAACTGATCGGAAGAGTAACGACGCAGGTACTGCCTTGGCCTTCGACGCTTTCGATACGGAGATCACCCCCAAACTTTCGGATAATCCGTCGGGACACCGTGAGCCCAAGTCCAGAACCTTCCCCTTGTCCCTTGGTCGTAAAAAATGGATCGAAGACTTTTGACAAGTGCTGTTTGGAGATGCCGGGGCCAGAATCGGCGATCGTCGTCGTCACCGTGAGGTCCGAGACGGCGGTCGTCAACGTGAGCGTGCCGGTCCCCTTCATGGCTTGGGTGGCATTGGTCACGAGATTCACCAACGCTTGCCGAAGTTGGTCGGGAAAGACCAGCACAGGGGTATGGCCCGCATAGGTCTTGTGGATCACAATGTCTTTCATTTCAACGGTGGTCTGTGCCGTCGCCAGCACTTGGTCTAATATCTGCTCTATAGGCACCGGTACCTGTTTGTCGAAGGCTTCACGGTTTGTCACGCCGGTAAAATCACGAACGATCGTCGCCATGCGACGGCCATGGGCCACGATGTCCTGGGCGCAAGACTTGATCTGCTCCAAATCCTGCTCATCCTGAATCGCTTCCCCCAACCCGATGATCCCGAACAAGGGGTTGTTGAGTTCGTGGCCGATTCCAGCGGTGAGGACGCCAAGGCTTCCTGTTTTTTCAGCCTGGACCAGCTTATCTTGCAGTTGGCTCTCGTCCGTGGTGTCTCGAAGCACCAGCCCAATGCTATCTTCTTCTCCTGGTCTCGTGGGTAATCGGAACCATTGATAGTGATAGATGCGCGATCCAATGTGAAGCTCAGCACGATGGTGCGCCGATTCGTGATTGGCACTCGGCGCAAGTGGATCCCTCGGAGCTGTTTCGCGCGTGATGCCGGCTGTGGCAAGAGCCGTATCCCCGTTGGCTTGGAACTCTGCGTGAAGCTGTTTCTGAACGGCTGGGTCAAGTGGAAGAATCGTGAACAGGGATGCGTCTGACATTGGTTCCTGGACCTTGAAGGAATCGCGGGCCGCCTGATTGATGTAGCGTACAGTTTCGTGGGCATCGATGAGGAGAATGGGAGTGGGGACGGCGTCTAAGATCTGATCCGTCGACTGCTGAAGGACCTGGACCTCCTGGGTTTTCAGCTTGACCTGGTCAGTCAATCCGGCGAAGGCCGCTTTCAACTGCTGGTTCATGCGGTTGAATTCTTCGGCCAGGTCCTCTAATTCGTCACCCGTGTGGATCTGAATCGGTGTCCGCAATTCACCGCGCCCGATTGATTGCGCGGCCAGTTGCAGTTGCCGTACGGGCGTCACGATGCGGCTGGCGGCGACGTAGCCCAGCGAGGCCAGCAGCACCACAGCGACGGCTCCGAACACCGTCACCCAGGTGAACAGATGCTGAATCGGCGCGAGGAGCTCATCGGACGATTGCCAGACGAAGGTGTGCCACGACCCATTGTCGATCGAGCCGTTGGTCGCCCGGCTGGTCTCTGTCAGAGGGGCAAAGCCGATGACGGAGGTCGACTGTCCGCCGTGGCCGTCGCTTGAGGTTTGCACCCAACCGGGATGTGGCGGTGTGACGAGCGGGATGAGCTTCGGATCGGACAACGGGACGCCGGTGGGAAGAATGGGGCAGCTGACGACGATCCCGTTGGTGTCAATCAACATGACGTGGCCGGTCTTTCCAAATCGAGTGACATGGGTAGCGGGAGAGAAGAATTCTTTGGCGTCGATCACGCGGTGCAGCACTCCGACGACTTCGTACCGGAGACTATCCATGACAGGGAGTGAGATGGAGAAGACATAGGCGTTCACCTGATCGTCGAAACGCACATCTTCGATATAGAGCTTGCCTACCGCTTTATTGAAGGCACCCTGCCACCAGTGGGTCTTTTGGTGGCGGAACGCCGGATGGTCGGTCATGGTCCCAGCGAGCGCACCCTGCGCATCGGTCAGGAAGAGCATCTTTGTCGATGAGCGAACCACGTGCGGAAGCGACTGGCCCGGCGCACTATGGATGCCGGTAAAGTATTCATGGAGCAAGGTGCTGAGAGGATTATCGATAATGGACTTGACGGCGGCAGCGTCTTTTCCCTTCCAGCGCTGCTCGAAGTCAGTGAGTGCCGTGGTTGGACTCTTGGGGTCTCCCCGCGCATCGCGCCGTTGCTCCAACGCTCGAATGATCGCCGGGTCATTCGCGATGCGTGCGGTGTGTGCTATTTCTTCGGCGAGGAGGAGATCGAGTTTGCGGGCGGCTTCGGTTGCTAGTGCTTTAAAGCTTTCCCCGCTGACTTCCCGGATTTCTTGAGACCCCTGCCAGAATGCCATCCCCAAGCCGACGACGAGCGGGATGACACCGACGAGCAGCATGGAGAGGATGACTTTCGCCTTGAGCCCCCATCTGGTGCCGGACGGCGAGGATGTCGGAGTTCTCTTCATGACTGAGTAGTCCTCTCATCGGCGCCAGGCTCACCGGGAAATGTGAGGGTAAAGGTTGATCCTCGTCCGACCTGGCTTTCAACCCCTATCGTGCCATTCATGTGATGAATCACATTTTTGATATTGTACAAACCCAATCCGGTTCCCTTCCCTGGTGGTTTTGTCGTGAAGAAGGGTTCAAAGATTCGACCAAGGAGCTCTGGGGCGATGCCGCTGCCGGTATCGGAGACACGAACCTGCGTCGCGCCGGCCATCGCGTGGGTTTCCAGCGTCAATATTCCGCGGTGTTCCATGGCCTGCACGGCATTGGTAATGAGATTGACGAACACATGGAGAAGCTCATCGGGGTTCCCCTTCACCACGACGTCGGGCTGATACAGCTTACGAATTTCAATGTCTTGGAGCCCCACCGCATAGCGAGCAATCTTGAGCGCTTCATCCAACTTGCCGCCGACGCCAATCAGGCAGTCTTGCCGTAAAGATGAGCGGCGAGAATAGGACGTAAGGTCTCGGCAAATGGCTGTCGTGCGTTTCACGGCTTCAATAATATCGTGGGCCTGCAGGTGCACGGCTTCCAGGTCCGTTTCGTCCGTCAGATTTTCCGCCAGACCCAGAATCAGCTGGAGCGGATTATTCATGTCATGCGCGATGCCGGCGGCGAACGAGCCGATTCCAGCAAGTTTCTCTGCATGGAGCAATTGGGTTTGCAATGTCGATTCATGTTGCACGAGTACCCAGAGAAGCCGTGCGGTCTGGCCATTGACCACGTCGGTCCCTGTCGGCACCTCTTCCCGAAGTGCCGACTCCATCGCTGGATCACCGGTGACGTCCATCACGAGATTGAGTTCTTGGTGTTTGAGCAAGTCGGTCACCCGGTCATAGACCGGCACATGGAGCTCTTGGGCTCGTATGAGCCCGGGAGCCGAGGGATTCTGATCGGTGATGCCGACGATCTGAATCCTGCTGATCTGGTGGAGCACATCGAGCAGGGCCATGCCCCCACGCCCCGCCCCAATGATGGCCACTCTCATCGGAGGCGAGGCGGAAGCTGGTTCGACTCCCTGATTGTCGGCTCGCGGATGGGACATAGTCGGAGAGATGATCGTCATGCTGGCTCCCTGCTATGCTGTGGCCCGTTCCCTCAGAGATGGGCCAATTCACGCTGCTCCATGGCACGTGCGACGGAGGCTTTCAGTTTCTCGCCCTCTACTGGTTTCACGAGATAATCCACCACGCCTTGTCGCAGTAAGGCCGTGGCCATGTCGGTGTCGGGGAATCCGGTGAGGACGATCAAGGGGACCCGAGTATAATTCTGGCGGAAGTAGGCGATCGCTTCGATCCCATTCACCTTTGGCATTCGGATGTCGCAGATGATGACGTCAAGAAGCAGCCGATTTTCACCGTAGTTGATGGTTTCAATGGCCTTCTCGCCATTCTCTGCCTCGAGGACATCATAGCCGGCTTTCTGCAACGTCAGGCGGACGACCTTGCGGATATCGGGCTCATCATCCACAACGAGGACGCGGCCATTGCAGCTCTCACCTCCCACAAAAAACCCGGATTTGAATTCGCTCATAACGACCTCCTTCGTGAATGGCGGGGTGATCTGTGTTCGTATGTATTGTGAGTATGGCAAGCTTGATGCCGAAACGTGAGGAAGGTGAGCCTGAAATAATTCAACGGCTTGCTTAATCTGAACTGTGTGGCACTGGTGGAGGCTGGTTCACATGCACCACCATAATTGTGGAAAACCACCAGCGAGGATGCACATTGCGTTTCAGAGTCCATTTCAGCTAGGCTATCCAATAAGTAAGAGGAGTGGAGGCCGGTGATTACCCCAGACGTACTGACTGACTATGTTCGCAAGTCCCTGCCGGATGCCGTGGTGACGGTGACCGACCGTACCGGAACAATGGACCACCTCAAGGTTGTGATTGTCTCAGATGGTTTTCATGGGAAAAACCTCTTAGACCGGCATCGGATGATCTATCAAGCGTTAGATGTGCCGATGAAAGACGGACGAATCCATGCGCTCGAATTAACCGCGCGCACCAGAGATGAGGCTTAGGAGGATATCATGGCCGACCAAATCGAAGAAGAAATCCAAAACGAAGTGAAGGCCCATAAAATTTTGATCTACGGCAAGGGAACGAAGACCATGCCGATGTGTGGGTTCACGCGGGAAACCATGCAGTTTTTCGATAAGTATGGGTATCCGTACGAACTGATCGACGTCCTGTCGCAACCGGCGAAACGGGAAGCGCTGGCGAAGATCACTAATTGGCCGACGCTCCCTAAGGTGTTTATCGACGGGACGTTCTATGGAGATACCGACGTCCTCGACCCAATGGCTGCCAAAGGTGAGATCGAACCGCTGCTGAAAAAAGCCTTCGGGAAGTAAGCAGGGCATCCCTGCTAGTCTCTTGCTCCCCGAGCGCACACACCGGAGCAACGGTAATGCGCTCTTCAGCATCGGGGTTTCTCGGGTTCGGATTATAGCGGCTTCCTCCTTCGCCCTTTTCGGTTCCAGCAGATCCAGCTATACTTGGACTCATGAAATCCCGGCAACAGACTCGCTCTCAGGAGTCACGACGACGACCGAGCAAGCTGAGTCAGCAGCTTGCTGACGAGAAGATTGAACGGGCTAGGCGTCAGACTCCAGAAGAACGGCTGACGATTGCATTGAGCCTCTCCGATTTCTGCTACCGATTGAACCGGTGTTCTCAAAAGAGTTAGCCGCTTTCTCCCCTTGATACCTCGATTTGTATCGTTGCAGATTAACTGAGTGTGGGAAATCCTCCCTCACGAACATTCTTATGACCGGCTGATTTCTTGACCCCAATTGACACGCATAGGATAATCTAGCCATGACAATGAGCTCGGAAATCCTGAGGGAATCGATTCAGCCAATGTCGCGGAACCCTGAAGCTCTGAGAGGTCGTTTATGAATGGGAAAGCACAGATCGTCGTCCCTAAGGAAAGGATCGAGGAGTTCTGCCGCCGACATCATGTCCGCAAGTTGTCACTTTTTGGATCCGTGCTCCGAGATGATTTTCGATCGGACAGCGACGTGGATGTGTTAGTCGAGTTTGAGCCAGATCATGGGCCAGGATTCATTGCCCTCTTTCAGATGGAGCAGGAACTGTCACGCCTCTTGGGTGGTCGGAAGGTTGATCTGATCACCGAAAAGTTTCTGAACCGGCGGATTAAAGGTCTGGTGTTGGCCACCGCTGAGGTCCAGTATGCCGAAGGATGATCTGGTCTATGTCGGCCACATGCTGGACAAAGCCCAGGAAGCGCTTTCCTTGGTTCATGGGAGAAATCGCCAGGATTACGATCGCGATACCGTCCTCCGTTTGGCTCTCACGCATCTCATCCAAGTGATAGGAGAAGCAGCACGCCGCATCTCTCCCTCATTCCGTGAGAGGTATCCACAGATTCCGTGGGATGCTATTGCGGGTATGCGAAATAAGATCGTACATGATTACATGGATGTGGACGAGGACATCGTATGGGACTCAGTCGTCCACGAGCTGCCTCTACTGATCACCGAATTGAAGCGGATTGTTCCTATGGAGAATCCATAGTTCATGGAATCGCATGGTTCTGAGCTTCAATGAACTATCCCATAGGTGTCTGACCCCACGCGGCTATACGAATGAATATCCCTAAGTTATATACGCATGCGCACCAGGGGCGAAGATGCTGCTGAGGATCAATACGCCGCAGGTCATTCTAAGCATCAACCATTTCCGCATCATAATACGCCTCCTACCTTGTAATATTGAGGATGAAGTAAGAGTTAAGGAACACGCCTTCAGCGGGAAGGAGCAGGTTCAATCTCTTGCAACACCACCCGGCTCACGAATATTTGTTCGTGAGAAAGAATTCATTGACCTTCCCCCAATTCCGTGGACACCTGGTTACGCCACTGCCGTTCTTGCTTCGTACTCGGCTGGGGAGTCATAGCTGAGCGTTGAGTGACGGCGCTGCCGATTATAAAACACCTCGATGTATTCGAAGATGTCCTGCTTCGCTTCGTCTCGTGTGGCGTAGTGCCGATGATAGACCAGCTCACGCTTCAGTGTCCCAAAGAAACTTTCGACGCAGGCGTTGTCCCAGCAGTTACCTTTGCGGCTCATGCTGGGGCGGAGGCCATAGGCTGCAAGGATGCGCTGGTAGCTCGTGGCCGCATACTGACTCCCACGGTCCGAATGGTGGAGGAGCCCCGCCGTGGGGGCTCGGTTCGCCAGCGCCATCGTGAGAGCCCGCTCGGCCAGATCGACGGTTAACCGCTGGCCCATGGCCCAGCCGACCACCCGGCGTGAGTACAGATCCAGCAGGACCGCCAAGTAGAGCCAGCCCTCCAGGGTCCAGACGTAGGTCAGGTCTCCGGCCCACACCCGATTTGGAGCCTCGACGGTGAAGGCACGATCCAAGGTATTCGCGGCCACGGGGAACCGATGCTGGGACTGGGTGGTGGCACGCCACTTCTTCACGGTTTTGGCTCGGAGGCCTGCCAGACGCATCAGCCGCGCGACGCGCTGCTCGCCAATGCCATGGCCTTGCTTGACCAGCGCGTCCCAGATGCGGGGACTCCCGTAGGTTTCCCGCGACTCCTGGTGGACCACTCGAATGGCAGAGAGTAGGGTCCGCGCCTGGATGAACCGGGGACTCTCGGGCCGTGATCGCCACGCGTAATAGCCTGCCGCCGAAACCGCGAGCGCGCGGCACATGAGCCGGATGGGATAGCGACGGTCGTGCTCCTGGATCGCGCGGTATCTCATTGGGATTCCCTCGCGAAGAACGCCGCCGCACGTTTTAAAAAATCCCGTTCCTTTCGGAGGGTCTCGTTTTCCCGTTTCAGCCGTGTCAACTCATCCTGCTCGGCACGCACCGATTGGCGCGTGCCGCCCTGGGATTCGATCTGTTGCTGCTCGCTCCTCCAGCGATACAATACATTGTCTGAGATCTCGAGTTCTCGGGCCACCTGGGCCACCGGCCTGCCCGATTCCCGTATGAGCCGGACGGCCTCACGTTTGAATTCATCGGTAAACCGACGTCGCGTTGTTGCTGGCATAGTGCCCTCCAATTTCATGATTCTCCCACTTATGGAGGTGTCTGTGAAATCGGGGGAGGGTCATGATGAGGCCATGGTATTTCTCGCCAAAACATTGGAGCAGAAGGGGCTAGTTTCTCTGCTTTGGACATCAGATACAGTGGATGTCACATTGACTGAAGCTGGATGGAACAGAATTGCCGAGTTGGAAAGAGGTGGCTCACGAGCTGAATCTAAACAAGTTTTTGTTGCGATGTGGTTTAATCCATTACTGGACGGCGTTTGGGAGAATGGATTTAGGAAAGCGATCAATGCCACTGGCTATCATGCTTTGCGTGTGGATCTAGAGGAGCACAACGACAAGATTTGTGATGTGATTGTTGCCGAAATAAGAAAGAGCCAATTTGTCGTGGCCGATTTCACTGGGCATCGAGGTGGGGTCTATTTTGAGGCAGGGTTTGCCCTAGGGCTTGATATTCCAGTTATATGGACTTGTAAGAAGGATGAACTACTCGAAATTCATTTCGATACAAGGCAATATAACCACATAGGTTGGGAAAATGAAGAAGACCTTTTCTTCAGGCTGAAGAATAGGATTGAAGCAACCATACCTGCCTGAAAAGCAATTCGATTGCACGCTCCGTTCATTCTTATCTCAGGTGCGTCCCGAGCTACGTCCTGACAGCTTGTTTCGTCTCGTCCAGGTGCTTCTGTAAATATGTCATGAATGGCGTGCCGCCGGTGCCGACTGCCGTGGGATTGGTCGCACTAGTTTGATGTTGGCGATGGATGTAGCTGTCTGCGTAGCCGATGTGGATTTCCCGGAACTGGGCCAGAAGGTCAACACAGGCACAATAGGCGGACCACAGTTCGGGATGGCGCTGTTTGCGATCATGGACATAGCCGGACAGCAGGGTACGCCCTTGGCCATCGGTCTGGCTCTCCAGATCCTGAAGAAAAGCGCAGTGACGGGGCGGCATGTACTCCCGCATTTCCTGCAGATACACCGTCAAGGGATCAGGCGCATGATGGATGCCCAGTCCCGCATCTAGACAGGGCACGATCGAACTCTGCGCTCCGGTCTCCCCACGAAACTGCTGCGGCTGTTGTGCATAGGCTTCGACGTGGTCATAGATAAGGCCGTCGGGCAGGGATGGACTATTCTTCCAGCCGTGAATGTAGGGTCTCACGCGGGTGTAATACACATAGGGATCGCAGCGCTCCTTCATGCGGAGCAGCGTGTCCCGCATGGCGGTTTGCGCGGACGCTAGAGACTGTAACCCCAACAGGACTTCATCGTCATTCCCTTTTGAAGCCGCATTGATCGCCTGCACCAGGCCCTCCAACCCAGGTCCCGCTTGCTTCTCAATCTGGATATGGACGACGACGAACCACTCTTCATCCAACCCACCGAGAAAATTCTGCAACAGCACGATGTTGTCGAGCTGAATCGGCTTCGTCCCGTCAAGCCGGCGCCAGTTGTCCAGGGCATAGGAGGCATAGGACAGGACCGGTGGGCGGCCGAGCCTCTGGCCTATCTCGTACCATGGCCGGGCGAGTTGTGAGGGGAGCTTGGCAGCTGGTTGCCCTGGCGTTTCCCACACATAAGCATGGCCGGCGAATGACAGGATCCTCATCGCGGCTCGGTATTCGTTATCATGCCAACTGGATGGAATGGAGGGAAGAAACGACGGTTGTTCGTCGATACACTGCTGAACCCGCCGCGCACTCAACAGCTTCGGCATCTCGCGGCCGAGGTGGTTCAGCGTGGGACAGTCTGGCAGAGTTTCACAAGGATCCGACGGCAGGAAACCTCGTTCAGGGGAAATCTCAAAATCTGCAAGCGATAGTGGTTGGGGCACGCGGGAGTTCACAGAGGCCTCCTCGGCCCCACTCTACCACTCCTGCAAGAGATTGCAATCGGTTGTGGAGCCTGGCTCCAAACAAAAAGGCCACCTTCCTCAGGTGGCCTTTCCGTTTCTCTTCTCCCAGCGGGTGCGGCGTAGGTGCTCTCGACTGCGCACATTCACCGAGAACCATCCGAATCAGGATGCTCAAAATGGCATCCCGGCTAGGCCGCAGGGAGCTCGGCGACCGAAGCGTACCCTTGGGGTACGTTGCAGGGAGACGGGCGACTGAGCACAACGCCGGGAGACATTTTCAGCATTCCTGTTACGTGCCCATTTCCCAGGATGCCAGATACTTCCTCTGTTCCTTCGTCAGCGTATCAATGGCCACGCCCATGCCGGCCAGCTTCAGCCGAGCAATTTCCTTGTCGATCACCGCCGGTACCGGATACACCTTCTTCTCCAGCATCTTGTAGTTCTTTACGAGATATTCCGCGCCGAGCGCTTGGTTGGCAAAACTCATGTCCATCACGCTGGAGGGGTGTCCTTCCGCGGTGGCGAGGTTCACGAGTCGGCCTTCACCGAGCAAACTGACACGATGACCGGTTTTCTTCAGCGTAAATTGCTCGACGCCGGTGCGAACAACCCGACGCTTGGTGGCCAGTTTTTCGAGAGCTGGGATATCGAGTTCGACGTTGAAGTGCCCACTGTTGCAGACAATGGCCCCGTCTTTCATGGCCGCAAAATGCTCGCCACGGATCACATGCAGGTTCCCGGTGACGGTGACAAAGAAATCTCCGATGAGCGCAGCCTGTTCCATCGGCATGACGCGGAAGCCGTCCATCAACGCTTCAAGACCTTTCAATGGGTCGATCTCGGTCACGACTACGTCTGCGCCCATGCCCTTAGCCCGCATGGCGATCCCGCGCCCGCACCAGCCATACCCGACGACAACGACAACGGACCCACAAATCAGACGGTTGGTGGCACGCACGATGCCATCCATGGTGGATTGCCCGGTGCCGTAGCGATTATCAAACATATGTTTCGTGTCGGCGTCATTGACGGAGATGACGGGAAACTTGAGGACCTTCTTTTCAGCCATGCTGCGCAAACGGATCACACCGGTGGTGGTTTCTTCCGTGCCGCCGATGACGTTCTTTAACAGCTCCTTCCGTTTGGAGTGGAGGTGTGACACCACGTCGGCCCCGTCGTCCATGGTGACATGGGGGCGGTGCGCGATGGCGGATTCAATATGGCGATAGTAGGTGGCATTGTCTTCGCCCTTGATGGCAAAGGTTGGAATGCCTTCATGTTGCACCAAGGCCGCAGCGACGTCATCCTGCGTGCTGAGCGGATTTGACGCGCAGAGACGGACATCAGCTCCACCGGCTTTCAATGTAATGGCCAGATTCGCGGTTTCCGTCGTGACGTGCAGGCAGGCCGTGACCCGCACCCCTTTCAGTGGCTGCTCTCGCTTGAATCGTTTGCGAATGAGTCGCAACACGGGCATCGTGGCTTCGGCCCATTCAACCTTTAATCGACCCTGGTCCGCCAGCTTGATATCTTTGACATCGTAATCCACGACACCCTCCTTCTCGGAAATGCTCATCGACATTCGTCAATGGTTAATGGTTATCATGCCCCATCATGCAAAGGGGGACGGGTGGAGAACCCGTCCCCCTTTGCCGATATTCTACACTTCGGACGCTTACAGCCCGGCGTCCTTGCGCAAGGTCTTCGCCTTATCGGTTTTCTCCCATGTAAACTCAGGTTCGGTGCGACCGAAATGGCCGTATGCAGCAGTCTTTCTGAAAATCGGTCTTCGGAGCTTGAGGTGATCGATGATGCCCCGGGGAGTCATGGGGAAATGTTTGCGCACGAGCTTATCGAGAATATCGACCGACACCTTTTCAGTGCCCTTGGTGTCGACGAGGACAGACACCGGATCGGCAACCCCGATTGCGTAGGCCAGTTGCACTTCACACTTGCCGGCCAAGCCGGCGGCGACAAGATTCTTGGCGATATAGCGAGCCATATACGAGGCGGATCGGTCCACCTTTGTGGGATCCTTGCCTGAGAATGCACCACCGCCATGACTGCCATGTCCGCCGTAGGTATCGACGATAATTTTCCGGCCTGTGAGGCCCGTGTCCCCCATCGGGCCGCCGACGACGAAACGTCCGGTGGGGTTAATGTGATGCTTCACGCTGGTTGGAACGTAGAGACCTTTCGGCATCACGGGTTTAATGACTTTTTCCATGATGTCACGCTCGATCTGCTTGCTGGTGACATCGGGGCTGTGCTGTGTGGAGACGACGATCGTATCGATTCGCACGGGCTTGCCGTTTTTGTACTCGACCGTCACTTGGGATTTGCCGTCGGGCCGCACCCACTTGAGAATGTTCTTCTTGCGCACCTCTGCCAGACGTTTGGTCAACCGGTGGGCCAAGACGATTGGCATCGGCATGAGTTCATCCGTTTCATTGGTGGCGTAGCCGAACATCAGGCCCTGATCACCGGCTCCTCCGGAATCCACGCCCATCGAGATATCAGGAGATTGCTGGTGGATAGCGGTGAGCACCGAGCACGTATGATAGTCGAATCCCCACGATGCATCGCAATAGCCGACGTCCTTGATGACATCACGGATAATATCCGGTATTTCAACATACGCCTTGGTTGAGATTTCGCCGGCTACCAGGGCGATCCCAGTGGTCAGGATGGTTTCGCAGGCGACGCGGGAATATTTATCCTGCGCAATGATGGCATCCAAGATACCGTCGGAAATCTGATCGGCAATCTTATCCGGGTGTCCTTCAGTGACCGATTCCGAAGTAAATAAGAAATTGTCTCGCATGTGCCCCTCATGGGTTCAGGTTTATGGAAAGCCAGCGTTGCTGTGTTTGCTGATTCTGGATGTGACGAGTGGTGCCGAGTGACAGACCCCGCACAAACCTTGGCAATTCTAGAGAGATCAGGCGGCTTTGTCCATCACTTCGATCGTAGGGGAGGAAATTTGTCATTCGCCGCTTGCTTGACTCAGGTTTTTGCGGACTTGTAACATACCCTCAGCAGCACGAGAACCTGTCGATGGCTGAGTTAAGAGAGTCTCTTTGAAGTGACCATGCCTATATTGACGGCATACGAAGACCGTGTCCATCCGTGTATCAACATGACACTTCATCGAGCGGCGTTGGTTTTCACCTTCATGGCAGTCGGTGTGTTTTGCACGGCATCGTTCTCCGAGGCAGAATCACCCCAACCGAAGACACGGCCAGGCTTCGAGCGTGGCGTTGTCCACGTTGGTGACGAAGCACCGAACTTTATGTTGCGGGACCTTGCCGGTAACGCTGTAAGCTTGTCTCAGCTCAGAGGGAAAGTCGTCCTGCTAAATTTTTGGGCGACCTGGTGTGGACCATGCCGTGTCGAGATGCCGGCGATGGAACAGCTGTACCGCACGTTGCCGCGAAGGGAGTTCGAGATCTTGGCCGTGTCGACGGATCAACAGGGCGCTGCGGTCACCCGTCCGTTTCAGCGAGAAATGGGGTTCACGTTTCCTATTCTTCATGACTCGGAATACCGTGTAGGCCTGACGTATGGGGCCCGTTCGATTCCGATCACCTTTATGGTCGATCGTCGAGGTATTGTGCGACAAAAGATTTTCGGTGCACGTGATTGGGCCTCTCCGGAGGCCCGTGACCTCATTCATGAATTGATGAAGTCGTAGCCATGACACAATCCATCCCACAGATTTCGCTCATTGCCGCTTTTTCAGCGGGGCTCCTTTCGTTTGTATCCCCATGCGTGTTGCCGTTGGTGCCGAGCTATATTTCCTACATTACCGGCCTGTCTGTCGAGCAGTTGACCGATGTGTCCGAGCGGGTGAAGTTTAGGAAGGCCATCATCGTGAACTCCTTGTTGTTCATCGGGGGGTTTTCATCGGTCTTCATTGCATTCGGGGCTTCGGCGAGTTTTCTCGGTCAGGTCCTGATCACCTATCAAGATCTCATCCGTCGTATCGGTGGCGTGTTGATTATTGTGTTTGGGCTCTATCTGCTCGGAATTCTGAACTTGAACTTCCTCAAGATGGAGCAGCGGTATCAATTTCGGAATAGACCAGCCGGGTATCTGGGGTCATTCTTGATCGGGGTCGCCTTCGCTGCCGGTTGGACTCCCTGTGTCGGGCCGGTACTGGGGTCCATTCTTCTCTATGCCAGCACGACCGACTCTCTTCTTAGTGGAGTCGTGTTGCTGACCTTTTATTCGTTGGGGTTGGGCTTGCCGCTGTTCCTCACGGCATTGGGCGTCGATCGGTTTCTCGCCTATTTCAAGGAAGTACGCGTCTATCTGTGGGGCGTCTCGACGGTGAGTGGAGTCCTGCTGATCCTGGTCGGCGTGATGATCTATGCCAATTCGCTGACGATGGTGACAAGCTTCTTGGAGCGATATGGGATCGGCTGGTATTTCGGCCAGTAGATAGCCATCAGCTTTCAGCAGCCAGCCGTCAGCTCACGGACAATCTGAATCAAATCACTCCCATCTTCACTCATCCAGCGGAGATGCGGTATTGATTGCCGTATGTTGGCAGGTAACCGGCTAAATCAGCACCAGGCGCCGAGACGGCAGGCTGTAAAGCCTTGACCCAGTGTCGTGGCAGTAGAAGCGGAAGTGCTGAAAGAGTGGAGTGATGGAGGAATGCCGAGTGTTCCCATTACTGTTGGCGCGGGCGATGGACTAACGACCGGTCGGTTGCTTCGAACCATCCCTGGGCCCGCGTCGGAAAGGGGAACTGATTCCGATTTTTGCGCGAGGAGCGTATTCGGTTGGGCCCCACCGATTTTCTCCAGCAAGCTCTTTCCGGCCCCTGAGGCGGTACTGTTCGGATACTTGTCGACTAAGACGACGAGATTCTCCCTGGCCCAATCGTCGGCGCCCATTTCATGGTACGCCTTCGCAAGGGAGTACAGGGCTTCTGCGGCGATGGGCTTATCAGGATAGGCCTTTAGGATTTGCTGAAACCGATGCGTCGCAGCAAGGTAGGAGCCCCGCCGGTAATAGAATTGTCCCACGAAGAGATGCATCTGCGCGATCCAATTATGGCATTCCTCGAGTTTCTGCAGCGCCTGGCTATCATAGCGGCTACCGGGGAACTCTTTTCTCATCTGCTCGAATGCAGTGATGGCTTTGTGCATCGGTTCAGGATCACGATCGATGGTCTTCGCCATCTTGACATGAATTTCCCCGATCCTAAATGCTGCGTATGGAGCCAGGATGTGATTGCGATGGAGCTCCAGAAAGTGTTTGTATTCGACTAAGGCCTCCGCATACTCCTCTTTCTCGAAATAGGCCTCTCCCCGCTTCATGATGATGTTGGGGTGGTAGTGGTTCTCAACGGTATCTCCGAGAAAAATTTGCTCGTCTGTGCCGCTGAAGACCTTCTTGATCCCGCTTCGTACGTCACTTGTGCCGATATCGCCGGCACACGACGTAATGAGCAGTGAACCGATACCGAGATAAACAACCAGACTAAGTCGGGATGATCGTGTCGCTCGATGAGCAATGATTTCGATGGAATGAAGGGACATACCGTTAATACATAGCAAGGATACGGGCTAAAAGCAATGTAGGAGCGGTTTGGTTGACCTGCCTCTTTCTACTCCCTATAATCCCGCCGCACATCGCAAGTGTGAGCATTTTTGCGAGGAATGGACGGTGTCTGGCGGTCATGATTCGTTCAAGAATCATTGGAACAGGTAGCTATCTCCCTTCCAGGATTGTCTCGAATGAAGAGATTGCTCCTACGCTAGGGGTATCCCCGGCCCGGATCTACCGGCTGACCGGTATTCAGACACGTCATTGGGCCGGCGATCACGAGGCGTCTTCCGATATGGCCGTCGAGGCGGGCCGTCGTGCACTTGATGCCGCAGATTGTCCGCCTTCTTCAATCGATGCCATCATTCTTTCCACAACCTCTCCGGACATGGCGTTCCCTTCAACGGCTTGCTTGGTCCAACGAGGATTGGGATGTCGGCAAGTGGGGGCGTTTGATGTGTCTGCCTCCTGCTCAGGCTTCTTGTACGGGCTCTCCATGGCCCAGGCCATGATTCAGAGCGGGCAAGCCAAGACCTGTCTGGTGGTGGCTTCAGAGGTCAAGTCTCGATCGCTCGACCCTCAGGATGACGCGACGGCGCTGTTGTTCGGCGACGGGGCCGGTGCTGTCATACTGCGGGGTGAAGAGGATGGCACTCCTGAGTGGCGAGGGATTCTGGGGATCAGGTTGTATGCCGATGGAGCCCATCATGGACTCATTCGACTTTCCGGCGGAGGTTCACGGATGCCCTTGTCTTCCGACACACTGCGCAAGCGGGAGCACTCGCTTCGGATGCAGGGAGCGTCGCTCTTTCGAATAGCCATTCGCCGGATTGAACAGGCTGTGCAGGAGATCTTGAAAAAATTTGGCGTCGGTCCAGGAGATCTCAAACAGATTGTTCTCCATCAAGCGAACGGTCGAATCTTGTCCCAGGTTGCCGAGCGCTTGGGTATCGATCAGAGCCGCTTAGCCTCGGTGATCGAACGTTATGGCAATACGTCCTCAGCCTCTCTTCCGATCGCGCTCGATGATGCAGTTCGCGGCGGGAACATCTTACCCAATGATCTGGTACTGCTGGGCAGTTTCGGCGGTGGACTGACCTGGGCAACGGGCCTCCTACGCTGGTAAAGACATTAGGCCGAGAGCGGGTGTCTATGCCTTGCTTGCTTCGTTCAACTGAGCAGACACTCGCTTGCCACCGCTGACTGGAAGTCGAACCACGAAACGACTGCCTTGAGGATGATTCGCTTCGACCCACACCTGCCCTCCGTGTCCCTCGACAATGTGCTTCACAATCGCCAGTCCGAGTCCCGTCCCGCCCAACTCGCGTGACCGAGCTTTGTCGACGCGGTAAAATCGTTCGAAGACACGAGGTCGGTCCTCTTCTGGGATACCAATTCCGGTATCGGTGACGTTGAGTTCGATTGCTCCGGCTGGTGGCTCCGCATTCCCGATCGAGGGAGCAAGCGTGGCGCCGACCGTGATGGTTCCTCCCTCCGGCGTATATTTGATGGCATTATCGAGGAGATTGGTCAAGACTTGCACGAGCCGACCTTCGTCACCCGCCACTGGAGGGAGCGACGGATCGACCGATGTGACGAGACGGTGACGCTTCTTATCGGCGATCGGTTTGATCATGGACAACGTCCGGTCGACGACGGAACGCAGCTCAAGTGGCTCTTCCTTCAGCGAGACACGGCCCGATTCGATCTTCGAGAGTTCGAGCAGATCTTCGATGATCAGGTTCAGCCGATCGCTTTGCTTGAGGATGATCTCCAAGAATTTCACGGAAGCAATGGGGTCGTCCTTGGCACCGTCCAGCAGAGCTTCCACGTAGCCTTTGATGGAGGTGAGCGGAGTTCGAAGTTCATGGGAGACATTCGCCACAAAGTCTTTGCGTATCTTCTCCAGACGCCGTAGTTCGGTGATGTCATGAAACACCAACACGATACAGGCTTCGCTTTCCCGTTCTCCCCCTGCCGGGGAGGCTTCGATCTGGAGGCAGCGTCCCGTCAGAGGGAGCACGATTTCATCCTCGTACGGCGCGGGTGATCGTAGAATGGTCGTCACGAGGTCGTTGAGCTGTTGATGGCGGAACAGTTCGGCGCAGGGGCGCCCTCGAGCTTCCACGCGCGAGATGCCGAACATCCGTTCCAACGCCGGGTTGATCTGCAGCACGTGGCCGCGATAGTCCAGGACCATGACGCCTTCGACCATCGATGTGAGTACGGCAAGCAGCTGCGCGCGGTCTTCCGAGAGTTCGTCGATCTTGGCATGCAGCTGGCTCGCCATGTCATTCAGCGTCGTGGCCAGGATGCCGACTTCATCCTGCGCGGTTGTTCGAATCGGGATAGTCTGATGGCCAGAACTGAGTTGTCGGGCAGCCGATGCAATGTCCGAGAGAGGTCTGGTTATGCTGTGAGCTAACCAGACACTGAGCATCAGGGCGACGAGGAAGGCGACTCCGAGCGCGAGAAACAAGCGTTGTTTCAATTCTGAAATCTCGCGGTCGGCGATGACCATGGGCAGGCCCACGCGCACGGCGATCGGTGCCGCATTCTGAGGCTGATGGAGCAGCACAGCGCGATACATGGTGCGTTCGCCGGTGGTATGACTTGGGCGGATGTCCTCTCCGTGTCCGGTGGAAAGGGCCTGTTGGATTTCGGGCCGAGATTTATCATTCTCAATAGCGGGCACATCGGCATCTCGTGCGGTGCTATCGGCGAGCACCGTTCCGTCTGCGGCGACCAGCGTCACACGAGCGGATGCTCGGTTGCCGAGGTCGCGTGCCGTCTCTTGTAAGGCGGACGGAGTCGGATGGGTGGAGAGTGGGTGAAACAGCGGTTGAAAGCCGTATTCGACAAGCTTGGTTTTTGCCTCCAGCGCATCACCGAATTGCGAGAGATGCCGATGTTCGAGGGACTGCACCGTCATCACGCCGGCGATCAGTAACCCACAGGCAACCGCCACAAGCGTGCCAAGTGTCACTTTCCATCGAATCGACCACGTCATCCTGATCAGTTGAGATCCTTCAGCTTGTAGCCCAATGATTTAATGGACACGATGGCGTCTTCGAGGAGCGGCAGTTTTTGCTTGAGCCGACGGATGTGCACATCGACCGTTCTGGTTGTCCCGTAGTAGTCGTAGCCCCACACGGCATTGAGCAGCACTTCACGGGTCAACACACGGCCAGGATGCCGAAGCAGCTGCTCAAGCAAGCCAAATTCCTTTGCCGTCAACGGCACCTCCTGTTTTCCGAGACTGACCTCATGCCGAGCCAGATTCATGGTGAGTGCACCATAGTGGTGTAGATCTGGGCCATCAGCAGGGGCACGCTCGATACGACGCAGCAGGGCTTTGACACGTGCAACCAGCGCTTTTGGGCTGAACGGCTTGGTGACGTAATCGTCAGCCCCTAGTTCCAGCCCGACAATCGTATCCGATTCTTCCGCTTTCGCCGTGAGCATGAGGATCGGGAGCATGGCGGTATCGGGAACGGAGCGGAGGCGTTTGCAGACTTCGAGCCCATCCATCTCGGGTAACATCAGATCGAGGACGACCAGATCGGGCTTCTCCTCTTTGACTTTTTTCAGCGCGTCGAGCCCACTGATCGCGGTGATCGGTCGAAACCCCTCTTTCTCTAAATAGTGTTTCACGAGCTGCAGGATGTCCTGCTCGTCTTCCACGATGAGCACTTTCTTGTGCATGGAAAATCCCATATGAACCGTGAGCGTACGGGGGAGGGGAGAGAGAGTCAAGAGAATGGGCGCTGTATCGGGGTAATGGGCTGGTCGTCATCAGCCGTGCGGACCATCACCAAGATCTGTGCATCGGCGAATTTCGAGTGCGGCAACCGAACTTTCTGCCTCTGGAGGACTCTTTCTACCAGAACGTGTTCCTTTCAGACTTTCTCAAACTGCGGGGAGATGACCGATTCTCTTGCCAATTCGAAATGGAGTGAGAAACCTTGAAACTAGGGAGACTAGGGAGGAGAGACTGGTCTCTCCTGTTAGTGAGAACGACACGAGAAACGACTGCAATCCGGAATGACGTGAGGTACTGGGTAGTTTTTGCCGGTCCGCACGTGGTTCCTACAAAATTGAACATCGTTGTGGGAATCTGGATGCAAGTGCTGTCGTGAGCCACAATAGAGTTCTTTAGTTTTCAGCGGTATGCAAACCTCACTGAGTGGTCTGAAATTTGCTGGATAGTTCCCATTCGTTCGTATCCCTATTCTACTAACCTCTAGAAGGAGCGGTGTTTGCCCATGTTGAAACAGTTGCTAAGGAGACGGTTCATTGTGCCGGTTGCTGCGTTGTGTGTCCTGTCACTGCCGATGGCTGGAGCGCAAGCGGCGTCCATATCCTATTCGTTCACCGGCAGCATCGACGGCATCTCGGAGGTTTTGGCCCCAGTTTCCGGGACATTTCAATTCAACCCTGGGATGGGCGGGAGTGCTGGCGTCTATAATAACGCAGTGACGGGTTTTACCCTGAATCTTGGAGGGATCGTCGGGTACTCGTCGACCTTCGAAGCAGGTGCCAATGCCATCACGATTTCCCAGAACAAGCCACTGGGGGGTGGTGTTGTTGATCGCTGGGCGTTGACGTCTGCCGCGACAACGACCACGACCAGTGGTCCGCTGGGTGACTTTACTCCATTTAGCTTTGACCTTCGTGTGGACCATCCGGGGGGAGGATTGTTTACGACCACGGATCTCCAGAGGCCTCCAAGCTTGAATGCCTTGACGACTGGGAGATGGCGGCTCTTTTTAGAGGATCCGGCTGGCAACCCGGCGGTGTTTCTTGGATCAATCAGCACTCTGACGGCGGTGCCGTTGCCACCTGCGGTAGTGTTGTTCGGTCTGGGGATCATTTCTTTGGTCGGGCTGGGAGCTGGAGGGTTGAGGAATCTTCGGGGTTCTAAGATTTAATCGAGAACCATTGTATTGAAAGAGTCCGGGCTTGATCTCTCAATCGAGGGATCAAGCCCGTGTCGTGTTTCCCCTGAAGCAATCTGCCTAAGTTGATTGTGTCATCCCAAACTGGATCAGGTTCCAGTCCCACCAGTGTCTGACGCGCGTAGTCCTCGTTGCCCTACTGCTACCAGCTCTCAAATAGCATCCTGCGCCTCTTCATTGGGACTCCCTATTCATCATCGCTCACGCATCGACGAGAAGCCCGCAGAATTCGATAAATACCCGTACGTTACCCGCGGTGTCCTTGCGCGCGACTGAAAAGACGAGGTTGGACTTGGGATCCGCGTAGAGAATCGCTTCTTGGCTTCCAAAAAACCTTGCGGGAAACTCTGGCTCTTCTATCTCAGACACACCGGTAAGCGCAATGGGATAGATACCGACTCTCGAGCGTGTCGTCACGTGAACTGCGTAAAAGAGGGGTTGAGTCGGGTGCCCGAAACCATTGATGCCAAGAAATTTGACATCGAATCGTTTCCTGGCGGGAACGGTACAGACGACGACATCCTTGGCGCTTTCTCCATCACTCAGATTGACAACAGCTCCCGTTTGAAAAGGTCGTTGAGCCATAATGGGGAGTCTCCTTTCCCAAGAAGAAACAACGAGCAGAAGTTTCGACAGAGATTGAGCGTACGGGGGGTGGTAAAGAGAGTCAAGTCAGCAGAGTGATGGCGGCATAAAGTAGGGCTGTAATGCAAAGGCGTGAGCATGACTTCCAAGAGCATTTTGGCCGAGACCTGTCCGAGTGGGATCATCAAAATGGCATCCATATCGGTAGCATAATAGATGCCCACTGAGAGGAGTTAGATGCGGAGAACTTTGACTATCAAGTATATTGCAAAATCACTGGTGTAGCGCCAGATCGAGTTTATGGGGTACTGAAAGGGTCGGTCGAGGCTCATGCGAGACCTGGAGTTGGCAAAGCAGTTTGTAAGGGCTAGGGTAATGACGACGGCAATTCTGTTGACGAGGCCGGTGGATCTGACGTATCGTGGCCTACCGATCCGGGTTCATGACTAGATACTGGATCTGAGCCTAAGGAGCTACGCCAACCATGAAGATATACCTCGCCAATCCCCGCGGGTTTTGCGCTGGTGTCGATCGGGCGATCGATATCGTGGATCTGTCGCTCAAGAAGTACGGCGCTCCGATTTATGTTCGTCACGAGATCGTCCATAGCCGCCATGTGGTGAACTCACTCCGGCAAAAGGGCGCGGTCTTTGTGGAAGAGTTGAACGAAGTGCCTGAGGGGTCGGTCGTCATTTTTAGTGCGCATGGCGTGGCAAAGTCAGTGTGGGAAGAAGCGAATCATCGTCGTCTGCACGTGATTGATGCCACCTGCCCGCTCGTGATCAAGGTTCATAACGAAGTCAACCGCGATTATACCCAGGGGTATGAATTAATTCTGATTGGTCACGCCGGTCACCCGGAAGTGATCGGGACGCTAGGCCAGGTTCCCGACAAGTTTCATTTGGTGTCTTCGGTGGAAGATGTGGAAAAGCTGCAGGTGGACAACACCGTTAATCTGTCGTATGTCACACAGACGACGCTGAGTGTGGATGAATGTCGGGACATCGTCGGCGCACTGCACAAACGGTTTTCAAACATCAAGGGGCCACATCAGGAAGACATCTGTTACGCAACGCAAAACCGGCAGAATGCCGTCAAGGAACTGTCTCGTCTGGTGGATGTCATTCTGGTCATCGGGTCACCGAACAGCTCCAATTCCAATCGTCTACGCGAACTGGGGGAACAATGTGGCATCCCGTCGTACCTGATCGATTCAGCCGCCGACATTGATCCTGCGTGGCTGCAAGGGGCCAAGGCAGTCGGGATTGCGGCTGGTGCGTCAGCTCCGGAAATCCTGGTCACGGAAGTCGTTGCATTCCTGAGAGCGTCGGAACCGTCCGATGTTGAAGAACTCACGGTCATTGAGGAAGATGTCGAATTTCTCTTGCCGAAGGAACTGGTCCAGATAGAATCCTCGAAAAAGCCGGTAGCCAGCATCGCCGGGTAGCTGGCGGTGCCATCCGCTCATATCCCCACATGGCCCTATATATTGTAGGGCCATGTTATCTATTCCACTATGCAATGTGTTTTGTTTTTGATTTCCAAGAACCCTTATGGTACAAGGGCCGGAAACTTTTTGTTTCCCAAGCACGCGTCTTAATCTGCGCGTAACCGAGGGTGAGCCGATGCATCTGAAATCTATGAACATGATGGGCTTCAAGTAGTTCGCGGAAGCCAAGATTGAATTCCCTGAGGGGGTCACGGCGGTCGTCGGGCCGAATGGGAGCGGAAAGAGCAACGTCGTAGACGCCATCCTATGGGTGTTGGGCGAGCAAAGTACCAAAACGCTCAGAAGTGAAAAGATGGAAGACGTCATTTTTAACGGTACCGAACTGCGAAAGCCTTTGGGGATGGCGGAAGTGTCGTTGGTAATCGGTGGACTTGATCCGGCAATGATGAAGCTGGACGGTGGCTCGGGACTTCCGAACGAGCTGACTGAGGCGCAAGAGATGATGATTACCCGCCGTTTGTACCGCAACGGCGAGAGCGAGTATCTCATCAATAAGATTCACTGCAGGTTGAAGGATATCCGCAGTTTGTTGCTCGACACGCGGGCGGGGAGCAAAGGACACACGGTCATTGCCCAGGGTCAGATCGATCAGATTTTGAATGCGTCGCCGCAAGATAGGCGCGAGCTCATCGAGGAGACCGCAGGCATTGTCCGGTATAAGAAACAGAAAGCCGAGGCGCTACGGAAGTTGGAAGCGACGCAGCAGAATCTTCTACGTGTCCGAGATATTGTGGCAGAGGTCAAAAAACAACTCAATTCCTTGGAACGTCAAGCTCGCCAGGCGCGAACCTTTCAGACGCTGCAAGGTGAGGCGCGCGGAATTGAAGTGATATTGTTGACGAGGGAATTCAGGGTCTTACGACACGCATTGCAGGAGGCGGACACTGACGTCCTGAACCTGGATCAACAAGACTCCGAGAAAGCGGCCGACCTGGCTAGGCTTACAACAGAACTCGAACAAGCGCGTCTTGATGCGATTGCGACCGCTGATTCGATCGGGAAGATTCGAGAGGAACTGGCGGGTGTCGAACAACGGCAGGCCCACGCGCTGACGGCGGCGGAGGTCGAACGAAACCGCGGGTTGCTATTCGGCCAACAACAGGTACAGGAATCAGCTGAGCTGGAGGAGCTAGTCCGATCACAAGAGCAGTTGGTTGACGGACTTCGTGCCATCGAGTCGTCATTGACGTCGGTCGAGGAGGAGCTGGCGATTCGGGATCGGACTCTCGGGGAACTCGATGAAGAGCTGACGCGCTTGCTCAATCAACGAGCTGCGGCTGTTGCGGAGGAGGAGCGAGGGCGCAAAGATGTGCTGCAATTGGTTGTGCTTGTCGCGAATACCGAACAAGGTATCTCGCAATTGGCCAAGCGAATGGAAGATCTCGCGGGCCGCGGCACGCGCTTGTCGTCGGAGCGAGACGAACTGCGAAGCCAACGTGAGTCGGCGATTGAGCGCTACGAGATCTTGCGTAAGGAATATGGAGAGGCTGATCGCCTTGTCTCGCAACTACGGACAGAACAACGCACGGTGCAAGAGGAGGCGGCTCAAGCTACGGGCGCCCTCCAGTCGTTGGATCCGGTGATCTTACGACGTTCGGAAGAGCTGGCCGGAGTGGACTCTCGCCTTGAAGCATTGCAAGGTGTGGTTCGTGAAGAGATGGGCTACGGTCGGGAGGGGATCCAGCAAGGCCCCGCTCTGAAGTCTTGTGACGGGGTACGGGATGCGGTGGCCGAATGGTTGGTGGTTCCGTCAGGGATGGAACGGGCGGTTGAGGCGGTGTTGGGAGAGCGCGTCAGAGGATGGTTTGTAGATGAACCATCTGTCGGGCAACGGTTGATTCGATTTCTTCAACAGGAATCGCTGGGGCGAGGCAGCTTTATTCCGCAGCGCCCACGATGGGAAGGCGGACGGACTCATGACTGGTGGACGTCGATCGCCACGCAGCCAGGCGTTGTCGGGCTTGCCGTGGAGTTGGTCCAAACCGATGCCGCCCGAACGTCGGCTCGCGATTCGTTATTTGATCGCGTCGTCATTGTTCGATCATTGGACCAGGCGATGCACTTGTGGGAGCAACATGCGTGGAGTGCTCCGAACGGTCCAATCTTAGTGACTCTGGATGGGGAAGTAGTGGATGCCTCGGGTATTGTGACGGGTGGTCAGGTTCAAGGAACGCCGGGTTTGCTGGAACGCCGGCGAGAGGTGATCGATCTTGAAACCAAACGCCAGGTGTTTGTGACGGAGCTTGATCAGAGCAAGCAACAGCGAGAGATGGTGTCTGCCCAGATCCAGATGCTCACCCAGCAGGACCGCCAACTCGGTGATGCGCTTCGTGATGCCGAGATGCAGAATCTGTCGCTGCGCAAGGATGAAGAGAAGCTTCAGCATGTACTGAATGACCTTGACCATCGACTCGCTGGGATGGAGACGGAAATTCAGGACGGGGTCAGCGAAGCTCAGCGGTTGGAACAAGAATCGCACTCGGTCCAGACTCAATTGGGTCAGTGGCTGGCTGAGAAGAACGGACAGGAAACGATGTTGGGGAAGGTGCGCGAGCAACTGGGGTTGTTTGATCAAAATATGAGAATGCACCAGGAACATGTAACCGAGGCGAAGATGACCGCGGAAGGCTTGCGAGCCAAACGGCAACATGAGCAACTGAACCGCGCTCGGGTGACACAACAGATCCAAGAGACGGAAGATCGGCATCGTGCATTGGGTGAGCACCTGAACAGTCTGAAGGGGCTCATCGAGCAGAGCCAGACAGAACAAGCTCGTCAGGAGGGCCTCTGCCAAGAATTCGGTGTCACCGCCGGGCGGGTGAAGGGAGAATTGGTCGCCGCGCAAGAGCGACAGGCGCAACAAATGGCGGTGAGTCAAACGCATGAGTCCGGTCTGGAAGAGTTGCGACGAGGGATTTCAGCTCTGCGGGATGCCCGGATGACAGTTGAGGTTCGTCGAGCGGAAATCCGTATCCAATTGGGAACTGTCGAAGGAACATTGTCGGGGACCTATCAGCTTGATCCCCTCACACTGATCGTTGATCCTACGCAGTCGAGCGATTCTATGAACGAGGCTGAGGCCACAGCCGTAGAGGAGCCCGAGCCTCGTTCCGATGCCGAGTTGAAAGAGCAGTTGCAGAAGCTCCGTGACCGGATGGATCGAATGGGACCCATTAATTTAGCTGCGATCAGCGAACACCAAGAGCTGGAAGAACGCCACACATTCTTGTCTGCCCAAGAGCAGGATCTGTCGAACTCGATCGCTTCACTGAAGGAAATTATTCAGCGGATTCACCAGACGACGAAAGAGATGTTCTCGGCTACGTACCAAGAGTTGCAGCAGAAGTTCACCGAGGTTTTCGGTCAGTTCTTCCCTGGCGGAAGGGCCGAGCTGCAGTTGGTTGATGAACCGCCTGCTGAAAACGGTGAACCTTCCGGTAATCAAGAGCCAGGTATTGAAATCGTGGCGCAACCGCCTGGAAAACGGCTGAAGAGCATCACCATGCTGTCAGGCGGAGAAAAGACGCTTACGGCAATGGCACTGTTGTTTGCGAGCTTTCTGATCAGGCCGACACCGTTCTGTCTGTTGGACGAAATCGACGCCCCGTTGGACGAGGAAAACATCGGACGGTTTACGGGGGTCTTGAAGGAGTTGGCGCAGACTGCGCAGTTCCTCGTCATTACGCACAATAAGCGGACGATGAGCATCGCTGATTCCCTCTTCGGCGTCACCATGGAGGAGCCGGGGGTGTCCAAATTGGTGTCCGTCAGGCTCGGCGATTTGCAACCGGTGTAGGAGTAGCTGTTGGGCAGCACTAGCTTTTGCTCAACGTAACGATTGGGAGTTCTCACGCCTTTCTTCACCGTCCTGGGTAGACTCGTTTCGGAACGGGTGTGCCGTCAGCCGTGACCCATCTCTAGGGTGACGGGCTCTGTTTCTACTTACCGAATGTAGTCTCTTTTTATCTCTGCACTACCAATTCACGTACGCGGTTGGATCTATCAGTGTTCAAGAATGTCCGGATTATTGGCCTGAAAGTGCTTTAGTAGCCTGAAATGGCTGCTGATGTAATGGAGAGAACTGCCCATCATTTACTGGGACGTGGGTATCCTTGTTGAAGTGAATCACGATTTATCAATGGTTTATGAGGTATTCACGCTTGCGGTCCAATTGTGGGTGTGTGATCTACAAAAGTGGTTTTGCTATGAGGAGGGAATGACCCAGGGTATCGTTGTTGCTCTAGCAAGAGTGTGAGAGCTGCTTCACAACCTGCATCGTATGAGGAGGGATCATGGCGCTTTCGCACATCCGGGATAGAGGGCCACACCCCGAATCTGTCACCAAGCTCACTCTTGCCCAGGTGACATTAGAAGCACTGCTCACGCCTAACTGTAAAGCGGAGGACGCATTGCGGGTGGCGCGGAACGAGCGAAAGGAGGAGCTGGACCATGACCCTTTAGGGTCCGCTAGAGGTATTGTCAATGGACTGCGCCTGTCAGTCACGTTGTGGAGCTTTGTTACTCTCGTTGTTCTCTTGACGCAGTAGCCTTTTGCCCCTCTTGTCTTCATTGCTTTCTTGTGCCCGTCTTTTTCTGGCCCACACCCACCGTGTTTTTGGTGAGGACATGTTGCGAATGGCAGCATAAGCCACCAGTCGAACAACAATCGTCATCTCAAAGAATCACGATCTGCTTCTGCCTGAAGACAAGGTAAATACTGGCAAGGTCGGGACCTCTGTCTCAGGGTCAACGATGTGCTGGCCGTAACTCTCTCTCCGCCGCGACGATTATGACGCAAGTCCTGACGGGAGCCACAATCGGCCCAGTGATCGTGCCGGTTTTTGGGCTGGCCTTGAACAGCGTGAATTGCAAGGTCGCTCGGCTCTCTCACTGACAGTGACCGCAGCGTTGCCCACAGCAGTGGCTCCGTGCAGGTTTTGCTGGTTACCTAATCCCTGTAACTTTGGTGGTAGAGAGGTGACGTTCCTCTCATAAGCCATCACTGGAAGTAGTAACGCCGCGATGTTCAGTTATGGATACTGTAGAGGCGGTGCTTACAATCGCCTACACCGATAAAAATATAGATACTTCAGGCACTTCTCCCACCACTCGCTTGACTCGTTTCAAATCGTCTGTTATAAGCCTTCGGAGTATCCACAGGGAGTATTGGAAAGGTTTACGAAGGGAGACCATTGCAAGATGCCGGTCTTTCACCCTCCTCAGTCCTGTCGGTCAAGTCATAAAGATTCATGAATATCATCAAGGCGTTGTTCAACCGCCTCTCTGACAGCCTGCTCTCGACTGTTCAAGGGCGACTCGATCCTGCTACGGAGTTGACTCCTGTCGCGTCGCTTCGGTTGGTTTCTGACAAACCGGTTATCCTGGCCTCATTAGATTCTTCGGCTGCTCGCAGACCCATCGGTCATGCCGTGAGCCAACCTGATGCGGTGGATGACGCAATCAGGCGGAGTCAATCATGGTTCTTCAACCGTCAACATGCCGAAGGGTATTGGGTTGCCGAGTTGGAAGCAGACACCACGCTGACCTCTGAATACGTCATGCTGCGTCGGTTTCTCGATCGGGTCGATCCTGACCGAGAGGTGAAGGCTGTCCGATATCTCCAGGCGACACAACTGCAGGACGGTGGATGGCCGATTTATTATGGTGGCACTGCGGAGATCAGCGCATCGGTCAAAGCATATTTTGCACTGAAGTTATGCGGGGTATCGGCGGATGAACCGTTTATGGTACGCGCAAAAGAGCGGATTCTGGCCATGGGCGGTGTTCTGCAAGCCAACGTGTTTACCAAAATTACGCTGGCTCTGTTCGATCAGTATGATTGGGAAGGTGTTCCCCATATGCCCGTCGAACTGATGTTGTTGCCGAAGAAGTTCTACTTCAGTATCTATGCAATCTCGTATTGGTCTCGGGCCGTACTGATTCCCTTACTCATTGTATTTGCGCATCGCCCGGTCTGCCGGATCCCACGTGAACAAGGCATCGATGAGTTGTACCCCATCCCGCGCCCGGAGGTTCGCTATTGGAAATACCCTCCGTTCAACAAGGATCAGGCCTGGTTCACCCCGCACAACTTCTTTGTGGCATTAGATGTGATGCTGAAACTGTATGATCGGATGCCCATGCGGGCGTTACGGGAAAAAGCGCTGCACAAAGCTGCTTGCTGGATGGTGGATCACCTTAAAGGGGCCGGTGGACTCGGTGCCATCTATCCGGCGATGGCGAATTCCATCATGGCACTTCAATGCTTAGGGTACGATGCCGATGATCCCCTGGTCGTCAAGGCGCTTCGCGAGATCGAGGCATTAGAAGTCTACGATTCCATGACGGTCGATGGTGAGTCCGTTCCCACTCTCCATCTCCAGCCCTGTTTTTCTCCTGTTTGGGATACCGCGTTGCTTATGAATGCGCTGGTTGAAGCGGGAGTGCCGCAGGATCATCCTTCGCTCCAAAAAGCAGGCCGGTATCTTATGTCTCGGCAAACCAAGGCTGTCGGTGACTGGATCATCTCCTCACCGAACGCGAAACCAGGTGGATGGTACTTCCAGTTTGAGAATGAATCGTATCCGGATGTTGATGATTCCGCTGTGGTCATCATGGCGCTCTCGAAATTGAAGATTCCCGGTCATGAGGACGAGCTGAACGAGTCTATTGGCCGCGGGATGCGCTGGGTCTTGGCGATGCAGGGATCCGACGGCGGCTGGGGTGCCTATGATAAAGACAACAACCGAGTCGTCTTCAACTATATCCCCTTCGCCGATCATAAAGCGCTCTTGGACCCCAGTACTTCCGATCTGGCCGGGCGTTGTTTGGAGATGCTCGGCGCATTGGGATACGACAAGACGCATCCAGCTGCCGGACCGGCACTAGCGTTCCTCAAGAAAGAGCAGGAGAAAGACGGCAGTTGGTACGGACGCTGGGGTGTCAATTATATCTACGGGACGTGGTCTGTCTTAGCAGGACTCAGGGCCATCGGAGAAGATCTCTCGGCGCCGTATATTCGTCGGGCGGTTGCCTGGTTGGAATCGAAACAGAATCCTGACGGTGGGTGGGGTGAGTCCTGTCTCTCCTATAGGGACGATAGTGAGGTTCACGGTAAAGGGGAGAGCACACCCTCACAAAC
This sequence comes from Nitrospira sp., assembly GCA_005116965.1. Taxonomy (GTDB): domain Bacteria; phylum Nitrospirota; class Nitrospiria; order Nitrospirales; family Nitrospiraceae; genus Nitrospira_D. The sequence goes on along the minus strand of SWDG01000025.1, from coordinate 79,201 downwards.
AGCATGGGCGTTGATGGCGTTGATGTCGGCTGATGCGGTTGATTCCTTCAGTGTTGCGCGTGGGGTACAATTCCTCCTTCGTTGGCAAATGAAGGATGGATCGTGGGAGGAAATTAGTCATACCGGCACGGGGTTTCCACGCGTGTTTTATCTTCGGTATCATTGGTATTGTCAGTACTTTCCCCTGTGGGCTCTGGCGATGTACCGTAATCTCCGTTCCCGTGGGAAAATACGGGCCGACGAGCTGCGGCATCACATTCAAGGCACTGACTTGTATCGGTCCAAGCATTGACCCACGCCGATTCTTTTTCCCCACGCGCATCTAGTGCTGTGCCATCGAAACGAATCGTCATTTTTGCCGCCACCCCTTGGGAAATGAGCGCCGTTCAGTCGGCGTTCCCTCCTGGCGTTGAGCGTCGAGTTGGTAGTCGCACTGTATTCGTGTGCACTGTAGGCGACAGGGAGTATTGGCTAGTTCAAACCGGCGTCGGTCTTGAAAAAGCGGGTCGGAGCGCTGCCCAAGTGCTTGACAACCAATCGTTCAGCCTTGTGGTATCGACGGGGTTTGCCTGTGCGCTCATCGCAGCGGATATCGGGGCACTCTTGGTAGGCCGTGAAGTGGTGTATTGCAGGAATCATGGCGACGAGCCGTCAGAGGTTCTCGATGTGCCGGGTGATGAACGGGACCTCGCCGTGACGTCTGTTGAGACCCTGGTGCCGTCCGAACACATTGGGCGGTTTGTCTCGACCGATCACATCATTGGCAGTGCCCGAGAAAAGCAACAGTTTGCGTTGAGTACTCAGGCCATCGGCCTCGATATGGAAAGTTCCGCTTTGGCTGCCCAAGCACAACGGGCGCAGGTTCCCTTTGTGATCATCCGATCCGTTTCGGATCGTCTGGACGAAGATCTTCCACTTGACTTCAATCTGTTTCTCAGGCCCACTGGGTGGCTGAAAGGGATCGAGACGATCTTGGCCGCCCCTTCATGCCTCTTGGGTCTTGGCCGGCTCCGTCGACAGAGTCTGGTCGCAGCAGAGGCCTTGACGGCCTTTTTCAGGAGCTATGTGGCGGCGATGGTGACCGAGCGACCGAAGAAGGAACTCTCGCCGACTTGACCATGACGCTACTCGCACTCTTGGGCCGATGGGCTCTTACCTATGTGGCGGAAATGGGCCGGATGTTGATCTTCATGGTGGCATCCTTCTCCTGGTTGGCACGTCCACCGCTACGGGGCAGGCAAATCATCAAGCAACTCCACTTCATCGGCTACAAGTCGACGTTTGTTGTCGTGCTGACGGCCGCCTTTACAGGGATGGTTCTGGCGCTGCAAGGCTACTATACGTTACGAAAGTTTGGGTCTGAAGGACTGTTGGGTTCCGCAGTCGCGATCAGTATGATTCGCGAGCTTGGGCCGGTCTTGGCTGCGCTTATGGTGACGGCGCGCGCTGGTTCCGCGATCACGGCGGAGATCGGTATTATGCGGATCACGGAGCAGATCGATGCACTCGACACCATGGCCATCAATCCGCTCCAATACCTAATTACTCCGAAACTTGTCGCCGGGTTGATCGGTGTGCCTCTGTTGGTTGCCATCTTCGACGTAGTGGGAATCTATGGAGGCCATCTGGTTGGGGTGGAACTGCTTGGTGTGAATGCGGGTTCGTATTGGAACTCCATCGAGGCTGCGGTCGAGTGGAAAGATGTCTATGGCGGTATTCTCAAATCCATTAGTTTTGGTCTGATCGTGAGCTGGGTCTGTTGCTATAAAGGCTTTTACACCAAGATGAGTGCCGAGGGGCTCGGCACAGCCACGACAGAGGCGGTCGTGTTGTCGTCGGTCTTGATTCTCATCTGGGACTATTTCCTGACATCATTGTTTATGTAACCATGCTGAAGCTTGTCGGTGTGACAAAGATGTTGGGAGGACAACCGGTGTTGCGAGGTATCGACCTTGACGTACCAGAAGGGAAACTCACGACGATCATTGGACGCAGTGGGGAAGGCAAGAGCGTGTTGCTGAAGCACATGATCGGCTTGCTCCAGCCTGACTCCGGAGAAGTGTGGGTTGATGGAGTCGAGATTTCTCGGCTCCGCGGCCATGCACTCAATGAAGTGCGCAAACGGTTCGCGATGTTGTTTCAGGGCGCGGCGCTGTTCGATTCACTGACGGTTTTCGAAAACGTGGCCTTTCCGCTCAGAGAGCGACTTCGAATGAAAGGGCCGGATGTGGCCAGCCGTGTCGATGAAAAGCTGGAACAGGTAGGTTTGGCGGGAATGGGACACAAGTTTCCAGCGGAATTGAGCGGAGGGATGCGGAAACGTGCAGGTCTAGCCCGTGCGTTGGTGATGCAACCGGAGATTATCCTCTTCGACGAACCGACGACGGGGCTCGATCCGCTCATGGCCAAGTCAATCCATGATCTGATTACAAGCATGCAGCGGAAGTTTGGGTTTACCGCCGTGATGGTGAGCCATGAGATTCCAGAGATATTCGGGATTTCAGATTATATTGCGATGTTGAAACATGGGAAAATAGCCGTGATGGCAGAGCCGGCAGAATTTCAACGGACGTCTGATCCTGAAATCAGAGAATTCATTTCAGTTGGCGGGACCATGCCGCTCACCAAGGTGGTGTCTGGGGTCTAGAGGAGTGCCATAATGGAGAAAAGCAGGTTAGAGCTGATCGTCGGGGTCTTCGTGCTGGTCGGGATTGTCTGTTTGGGCTATCTCTCGATGAAACTTGGCAAGTTGGAACTCATCGGGGGAGATGTCTACGAAGTGGATGCGCTGTTCAATTCAGCCACAGGGCTGAAGTCCGGAGCGGCTGTGGAGGTTGCCGGCGTTGAGGTTGGCCGAGTCAAGGCAATCAGACTGAAAGAGGACCGGGCGATGGTGAGGCTGGCGGTTCAGAATGGGACGAAGCTCTATTCCGATACTATTGCCTCGATTAAAACTAGAGGGATCATCGGTGAAAAATACCTTGCGCTCTCGCCGGGAGGAGGGGGAGACCCTCTGAAACCGGGAGATGCCATTCGTGATACGGAATCAGGCCTCGACTTGGAGGAGTTGGTGAGTCAATACGTTCATGGTAAGGTCAACTAACCAGACTCTGTCTGTTGGGTGTGGCGGGAAAGACGAACATAAATATAAAATTGGTGGCGGAGAGAGGGGCGCGATGATAGCGATCGGAAATACGTGGACTAAGTGGAGAGGCCGCAGCTCGTGGTTCACGGTGCTTATGATGGTCATCGGCATCGGAGTGGTGGCGGCACCAGGATATGCTGGGCCTCCTACCGATTCCATGAAATCGACGATCGATGAAGTGCTTCGTATCGTAAAGGAAAAGGAACTTAAGCAACCGGCGAAGTCCGAGGAACGTCGACACCTACTTGAGAAGGTGGTGTCGGCTCGATTTGACTATACGGAAATGTCTCGACGGGCGCTCGGGGCTCCCTGGAACCAGCTGACTGATCAGCAGAAACAAGAATTTGTCGATCTCTTTCGGACGGTGCTGACCAATTCGTATGCGGACAAGGTCGAAACCTATTCTGGCGAAGGCGTGCAGTATCTCAATGAACGAACGGAGAAAGAGTACGCGGAAGTCAGGACCAAAGTGCTTTCGGGAAAGACGGAGATCCCGCTTGACTATCGCTTGGTCAATAAGGCAGATGATTGGCGGGTCTATGACGTCGTCGTGGACGGAGTCAGTCTGGTGAACAACTATCGCGGGCAGTTTACGAAGATTCTTCGTGCCTCTTCTTATTCAGATCTCGTCGATCAGCTCCGCAAAAAATCCGACAAGCTCAAGGCGCCATAACGTCGTTTGCGGAATCATGAGTACGTGTATGCGTAGCCTTGTCCGTTGTATTGCCTGTCTGGTGTTGTGGAGCGTCTTTCCCATTTTCTCCGACCGCGCAGGGGCGGAAGTAAAGTATTTCCCGATCCCCGCCGTGAGTTCCAGTAAAAACGACGGCAATGACATCGGGATGATTGTGCCGGCCCTGATCACGGGACCGGATGGGGATCTCAAGTATTTAGTTGCGCCGATGGTGGTCTATAACTCGATCGTCGGCACTCGTGGAACGATTAATCTGTTTCATTATGAGCCTGGTGGAAAAGAACTCCGAGGGATTGCGTCCTGGACCGAACGAATCGAGCGAAAATTTCTTGTGAGTTATGTTGATCCAGGGTTCAGCAATGGTCGGTATAGCATTGGGCTCAGTGCGATGCATTTCAAGAACGCCACGGTTCGATTTTTCGGACTTGGTCCGACCACCGTCGAAGGACAACAGACGAATTATACGGCTTCTGAGACGAGGTTGAACTGGAAGTTCGGGGTTCATGCGAACGAGGTCACGCAAATTGCAATCAGTCAACGGTTGAGGCACATGCAACCGATCCAGCAAGGAGCTACTGATCTCCCGTTTTCGGGGGATCTTTTCCCCGACGCTCCCGGTGTGCAGGGCGCGACGATTCTCGGTCAGCGGATCAGCTTCCATTACGATACGCGTAATAACCTCGTCACACCGACCGACGGGACGGCGATCACGGCCTATGCCGAGCTGAACTATAACTTCAAACCGGGTGCAGATCCGCTTTATTCCCGGTATGGGCTCGAAGTCAAAAAGATGTTTGCGAGCGAGTCCAAGCGGGCCATCTTGGTGATTCGTGGAGAATTGCAAGCCACTCTGGGCACCGATGTTCCGTTTTATGAGCAAAGCTCGCTCGGGGGGCAGAGCAATCTGCGTGGCTTTGGGGTCGATCGATACATCGACAAACAACTTATCTCGTTCAGCGTTGAGGAGCGGATTCATATTTTGCGCACGCGTCTGGCCGGGGTCATGGCGGATTTTGAGATTGCGCCGTTCATCGATACCGGACAGGTGTTTAACTCGTTCAAGAACGTGAGCTTTAAAGATTATCGTATAACGCCGGGTATCGGGTTTCGTGGAATCATCAGGCCTAATGTGGTGGGACGGATCGATTACGGATTCAGCAAAGAAGGAGGAGCCATTTTTGCCGGGCTCGATTTTCCGTACTAACTGACACCATCCGGTGTCCGTACCAACATAGAACAGTCCGGTTCCTTTATATCTATATCAAGGTTCAGCAGAGAGGGCGCTCCCCCATGGCACCTTTCGTAAGTGCTTGACTTCATGTGATTCGTGTGTGAAAATCCACGAAAATTTAGCACCTGGACACACGGTGCCTATTAGTCATGTGCGTAGGACTGCTGCCGATGGGGCGAGAACGAAGGAGACCATCTATGTCCCTACTGAAGACGATCCATAGTCCTGCCGATCTGAAGCGGTTGTCTCCAGATAAATTCCCGGCATTGTGCCAGGAGATTCGTGAACAGATTATCGGGGCGGTCTCAAATGTGGGGGGACACCTGGCCTCGAATTTAGGCGTCGTCGAACTCACCGTCGCCTTGCAATACCTTCTCGATACACCGACCGACAAGATCGTCTGGGACACCAGTAATCAGTCATACACCCACAAACTCCTCACTGGGCGGCGCGAACAGTTCCACACGCTTCGCCAGTACGGTGGATTGAGTGGATTTTGTAAACGGGAAGAGAGTGAGTACGATACCTTCAACGCCGGTCATGCGGGGACCGGAGTATCTGCTGCCTTTGGCATGGTCGAAGCGAGAGAGCAGTTGAAACAGAGGAACAAGGTTGTCTGTGTCGTCGGTGACGGCGCCATGACGGCGGGAATGACGCTGGAAGGGCTGCATCATGCGGGAGGGCTCGGAAAAGATTTTCTCGTGATTTTGAACGACAACCAAATGTCGATCTCGAAAAATGTCGGAGCCATTTCTGCCTACCTGAGTCGAACCATTACCGGCGAGTTCTATGGGAAGATGCGTGAAGAGACCGGTCAGCTATTGGGGAAGATTCCTCACATCGGCTCCGACATGCAGAAGCTCGCTCGCCGAGCCGAAGAGCTTGCGAAAGGCGTGATTCTCCCGGGATTGCTCTTTGAAGAACTTGGGTTCCAATACAGTGGTCCCATCGACGGCCACAACTTTGAGCATCTCCTTCCGACGATCGAGAATGTGCTGAAGATGAAGGGGCCGGTCCTCCTTCACGTCATTACGAAGAAGGGGCTCGGCTACGAACCGGCCATGAAGAATCCGGTATGGTTCCATGCCTGTCCACCATTCGTTCGGTCGACTGGCGCACCGGCCAAGAAAGCCGCACGTCCTTCATACACGGCGATTGCAATGGACGCCTTGGTCAAGTTGGCCCGTGAAGATAAGCGCGTTGTGGCCATCACGGCGGCGATGTGTGAAGGGACGGGGCTGACGGCATTTGAAAAAGAATTTCCAGATCGTCTCTATGACGTCGGCATCGCCGAGCAGCATGCGGTGACGTTTGCTGCGGGGCTTGCGACGCAGGGCATAAAGCCGGTTGTAGTCATGTATGCGACCTTTCTCCAGCGGGCCTACGATCAGGTGGTGCACGATGTGGCGACACAGAACCTTCCCGTCGTGTTTTGCATCGATCGCGGCGGGCTTGTCGCCGAAGACGGGACGACGCATCATGGCGCCTTCGACTTCGCCTATATGCGCCACGTTCCCAACATGGTCGTCATGGCGCCGAAAGATGAAAATGAATTGCAGCACATGATGAAGACGTGCGTGCAGCATGAGGGCCCGATTTCCGTGCGCTATCCGCGCGGCGTCAGTCTCGGGGTCACAATGGATGCGGCGGCCCAGGCGTTGCCTTTTGGCAAAGGGGAGTTGATCAAGGACGGGACGGACGTAGCCATTATCGCAATCGGTGTGTCGGTCTGGCAGGCGCATCAAGCCGCCGAGCGTCTCAGCAAGGAAGGCGTGTCTACTGCCGTGGTGAACGCTCGATTTGCCAAGCCGCTGGATCACGAACTTATCACGGATGTCGCAAGGCGGGTTCGCTACGTCGTCACCGTCGAAGAGGGGTGCAGGATGGGCGGATTCGGTTCTGCGGTGCTCGAAACGTTGTCAGAGGCCGGGATTAGCGATGTGAAGACAAAGGTTCTAGGCCTGCCCGATTGGTATATTGAACAGGGGCCACAAGATTTATTGCGGGAACGGTATGGTTTGACGGCTGAAGGGATCTATCAAAGTGTGAAGGAAGTGATCGGCAAAGCACCCTCTGTGAAATCATCACTCACAGGCTCGGCGCTGGTCGGCCATCCTCATGGAGACGAACAGGGGAGCTGATTGGGGCGTTAAGGATAAAGGGGTAAGAGAGTTACGGCAGATGCATATCGCAAGGCGAAAAACTCGACAGATTTTGGTCGGCACGGTGAAGGTCGGAGGCGATGCTCCTGTGTCCGTGCAATCCATGTGTTCGACAGACACACGCGATGTGGCCACGACGGTTGCACAGATTCACCAGCTTGAAGCCGCCGGTTGTGAAATTATCCGTGTGGCTGTGCCGGACGAGGAAGCCGCCGCAGTCCTGCCTCAGATCAAAGCAGCGATGACGGTGCCGTTGATCGCGGACATTCACTTCGATCACCGCCTTGCCTTGAAAGCTGCCGCAGTCGTCGATTGCGTCCGCATCAATCCCGGTAACATCGGCACCTGGTGGAAAGTTGAAGAAGTAATCAAAGCGGTCAATGATCATGGCATTCCGATTCGAGTCGGCGTCAACGGAGGCTCGCTCGAACGGCCGTTGTTGGAAAAATACGGATGGCCTTCGCCTGAAGCGCTTTCCGAATCAGCGCTCAACGCGGTGCATGCGCTGGAGGACGTCGGCTTTACCAATATGAAGGTGTCGCTCAAGGCCTCAGACGTCAAGCACGCCATCGATGCCTACTGGCTCTTTGCGATGCAGTCCGATTATCCTCTGCACATCGGCATTACAGAAGCTGGCACGGCCATGACTGGCGCTGTGAAATCGTCGATTGGGCTCGGCTACTTGTTGTCCCAAGGCATCGGAGACACATTGCGAGTGTCGTTGGCGGCGGACCCCGTCGAAGAAGTCAAAGTCGGGTTCGAAATCCTGAAGTCTTTGGAACTACGGCATCGTGGGATCAACGTGATCGCCTGTCCGACGTGCGGACGTGTGGAGATCGACGTCGTGCGCATGGCGAACGAGCTGGAAAAGAAACTTGGCCACATTAAGACCCCGTTGAACGTGTCGGTGCTCGGCTGTGTTGTGAATGGCATTGGAGAGGGCAAAGAGGCCGACATCGGGATCGCCGGCGGTGAGGGCAAAGGTATTTTGTTCAAGAAGGGTAAGCTTGTCCGCAAGGTTCCCATGGAAGAATTAATGGATACACTCATTGAGGAAGTGGAGCAGCTTGCTAAGGAAAAAGAGGCGGAAGGGAACGGTGCACCTACCTCGTCTTCAACGGAAAACGGTTGGGAACCCCTTATCCCTCAGTCGGATCATCTCTCAACGCTTGGAAGAGAAATACCGGTCTTGCCCCGCAGGTAACGGTTGCTGTTAAGGCCTCTTCTCACCTACGTAATCTAGCTCCAGGGTTCTTCTGCAAAAGAAACCATTGATGTGTTCTCTAAGGGTCATGTATTGGTGCCGGTGAACCATGGAATCAAAACCGATCATTCACCGGCTCAATGACTTCGTCAGATCCGTTCTCTTTGTGAAACTGGTGAAGCTCAGTCTCGCGATTGCGGCGATGGTGCATGGCTACATCATCTCCTTCGGGAGGTCATTTCACTTTCGTGACATCGATATCCATCGTGAGATCGGACGACGCTTTCTCACAGGGGATTATCTCTACGCCAATGACTACTGCTACATGTATTTGCCAACCACCGGCATCTATTTCGCTCCCTTGCTCATTCTGGATAGAAACCCGAGCTTAGCTCTGCGCTATGCCGTCGCTATCGGATGCTTAGTCATCACCATCATGTTGTTCCACCGCATGTTGTGTGGCAGATCAGACGCGAACGTGTGGAGCCGGCTCTTGGTCGGTATCGGTGCAGGGTTGTTGACGCTGCAATTTATCTTGAATGATCTTGATGACGGCGGCCCACATCTCATCCTGTTGGGAATCCTGACCGGCGGAATCTACGCGATATGGGTTGGGAAAGAACGGCTGGGAGCAGCTTTGGTTGGGTTTGGCATCGTGCTCAAGATTACTCCGGCGCTCTTCGTGCTGCTGTTTCTTTGGAAACGGCAATGGCGAGTCGCCTCGTACACGGTGTTTGCGACGATCTTGTGGGTTCTGTTGCCTGTTCTCTATATGGGACCCACGAGTTGGTGGGAGCACCACACGGAATGGACTAGGAATGCCGTATTATCCGTACTTGATCGGCAGGCAGAGGGTCGGCAAGAAAATGAACTTCAGAAGGCAAACCTCTCGCTCCGCCATACCTTGTTACGGTATCTGGTGACATATCCGCCGACTCATCGGCTTCGACAGGTGGATCCAGGATATCAACCAGTATTAGATCTGCCGTCCCCTGTTGCGAACGGCATCGTTGGGATTGCCGCGATTAGCCTGCTTGGTGTATTTGCGTGGTTAAGTCGCCGCGCGTTTCAAGGGCCAGGAGATCCGACGTGGGCACGGGATTGCGCCGGAACCTTGGTCTTGGCCTTATTATTCTCTCCTATTACCTGGGATCAGCACCTGGTATGGCTGATCCCAGCGGCCTGTGTCGTCGTCGCGGCAGCAGCTCAGGTGAGCGGCGGGTTGAGTCGTTTGGGATACATCATGTTGGCAGTGTATGTGGTGCTGACTATGGTGCTGAACTATGAAGTCGTGGGTTCGGCGAGGTGGGAAGCGCTGAAGAGCTACCATCATCTCGGTATCGCAATGTTAATCCTGTATGGATTGCTTCTCAGCAGTAGAGGCAGTTGGGGCTATCCAAGCGTGCAGCCTAACTGCACGCGCTCCAGCTCATCCCATGTGGTCAGGGAGACATGAGACCGCATGGCAGAGTTTTGTTAAGCGCTGGTTCCGATGTTCAGCAAAGTTATCTTTTTGACTGAAAATTGGGTGAGCGCGTGTTGTGTTCTAGAAAACGAAGCGACTATAATGCCGACCTCTGAGGCGCCGTACCCAAGTGGTAAGGGAGCAGTCTGCAAAACTGCGATGCAGCGGTTCGAACCCGCTCGGCGCCTCCATACCAACCTTCTGCGGACCTACTGGCTCTTCATAGCTCTATTCGTCATGGTCGCTAGCGGGAAAGCGTCTCCGGTGTTCTCATTGGCGTATCATTTAGATCCTTGGTTAAGGGGAGCTGCAAATGGAGGCATTCTCCAACGCGTGGGCACGAGGATCCAGATTACATCAAAGGTCCTTCTCCTCGTCACGGGATACAGTTTCCAAAGATTCACCAAGATCGCGCTTACGTTTGGAGCTGATCTGCAGGTGGAGTGATGGGATTGTTCCCATCGACTGTGTTATGCGTGGAAGCCCTAGAAATTGACGCGTCTTCGGTGAGATGTTACAATCGCGACCATTGATGTGCTTCCAAAGTGCGGCTACGACTCGTAGCTGCTCATATATACAGGGTTGTAAGAACAACAACGCGAGCGAGTGAAGGAGAACGGAATGGCTGTTCCGATTTCCCAAATGTATACAGTGGCGACGTATGTGCTCTCCCAGAAGTTAAAGGGAGTGAAGCGATATCCCTTGGTGCTGATGCTTGAACCGCTCTTTCGGTGTAACCTAGCCTGCGCAGGTTGTGGGAAGATTCAGTATCCTGATCATGTCCTCGACAAGCGGTTAACCCCTGAACAATGCTGGGCGGCGGCGGAGGAATGCGGAGCGCCCATGGTGAGTATTCCTGGGGGTGAACCACTCATTCATCCTGAAATCGCAACGATCGTACAGGGCTTGGTAGATCGGAAGAAGTATATTTATCTCTGCACGAACGCCATCCTCTTGGAGCGGAAGCTGGACGAATATCAGCCTTCGAAATACTTGACCTTCAGTATCCACATGGATGGGCTCAAGGATGAGCATGATTTGGCTGTCTGTCGCGATGGGGTGTATGAGGTGGCAGTCAAGGCGATCAAGGCGGCGCTCAAGCGTGGTCATCGTGTGACGACCAACACCACCTTATTTGACGATGCGAATCCAGAGCGGGTCAGAACATTTTTTGATGAAATGATGGCCCTCGGCGTCGAGGGGATGACTATCTCTCCAGGGTATAGTTATCAAAAAGCTCCAGATCAGCAACACTTTTTGAAGCGGGAACGGACTCAAGAGCTTTTCTCAAAGATCCTTGCTCGCCCCAAGCCAGGTTGGCAGTTCAACCAATCGCCGCTGTTTTTAGATTTTCTTATGGGGCGCCGTCAGTACGAATGTACACCCTGGGGGAATCCAACGTATAATGTGTTTGGATGGCAGAAGCCCTGCTATTTACTCCAAGAGGGGTATACCACGACCTTCCGGGAGTTGATGGAGTTGACGGAGTGGGAGAAGTACGGAACTGGTCGAAATGAAAAGTGCGCCGATTGTATGGTTCATTGTGGCTATGAGGCCTCCGCAGTCGAAGATACATTTAGTACGGCTTCTGGATTTGTTCGGACGGCCAAGCTGACATTATCGCCTACCTCGCGATAGCAGTGCTTGTGAAGCCCGCTTCGACTCAGCGAGGCCCTCGGCTTCGCCGCGAGGCGAGCGAGCGTTATCCCTAATTCATCAGGGTGGACAGCGCTTCACAAAATAGACGTCACGAACGAGAACCTCACCATGACTGACACAAAAAATCATATCGCGAGTATGACCGATTCTCTCGAAGGGCGTCTTTTTACGCCGAGATCTACTGCGGAAATAACAGAAGCTGTCGAACTCGCGTTCGACTATCGTGGTGATGTGACATTAACGCTCCGTTCTGGCGAATCGGTCACCGGATATATCTATAATCGACATGTCGGTGCGACTGATTCGTATCTAGAGTTATTTTCCTCAGACCGTCCCGATGCTCAGCGCATTCCGTACTCTGGTATCGCCACGATTGCCTTCACCGGGGAAGACACGGCAAACGGAAAATCATGGGAGACTTGGGTGTCAAAAAAAGAGTCCGAGCGGCGAACTGAGTCCGCGAAAATTGAGGCGGTCACGCGTACGAAGGGCTATCTCTGAAGCTCCTGCGAACTCCGCTAATTCTGAAAAATAAAAATTGCGAAAAACCTTTGTGTGTCAGCGAAATCACCACCCTTTTCGTTGACAAAGGTGGAGTGCTGTGTTAGAAACGCCTGCCCGAATCCTAGTGTGCTTGTTATATAGCGAGTGAGTATTTCTTCAAAAGAGCGAGCGACGAGTCAGCGGTCAAGTTCGAAGCTTGCTAGTCGAATTTTAGCGGCACTGTCCGTCCTGAGTTGCTGTCTCGTAATGAGCGTAATGTTTTCACAGGTGGCTCTAGCCACGCATGAAGCGGACCATCGTTTCATGGTCGAGGGGTATGTATGCGGACCTGATGGGAAGGGGATGTCGAGTGCAGACGTTCTTGTCAAGGACACCAAGATTTCATACGGTCAGGTTGTGCGGACGGATGGAGATGGCTACTATAAAGCGATGTTTCATCTGCACAATGACAATTTTGGTGATCCCCTTTTGGTAGAGGCGAGAGGGGAGCAGCAACACCTTAAGGTTGAATTCGACCAAAAAGACTTAGAAAGTGACCGCAAAATCCGCGTTAATTTTGGAACTGGTTGTGAGGTGAGTGGGCCTCCTGTATGGATTTGGTGGGGCGGCGGGGCGGTGGTTGCAGTAGCTGGAGGTGTTATCGGGATGAAGCTGGTCCGTTCTCAGCGGAAGCGAGAACGAGGCAGGGTGAAGTCGCAGGGAAAGAGAAAATCATAATCGCCGATGACGGCCTTGGGGGCTACAGAGTGTCTCGCCGAATCGGTTTATGTGTGGCGGGGCCTTAGTGCAGAGCTGCCGACGAAATTGTAGTCAGAACGCTTTTGTTAGAGGTGGGATACCTCGGCGGAAGCGTTTTTTTGTTTGTCCGCCACTTTTTCAGCCGCGTCGTCTTGGCGAGGATCTTCCCTAATGACAGAGTGAGAGATCGTCATGAATATCAGGATAAGATTGATTCATGTTCTGTTGGTTATCGGTCTCGGACTATTATCGAGTTGTGGTGGAGAGCAAGGCGGAGAAGGGCCGATTGTGCCGCCACCTCCAGCTCCTGCTGAATATGCTGATAAGCGTATGCCGGCAGATTGGTGGGGGGATTCTCAGAAGCTTGAGGAGGGAAGGAAGTTGTACATAGGTGAGAAAAATCCCGATGTGAACTGTGCCAGTTGCCATGGGAAAGACGGGAAACCGGTAAAGGCGGGTGCCACGGATTTTAGAAACCCTGAGCGCATGAAGCTTTATTCAGATTCCGTGTGGTTCTGGCGTATTTCAGAGGGGGTGTCGAATACCAAGATGCGAGGTTGGAAGAGCAAGCTTTCCGAAGAGGACCGATGGAAGCTCGTGCTGTATGAACGGAATTTTGCACTGTCCGGAAAGATCTGGAATGAAGAGAAGAAGCAGTGGAGTGAGGTTGGTGCGAAGTGAGTACTAGGATCGCAGGGGTTGCTGCTGATGGAATGTATTCACGTCGTCGGCATTCGGAAGTCTATTTCTTGATCGCGCATCTAAGCCGATGAATCGGGCTTCTGGTTTTTCGTGCATTGTTCAGGAATTTCCTAGATAACGGCTAGGAAATTTGCGATGCTCGGTTGGCCAGTAAGTTCATATCTGTTGACAATTTGTGTGGGGCCTGGCCTTCAATGTTCTATAGGGTACTTGGTCGCATCTGAAGAGTGCTAGGTATCTTGTCGATATAGTCACTGAAGCTCAGGTTGTTACGTGAAGCTCTCGCTGGGTATATTTATGTATAGTAAGAGTGGGGCTAATATTCTTGAGTATGTTCTTAAAGTAGGGGGCGAGGCATCGTGAAAAAACTGTCGAGCGGTCTCCTGGCTCTCATGGTGTTGTTCTCGCTGTGTGTGGCAGCTGTCACCAATGTCTACGCTCAGGAAGTTGGGGCGTCTTCGGTGGAGTTTCCGTACACCGGTAATCGAACGGCTGTATGGATCGTCGCTCAGCTCCATATCTTGTTCGCCGCGTTCATCCTCGGTGCGCCAATCTTTGTCGTCATTTCGGAATGGTTGGGATATCGTAAGCAGGACCCACGGTATGACCGCTTGGCTAAAGAGATCACCAAGGTCACGGTCATTCTCTTCAGTATGACGGCGGTGACCGGCGGCTTCTTTGTTTTCGTCCTCCTTGCGGCCTATCCGCAGTTCACCACATCGTTCATCAATCAATTTTATGTAGTGTTTGCAATTTTATATCCGGCGTTGTTTATCGCCGAGACCATCCTCATGTATGCCTATCTCTATACGTGGGATGTGTGGAAAGGTGAAAAGAAGGGGCGTCATATCGCGCTGGGCGTGGTCTTGAATCTCGTGTGTTTGCTGATCTTGTTCGTGATCAACGGTCCCACATCGTTCATGAATACCCCGCCGAAAGCCGAGGGGGTTTCGCCCCAGGATTTTATCGCCGCGGCTACCTTGTGGGATAAGATTGCGAACCAAAGTTGGTTTCCTCTGAGTCTTCACCGAATCGATGGGAATGTAGCGTTCGGTGGGTTCATTGCCGGGATGATCGCTGCCTATATGTACATGGCGGCGAAGACGCAGGAGGAGAGAGCCTACTATGATTGGATGGGTTTTGCTGCCATCTGGATTGCAGTGGGTGGCTCGCTGTTGCAGCCGTTCACAGGGCTCTTGCTGGCCTACGAAATGTGCGATTACGATTTTTCATTTTGCCCGTACATGATGGCCGACCAGCTGTCCATGTTTTTTGAAATGCAGGGAGTGATGATCGGGCTTCTGTTCTTGGGAATCAACTATTACAGTTGGCTCAGTGTCAAACGAATCGAAGGAGCCCAAAATGTGCGGATGACCATTCTGGCTCCGATCGTTCTCGTCGCTCTCCTTCCCGTCACCATGTGGGTGATGAATAAATATTGGATTCCCGATCCAATGTCGTTGGCGTTCCTGCTGCCTCTTGCACTGTCGCCATTTCTGTTCGGTCGGTTCATTCCAATGACTGTCTCTGCGCGGACTGTCATCAAGATCGGCTTTATCGTCATGCTCGCGAGCGACGCGGTGTGGCTGACTCCTGCCGGATTTGTGGCGACGGGAACCGATATGCCCGATGAGCTGAAACTGCCTGAAGGGTGGGATTTTTTGTCGTCGATGCCAGCAAAGCTGTCTGCAATTTTGACGCTGGTATTCGTGACGGTTGTCAACTTCGTCCTGTATAACCGAACAATCAAGCAAGGCACGATCCTCTGGGGGAAAATCGATTTTGTCTCGCAGTTCGTTCTGATTTTCTTGGCGTTTACCTCAACGTGGATCATGGGCTTGATGGGAGCCGTGCGGTCGTTGCTGAAGAAGTATTTCCATGCCTATAGCTTGGTGTCGGACTTGTCGGCGGAGTCATTTACGCCGACGCTCTCCTATTCGGCTGGCTGGATTACAGCGATCACCGTTTTCTTTATTGCCATCGTCAGTCTCGCTGTGCTGGTCGCTCTTCGGCCTTCTGTTTCGAGGGCCCGAGAGCCTGAGGGGAGTCCAGTCCCCGTCGCAGCCAAGTAATCACAGTGTAAGACACTTACTGAGGCAACGGGAATTCGCATGGGGAATATATTCAAAAAACTAGGTATTGGATTGGCGGTCGGTGGAGTGTTGGTTGGTATCGCGCGATCGCAGGCAGTGCCGGCTGACTTTCAAGTGCTGTTCTTGGTCATCGCACTGATCGGGGCGATCATCTTCATGCTGCTTGACGCGCAGCCGATCGGAGCCATGAGTGGTGGGAAGTCCCTTATTTCCGTCGTGGTGTTTTGGGTCCTCCTGATTACCGTTTATGTAGTTGGGCCCTCGTTGTTACCGCAGTTTAATCCAGAAGACGAAAAGGCAAAAATCAACAAACTTCTTGAGAAGGAGCGAAAGCACTCAGCACAGGGGAAGGCGGATGAACTGATTGCTCGGGTGAAGGCTCTCGATGCACAAGTCAAAGCGCTTGAGGATCGGCTGAAGGGGATTGGCGGAGGTCAGGCCGCGTCGACGCCTCCGGCTGGGGAGAAACCCCCTGCCGCAGCCAGTGCGAGCGCAGGTGATTTCATGAAGGTGGGCGAGGAGCAGTGGCAACTGCAAGAATGTTACAACTGTCATAAGCTTCGGGGTGAGGGTGGAAAGAAGCGAGGCCCTGAATTGGATAATATCGGCACGTTGTTAACGGTCGATGAGATTCAAGAGAAAATTGGGAACCCCAAGAGTTTTATGGCCGAGGGGTATGAGAAGGAATGGCAGAAGGGCATCATGCCCAACAAGTTTAAAGATCTGATGGACCCCAAAGAAATGCAGGCTCTTGCTGCCTGGCTAGGGACGTTCAAGAATGCCTCGGTGAATACCCCCAAGCCGATCAAGAAAAACTAATGCTGCAACCGAAGCTGAAATCCAAGGTCCGGTGCACCGACCTCGACATCGGTGAAGTCACGAAAGTCGTGCTTGATCCCCTTTCCCATGAAATCAGCCACATCGTGGTATCGGTGAATGGGAGCGGTGAGCGACAAGTTGCCATGGGCCAGGTCCAGGTTGTGACGGACGATCTAGTGCAGTTGCGTACGCCGTCAACGGAGATCTTGGCGTTACCTCCCTTTAAACGAGATGACTATGTCACCACGCATGAAGTGGAGATCTCACATCTCGAAGACCATATCCATGTGACCCCGGGTGAGGTGTTGGTTCCTCTGCCGGATCTGGAGAAAAGTGTTAAACGCCGCACGTTTTTCATGAATTTTACCAATGTCATTGGGTTTTTGATCGGTCTTCCCATTGCCTATCCGATTCTCCGCTTTCTCATGAAGCCGATGTATGCCGATTTCGACAATGAATGGCTGAAAGTGGGGAATGTCAGCAAGATCAAGCAAGAAGATGTTGGTGTGCAGTTTAAGTACAAGAAAAAGGTCAAAGAAGCCTACATGCCAGAGGCTGAAGTCGATAAAAATGTCTGGGTGTTACAGGCCACTCCAGAGCTTCTAGGGAAAGTCTATCAAGGCAAGGACGCCGAATTCCGTGATGCCAAAGGAAAGACCATCTGGACCAACAAGAAAGATGTTCCCTACCTCGCGTTCTCCGGCAAGTGCCCGCATTTAGGGTGTGCGTTCAAGTGGCGACAGCATAAAACGCTTGGACAAGTCTTTCTCTGTCCGTGCCATCTCAGTATTTATGATGCTGCGGGAAAAGTGCTCGATGGCCCGGCCCCGCGCGCTCTTGACGCATTGCCTGTGAGGGTTTCTGCAGGGGGAGAGGTTGAGGTCATCGATATGGAGTTCAAGGCCGGTACGAAGTCGCAAATTCGGATCATTTGAAAGCTGCCGATATGGATAGTAAGCATTCATCCCCTGCAACGATTTCCGATCATCAGCCCAGCGCGATCGAAAGGCTTGTCGCTTTCCTAGACGAACGTGTTGGCCTCAAGGAAATGCAGGCCAAGATGCTCAATGAGCCGCTTCCTGGTGGGTCTCGTTGGGCCTATGTGTTCGGCTCTATCCTGTTGTTCATCTTTGCGATGCAGGCGCTGACGGGCACGTTGCTGATGTTCTATTATGTGCCGACGGCAGACCACGCCTGGGCCAGTACGCAATATATTATTCACGACGTTGATTATGGCTGGTTCCTCCTGGGCTACCATTTTTGGGGGTCCAGTGCGATGGTGGTCTGTGTGATCGCCCACATGTCGCAGGTATTTCTCTGGGGCGCGTATAAAAAGCCTCGAGAGTTACTCTGGATCGTCGGGCTGGCCCTATTCGGTGTGGTGATCACCTTCGGATTTACAGGCTATCTCTTGCCTTGGGACCAGCGGGCGTTCTGGGCGACGACGGTTGGTGTCGAAATTTTGGATAAGACCCCCGTTATCGGCGATTTTATTGCTCGATTTCTGAAAGGGGGCCCCACTCCTGGGCAGATGACATTGAGCCGATTCTTCGTCCTGCACGTGATGGTTCTCCCTGCTGCACTTATGGCCCTCGCCGGACTCCATCTCTTTCTGTTTCGCGTGGCCGCTCCCGCTGGACCCTTTACCGGTACAGTGGAAGAGCTCAAGGCGAAGACCGACTACTTCTTTCCCCGTCAGATTTGGAAAGACATGGTCGGGATGGCGTTCGTCTTCGTCAGTATCTGCGCCTTGGCTCTTTGGGAACCGGTCGTCCTATTAGACGAGGCTGCGCCAGACCCAGGGGACTATCATCCTGAACCTGAATGGTACTTTCTGTTTTACTTCCAGCTGCTCCGGTTGAAATTGTTCGCGGGTGAGTTCGGTCAATTTATGGGGGCGGTGGCGTTGCCGGTTGCCTTCATGGTATTGCTTGTCGCGCTCCCGTTCATCGACAAGGATCCCGAGCGGAATATTTTCAAGCGACCGATTGCCCTCATCAGCTGGATTGCGATCATGGTTTTCATTCTCTTGTTCACGGTTGCATCGGTGATTAACCGAGAGTTTTTGGATTAGTCCTAGGATAGATTAGCCATGGCTGAAGATCGCGAATCGATGTCTCCGACGAAGATCGGGTTCAGCATCCTTTGGTCTGCCTGTTGGACTGGGATTCCGATTAAGGCGGTGTTTGCGGTGCTTGCCATGACGATGGGTTTGGCGCATTTTGAAGGAAGGTTCGGTCTTGCCTTCTTGATATTATTTGCCAGTCCCATGACCGTCTTCGCCGTTCCCATCATCATTGCCATGTTTGAGGGGCAGTTTGGTGAAGGGATTGGTCTGCCGATTATTTTTGGGATGTCGATTCCGGTCGACATTTGGGCGCTGGGACTGGTTGGGAGAACGTTCTTCTTGGAACGACTTCGGAAAGAGCCACCCTATGATGGTCTTGGCTTTGCGATTTGGTGGAGGGCAGCGCTCATTGGGACTTTCTTTTTTCCGCTCCTCTGGTGTATTGTCAGCCGGGTTACGGAAATTTCCATCGCTGCGTCGCACTCGATGGCCGAAATGGAAAGCATGAGACACCTTTTCGATACAGGTCTTCCTATTGCGGAACGAATCGGTCTTGAGCTCACGATTTGGGGATCTATTTCGTCCGCAGTCTTGATCGTTTTGTCGGTCATCGGGATTTCCATTCTTGGGCAGAGCATTCGACGCATGGCGGAAATTGCCCGTCCGGTGTCTGAAAATTATCAAGGGCTCATTACCCGTTGGGATTTAATGCGGGTGCCGACCGATCAAGGGCTGATGTTGACGTCGTTGGCTGGTGTGGGCGTCGTGTTCTCGCTGATGTTTTGGTCGATACTTCCTGTGACGACTCCCCATCCGCATGAATGCTGTAAAAAGCCTGACATACGGGTCGAGCCGGTCTTCAAGCCGGTCGAGTCGTTGAACAGCAGTACTCAGCGTATTGCGACGCTTGCGGCACAAATTGGGGCGATGGAGCAGCAAAAGGTCGCCACAATAGATCAAAAAGAAAAGGGCAAGGGGAAGACCGAAAGTGAAAAGGCTAAGGACTCCTCTGCCAAGACGAAACCGTAACTTACGAGGTGATGAGGTGAGGGTCATACAGCAAGGGGTTAGTATGGTTCAACGAGCTCTCCGGGCCGTCGGGAGTCACGGCGAATGGCTCGCAGGTCTCTTGTTGATGGCGGGATGGCTAGCCCTTCCTTCAGTCGGGATTGCAGCCGAGGGAACAACTGCGGGTCCTACAGAGTATCGCGATATTCCTTACGTCGGCAGTCGGAATCTTGTTTGGATCGTTGCCCAGTTGCATCTCTTATTGGCCGGGTTCGTTTTAGGTGTGCCAATGTTTGCCTGGCTGTGCGAAGTCATTGCCTGGAGGGGAGGCGAGAAGCGTTATGACAAGCTCGCCAAGGAGTTTACCAAGCTCCTGACTTCCGCCTATTCGACCACCGCGTTGTTTGGTGGCATTCTGTTGTTTCTATTGGTGGCGTTCTACCCCAAACTGATGAATTATTTGACAGACGTCTTTTTCCCCTCCTTCTTGCTCTATTGCCTCCTGTTCTTATTAGAAACGGCGACGCTGTATCTGTATTGGTATGGGTGGGATGCCATGCAGGATGGCAGGAAGAAGACCTTGCATGTGTTTCTCGGGTTTCTCCTGAACTTCTTTGCCTTATTCATTATGATTATCCCCAATGCCTGGGCTACGTTCCAGTCCAGCCCGGTTGTGCTTGCAGACGGGACCGCCTTTGAGAGGGCCTGGGCGGCAACGTGGAATCCAACCTGGTGGCCGATCAACATCCATCGCCTTATCGCGAACGTCGTCCTTGGAGGTTATATCTGCGGGGCCTATGCCGGTGTCCGGTATTTATCGGTGAAGAGTCCTGAAGAGCGAGAACATTACGATTGGATGGGGTATGTCGGCAACTTTATCGGTGTGTTCGGTCTGCTGGCCCTCCCGTTTGCCGGCTATTGGCTCATGCGGGAAATCTACCAGTACAACCAGCAGATGGGCATTACCCTGATGGGAGGATTTCTGTCCTGGCTCTTCATTCTCCAGGCCATGTTGATCGGTGTCCTGTTCCTCGGCTCGAACTATTATTTTTGGCTGGGGATTACCTATCGAATTCCCGGGTCAGAGGGTAAATATCGCCGAGCCATGTTGATGATGTTAGTCAGTCTGTTGCTGTGTCTTGCCGTGTGGATGACCCCGCACTCCCTTGTGGCCAGCATTGAAGAGGCCCAGAAAATGGGAGGAGCCCACCACCCATTACTTGGAGTCTTGGGAGTCATGTCGGCAAAAATGACGGTGTCGAACCTCATGATTCTTATTACCTTCATGAGCTTCGTGATGTATTGGCGGGCAGGGAAACAGGATACAGCCGGGTGGGCGAAGCTAGCGAAAGCGGTCATGGGTGCCGTGTTGGTGTTGGCCAGCCTTGCGGTCATCGTCCTCGGCGTCTGGGGGTATTTCGTGCCGGCGATTGTCCGCATCAATTATTTCTCTACGTCTCAAGTGCTGATCGTCATCTTTGTGATTCTGACGATCACGCCGTTGACGGCGCTGTTGCTCAAGAGCGCAAAAACAACGACAGAGATGGTGTGGGGGGGCATGCCGCCACGCGCTGGGTATTCCTTGGTTCTCAATGCCATCATGGTCATTCTCCTCATGACCTTGATGGGCTATGCGCGGTCCTCGTCCCGTGTCCACTGGCATGTGTACGGAGTCATGCGCGATACCTCGCCCTATGCCTATTCGCCGGCGTTGGGCAGCGCGTCGTTTATTATGGCCTTCTGTACGTTTTCCTTCTGCCTTATCGTGGCGTTTATCTTTTGGGTCGCGACTATGGGCGATAAGTACAAAACGGCTCCAGGACAGGGGAAGGGAGAGCTGCCGCACGGCATTCCTGCGATGGCCGGAGGGGCTCCAGAAGAGCGGTCACAGAGATAGAGATAATTTTGATTTTTGATTGTGAGTTTTAAGTCCAGAACGAAAAACTAAGAACTCAGCACTTAACATTCGAGGGCCCATGAGTGAAGTCGCACAACTACAATTAATCGCACTGTCCATCATTGGGATCGGCATTCTGATCCTCTTGTTCATCAAGGCCGTGTTTGTGAGGGTGACGGGATTCGTTGCCATCGTGCTGGGGTTGTTTGCACTGATGTCGCTTGCCGTACCCCAGCTGGCCTCTCTGCCTCCTGCCGAGGAAAAGATCGATATTGCCAATATCAAGACACCGACTGATATTGCTGCCATCGGCCAGACGGTCTTCTTCAGCAAAGGCCAATGTGCACTGTGTCATTCCATCGGGCCAAGTGAATCCGCCCGTTGTCCGGATTTGAAGGGAATCGGCGCTAAGTTGAGCAAGGATTTCCTCTTTGAAAGCCTAACGGATCCCCAGGCGTTCGTGTATAAGGATTACCGCCATGGTGGCGTGCCGAAGGACTATCCAGCCACGATGCCAGCTATCAATAAGGATCCGATCGGACTTTCGAAGAATGAAATATTGGCCATTATCGCGTTTCTGCAGCAAATGAGCGGGGAGCCGATCTCTGTCAGCACGTCGGAGCTCGATATCCCTGGGAAGGCCCCGTCTGCGCCGGTGAAGGCCGCGCAAGCTGCGCTTGTTGCCGACGCACACACGAATTAGGGAGGAAGGATTGTTATGGGAGCGTTAGGGAAGCCAATCATTCTCATGGTCGCCATGTATGCCTTTCTGAAGTTTGGGTTGCCTAACATACCTGGCTCTGCCCCCCTTCCCTCCAGCCTCATATTTCTGTATCTCTTGCTGACTGCAGGCGGCATTTTCATGTTTGAAACAGTGAGCGGTGAATCGAAGGATGCCTTCTGGAATCCGATTCAACGATTTCTGACCGGAGAGAACATCGGCGGTCTGCAAGCACTTCGCTATGGGGTGTTCATTCTGTTTCCGTTGCTGGTGGGCTGGCAAACATACGGAAGTACGGCAGTGAGCGACCTCCCTCCAACGGAAAGCCGAACGATTCATCCAGCACCGCCAGGCGAATATACAGGCCTGTCAAATCCCGTTCCTAAGACTCCTGACAATATTATGCAGGGGAAGGGCTTTTATGCCGCCTATTGCTCACCCTGTCATGGTGGAAACTTTGACGGGAAGGGGCCGGCGGCTCGTGGATTCATTCCGGCCCCTGCCAATTTTGCCGACCCCACGACGATTGCCATGTTGCAAGAAAGCTATCTATTCTGGCGCATCAAAAAGGGCGGCGTCGGTCTTCCGATTGAAGGTGCACCATGGAAGTCCGCTATGCCTCGTTGGGAAGTCGAGTTGCCCGATGAATGGATTTGGAAGATTATCTTAGGTGAGTACGACGGTGCGCATCAATCCCCACGAACCTGGGAGTAGCAGGAAAGAACAGCGTGGATCGATCTAGTTGTGGAGGGAGCACGAGGACAGCATGAAACCGGCGAATCGCATCATGAAACGGGTTTTGCGGGATGGAACGGCAGCAATCGCAGCCATGATTATTGGTGGAGCATCGCTTGGCTATGCACAAGAGAGTGTCTCGGTTCGAGCGACGCTTCTGACTGGGGCCGTACCCGTAGATGATCCAAGCGCGGCAGTCTGGAGCAGTGCGCCGCCTGCGACGTTTCCAATGTCACCGCAAGTCCATTGGCAGAATCGTATTCAGGAAGTGACTGTGAAGGATGTAAGCGTGCGTGCCTTGCATGACGGTACACAAGTGGCGGTGCTGGTGGAATATGCCGATCCTACTCAGGATCCCGATGACGCAGCAGCACTGGAGTTTATGGTGGGTGATAAGAAGGCACATTTCGCCCATGGCCAGCCAATGCTCCAGGTAGAAGGCGGGCCGGTCAATATTTGGTTCTGGAAAAATAAGACCGGCAAGGCCATCGACATGAGTGCGAAAGGTTTTGGGACATTAAAGCCACAAGAACATCAGGATGTGACAGCCAAGGGCGTCTATTCAAACGGGACATGGAAAGTCGTATTTTCAAGGAAATTGTTGACCGGGCATGCTGATGAGGATGTGCAAATTACGGCTGGACAATTCATGAGTATCTCCTTTGCAGTATGGGACGGACGAAAAGATGCCGTCGGCGAGTTGGTTGAAAAGGGGTCTCAAAAAGCGGTCTCGTCTTGGTGGTATTTCCGAGCCGATGCCCCGCCTGATTATTCCGGCTATATGTACGCGGCGATCGCTGCTGCATTGGGCTTGGGATTTCAGTTTGTCCTGATCCGAAAACTCAAGAAAGGGCAGTGAGCATGAAGGCGCCAAGGCTGGGTATCATAGGATTGGCAGTGGGAGTGATCGGAGGCATGGCTTTCATCACCGGTGGCTGCGCCAACGAACAGGAAAAGCGTGGCCATGAACTCTATACCCACTATTGCAGCGATTGTCACGGCGAGAGCGGGAAGCAAAACGAAGGGTTTAATTGGTCGGCTATGCCCGATCCAAAGCCCAAGGATTTGTCTAATAAGTCAGAAATGAGCACGTTCAAGGATGAGGAACTCTTTGCGACCATCTCGCGGGACATG
This sequence comes from Nitrospira sp., assembly GCA_005116965.1. Classification (GTDB taxonomy): domain Bacteria; phylum Nitrospirota; class Nitrospiria; order Nitrospirales; family Nitrospiraceae; genus Nitrospira_D. The sequence continues at coordinate 55,222 of SWDG01000025.1, read as the reverse complement.
CTGGACACCAGTGAGGAAGGTGGAGATACGATCGGAGACGACGACTTTGCCGTGCCCACAATGCCGACCTTTAAATATACGCTCTCTGAGGATGAACTCTGGTCAATCGTTGGATATGTGCGCACGTTGCATGGGGCGAAGATGGAGTTTAACGTCGCGGCACGCAAGACCTCCTTGGAAGAGGGACTGAAGACTGCACAGGCCAAGTTTGAACAGGCCAAGCAGGCCTACGAAGCCGCCGAGAAGAAAGCCAGCGACGAAGCGGAGCGGAAGAGCGAGCAGTTGAAGAAAGATGTCGATGTGGATGAATCGGCCTATGCGGCTGAACAGGCAGCGATGGGGCAAGCCAAGAAAGAGATGGATGTGACCCAGGTCGCCCTCAACAATTTCTCTACGAGAGCGGGAAAGGGACTCAGTATTCCTAGGCCCGATCTAACGGCTAAGCCTGCAGACGTTGCAAAATTGGTCGATCGTGGCAAACAACTCTATGAAAATAAGTATGGCTGCAACGGGTGCCACAATGTCGGCGGTGAAGGTGGTAAGATCGGTCCCGCGTTGGATCGAGCTGGATTTCGCTTGAATGCCACGTGGGTGTATCGTTGGCTCAAGAATCCACAGGCGATGGATGCGCACACGCGAATGCCGGCCTTGGGTTTGAATGATGCGGATGCTAAAGCTGTGACGATGTATGTAGCCACTTTACGGGCGCCAAAGTCTGAACCTGTAGCCGAGAAGCCGGTCGAAAAGCCCTAACCCACTAACCCGACGAGTAATCCGAGAAGGATGGCAGCGCCTGCCCAAACGTGTGCGCGAAACATGGCGAACGCGTGAGTCGGTGTCATCGGCCTCCGCAGGCGCATGACCTGTAGTATGAAAAATACCGACACGCCCAATAGCGCTGCATAATATGGCCACCTGAGCTGAGCAAACCACCCTGCGGCGATCAAGCACGCCAGCATGATACTGAACGCCAATCCCACGCCTTGGTGAACCAAAGCCCCAAAGTACAGGGCGGCGGACTTGACCCCAACGCGTCGATCATCCTCCTGGTCTTGGATCGCGTAGATCGTGTCATAGGCTATGGCCCAGGCGGCGGTTGCTCCAAAGAGACACCACGCTGAGCTCTCCAATTGTCCTCGCACTGCAGCCCAGGCCATGATCGTTCCCCAGCCGAACGCAATGCCAAGCATGGCTTGTGGGATGTGGATCCATCGTTTGGAGTATGGGTAGAGGGCGGCAAGAAAGACCGCGACCGGGGCGAGCCAGGTTACGATCGGCAGAAGGAAGAACAGAAGGCTTGCCGCCACGACAAGCAGCAGGCTGAGTAGGATCAGCGCATGGCGGCGTGACAATTCGCCAGAAGCCAATGGACGCGTCTTGGTCCGTGCGACTTGCTTGTCAAATGTTTCATCCGCTAAATCGTTCATTATGACGCCAGCGCTTCTCATGAGGAACGATCCGCCGATGAAAATAACTAAGAGGTGAGGGGGAGGAATCCCTCGGGTGGCCAGCACGAGGCTCCATAGCGTAGGCAGGAGTAAGAGATAGGTACCAGTCTGGTTTGGCAGCCGGATTAATCGGGCAAGCGCAGACCAAGAAATTCTAGAGGAAGCGGATGATGACGCGGGCGGACCAGACATGCCGCGACCTTAGCCCAGGGGAAATGGGCTGTCAATGCGGCTCCCCCCGGTTGTGACGCCAGTGTGAATTCGGTATAACCACAACGTGAAGAAGCTACAACCCATACTGACTGGCTATTTCCAGTCATACCTCCACGTGATTGCCTCCTGCGTGGTACTGATCCTTGTCCTCTCAGGTGTCGGCTGTTCGCTGCTCAAGCGAGGGAAGGAACCGGTCAGTACTCAACCGATTCCACTGACGCCGGTGATCTGGTTCTCGCCCAGTGTGACCACGGCTGAGGTGCCCTACCACGATGGTTGTGGCGAGACGAGATCATTACCCCTGACGGACGCGCTTGTCACCTCCATTCCAAAGAAGTTGATGGGAGTCTTTACCGGTGTCGCGGCCCAGAGTCACGCGGATGAACCCATCGCCTCAGACGGGGTGGTTGAAGTTGGAGTGGGAGTGAGGCGGATCGAGCTTGCCGTTCCAACGCAAACGCCTGGCACCTTTCCAGCAAAGGCCATGGTGGGAATTGAAATGGTGTTTTTGGCGCGTGACGGAACGTTACTCTTCAATAAGAAGTTCGAAGGTACCGGCCATGGTACGGTAACGGTTGGCCAACAGCTCTGTCAGGTAGAGGGGGTGGCGGCGATAGTTCAAGACGCCATTGACTCGGCAACCAACGGATTAGCTCAACAGATTGGGCAATCGGTACAGATCCGGGAATACGCCGCTCGAAGAGACACATGGGTTCCGGTGGCGACACGTCCAGGCCCATCCTTGGAGCCATCGACAGCGAACCTTGTCGCGTCGCTCCCCACGGTGGGGGAGACAACGGGAAAACCACCGCAGGTGGCTTCGAGCACGACAGGTGAGTCGGCGCAACTGAGCTTTCGTGCCATTATCCGAGATGGAAACGGAGACCAATTCCTCCAGCCTGACGAATCCCTCACGATCCAAGTTGAAGTCAAAAACGAAGGCATGGGAGAGGCGAAAGATGTGATGGTCATGGTTGAAGGAAAAACCGACTTAGTGGCCCTGTTTCCCTCTGAAGTCCACCTCGGTATGCTCCAATCGGGAGAGATTAAACGGACCTCGATGACACAGCGGGTGACTGCCTCTCAAGAGGCCCTCCAGGGAGAATTAACGCTGAACTTGCGGACGACTAGTCCGGTGACGTCCGTTCCGCCACCCAAGGTCTTTCGTTTTGGGGTCAAACCCAGAGGCATCAATTCGGCTCTGGTTCCGAATGTCGACAACCTGCCGAATTCTCTGGCGGCGTTTCATCAGCCGAAGGCCATCATCATTTCGATCGGCATCGGGACGTTTCGAGACGAACAGATGCCGGCGGTCAAGTATGCGCGCCACGACGCGGAAGTCATGGCTGAATATCTGCGTATTATCGGCGGTGTTCCAGGCGAGCGTATCCGTATATTGCTCGACCGACAGGCCCTTGAACGGGACCTGGAAGACACGTTTGAGCAATGGCTTCGAAAGCGGGCGGACAAAGAGACCGTTGTGTATATATTTTTTGCCGGGCGAGGACTCGTTGATGGCGGGACCGGTGCGATCTCGCTTGTGCCCTATGATGGGACACTCTCAGAGGCGAAGCAGCAGCTGTATCCACTTGCCCGCCTTCAGGAAGCGCTCTATCGATTGCCCATCCGGCGGGCGATTCTGATGTTTGATGTCTCGATGGACCCATCTCCTGGCGCTGGTCTTGCCGACATTCCTTCGCCTGCCTGGGAATCCCCTGTCCGCGAGGCTCGGAAAGATGTGGAGATGTGGATGGTGGGTAATCGAAGCTTGCAAGAAGCCGATCCGTATGACGAAGGCAAGCATGGGTTGTTTACCTACCATCTGTTAAGGGGGTTGCAAGGTCTGGCTGATGTGGATCGAGATGGAACGGTCATCGCCGGTGAACTCTGCACCTATGCCCGTGGACAGGCGGCTCTGGTGGCGCGTGAACAATTCGGGAACAAACAAGATGCGCTGTGTTTACCCGCGACTGGGCGGGGAGGCATGGTGCGAATCCATCCGATGGCGAGAGGCCATAACCCAAAACCTGATCCGATACAGAAGCCCCCACACCTTCCTGCTGATTCATCAGTCGCAGGCCCCAAGCCAATGCTGATTGGGCCATAGGAATATTGGGTGAGTCCAATCTGCTTTATTGACAGGCTCGTCGGTGGCCGTTATCATGCCCGACTGAGATTCACTCCCCCCGTCTGTCTCACCCAGGTGCCGGCGTAGCTCAGTTGGTAGAGCAGCGGTTTCGTAAACCGCAGGTCGCCCGTTCAATCCGGGTCGCCGGCTCCACACCGTATTTCGTACCATACCACCGATCCTTCTTCGTCGTCTCGTCATTGACGTCGGTGGATAAACCTCTCCCATGGTTCTCATTTCTATCTGAAATAACTTGCCGGTGCCGTGTGTAGGGTGTTTGCCTCTGCGGCAAGTCGCAACGATGAAGTTAGTGAGAAATGTGGAGCGAGTGGTCTCCACATTCTTGGAGAAGAAAAGCCTGCTTTGGAGAGTAAGGCCAACAAACCGAACGAACCACCCCTCTAGGGTCGTGGAGGCTTATCCGGGGAGTGCGAGCCGATCATTGTGAGACCATTGCTAGTCTGATGCCATTGATCAGAAAATAGATCGTCAGCAATGAACGGATCGCACGAGTGAAGCTACTTGCCCTTTAGATATACGATCACACCGCCGATCCCGAGCGCAATAAATAAAAAAAAAAATGTGATGGTATTGACGTCCATGATTTCTCCTTATCATTTTAGTGGGATAGTTATCTCATCGACATGCTGACTCCTTATGGAGCAACCTGTCCGTGCTGAGTCAGGTACTAGTTCAGAACATACGGCCTCGATTCAGTGAGCTACGGTCAGCAGGCATTCCCGAGGAGATCATGCCACGTGCAGACTGTCCATTAATAGAGCGGATCTTGAGGCCCCCATTGTAAGCCCGCGAGGTCAGGGTCTTCACCCTCTTGCTCAGGACGGTTGACTTTGGCGGCCTTCCGTTGCACACGGCGCTCTTCCTTGTCCCGTTGCTTCTGCAGACGTGCTTTCTCACGGTCCCGTTTAGCGGGTGTGGTTTTGCCTGTTCCTCCGATGATGTCCTCCTTCTTAGGCGCGACACGCCTAGGTCAAGCTATTGCGAGGTGGTACCGCGCTTGCGGGGAGCCGTCGACGCCTTGGACCCAGGTTTTTGGCGTCCCTCTTTCTCGCGAGAGCGAGAGAGTGTATCAGGGCTTAATCCCTGACTTGCGGCGGACGTGATCTGGCGACGAATGTCCTCAATCGACGGTGCCAATGACGACTGGGTAGGATCTTGAAGTCCCAGCATTTCCCAACGGACCTTGGTTCGAAGAATAGCTCGCTTCCGCCGGTGTGGGGCTTTGGTCCCCCATGATGTATTCATTGCTTCTCCATCGTCTAAGATTGAAACCTATGAAATGGGTAGTAGGATATCCATCTTTCACTCACTGCGACTTCTCGATAGACGCAGGCACTTTAGATGCAGGCACTTTGCCTCCAGTCGTGACGAACCGATCTTCCGAAAAAACCGCTCGGAGCCGGTCGGTGACCGAGCGGCGATAAAGTTCGGATTCACGAGCGAGGAGAACCATATTTTTGTTGTCAACCAGAATATTGAGGTGATTCTCTGTGACGAGCAGTCGTGTACTGTCGCCCACATTCACGCGATACTGCGTTTTCCCGTCCGGGTTACGTTCCGATCCAGAGACGATCTCCGTTAAGCCGTCAATGACCCCATCATAGGCCTCCGAGCGATGACGTACTTTCGTACCGTCTGGGATGCGGACCCAACGCTCAACGGATGGCTGTTGATTCGTTTTAGTGGTACTCATAGACGATCACTTTGATTGTGGGTATTCATCTGTGTCTTCTCCTAGATGCGAGGGCACAAGGTTGCTCAAGTAGGGCCTGTTTAGCCTGCACCGGGCTCCAGTGTTTCATGTGACGGTGAAGGGTCGTGACGACGTCGATATCGGAGCCTCCGTCGCGTCCACTCATGCCTTGAACACAAAGGTTGTTGTCCGACAAGCTCGCCATAGACTGATCAATACAATCGCGCAGAAACGAAACAGGGAGGGAGGAGCGCGAGGTTCAGGACTCCTATAGCCGTACTCTACCATATGCCGATCTAGATTGCGAATCCTATCGCCCCGCCCCGTGCCTCGTCGCTGAACCTTACTGGATGCTGGTTCGCTCTGCTGACTGAGGATTAAATCGGGACGCGGTTGCCATCAAGGTCCACCTTGGCGCACGATCAATGAGCACCCCAAGCCGTTGGTGTGGATCAAAGATCACCGGCGAGAGTCTGCCCAGCGTGGTGCACTGTTGTTCACGGATGCCTGACTTGTGTCCCTGCCAGATGGCTCGTGTGAACGCGTTCTCTCATGCTTAATTAAGAGGATAGGTCACGAGCGCTCTGACGATTGTGGTCCATGCCAGATTAAGTACGGCGGTTTCTTCATGGACTCGGCTGCACGAGGGTAGAGTCGGAGGGTGTAACTATAGGCCTGTTCTTGGGCTGTCAAGCAGGTGGATGCGGAGAGAAAGTGGCTGGCAATGTTGCGGAAGGCTGTGCGATCCCCTTCTTCTAGGACGGTATAGACTGAGCACGAGAAGTGACCTTCCTTTGAACATTCCGTGCTGATTGCCAAATATGACCCATCAGAAAACGTCATCAGAGGTTGTAGATTCAGACGGCTCATCGGGACTCCTTCCGGTTCACTGCAAGGGCAGGGAGTACTGGGATGCGGGAGTACGGACCTGCTTCAGTTAGGAATGACCGCAAACGTGTGGCCTGTCGTACGCATATGCCAGGAACCGTTACCGCCAAGCAGCTAGCGGATTAGGTAACGGTATTCCTACGCCAGGGTATCGTTCGCGCGAATGCGGTCTGAGAAGGGAGGCGCGAAGAACGGGGTGCGTACTGATCAAGAATACCATATCAAGAACCATGATAGCGAATCGGCACGCATTGGGCACACATCGAGAGCGACAGACTGCGGATATGAAGCGGAAAGGGAATGTCCGAGAGGGAAAAATCAGAGGAAGGATTCGTGGCCTACACGGATTGGGTGAGAGCGAAGCCGCCTGAAAACGGGATGGTTACTGAGCCCGGAGGTAGGTGAGAATGGCTTCGACACGGCCACCGACGGAGAGCTTTTGATAGATATGATGCAAGTGTGTTTTGACGGTCTCGACTGAGACGCAGAGCTGGTCGGCCATTTCCTTGTTACTTCGGCCGGCTGCGGCGCATGCCAGTATCTCTTGTTCTCGGTCAGTTAAGCTGGCGATCAAGTTGCCGTGTTCAGCATGAGGATGTTTAACGGCACCGGGAACGGCTCGCACGACATGGTCAGGCATCACGGGCGATGCGGCCTGCTCTCCGTGAGCGGCAGCCCTAATAATGCAGAGGAAGTCCGTCCAGTCGGTATCCTTGAGGATGTAGCCAAACGCTCCCGCTTGCATAGCTCCCACTATCCGGGAGTCTTCATCGTACCGGGCTAACAGCAGGATTCTGGTGTTTGGCAAGCGGTGATGGATGCGTTTTGCCACCAACTCCACGTCGAGATCTGGCATGTCGATGTCGAGGAGGACGATATCGGGTTTATGCTCCAGTGCTAAGCGATAAGCCTCATGCCCATCCGTCGCTTCAATCACACTGGCGACATCTTGCTCTCGCTCCAGAAGCAGCCGCAGGCTTTGTCTGATCAGTCGTTGAGTCTCAGCAATGAGCAGTCGGATGGACCTCGGGTGTACGCCACGATCGATACGAGATCCGGTGTTTCCTTGGCGGCGAAGAAGCGCCTTCATTTCGCCGGTCATAGGATTGCCCTCGCTGCTACTTCATGGTTTGCCGCCTCGTTTCAGAGTTGACTCGCATCTTGTCCCGCAAGTACTTCACGTGACCCACAATGATATCGATGGTGTTGTAGCGAGATGGCATAGCGACTTCTCACCATCTTGGACAATTGCAGGGACGCGACGTGTCACATCGGAATAGGGTCGTTGGGCTCACGCGTACAAAGACTGGAGGTGAAGGGAATCTGGCAAGCTGATTGCTGAGGAACGAACTGAAGAGAAGGCCACACGTGCCGTTTCTGCTCAGTTGGATTTCAGTTCGACGAAAGACCATGGGCACCACCTCCGAAACGAAGGCGGTCGGGGAGTACAGTGCTCACCCTACGCCCTGATGAGAGCCTGGTCAAGGGCGAGTGTTTCCCGTCTTTGTCTCCGTTGACAGAGCCTGAGTCTGCCTTGTAGGCTATTAGGATGACGTACTAAGCCATCGCTGACTATCTTATCCCTCGCGCGATTCCTTCCCATGCCGTTCGTGCGCGTCTGATTCCCCGGTCGTCGCCGCTTCTGCGCCTGAGTTTCCACGTTCGTCTCTCTACTGAGCACGCCGGAGGCGTCTTGTCGTCGAGAGGAGTGGAGACCTCATCTTCTCACCAAGGAGTCCATATGAATAAGGAGCAATTCGGGCAATTCTGGGAGCAACTCAAAACGCCGCTCAAGGCCAAGTGGGTGAACATCACGGAGGCTGATCTCATCGAAATTAAAGGAGATCTTTACAGGTTCGAGACAGTCATCCAGAAGCGGTATGGGGAGCTCCAGAAAGATGAGGTGGCGACATGGGCGAACCGTCGCTACTCGCATTGGACGGGGAACTATATCGGATATAAAGATGCAGCCCCGGCGGTGTAGGTGAACAGTTATTCGGCGGCAGGAAAACGACCGTATTTTCTGAGGGAGCGAACATGAAGCGAATCGTGATCAACCGGAGCTATGATGAATTCTGCATCAGCCACAAGGCACTGATTCGGCTGCGTGAACTAGGTCAGCCGCAGGCGCTGGCGGAGACGGATCGCGGGTCCTATTGGCCTCAGGCAGCTGGGCCACGGGAACCGAGCCTGAATCAGTATGGGAAGCTCATTCCGCGGGATGATGAGAGCCTGGTTTGTGTAGTGGAAGAACTTCGGGAAGCTGCCGATGGGCATGCTGCGAAGCTCAAAGTCGTATCCATCCCTGATGATGTGGTCTGGGTGATTGCCAAGACTGAGGGTGGTGAGCAGGTGAGCGAAGTCCACCGTACGTGGGGATAAGCGTAGGAGTTAGGTTCCACGCAAACGGCATTCCGAAAGAATTGAAGGGGCGCTTCGAGTGAAGCGCCCCTTTCGTATTCAGGCAGAATGTGTATCGGGATTAATAGCGGTTGCGGTCGCGCCCACCACCACCACCTCCACCGAATCGTGAGCCGCCTCCACCCGCACCACCGCCGGAACGTGGCTCCATTGGCTTGGCTTCATTCACGGTCAATGACCGTCCGTCCATCTGTGACCCGTTCAGGGCAGTGATGGCTGCCTTGGCTTCCTCGGCGGTCGACATTTCAACGAAGCCGAATCCACGTGATTGACCCGTGAACTTGTCCGCGATCACGCGGGCCGATTCGACCGTGCCGTGCTCCGCAAACAGGCTGGTGAGTTGAGATTCGGTTGCCGAGTAGGGCAATCCGCCGACATACAATTTTGAACCCATGGGGGTTCCTCCTTCCAAAATGACATTGTCCGAGACACGAGAAGGACTTCAGAGGGGAAGGAGAGGGCCGAAGACGTAGTTGGTAAACGGCTCAGGTCAGACTTCCGATCAGATTCTCGGCAGGAACAACATCGGTGACAGGCCGTTGAAATTCGTGTTTCATGCGAGGCCCTCCGCACTGAAACAGCGACATCCTAACAGGTGTATACAGGAATAGCTACCCTGGGCACTCGGGGAGGGCAGGACCGTCAGCCGACAGGAGGGTCGTGAGGGTTTGACGCATTCCTCGCAAGGCCATCTTGTATCTGTACTCAAAGCGGGACGCCGCGCTGTAGTAAAACTCAGAAATGATTGGTCGAATGGGCTGCTGGCGGTAGCATATGCAGTCATGATGACGCGTTGCATCACCATTGGCCTGGTGCTGGTATCGGCCATCATCGCTCCTGCGCTTGCCGAGGCCGACTTCGTCGCGCGGGTCTTGATCGTCCACGAAGGAGATCGTCTCACCATCTACCATCAAGGCCGAAGGGATATAGTGTATCTTCGCGGGGTGGATTGTCCCGAGCTGAAACAGCCCTATGGGAAACAGGCGAAACGTGCCACAGCTGCCTATATCGCCAACCGTGAAGTGGTCGTGCCAGACTTGAAGCGGGATCGGCAAGGTCGGATGACCGTCGATATCCTACTACCGGATGGACGACAGATGGCCCATGAGCTGGTCAAGGAAGGACTGGCCTGGGTGCATCCAGGAGGGTCCGGCGATCAAGCCCTGAAAGATATGGAAGAGCTGGCCAGAGCCGCAGGGACAGGCCTGTGGTCCGAGCCTAATCCCATCCCGCCGTGGAAATGGAAATCCACGAGGCCTGCTCGCCACAGATAGAAATCTCATTCCACATCTTCTGTGGATAACATTGTGAACAAGTCACGGTATTCTACGAAAGATAGCGCGAATGGCGTGTGGATTCATCAAATCGCCCATTTTTTAGGCATCCGCCACGATGCGATGATACCACCAGTAATGGTGGTACATATCTAAGTTCCTTACTTTCTTGCATATTCCTAGAAATATTTCTTGAGATCACTCAATCAGGCCTCGCTGGTAGCGGAGATCTTGTTAGTAATCCCATGGCTATCCACAGGTTCGACACTTTTCTGGGGATGATGGCTCTCACCAACAGGAGCAAGGTTTCGTCTCTGTCAAGGGGATAAAGAAGAAAAGACGGCTCCAGTGGATGGGGGAAAAGATCCAGAGACCAATTTCTCAAGGCCAGAGCCAAATGGCTGGTCGCAGGCACAATCGTATCCTTTTCTGAGGGGGGAACGGTTTGTGAGAGTCTCTATTCCATCGGTCAAGGCGTAGGCCCGCTCGCTTCTGATGGAACGCCTCGTGTCTGGCAAGGAATAAATCATTTCGAAAACCTATGGTGAGACTAAGTGTTTGTAGGCACACGCTCTTCAATAGACACAGAGTGAACCGATTTGGACGCGAACGTTCGGGATGCTCTACTGGCCTGATCCTTGTGTCGCCATCTCGCTTCTGCAACCACCATGTACTTCAATGGCCCACCAGGCATCATCGTATCAAACGGGTAGCAGGTGACGAGGAGGAGCCTCGTCTGTGAGTGATCGAGTGTAATGGTTCCGGATTGCGAATCCACGATGCGGCGCTCTTCCACCATGTAGCGCAGTTCGTTCCCACTTGCCGTTTGGATCACGAGTTCATCCTCACGAGTCGATTCATTCAAGAAACGAAAGTGTGTATTGCAATGGCCGGTGAGGATCGTCGTGCCGCCTGAACTGGGTAACAGGCTGGATTCGACATGGCCAGGGCCGAAGGCGAGCGCGCGGCTATACGCGCCGTTCAATAGGACCAGATCGATTCTCTTGGAAGTGACGATCAAGCGCGCGACGGTCTGGAGAGCACGGCAGTTTCCTGCCAGGAGCGATTCGTTGAGCAGGATGTCCTCGTCTGGTTATATTAGAGAGGGTGAGTACAGCAGCAGAGGCTTGGGGATGACTGAGGTCGTCCCCAAGCCTCACCGATTAATTACCTGCCCTTTGTAGGCTTAGGAATGAGGGCTGGCTCGGACCATGAGGGAGGAAGGCTCTCTTCCGTCGTGCTACCCTCACCCATGGTGGATGACGGGTCGATGTTGGTCTCGGACGAATCGGACGGAGTGGTCGGGGCGGATGGCATTACCATATGTTCTTGGCCGATCTTGCGGACTTCGAGATGCACCCGTCGATTCATGTGCCGGCAGACATCGCTGCTATCCACACACAGCACACCTTCTTCGCCTAAGCTCACAGTCTTGATTCGGTGCTCGGCGATGCCGGTATTCACCAATTCAGCTTTGACCGTGTCCGCCCGCTTCATCCCCAACTGTTTGTTGTAGCTTACCGACCCCTGCTGGTCGGTATAGCCCTGGATCAGCACACCGTAGTCTTCATGTTGTTTCAGCATGGCGGCTTGTGCGGTGAGTTGAGCTTTCCCTTCGTCGGTCAATCCCTTCCGCCCGACTTCGAAGTAGACATCGGCATGAATAATCTCCGGGGTCGATAGGACCGGAGCCGTGATCTGGGCGGAATGGGTGGATGACGCCCCGGTCTGGTGAAGAGCTGAGGATTTCTTGAGCAAGCCAGGGACGCTGGCATGCTCGACCTCCTCCGTGGCGAGAGAAGCCGTTACCTGGTCGCCGGTTTGGCTATAGAGCCACGCTGTGGCAAGCAATCCTCCAAGGAAGAGGACGACTCCGGCCAGGACAATGACCTCCTTCGTAGCTTTCTCTGGCCCCTTGATCATGGGGGCGATATTTCCTGATGCTACCTGTGATGCGCTCGGTTGCATGATGAAATCCTCCTCATTGTTCAAAGTGTGAAAGTTGAAGTCCTAAAGTTCCAGGCTGACAGGCGTCAGGGCGTTCACGCGTTCATCACCTCCTTTTCAGTCTTGGTGCCCATGGCCTGTTGACTTAGTGCTTGAGCAACGGCGATGCCGAAGAGGAACAGTTGGAAAGTTGAGAAAGTTGTGAGGAAAGTTCAGGGGTTCGGTCGTTAGGCTAAATCGAAAAGAGATGCGGGGAAGAGAGGTCCTTCATGCCGTGCGGGGATAGCCCCGCATGAAAAAAAGCAGGGCAGGTTGGAGCGAGGTAACGCTTCCAATACCAACATTCTATTCATGGTTAGCAGTTGAGGTGTTCTCGCCATTGAACTTCTGCCCACCAGTATCGAACCTTTAGCGCACCCCAGTGTTGTCTAGATTCGAACTTATCTTTTTATCTTTCTTTGGATTTCAAAGTGAGGGCAATTTTCTGGATAGATTTTGTAATTGGGTGAAACTCTTCTAACGGAAGGCTCTTTCAGCAAGGACGCAATAACATCCGCCATTATCTTCCCTTTATCTATTTTCCAGAGTTGAACGCCAAGTGCTGGATAGTTTGATCTAACCATGATGGGGAGTCGTTTTTGTATATCTTTTGCAACCTCATTCATCTTGTCTGTCCGGCCCTTCATGAGCTGATTTAACATGAAGTGGGAAGTCTGGATTTTATTGTCAAGAGGAAGGCCTGCAGGTGGCGGGGTATTGTTTAGACTAATTTGTGTCGGAATATTGTTGGGTCTAACATCAGGACGAACAACTAGCGGAGGTAAGGTATCATTTTTATACTCAACTAGAATTTCGCCTTCTATTATTTCTGCTTGTAATGGTGGTTGTTCGGTCGCGATTTTCTTTGGGTCTGCATCAGCGGTAGCTGTAGCGAATGTCGCTATAATGGTGGCAAGTAGTAGCCTTGTAGCCTGCTTCTTGGTCATGATTATTGCTCCCTAGGAGAAAGTTATTCTATTCAGGCCTAATCAAGTAGTTAAGGTCGACGGATTTTACGTCGGGCAATGAGGCATAGGCCTGTCGAATCTCTTCTAACGTCTTACCCGTTGGGATCTTAATTAAATACAATCTCCCGGGTAGCAATGTTGAAATGATTTGAGTGTTGAGCGATCCATTGATTGCATTGATCCGTGACAGCGGCACACCATTTTGAAAACTAACAAGTAGTTCATCGGGAGCGTAGTTTGGTGTGGCTTGAGCCCACAGTCGTATATCGTCTGGATACCCGGAACTGTATCCTGCTATGGCAGGTTGAGTGCTCGTAAGGAAAACTAGCAAGAGTATCCCAATCAGACCTTTCACTTGAATCTGACCTCCTCACCCGGAGAGCTGTTCCCAGCGCTGCTTGTATGGCCAAGCATCTGACTTAACCAAATGTCTATTTCGAAATTCCCGCGCGTCTTCATCGAGACGCGCGATAGTATTTCTGTTGCGTCTTTTGAACAGCGCCTTTTACGATGATTCCACTTTCCTTTATCGCCTGCTCAAGAATGTTTTAACTAAGAAGTTTCAACAGTATCTTTTGGCTCTATCAATGGTCACGCCTTAGTATCCCAATTTATCCTGTTTTCATAGGGCCATTTGGACTAGGTTGTAATTCCGCTCTCCGTGCTTTTGTTGGTGCGTATTCGCCCGGTCGTTCCCATATCCTTCCGTTCGGCTATGTCAGGCCTAGTGGATGTCAGCAATCGCGGTTTCAGAACGTTGAATCGCATGGCAGTGTCCAAGATGTGTCTGCTCTACCAAACCCATACCTACTTTCAGGGGTAAGTGGCTCTGTTCTTTGCCAGCATCAGCAAAAGACGAGCCACGCAGGTGACAATAGGCGGAAAACGTCGATACCTGTTGAAAATACGTAGGTTATGAGTATCACGTTGTTTTTAGTTTGGCCTGGAGTATCTGTCTGGGGGCGCGTGGCGAAGGGGAATGTGAATCGAAAAAGATTCAGACTGAATCTAAATGGATACGCCGTACATCATCTGAGCGCCCCACACCGTGAAGAGCGTGTGTCTCAAGTATGGACAGTTAGGAAGAGCAGTCTGTGGAGCCGCTTGCAAATGTTTGCACTAAGAAACCTGGCTGCGTCAGCCGTCGGAGCGATAGCACGGTGGCGTTGTCTTTTTGTGTAGCCAGTGATGGCGATGACTTGGATCCTCGGTTTCGCACGATGAGGCCAGAGGCATGCTCCGTGTTCTCTCCGGTCCAGTGGTTCATGGCGACTGGGCTCTTGATCCATCCGCCTGGTTCGGCGGGGAGGGTATCCCGTCCAGCGAAGATAAAGGTGCTCTGTGCACCAGGAGTCGACGTAACGCAGCGGTTTTGTATGAGGATCTGAGGCGGCGTAATTTTGGACACGAGTTGACCAACCGCGCTACTCAAATTTGATGTCGGCGATTGAATCGTCACGGTGCCACTGGGGCCGCGTTGTGAGGAGGCGCTTACGACGCTGGTAGAGTCAGCCAAGAACAGGGGAGTGACGAACACAATGTTTCCACCGGCCCCCCCGATGGCCTTCGCAGTGACCTCGCTCCCTTGTAAGACCACCACCTTGGGATCGATGAAGATGTTCCCGCCGCTGCCGTCGGTGCCACGAACTGAGGTGCTGAGGGTGCTATCCACGAACCGGACCTGGTCGATGGCCTGAATGGTGATATTGCCTCCATTTGCCTGTGGCGACTCGGTAGCTGTAGTGATGGAAGAGCCGTCTCGCACTTCCAATTGATGGCCAGCATTGAGCGTGACGTCACCCGCATTGCCGGCGGTTGTTCCTGTACTGCCGGCCCTGATCGAGGCCTGATTGGCCAGCGAGACCTGATCTGTTGCGTGAATGAGGATTGAGCCACCGGTCGCGGTGGGACTGGTCCCGCTTGTTTCGGTGGAGATTGTACCGCCTGTGTCGAGGGTAATGGTGTTCGCGCGAAGCGTGATCGTGCCGCCTAAGCCTTGCCCTTGCGTATCCGTGAAGATGCCACTGCCGGACCCGTCAATCTGGATGGATTCAACGGAATGCGTAAGCCCGTGGACCGTCACTGTGCCGGCTGAACCAGTCGGGGGCGTTTCGGGAAACTCCACCAGACTGCGACTGGTCACTCTTCCGCCAGACAGCAGCTGAAGGCGGTTGGCGGTAATCGTAATCGGACCGGCGTTTCCGGTGAGGCTTGTCGTGCTGGAGATGGTGCCGCCTTTCTCAACAAGGGCCAAAGGAGTACTGACAGAAATGTGTCCGGCATCACCGGACGAAAACTCCATACTGTTGCTGATGAGTTGTGTGCCGGATCCGGAAACTCTCATGGAATCGGTCGCCCTGACTGAAATGTTGCCCGCGGCTCCCGTGCTGCCGCGCGAGGTGCTGTTCAGCTGGCTGGCACCACTGAGGCTCAGTCGTTCCGTTCTGATCAATATCTGTCCGGCCGGCCCTTGGGTATTGACGCCGTCACCAAGAGTTTCACTCACGAGTCGGCTGGCGTCAGACAGGGTTACATCCTGTGCGTGACTCTCTGTTCCGGCGAGTCCTCGAATCGTGATGTCTCCTCCACGTCCTTCGGCTTGTGAGCCTGTGAGAACAGAACTGTTCGTCGCGAGGGTAATCTGATTCCCTTGAAGATCTACATTTCCTGCGGCACCGCGTCCTCCAGTGGCAGTCACGATGTTCGATTCGGCCTGCAATAGAATGGTGGGTGCCGTGACACTGACATGTCCCCCGCTTCCAGCGCCCATTGTCCTTGCGGCGATCGAGGAATTTGCGCGCAGGGCTACACTCTCTTCCGAAATGATGTGGACGCCGGCGCCAGACTCAGTGCCGAAGGTGGCGGATTCCATGCGACTGGCGTTGTTGAGCACAACAGTTCCAGGAGGCTCAGGGATCTCAGCGGTGCTGAGTGTCGCATCGCTCACATTCAGGAGAAATTGGCCTCCCCGAATTGAAACCGTGCTCGTCTCGCGGACATTGACGGTTGAGTCTGGTGCCAAGACGATGGACCCGAACGACGTAAATGAAGCTCCGTCCAGGTTCGGAACAGACTGAAGCGTGATGGCATCGAATTCTCCGGGGGATACTCCGCTGGCCAACCGAATGGTGCCGTTCGGTGCGGAGAGTTGTGCTCGTTGGACCGTGCCGTTATCCCGAGCGTCGGGTCCAATGGCGATGTTTCTTCCAACCAACGAGATCTCTGACGCAATCAGTTCGCTGCCCTGGATGGTGATGGTACCGGGATTGGCACTCAAGAACCCGTAGGCGGCGACAGGCGCCGTCGACAGCAGCGCGTCTGCCGCTGCATTAGGAACGGCATGGAATCGACCATTGTCGGCGAAGCGCAGGTAGGCTGCTGTCGTAAAGGCGACCGATCCTCCCACGTTCAGCGATGCCGTTGGGCCAACCACAATACCCGCCGGATTCATCAGGAAGAAATTGGCCTGCCCAAACCCGCTGGTTTGAATGGTGCCGAAAATCGTGGAGGTCTGTCCCCCGGTGACACGGCTGAGGATAGTCGTCGTATCCAAGCTGGTGTCGTTCAGAAAGTTTGCGATGACGCCTGTGGGGACATTGAAGATGCCGAAGCTGTGAAACAGGTTTGTACCTGCTCTGGTTCCACCGGTGATGTCGTACTGCATTCTTCCAGTCGGTGGAGTCGAGGAGAGATCGACCTGCGTAGTGAGCCCTGACGGTGTAATGGGAGGTGCCGTTTGAGCAAGCCCTTGTGCGCACCAGGGGCTCGGCAGAGACAACACCATCATCAGAAGAATACAGCCTCTCCATCTGGAGTGGCCTACGGGTGGAGTCGGGGGAGTACTTGACTGCGTCAGGTGAAGCTCTGGTGCTACGACTCGCATAATTCCGTTTTCGTCTAGCAGGTGCGATTGCACGACGAGCGTACGCACGTGGTGGTTTCTAGCACACTACCTCTCTCTTTGTCAGCTTCACAAAGAGCCAGAGTGTATGTCCCTGTGACTTTGATTCTATTTTGGAAATGCCAAAGACGTCGGCTGCAGCAAGAAGGCAGAAGGGCTAGTCGCTCTCGACGGGGTGTCAAGATGAATAATCGAGCGGAGCAGTGCAGGACATGCGAAGGAGGGCGGCACCAACGAAAAACCGTTCCCCCTCCTTCTGCTATCCGCTGTCACTGGGTATGCAGATAGAACCTGCTCGTGCCGGTGAAATAGGACAATTACAGCGCCCCATTTGTCTCGGTAAGCAATCTTGGAGCTGTCATGAGCGTCTCATGTTCGCCGTGCTCGTCATCGATTTCACACAGCATTTGGTAGTAGCACCTGACGGCGGGGGCCGGAAGTTGACTGTCATAGATCTTTATCACCTGCTTCTTTGTGAGACCCGTTTGGAGCTGAAATGGTCCGGTGAGTAAATCCCACGTATGCTCTTCAGCTTCTTTTCCCAAGGTTCCAAACCTGACCCAGACCCGCCGAACATCATGAGCCGTGGAATCCAGGACGATCTCATAGCTGTCCTGTATCACTCGATGTGCGTCACTCACTGCATCTTCTAACATGGTGCCTCCTATGATTGGTTGCAAGCTAAAAGTTTGAAATTGGGAAAATCTTCGAACACCCAGTTATTTTTGAGGGTGTGGAAGATGGTGTTGAGCAGTTTTCTGGCGGTGGCGATGATCGCCTTGCCCGTTCCCCGCCGTGTTTTAAGGCTTTCGTAGAACCCACGCAGGTACGGGCTGTACCGGATTGCGATCAGGGTGCATTGCACGAGCGTGGTGCGGGCCAGTTTGTTGCCTCGCTTGGTGATGTGCCCGCTGTTGCTTGTTTCATTTGACTGACTGACACGCGGGACAATGCCGAAGTAGGCGGCCAGCTTACCGGTGTTTTTAAAATCTTCGATCGCGCCAATATGCGTCAGCATCACGGCCACCGAGAGCGGCCCGATCCCCTTGATGGAGATCAGGTTGTCATAGCCCGGCAACGTTTTGGCAAAGGCCGCGATCTCTTTTTCCAGCCGTTTGATGTTCCGGTGCAAGCTCTGCATCTGGTCGTCGATCACCGCCAGCTCCGCGCATTCCAGCGGGCTCCAGTTACGCCCAGCCACTTCCCGCGTAAACCCGGCCTGGCTGGTCAGCACCTCACGTCTGACCTTCAACCCGTGGCGCACGAACAGGCCGTGCACCTTGCCCAGCAAGGACACGCGCAGCTTCACCAGCTGGTCCCGTGTCGTGATGAGTGACGCCAACTGCACGTGTGCTTCGCTCTTGATACGGGCTTCGGGCAGCATGTCCTTGGACAAGAACAGGGCGATGGCCCGTGCATCATGCTTGTCGGTCTTTTTCACCGACCGGCGGATCACCTCGAACTGCCACGGCGCGATCACCACGACGCGCGCGACAAACGGTTCCACGGTCTTGCAAAAATAGGCGGCGTTGCCCGTCGCCTCAAGGGCGACCTCATCCCCCGCGTGCACGCCTTGGATAAACTGCTCCAACCCACCGCCCTGCAACGGCCAGGTGCGGATCGTCTCGTGCCCGTCGGCGTGCAAATAACAGCAGGTGAAGCTATTGGTGTGGAGGTCGATCCCGAGATAGCGTTTCATCGTCGAGTCCTTTCGGTATGAGTGGATGAATCCGGGGCAGATGCGTCAGGCGGATGGCTCCACACTCCTATTCGAGATCACCGCACGGGACACGTGCGGGCCTCACGGCGGCCATTCGGTAGACAGGGCGAGTAGTCTCCTTTACGAGATCACCCGCCGTGTGCAGTCTCGACGGGGCCTCAACACAACATACGCCCTGCAACCTATCTACCCTGAAGAGCACTGTCCCCAGTCCACATCGCTGTGGCAACTCAATTCATACCGTCTCCTTTGAGCTATATGGCTTTCCTTAACGTGCATGTTGTAGTCAATCTGGCAGACTGTGTCCGAATGCTTACGATGGCTGAGACCTGAAATAATTGCTCGTTCCCACCCATGTGCTGCCGTCTGATTTTCGATATATTACCTGACAGTAATAGAAGCCATTGTCTGCAGGTAAGCCAGTCACAAGGCATGTTGAGATGGGGACTGTCTTCCATGTGGTTTGTGTCTTTAATGTTCCTCCACCGGAGATGGCAGTTGTGACGGTGACCTTCCACTGACTGATGTTTGATATGGCTGGGTGGGTTCCGTGCGCATTGGTGGGGACAAAGTTGTACGCTGTCGTGTGCGACGCTCCGTTGGCAGCTGGAACGGTAATGATGGGTGGCATGTGAAAACCTCCTTCTGTATTGGTTAACGAATGCACCGAATCGGCGACACTTAGATGTACGCTCGCTGGTGTTGCGACGCATCACCATCTTCTGCTTGGTGAGCGTACTCCTTGTTTTGTTTGCATAAGCAAGGTGTAGGCCACTGACGGCAACAGCAATGCTGGTGCTTGCAGCAATGCGCGAAACAGCTGGACAGTCGCGCTGATATAGCGTGTTCCATTTTACAGAATTCATCTTAGTGACATGAGGACGGGAGATTGGTGGTGAACCTAAAGAGATACACCTTGAATCGAATTCGATTCACCATGACGTAACCGATGTGATCGATGTGTTCGCGGTTCGGAGTCGATAATCATCAAAGTAATGAAGTCTCACGCTCAGCCGTTGCCGTTCTACTTGACGGAGACCTGCCTTCCCCTTCACACTAGCTAGAATTTAGTGCTGAGTAATAGAGCTAACGGTCGTCTTTTATTGCCAACTCAGCATTTGGATAATGCGCCCGTAGCTCAGTCGGATAGAGCATCAGCCTTCTAAGCTGAGGGTCGTTGGTTCGATTCCAACCGGGCGCACCACTGCAAGCTCGCTCGTGGCAGTGCTGTTTCTATTGAGACGATGGGATACACACCGCAAGAATCTTTTTCCTTCCCTTAGGTAGACTCGCTCGCTGCCAGCCACCGCGCGTTGCATTCCCTAATAATTTCCCTGGCCAGGCAGCTATCTCCCTGTAGACATTCCACGGTCGCGTCACCTATAGTTTGCTCTTCAGATTCATCCTCCAAGGGGCTAGGTTACATGCGTCGGCTGCTTCGTCCGCGGGTTCTGATCGGTACGCTGGTAGGTCTCATTGCGCTCTATTCGCTTGTCGGCTTCGTGCTCGTTCCCTATCTGATTACATCGTACGTCGTTCCCACCGCCTCGGAGCAAATCAAGCATCCGATCCTGTTGCGGGATGCCGCCTTCAATCCGTTCGCGCTCTCGCTCCGTCTCAATGGGTTAGAGGTACGAACGCAAGACCAGACTGCCATGCTGGGGTTCGAGGAGTTATTCGTGAATCTGCGTGTGACAACGCTGTTCTTGCAAAAAGTCGCGTTCGACGAGATCCGTCTCGCCATGCCGTTCGTGGCGGCCAAGGTCAATCGTGAGGGTAAGCTGAATCTGATGTCGTTGGTTCCTCCTTCGGATGAGGCACCTCAACCTCCTGCTCAACCAACAGGCGAACCGAAGAAGATGATGCCGGTGCAGATCGATCTCCTGGAGATCGGACAAGGCATCATTGAATATCGAGATGATTCAAAGGCGCGGCCGGTGGTGATCGACGTGGTACCGTTTGAGATCGTGTTGCGCAACTTCAGTACGGTTCAGGCTGAGGGAGGCGAGAGTGCCCATGCGTTCACAGCGGAGATCGGAAAGGGTGAAAAGATCTCGTGGGAGGGGACCATCTTTCTGGAACCGGTGGAGTCTGATGGAAGGCTGACTTTGTCCGGAATCAAACTCAAGACGTTGTATCAAGCCGTGCACGACTTGTTTCAGTTCGACATTCCACAGGGCACCCTTGGCCTCTCTGCGTCGTACCATTTTGATCTTCGCGGTCAGGCTCCTCAGGCAACTGTGAAGAACGGAAAGGTGTCGATCCAGAATCTTGCCATTATGGAACGGGGTGGGCTCGAACCGGTTGTGAATATTCCGAGTTTTGACGTGGAAGGGATTCAGCTGGATCTACAAAGGCAGACCGTCGATGTCTTGAAGGTGCATTCAGCCGATGCGCGATTCGACGCGTGGATGGAATCGAATGGCGTAATCAACTATCAACCGCTCTTTACGCCGATCGGTGGAAATGAGGTGACCCCAACACCCACGACAGCAAAGGCCAAGCCCGAGAAAGCACCAAAGCCTTGGACCATTGCTGTTGACGAAATTGCCCTACGGAACTATCGGGCCGCGTTCGAGGATCGGACGCTCTCGAGACCTGGTCATGTCGATGTGTCGGCGATGAATCTCACGGTGAAAGATGTCCAGATTCCCTTCAAAAAACCGTTGCCGGTGGATCTGTCGTTGAAACTGAATGAGACGGGAACGATTGGTGTTCAGGGGAAAGTCACGGTCGAGCCATTGATCGTTGATGCCGCTCTCAAGTTGGAGCACCTTGATATTCAGCCATTTCAGCCCTATCTCGATCGGTTTCTCAATGCCGACGTGCAGGATGGAGCCATCGATCTCAGAGGGACACTGCACTTTGCCAAAGAACACCCGAATGAGCCCCTACTTCGGTTTCAGGGTGATCTCGCGGTCAATCAGTTGGCCGTTGTCGATCGCAAAGAGTTTGACAATGTCGTGACCTGGAAGGGGTTGGCGGTGAACCGCATAGCGTTGGATGTGGAGCCGACCGCTGTGAAAATCGCCGAAGTGGTCTGGCAAGAACCGTTTATGCAGATGGTGGTGGAAGCCGACGGGCAACTCAATGTGTCTCAACTGGTAGCCTCGCCTCCACCCGGAGATCAGGCGGCTGCTAAAGAACCTGAAGGTGAGAAGTCGCCTGCTAAAGCGGCGGAGCCCGTGCCTGTGACGATCGACCAGGTCAAGTTGGTCAAGCTGGCAGCAAGATTTGAAGACCGGTCCATCGAACCGAACGTGAAGACCAGCCTGACGGAGTTTGGAGGAACCATCAAAGGGTTATCGTCCAAGCAACTAAAGAAAGCCGATGTCGATCTCACGGGCAGGATCGGTCGGGCGGCGCGACTTAACATCGTCGGAAAGATCAATCCACTGAGCGAGGACGCCTTCACCGACTTGGTTATTACCCTGGGCGGAATGGACCTGACGCCGGTTGGTTCGTACAGCGGCAAATATGCCGGCTACGGATTGTCCAAGGGCAAGCTCTCGCTTGATTTGAAGTATAAGGTCTCACAAAAAGTGCTGGAAGCGGAAAATCTCGTGCATGTTGATCAACTGACATTTGGCGACAAGACCAACAGTCCAGATGCCACGTCATTGCCGGTGCCGCTTCTTGTAGGATTGTTGAAGGATCGCAAAGGGGTCATTGAGATCGACATGCCGATCCGGGGCAATCTGAACGATCCGGATTTCAAGTATGGCAAGGTAGTGATTTCGACGTTGCTCAATCTGCTCGGAAAGGTCGTCGCGTCGCCGTTTGCGCTGATGGGAAAGCTCGTGCCAGGTGGTGGGAGCGAGGAAGATCTTCAATTTATCGAATTTCAACCCGGGAGCGCCTTGCTGGCTGATGCGGAACTGACAAAGCTTGAAGCCTTGGAGAAGGCGTTGGATGAGCGGGCAGGACTCCGACTCGATATCACGGGAACGACCGATGCGATGCGTGATGTGGCGGTGCTTCAAACGATGAAACTTCGAGAGCAGCTGTTCGCGATGAATGGCGAGAAGAAGCCAGATCAGGAAGAACTGTCGCCAAAAGAAGAGCAACGGTTGGTGGAAAAACTGTATGCGAAGCTTCCTGCGTCTGATCCATCAGTGACACCGGCGGAACCCACACAGCCGACCGTGGAAGACATGAAGCGAAAACTCGCGGTGGCCATCCAAATTTCTCCGAGCGAATTAGAGGCGCTGGCCCACCAGCGCGCCGAGGCGATCCGCCATCATCTCCTAGAGGGTGGAACGCTCACAGAGGAACGAGTCATTCTTCTCGATACGGGCGCTGCTGAGTCTGGTCATGAGAAGGTGCGGACTCCGTTATCCCTCTCTGCTGGCTCTTAAATGTCCACCTTTCAGTTACGTGTATCGGCCAACGGTTTCGAGTTTCAGGTTTCAAGTTCTGGCTTTCCCGCAACCTGAAACTTTGAACGTGCAACTTGGAACTCAGGATTGAGGAAAGGAGATACGCTTCACGGGATGACAGACGCTGCTGAGGCGTGAGCCGTCTGTTATGTTACCCCGTACCGCATGCGTGTCCCATGTAAGAGGGAGAGTTCAATCTCCGGCGCACTGAGTTCTCGGGGGAAGAGGACGCCTGAGATCTTACAAGCGTTGATGCTGGCCCCATCCATATTAGCTTTACTCAAATCGATCCCACGCAAGTCGGATTGCCGAAAATAGCAGTCGCTGAAATCCAGCCCGTTGGCATCCAAGCCTCGAAGGTCAAGACCGCGCAGATCGCAGCCTCGAAGGTCGCATTTGTCCCCGGAAGCTTTCTTGACGTTGAACTCTTTGATACAGCCTTCGCGGAGCATGAGGTACATTGGGTCTTTGGAAATATGGAGTTTTGTGCGCGATGTATCTGTGCTGTCCATATTCGGCTCCTTCATGAAGGTTCTCGTGAGCCATATCGGCAAGGCTATTGAGAAACTTGAGTCGGGGGCAGTGCTGAATGTCGCCTGTCAGCCGTCATGGCCAAGGTGGGTGGAATGCCTTTCCCCAAGTACTGCAGCTTGTCGTGCGATGTCAGACCGCCGACGTTTTAAGACGTGCCCCCCTTGAACTCATCTGATGGGACACAGTAAGGTACAACGATACTTGAAGGTGATCACGACACAAGGAGGTATCTCATGGCAATACGGCTGGGCGATGACGCGCCAAACTTTACGGCAGAGACGACAGAGGGCACGATCAATTTTCACGAATGGCTGGGCAACGGGTGGGGGATTCTGTTTTCTCACCCCAAGGACTACACTCCGGTATGCACGACGGAACTGGGGACTGTGGCCAAAATCTCGCCGGAGTTCAAGAAGCGGGGCGTGAAAGTGATTGCGGTTAGTGTGGATCCGATGGATTCCCACAAAGGCTGGATCAACGATATCAACGAAACGCAAAAGACGACGATGAATTACCCCATCATCGCCGATCCGGATAAGAAGGTCGCAACACTGTACGATATGATCCATCCCAACGCCATCGACAATATGACGGTGCGATCGGTCTTTATTGTCGGTCCGGACAAAAAGGTCAAACTTACCTTGACGTATCCCGCTTCCTGCGGACGGAACTTCGATGAGTTGTTGCGAGTGATCGACTCGCTTCAACTGACCTCGAAATACAAGGTCGCCACTCCGGCGAATTGGAAAGATGGTGAAGATTGCATCATTACACCCGCAGTGGGTGATGCAGAAGCACAACAACTGTTTCCTAAAGGCTTCACGACTGTGAAGCCGTATCTCCGCTACACTCCTCAGCCGAACCGATAGGCTCCTACCGGTGTACTGAAGAAAGCCAGGCAGAGGATGATGAGCTTCTTCTGCCTGGCTCTTATTTATCTATGAGTTACCTCCTCCAATATTTCTACGTGTAGGCATAAACCTCAGAGTTATCCGTCTCCTAATTCTGTCGGACGGTAGAATCGCCACGTACATAGAATCTGGGGTACAAGGATTGCTTGACACCGGTCGAGCCTATGCCTTTACAGCAGTGGTCGGCTTGGTTTCTTTGGCGAAACTAGCCGAAACCTGTTCTCCTTTCGACAAGGTGTCGGCACGCTGCCAAATGGCCCTGGCCGACTAGGCAGAGGAGACTCGGTGCGCTTCTTCCACCGCGTCACAGCGGGGGCATTCTACGTAGGCGAGTAAAGGTACGTATGGTGACAAATGAAAAACGAGTCAGTGACGATGCGGTTTGCACGCGATCTGCGCAGGGTATGCTGAGGTGCGCAGGTGAAAACCACATCAGTATCCCACCTGATCGCTTTCTGTATTTACATGGACAGGCAGAAATACATATGTATATTTGTGACATGTGGAAGCAAGTAGAGAAAAGTTTCTTGCTATCTTTCGAGCACTTAGGCATACTCGCCGCCAACTTCCTGGTTGTATACGTTTTTGGATATCAGTGCAGGTGGGCAGTGGTTTCTTAATACTCACAAGGGAGGGCATCAGTATGAAGGAACATCTTACGAGGCGGTGGAAACGGTTTGTAGTTGCTGGGGCCATGGCGGCGCTGGTGGCTGGACTGGGATCCACGCTGCCGAGTGCTTATGCTGGTGGCATGATCAAAGCCGATGATGACAAGTGGATTTCCGTCGGGATGGGGATCCGTTCCAGTTTCAACAGCCAAGAGGGGGCGGCCGGGGGCCATTACAGCAACGATTTCAACATCAACAATGCGCGTATCTACATCGATGGGCAGATCCACAAGTATGTGAAGTTCACCTTCAACACCGAATGTTTTAACTGCGGGGTCGGGGGGACCGGCACGGGCGGCCAGTTTGGTGGCAACTCCAATATCGGGTTGCTCGACGCGATCGGGAAATTCGAGATCAGCGAGACGGTCAACCTGTGGGTGGGACGCACCTTGGTGCCGAGTGAGCGCGGTGAATTGAACGGGCCGTTCTACCATGCGACCTTCGATGGCTTCCGGACGCCGTTCAACTCCGCAGATTTTAGCGGCAACTTCCCCAGCGGTCCCAATGGCGCGACTGGCGGGCAGGCGGGGCTCTATGGTCGTGACAACGGTGCGGTCTTCTTCGGCAAAATCCATCCCTTCGGGACCCACTTGTTGTACGTGGCGTCGGTGTTCACAGGGGCGCGCGGGGGACCGAACAACACCGGCAGCCTGTTATATGCCGGTCGTCTGCAATGGAACCTCTTGAACGATGAAAACAACCCCGGCTACTACACCTCCGGGACCTATTATGGGACGGCGGGAGATATCGTGGCGATTTCGGGCAACGTGATCCATCAAAAAGATGGCGCGGGTTCTCCCACGTTGGGGCGCAGTGATTTCACCGGGGCGACCGTCGACCTCTTGGTGGAAAAGTTGATGCCGAACAATATGGGCGTGTTTACGTTCAATGCGGAATTCAAGCGGTACTGGGCCAACTACGGGACGGGAGCCTTTGCCGGTGGGGATTGTTTCTGTATGTTCAATGGCCATTCCTGGACCGTGTACGGGTTGTACCTGATTCCGCATGAGGTCGGCATTGGACGGTTTCAGCCCTATGTGCGGTTCGTCAGTATCGATCCGCTGTATAGTGCCATGCGACAGGAGTGGGAGTATGGTCTAAACTACATCATCTCCGGGCACAATGCTCGCGTTTCTGTCTATGGCCGGTACGGCGATTTGGAAACCAAGGGGCCATTCAACAACTTTGGGCCGAATGCGACCGGCAACAAGGTCGATTCGTTCCACGTCGCGTTGCAGCTGCAGTACTAACTCGGATGGTATGGTCTCGAATTGGCTTCTTGAGAATAGTCGATCGTGCGCAGGGAGTTTGGTTATTGGGTAGGTTACCGGAGAAGGACTGAATGTGCTTCAATTAGGAGCCGGAATCCACAACGTGGATTCCGGCTCCTTCTTTTTGTCTTCCTTATTGAACAGTCCCCTCGTGGCACTGTGGAGTTGATGTTTGGCTGTTAATGGGCGAATAGAAAGAAAGAGAGCGCTATACAAGCACGAGGCCTGCGTTGCGAATCTTTTTCCACGAAGGGGTGGCCAGGAAGGCGTTGAACGTTGATTCCGCGCCAGGAAACCGTTGGCAAGCCTCCCGCATATGCGGATAAGTCCGGCATGCTTGCTGGGGGGTAGCCTCTCGAATCAATTGCTCCAACCATTGAGCCTTTGGTTCCGGCAGGGTGATGACGTGATCCTTCCGGCCACCTGTCAGAGTGAGCGTTGATCTCTTTCCGATGCGTTCACAAGTCACGGCTCCACCAAGCCAGACCACACGTCGTTCCAAGTCTGAATGGTCATCACTCGTCCGTTTCTTGAGCAAGCGGCTGAGCCATGAGGAAGATACCTGAGGACGAGGTGCCTCATACTCGAACCACTGACGGACATCGAGATCGAGTCCACGTCGTTCAAGATAGTTCAAGAGCGATCGTCTGAGCCCTTCACTAAGCCAGGCTGGTGTTTCTGCGCGGTCGTCGTGATGCAGAAGGTCATTCTCCGCGAAGCCTCGGAATTCTGGCCCAAGAATGCGCAACTCATGGGCAGAGGGATCCAGTCCCACTGGGCTGTGGGCTGTTACCGTGAAGCGGTGCCAAAAGGCTGATTGAAGGAGATCTGCTGCAATAAGTTGGCGGACACGTTCGAGTGAATCGACAGTTTCCTGAATCGTCTCCGATGGACACCCATACATGAGATAGGCGTGGATCAGGATACCGGCATCCTTGAACCCAGCAGCGACCAGTGCAGTCTGATCGACGGTGATGCCTTTCTTCATGTTGTCTAATAGTCGGTCTGATGCGGCTTCGAGTCCTGCTGTGACGGCAATGCAGCCAGAGGCGGAGAGAAGGCGGCACAGGTCCGGTGAAAAGGCGGTCTCGAACCGGATATTGCCCCACCAGGTAATAGACATCCGTCGTTCCAGGAGGGCGAGAGCCAATGCCTTCAGTGCGGCAGGTGGAGCGGCCTCGTCTACAAAGTGAAACCCTGTTCGTCCCGTCTCGGCGACGAGTTGTTCGATCTGCTGGATGAGCCGCTCGGTCGGTGTCATTTCGTAGCGACTGATGTAGTTCAGTCCCACATCACAGAACGTGCATTGCTTCCAATAACAGCCGTGTGCCACGGTCAGTTTATTCCAGTGGCCTTCCGACCAGAGACGATGCATGGGGTTGGTGCTGTCTAGAATGGTCAGGTAGCGATCCAGCGTCAGGCCTCGATAGGTTGGACAGCCGATATCGTTCATCGTGAAGTCGCCTGACGAGGGATCATCCGCATAGATCACCTGATCTTTGTGGCGATACATCGTGCGGCACAGCGATTGGCGATGGCGCACACCGGACAGATGTTCAATTAAGGAGAGGAGCGGCCGTTCGCCGTTGTCGAGTGTAATAAAGTCGACATAGTCGAACACTCGTGGGTCAGTAACCCGGCGCAATTCCGTGTTCACATAGCCGCCACCGATGGCTACCGGAAGATCAGGGCGCTGCTGCTTGAGCGCCTTTGCGATGCGGAATGCCCCATAGAGATTACCCGGAAATGGTATGGAGAGACCGATTAGCGAGGGGTTGACTCGGTTGACGTGTTCCCAGAATACATCTAGCAGCCATTCATCAGTCACACTCGGTGGTTCCGCCAAGGCAGCGGCGATGTGATCAAACGATGAGGCGCTGCGTCCGATCTGCTCGGCATAGCGGCTCAAGGCGAAGTGCGGCGTAATCGTGGCTTGCACCAAATCGGCGAGATCTTCGAGGAAGAACGTCGCCCATTGTTTGGCTCTATCCTCCACTGACACCGCGCGCGCGAATGTCTTACGCCCTCGGAATCGTGGGCCCTGAGGCAATACTCCGGGTTGAATCAAGTACGAAGCAAGGTCGGAGCGTTTGCCCTGTAAGAAAGCGACGACCGGTCCGATCATGCCCACGTAGGAGTGTTCGGCCCTCATCATGCCGAGGGCTTCCCTGGGAAGGGAGCGTTCCAGGCCGTGCAGTTGCTGGAAGATATGTCGTAGTCCTTCGGGACTGAAGAGGCGCAGCACCATCTCAATGCCGAGATCCGCCTGCTCAACGGCAATATTGCGAGACTGAAGAAACCCGGTTAGGTAGGCAGTAGATGGGTACGGGGTGTTGAGCTGAGTCAAAGGGGGAAGCAATAAGAGGACACGGGGAGACGCCATGGGCTCGACATAGCATAGTGACAGCCGTGAATGCTATGCCTTGAGCCCATCGGTACAACCCCTGCTACTTCTTGATGTCCAGGATACTGCCGAGTAGCGCATTTCCTGCTCGTAAGGTTTGGAGATTTGCTTCAAAACTCCGTTGAGCCAGGATCTGCTGCACCGCTTCCTCACCAAGCTCAACATTCGAGAGTTCGACCGTGGTTTGATTCCCACCGCTGTCGCGAAGAACCGTTGGGCCGGAGGAGTCATCTTTCTCGACCACAGGGAGGACCCCACCGCTAGGTATTTCGATGAACTCCGTTTGGGATTTCTTAAACCCGTCCGTATTGACGTTGGCGACATTGTGTGCAACGACCTCGATCTGTTTGCCGAAGGCAGCCAGGCCTGAGAATGCGGTGTGTATGGCGGATATCATAGACACCTCCGTTGGATGATCTAGTACGCCTTGTCGAGAGTCTTATCGGTTTGTCCAGGAAGAACTTAAGCTCCGCAGCGGCCTGTGTATCAACGGCTATCAACTGACTGCATCCCATGCCGTACTCCAGGAATCGTGTCTATCCATACTACAGACGGACCTTCGTTCGACCGATAGGTTGGAGAGCTAAAACAATCCGGACTCGCGCATCATGTCTGCCTTTAACACCTCAACCTCTGATTCCCAACCCAAGACCGGGCAATCACGTGTGCTGGTAGGAGAGGAGACGAGCCTGATCCTGGAGGCGGTTCCGGAGGCCATCTTCTTCTTGGATCACGACAATCGCATTCTGTTCCTGAATCCTGTGGCCCAGCAACTTGTCGGGCAAACACGCGATGTGATTGGACTGGGGTTTCACGATCTTATTGGATGCTTCACATCGGGCGAGAGTGAGGCGACCCAGTGTCCATTCACGCGGATGGTGAATACCGGCGAGCTTGTCGTGATCCCTTCCCACTTTTGGGATCGAGAGGATGGGACTCAGTTTGAGCTCTCGCTCTCGTTCTGGCCCAGAACCCAACAGGGCGTGCCAGTCGGTGGCATGGTCCTGGTCCGTGATCTGACCGATGCCATGGAGATTCAGAGAGATGTGCAACGCGCCGCACGGCTGGCCGAGGATGCGCCGAATCCTATTGTGGAGTTTGATGCGACGGGTGCCATGCTGTATGCCAACACCGGCATGCTCAATCTAATGGCTCAATGTGGGCTACTCGAAGCCGGGATCGAAGTGATGTTTCCGGCTGTTCTACCGGCCATGTTGCAGGAATGTCTCACGACCAATTCCGCTCTCATGCGGGTTGAACATGTCGTGGCTGATCGGGTTATTGCCTGGTCGTTCTTTCCCCTTGAGGAATTGAAACTCGTTCGTGCCTATGGGCTTGATATCACGTCCGATGTGGCCTTGCGTCGAGCGAAAGAAGCGGCTGAGGAGTCGACGCGGGCAAAGGGCATCTTTCTCGCCACCATGAGCCATGAACTTCGGACTCCGATGAATGGGGTACTGGGGTGCACGCAGCTCCTTAAAGACACATCATTGACCGACCAGCAGCGGGAGCTCATCGAGACGATGCATCGTTCTGCGGATGCGTTACTGACGCTGGTGAACGACATTCTCGATTTTTCAAAAATTGAAGCCGGCAAGATGACGTTGGAAGTGGCCAATGTGAACCTGCGATCACTGATCTGTGACGTGACAACATTGACGAAGGGGTTGGCCTCCAAGAAAGGTCTCACCGTTTCAGTGCAGATTGATCCTGACGTACCAGGAGAGTTCCGCGGGGATCCGATCAGGTTGAGACAGATTCTTTTTAATCTTGTTGGAAATGCGATCAAATTCACCGAACGAGGACGGGTGACGGTCTCGGTCTCCTTGAAACAGGGACGGATGGAGGGATCGGACTCAGTCGTTCTGCAGTGGCGCATTCAGGATACCGGTATTGGGATGACGCCTGAACAGCAAGCACGTCTCTTTCAGGCCTATGCACAAGCCGATGCATCGACGACAAGAAAATTTGGTGGAACCGGACTTGGTCTCATGATCTGTAATCAGCTTGTCCAGCTGATGGGCGGTGCCATTACGGTCGAGAGCTCGATTGGCCAGGGCAGTACATTCGCCTACACCACCAATCTTTTGCCCGCGATACATCGGGATGCCTCCGCATCTTCTTTGGGAACGGATCAACGTAGTATGGGAGAACAGGTCGGACCTCTGCGAGTACTGGTTGCGGATGATAATGAGATCAATCAGGTGGTGGCCTGCAAATTTTTGCAGAAGCTCGGTTGTCATGTCGAAATTGCTCGCACGGGCCGTGAAGCGGTGGAAGCAATCACTCGAACAGTGTATAACGTTGTCCTGATGGATTGTGAGATGCCGGAGATGGATGGGTATGAAGCCACGCGAGAAGTTCGTCGTCGCGAAGAAGGGACACCGAGCCATCTGCCCATCATGGCTCTCACTGGCCATGCCTCCGATGAAGATGCCCAGAAGTGTCACCAAGCTGGGATGGATAAAGTCATGACGAAGCCGTTGACGTTGCCGATACTTCGTGCAAGTCTTCAAGAGCTGTTACAACAAGCCAACTCCTGATTCCACCAAACATCGAAGAACCGTGTGGGCTGATTGCTGTCTGAAAGTTTTGATTCATCGGAACTTTCTTACGCTCTATAGCGGTATATCTAGGGCTAGACTCTCTCTCGCCACTTCGGTACAGTGTCGTCATGAATTCCACTCCTGCATCTGATCGATTTCTGCTCTATGGCGATTTTAATTGCCCATTTTGTTATGCACTGCATGAACGGCTGCACGAGATGGGTGTGGTCGGCCGGTGCGAGTGGCGTGGGGTTCAGCATGCACCGCAGTTGCCCCGTCCCATGAAACCGTGGGAGGGCTCGTTGGGGGCGGAATTGCGGCACGAAGTTGCCATGGTGCAGCGATTGGCGCCGGGATTGCCAATTGCATTGCCGCCTGGAAAGCCCAATACCCTGCCGGCGATTGAACAAGCGGTTGCGCTCTTGCGAAAGGATTTACAGAACGGAATGGACTTTGTTCAGCGAACCTACCGTGCCTTTTGGTGCGATGGTCGAGATATTTCCGATCCGCTTGTGTTGAAGCAGTTGGCGGGAGAATATTTCACTGAAGATATTGATGGGGAGAACCAGGTCGTTGCGCAGAAATGGGAAACAGCTTGGCATGCAACGGGTCAAAATGGAGTTCCCCTCCTCGTATCTCCGGACGGGGATTTGCTCGTTGGTTGTGTCCCTCAGGAACAGGTTCGACGGTTCTTCATGTAACAGCTTGATGTTACGTCAAGAGTCGAGCGGTTGTTCTGTAATTCTGGCCGTTGACCCTCCGTGGGATTTGTTAGAGCTGTGGTGTCCCTCCGGAACTTCTCAACATCAGTTTTTTGCCGATCCAATTCCTTATCATAGCAGGCAATAAAGAGATCAGGCATTCTTTTGAGTGCGCTCAAGCAAGCATCAAGCTGAGAGCCGACCTCTCTGCGATGGATACTCTGGCCGAGTGGTTTCTGAATGAGTGGGCTGCCTGCTTGTGGTTATGCCATCACAGGCTCGTCACGATGAAGGCAGCTCCGACTCCCAGGGCGAACAACAGTACAAACGATAGCAGTCCCACGATATACGTCATTACGCCCTCCAGGTTGAAGGCTCATGTGGGCCAAATGTTACGTAAGGAGATGTGGCATCATCCGTACCAATAGAGATCAACTAAATCTTTCAATGAAATCAGTTTGTTAGCTTGCTACACGGACTGTTAGTGTTTTCACCTGTGAAGGTTGTAGAGAACGAGGGGATCGTCTGATTTTCCATGTGACTGACACAACATTCAGGATATCAACCAGTTCTATGCGTGGAACCCTAGCGTAGGGTTTGGAGGACAGTGGTGCTCCTTCCTTGCACAGCGAGATTCCTGCAATGAGCTGAAGGTTGCTGGCAATCAGAGCCGATCAGGGAACGTCAGTTCGGCAATCGCAGATTTATCCAGATCACCTTTGCCCAATTCAATCAATCGTCGATATTGGTTCAATGTTGCCTGTGCGAGTGGTAGGGAGAGGCCGGCTCCTTTGGCCAAGTCGAGCGCGATGGCCGAGTCTTTCGCGGCGTGGGCTGCTGAAAAGTAACAGTCGTGCGCACGGAGCTGCATATCTTCTCCATCTGTTTCCAGTACTCGCGAGGCAGCTCCGGTTTGACTGAATACCTCGCGCAGGAGAGTCAGATCAATTCCCAGTGCCTTCCCCAGTCCTAACCCTTCAGCCAGCGCGGCGGTATTGCTGTTCATCACCATGTTCACGAGCGCTTTCACTGTTGCCGCTTCTCCAGCTGGGCCGATATATCGTACGATCGTACCGAGGCTGTTCAGCACCGGGCGAGCCCGGTTGAACACGTTCTGCTTGCCCCCACACATGAGATACAGGGTGCCCTGCCGAGCCTGGGTGATACTGCTTGCCATACAGGCTTCAAGGGCTGCACCACCCTGCCGTTCAACGGCCTGTTCGATGTCGATGTGAAGCGCCGGCGTAAGAGTCGCACAGTTGATAAACAGTCGATCTTTCGCGTGGGCCATCAGGCTGGTTGCGTCCATCTCCGCATAAATGTCCCGCATCGCCGCGTCGTCCGATACGACGGTGATGACGATATCGGATATTTCCGCGACCCGCGCCGGTGACGCGGCTGCTTCCGAATCCAGTTCAAGTGCCAGCGACTGCGATGCGGTGGCATGACGATCCTGAACTGCCGCGATGCGGTACCCGTGATCCTTCAGGCGTCTGGCCATATTGGCCCCCATCCGACCTACACCGACGAATCCGATGCGAGCTTTTGTGTCTGCCATGAGAGGGGATCCTTTTCGAAAGGCTACGCGACCAAAGAGGGGATCGCTACAGTTGACGGTCTTCCGTCGGTTCAGAACGAACCTTGGTCCATCGGAGGTTGGTCTTCCCATCCGCCGTGGTAAATCCTCGGTCATGGAAGGCGATGACGCTGACGCGTTGGTGCTGCTTTTGAACAGGTTGGAGTTGTGGGATGCCGTCTTTGGTGTGCACGGTCCCGCGCAGCGTATTGACAATCAGCAGATCAGTCGCGGCGGAGGGTTTGATGAGCCACACGAAGGAGGCGGAACCTCCGGCATAGGTACCGGATCCCTCCCATTGGCCGACGAGATCAGAATCAACAGTCTTGAGTTGAAAAACCGGTATGCTGGTGGCGTCCTGTCGGAGTTTCCAGAGCTCGGCTGGAATGCGCGCGGGGTTTTGATCGATCGACAGTCTTGTCCAGGTCGCCTGAACACTGCCGGTACTCGTGAACGATTTGGACGTCGCCTTGCGGTAGGTCCCTTTCCATCCAAGGCCCTTGAACGTGTTGGCTCGCTCAAGTGACCACAGACCTGCTTCAGCATTCAAAATTCCGTCAAACTGCATCATGGATGAGAGTGACCACGTGAGATTGGGCTGAATGATGAGGAGCAGGTCGTGCTGGGTCGTCCCTTGTGTGAGATGCGTATGCCAGGTTCCAACCAGGCTCGTCGGATCAAACGACGTCGCTTTCTTTGGTCCGAGCTGGGTACCTGACGGGGCATGACGTGTTTGTGTGAGCGTGACGGGGGCCGGTGGAGCGACGGTCTCAGTGTGGGTTCCACGGTCAGACATGGAGGGTGGGGCGGAGGGAGGGAGCGTGGCCGTCAAGGATGCGCCGTATCGGGTTGCGGCGGTCCTGCTCAATTGGGTGACCGATTCACCAAGTTGTTTCTGTTGGGTCGAAGAGACGATCACGGTCACAAACGCGTCTCTATGCATGAAGGTCAGCCGGGACAGGGTCGGAGAGGAGTCAATTCGCACCGCTCCATCGCCCAGGCCTGGAACAAGATAGCTGTCGCGGCGCAGACGCTCTTTATTGAACCATGCCCGTCGGTCCGTACCAGGTGCTTTGTCCAGCTGGATCGTGACGGCATTTCCCGCATTCCGGTGGGCTTTGAAGAGACAGGTTGTTGGATCAGCCAGGGTCCCCTCCTGAACTGGTTCTCCAAGCACCCGTTCCACGTCTGCAACTGTCAAAAGAGAACAAGGGGATGTTTTCGAGCTGAATAGGCTGGATGACTCACTGCACGAAAGAAGCAGCGGAGCCAGCCCAAGAAATGTGTACGGTAGTATGCGGGAGAACATCGCAACGTTGCCTTGATGATCCGTGGTGGAGGATTGTACCGTGAATGAACGGCGGAGTGCCAGTGGGGCTCGAGCCACGGCAGGGTGTGCGCTGTGGTGGGCGGGAACCCCTGTGATCGAGAGGAAGATGGTAATGAGTCGTACCGATCAGCCGGCCACGAATTTCAACGCGACACCGTTGATACAGTACCGCAGGCCGGTGGGCCTCGGCCCATCTTTAAAGACGTGGCCCTGGTGGCCCTCACATCGCGCGCAATGGGCTTCCGTTCTGGACATGAAGAATTTGGAATCGGTGTGAGTTTCGATTACGCGTGGATCGATCGGCTGCCAGAAGCTGGGCCAACCGGTACGGCTGTCAAACTTGTGCTCGGATGAGAAGAGCGGTAAGTCACAGCCGGCGCAGTAATAGATCCCTGACTCATGGTTGTCATGCAGTGCGTTGACGAATGCTCTCTCTGTATCTTCATGCCGCAAGACACGATAGGCGGCGGGGGGCAGTTGTTTCTTCCATTCCTCATCAGTCTTCGTGATCTTCACGATTGGATCGATCTGAACTGTAGGTGGCATCGGGGCTCTCCTTCATTGGTTACGTGTGTCAGTCGAACGGCTCGCTGAAGTCTTACAGGGGTCCTCATGAGCACGGCTATCCCCTGTGATGGTGGAGTAAATGGTACGGTTCAGGAATTCAGAATGCAAGGGTTCAAGGGGGCCTGGTATCGCTCCTCGGCGTTCAAACCGGTGAAGGCCAGGAATTGCCCATCCAGCGTGATCCCATCCCTACGGAACTGTCGTCCGCGCCTGGAAAGGATGCCGGTCTTGTCAGGTCAATCATGGGCAGAAATCTTCCGAAGGAGTTTCCATATTTTCCAGAGAGATGGGTTCGGCTCAGTCAGTTCAGGTTGTGCAAGGTTGATGTGAACGTCATACAGGCGAGTGTTCAGATTCTCTACTTGGGTCACGGGATACCAATATTCGTACGGCTGCTCCCAGCGATCACGGCAGACTAATCTCAAATAGCACCGGCTGAGTGGTTTCACGCGGATCGGTGTGGCCGGCCCCAGCACGATGGGGATTGAGTGCTTGTGATACCGAGGCCCATGAGGATACAGGGCTTTGACCGAAAAACTGCCCTCCCATCCGCTGAGCTGAAGCACGCAATCGTACGCGACTCCTTGCCCGACGTTCTCCAAGTCAGGCGTCAGTGTGATGACATCTCCGGCGTGGAACGCCGAGAGGTTGGTGATGCGCAGAGCGGGCTGCTCAGCCCGGAAGTCGTTCCTCAGTCGATCAACGAATCCACGCCAAAAGTATATCCCTGCTCCTGTGCAGATGATGAACGTCAGAAGGCCGATGAGTAACGACCAGTCCATGGTGTGCGTGTCCGGTTGAGTCAGTGCGAGGTTGAAAAAATGGAAAACCTACGTGGTGGAGAGGCGAGTGTCAACTGGGCAGTCTGCGCGCATCACGGCCGTTACATGGGTGAGCGGCGTTTCGCTCGGATCAGGTCTGAAACGGGAAAGCCAAGTTGCTGAGCTTTCCCGACCACACGTTGGTAGGTCACATCGTCAAGATGTGGGCTGCGGGATAGTATCCAGAGATAGCGGCGGTTCTGCGTGCCGACAACAGCCGTCTGATAATCCGGGTCGAGATCGAGGATCCAATAGTTACCGTCTCTGGACGGGCCCACAAGCCGCGCGAAGAAATTGTCGAACGTGACGGCCAGTTTCGCATTCGTGTGTGTATCCACTATCGTCGCGATACCGTCGACTTGATCGAGCCCCCCGGTATCGGTCACGCATTCGTTGTGCACGCCGATCGTGCCATCAGGACGAATCGTATAGACGGCCTTGGAGTCGATGCAGTGGCGCTGAAACCACATGGGGAGCCGCGCAATCTCATACCACGTTCCGGCGTAACGGGCGAGGTCCACCGACGCAACAGTGTGCAGGGGCTGTCTCGACTCTATTCCTGCACAGCTTGCCAGGATCAGTGCGCACATGCTCATGAGCATCGCGAGACTTGTCTTCATGGCTGACTCCTGTACATGTTCGCGGTGAGCTGCTGGATCAACTGTTCCTCCTCCGAGTGCTGGCATTGGAATAGGACGGTGGGTCTCGAAACGCCCGGTACCAAAACCGTTGGCTCGCGCCAGCGTCATGACCATTAATGATCATGACGAGGTCTTTTCCGCGGAGATCTGCTGTGCTTTTTCTGCCACACTTCTAACGCCGCTTGAAGGATGAGTACGGTGTTATAGATCACATCACGTTCGGTGTCCGTGAGCTGCTTGCCGGCCAGCAGATGCCGTTCGATCGGCGTGGACGTCGAGACAAATCGAACCAGTAACCGTTGGAATGGTATCTGTTGCGGGTAGTTGGCCATGATGTCCTCGTGGGTTGACGGTGTGGTGCCAACATTCGCATCTCCCAGCCAGTTTGGCTGGCGATGGTCTGTCGGTTACAGATGCCATTCGGTAGCATGCGCATCGCGTGTCGATCTAGGCGCATTCCTGTCAAGCCGCTGTATACCTACGATGGATTTTTCTCTTCGACAGTGATGTCTCCAAACTTCGAAATCTGAATTCGTTTCCCTGGATTCTTGAGGACCTTCGAGATCACCTTGCTCTCTACAAAATGCTCCAACTCCTCGATGGCCATGTGGTCAGCTAAAAACTGCTCGTTAAAGACCACGTGCCAAGAGTGCTTCTCGACGCCGTGGTGAAAGACAAACGTCGGCCTGATATTCTGACTGAACGTTACGCCTGAAAATTGCTTTTCTAGACATTGCCGTATGGTCTGAATTGTAATCGGATCGATCCCACATTTCCCACTGTCCATGGATTCCTCCATCACTTGTACCGGGTCAGCTGTTACGATCTCCAATTACATCCTCTCGCTGTCTGTTCTTTTCTGTCCCCACATAGACTGCATCAAGTAAGTCCTTGCGCATAATGTTCGCTAACAGCAATTTGAAAAAGCAGAATTTCTCCATGAGGAAGACATACAATCCATTTGGGGCTGCCTGATGGGACCATCCGCTTGGTGCCCAGCCGCCGATCGCAACCCCTTCTCCAACGCATCATTGACCAGGAGTTCAAGGTCTGCTTCGTTCATGGTGGGGTATTCCTGTGAAAACTTCAGTTGAAGAGCGGGCCGGGTGGTCGCGATGTACCGTTCGCGAGACTGTTGCGCATCGTCACGAGCCTGCCGATGCAGTGCCTCACGTTCCTGGTTTGATAGACTGCCAGTTGGATTCGAAGCCTGATCGGGTTTGAGATCGGCACAAGCGCTCAAAAGGGTGAAAAGCAGAGCCAGAGCGAGTCGTATGACGTGCCTCCGTGAGCGCTGACTATTCGGATGGTTGGTGGTATTAACCAACCGATGAGCCGGGAACCTGGCCGTCCACGATCTGTTGACCATAGGTTATGCACTGGACCGTCGCTTCATCCTCAGTTGCATACCGACCAGTCTTCACGAAATGCCGACTGTCCTCCTCGTCCTCAGTGGTCCATGAAATAAAGACATTCAATTCCCATTGGCCGGTATCCACGAGCTGCCGAAGCGCAGGTTGAATGGTGAATCCCTTATAAGTCACGGCCTGGGTCATTTTCGGTGACCAG
Organism: Nitrospira sp.; assembly: GCA_005116965.1. Lineage (GTDB taxonomy): Bacteria > Nitrospirota > Nitrospiria > Nitrospirales > Nitrospiraceae > Nitrospira_D. Next base: position 16,643 of record SWDG01000025.1, on the reverse strand, counting down.
CCTTTCTTCAAGCGATGACACCAGAGGGTCTTGTGAGCGAAGGTCCTACAGATATATGGCGGAGGGGGCGAGATTTGAACTCGCGGATGAGTTACCCCATCTCCGGTTTTCAAGACCGGCACGTTCGGCCGCTCCGTCACCCCTCCGTGTCTAATATTCGCTTTAAATTCAATTGTTTCGTTGGTAGGCGTCTGAGCCCCTTCTCGGTGAGGGTCCGGCTGGGGCGCGTTTTCTGGGTTAGTTAACCTCCTCGGACTTGTCTCCACTAGCTCATCGTCCAGACGCTGGACCTGGTGCCGA
>SWDG01000025.1:12885-16243 GCA_005116965.1 Nitrospira sp. | reverse complement strand
GTATACGGGGTTCCGGTGGGCTGGGTAAACACCCATTCGCTTTTTCAACAGGAACCGTCATAACGCGGGACGGATCAGTGAGTCTATCGCGTCACGGCATACCCGCCGAATCGACGGACGGGACGGATGGCGCTGCATCACCCGAATCAGGTCAGGGTAGGGTGGGGTTTGGAGTTGGTACTTGGAGATTTTCTCGATGCCGTCAATCAGGCATCGACGAGAGGCGCTATCGAAGAGAGCTTGGGCGTCGGTCGGACTGAGCTTGAGATAGGCGACGATGTCGGCCTTACTGACCCAGACCGGAAGCCGCTTAAAGCGCGTCGAGGGGCGAATGGATTGGCGATGACGGGAGACGAGAGAAGCCACAGAGACCTCCAACACAAACAATTAAACCCGTGCGGATCTAATAAGTTAGTGTTGTAGTCTTCTGCGACTGGGGGCGGTCTCTAGGACCGACAACTCCCCCGGACACGAAGCGTCTGCCGGTGTAAGGCTCGGCTTGGTCCACACGAATGAGGCGAGTGCCTATCGGGCGCTGTGCTCCCACGACCGACGGGCGGAATTCTACTCTGGTCGATGTCTAAAATATATTTAGGCCATTCACCTAGGGGTGCAGTTATGTTTTGACGCGACCTCGCTTGCTATCATACGATCATGGATGCCTATGAAAGGAGAAAGCTCTAGCAAGAACTATGTCGCTAATCGTATCGATAGCGTGTTGAGGATTGAGAAAATCACAAAACTCGAAGCAGCTCAATGTCAATTGAAGACTGCGTGCCTATTATTCTTTCAAACTTCTGATAGCGTATCGGTCCATACATTGGCATGGGCGGCACACGAAATTCTCGATCAGCACCCAAAGAGTGCCAGAAGTCTACTCTTCGATATTGCAAATCAATCACCAGAATCTGCAAAGGCTTGTGCGGAGTTAACTGAAGCAAGAAATTTTTTCAAGCACTATCACAACAAACCTTCGAAGGCGATACATCTTATTGAGAATCTGAATGAGTGGCTGTTGATCGATTGCGGCCAAATGTATCGGAGCATTACAGGCAAGGGGATTAAAGAGGTAGTTGCAGTCAGCGCATGGGTCAGCGTTCGAAGAAATCTTCTCATCCTTGATAACAGTGTCGTCATCGAACATCTGAGAAGACTCAATCTTCCGAAAAAAGCATTCTTGGACACGTTCTTATCTACTGCTGAGTTCGGACCTGGTTTTGAATAGGGCATGGCTATTTCCCAAGGACCACAAATGGAGTAATGGTTTTAAAAAATAGTTGATTTTGGCCTTTATGACTTCAAGCATCTTATAAGAATTCAAGATGCGGATTCCCCCAAGCCTTTTGGCTTTTTGGATCTATTTCTTCAAGGTAGGACAATGGGCCCATGAGAGTCCTCCTCCTCATCTCGTTTTTGACGTTTTGCCTGTCGTAAGCCAAAATATAAGCTCTCAATTTGTAAATCCAGTCCCAGTAGTGTTTTGAATAGGATTTATGAAGCGCTATACCCTGGAAGACATGCAGCAGCTTGCAAGTAAGAGAGGAGGAAAGTGTATCTCCAATGAATATCGAGGGATGAATCACCGCCTGCATTGGCGCTGCGGTAACGGTCACGAGTGGTTTGCAATCCCCAGTTCAATCAAAGGAGGTCATTGGTGCCCGCGTTGCTATGGGAATACCCCATTTACCCTTATGGAGTTAAGCAAAATTGCCGCTTCGCACGGTGGCCATATCCTCTCGACGAAATTCGATAACCGACGGTCAATACTTCAGTGGCGCTGCGCGGAGGGGCATGAATGGCACACATCAGCTCAGAATGTGATGGCTGGACATTGGTGCCCAGTGTGCGGACAAAGCCAGCCTCTCTCTTTGGAAACAGCGATGAAAGCTGCCATCATTAATGGTGGAAGATGTCTGTCTGAATCTTATGCTAACGCACGGTCACCACTTCTCTGGGAATGCAAATTCGGTCATCGGTGGCGGGCAACGCTCTCTAAAATTCGCGGTGGGCAATGGTGCCGCATCTGTCGAACAAAGCAAACTGCGGCGAAACTCCGACTCACATTGGATGAAGTTCAGAAGCGTGCAAGACAAAAGGGAGGGATATGTCTTGCCACTGAATATGGAGGCACAGCGGGTACTGTCCTACAGTTTGAGTGCGCACATCAACATCGTTGGTGGGCTTCGCCCAATACTATTCAACGTTCCTGGTGCCCTTATTGTGCAGGGAAAATCGTCAACCTAGATGACATTCAATGCATCGCACGCGAGCGCGGTGGAGAATGCATATCAGAGCGTTATACCAATGACCATACAAAACTCTCATGGCAGTGTCGTTATGGGCACAAGTGGGATGCTACCCCTGGATCCGTAAAACGTGGTAGTTGGTGCCCAGAGTGTTCTACTGGACTAGGAGAACGTCTTTGCCGCGCCTTCTTTGAGTCACTCTTCAAAGCAGATTTCTCTCGCGCATACCCTACGTGGATGAAGCTCGGAGGGCGTAGAAAATTACAACTGGACGGATACAATGAAGGGCTTGGCATCGCATTTGAGCATCATGGGCGGTATCATTTCGTTGTTGAAGGAAGATATTCCAAAGATGCAACGGCGCTTGCGCGGAGACAACAACTTGACACTGTGAAAGAATCGCTCTGCCGGACGCACGGTGTTCGCCTCATCATAGTTCCTGAAATACCTACAATGCTACCGGTCGATAAGGTTAGGGAATTTGTTCTAGCGCGCTGCTCAGAGGTAGGAATCACAGTACCAGACCCCAATGCCACTACGAATCTTATGCGTGCCTATGCACCTGACTGGTGGAATTACTATAACGAGATGGCGATAGCGCGTGGCGGAAGGCTCCTTTCTAAGCATTACATGGGTGCTGGCACTAAACATCAATGGAGCTGCATGGAAGGGCACATTTGGGAATCTGTTCCAAATAGTATTCAGCAAGGGACCTGGTGCCCATTTTGTCGAGGCATCAGAATTTTGGATGAAACAAAGGTAACGCGCTTAGCTGAGTTGGCTGAAATCGCCAATGCACGTGGCGGGAAATGTTTAGCTACGGAATATGTAAGCTGTAACACTAAAGTCTCTTGGCAGTGCAGGGTAGGACATGAATGGGAGGCCACTCCACGAAATGTTATCGCTAATAGCTCATGGTGTCCGTACTGCTGGCAAGCCCGGCGCGGACTTCGAAAGGGCCAGCGGTCGTAAAACGGGCGTATAGTAGGTCGGTTATGTACTGTGTGAATATGCATTTCAATGACTGGCATCCTTCACTTGTTCATTTACTGGTGGAGGGAGATTTTGCTCTGAAAATGCCCTCAACCAATCCCTGCCGTCTTTATAGAAGG
>SWDG01000025.1:9065-12785 GCA_005116965.1 Nitrospira sp. | reverse complement strand
CCCAAATATGTTGCACTTGGTGTTTGAGCGCGCCATGTTTAAAAGCATTTGCAATCTCATTTAACTGGGTAAGCATGTGAATGTGCGGAGTCCAAGGTTTTAGATACTCTTCTGGGGATAGGTCTAACAAGGCACCGATGCAGTCTACTTTTATCTTTTCTGGACAACCACCTTTTGTTTGCCACTCGGACAAGCACCATATCAGCGAAATCATTTCGTCGGCTGTTCTCCTTAAAAGGTAGATGGCTTGTTCGTTGGCATAGATGTGTCGTTGGAGCGCATTGGGCGGAGAGATGCCATCCGGTCGGGCCTGTTCCCAAAACGCACGGCTCTCCGTAAGCCTACGATTTGCCTCATCTATGCGCTGACAGATCTTCATTAATTTGAGTTGGAAGTTCCCATAGGGGGAATTGGGTGGGAGCCAAAAACCAAGTCTGGCACTATATGGCTCATCGGGAATTTTCCCGTTATCAATCCAGATGGTCATCAATCTGCCTCCGTATCGAGCACGTTTGTTAACTAGGACAGACAATAGCATTCTAGCTAGTTTGAGGCAGATCTATCGCGTCCCATGTGGTAGGGAATTCGGGGGGACAGCGAAGCGGGAAACCATGGTAAAAGACGGTAAACGGCGGTAGAGGACGGTACTACCAGGGGCGTTGTTCTCGCCAGTGTTTATGAGTGGTTTCGAAGCTTTTCGCGGGGTTCGCACTTTCGCATACTGGGGTTTTCAAGACCAGCACGTCGGCCCCTCCCCTGCTCCCTGTGCAATTGAGACCTTCCCTAACAAGGTCGCACTACTCACGAGCCGCGCAGCATCTGTTCTATTCAGAATAGAGGACGAGCAGAAGACCAAAGAGAACGACGCCTCCTCCCCACCCGACCTCAAACCTCTTCCTCACCTGAGGCGATGCACCAGGTAGCCAGGAGGCCAGGCCTTTGGACAGGCCCGCAATGACTCCCACGGTTCCCAACACTGCATGATGAAGGTCGATTCTGGCTGCGCCGGGATGGTTCGCATGGGAATGGACGAAGAGCAGAAGGCTTCCGGCCAGGGTTAGGAATACCAATGGAGCTGCCCAGGCTGGATGTCGAACACGGCCGGTTCGTCGGAGTGCCTCGCACAGGGCTATGGCCATGGCAAGAACTCCACAGAACTTGTGCTCGATAATTTCCCGATCCTGGCCGAAAAATGTGTCGGCAAAGCTGAGTGAGCCGATCGGCCAGGCGTCATGGTCACTCCAGATCATATTGTAGATTCCGACTACACCGAGGATCGTCGGCAGGGCAAGGCGGGTCCATAATGGCAAGGGGTACTGTAGGGCGTGGCCTAATTCTGCAAACCCAAACAGCATGTCGCAGAGACCAGTGAAGTGATGGCTAAACTCCGAATAGGCAATGCCTTCCGGTGATCCTTCCCAGCGTCCACTGGCGTGACCGTGATGATCAGTAGTGCCATCAGTTTGAGTGGGGACATCCTGATGATCTGATGGTGCTTGCGCCTGCGCCACTGACATGCTGGTACAGGAGACAATACAGATGAGAAGGCCAGATAGTAGGTAGGAGCAGCGAATCATACTCAATGAGGAACTCCACCGAGAGGCGTCTGCCCTCTGGTCGAGCGCACCATAGCACACATCCTTTTTCCCGGCTATCCCAAATGCAGCAGAAGCTGATCGAGAGAACGCTACGGGGGCGGGTGCCATTGCTGGCTTCTCAAGCGTGATGCAGTTGATTTGAGTACATCAGCAATCGCCGCAGCTTGCTACAGACTGAGTTCTGGTTAGGAGAAGTCTTTGAAACTCTATTCGATGATAGTAGGGAGCTATATGGTCGTCATTTTTGTCATGGTGGTGCAAATCGAACACGGGACAAGACCCCATGACTCGGTGGAGGCGTACCAATTGTGGAGGGGAGTGGTGTGCTCATGAAGGCCGTCGAGTTCACACGTCCATTGGGCGTCGATCGCTCAGAGTGACCCAGCCGCGAATGATGCGATACACGAACCACAATCCGACCAGACCGATCGGGAGCCACATGAAGAGGAGGCCAATCCCAAAGGTCGCGATGATGAAGGCCCCACAGAGGGAGATCCAGAGCAGCCCAAACCATCCAGAGCAGCCCAAACCAGAACGTTCGAATCTGCCAGCGAAAGTGCGAGTCTAGCCAGGTGCCGCGAGCCTCACTCCGCTTGATGTAGTTCAGAATGACCGCAATGATCGAAGGCCAGCCGGTGAGGAATGCGCCGACCACCGTGGCAGTGCCAATAATGCCGGTCAGCAGGCTGAACGCGTGGAGGGCGTACACGACCTTTGTCCAGGTGACCAGTGAATCCATGAGTTCGCTCCATTCTGACTTGCTGTGGTGAGTGTGGCGTCTATGCAGGTCCCTCCGTTCAGCATAGTCACCGGCTTCAGTGCAGCGCAAGACCACCAGTGACCGAGCAGATATGATGCCGCTAGGCTTGTTGGAGGCGGGGAGTACAGGTCACTTTTAAAGCGGTGCCGTAAAGCGGAAATGGTACCTGAGCTTATCCCGGAGGGAGAGTGTGCCGATTCTGAGGGAGACAGGCGACAATGTCGCCTAGTTCCCGAAAGTCTCCGAACCTCTCCTTGTGGCTCTTACCCGATCTATGTCTGGTTACTTTCAAGCCTTCTGCTTCCCACGTTTAGGAGTGTCATACACCAACGCGGCACGTTCTTTCTCTGACCAGAGTCGCACGCCATAGACTTCCTGTAATTCTGCCTTGGCTTTCTCGTCGCCCTTTCTCGCCTTATGAAACAGACGCTGGCGATGCAGGTCTTCTTCTTCTTGACTCAGGGACCATTGTGCGGCCATCTCGACTCCTTTGGTGCAATTTGCTCATTCCGTGGCGGTGTCTTCGCGGAGGGGGGTTGTACACGAGTTGGACTCTCAATTCAAGGTGTGAAGAATCGGAGCTGGGGTGCTGGCGATTGTCGAAGCTCCAGAATATTAACCGAGGTTGAATCAACGCACATGCTTGGAGATTTGAGTCAGATCCTCGAATCACACTCATTACCCGATGTCCATTCTGTGTCGCATGCACAATGCAAGATCAGCCCCCAGCTTTCTGCTTTGAAATGCCCACAATGTTTCACGGAAAGTGACGCCTCGGTGACGAAGTGCTCAGTGTGTGAGAAGGCATTGAGTCCACCGCGAGTGAAATCGGTGAGATACACAAGTTTCCATGCGGAGTATTTTGCCTTTCGGGAATTGGTGACTCCCCAGCTGATTAAAGTGGTCTATCTCGCCGGAGCCTGCTTCATTACCGCCGCGGGAGTCTTGTCGATCGTGTCTCCCGATACGCTGGATGAGTATGAGGTTGGTCCCATTGTGACTCGCCTGGGCGGAGTCGCGGTCCTCCTCATAGGGAATCTGGTGTGGCGCATGATGTGTGAAGGGGCGATCCTGCTCTTTAGCCTGCATGAGCTGCTGGTGAGCATTGATATGCGGGCGAGGGTTCTGGTGCGGCAGGGCAAACCCACTGAACCGTGAGAGTACTCCTTCCCCTGCTGGTTGTGTCGTCATCGTTATGCGTGAATTTGACAGTATTATCCAACGATGGTAAAGATGGTTACCCTATGGTTGACCTCTCCTCTATGTTCCAAGCTCTTACCACTCTCGCTACCTTTGTTGCAGCCTCACTAAAGATCTACGAGTTCGTCTTAGAGCGCCTTTTAAAAAAAATCTAAAATAGCG
>SWDG01000025.1:7108-8965 GCA_005116965.1 Nitrospira sp. | reverse complement strand
GATCGACTCAGCATGACCTGTCAGCCGTTCCAGCTCGTCGTATGAACGATCCGGCGTCGTAAAGGTCACGAGCTCAACTTTGTTGAATTGGTGAAGCCGAATCAGACCTCGCGTGTCTTTTCCATAGGACCCTGCCTCTCGTCTGAAGCATGGCGTGTAGGCCGTATAGCGGAGCGGTAGGCGGTCTCCGGCCAGGATCTCCTCACGATGCAGGTTTGTTACCGGTACTTCCGCCGTCGGAATCAGGAAGTAGTCTTCGTCCTTCATGCGGAAGAGATCGTCCTCGAACTTCGGAAGCTGACCGGTCCCAGTCATCGACGCACGATTCACCATGAGGGGAGGCAGCACCTCTCGATATCCATGTTGGGTGGTGTGTAGATCGAGCATGTAGTTGATCAGCGCTCGTTCCAGCCTGGCCCCAGCCCCGGTCATGACGGAAAACCTGGCTCCGGCAATCTTCGCGGCTCGATCGAAATCCAAGATCCCGAGATGCTCTCCGACTTCCCAATGGGGTTTGGGGGGGCTCGAAAAAGACGGCACAGTGCCCCATCGACGGACTTCGACATTCTCCGAGGCATCAGTCCCCACCGGGACCGAGGCATGGGGAAGATTGGGGATGCGAAGCGCGACGTCAGTGAGCGCCTCCTCGACCTTTCGGAGGGCTCCCTCAGCATCCTTGATGCGATCCCCCAACTGCTTCATCGCGGCCATGGCCGCTTCGGCCGGTTCTTTGGCTCGTCGCAGCCGAGCCACCTCTTCAGAGCCCTTATTGAGTTCGTACCGGAACTGCTCGACCTGTGTCGTCGCGGCTCGCCGTTCTTCGCTCAATGTTTGGAGATCAGTCCACGGGACGTCGTTCCCACGTCGTCCGAGAGCCTCGCGGATATGATCAAGATTTTCGCGGAGATGCTTCAGATCGTACACAGATTGCTCCTTAAAAAGCGGTTGGAATCTAGCACCTGATTTCTGGAGAGTCAATGAATGGCCAGTTCAGGCGACATGAGCCGATGGCTTCCCGATGGAATTGACATCGAATGGGTGTGGAGAACAGGATGTCGAGGATGCGTCAGATCTCCAATCCTCCCAACCCATTTGAGTCGCAGCATCGAGACCTGCTTGAACCAGCCGGCACAGCCACGTTGACGCTCTATGCGGACGATAGTCGAGAGATCTTGAGCCGTAACGAGAGCCCGGACTTGCCGTTTCGATGGAGCGTGAATCCCTATCGCGGCTGCTTTCATGCCTGTGCCTATTGCTATGCGCGTCCGTCCCATGAGTATTGGGGGTTCGGTGCGGGAACCGATTTTGAAAGCAAGCTCGTCGTGAAGGAGGATGCGCCGCAACTGCTTCGGCGTGCCTTTGAGAAGCCGTCATGGCATGGAGAACTGATCGTCTTTTCTGGAAACACGGACTGTTACCAGCCGCTCGAGGCAGAGTACGGATTGACCCGTGCCTGTCTGGAGGTCTGTACAGAGTATCGAAATCCCGTTGGAATCATCACGAAGGGTGCCTTGATTCTTCGCGACCTCGACGTACTCATTCGGGTGCAACGAGAAGCATGGGTGATGGTCTACTTCAGCATTCCATTTTCGTCAGATGAGATAGCCAGGAAAGTAGAGCCCCAGGCTCCGTCGATTACGAAACGGTTCTCTGCGATGAAGGCGCTTTCCGATGCCGGCATTCCGACAGGAATTTCAATTGCGCCGGTCATTCCTGGCCTGAATGACGATGATATTCCTGAATTATTGGATCGAGCCTATGGCGCGGGAGCTCGCACCGCGACGTATAGCCTGTTGAGACTGTCCGGCAGCCTGGAGCCGGTGTTTCTGGATCGGATCGGGGAGGCCTTTCCAGAAC
>SWDG01000025.1:0-7008 GCA_005116965.1 Nitrospira sp. | reverse complement strand
TGCTTATCCGCTCGCATGTGATCGAAGCGAGCGGTTCAAGCGAAGCTTGGTATGTACCTCCTCGTCTCTTCGCTCGCTGCGGCCTTGCTAGCAGCCTTTTTGAGCATCCTGCCGTTAGTTCGGAGTCCGCACCGCACGGAACATTTCAGCCATATTGCTGCCATCAATCCAGTCTCCGCAGCCTGGTAATTGGAGGAGAGATGAAACATGAAGCATAATCCGGGGTTCTTGCAACTTGTCGAACAGACGAAACGACGCATCCAGGAGTGCACCGTGGCCGAGGTGAAGGCTCGTCTCGACCGGGGTGAGCAGTTCCATTTTATCGATATTCGGGAAGATCATGAATTCGCCAAGGACCATGCTCGCGGCGCTCGCCACCTGGGGAAGGGAATCATTGAGCGGGATATCGAGTCGGTGGTTCCTGATAAGCAGGACTCAGTGGTGCTCTATTGTGGCGGAGGCTATCGATCGGCACTGGCGGCCGATGCGTTACAGCAGATGGGATATGGAAATGTGATCTCGATGGATGCGGAGCGCGGGGACGCCGATTCCGACAAATGATATCTGGATTGCCGCGTCCGCGATGCAATATGGCTTAGCGGTGATCACGACAGATGCGCACTTGCTCGTGTGACGTGAAGCCACTCGTTCGATATTCCACCCGATAGACGTTCTCCTTGAGCTGCTCAATCTCAGTTGTTCCAGCCTCACCCAGTAGCGCGTAGTGTCCTATCGCGCAGCTCTGCCAGAGATGTAGCCAATATCAGAAAAGTTGGAACACACAATCTGAAATTCATTGATCGGGGATACATCCACATTTCGATAGGTCGCATTTCAAAACTCAGGAGAGTATTCTGCAAAGAGGCCACATGAAAATGGTCTGTCATTGGAATTAACTCTGGAGGCAATGATGACGACCTTGGAACGGCTGCTCAATGGTGAGTTTATCCATCCCAGCACATGGTTTGGAGTCATCTTCTACGCGCTGGTGTTCCTCACGTCGGCGTGGGTGGGGCTCCGTTCGCTACGTCTCGCGTTGGCACAGTTGGAAGGGAGTTTCCTGGACCGCACGTCGGTAGGATTCTTGCGCCGCATGGGGGGAGCACTCATCTGGGTGCTGGCTGTGATTCTCTATGCGAATGTGATTCCTGAGCTTCACGCGTTTGGGACAGCGCTGCTCGCGGGCGCCAGTGTGGCGTCAGTCCTAGTGGGATTGGCGGCGCAGAGTACTCTTGGCAACATGATTGCCGGCCTGTCGCTGCTGATGTATCGACCGTTTCAAATTGGAGACTCCGTACAGTTGACCGTGCCGGTGGGCGTGCAAACCGGTACGATCGAAGATCTGACGCTCGGCTACACCGTGATTAAGACGCAAGCAAATCAGGAAATCGTGGTCCCGAATAGCGTGATGGCGAGCCAAGCCATCATCAAGTTGGCGTAGAGAATGAGGCGATGCCTCGATTCGAACGGTGAGGCGAGTTGGCGGGTCAGGAAATGCATGGTGGGGTGGGCGAGGCAGGAGAGCTCTGCGTGGTTCTATGCTATGTGTGATAGAAGAGCTGCCCCCCAATTATGTACTCGGTCACGTTTCTTTGTATGGGTCATCACTGTTAACGACATCACGGTAAGCAGGCATTCGATATGATGAACATCTTCCTCGTGGCGATCGTCCTTCTCCTGGTCTTACTGCTGATTGGATTAGTGCTCTATTTGCTATTTCCCCGCAAATATCAGTCTGCCGATTCTGTCGCCAATTCTTATGATGACTGGACGAATGACGGGATTCTAGAGTTCTACTGGGGCGAACATATCCATCTGGGACACTATGGCTCTCCACCCCGGAAAAAGGATTTTCTCCAAGCCAAGTCAGACTTTGTGCATGAAATGGTGCGGTGGGGTGGGTTAGACAAGCTTCCTTCCGGTACGACGGTGTTAGATGTGGGCTGCGGCATCGGCGGCAGCAGTCGCATGCTGGCGCGGGAGTATGGCTTTGCTGTCACCGGGGTCACCCTCAGCCCTCAGCAAGTCAGACGGGCTCAAGAATTGACCTCACCGGAGGTGAATGCCCACTTTCAGGTCGATGATGCGTTGGCCCTGTCGTTCCCCGATGCCAGTTTTGATGTGGTCTGGTCGATCGAGGCAGGACCGCACATGCCAGATAAGGCACAATTTGCTAGAGAGCTCATGCGCGTGCTGAAACCAGGCGGAATTCTGGTTGTGGCCGATTGGAATCAGCGGGACGATCGCCAGGTTCCACTCAATTGGTGGGGAAAGCCGGTGATGCGGCAGCTGCTGGATCAGTGGGCTCATCCGGCATTTTCCAGTATTGAAGAGTTTTCAGAATTACTGGAGGCAACCGGTCTGGTGGCGGGTGACGTCATCACTGCCGATTGGACTGCCGAAACCTTACCCTCATGGCTCGATTCGATCTGGCAGGGAATTGTCCGTCCCGCAGGGCTTGTTCGATTCGGCGTGAGCGGGTTCATAAAATCATTACGAGAAGTGCCCACAATTCTATTGATGCGTCTGGCGTTTGGGACAGGGCTCTGTCGCTTTGGCATGTTTCGGGCCGTGCATGCCAAGGTCCCTACGAGTCAGCGGTTGTCTGCGCAGACGGATGACAGGCTTGTACGGTCATGAATATGGAGACGCCATGAGGTGGGAGCGATGAGTGTCTACGACATCGACCTCGTCACGATCGACGGCACACCGCAGAAGATGGAGGTCTACCGCGGCAAGACATTGCTCATCGTGAATGTCGCGAGCCAGTGCGGCTTCACGCCGCAGTATGAGGGACTCCAGGCGCTCTACGGAAGATTCAAAGATCGGGGTCTCGTGGTACTCGGGTTCCCCTGTAACCAGTTCGGACAGCAGGAGCCGAGCGGCGAAGCCGAGATTGAACAGTTCTGCAGCAGGAACTTCAGGGTCACCTTTCCGATGTTCGCCAAGATCGACGTGAACGGAGCGAACGCTCATCCGCTCTACCAATATCTAAAATCGGAGAAGCCCGGGATTCTCGGCACCGAGGGGATCAAATGGAACTTCACCAAGTTCCTCGTCGGTTCCGACGGCACGGTCCTGAAACGCTATTCGCCGAGCGAGAAGCCGGAGATGATTGAGGCCGACCTGGCCACGAAGCTCTAGCAGGTTGCTGAAAAAGTCCGCCAGCGGTGTTCTCGCATCACTCAGAGGCTCAACTTAGAAGACGATGGCAAGGTGCTTATCCGCTCGCATGTGATCGAAGCGAGCGGTTCAAGCGAGCTTGGTATGTACCTCCTCGCCTTTTGCTCGCTGCGGCGTTGCCCGTGGAACGGTGCGTCCTGGCGCACCGGGGTGGGCGGGTGAGAAGAGGGGCCATTTTGAGCATCCTGGGGTTCTGGCATCTTCAGAACCATTCGACAAGATTTCTGCGGTGATTCATGCCTACACGGAGTTGTTCCGCAGCCTGCTAGACGACTGGGGGCGTCGACAAGCGAAGTCTGTACCTGCTCGAAAATTCAGAATGTCCCCGTTTTCTCTTCCCGTTTTCGAGACCCTAAGTGTATGACACCTCGTGTATCGCCATGTTTCAGCCCCTGCTAGGCATTCGAGGAGGGATTGATTATAATCCCGCTTCGAAGCGGCCCATGGGTAAACTCCGCGTCCTTTCTGGGCGAGACGTCTGCCGCATCCTTGAATAACACGATTTTCAGATCGTCCGTCAACGCGGAAGCTATATCGTGATGCAACGGCGAACGGACTTTGGCACCGTCACAGTTCCAATTCCCGATCACGCTGAGATTCGAATCGGAACGCTGCAATCAATCATTCGGCAAAGCGGGGTCCCTCGCACCGCCTTCGAGATCTACTCGCTGTAGGGGAACGCCTGCCTTCTCCGTTGGCTGGTGCGCAGCGCAACTGGTAGATGGGGGGGGGTGGGTACGGGCGATATGGACCTAGCGCCTGGTCCATTGAATGCACAGAACAACTTGACCCCTAAGGTTAGCTCGGGGCGTCGAGAAGCGCAGTCTTTACCTGCTCGCAAATTCAGAATGTCCTCGTTTTATCCCTTCGTGATGAAAACGCAAGAGAACAACGAAATTGTGGTTCCGAATAGCGTGATGGCCAGCCAGGCGATCATTAAGTCGGCGTAGAGAATTAGGCGATGCCTCGATTCGAACGGTGAGGTGGCGGGTCAGGAAATGTATAGCGGAGTGGGGCTTCCCCCTGCTTGACCTCCTACAAGACCTGCTGTACCATTTGTACAATTTGTTCAGTCCTAGCTTTTCTGACACCCTTGTTAAGGGAGAGCACCATGGCCCATCTGCCCGCCAGTAAAGCGAGACAGGGATTTGCGGATACGATCAACCGTGCCGCATATGGAAAAGAACGTGTCGTGGTGCGTCGAAGGGGAAAAGACATCGCGGCTGTGGTGCCGATTGATGATTTGCGGCTCCTCGAAGAATTGGAAGACCGCATCGACCTCGCCGACGCGCGGGCCGCTCTGGCTGAGACAAAGAAAAAGGGGGCCAGATCTCTCGATGTGATTCTGAAGGAACTTGGCCTCTAGTCCTTCCCGATGGCCTACTCAATTCTCCTCGCCCCGCCTGCCGAACGGCAACTCACGTCTCTAATCGATTCGGTTCAGAAACGCATCGTCAAACGGCTCAAGTCACTCCGTGAGAATCCGCGGCCGCAGGGCGTGAAGAAACTGGCCGGTGAGGAGGACCTCTATCGAATCCGAGAAGGTACCTACCGAATCATCTATACGATTCAAGACAAGGAGCTCATCGTCCTTGTCGTCAAGATCGGCGACCGCAAAGAAGTCTACCGCTGAGCAGAGTACTGCGGGCCTTGGACTATCGGTTCGATATGCATGAATCCCGGCCAGCTAAATCGACCCCCTCTTTTGCTTGCCGACCTGCCTGACGAAACCCCCATGAGGTGCTCTACCCACTATCTGGATTGCCGCGTCCGCGATGCAGCACGGCTTGGCGGTGATCACGACGGACGCGCACTTTCTGAAAATCCCACAAATTCTGGTTTGGCATAGCTCTCCTACAAATTCGATCTCACGATAGGCCGTAGAATGACCGTCGGGTATCTGTTTGCCTTGAACTCTGCGACTGGGTCAGGACAGGTTTGTCGATGGGCGCGAGAGTTCATGCCGTTCTAGTCCAGAGCCGCAGGAGACTCCCGCGGCCCTGTCCCGACCCGAGCCGTGAGATAAGTTAGCGGGTCAGGAAATGTACAGGTGATGAACTGAGTTAGTTGGACCGGAGGCGTCGGATGGAGAATGGATCCTTGTCGGTGACGCGCCAAAATTCTTCTTTCCAGAAAGGGAACGTATCGAAATCGCCGTGACCCTGCGGGCTGGTCTCGACAGTCCGTTCGCCGAAGTTAAAGCCCTTGATCGACACGCGTGGCCGAACACGAGGAGTGTCATGCAAGTGCATGATACGCAGCAGATTCTGATAGCGGCCCGCGACCAGATCCAGCGGGGAATCCGGACGGGCGAAAAAGCCGTCGATCCACACGAGGAGTGAGCCGGGCAGTGAGGACCAGAGAAATTGTTCCGCCGCTTCGGCATTGTCTTGCAACAGCAGATGATACATGCGTGCGTCCTGATACTCTTCTAGATAGTGAGGGATGGTATTGAGATAATCTCGCAGGGAACAGGCAGCCGCCATATATACGATCTTGTCGAACAACGGGTGATCGTGGTGATGGGCTGAGTTCAAGGGCTCCCCGAATTGTCGGACGATTTCATTGACCACGATGGTCCCCATGCTATGTCCGACCAATACCACTTCCCATTCGTCTTTTCCGCCATGCTCTTTGAGCCACTGGCGTAGCTCGGTCATAAAGACGGCAATTCCACCGGTTGATCTCTGATGCGGGACTCGAGCCCACAGATCGTCATCACGATTGAACATGGCCGTCGTACGACGGTTCATGGCACTCCATGACCCTGTGCCGGCGGCGTCGATGATGAGGCCCGAGGCCAAATGAACGGGAAACGTCACCATGGCAAGACTCGCTTGTTTGGCCACTTCAAGGCTTGATCGCTCGTCGAATCCTTGGACGATGGGATAGGAGTCTGGTGTGTGCTTTACAGACTCACACAGTAAGCGATCGGCACGAGGAGTGATTCCCACCTTGCGGTCTTCGTAGGTGGTTGTGCAATCCATATTCGGCCAGGCATAGGGTGTCTCCGCCTCTTGTATGCGTGTCCTGCGCCAATGGGTACTGATCATTTCCGAATAGATGCCATAAATATCGACGGGGAGTCGGATGATCCCACGCACGACATCCAGCGCGAGGTACGGAGGGGTTGTCACGACCCGGGCCGCAAACCCAGCCATCTTTGAACCGGTATGGCGCCACCCGCCGAGTTCTTTCCATGCCCCGCAACACCAGTCCTCAGCCAGCCGGCCTTGACGTAAGTTGGTGAGGTGGTCGAGGTAGCTTGAGGTCAACGAGGAGTCCCAGTTGATAAAGATGGGATAGATGCCGTCCTTTAAGATCTCCTCACTGCGGGTCACAACACGCTCAACCGACGCCTTTGCGGTGTTCATCCCTCCGTGGATGAAGAGCAAGATCGTCCGTCGCTTCTTGGGATCTGACGGATGCGGCGTCTTGTTCTCGACTGCTGACAGGAGTTGTTTGAAGTAGGCTTCCTGGTCTTGCAACGTGGGGTAGGACTTGAACAGCAGATGCTGCCCGGAATCAGGGGCTCCAATATTCGCTCGCGGGTCCACGAGCTCTCCCATCCCATCCACCATGACGACATGGTCGGTGAGCTTGAAATTGTCTTTTTTGATGGTCGTGCAGGCCGACAGGGTGAGAACGAATAGGATCGTCAAAGGATGGAGTAGGAGAGACCAGAGACTATGCGTGAAGCGATCGCGACGGCGCTGGATGAGGACTGACTTCATTGATATTGCATCTCCTATCTACTCATGAACCTTATTCACGCTGCTGTCGATGGTGAGATAAGCGAGTCAGCATTCCTGAGCAAGAGCGAGA
>SWDG01000024.1:1162-24316 GCA_005116965.1 Nitrospira sp. | reverse complement strand
TATGGCTCCGTTTCACGGCAAGACAAGCAGGCCTTCGACCCTAGAAACTGTTCTCCGTCTTCAGGGCTTTTTCGGTCACCGCTTGCAACCTCTTGGCGTCTCTCCTCTCCAGGCAGGAATGTTGCTCTATCTTGACCGGCACCCTCAGTGCCAGGTGATTGAAATCGCTTCGGCGCTCTGTATTCAGAACCTCTCAGCGGTCAAGACCGTTCAAATTTTCCAGAGAAATGGATGGATACGCAAACCACAGGTCAATGCGAATAGGAAGATCGTCAAGCTACAGCTCAGTGAAAAAGGCACAGCCCTCGCTCAGAAGATCAAAGAAAATATCGAAGTCACTGATAAACTCTTTGCACTGGCCGACAACCGCAAGGCGGCGTAAGTATTTTTCAACATTTCCATCAAATAGCACAACTGGGTCCGCTAGACCCTCGCCCCGTCGAACTAAGCGCAAGCCTCTCCCCCTTATGTCCTGATGGCGCAAACCGAATAGGCGTAGCCTTCTTCCGAAATTCAAAGCTGGAGCGAAGCCACACGCCTCATTGCTGCTCGCCATAGCCTTGACACCTCCCCATGGTCGGCCTAGCTTGGCGACACAATGGAGGTGCGATGATGGTAGACGAAACAAACAAGCAAGCCGTAGTAGTGACAGACATCCGTATGCCGTTCTTCTCGATGGTCATTTTCATGGTGAAGTGGGCCATCGCTGCAATTCCGGCCTTGTTTATTCTTATCGTATTCGGAGTCCTTACATGGGGAATGCTCGGCGGGCTCCTCCTCTCTTTGACCATAGGCAAACACACAGACTCAGTTCGTACTCTAGGCACAGAGACACCAACTTCTGTATCAACTTCAATAGAGTCAACACCACCCGTGCTGGTTGAATCCGCATACTTTCCAGAACTCATCGTGCCAGGAATCAAGCTCAAGCCATCACCGCATGATGGCAGCAATGGTCTCGCCCTGCGCTTGACCCCGCCCCTCCCATAATTCGTTTCCTTGCGAGCCACCTATCTCCTTCTCGATTCGCCCCTCGCGTCGCGTCTCGGTTCAATGCCCTGCCTCTTCATTCTTCCGGAATGCTTAAATGCTCAGATGTAGCAGCACCATACTGGCACTCTGCCCTTCCATCCTCACTCTTTGCTGCACCACACGCCGATAGAGCGGCAGACGGAGTCAGCCGTCAGCTAGCATCCCGTGTTGTAACCAGTCACACGCTCTGCAGTTTGCGGCACAAGACATCACGATCACACGAGGTCGGTTCATTCGGTAAGCCATTTTCCGTCAAACAGCTTCTGATGCATGTTACGGTCGCACTCCCAGCTCCGTCGCTCTACCATGAGTGATCTGCTGCTGCACCGTCCAAAGACGTGCAGGGATCCGACTCGGCCTGCTCTGGACGAAGCCCTGGACGTCACGGCACATCCCCCGTCAAAATTTGCTGTTTTCTTGTCAGGCTCTCTCCCCTCAGTTAGACTTTTTTCACACAACCATGGCACGAGCACGCGCAGCAGAACATCAGCGGCCCCGATCAAAAACCGCTCCGATCGAAGAGGCCACACTCGGAATCGCCAAGCTCCAGGAAGTGTTGGCAGCGATCAATGACCTCAGTCAAGAAGGCTTTCCGTATCGTGATGCTGCGCAAAGCAAAGCCGAGCTGCAGTTTCGCGAGTGCCTGCGTCACTCGTTCGGCGAGCGATCCCAGGAGTTTCAAACCTATCGCAACTTCAAACTTCGTACGGCAGACAAGGCCGAGGTGGCCCAGAGCCTTGCTGTCATTAAGGGCCTCATACACACCTTGGAGGACCGGAAGCTGGAACTTCAAGGACTCAAGCCCCCACCAAAACCAGAGCCATCACCCGAGGCGAGCATCAGCAATATAGCCCACATGGTACTGGTCCCGTCTACACCCCCAACCAGCGTGCCGGAACAGACACCCTCGACGATGACTGTCGCTGTGGCCATGACAACAAATCTGGAAGCGTCAATGGCTCCCCTGCTCCCCACGACTCACTCACAACCGCCCATGCCGGAGCCTGCGATCCTTGCGCCTGCGCCGACCCCAATTCCAGCAACGACCGTAACTCCGAGTCCTACGCCATCTCCAGCACCGACCCCGTCTCCCATATCTGTAGCACCCCAACCACCTCCTCTCTCGGTCGCTACCCCCATCCCTTCCCCTCCTCCCACACCCACAACTCAGCCCACGCCATCAGCGATTGAGAGGCCGATAGAAGTCGCGCAAGCGTCCCCATCGACCGTGGCAGCTCCGATCCCTATTCCAATACCGACGCAACCTCCCATCCATCCCCCACCCCCTGAGTCACATAACCCGTCGATGCCCCCCAACACGCCTCCAAGCATGGTCCAGGCTCCGCAAGACCCACCATCAGGCCAACAGCCGATCGGCGTGAGTATCGCGAGGGTGGTTGAGTCCACACTCGACCAAGACCCCCTCAATCTCATCAGAAAGGTCTGCCTTCGCTTCCACTCCGTAGCCCGCCAGCTCCGACTTCGGAAAGACTATCGTCCGACACTTGAGGTCGATGACGACCATGACCTCCAGGACCTCTTGTGCGCATTGTTGAAGGTGGAGTTCGACGAAGTCGCGACCGATGAATGGACGCCACCCTACACAGGAGGCGCATCAAGAACGACGCTCCTGGTCAATCGAGATCAGATCGCAATCGTGGCGAAGAAGACCGGACCAGGAGTGACCACGAAGGAACTTGCCGATCAGGTCGCGGCGGACTCCGCCTACTATCGAGCACAAGGGCGATGCTCGACCGTGTTTTGTTTCATGTACGATCCAGAAGGCCGCATCGGGAGCCCGAAACGGCTGGAAACCACCTTAACAAGCGTGAGCGAGCACTGCCGGGTCGAAGTGCTGGTTGCGCCAAAGTGAGACCATGACTAAATCAAATTTAAAGAGGATTCCTTCCATCGCATCATCATCCAAGACCATGAAGGCCAAGCCCGGGTTGACAGGGCACAATGACTTTGCTATAACGCACCCCACTCCCGGGACCATTCCTTATACCATTCATGGTCCATCTCCGGGAGATCAAGGAATGTCTGACCGGGCGTACGTGCTCATCAATGTTCTCCCTGGACAGACAGCTGCTGTCGTGAAAGCGCTGGGGGAAATTAAAGAGATAAAAACAATTGATCCCTGTTGGGGCAAGCCGGACATCATTGCAATAGCTGACATAGTGGACCAAGATGCGTTGACCCAACTGGTCTTGAGTCGCATACATCGTATCGAAGGAGTGACACAGACCGATACTCACCTCGTATACCGGCTGAAGGAGGCCAGAACAAAATGATCCGAAAGGACTGTCTCGCCATCGTCGCTCTTACCGTTTTCGCCTTTGGTTGTTCCAGCGTTCCTCCACAAACCCCCTTAGCACCAGAAGTCGTTGAAGTCACATTGCCTGCATCGGCAGACCGGGTGAAAGCGGCTGTGACTAAAGTTTTAGCCGATGACAACTACGAGGTGGATTGGAAGGATGGCGCCCAGCTTCAGACAGGCTACAGGGATGAGCAGTCCAGTATCTGGGATTGGCTCGTGAGAGGACGGTTCGGTGTGGTCAGGAGCCGTGCCCAAGCGGCTGTGACGGCGGAAACTGACCAGAGCTCCCGCCTCCGGTTACAAGTCTCGTCGGAAGGCAAGCAAACGATGTTTCAAGGATGGGAACCCACCGCACCCCAAGTTCCTCAAAGTGCTGAAAATAAGCTCCGTTTGATCAAGAACGAGTTGAAGATCGTACAGACCACGTACACAACCGAGACTTTTTACGGATCGAAACCTTAGACAGTCTCTTTTTCCGTGCCTTCGTTCTCTTCTCCAAGATCTAGGCCGAAACGCTCTGCCATACGGTAGAGCGTTCGCCTATCGATGCCAAGGATCTTTGCCGCTTTCACCTTATTTCCCTTCGTTTCCTTGAGCACACGAATCAAATGCCGCTTTTCCACTTCCTCTAGGGTCAGAGACGCCTCATCAAGCTGATCAACTTGTGTAAGTCGTGCATCAGCGTCATTGGTTGCATGCTGGCGAATCACCTCGGGTAGATCTTCAGGCGTCAGGAGAGGCCCGTGGCTTAGCGACACTGCGCGTTCAATCGCATTTTCAAGCTCTCGAACGTTGCCTGGCCATCGATATTGGGACAAGAGCGCCATTGTTTCCGGCAGGACTCCTCGTACCGCGTGTTCCGTCCCTGCCGCGCACTTTTGTAAGAAGTGATGCACCAGCATCGGAATGTCTTCCCGCCGGTCAACCAATGACGGCAACGTGATCGGAACAACTTTCAGTCTGTAGAAAAGATCGTCCCGAAACTTTCCCTCCTTCACCAGTTGCTCAAGATCTCGATTGGTTGCCGCGATGATCCGGACATCGACTCTGGTGGATGTTGTGCTCCCGACTCGGCGGACTTCCTGATCCTGCATGATCCGTAATAACTTCACTTGTAACGCCTGTCCGAGCTCACCGATCTCATCGAGAAACAGCGTCCCTCCAGTGGCTGATTCAAAGAGCCCAATCTTGGTCCCAACTGCCCCCGTGAAGGCTCCTTTCTCATATCCGAACATTTCCGATTCCAGTAAGGTATCGGGCAACGCACCGCAGTTGACCGGGATGAACGGCTTGTCCCGGCGTGGGCCGTTCGTATGAATAGCCCGAGCAATGAGCTCTTTGCCGGTTCCGCTTTCCCCCTGGAGCAGGACCGTGCTTTTGCTCTCCGCCACGCGCGCGACCAACTTGTACACCTCCAACATCGCCGTGCTGCTCCCGACTAGCGGAGACCACGCATCTTTGCTCTTTAACTCCTCTCGGAACCGCGCATTCTCTTGAAGCAATCGACAGTGATCCAACCCCCGTTTGACCACCAGCTTGATGTCCTCTTTCTTGAACGGCTTCGCCAAATAATCGTACGCCCCTTGCTTGATCGCTTCGATCGCGCCCTCCAGAGAGCCGAACGCAGTCAACACCACCACGGCCGTATTCGGACTCACTCGCTTAAACTCCCGCAAGACCGTGAGCCCATCCACTGCGCCCATGCGGATGTCCGTCAGCACCAAATCGACCCGTCCCTGGCGTCCACGCGCAATCACCGCTTCTCCACCGGCAAACGCCTCAACGTGATACCCTTCCTTTCTGAGGGCTTCCGCCAACAGCTCACGTGCAACCGCATCGTCGTCGGCCACCAAAATCGTCGCTGGTTGCATCATGCCTCCTCTTTCCTCTGAATAGGTTCGCTTCGCATCGCCGGCAACGTCATCGTCACAGTCGTGCCACGCCCAATCTCACTCGTCAGCGTCAAGCTGCCACCATGAGTCACCACCGATTCGCGGCTCAAGAATAGCCCCAAGCCGGTCCCCTTGCCAACCGCCTTCGTCGTAAAAAACGGTTCAAAGGCTTTTTGTGCGTCTTCCTCCGGCATCCCACACCCTGTGTCCTGCACCTCGATCGAAATCACTACCGGCGACATGCCCTCTGCGACCAGTCGACCTCGCTCCAGTTCGGCTGACGATGCCTCGCGACTTCCTGCCATGACGGTGACTTTTCCCTGTGCGGGGGTTGCGGCAAGCGCATTGGCCAGGACATTGACCAATACTTGATGGATTTTTTCTTTGTCCGCCCACACTAGCGGAAGAACCTTTGGAATGTCGACCGTCAACGTGATCCCTTTCTCATGGAAGGCCGGTTCCATCAGGACCGCCGAGGGGCCGACCACTTGCTCCACAGGAAGCCATTGCGGCTCAGGCTGGCGCGGCCTGGTAGAAGACAGTAGATCCTGAATAATTCGAACGACTCGCGTGAGCTGATCATCGATAATGGCCACCCGCCTCCTCATCTCCGGCGTCGCACCAGGCTCCTCAGCCAGAGCCTGGACATGCCATGCGATTGAGTGCAGCGGTGTGCCCACCTCGTGCGCCACGGAGGCCACGAGCTGTCCCACCGCCGCCAAGCGTTCCGACCGGTTCAGCTGATCTTTTGCCTGGACCAGCAGGGTGTTGGCTTTGAGTAGATTCTCGGTTTCTCGGGCCAAGGCTGCCCTCGCCGCCTCTTCTCGCGCCTTCCGCTCTTCCCAGCTCACACCCAGGTACGCCACCGACAGCAGAACGCCGACGACGACGCTTCGATTGATGACCGCAGCTTGAAACCGGCCCGGCTTCGTCGGTTGGAGCAGACCTGAATACGTCGCCATGACACAGGCCAGCACCGTCACCAACATGATCGTTCGATTCCGAAGGGTGGTCACCAACAAGATCGGCAACACATACCCATACGCGCCGACAACGTTGGCCGGGGCGAATTCTTCAATGACCAAGATGATGAGGAAGCAGGCAGCCGCGATGGCCAGCACGAGACGGTCACGATGCGTCATGGCAATCATCGATTCGCTCCGCCCGGCTGAGAATCATAGCCGCTGAATCGAGAACGTAGGGATTTCTTCACGGAAGTACTTACACAAGAGGGCGGGTCAAACGCAACAGAGCCGCAAGTCGTTCAAATCGGGAATCTTGAGTCAACTCCTCCACCGGCAGACTCAACTTCCGACACCAATTCGGGTGCTGGTCTACAGTCCCCGGAAGATTGGCCTGGACACGGGTGCCGATGACATCATCGATATTGGCCAAGACCATCCAGGCAGGGGTACGGGCCAGATACTGATGAATACCTTCCATTAACTCAGTCGTCATGATCGGCACCTGGGCAGGATCCTCCGATACACCAGCCGGCAGGAGCCCTTGAGACTGCAAGGCCGTGAGAATCCCTGCTTTTTCTCGATGCCGTTCCGCCCACATCGCGTTCCGCGCGTCCTCTGAAGGAAAAAGACCTAGTGTGGATCGGGTGTCGATATCCACCCCTTCCCAATACCCCACCAACGTTGGAAGATCGTGGGTTGTGACGACGGCGAGTGCTTGAGCAGGATACTGAGTCGGGGGCTTCCACCCTCCCCAGTATTCTCGCTCAAAATAGAAGACTCGGTACGATAAGACACCCGCTGGTCCAAGTCGGTCGCGCACCCAATCAGGAACAGTGCCCAGATCTTCACCGATCACCAGCGCCTTCGCCCGTACACTTTCCAACGCCAAAATCGCCAGAAGTTCGTCATCCCGGTAATGCACGTAGGTCCCCATCGCCGGTGGAAGACCACGGGGAATCCAAAACAGTCGAAAGAGCGCCATGACATGATCGATCCGTATCGCTCCCCCATAGCGGAGGTTATTACGGAGTAATTGGATAAAGTACTGGTAGCCGCTTGCGCGCAAACGCAATGGATCAAGTGGAGAAAATCCCCAATTCTGTCCCTCAGGAGCGAATGCATCAGGAGGCGCACCGCAGTCGGCCTGAAACGCCAGGACCTCTTGATTCAGCCACCCATCAGCGCCATAGCGATCGCTTCCCAAGGCAAAGTCATGGTACAAGCCTATCGGCATACCGGCCTCGTGCGTCTTCTTCACCACCGCAAGCAACTGGTCCGCGGCCAGCCATTGCAAATATTGGAAAAAACGTACCCGCGACATCTGCTGACGCCGAAATTCCTCCACGGCCTCCGACGTTGGAGTTCGATAGGATTCCGGCCACTCCTCCCAGACAGCTGAAGCCTGTTGGGCAGACTGTCGTTCTTCCTCCAGAGCTTGAAACACTGCATAGTACGCTAGGGATTTACCTTCCCGCTCCGTGAAGTGATGGAAGTCTCTCCCCCGATCCGTCATTGGCTTCAACTCTGGTTCGACCCCTTCGAAATTGTCCCGCACAAATACCTGATAGCACAGTTCGAGCACCTCGCGTTTCACCACCCTCACCGCGTCATAATCCACGAACTCGCATCGACGAGCCGCGTCGATCCTCGAGCGGACTGAGGGATCGGCAAGCCGGCGTTGCACATCCGGGCCCGTCCAGCACTCTGGAACCTGGGTCACATCGATGTATAAGTCGTTCAAAAATAGGCGGCTGGTGGGTGAATAGGGACTCATGTGATAGGGCTTGGCATTCTTAAGCGCGTGGAGCGGGTTCAACCCAATCACCGCAGCGCCCAGACGTTTTCCTGCCCATTCGATGACGGCACCCAGATCTCGAAAATCGCCGACCCCCCAATTGTGATGACTCCGCAATGAGTAGAGCTGCAACGCAACGCCCCACCACCGCACACCCTGCTGGAGCTCATCAGGAATGTAACAACGATCCGGCGCGACGATGAGACGGAACATGGCTTCCGTATTCGTAGCGCCTCCTTTTGCATGAGCGGTGACTGAGTAATAGCCAAGCGGCAGGTCTTGCGGACATGCCACCGCGATACGAACAAATCGGCGTCCCTGAATCGTGCGGGTCTCTTCAACTTTCAGACCAGGCCCCTCCGCTTGCTCACATTGTGTGGCTCCGTTCTCCGCGCAGAGTGCCCACTTGACGGAAAGCGCAGAATCGTCCGAACTCTCGCACGGCACATACAACGACCAGGCCCCTGCATCTCGTCCTAACCGCAGCACATGAACGGGTTCACAGCCTCTGAGCCACCACCGGTTATCCCATGCCTCTAACTCCGCAATGAGCTCCTCACGATTCGAAACCCGCAGATTCATGGCAACAAGAATGGCCCGTCGCGTCTCATCCGTCGTTACATGGTGCATGCCAGCGATGTCGTAATAGTCGGCACCAATCCCTGCCCGATCGGCCAACATCCGCAAGAGGTCGCTTTCAGACTGATCGTACATACCGGGAGTGTGAGTGAAGGACTGGATCAAGTCAAGGCAATGCAGACTCTGAACCCGTTGATGGGATCGGCGTGGAAATCAATGATACAAGTGTCGCAACACTGGCGGGACCACATGGACTGAGCAACGGCAGGTCAACGCTGACTCACGTCTCAAACAGCTTCTAACTCAGTGTATGGAGACTGCCGGTTGCACGGGCGAGATTAACCCGAGCGGCGTTGAGCTGAAAGAGTGCGGTGACGAGGTTTCCTCTGGCACGGGCTACTGACGAAAGCCCATTGGTGAGTTCAAAGTGGCTGGTGGAGGTCAGGACGGCATAACGTTCTCGCGCAAGATCAAGTTCCTTGGTCGCCATCTGTAATCCAGCCTGCGCAATGCCAACTTGTTCCTTGGCCGCTGCCAGTGAGGCGAGCGCATCGTGTACTTCCATCTTGATGTGGTTGAGTACCGATCTCATGCGTAACGATTCTTGCTGCCACTGGCTTCTGGCTTGGGCGATACGGCCCTCACGCTGGGCTCCGTCAAAGATCGGGATCTGGAGAATCAAGGCCATATTGTAGGTATCGCGCGTGTTGCTCCAACGATTGCCGATAAGCCCATACTCTCCCTGAGCCACCAGCGACGGCAACCGCTCCCCAGTGATGGCAGCATAGGTCAGCTCCAAAGCTTTAACACGGGTGTGCTGTGCCTGCACCTCCGGCCGTTGGCTCAATGCAGCTTCCACCGCCCCCTGCGGCGTCGAGACATCCGACATCTCTGTCAGCCATTCATCGGCCAGAACGAGAGCAGTGTCCGTGGGCAATGCGAGCAGATTGACAAGACTCAGTGTGGTATGTTCACGGTCATACCGGGCAGATGATCCCTGTTGCCGCTCCGCAGCTAGCTGCGCTTCCAGCCGTGCGATCTCCAACCCTGTGGCCAGCCCTCCACGTTGCCGCTGCCTGACAATGCCGAGTAATTCGTTCATGACCTGCTGATTCGCCTCGTGCATCTTGATCATGGCGGTGGCCCTCAACCCTTCCATATAGGTAAGCGCCACACTAGCCATCGTGTCCAATTTCTTGGCTTCCGCTTCCTGCTCAGTCATCTGGAGTGATTCCCGTGAGGCCCGCCACCGCTGAATGAGGCTGAGGCTGAACAGATTCTGCGTGGCGGTGACCCGCGTATCAAAAATGCTGAAGGGGTCGGTACGCACCGGCGAGAGCCCGATGGTCCCGAGAAATTGTGTTTGCCTAGTCTGTCGCGCATTGGCGGATACATTGGGCAGCATGGCGCCCAACTGGGTTCGCACCTGACCCTTGGCTTCCTGAATTCGTTCTTTGTACAACAGCACGTCAGGATTATTATCAACGGCTGCGGCCAACGCCCCTTTCAAAGTGAGCTGAAGTGGCTGTTGCGGAAAAGGTTGAGACAGGCTACTACTCGATCCACCGGTTAGAGCATCAGCCCATACAATATCCGCAGCAAGCACTCCAACAACCAGCAGGCAGAGCCCAAACGAAGCAGATGAATTCACCATCCGTTCACCGCTCCCTCAGGCTTTCCTTCATCGACTTGAGCAAGGGACTTAGCAGATACTCGATGATGCGGCGCTGCCCAGTCTTGATCTCAACGGTCACGGCCATACCAGGCGAAAGATTCACCTGTTTACCTTCGACCTGCATCGTCGACCGATCCATACTGACTTTCGTTGGGTACACCAGCCCAACTTTTTCGATAGGAACGGCATCGTCGGAGACGGTCAACACAGAGCCGGGAATCGTGCCATACAACGTGAACGGAAACGTTTCGACCTTCATCTCGACTGGCTGCCCTTCCTTCACAAACCCCACATCCTTGTTTTCGACCTGCGCCTCGACTTCGACCGGATGGTCTTGCGACACGACGAGGAGTAGCTGCTGAGCTGGGGTCACGACACCGCCAATGGTATGCACCGCGAGCTGTTGCACCACGCCGTTGATCGGTGCGACAAGCCTCTGCAAACCAGCCTTTTGGCCCGCCTTCGTGACTTCTTGCGCGAGCGAGAGAGCTTTCGTTTCAAGAGCCGACAGCTCCACCTGTTTGCTCTGCTGAAATTCCAACTGCATGGCCCGATAATGCTTCTCAGCCTCGGCGAGCGCCGCCTGATCTTGTTGGACCTTCTTCTTTTGCCCAGCTAACTCTTGCGCCTTATCGATGCGCTGCCCTTCGGCCTGGAGAAAGTCCATCTTCGTGACGGCTTCATGCTCCAACAGCTTCTTATAGGCCTCGGCCCGTTCTGTCTCCATCGGCACCGTGGCTTCCAAGCGGAGAATGTTCTCTTTGGTTTGCTCGACCGCAGCCTGACGCTGGTCAACCAGATGTTGAGCTGCCGCCATCTTGGCCTGGTATTCGGCGAACTGGTCACGCAGCAACTGTTGTTGCAATAAGACAGAGACGCTCTCTGAATCTGGAGGGGCCTCAAATGTGAACTGCCCCTTGATCAGAGCGCGCAATCTCGCCGCTTCCACTTTCGCCGCTCGATATTCATTGAATGCCCGGTCACGGTCGGCGCGATTGAGGGTCGAATCGAGCTCGATCAGCACATCGCCTTGTTGTACCGCTTGTCCATCCTGGACATGAATGGAAGCAATGACCCCTGTTTCGTAGGGCTGAACGATCTTCGAGTACCCGCTGGGGATGATCTTGCCCTGTGCCGTCGCCACGATATCGATCCAGCCAAAGGTGGTCCACAGCGTTCCGGCAGTGAAGGCCGCCAAGATGGTCCAGAGGACAGCTCGGCCGATCGGCGAGGGCGGTGCCTGCTGGATTTCCAACACCGCCGGCAGAAATTCTGTGGCACACCCGCCATGAGCAGAAGCGCCGGCTGACTGGCTTGATTCGGCCTGCCACGCTGCCTTCCACACTGTCCAGTGCCGTGAGAACGCTCCGAAGATCATCGTACCCCTCTACCCCATACAGACTTGATGCGCGTGTAAGCGCGCATAAAACCCACCGACCTGCAGCAGCTCGTCATGCGACCCCTGCTCGACGATCTCTCCCTTGTCGACGACATAGATGCGATGGGCAGGCCGCACCGTACTCAGTCGATGCGCAATGATGAAGACCGTACGCCCCTGACTGATCTGTGCCATGTTCTGCTGGATCATCGCTTCGGATTCGTAGTCCAGCGCGCTGGTCGCCTCATCGAAGATCAGAATACGAGGATTAGCAACCAAGGCCCGTGCAATGGCGATTCGCTGACGCTGCCCTCCCGACAACGTACATCCGTGCTCTCCAATCACGGTGTCATAACCATCCCCCAATTCCAGGATGAACTCATGGGCGCCAGCCAATTTCGAGGCCTGGATCACCTGTTCCATCCCCAGCCCTGGATCCGTCAACGCAATATTGCTCCGTACTGAGCCGTTGAACAGGAAATTTTCCTGCAGCACGACTCCCACTTGCCTGCGGAGCCATGCAGGATCGACCTGAGCCAAATCCACACCATCAACCAACATACGCCCCCGTTCCGGCACATAGAGACGCTGCAGCAATTTGGCAATGGTGCTTTTCCCCGATCCTGATCGCCCAACAATGCCGATCACTTGTCCGGGCGCGACGGCAAACGACACCTTGCGAAGGATCTCCGGTCCGTCGGGCCGATAGCGAAATGTGACTTCATCGAACCGCACATGACCCGTCACGTGGGGAAGTGTCGTCCGATTCGGATTGTACGAAGGCTCAGGCTGCGTATTGAGCACATCACCCAACCGCTGCACGGAAATCCCGACTTGCTGAAATTCCTGCCAGAGATTGACCAAACGCAGGAGTGGCCCTGTGACCTGCGCCGATAGCATGTTGAAGGCGATCAATTGCCCGATACTGAGATCGCCGTCGATCACCCGATAGGCACCGACCCACAAGACGGCAACAGTGGTCACCTTCTGGACACAAGCAGCAGATTGGCCGGCCACCATCATCAAGCTCGTGGCTCGAAAACTCGACCGGACATAGCCGGCCAGTTGTTCTTCCCACTTCCGCACAAGCGGAGGTTCGACCGCCATGGCTTTCACGGTTTGGATCCCGCTGATCGCTTCGACTAAGAATGCCTGGTTTTCGGCGCCTCGATTGAACTTTTCATGCAAACGCGCTCGGATCGCCGGAGTAATGGCGATCGACAGCAGCACATACATTGGAAGCGAGGCCATGACCACAAGCGTGAGCGTGGGACTGTAGAACCACATCACCGCCAGGAAGACCATGGTGAAGACCACATCCAACACCACAGTGACCGCATGGCTGGTCAAGAATTGGCGGATCTGCTCCAACTCGCGCACACGTGCGACCGTGTCACCGATCCGTCTCGCTTCAAAATAGGAGAGTGGAAGCGCCAGAACGTGTCGGAAGAGTTGCGCGCCAAGACTCACATCGATCCGGTTCGTCGTATGGGCAAAGAGATAGGTGCGGATCCCGCCTAACATCGCTTCGAAGACCGCCAGCGCAATCATGCCGATAGCCAAGACATGGAGCGTGGTAAAACCCTTATGGACGAGCACCTTGTCGATGACCACTTGTGTGAAGAGTGGGGTCAACAGCGCAAACAGCTGAAGGAAGAACGATGCCACTAGCACTTCGCCGAAGAACTTCCTGTACTTGACGATCGCGGGGATAAACCACGTGAAATCGAACTTCAGGTCTTGCAGCCGGACCTGGGCTCGTTTGGTAAAGAGCAAAAGTTCTCCAGTCCACATCGCTTCGAACTGTTCGCGGGAGAGCACGAGCGGGCGCGCTTCGATTGGGTCCTGAACCAACACCTTATCCGCGTCGACCTTCGCCAGCACGACAGAGCGGCCGTCCATCCGCTTGACCATAGCAGGCAGCGGTGTCCCCTGGAGTTTGCTCCACGTGGTTCTGACCAGACCAGCCTTCAATCCGAGATGTTTGGCCGCACGGAGGAGCTCGATATCCGTAAGGACTTGCCCGGACTGTGCAAACTGATGCCGCAGCTGCGCCCCATCGGCGGGAAGATCATGAAATCGAGCGAGGATGAGGAGACAGATTAGGCCGCTGTCTGCCGGCGATCCATTGAAGGAAGCAGCGGAACTGTGATGCACCCGTTGCGGCCCTGAATTGTTCATGGGAGCCACTCTTGTGCCACCTCTGCCAAATGAAGTCGCTACGACATGGTCTGCGCGTCGATTGTATCAACGGATTGGAACTGTTCTGACTTCTCTTAGAGGGGGGACCGTCCAACGGAAGTGGTGTAATTGAAGCAAGCCCATTGCCTGACGAATGAGGGGAAGTGGTGGTGTACCCTGTCCATGTGAAGGCGGGAAATACCTAAAGGATTCCCGATAATCATCGGGAATCCTTTCACATATGCGGTTGAATCCGGGCTTTCTTTACAGGTTAAGAGACGCAGGTCATGACGCTGCCGGCTGGTCAGTGGCGGGCTTCATTCGGAAGTCTTGGATGATATTCCAGGCTCGCAGGACATCAAGGGTCAGGGCTACGCCATAAGAGGGGCCATAGTCACGCTCTGAGAGGTGGCCCATGCTGTCATTCCAGGTTTCGAAACGCATCGGTCCGGCGGACGCGGCTAACGACCAGGCAAACTGCTTCTGGCTTTGCCCCGTGGTATTCACAAAAATCCCTGAGTCCCACATGAGCGCCAGCTCAATTTCCCACGTGGGAATGGTTTCACCCGACTCGGTTGTCCGGTACTGACCGAATGCGATGGCCGGCTGCACCAGCCCCGCCGTGCTTCTCACGGCATGAAGCACGGCCCCGTTGTCCTGATAGCTGATCCGTCCCAGCACGGAAGCCCGCAGGCTCACATCACCCCACGTGTCACTATGATACAGGGTTGGCGTGATCGGCATCCGCCTAATCCCGGCGCGAAGAAACCCTTGTTGATAAATCGTGCCGACTGAAAACCCGGCACCCGCAAAGATCACTTTGGGGCGAAAGAGCGGAAACCACCGCGTCACCGACCCATCGATCATCACATCGGTCTCTTTCCGAGCGTCCACGGTCGGAACCGATGGGAGTTGGCGAAGTTGATGCACGACTTTATTCTGGAAGTATTGGCTCGGCTCATCGGCAGTCGGGCTGATCCCGGCCGTGAGGTTGGTACTCCACCCTTGGAAGATCCCGCCCCAATGTTGAGTCCAGCTAAGCGTAATCAGGTTGAAGCCGAGTGTGTTACCTACCGTGGAATCGTACTTGTTCCCCAACCCATCGACCGGAGTAAACCGATTGAGGGTGAGTCCTCCCGTCAACGTCGAATACTGATCCGGGAATGCCGTACTGCCCCAATGCACTGAAGGGGCAGGGCTTTCACTCCAGGCCGGAGTGGAGATGATTCCGATAAGCAGCAGAACACCACTCATCTGCGTCGCGCTTCGTCGCCAAGACCATGATGTTACGTTTAATGACAACTCCCGCTTCATTGGCAACAACCACCTTTCATGAAAGACATTGAGCCTGTCTCCCGCCAGTCTATGAAGGGATACTCCCAGGATGTTGGGATACCGAAAACGGACGAATTCTACACGACACCGACGGAGGTGGCGACACAATTATCGACAGCCAACAACGATCAACCCTTCGCCTGCATGACTCGCACGGACTGATTTGTCACTGCGTCTCTCGACAGGCTTCTTAATCCTATGCTAGCTTACACATTCGTTTTTCTATACTCATTCTTTTCCACGCGACAGCTGACAGGCGCAGGCATGTTCAAGAAAATCTTAATCGCCAATCGCGGTGAAATTGCCATGCGGATCATCCGCGCCTGCCGCGAATTGAACATCGCCACCGCTGCCATCTATTCCGAAGCAGATTCGACCGGGATTTACGTCAAGAAGGCGGACGAATCCTATCTGGTCGGCCCAGGTCCGGTGAAGGGGTTCTTGGATAGTAAGCAGATCGTCGACCTGGCCCAACGGATCGGCGCCGATGCCGTCCATCCTGGGTACGGGTTTCTATCTGAAAATGCGGAGTTCGCTGAGCTCTGCCAGGCGTCCGGCATCACATTCATCGGCCCCTCTACCCATGCCATTACGCTCATGGGCAGCAAGGTCAAGGCGCGTGAGCTGGCCGAATCTATCGGCGTGCCGATCGTGCCAGGTACCGATGGGGCGATTACCACTGCCAAAGAAGCCCTGGCCTTCTCAAAAAAGGCGGGCTATCCGGTCATGATCAAGGCGAGCGCCGGCGGCGGCGGTCGCGGACTTCGCGTGGTCCGGTCCGATGATGAG
This sequence comes from Nitrospira sp., assembly GCA_005116965.1. Taxonomy (GTDB): domain Bacteria; phylum Nitrospirota; class Nitrospiria; order Nitrospirales; family Nitrospiraceae; genus Nitrospira_D. Next base: position 8,375 of record SWDG01000024.1, on the reverse strand, counting down.
CTCCGAGAGAACATGGAGGTCGCTGCGCGCGAGGCTCAGGCCTCCTTCGGTGACGGCAGCGTCTTCATCGAAAAATATATCGAACGGCCGCACCATATCGAGTTTCAAATATTGGGGGACCGCCACGGCAATATTATCCACCTTGGGGAACGCGATTGCTCCGTCCAACGGCGGCACCAAAAACTGATCGAGATCGCCCCGTCGTTGATCCTGACACCGACGTTACGAACGACGATGGGTGAAGCCGCCATCGCCATCGCGCGGGCGGTGAATTACGATAACGCGGGAACGGTGGAGTTTCTCCTCGATCAGGAAGGCCAATTCTACTTCATCGAGATGAATCCGCGCCTGCAAGTGGAGCACACGGTCACGGAACAGATCACGGCGATCGATATCGTTCGTCATCAGATTTCGATTGCTGCGGGAATTCCGCTCGATATTGAGCAAAAGGACGTGACGCTCCAAGGTCACGCGATCCAATGCCGGATCAATGCGGAAGACCCGAAAAATAATTTTCTGCCCTGTACGGGCACTGTGACGGCGTATCTCTCTCCTGGTGGAATCGGCGTTCGTATCGACGGAGCGGTGTACAAGGATTACACCGTGCCACCCTACTATGACGCCCTACTGGCCAAGTTGACGGTTCGAGGACGAACCTGGGAAGAGACCGTGAGCCGCATGAGACGTTCCCTCGAAGAATACGTGCTCCGTGGAGTGAAAACGACGATCCCCTTCATGGAGGCGATCATGCAGGAACCGGACTTTATTGCCGGACGATTCGACACATCGTATCTGGATACCCACCCTGAATTGTACTCGTACCATGAGTTTGAGCAGCCGGAAGATCTGGTTCTCGCGCTGTCCGCCGCGATTGCCGCCTACGAAGGACTGTAATCGGACACACAACACACTATTCCCCCAAGAGATCACGAGACGACATGGCGAAACGACGACCAGCAGCAAAAAAACAGACCAATAAGACCAAACCGTCCGCTCCAACAGTGAAGACTTCAAAAAGCGTCAAACCACGCCCCAGCGAGTTGACGATTCAACCGGCTGCCGGCAAACCAGTGCTGATTACGGATGTGGCGCTGCGAGACGGTCATCAATCGTTGCTCGCCACGCGCATGCGTACGGAAGACATGCTGCCGATCGCGCAGAAACTCGACGCCATCGGCTATTGGTCGCTGGAGGTGTGGGGCGGAGCTACCTTCGATACCTGCTTGCGCTTCTTGAAGGAAGATCCCTGGGAACGACTCCGCGCGCTCCGGGCCGCGATGCCCAACACCAAGCTCCAAATGCTGCTGCGAGGACAAAATCTCGTCGGCTATCGCCATTACGCCGATGACGTGGTGGAGCGATTCATCGAACGGTCGGCCACCAACGGCATCGATGTCTTCCGCATTTTCGACGCCCTCAACGACGTGCGGAATCTCGATCGGGCCGTGAGCGAAGTGAAAGCCTGCGGCAAACATGCTGAGGCCGCCATCTCTTATACCGTCAGCCCAGTCCATAGCCTCGACCGGTTTGTGGATCTGGCCAGAAAGTTGGAAGATCTAGGGGTGGATACGATTTGTATCAAAGATATGGCCGGACTCCTGGCGCCGCTCGATGCCTACCATCTGGTGCGTCGGCTGAAGGCCGCGGTCAAGGTCCCGCTGCATCTCCACTCGCATTGCACCTCCGGTATGGCCTCGATGGCCTCGTTGATGGCGATCCTCGGAGGCCTCGACATGCTCGACACCTCCATCTCTCCGCTGGCAGGAGGAACCTCCCACCCAGCGACCGAAACGCTGGTCGCTTCGCTCCAGAATACCCCCTACGACACGGGACTGGAACTCGCATCCTTCCAGCCGATCACCGAACATTTTCGAATGGTTCGTCGCAAATACCGCCAGTTCGAAAGCGACTTTACTGGCGTCGATGCAGGAATCCTCATGTCGCAGATTCCCGGAGGCATGCTGTCGAACTTGGCTGCCCAGTTGACGGAGCAGAATGCCTTGGACCGGATGAAAGAGGTGCTCGAGGAGGTCCCGCGTGTGCGGAAAGAAATGGGCTATCCCCCGCTCGTCACGCCGACCAGCCAAATCGTCGGCACCCAAGCGACACTCAATGTCTTGACCGGAGAGCGGTACAAAGTCATCACCACTGAAACCAAAAACTATTTTTTGGGACTGTATGGCCGTGCGCCGGGACAGGTTGATCTCGATGTGATGGCGCGTGCGACCGGTGACGAAACCTCGATCAAATCCAGACCGGCTGATCGACTTGAGCCGGAGTTCGATGACGCCAAAAAGGAACTCCCCGATTCAGCCAAGAGCGTTGAGGACCAGCTGTCGTTCGTGCTCTTTCCCGCCATCGCGCGAGATTTTTTTGAAGCCCGCGAGAAAGGCGAGTTGATCCCGGAGCCGCTCGAATTGGGGTCGGCGAAAGGGCCTGCCACCGCTCACGAACTGCACCTGGCTCCCGTGGAATTCAATGTGACGGTGCATGGCGAGACCTATCATGTGAAGGTCTCGGGCTCCGGTCGAAAGACCGACGGCCGCAAGCCCTACTATATCCGCGTCAACGACAAGCTCGAAGAAGTGTCACTCGAACCGATCCAGGAAGTGCTCGCCGGCGTCCCGGAGTCCCAAGAAACTGGATCTGGAGGGAAACCCAAACGTCCTCGACCGTCGAAACCAGGTGATGTGGCTCCCCCCATGCCCGGCCGCGTGGTGAAGATCTTGGTGGCAATCGACGATCAGGTGAAGGCCGGCGATGCTCTGTTAATCATCGAAGCGATGAAGATGGAAAGCCGGGTGCCGGCGCCGATCGATGGGAAAGTCGCCACCATTTTGACTGCCGAGGGCGACAATGTGAAAACGGATGAAACCGTCATCCAACTGGAGTAATCCCATCAACGGCTCGATTCTCCGCCCATACAGACTCCGGTATCTGGTGACCCTCGTCCTCTGTCTAGTATCGACGCTCATGACCGCTTGTGCTCCCCCCTTACAGATCCCGCCTTATTTTGAAACATTGGAACGCACCCCGATCGAGCGCCTCCCGATCAAAACTGTGCTCGTCCATGGACAACGGATTGCCTATCTCGATATCGGGACAGGCCCACCGGTCATTCTCATCCACGGCTTTGGCGGATCCATGTGGCAATGGGAGCATCAGCAACATGCCTTGTCTCAACATTTTCGTACCCTGACACTCGACTTACCCGGCTCTGGGTTGTCCGATAAACCGGACATTGACTACCTGCCGGATCAGATGTTGGACTTCTGTATCGGATTCATGGACGCACTACAGATTCCTCACGCTACACTGGTCGGCAATTCCATGGGCGCGGGGTTAGCCATCGGCATGACCTTGACCCACCCCACTCGTGTCCACAAGCTCGTGCTCATCAGCGGACTCCCGTCTCAGGTCATGGCCAAACTCACAAGCCGGTCGTTCAGGCAAGCTCTGGAATCTCGAGCCCCAGTCTGGCTGATTTCGTTGGGTAACTGGCTGTTCGGCGGACTGGTCACTGATTCCGTCCTGAAAGAAATCGTCCACGACCACAGGCTCCTCACGCCGGCCGTCATTGAGCGATCCAACCAAAACCGCCGACGCCCAGGCATCATCAAGCCCATTCTGGCCGCCAGAAACGCCATCCCCTCCTGGGAAACGGATTTCGCCCCACACATCAGCAGCATCACGCACCCAACCATGATCATCTGGGGTGAACACGACCGGGTATTCCCCCTGGCTGTGGGTGAAGAACTACACGACCGAATTCGAGGATCCACGTTCGTCAGAATTCCCAAGGCCGGTCATATGCCGCAATGGGAACGGCCGGACCTGGTTAACCGATCGGTGATCGCGTATATTCAACCGTCACCCTGAACAGAGGGGTCGAGTGGGATCCCCACTTGTTATTTTCAGAAAGGAGCCTACGATGCAGACGAGATATGCTGGTTTCATTGGCACCACACTGTGCCTTTCGCTTGGCCTTGTTGGATGTCAAACGATGGGAGGATCAACCGGCGCCGGCTTTTCCTATAAGAATATCACGGTAGCGGATGGAACTGCTGTTGCGGGCGAAGGCAACAAGGTCCTCTTCAAGGGCAACCCGTTGACGCTCGCCGGTAACGGAGTCAAAGTCGGCGACTTGCTCCGCGATGTGAACGTCGCGCAGAACGACTTGTCCCTCGTGAACATCGCGCAGACCAAAGGCGCGGGAAAAGTCCGTATCATCAGTGTGGTCCCCTCGCTCGACACCCCGGTCTGCGAACAACAGACGCATCTTCTGAGCGAGCGCAATAAAGGTCTCGATAAGATGGTCGAACTCATCACCGTGAGCGTCGATACGCCCTTCGCTCAAAAACGGTTTGCGGCGGAAGCGAAAATCGCCAACGTGACCTTCCTCTCCGATTATCGGGGAGCCGAATTTGGGAAAACGCATGGCCTCTTTTTAGGAGGTCCGCACATCTTGACCAGAGCGGTCATGGTCGTCGATAAGACGAATACCATTCGCTATCTGCAGATTACTCCGGAAGTCGCCCAACTCCCGGACATGGAAGAAGCCTTGCAATTTGCTCGTCGATTGGTGACTGAGAGCTGAGAGGACAAGACTGTGGCATAGAGGTGACGGCAGAGCCTGTCTTTCCGTTCCAGGCTCAGCCGTCTCCTCCATGTTCCAGAAACGCGAATGGCTCATTACGATCTCCTCGTCATCGGCACGGGACCTGCCGGCCAAAAGGCTGCCATTCAGGCAGCCAAGCTCAACAGGAAGGTCGGGATCATCGAGCGAAAGGCCGTCGTCGGTGGGGTCTGCATCAATACCGGCACCATTCCCAGCAAATCCCTCCGCGAAGCGGTGCTCTACCTCTCCGGATTTCGACAGCGAAATATCTACGGAGGTGAGTACCGCGTCAAGAAGAAGATCACGATCGAAGACTTGGCCTTCCGCGCGAATCATGTCATCAAGCACGAAATCGAGATCGTGCAGAATCAGATGGCCCGGAATCAGGTCGATATGGTATTTGGTTCCGCCAGTTTTCTCGATCCTCATCGTCTGCGCATTCAACGAGAGCATGGCGCGCTTGAGCTGACGGCGGACTATATTGTCATTGCCGTGGGGACAGAACCGGCTCGGCCCTCCCACATTCCGTTCGACGACCATGCGGTCATCGATACGGACGGCCTCCTGACCCTGAAACACATCCCCGACACCATCGTCATTGTCGGAGGCGGAGTGATCGGAACGGAATACGCCTCGATGCTCGCTGCCTTGGGAATCCCCGTCACTCTTATCGACAAACGACCGCGGCTGTTGGAGTTCGTGGACGCTGAGATCATTGACACGCTCCAACACTGCATGAAAAATCTAGGTGTGACACTGTATCACGATGAAGAAGTCCTCGCGATCAAGCGCGAGCGGGACAACTCTATCCATGTGTCCTTGCGGAACAACCGACCGATCCAGACGTCGACACTCATGTACGCGATCGGTCGCGTCGGGGCGACACGGACGCTCAATCTGGAAGCCATCGGATTGCAACCGGATACCCGAGGACGGGTGACCGTGAATGAACACCTCCAAACCTCGATTCCTCATATCTATGCAGCCGGTGATGTCATTGGTTTTCCGGCACTGGCCTCGACGTCGATGCAACAGGGCCGCCACGCGGCCTGCCATGCGTTCGGTCACTCGGATCGCACGGACACCTCACTCCTCCCGTATGGCATCTACGCCATTCCTGAAATCTCAATGGTGGGACGAAACGAGGAAGAACTCACGCAGGCAGCCATTCCCTTTGGGATTGGTATCGCCCGTTACAGGGAGATTGCCCGCGGGCAGCTCATCGGCGACGAAACCGGCATGCTCAAGCTGCTGTTCCACCGGGACACCAAACATCTACTGGGCGTGCATGTTATCGGCGAGGGAGCGACTGAGCTGATCCACATCGGTCAGGCCGTCATGGCCTTTCACGGCAAGATCAATTATTTCATCGACACGGTCTTCAATTATCCGACCCTGGCTGAATGTTACAAAGTCGCAGCCCTAGACGGCATGAATCGTATGTCAGAACCCTGGGTTCCGTACATCTAAGGCTCGTGGTACGTCGTTCGTGAAGCGTATCGGCCAACGGTTTCAAGTTTCTTGTTTCAGGTCTGAGGTTTTGGCACAACGTGAAACTTGGAACTCATGAGCGAGATACGCTTCGCACTTCACGAAATACGTTTTTCGTCTAGGAGGACCTATGTCATTTTCAAACCACCTGCGCAAGCTCGCCACATCCATCTGGGATGCCCAGCTGAGCCATCCCTTTGTCGTGGCCCTCGGCAACGGCACTCTGCCTGAACAGAAATTCAGATACTACATCCTGCAAGATGCCAGATTTCTTGGTGATTTGGCACGTGTGTTTTCCGCTGCCGCGCTGAAGGCTCCTGATTCGGAGTCGGCCTTGCGGTTCAATAAGCTGGCAGAAGAGACCATCATCGTCGAGCGGAGCCTGCACGAGAGCTACGGAAAGAAATGGGCATTGACGGCAAAGCAGATGACCTCTGTGCCCATGGCGCCAACGAACCATGCCTACACCAAACACATGCTGGCCGTCGCCGCCTCAGGCACTGCGGCAGAGATCACCGTCGTCGCGCTCCCCTGCGCCTGGGTCTATTGTGTCGTGGGGCAACACCTTCTGAAGAAAGGTGCGCCGCCCAAGAATCATCCCTACCGTGACTGGCTCATGCTGTATGCGTCGCCGGAGTTTGCCCAAGTCCAGCTGTGGATGCGGAAGAAAGTCGATCAGTGGGCCAAGACCGCCGGCAAGGAAGAACTGCGGCGCATGGAAGACTCCTTCATCATCAGTTCACGCTATGAGTGGATGTTCTGGGATATGGCGTGGAACGAACAAAAGTGGCCGGTATAGGCAATGGACGGAGCCATGATCCTTGGGGATAACGGCTGGAACCCTGACCACGGTTGCCTTCATTCCTCAACTCGCGAAGGCTTTAAAATCCAAGTCGACCGGCGATCTATCCTGGGGGATGGTGCTGACATTCACGATCGGCGTGCTCTTGTGGCTGATCTACGGAATCTGGATTGACTCGCTGCCCGTGATTCTAGCAAACGCAGTGACCCTTCTTCTCCAGCTTGGCATCGTCTCACTCAAAATCAAATACGGATAGCGCAGGCGAATCCCAAGCGCGGATAATTCTCGTCCTACAAGACAAC
>SWDG01000024.1:0-1062 GCA_005116965.1 Nitrospira sp. | reverse complement strand
GTATTTATGGAATCGAGAACAGCAACCGGAGTGACGAGCTCTCCGAGGAGGAGCTGGAATCAGTCGAACCGCTTCGATGTGGATCTGGATGCGCCTGTGTTACACTAGAGGCATGTCAGACCTCCCTGCCCATCAGTCCACGCCTTCCTTTAAACTGCTGTCCGCGTATCTTGGCACGACGTCAATCGAGGACACCATTAAAACGGCACGAGGTCGCCGGGTGCTCTGGTTGGAAATTTTATTGAATGACCAATTGGATCTGACGCCCTGGCAATCCGAACCGGCAGTGCAAGAAGCCCACAGGACGGCCTGCCGATGGTATACCCACTACCGCCGCCTGCTGACCTATCTCTTTAATCGTACCCCGCTCCCGATCGATGCAGGCCCAATTGATTTTCGCGAGTATCGAACATTCGCCGAGGCGGTCTACTTTGCCTACGCTCACCGCTGAGTCTCTCATCGAGCTCCTCACCAGATATGTTGCCGACACGGACACCTGGGTAGACCTTCTCCTCGTCGGCGGCTTGGCCCTGCACGCCTACGGAGTCCCTACCCGAGCGACATTCGATGTGGACGCCGAATTACAAGGCCCACTGATGCCGCTGAGGGATTATCTCACGGCCCAGAAGATTCCGACCGATCTGACCCAAAATTTTTCAGGGTGGTCCGTAGTGGCCATGCCTCCGGGATACCGGGACCGTGCCGTTGATCTCATCAACCGCCCTCGTCTTCGTATCCGTGTCCTGTCGCCCATCGATTTTGTGATTGCCAAGCTTCGTCGCGGAACGGAGCTTGACCTCGACGATGCATTCTTGGTGGCTCGACATCACCACCTCTCTCCCGAGACTATTCAGGACAGTGCACGAGAAGCACTCACGGCCTCTCCAGAAGACACCACGCTCTTTCTCTTTCAGAAAACGGTCGATTTATTCTGCGCAAACCTCGCATCTTCAAACGGCTAAGAGGGGGTTCAGAACACAAAGGGTGAGACCGGCATGAGTAGGCTCGGTGGGTTCAAGGTCCTAGTGCAACACCTGTATCCTGGAGATTCCAGGAGCGAAG
>SWDG01000005.1:199087-201695 GCA_005116965.1 Nitrospira sp. | reverse complement strand
GCAAGAAGCGACGAGCCACGAAACCAACGAAGGGGTCACAGAATCGGCGGATTGAAAACAAGAAGAAACAGGGCCGACTCAAGACGCTGCGGAAGACGCTGGACTAGAAGGTAGATTAGGCCGCAGCGCCGGTCTCTCGGCCAAGAGCTCGTGCGATGTCTCGCGGTTTTGCACCGAGAATCACGAGGCCGCGCACGAGTAAATCGATCGAAACAGTCCGGTCAGCTGCCTCCATCTTCGCCACGCGAGATTGGCTCGATCGAAGTCGTTTCGCGAGAGTCAACTGAGAAAGACCACGAGCCTCACGACGAGCTCGTAATGCTTGGCTCAAGTTCACCTTCATGTCGACTAGTGCGACCTCTTCCGGACTAAGCTTCAGGAATGTGCCGGCTGAACCGACGCGCCAACCACATGCCTCAAGTCGCTTTTGTTTAGCTTTCTCCATCGCTACTCCTCCTTAGCCTGAAACCAGATCATAAGAACGCAATCGTCGTTGACATGCTTCAATGACCTGATGCGGTGTTGCACGTGTCTTCTTGTTAAACACCTCTGCGATCACAATGGCATCAGAATCCACCCGGTACAGAATGCGCCATGTTCCCGTCTCATCAGGCACCCGCAGTTCATGGCAACGCGCGCCAACGATAGGCATCGGACGTGACTGAGGCATGCTCAGCTTTTCACCCCTCTGTAGCCGACGAAGTAGAATGCCCGTCTCAACTCGGGCTGCTGCCGATAACGGCGGACTTTTTACCTCCCCATGTAACCAGACCAGAGGTTTATCAGTCAGGTTCATCGTCTATACGCAAGAAGCGACGAGCCACGAAACCAACGAAGGGGTCACAGAATCGGCGGATTGAGGGAAAGAAACGGCAGGGGCGCTTGAAGACGTTACGGAAATCACTCGATGAGTCTTGATGACGATCCGATCAAGTGGCAGCAGGATTTTAGAATTGAGTTTTGTCGGTCGCTTTGGTGGCGTTGGCCTGGAGCTGCTCAAGCACTGCTCGCGCCTCAGGGATAAAGTCGGGTCGGTTGTGTTGTTGGGCGAGGGCTAAGGCATCAGTCGCCAATGTCACGGCTTCCTGATGTCGACCATGCTCGCATCGCACCTTGGCAAGAGATAAGCGAGCATTGACGGCTTTCGGCGCTCGGCTCACAACCTGCTCCAAAAGCGCCTCTCCTTTTTCAGCATCGCCCCCCAATAGGCTCGGCAGTTTCACCAGTAATGTTCCTTTGGCCGAAAGCGCATCGATGTGAGCTGGATCGAGTTCAAGAACTCGGTTGAGCTCATTCATCATGCGGCGGAGCCCAAAGAGCGAGGTGAGGGATTCTCCGTCGACACGGAGCAATTCTCCGAGATTGCAGAATAGCGCAAAGTGGGCATCGGCGCTTCCCTCAGCTACGGCTACCGCGCGCTCCCCCATGATCTGCCCCTGTTGAAAATGGGCTAGGCGCGTCGCACGATCCACGGCCAGTCTCCCGCGATGACATGCTTCAAGAGCTTGTTCCGTAAGATGCTCGCCCGACCCTTGCGCTGAAGATGGCATCGGCAGAAAGAACAGGCCGCTTGCAAGGGTACCCGCCAGTGCGAGAGTTTTCATCCGCATCATTCAACCATTCAACGGGAGAAGGTCAGGAGCTTGCCTGTTCACCGGGAGCCATCATGCCCAGAATATTGAATCCGCCATCCACGTAGATCACCTCACCGGTAATGCCCCGTCCCAACGAGCTAACGAGGAACAAGGCCGTGTCGCCGACCTCACCCTGTTCGGTTGGACGACGGAGCGGCGCAAATTCCCTATGCAGATCGACCATTTTAGAAATGCCCGAGACCCCGCGTGCGGCAAGGGTCTTAATGGGCCCTGCGGAGATGGCATTCACCCGGATATTCTGTGGACCGAGGTCATACGCCAAGTAGCGGACCGTAGCTTCAAGCGCGGCTTTGGCAACACCCATGACGTTATAGTGAGGCACGACGCGCTCGCTACCGAGATAGGTGAGCGTGACGATGGAGCCCCCGGCGGTCATCAATGGCAAGGCAGCCCTGGTGACGGCCACAAGCGAATAGGCGCTGATGTCGAGCGCCATTGCAAACCCCTGTCGACTCGTATTCACAAATTGACCCGCGAGTTCTTCGCGCGGAGCGAATGCCAAGGAGTGGACAAGGAAATCGATCTGGCCGACTTCCTTCTGAACCTGCTGCATGAGCGACGTAATCTCTCCGTCGTGGCTCACATCGCATGGAAATGCTTTCGCGCCGGGTAAGGTGGCAGCCAGCTCCTCTACGTTTTGCTTCAGCCGTTCGTTTTGATAGTTGAAAAGGAGCTGAGCTCCCTGGCCAGCGACCGATTGGGCAATGGCCCAGGCGATGCTGTGTTTGTTGGCGACACCGATGATGAGTCCTTTTTTACCAGTGAGTAACATCGGCCCTGATCTCCTTGTTTAGAGGGTATTCATGAGCAGTACAAATCTCTGACTTTTCGCTTCCATTCACCGAAGCACCGACAACTCCCATGGCTTCGAGAAAGGCTACACAAGCGAGGAGAGCCGTACTGCCAGTGGGCACGGAAGATAGCATGATTTAATGTCACTGTGAATTGACGAG
>SWDG01000005.1:166638-198987 GCA_005116965.1 Nitrospira sp. | reverse complement strand
TTTCTGAGGCAGTTTAGTAGAAAGTCACACTATTCCGCCACAAGAAGAATACGGAGCGCTCTCGCCCAGCATTGTCCTTACCACGCATAAGATGCTGATTAGTTGATATAAAGCTGAACCGACGCAAACAAGAGAGTCCGGCACCAAGTTTGCTCAGTACATCTCGTGAGTGTGCCAATGGTCGGCACACACTTTTTCAACTTCAAGGAGGTAACAAGTTATGAAGCGTTTATTGATGGCAATCATGGCAGTCGCAGTGGCAGTGACCTTCAGCGCTCCTTCTTTCGCCGGTGAGAAGAAAGAAGAGAAAAAGGGCGGCCACGTCGTGGTGTCTGCTGAGGAAAAGAAGAAGGATGCCGGCAAAGCTGAGGACACCTTCGGCGACAAGAAGGAAGAGAAGAAGGGCGGCCATGCCGACACCTTCGGCGAAGAGAAGAAAGATAAGGGCGGAAAGTAAGACTCCGTCTAGTGAGGTTTGGCTTGAGGGCATTTCCACTTCTTTTTGTGGAGTGCCCTCAGGTTGCTTTTAGCCCTCTGATATACACCGCCTGTAATCCAACAATCGTTTTGCTATCTCGAATCGTCCCATCTACGATTCTTTCCATCGCAGCGGTCAGCGGCATCTCGACAATCTCCAAGACTTCGTCGTGATCCAGTTGCTGCCTGCCTTGTATCAATCCGGTCGCCTTGTAGACGTGGATCACTTCATCCGCGAATCCCGGTGCGGTAAAGATGCTGGAGAGCAGTTCAAACGAAGACGCGCGATAGCCGACTTCTTCTTCCAGCTCGCGTGCCGCGCAATGCAATGGGTCTTCACCAGGAGAAAGTTTTCCCGCTGGAATTTCATAAATGAATCCCCCGGCCGCATGACGGAACTGCCGAACCAACACCACCGTGCCATCGTCTTTCATGGGCACAACTGCAGCGGCCCCTGGATGGCGGATGGTCTCGAGATCAATCGTCACGCCATTCGGTAATTTCACGGTGTCGACATTCAGCGTGACGACCTTCCCAGTATAAATATTCCGAACCATGCGCGATGCTCCTCAGTTGATCGTGGTCAGCATTCCACTGGTGGCAGAGAGCCGCTGATACGGGCGACCATTATTTGGCGGGACGTTTGTAGAATGCCGCCTTCACCACCTTGGCTGGAACCGCTTTTCCTCGAATGTCGATACAGAGGTCCGTTCCAACATCACTATACTTCGTGGACACATAACCCAAACCGATCCCTTTCTGAAGAAGGGGAGAAAGATTGCCGCTGGTCACTTCTCCAATGGGCGACTGCGGCGACGAAGACGAGAGGATGGTGAACCCATGGCGCGGAACAGCTTTTTCGAGTAACTCAAAGCGCACGAATCGGCGAGACACACCCGCTTGCTTCTGTGTCAGCAACACAGGCTTGCCGATAAAGTCCCCCTTCTCGAAGCGCACAGCCCATTCCGCGCTGGCCTCGATCGGTGTCGTGCGTTCATCGATATCGTTGCCGTAGAGCAGATAGCCCATCTCCAGACGCAGAAGATCCCGTGCCCCGAGTCCAGCCGGCTTCAACCCGAACGACTTGCCTGTGTCCAACAGCTTGTCCCAGACGGGGCCGGCTGGTCCGTAGACATAGAACTCGTAGCCGAATTCTCCGGTATAGCCCGTTCGTGCAATCAGGCATTCCACATCCGAGACTCGCGCCATTGTGGATTCTCTAAGCTTGAGCTGCTCCAACTGTGGCAATCCGACCGCTGCGACGATCGCTCGCGCCGCCTGTCCCTGCAAGGCGATTTGCGCGATCTCTGCGGAACGGTCGGAGACCTGACAGTCAGAGTCATCCCGGCTGTGCTCCGTCAGCCACGAGACAATCTTCTCTCGATTGGACGCATTCACACACAACAGAAATTCCCCGGCCCTCGCTAACCGATAGACGAAGATATCGTCCTTGATGCCGCCCTGCTCGTTACAGACCATTGAGTACTGCGCCTGCATAGGCCGCAACGCTGCGAGATCATTGGTCGTCATGCGCTGGATGAACGACTCCGCGCCGGAGCCGGTGACGACAATGCGTCCCATGTGGCTAACATCGAAGAGGCCGGCCTTGCTCCGAACCGTGTGATACTCATCCAACACGCCACTGTACTGGATGGGCATTTCCCAGCCGGCAAAGTCGACCAGCTTGGCGCCGGCGGCGCGATGTTGTGCGATGAGCGGTGTCTGCTGCATGATCGGGCTATCGCACCCCGAGCAATTCGACGTCGAAAATCAGCGTGGCATTTGGTGGGATGACACCACCGGCACCTTGTGGTCCATAGCCTAAATTGGATGGGATGGTAAGTTTGCGCTTGCCTCCCACCTTCATCCCCTGCACCCCTTCGTCCCAGCCCTTAATGACACGCCCGGCGCCGAGAGGAAATGAAAATGGCTGTCCACGATCGACGGAGCTATCGAACTTCTTACCGTTTTCCAGCCACCCCGTATAGTGGACGCTCACCGTCTTGCCAGACACGGCCACGTCTCCGGATCCGACCACCTGATCCACGTAGTTGAGCCCGGACGATGTCGTAATGTCCTGCGCGTTTGACCCCTTTTCGCTCGCTGCCATAATGCGTTCTCCTCCTAATATCGATGTCAGAACTAACAACATGACCATTGATGAGATTGATAGAAATTTCATAGCGCGTCTCCTTCGTCTTATCTGTATGGCATGGGAGAGATTGTTCGGTCAACTGGAGTTTGGCTACGAATCTCGTTCGGCAAAGAGCGCCAGACTGGCCGTGTAGCCATGCAAGAAGTTGCGGTTTCCAATAGGACCAATCTCACCTTGTGCAAAGAACCCTGCGATCGGAATCGGTCCCAGTCGGTCGGTCGCGGCGGCGGCATCGTGGTGAGGTCTGCCGAACAGCCCTCGACCTCGACCACAACAGCTGAACATGAGCGCGCCGAGAGCAGGATGCCGATGGCCTGCTCGGTCGGTCGCCAACAGGATGTTCAAGTCTTCCGTGGCTGATTCCGCGTCGCGCAGATGAAACTGCACCGTTTGTCCTTCTTGGACCACCTCTCCAACCGCAATCGCCCCGCTCGTTTGGTCGGCCCCCAGGAGGTTTCGAATGAGAAAATCGCCGCGCTCGAATCGGTTCCGATGCTCATTGATCACGATGCCGAGATGGAGGGCTCGATGGGCCCGGCCCCGGTCTTCCTCCTTCAACGCTTCGAACACGGTTTGTAAGCGTTCGAGTGCTGGTGCCCCCCCAAGCTCATGGATGAGATTGCCTTCCGACTTCGTGACCACAAACCGTTCGCCGACTAGACGACATCCCTGGGAGATGATGGGGCGAACGTCTATCGGTCCGGACAGGCGGACACCGACCAACCCACCGTCGAGAACCTGCTCGTGGAGAATCAGCCGATTCATGCCGGCCTCGTGTCCACCCCCAGCTAGTCCTCCAATGACTTTGGCTCCAGGGTATCGTTCATCGATGAGGCCAAGGACTTCTTGAACGGGAGTCGTGAAGGGATCGGCGAATAATAGAATGGGCGTATCCCCCGCCCCTGGCGGAGGCCAGCCGGAGAGTTGGAACTGGTCCTGCGTGGGTGAAAATACTGACTGAAAGGCGTCCAGCCCAACGCCTGGAAGCACCGCCGCCCATACGGTCACGGCCGGAGCCGTTTCCAATTCCTCGGCTCCTGAAATCACACCCTCCCCACTGCACCCGATGAGCAATCGAGGACACAGCTGCTCGGTCAGCATACTCGCCAACACCTCAGCTCGCGCCGCATGATGGACAGAAAAGAATACACAGGCGAGATCAATCGGCGTATCACCAAGCTGCGTCTGAATCGCATCGGCGAGATCCCGGGCAGCGGCTTCCGTATCGCCCGTTTGTGCCAAGGCGTTGGCAAAGCGGAAGGCTGTGTTCTGGGAGGCAGCCGGGGCAGATGACGATAAACCAGGCATGCGTAGGCGTGAGTAAACGGCTAGCGATCAGACTCCCGGATCCATGCGCTGGGATCGGGTCTGCGCGAGCTTTTTATAATATCGCCAGAGATACGAGTGGTAGTCGTCGACTTGTGCCAGGAGGTAGTGCAGTTCGGTCGGGTCCTCGGTTTCCAACGCGTGCACCATCCGCTCCTTGAGGAACTCGGCAAAGGCTTCTGTTTTTTGCACCGCCGTCAGCAGTTGGAGTCCGCCGCCGATCTGATAGTCGCCCATACCATTCCTCCGGGTTACCCTTCGCAGGATAGCGAGGGAGTCGCCACATTTGCAAGCTTGCTTCACCTTAGAACAAACGCTCAGAAATTCAGTGGATCAGTTTCATCGCGAACCGGACAGGAGTGTGTGGAGGCGGCCCAGGTCGATCGCCTCAATCCGATGCCCATCGCGGCCCGTGACGGTGGTGGCCATGGTGAGGGCGTTGAGGATCGCTTCTTCGGTGGCCTCCACTGTCGCTGAGATGAGCGGATTCAGATGGCTGTCGGCGAGATGGGTCAGCTGGTAGGTGGGCTCTTTTGGATAGTGAGGAATGACGTTCGCCGTTGAAAAGGCGAGCATGAAGTCGCCGCTGCTGTGTCGGGCGGTGGAGCCGGTGCGGGCAAGGCCCAGCGCGGCGCGCTTCGCGAGTCGTGTGAGTTGTCGACTGTCGAGTGGCGCATCGGTGGCGATGATGACGATGATGGAGCCTTCGCTCTGGCCCGGCGAGAGGAGATCAGACATCTGTGGCGGCGGCTCATAGAGTTTGCCCACCGGCACACCCGCGATGAGGAGTTCCAGCCTGCGGCCATGGTTCGCATTGACCAAGACACCGATCGTATAGCCGCCTTCTTTCTCGGACAGTTTTCTTGACGAGGTGCCGATGCCGCCCTTGAATCCATAGGACACCATCCCGGTGCCGGCCCCGACGGTGCCCTCTTGCACCGGACCGCCGCTGGCCCCGTCGAGCGCAGCGATGACATCCTGCTCGGACACATGGCGGCCCTGGATATCGTTCAATCGTCCATCGTCACATTCGGCGACCACCGGCGTGAGCGTGTCATCTTCGATGCCGATCGCCGGATATTGTTTGATCATCCAGCTCATGACACCGTTGGCCACGCGCGGGATGTTGAGCGTATTCGTGAGTGCGATGGGATACTCCAGAAAGCCCGACTCCGCCACCCAGGAGAGGCCGGTCATTTCACCCGTGCCGTTGAGGACGAAGGAACCGGCAGCCACCTTCTTGTGCCACACATCGTCGCGTGGAATCACGACCGTCACGCCGGTACGGACTGGACCCTGACCTGGCTTGAGCGGCCCGTCGCCTTGGATGAGGGTCGTGTGACCGACTTTCACGCCGGCCACGTCGGTAATGGCATTCAGAGGGCCTGGCTGATAAGACCCGATGCCGATGCCAAGATCTCGAAGACGATGACGGCTCTGATCCGATTCGGCAGCCGCCGTGGAAAGGCAACCAGAAATTAAGATGGCAATACAGGACAGTAGAAGCAACTGAGTCAGTCGCTCGCCGCCGACTGATCTCACCAGCAAAGACTTATACCTCATGTGTGCTGTTCTGATGAGGAATTCGCACATCGATCTTTGGATGTTCCGCCTGGATCGCAGCACCCAATGAGAGTGCTTGTTTTTCCTCTCCGTGCACGATGAAGACGGTGCTGGGTCGTGGGGTGATTGCTCGCACATAGGCCAACAGGTCATTGCGGTCGGCATGGGCCGACAGGCCGTTGAACTTCACGATCTGGGCTCGTCGCTTCGTCGGTACTCCAAATATCGGCACGACATCCCAGCCCTCGACGAGTTTGCGCCCAAGTGTATGTTCGGCTTGAAAACCGACGAACACGATTACATTCGCTTCGTCCTGAATGGCATGTTTCAAATGGTGAATGACCCGGCCTCCCTCGCACATCCCCGACGAAGAGATGATGACACAGGGCCCTCGCATGGCATTGAGCCGCTTGCTGTCCTCGGATGATGACACGAAGTGGATGTAGCGCGAGGCGAAGACGTCGTTATTTGAAGAAAAGGTGTTCAGCGTTTCCTCGTCATAACATTCCGGGTGACGCTTGAAGACGTCTGTCGCCTTACCAGCCAAGGGCGAATCGATATAGATGGGAATGGGGTCGACGCGCCCTTCACCCACCAGCTCCTTAATCCGCATTACCAGCTCTTGGGTGCGGCCCACCGCGAAGGCAGGCACGATGATCTTGCTTTTGTGTAGCCGCGCGTGGGCGATTAGGTCCTGGGCTTTCTTTTTCATCTCCTCGCCGGCCTGTTCGTGCAAACGGTCGCCGTAGGTGGATTCCAGAATGAGAATATCGCAGGCGGGCGGCGGCTCCGGATCACGCAGGATCGGCATGTGAGACCGCCCTAGGTCGCCACTAAACAAGACGGTGGTGCTGTTCCCGCGCGCCGTATACTTCACGCGGACGGCTGCCGATCCCAGGATATGCCCGGCATCATGAAACGACGCTACCACGCGCGGGGCGATTTTCAGCTGATCCCCGTATCGTGCCCCTTCAAACTTTTTGACTATTTTCCTGACGTCGTTGCCGTCATACAAGGGCTGAATGCAGGTTCTCCCGCGCCGCTTCTCTTGTTTATTCACGTACCGGCAGTCATTTTCTTGCACGCGAGCGGAATCTTCGAGCATGATACCCGCGAGATCGGCTGAGGCTCGGGTAAGGTAGACTTTCCCGGAGAAGCCCTGTCGCGGCAACACCGGCAGCGCGCCCGAATGGTCGATATGCGCGTGTGACAGCAGGACGGCGCTGAGCGATTTTGGGTCGAAGCCCAGTTCTCGGTTTTTCCGTACCGCCTCATCTCGTCGGCCTTGAAACATTCCGCAATCCAACAACATTCGAAAGCCTGGCACTTCCACTAGATGTCTGCTTCCGGTGACAGAACGGGCAGCGCCATGGAATGAGAGTTTCATATCGTAGGTACTCCATTGTGGCGTGAGATGAGGTCCCAGGCTTCCTGGGCCGTTTCAGCGTAGTGAAACAGTCCCAGATCTGCCTGTACAATTAATCCGCAATCAACCAGGAATTGCCAGTTGATGAGCCTCTCCCAAAAGGCCCGTCCGACCAACACGACGATGACGCTCTGGGTTTTCCCGGTCTGGAGCAAGGTGAGCGTTTCGAACAACTCATCGAGTGTGCCGAACCCTCCGGGAAACGCGACAAGTGCCTTGGCTCGGATGAGGAAATGCATTTTTCTGATCGCGAAATAGCGGAACTGAAAACTCAGCCTTGGCGTGATATAGGGATTCGGGTACTGCTCGTGCGGTAGGGTAATATTTAACCCGATCGATTTAGCGTTCACATCCGCCGCGCCACGATTGGCTGCTTCCATGATGCCGGGACCCCCGCCTGTCACGATCACGTAATCACAGTGGCCATCAATTTGGCAGGTCGATGAGACGAGGCGGCTAAATTCTCGGGCCACATCATAATACTTAGCGAGATCAAGCTGCCGTTTGGCAATCGAGACTTTGCGTTGGCAGCCAAGGTCGTTCGGCGCCTGATCTGCTTCTTCCTCCGCCTTCTTCAGTGCCTGCCTCGCAGCAGTTGGCTCCTGCAATCTTGCACTGCCAAAGACGACGATGGTGGATTGGATCTGTTCTTCCTTTTGAATGAGTTCTGGCTTGAGCAGTTCGAGGCCGATGCGAATGGGCCGAAGCTCATCCCGCTGGAGAAACTCTGTATCTTTATCAGCTGGGATATAGGACGAGGATACGCGGTCACTGTCGAGTTGCGGTGGATGGTCCGTGGTTTTCTGATCCATAATTTATCATTATAGCCGCCGGAGGAGAACAGCGGCAATTCGTTGTGGAGTGGTGGATTCTGTGTGGTTAAAACGGATAGGGATAGAACGGAGGTCTCGTGACACTACGTTGAAAACCTTGCTGCACTACAACCCAGTTAGGACTACAGAACACTTGGAACTCATCGACACCAAGTCCAGTCCGTGAAAAGATTAAATCTGGATCCACGGGCGTCCACGGTTTCGCTAACCACCCAAAATTAACCCGCGAGTATTTCACGTCGAGAAACCGGTATGTGGCAACAAGCCCTGAATCAGCATCTGTGATGGTATCTGGTGCGCCGAGCCTGGTGACAACGTCGGTCAACGTCGTCTTTCCTGGAACGATAAATGCGACGCTCTCTGGAGTGAGAGTGGTATTGAGGGTCACGCGAGCCACATTACACCCCATGAATGGCAGACTCACCATCACCGCCACCAGTAAGGAAATGGCCCTTTCCCCTACATTCTTCATGTCACTCCCCGAATCGCCAAAATCGAAAGCTCAAGTTATCTGTGCGTTTCGATGAAATGACCTCTTCGACGATCCCGTCACGATTCACGATGATAAACACGTCATCACTCTTCACTGAAAGACGCGTGAAGTTGAGGAGAATTAGGAGCAGGCTTCCCGCCTTCGCATCATAGCGATAATAGTGAAAGACATCCCGTCCGTTGAGTTGCAGCAGCCGATCTGGTGCGCCCAGCAGGTTGACCACTTCTGTTTTCGTGGTCGTCCCTTTCTGAATCGCCACGACGATCTCGGTTTTGACGTCATCTCCGACCGTCCCTCGACTGAAGGCACAGCCTTGAAACAACAACGCAGCCATAACGAAACCGAGCACACAGCGACCAACTTTCATGTGAACTCCTTGTCTATTTCTGGATCGCCTCAGGCCCCAGAATGAAATCCTGTTCGAATACCGTGTAGACGGACGGCGCGAGCCCCACACGCTGATACACGGTTTGAGCGCTGCGGTTCTCTCGCTCCACGTACAACCTAATCCCGCAGACTTTTGGATCGGTTTTCGCCTTGGCCAAGATATGCTTGTACATAGCTCGAAATACCCCCCTGCCACGCCGTTCTGGAGCGACATAGACGCTCTGAATCCACCAAAAGACCCCGTTTCGCCAGTCACTCCATTCGTACGTCATCATCAGTTGGCCGATCGGCTTGCGGCTCTTGTCTTCTGAAAGTTCAGCCACGATATACGATCCATAGCCAGGGCTTTCTAAGAAGGCTCGAATGCCCTGGCGCAATGTTGGGAGATCGAGCCGGCGATTCTCTGTTTCGAGTGCCATCGCCCTATTGAACTCGACGATGGTGTCTGTATCGTCCCTGGTCGCCGGTCTGATCTGGATGCTCTCACTCGCCATAGATCATGTGAGACGCGATGGTGACGCGTCGAGCCAGCCGTTTGGTGGTCTATAGAACCCAGCGGAAAACTCCATTTTCATCGCGTCTTCGACCGGAAGATTGATCGCCCGTAGTGCATGTTCCGGGATGAAGGCCAGGAAGCCGGTAAAGGGATGAATCGCGGTGGGAACGAAAACCATGAAGAGGGTGTGGGCAGGCTCGACTTGAACGGCTGGAGGCGCCGTGCCCATCACAAATCCCAACGCCCAACAGCCGTCGCGCGGAAACGGAAAGGCAACCACTTTGCTGCGCCCGAAGCGAGAGCGAAAATTCAGTACGTCGGTCATTCCCTTTAATGTCAGATAGATGCTCTGTATCAGAGGGATCTTTTCAATGCGTTGTTCAAGCCGCGCCAGTAAGCCTTGCCCGATGACATGATCAGCGATGAGACCGACAACAATAAGAAGGACGATCAAGAGGAGCAGTCCGAGGCCGGGGAGAGGATCTGATATGTACTGTCCAACCAAGCCGTCGAGTGTCGTAAAAAGTGTCCTGAGAATCAAGAACGTTGCCCAGGCGGGGACCAGCACGATGAGGCCCGCCATGCATGTCTTCGAGAAGGCTTTGATCATCACGACATTTCCTTGAGGAAGGTCCGCTCAGTGTAGCAGATATGCCAGAGGATGAGGAGTTCGTTCTGGCAGCTTGCGCTTGATGTGGCTATCGATTATTCTACCTTCCATCACACAGCGGGAGGTTGACGGTCATGAGTATTGATAAAGAACTCTTGGCAATCCTCTGTTGCCCGGAAACGAAACAAGCAGTGAGTCCGGCCGAAGAGTCTCTCATTCAGAAACTCAATGCTACAATTGCGCGCGGCGAATTGAAGAATGCAGGGAAGCGCCCCGTGTCTGGCGAGCTTGACGGTGGTTTAATTCGCTCTGATCGGAAGATTCTCTACCCCATCCGCGACCACATTCCGGTGATGCTGATTGAGGAAGGCATTCCACTTGACCAAATTGATTGACCCAGGCGCTCCGTTATTTCTCTCTCCTTCTCGCATTGGCATATTGGGTCTGGGTTGCTGTCTTTGACCTCCAACCATCTCTTCTGTAGGTCCTCAGACATACCGTTTTTTGGCTTTCTACCTTCAGGCGCTTAGACTTTTGTTCGTTCAGAATCGACAGGTGTGCGGATTTCAGATCACGATCTTCGTTGCCCATACGAGTAGGCTGGACGAGATTCTGCAACCGTTGATGTGTGAAAGGGCTAGGGAGCGACGATCTGAGGGGTCTTGGCGGGATTGTCTGTCTTCGACCCCGTAGAGGTTCCGCAGTGGCTGCAGAGATATTCATACAGATTGCCGGTTGGCAGAACGAGAAGAAGTCGTTCTCTTGTCGGAGTAGCCACACGGCACCGAGGGCAGAACAATAGAGAGGCATTGAGTGAGCCGAATTGCTCTTGTGGAGTGTCTGCAGAGGGACGTGGCCTGCTTCTGGGGGTGCGATGAGGGCCAGGAATCCACTGGCTGCCTGGCTTGCGAGAAGGTGGAAACATAGTGTTATCTTAGTGAGAATGAGAAGTCTTGGTCAAGGGTTACTACCTTTCGATCTGGATCATACTGATGATCTGCCCGCTTGGCTAATAAAAGCCATCCTCGGCTGAGACGATCGATCCAAGAACTCGCGGACTGTAGCTTGAAGAGTTACCGCTTAAGGACGTGCGCTCGCACCTGCGAGTTGAAATTAGACTGAATGAGTGTGCTCCTGGTCAGACAAAACGGTAGGCTAGCGTGGTCCTGTCTCATGGGACAATACAGCAATCTCGTGGATGGTGAGTAACTCTTCTGAGGCCGAGAGATTGGCGGAGAAGGGGGGCGTGCCTCTGCCGCGTGAGGAGAGGCAGGCCCCCTGTTGCTTGAAAAGACCCTGTTAGACGGTGGTTTTAGCAGACTCGATTTCGGTTGCTGTGATGAGGCTTGAAAGATAATCCGCAACGAAATTGAGAGCTTCCTCCCGTCCATCGGCACGCCGTCCTTTTTCTCTTCGCTGGACGGATAGCTCATGTTCCAAATCTGATTTGACTTCCCCCAGGATACGCTGGAGGGACGTTGGCGTCAGGTTGGTGTCCATGTCTTCTAGTTCCTGACAGCGGTCGAGGACCCAATTAAGGCCTTCAATACGTCCGGCGTAATGCTCCTGCTCCGCAGTATCGATTCGTGCCATTGCGGTGGCAAACGCCTGGGCTTCGTAAATCAAATTGTAGAAGCTGGTGACGGCCCTTTGTAACGATGGAAGCATAATACTCCTTCTCCTTTGGATGAGCTGCAATTATACATGAGATTGGAGTGCCGACAAGGAGTATTTTTTGTTGAGGTTTAGGTGAAGAGGAGCGAGTGGAACTCATTCATGAAGCCATAGTAGAGAGATGCAAAATCCTTTAAGCAGTCCGGGCTGGTTTCTTTCAACCGTTTGAAGAAAAAGACCTGTGTGCGTGGATCAAGCTGCTCCAGAAGTTGGCTCAGCTGAGACATGGAATAACTGCCGGCTGGAACACTGAGGATATAATGAACAAGGCGCTCCACGAACTGCTGCGCGACATATTCGCTATTCAGATAGCCATCTGGGAGTTTACCGGAAGCGAGAAACTCATCAAATGGAATGGACTGGGCAGCAAAGGGAACTGCTTGCTGCTGATGTGATGTCACGCCGGGAGTACTCCCCAATACAATAGCAAAGACACCATACTCCAAAACTGTACTGGACACAGTCTGTCTCGTCAAGCGTGCAGAAGAAGCAGTGCAGGTGAGCCAAAAGACTGATGGAGGGAGATGGTTTGGCTCTAGTTTTGTTGAGAGCCGTATGTAGGTGTTGGGCTGGTTACTGGCCAGGACTGTGACATGAGTGAAGAGGTGCCTGGAAAATGTCGATATACGGATGCGCTTGAAAAATGATCACGAAGTGATTGTTTAGATAAATGCAGGAGCGCTGCCGCCCTGAAACAAGCAGGGGCGGAGCCCAAGAAGGACTCCGCCCCCCATTATAGAACACAGTGACTGTGTTAAATCATAGCCAGGTTACGCGCTCAGCTGGCCGGATGTAGATAGGCTCTTCTACCTGAATCCTGGCCACTTCCTTCCCCGACTTATTGAAGCCCAAGACGGTGTCGTTGTACATCTCGAACCGCTTCCCGTGGATCTGGGTTTCAAATACTTTTGGTCCAGGGATGACATCGTACCGGAACACAATTTGCTGACTGGCCCGCCAAAGCTGGAGGACGGCCAACAGTTCTCGACTGGGGACCAAGTATTTTTCAATGGCATTGTCCACGCCGGGACCAAACATCTGCCGGGCATAGCCTCGTGGGGAATGGCGCGGTGGAATGTAGAACCCATTGGGCTCAGTTCCCCATTGCGGATACAACGGCAAGGCCACTTGCTCGACCCGGATCGCATAGTAGAGCGGATGCCATCGATCTTCCGCCCACAGCCCATCCTCTCCGATCCGCATCAAGCTCTGCATGCGAATCTTTCCGACACAGGCTGCCATACAGCGCGTCTCCATCGGCTCGCCGCCGGTCAGAGGGTCTTTCCCTTCGATACGCGGATAACAAGCAATGCACTTCTCACTGACGCGGGTCGTCCCCCGATACATAGGCTTCTTATAGGGGCATTGCTCAACACACTTCTTGTAACCCCGGCACCGGTTCTGATCGATGAGGACGATGCCATCCTCCGGCCGCTTGTAAATCGCCTTCCGAGGGCAGGCCGCCAAGCAGCCAGGATAGGTGCAGTGATTACAAATACGCTGGAGATAGAAGAAGAAGGTCTCGTGTTCTGGGAGGCTGCTCCCGGTCATTTTCCAGGGTTCATCCCGCGAGAAGCCGGTCTTGTCAATGCCTTCGACTAAGGCGCGCATTGAAGTGGCGGTGTCTTCATAGATATTGACGAAGCGCCATTCCTGGTCCGTCGGAATATAGCCGATGGCGGCCTGGCCCACTTTGGCTCCCGCATCGAAAATGGTCATCCCTTCAAAGACGCCGTAGGGGGCATGATGTTTCCGCCCCACGCGGACGTTCCAAACTTGGCCACCCGGATTGACCTGCTCAATCAGCTGCGTGATTTTCACGTCATAGAACTGTGGATACCCGCCATACGGCTTGGTTTCCACGTTGTTCCACCACATATATTCCTGGCCTTTCGAGAAGAGCCAGGTTGACTTATCGGCCATGCTGCAGGTCTGACAGGCCAAACACCTATTGATGTTGAAGACAAAGGCAAACTGCCACTTCGGATGTCGTTCCTCGTAGGGATACAACATCTTACGTCCCAGCTGCCAATTATAGACTTCAGGCATTGCGTCCTCCGTTCTATGTTCGACGTTCTCCGCATGAGGCCCTGCACATTCACGGTTGAGCCTCACACGCTCTATCGTGCGTCCTGGTTTACACCTTAATCTTAATATGTTCGCCCTTGAGCCATTTGATCATGAACTCGTTCTCTTGACCTGGCGTGAACCCGGTCCGAACTGGTTCCCACGGACCACGGGCGCCGATTCCGCCGTCTTCGGCCTTAGTGATGCGGATGAGACATTCCTTGGGCACCGTATTGATCGCATGGTGATCGACTTGATACCCCCATTTGAATTTCCAGGCAATCGCGTGTTTGCCCGGCAACGAATCGGTCTGGTGCATGGGCATCAACCAATTCCTGGTAAACGACTGTTGGGCACCGTACCGGAAATTAGATTGATATCCGGTATCAATCGCGATCGCCCGTCCATCCGGCCTAGTCTCATGGCCCTTGACGGACTTCGCGGTGGAGACATATGGCGCATGCTTGGCCATGGTCACGTGGTACGGATAGGCCGGGTTATATTTGGCGCGAATCATCAGCCGTGCCACCTTGTAGTAAGGATCGCTCGGCTTCCATCCGCGGTAGGGGCGGTCTACCGGGTTCCCATCGACATACACATAGTCACCATCGTTGATCCCACGATCTTTGGCGGCTTGAGGGTTGATATGAATCTGGTGTTCGCCGACCCCTGGCGTCCGCTTATCCATACGATAAGGATCACCGAAGTTGGACTCGTAGATCTGTACCCAGTCGTTCACGGACCATTGACTGTGGACTCGGTGGCGGGTTTTTGGAGTCACGCAGTAGAACTGATACCCTTTTTCCCACAGAGGATTCGAATGACGCATGATTTCATGCCACGACAACTTGATATTCCGGACCGTTTTGTCATCGTGGTGTTGTGCCGTAATTGGAATGCCATAGTCGTCAGGCCGAACATATGGGTTCGTCGTGAAGATAGCATTCGGGAGATACGGTGTGGCCTCCGGACCTTCTCGATGGGAGATAAAGTTTTCTCCGTACTCAATGGCCTCGGGTTCGACACGGTAGTTTTCGTATCGTCCGCTACGGGTCCACATCGGTTTCGACTCATTCGTTTCTTCCCAGAAAGGATGCCGTGGGTACGTGCGGACCATGACCATCCAACCTTTTTCCGACTTCAGCATGACGTCGGCTGAATACCCGTAGAATGTGCTCGATGCATCCAGCATGCGCTGGGCATAGACGTCGACTCGGTTCGCGTAGACCATGGCGAAATAGTCCTTCATGCGCTTGTCGCCAGTCATGTCCGATAGCTTGGCGGCAACACCCGCAAAGGTATCCAAGTCGTTACGGGTATCGTACAGCGGCCTGATGCCGCCCTTCCAAATCTGAACCCATGGATTGGAGACCGTAATCGTCATTTCTGGATAGGTGAACTCCATCCAGGAGTTACAGGCAAAGGCGATATCGTTGTGATTGACATCGGACGTCATTTCGATGTCTTGCGTAATCAGACATTCGATGTTCGGGTCAACGTTACGCACCATGTCGTAATGGTGCTTGGCATTGTTCAGCACGTTGACATTGACTACCCAACGGAATTTGCTCGGTGTCGGCATATGGGTCTTCCCGGTAAACACCTTTCGCCCATACTTTGGCGTATTGACGATCAACGCCGTGTCCCCATGGTTCCAATACCCGACTTCTTCGCCGTAATAGTATGATTTCGTCTTAATTTCCTTTCCGTGGGCATTCGGATCCAACGTAATATTGAAGGGATCCTCACCCGTGTGTACGGCTAATCCGGCACCCGACCATGGCGTTGCCGTCCACGCTCCCGCTTTGTAGTTGCCAGCCCAGGTATGCTGCCCGGTGCCGAATTTGCCGACATTGCCGGTGATGATGAGCACCATGGCAGCCGCACGCCCGTTCGCCGTCATATGGAAATAGTGACAGACACCTTCACCGTTGTGGATTGCAGCGGGTTTAATGGTGCCCGAGTCACGAGCCCACCGCACAAGGAGATCCTTCGGTGTGCGGCAGATCTGATGGACTGTGTCCAGATCATAGTCCTGGAAATGCACCATGTACATCTGCCATACCGGCATAGCATCAATTTCTCGGCCATTGAGCAGCTTGACTCGATAGGTGCCGGTAAGCGCGGCATCGATACCACTGTTCGTATAGTGCCATCCCACTTGCTCCCGATGGAGCGGCACGGCTTGCTTCTTCGTATGGTCCCACACCATCATTCCACCGAGCCGTTCAACCTGCTCAGGCTTCAAGGATTGGATGCGGCCAGAGTAGCTCTTGGAAAAATCGGGGAACTTGTAATCCGCCACAACATCGCGCGGATCCAGGTATTGCAACGTATCCGTACGCACCAATATTGGAGCATCGGTAAATTGCTTCAAGAAATCGACGTCATGCATGTTTTCGTCGACGATGATTTTCATGGCGCCCAAGAAAATTGCACCGTCCGACTGTGGGCGTAGAGGCATCCAATAATCGGCACGGTAGGCAGTAGGATTGTATTCTGGCGTGATGACAACCACACGGGCGCCGCGCTCAATACACTCCAACTTCCAGTGCGCTTCCGGCATTTTGTTCTCAACGAAGTTCTTCCCCCAACTGGTATTCAGCTTCGAGAAGCGCATATCTGCAAGGTCAATGTCTGAACCCTGCACACCAGACCAGAACGGCTGGGAAGGATTTTGATCTCCGTGCCAGGTGTAATTCGACCAATAACGACCGCCCTGTGCCTGCTCAGGACTCACTTTGCGAATCCAGGTATCCAACAAAGCATTGATTCCGCCGTTCATCCGAGTATTGCCCATCTTCCCGATAATACCGAGGACCGGCATTCCGGCACGATGCTTAAAGCATCTGGTGCCAGCGCCCTTCATCATCTCGATCATTTCCGGGGCATACCCCTGCTCGCGAAGACGCCGCGCTCCAGCTTCACCGCTGTACCGAGTGGCAATGATGATCATCGCCTTCGCCGCATAGGTAAACGCCGTATCCCAGGAGACACGAAGCATATCGTCGAGGAAGCGACTGTCGAACTTGTACTTGCGCTTGGTTTCCGGAGTCAGCTCGGGAGAACCGTCATCCATCCACTGCTTCCAACCCTTCCGCATCAAAGGCCCTTTTAAACGATACGGGCCATACACACGTCGATGGAAGGTAAACCCTTTTAGGCACATCCGTGGGTTGTGGGCGAACGTTCCACGATTGCCGTATAAGTCTTCATAGGTTTGGTGGTCATAATTCTGCTCCACACGCATGACCACTCCGTTGCGAACGAAGGCGCGAACGCGACAAGCATGCGTGTCATTGGGAGAGCAGACCCATGTGAAGGATGAATCGTAGCGATACTGATCATGATAGACCCGTTCCCACGATCGGTCCGGATAGTCTCCCAGCGGGTTGCCAACTTCGATCACCGGCTGGAGAGCCGTCAATGCCAGGACTTTGTCCGCCACGGCTGCGGCAGCAACAGTGCCAGCAGAGACTTTCAAAAATTGTCGACGTGACAAGAACATTGTGGATACCTCCTCAACGTTTATGAACTTGAACGAGCCCAGTTTCCTTGTTTGTTTTCATACCAGCTGGATGTATGTGAACCAGCATTCATTTGTTTTCTGTTATGCGTTGTACGCATGAAACTCATATACTCAGCACTAGCATGTTGAAAGAAAACAGTGAAGCATATATCACCGCATACCATTCCTTGCAACCGTAAAATTCAGCAATATTCGAGCCATACGCTGTCTGCTTAGAAACTGCTTCATTCCACTTCACATAAGTATATGTAAAACAATTTCGTTTCAAGTTTTTCACTTACACATATCGTGGTTCGATCATTTATAGCTTATGAGTAGTATGAGTAGCAGTTTTCATTTAATATTTATGTGATTGGAGGCTGCGTCTTGCGCTGCTTATGATTTTAATTTCTTTTTAAATCATATTGTTTCGTTACAACCACTTTGGCAATATCTGCATTCGTTACGAATATGTAACGTTCCAATATTTGTAACTGATAATTTTCTGTGAATCCAACAGAGTCCTGGCTTGACAGTACCCTGAGAGGTCAGTACACTCCGCACCTCAAACCTCGCGAGCGGGAATAGCTCAGTGGTAGAGCATCGCCTTGCCAAGGCGAGGGTCGAGGGTTCAAATCCCTTTTCCCGCTCCATCGAGATTATCTTTAACTTCACACTTATTCTCCGTACATCTATTCTCCTGGACGCTTTCACGATCTGTACGAAGGAGTGCCGCTTCCTGATTCTGCTACGGTTTCTCGAGTGTCATCAGGTCGCGAAGATGGTCTTCAGCGAGTGACAGTTCTTCTCTGGTGGGGGAGATTTGACCGAATCGGGCTCGGCAATAAAGATCGGTAATAGACGCAACCGCTGAACCGGCATTGCTCCACCGCTCCTGAGTGAGGCGGACGAACTCAAGGGGCGGCATCGCAGTGAGTTTAGCAATGCCCTTCCGAGCGAGATGTCCGATCATTCGTCCGTAGAGTTGCATAATAACCTGCTCGTCGCGAGTTGTTTTCTTAGAGATCATCCCCTTGACCCATGGCCGCCTGATCCCTAGCCAAAGAAGCACGGCAAGGCCAATCAGTGTGGGGATAAGCAGCTCAGCCAACGACTGTATCGTTCCTTTAGACGCATAGCCCGCCATCCCGCCAAACATGGCCATGAACGGGCTGAAGAGCGTGCTTATAGAATCAAATGCCTTGTTTCTGGCCGATGTACTCCCCGCCTTTAATTCCCGCACAACAGCGAGCTGATCAGCCGCGCTGTACTGCACAAAAAATCGACCCCACTGAAGTCTGATGGTATCCAACATTCGTCCCAACGCATGCCATGCGGGAGACCCGCTGCCGATACTTTCGATCGAAGGAGGAGTTGGGTCCATCGTAATCCACCCGGAATGTGGTAGGTGCACCTCCACCCATGCATGAGCGTCTTGCTGTCTGACCACATAGTAGTTGCCGTATTCATTCCACTCAGTGGCGAGAAATCCCGTGACGAGACGCGCCGGGATTCCGATCGTCCGAAGCATGATCACCATGGCGGTGGCGTAGTGTTCGCAATACCCGGTCTTGCGGGTAAAGAGAAACTCTTCCAGTGGCTGGTCCTGCTCTGCCAGAGGCGCATCAAGGCTATACCGAAAGTTGTGCGTCAGGAATGAGTGGATGGCGGTGGCTTTGTCATAGATGGTGCGTTGTGTGTGCGTGATTTCCTTGGCCAGGACGGCAATCCGCTCGGGTTGACTAGGAATCTGCAGGAAATGTCGGATAACCGATTCAGGATAGACACTGGGCTCCGCGCCGAGATCCTCCGGTAGCACCGGGTTGGATCGGGACAGAACGGAATATTCGATCCGTGACGAACTGGGGAACGGGAGATACACCGAACCGGTGAGGTCGGACTGGACGCTCGGGAACTTTCCGCTGACTCTTTCGACAAGCGGAGCAGCAAAGAGAACTGGGGTGTCAAGCGGCTCCAACAGAATATTCTGTCGGATGGTGTCGCCAAGGCGGGGGGTTGCAAGCGATCGGCTACTACGAAGAACAAAGGTCCCGACCGCGTCTTCGCTCACCGCCCGCCGGTGGTTCAGCCGATTCGTCCAGGCTTTTCCATCGTATTGATCGAAGGCCACTCCTCGTAAATACAGGCGACCTGCTTCCTGTGGGGGGCCATCGGATAGCTCAACCCGCATGACGACGCTGGGATCTCGTTTGATAGGCCCAATCTCTCCTAAGTTCACCGTTTCGGAGAATCCCGACGTGCGAATGTTCTCCCCAAAGCCCTTTTGGTAGAACCCGGCGCCGACCCGAGGAATCGTGAAGAAGATCACCACCGTCAGCCCAAAGGTTGCCAGTGCAAGCCCGTTGGCCAGCCAGAAGAATTGTGGCGTGACCTGGCTGACCGATGCCAGAGGTTGTGGTCGCATGGCGACCGACATCGTGAGGATGCCGGATTCCTCTGGATGTTTGGTCAGCTGAAACAGCAGCAGCGTCCACACGCCGACGAAAAGATAGAGCAAGAAAATCGGGAGATACCACAGATCCGTCGTGAGGGAACCAGCAGCCAAAATCGCGACGAGACTGATGGCGTAGAGATGCAGATAGTCTCGACGACGCTTGAGGTTGAACAGCTTGATGATCATGAGGATCATAAGGAAGTGAACTCCGGCCGGAAGGAGTTCACCCGAGACCCACAACATATCCACCCAGAATCCAAGAAAGCCGACGATCACCAGAAGATTCCATCCGGTGGTTGATATGAGCGCATAGGTGGCGAGTCGCCCCACAGACTTACCCCCTGCGTTCCGTAAGAGAGCCACGATCAGTGCGGCTCCGGTTAACACAGCCAGCCATTCCGGCAGACCGGCTCCGAGCGTCAACCCGATGAATGACGTAGACGCCAGCCAAATCGACGCGAACCGAAGGGCCTGATCAAACGGCATGTGATGCTCCGGCGATGAGGCGTCCGTTAATCAGAATGGTGGGCTGTTCAGGCTTGATATCCCCCGATCCCCGCCATGACTGCACGACAATCATCGTCCCCCCCTCAACCTCCAAAGCGTCTCTGGAGGGGTCTTTCGGCACAACGGACTCTGCAAGGGGCGAGCACCGTTCACAGAGAGCAAGCAGTCGAAGAAGTTCCAAGAGGTGGAGGTCACCTTGACCGAAGGATGAGCGAGACGACCCCACAAACAATTGGAGCATATACCCGCGGTGTGCCAGGTGCTGAATGATGGAGGCCGTGAGGGAGACGGCCTCTTCAAACAAGGCATCGTGACTCACTGGAGCGACGGTCGGTAAATACACGACGGCGCGGCGCTGGTCCTCGGCCTCGGTTTCTCGAACCGTCAATTGGGACGTCCGCGCCGTCGTCGGCCAGTGAATCTTTCGCGAGTCATCCCCGGCGTGATAGAGGCGCAGATTGTACAAATCATTACCATGCCCCCGTCGGTGGATGCTCTGGTCTGGCCCAGCGGCGAGAAGGCCCTGTAACAGTCTCTCGTCGATCGGCTTAATCTCCGGACAAACAATGACCGTTTCGTTGATCGGGTAATACGTTTGTTTCATGAAAAGTCCGAATGGAAACTCCGTCCCGACACAGACACCATCCAGTTGCAGCCGGCCACGCCGCGTCGCAACGAGAGGATACGACAGCAGCTGACTGATGCCTGGAAGGAGTTGACGAATCTCCAGACCTCGATCCAGCTTCCGGCCATCGCTGATATCGAACAGCTTCAATGAAAAGCTGGGGAACTGTGACTTTTGGTTCTTCACGACCAGCGTGGCAGTGGTCGGTTCATTCACGATAAGATGATCGGGAAGATGACGATGGAATTCTAACCGTCGCAAGCAGTATTCGGCCGCAATTCCCGAGATCAACACAAGGCTCAGCATCATCGCGAGCAAAAGATAGAACAGATTGTTGCCGGTATTGATGGCTGCAATGCCGATCGCCATGGTAAAGAGCAGGAATTGAACGCCCTCTGAGGTCACGCTCGTCGACCGGTGGCGAAACATTCGCTGGAGAAAGGAAGGAGATTGACGCAGCATGTACTACCAGCTCCACACCGGGACAGCGATGTAGGGGAAGACCTAGACGGGAACGGGAATCGAGTCGACCAAATCCTGGATGATCCGCTCAGCTTGTTCAAAGTTTCGCTGATGCAACCCCTGGGTTCGGGCCACCATAATGCGGTGAGACAATACGATAGGAGCCAACTCCTTAATGTCGTCAGGCAAACAATAGGTTCGACCGCGGACGAGCGACAACGCTTTGGCGGCCCGACTCAACGCTAACGCTCCTCTGGTACTGACCCCCAATGACAGGAGGTCAGACTGCCTGGTGCGTTGGACAATAGCCAAGAGATAGTCCGTAATGCTTTCATCCATGAGTACGCGATCGACCTGATCCTGGAGCAGCAGGACATCATGAGTCGCCAGCAATGGGCGGAGCTCTTCGGCTGGATGAAGCGATTGCGGTCGGTCGAGAACTTTCTTTTCTTCCTCCGGCGAGGGATAGCCGATGCGAAGCCGCATCAAGAACCGATCCAGCTGCGACTCCGGAAGAGGAAACGTGCCATGGTATTCGGCGGGATTCTGTGTCGCAATAACCATGAAGGGTTGATTCAAGGGATAGGTCTTGTTGTCGAACGAAATCTGCGCTTCACTCATCGCTTCCAACAGACTACTTTGTGTTTTCGGCGTCGTTCGATTGATTTCATCCGCCAGCACGATATTGGCGAATATCGGACCAGGCATAAATTCAAACGCCTGTTTCTGACGGTTGAATATCGAGACACCCACGATATCGGACGGCAGCAGATCACTCGTGAACTGAATGCGTTTGAACGAGCAATCGAGCGATTTCGCCAGACTATGTGCGAGCGTCGTTTTTCCAACTCCCGGTACGTCTTCGAGGAGAAGATGCCCGCGCGCCAGGAGCGCGACCAGGCTCATTTCGATCACCTGAGGTTTGCCCTTGATGACCCGTGCAATATTCTCCTGGATGGCTCGAATGATGTCCGTTGAATTCATGATAGGGCTAACGCGTGGGATGTCGCTGTAGAATGGCCTGGTGGTCGGACACGATCGAAGTCTAACAAAGGGTCTGGAGACGGTCAATTTATTCAAGCTTTTTGCGCCCCTATCGACCGAACATGACGGCACGAGGCTTAGACCAGTGGCTTAAGCGGGAACTAGTGTGATGAACCATGGGGAAACTTCTTCCGTCATGGACGTGAACTTCCGAGCGGTGCTGCTCGCAGGAATGCCCGGGAAGGTGGCACCTCGGCTGATGCGGACATACCGAAAATACCCGGCACCGTCATCCATGGCAGAAGAGGAGCCTGACCCAAGATAGTGACGCCGAAGGGCTGCCACCCCAGCCAAGTCAATGGATTCGCCGATCGGGAGACCGGCCAGAACATGATAGACCTCGCCGAAGATCGTGGGCAGATTGACGGGGGTAAACGATTGGTCTAGCGGGCGATAGCGTGGCTCCTCCAATAACTGCGCGAGAAGCTCCCAAAACACCTGCGCATCCACTGCTCCCAGGACACACAGGAATCCGCGACGGGCAAGCAGGCTCAGGAGAGCAAGGGGACCGACGATCTCAAACTTCCACGGTGGGAAGAGAAGGGCACGGCCAGCATGCTGGACTTCGAGCGCTGATTCTTTCCCAAAACGTGTCAGGTGAAAGGCGCCTTTGGTGCTTTCCAGTTCCTTCCGAATGAAAGCCTCAGAGAGCCTGCTCGGCTCATATGCGAAGGTCGGTGTGGCTGGGGCCCAACAGGTAGCAATGGTATATCGTGGGGCCAGCAACTCCTGTTTATCTAGACCGCCAAGAGTGAACATGTCTTGATCGCCGAAGAAGGAGAACGACACGTCGGCTCTCCGCTGTAGCTTCTGCAGCCTCTCCGGATTCGCATGGAGTGGACCACCCAGTTGAGAGCGGGGGTCGAGTCGGTCCAGACAATGAATAATGAACGGGCGGTGTTGTTGCGTGAGCTCGGGGCCGTACAGATCAGCTAACTCCTCAGCAAACGAGAGATCTCCGGCCCCAATCTCCAACACAGACGCCACATCAGTACGATGGAGGAGGTCAAAAGGATTGTCCTGCCGCCGCACGACTTCTTCGACCTCCCCACTCGACAGGTGAGTCACGGGCCACCTCACGGTAGCTGCAGGCACCAGCTCAAAAAAAACGGCAAGTGCGCGTAGCGCTTTGGCCGGAGGAAGGCCCGTGACGGACTTGAGGCATCCTCCATCGAGATCCTGAACGCGCCGTGGTACGGGCTGTTCAAAGAGGCGCAACAACGTTTCTTTCACTGAAACTGGAAGATCTTTGCTCTGCACAGCCGCACAGAGCCGGGCGAAGGTAGAGGGGAAGATGGCACCTTCCATCAACTTTTTTGACGCTTCCCATTGTCCCGGGAACTGACGTGCGCGAACACTGACGACACGGCGGAAGTCAGCAAGGGGGTCGAGGCTCATGGAAGCCTGATCGCCGTGTGCAGAAGAGGGAATCGATTGGCGTTCACGGCTAGGAGCATAGTAACCTTCAAACTTCAGCGTCAAGTCCGCTTGTTCACGCTCATTCGGTATGATAGGAGTGGTTTCATGAGAATACGATTCCTGTCCGCCGACTCGCTCGGTTGGCGATCGACCGTCATGCTGGTCATGCTCGCCGGCCTGCTGGCATTCCCGATCGGTTGTGCGGCTGAGCACGACGGCAGCCTCCGGCCCACCGCCGATGAGGGATGGCAACCCTGGCAGATTCTTGAAACTCACACCGGTCGCGTACTCCCGTTTTCAGAACTGATCACGAATCTGGAACGATACGACATCGTCTATCTGGGAGAGGAACACCACAATCCCTACCATATTGAAGCCGCGCTGAAAGTGCTGAATCAATTGGTGGCCGATGGCATCGAGCCCACCATTGGAATGGAGATGTTCGGTTGGGACGGCCAACCGGCACTCGACGGCTACGTCGCAACCGATCAGCCAATTTCGAGCGAGTTCTTAGAGCAGGTGCGGTGGAAACAAAATTGGGGTGGCGCGTTTCAAGATTACGCACCATTGGTGACATTTGCTCGAGACCGCCGCTTGTCCGTTCGGGCGATGAACCCACCCAAGCCCTTGATTCGTCGTGTCGTAAAATTAGGGCTTGACCAAGCCAGGCAAGAACCTGAATGGGTGCCGTGGGGAATCCTACAGGAGGATATCATCGACGACCCCGCGTATCACGAGAGGATTGTCGATCAGTTGAGACGGTGCCACGGAGGAAGCGAGGAGCACTTCCGGACGATGTATGAGGCATCGATGGTCCGGGATGAGGGCATGGCAAGAACGCTGGTCATCACGCAAGAAGAATTTCGCCGCGAGAACGGCGACCGTCGTCGTATGATCGTGAGTTACACGGGAGCTGGCCATGTTCAATTTAACCTCCCCGTGCCGAAACGAGTCGCCAGGCGACTGGGAGGCGACATCAAACAGGCGACGATTTACATGACGTCGTTCGAGCCCAGTAAAACAGCCGATGTTCAGGCTCTCATGCAAGAATCCATTGCGGATTACATTTGGCTGACACCTATGGGCAAGTCCAGTTCAGCCAAACCCTGCCGGTAGAACCACATCAGCGCCTTACTCTTCAACCGTCAGATAACGCTAGCAGGGTGTTCAAAAAGGCTGTCCAGCAAGGCCGCAGCGAGCGAAGAGGCGAATCGTACTCTGAGCCGTACGTTGAGCCTCTGAGCGATGCGAGAACGCCGCTGGCGGATTTTTTCAACACCCTGCGAGGGCAATGCAAAACCGTTCATTGCTTGACAGGATTCACGTCGCTCGGCACACTGACACCATCATGCTCAGTGGCGGCGCAAGAGAGCTACGCACATAAATGCAAAAGAAAATTCCCTGCAGCGCTGAACGACTCGGCTTGCTCGATCCGCAAATGATCCAGGCCGTCTCGGATGCCTCATCTTTTCAATTTGCCCATCAGTATTTGACTGCGAATCGCGTCCGTATCGTCGAAGCTGATGATTCGCAAATCACGTCCGCTGTCGTCGGTCATTCTGGTCTTTACGAGCAAACCATCCGACTGAAAGACGGCCACCTCGTCTCGAAATGTTCCTGCACGCTTCCCGAAGAGCCGATGTGCCGCCATTGCATCGCGGTGTTACTGGAATATCAGCGATGGGCCCAACCGAAACAATCTCGAAAACCCAGACCTGCGAAGGAATCGATCACGACACCTCCGGTCGCCCTTTCCGAGAATGGGAAAAGAACCACCCCGCACTCGGTCACGCCCGACGTGAAGCTGAGTGAGGTCATGGTCTTTTTGGAATGGCTGGAGCCTGCGACGAAAGCTCTTGAGCGGCAAGAGCCGCTTCCCAGTCCACCCGCGCTCGGTCCCGGAGCAGCCCTGACGTGGATCCAAACGATTCGGAACCTTGACGAGCGACGTAGGGAAAATGAAGAGGTCATGACGAATCTTGAATCTCAGTTGAAAGAA
This sequence comes from Nitrospira sp., assembly GCA_005116965.1. GTDB lineage: Bacteria > Nitrospirota > Nitrospiria > Nitrospirales > Nitrospiraceae > Nitrospira_D. The sequence continues at coordinate 173,461 of SWDG01000005.1, read as the reverse complement.
CGTGACGCGGACGTTGGACAGCTGACACAACAACTCCAGACCTCTCTGCGGGAGGGCAATGCCGCGCAAGCCACCACTCAGGAACTTCAACGGGAAGTGGCCTCCTACAAGGAGGTGTTGGCCACAGTCAGCAAGTTGACGACCGAGATCGTGCGACACGTCGGGCAAATGCGAGCGGTTACAGGCGATATGCTGCAGAAAGGCTCTCAGCTCGAGAGGCTTGTCGGCTCATTTAAAGATGTGGCTGAATCGCTTCAGTCAGCCATCGTGCTGCCTCCCCACTGATTGTACGTTGACCTGTCCCTACGCCGATTCTCCCACAACCGGCTTCCTCTTGCTTCTCCCATCCAACATTCAGTATGATTCGTCCCACTTTTTTGTCTGCAGATTTAGAAAGGGGCAGAAGATGAAACGGCTACTTTCACAAACAGGTCTGTTCATGGGAGCTTTGCTGGTCCAGGCTTTACCAGCGTTAGCGAACGCTCCAGCAGGGGAAGGGGCTCCTGATTACAGCGGAATTAGCGGTATATACTATACGCTGATCGGAGCGATCCTCGCGTACGGCGTCTACGACACGTTTTTTAAGAAGTCGTAAGGAATAGGGCTTCGTTGACCCGCCTTTTGTAACCTTGTCTAGCATTGTGCGGGTTCTAACCGAGTTATCTTGCCTTCAACTCTGCTTATGAGCGGCCATGGGTTTGTGTACCCGCTCATTCAGTAATGGCCTGAGCACTCTCAGTACCTGCGCCACGATGACCTCGTACCCTTCCTTGGTTGGGTGAATGCCGTCAGCCTGATTCAACGCGGATGAACCACCAACCCCTTCAAGGAAAAATGGGATGAGGAGAAGCTGGCACTCTTTGGCCAGCATCCGGTACATGGCTTCGAAGCTGGCCGTGTAGTCCTGTCCGTAATTCGGCGGCAGCTTCATCCCGGCCAAGACCACCGTCGTACCGGATTCCTGCAATTGTCGGATGATCTGACGGAGATTACTTTGTGTTTGATCCACGGGAAGCCCTCGAAGACCATCGTTCGCACCCAATTCGAGTATCACCAGCTCAGGCTTATTATTCAGTATCCAGGGTACGCGTCGAAGTCCGCCAGCCGTCGTATCGCCGCTCACACCGGCGTTGATCACCCGATAGTGGTAACCAAGGCTATCAAGTCGGCGTTGAAGTTGAGCTGGGTAGGATTCATCGGCCTGCACCCCAAGTCCGGCGGTAAGACTGTCACCAAACGCCACGATACGGGGCCTCGTGTCTGATGCTGAGGTGGAGGCTCCATCCGAGACCAACGGCCAGACTAGAACCACGAACATCAGCAGCGAAATCAGATGAAGTAGTCGCGATAGTGGCATATCGTAATACAAAACTAGCTCACATCCTTCCAGACGGTATAATATCGTCCAATGTTTCTCTCTTACTCAAGAAGTGAAGATTTTTCATGATCAGCGTCAACCACATCTCGATGGTTCTACCAGCCGCAGGCCGTCCTGTCACGATTCTTGACCGCATCACCTTTGACATTCCGGCCAAGCAGACGGTCGCGATTGTGGGGCCTTCAGGAAGCGGCAAATCGACATTGCTTGGGTTGATGGCTGGCCTCGATCGGCCAACCACCGGATCCATTCAGCTCGATGGGACAGATATCACGGCGATGGGTGAAAGCCAGATGGCCCGATTTCGACGTGAAAAAGTCGGCTATATCTTTCAATCCTTTCATCTTATTCCCACCCTGACGGCCATCGAGAACGTGGCAGTTCCCCTCGAACTCAGTGGCGAGAGGCGCGCTGGCGAACGGGCCGCCGAATTACTGGCTGCAGTCGGGTTGTCCAGCCGTCTGGAACACTATCCAGTCCAATTATCCGGAGGGGAACAACAGCGAGTCGCAGTGGCCCGGGCCTTTGCCTGCCGTCCGCCCATCTTATTGGCCGATGAACCGACCGGCAATCTGGATAGTTCCACCGGTGCCCATGTCATTGCGCTGCTGCTCTCACTGCATCGCGATCATGGAACCACACTCGTGCTCGTGACGCACGATACCACTCTGGCTTCATCGATGCAGCGCGTGCTGTCCCTCCGTGACGGGCATTTAGAGTCTGATTCCATGCCCTCGTATTCGGAATCGATTAGTGACGTCACACCTGATTCTCCACGCAAGAATCACGTTGTTCCCGCCGATCGGTCACTCTCTGATTCTGCGCCAGAATCCAGCGCATGACATCCTTCATCATCAACATGGCGTGGCGAGAAACGCGCGCGGCATGGCGACACTTTCTCTACTTCTTGGTCTGTATTGCAGTCGGCGTAGGCGCATTGACCGGGGTCTCTCTTTTCGGAACACAGGTTGAACAAGCTGTGACCAAGGAAGCGCGAGGCCTGCTCGGAGGCGACCTTGAAGTCCGACTCTCTCGCCCGATTAGCTCCACAGGCCAGGAAGTGCTGGATGCGTTGACCGATCGTGGAGTCGCCCTCACCCACGTCAGCGAGCTCGTTGCGATGGCCGCAAGGGCTGGATCATCCGGAAGTGGACAACCGACACAGATCATCGAGCTCAAAGCCGTCGAACCTCAGTATCCGTTGTATGGCACGCTCCGACTGGAGCCACAGATCGACTTCGTGGACCTCCTTCGCCAGCAAACGCGCCAGTGCCCAGACTGTACCTGTTTTGGAGTGGTCGTGCAGGAATCTCTCCTGATCCGGATGGGGCTCACGGTGGGAGATCAACTCAGAATCGGACAAGGGCTGTTCATCATCACCGGGGTAGTTAGGACGGAACCGGATCGCATGGCTAATGCCTTCAGCCTTGGCCCCCGTGTGTTGATGTCACGAGAGGGGCTTCGTACAGCGGAGTTGATCAAGGTCGGCAGCAGGGTGCGTGAACGATATCTACTGAAAGTCCCAAGCACTATGGCGCCTGAGCCGTTGCTCTACGAATTGAGGGAACGACTTGCGCTCGATGCTGCCCGCGTGTCCAGTTACCGAGACGCACAGCCGCAGCTGAAGCAGTCGTTGGAACAGCTGACGCGCTATTTGGGCTTGATCGGATTGACGGCGCTGTTTGTAGGAGGCCTGGGGGTCGCCACATCGGTTCATGCCTTTGTGCGAGAAAAGCTCCATACTATCGCCATCTTGAAGACAGTCGGCGCAGATTCTTCTACGATCATCCAGACCTATGGGGTACAAGCCATGCTCCTTGGGCTGGGTGGAAGCTTGGTTGGTCTGATGATCGGTGCGCTGCTCCACCAAGGACTTCCGTGGATGATCGCAGCGCTGATGGCATCGGATCTTCTTGACCAATTGGGATTCACTCAGGGAGGGATCGCGCTTCCCCTGGCTCCCTTGGCCAAAGGATTGGCCTTGGGTATCCTATCGACGCTGCTGTTTACACTCTGGCCATTACTGACGATTCGCGACATCAAACCGGCTCGGATTTTTCGCCGTGATGTCGCCCCGCTTGCCTCCTCCAGTGCCTCAGACCGGACCCGATGGTGGATATTCTGGAAGGGGCTTGACCCAGCAAAGGCCATCACGTCGATTAGTATCGGCCTGGGATTGGCGCTCTTATCGATCTGGCAAGCGAACTCCTGGAGAGTGGGGCTGCTCTTTATCTTCGCGTTTGCCGCCGCAGTGCTGCTGTTGGGAGCCTCAGCCCATCTGGTACTCGACGCCCTTAAGAACGGACCACGCCCTGAGGCGCTCATCTTTCGCCAGGCGCTGGGGAACGTGGTGCGACCGGGTAACCAGGTCGTGAACATCACGATTGCAATTGGAATCGGCGTGATGGTGGTGACCACGGTGTCGCTCGTCGAACGATCGCTCCTCGCGCAGGTCAGTGAGAATCGGCCGACCGACTCACCGACATTTTTCTTCATCGATATCCAGCCCGATCAAGCGGAAGGATTCGTCAGTCTCTTGCACCAACGGTCCAGCGATCAGGCCCCCAAGCTGACCCCTCTGGTGCGATCACGACTCGCTGGTCTGAAGGGGGAACCGGTCAAAATCGAAGCGACGTCGGAGGAGGAAGAGCAGAAAGAGAAATCCGCCCAGAAGGAAGAACGGCGGAAGAAGTGGTACCTGACACGCGAGTACGTCCTGACGTTCCTCCATGATCTTCCCAAAGACAACAAGGTCGTTCGGGGCGAGTGGTGGAAACCGGGACAGGTCTTTACCAAACCGCTGATCTCGATCGAGGAGGATGCGGCAAAGCAACTTGACCTCACAGTCGGAGACACCCTTGAGCTCGACATACAAGGAACACCCATCACTGGAGAGATCAGCAGCATTCGACAAGTGGAGTGGGGGAACTTCTCGACCAACTTCTACATGATCTTTTCTCCGGGCGCCCTCGATGGAGCTCCGCATACCTATGTGGCCACCGTTCGTGTCGCCCCGTCCGAGGAGGTGGCCTTACAGCAAGCGGTCGTCGCATCCTTTCCTAATGTGACAGCCATCAATATGGGCGACGTCCTCGACAGTTTTGCGAGGGTATTGGATCGACTGTCCCTCGCCATTCGTGCTGTTGCGCTGTTCTGTGTTCTGTCCGGAGGCCTGGTGATGGCTGCGGCCCTGGCAGCGACACGCTATCGTCGATTGTACGAGTCAGTCATTCTGAAAGCCCTGGGAGCGACTCGTGGCATGATTGCACGTTCATTTGCAGTCGAATATGCGTTGTTAGGCGCCTTGGGTGGATTGCTCGGCTGTGCGCTGGCCAGTGCCTTATCCTGGGCCGTTCTTTCGACAGTGTTTGATCTGTCCTGGAGCCTTCAACCAACCGTTCTGGCTGTGGGTGTCGTAGCGACGGTCATGCTCACCATGCTGGTAGGCTTCCTCAGCACCTATCGAATTCTCGGCCAACCACCGTTGTCTGTGCTTCGACAGGAGTAACAGAGGCAATAGCTACAGCCGCCTGCGCATTCCCTTCCGTCGGTTCATGTGATAAGCCCCTCAACTGTTGTATAACCAATATCGATGCATCTTGTAGATTCTTCTATGAGACCTTGGCTGGTTATAATCCTGGTGAGTGGGTGCTTTGGCCTTACAGGTTGCTTCGAGAGGATTGTGGAGCCAGTTGACGTATTCGGTCACGTGAAACAAGGAGCGCTCTACAGTTCAGCTTCCACGATGATTGATGACTGGTACGCGGTCGAAGCAATTGATACACAAACCTTTGCGATCAATGAACCACAATCTTCCCAGTACAATACATCCTATCTGATTGTCGGTGACGCGCGGGCCATCGTGTTCGATGCAGGCAGCGGCGAACGGCTTCCCGGATCTCGATCCATGCGCGAGGTCGCTGAGCAATACACAGACAAACCGATCACACTCATCCTGTCGCACTTTCATTATGACCACCTCTACGACGCTGCTACATTCGACGGCATCACACTCATCGACCGTCCGGAAATCCGCACCAGTATCAAAAGCGGAGTCTTCACCATCAGCCCATGGGAATCGCTCGACACGGAGCGGCGCTCGCTGAAGGTAACGTCCATCATCGCCGATGGCGACGTCATTGATCTGGGAGGTCGCACACTCGACGTACTCAACCTGCCTGGACATACCACAGAGTCAACGCTCCTGTTCGATAGAGTCCGCAATCAAGTCTTTACCGGTGATTTCATCTACCGACATTTGGGGGGCATCATTGCCTTTGCGCCGGGATCTGACCTCGTGGCGTACAAGGCAAACAGTACGCGATTGTTGCAACTCACCAACCCCGACACGCTGTTTTTTGGCGCGCACGGCGTTCCGAGATTCGGTCGTGATTGGCTGACACTACTGGATAGCGAACTCGACAAGATTATTCGAGGTGAAGCGGATTACCGATATGTTACCCATTATCTCGCCCCTGTCATTCCCTGGCGGGTGTACCAGAATGGCGAGCTATACATCTACACCACACCCCTGGTCGCTCCACAGCTATTCTGGTCTAAATGGATGTTACTCATGTTGGCCACAGCCTTCATACTGTCACTATATTTGCTCCATCGCATTGCCCGCCTACCCTTCGCTCCTGTCCAGAGGGACGAGTAGGCAAAGGTGGAACAAAACCAGCTGAGAGATTATGGCCATGGCAACAGAAGAGGCGGGACCGCGCTAGACCGAGTGTAGAAGTTCGGGTAGCCACACATCGATGATGCGCCTGATGCGCCGTTCCTCGCTGCGATGAAGTTGGGTGAAGCGCAGGCCGATCGCACCATCGTCTATGGAGCGCACAACCGCCTCCTCAATGGTCACCGGGAAAGAATTGTCCGAATACTGGAACTCCAGTTCCAGTCGCGAGCCAATCCTTATTGGGGCAGTGGAACGAATTCGGCATCCACGAATCGACAGATTATCAATCACGCCCTCATACCCCACTCCGGAAGAGGGTGAAGAGCGGCGCGACTTAAACCAGACCGGGAAGGACACCTCGACGCGATCGAAGCTGCGACGGGGATTGGGCGTGCGGCGCCCAAGGAATGTTCGAAAGCGATCGGCGCAGAGCTGGCATCGAAACGGATAAATTGTGAGGCTGCTCAACAGAACATCCGGAAGCGATTTTCTGGCCGCGAGGCGGATTTTGCTCGCCCCGCAAGCCGGACAACTGAGAGTAGACATCGAATTTCCCAACAGAACCTATGTGGGATTGTAACGTGCCGCTAGGCAGCCGACAACCTGGGGAAATGACTAGGCTGGATCTCGTATAAAACCTGGGTGACCAGATACCTCCTGTAATGATGGACTTACTGATGAGACTGTCAAAGTGTGCGCGAATAACTTCCCTGAAAGTCCATTTCTAAAGGCAAAACGCGCGATTGTTGAGCTGGCGCTACGCA
>SWDG01000005.1:137363-166538 GCA_005116965.1 Nitrospira sp. | reverse complement strand
CCTGAAAGTCCATTTCTAAAGGCAAAACGCGCGATTGTTGAGCTGGCGCTACGCACTATTTGATGACCGGCTCAGTAATAGAAATAGCGGAGTAGTGCCTGTAGGCGAATTCTCATCGCAGCCATTTGATGTAGAGCTATTTATTGCAGAGCGTCTGTCGTTTATGCATCTAGCGAGTTAGCCTGATGGCTGAAGTGCACCTCCTTCCCGTTCGCGGAAGGAGACCGCAACACGGAGTTGCTCCAAGTACTGCTCCAGGGTTTTCCCGCCTAGATCGATCTTGCGCGAAATAAAGAATGCACGCACGTCTTGCTCGAGCTCCGGAGTTGCCAGGCCGACGATACCCCCGCACATGCGCCTGAGGCCTTGCTTGGGGAACAGCCGATCCATTTGATCCCAGTTCGCCTTCACAAACTCCCAGGCCTGTTCTCGCCCATCCACATTCATCATCAGCGCCCCGACGATAAACGGGGCATCTTGCGTGCGGATTTCGCCGTTGATCGTCCGGGCCAGCGTCCGTGTGAGGAGTTCCTTGGGCCGAAAGGCGGCTAACGAAAAGAGATACCGGCGCTCCTCTTGTGGGGTGGAAGCCGTGCGATACCGTTCTGAGAATTCCTCATAGCGCGCCTCGTCTCCCGTATGGGCCAGGATCCCGACGAGGGCTGGCACAACATTCGCGTCGGCGGTCGACGGGTCTTTTCGGTATTGCTGATACCGTTCTGCCGCTTGCTGCTGTGTTGCGGGGTCATTGCCAAGCTTGCCTAGTGCACCAATCAAGTCCCCTCGCAATTGTCGAACGAGATCTGATTCCCCTGGCTTTGGATCCCAGCCAAGGTCCTTCACCGCCGGCATCACTCGGTCACGAACAAGCGCTTCCAAGGCAGCCCTCTCTTCTGATGTGATGACTCTGTTCAAGAAGGAGAAGGAGTCGAGGACGACGGTCCAGACATTCCTATCTCGCTCACCCCTGAAACGCGCAGTGAGCTGGAGATACTCGGAAAGCGGCATCAGCCCCGCCACGGTGGTGGCCCATGCGTCGCTGATGAGGTTGAATCGTTCCATCGCAGCCAGACGATCGAGGCCCTGATTGAGAAGCTGCTCCAAAAGTGGAGCTCGATGGCGGACTCGATAAAATCCATGGCCACTCTCATTGACCAATACGGAGGTGACTCCCACCGGTAGCCTGATTCTGGTCTCACGCTCCGTGAGCAATAGTCGCCGATGTTCTGTACGCTCGCCGATGACCAGGCGAATCTGCACCGGGATCTGCCAGAGTTGTTCCGACACCGACTCTTGCGTGAGATAGGTAAAACGCTGCTGCGAGAGCTGCAATTCTTGACCACATACTTCCGCCGTCACCAAGGGGAAACCTGGTTGAAAGATCCAGCCGTCCATCAGCTCGGGAACCGGCTGGCGGGCGACCGTGCCAAGGGCGGTCCACAAATCTTTGGTATCAGCATTGCCGTAGGCGTGGGCGCGAAGATACTGCCGGACCCCGTCGCGGAATACGACCGGACCGATATGCTGTTCCAGCATGCGGAGGACTGACGCCCCTTTTTCATAGGTCAGAATATCGAACATCGCATCCGCATCTTTGGGGGCATGAACTGGGAATTCGATCGGCCTGGTGCTCATGAGCCCATCGACCGAGAACGCGGCTGCGCGGGCCACGCTGAAGGTTTCCCACCGCTTCCATTCTGGCTTCCAGGCGTCGACGGCCAGCATCTCCATGAAGGTCGCGAAGGCTTCATTGAGCCACAGTCCATTCCACCAGGACATCGTCACCAAATCGCCGAACCACATATGGGCGTTCTCATGAGCCACGACATCGGCAATTCGTTCAAGCTCAGCGTGCGTTCCAGTGCGTCGGTCCACAAGCAAGGCTGTCTCCCGAAACGTGATCGCCCCAAAATTTTCCATTGCGCCTGAGGCAAAATCTGGGATCGCAAGAAGATCCAGCTTATCTCCTGGGTATGGAATCCCGTAGTAGTCTTCAAAAAACTTCAACGACGCAGCGGCAATATCCTGCCCGAAGGGCGTGAGCGGCTGTTTTCCAGGAATCGTCCAGAGTTGAAGCGGTGTCTTGCCTACGTAGACTGGCTTCGTTGCTTCGATCTGCCCCACAATGAAGGCCACCAGATAGGTCGACATGATGATGCTGTCGGCAAAACGTACGACTTTCTTGTTGTGTTCAATCAATTCAGAAACCACCGCCGTATTCGACACCGCAGTGAGGTGTGGATCGATGACCAATGTTGTCTCGAAGATGGCTTTGAAATCAGGCTCATCCCAGCAGGGGAATGCACGGCGTGCATCGGTGGCTTCGAATTGTGTGGCCGCAAGGGTCTGCGGGGCCCCCGCTGCATCCTTGTAGGTACTCCGATAGAACCCTCGGAGCTGATCGTTCAGTGTGCCTTCAAACGACAGCATGAGTGTCCACTCGCCTGGATCAATGGCGTCCTGAAATGACAGCCTGACCCGTTGTGTCTTCTGCTCCAGCTCGACTGATGCCTTGATTGGGTGCCGGTTCGGCTTTTCCACCGCTGCTGATTGAAGCACAAGATCGACGGCATTCAAGAGAATGGTCTGCGTCGTCGCTTTAACCGTGATGAGAATGGTGGTTTGGCCCAGGAAGCGTCCTGTTGTGAGATCCGGCTCAAGCCTCAGATCATACCGGGTCGGAATCACGTGCCGCGGGAGCCGATAGGGATCGTTGCTGCCTGAAATATCATCAACACTCATGTCTTCACCTTGTGGTCTGGTTGTTGTTGAAGCGTCTGCTGATTCGAATGGCAAAAGTGTATACGCGATTGGGGCTGTCAGAAGGAAGCGGACTTTTTTTCCGAACGCCCGTAAAACCTCTCGCCTGCTGAGTGAGTGCTCAGGCCTTGGGAACATGGAGGGTGTGAACGCCTTGAGGCGTACCGACAATCAAGACGTTAGTTCGACCGACAAAGAGCCCCGTCTCCACAACCCCGGGGATAAGGTTTAGTGCGGTTTCCAGTTCACCCGGCTGACTGATGCGATCAATATGCACGTCAACGATCAGGTTCCCGGCCTCGGTCCTAAACGGAGCCCCGTTGCGTTCTCTGAGTACCACGCGGCTTTTGGTAAGCGCTTCAATTTCCCGTGCGGTACTGCCCCACCCAAAGGGGATCACTTCGATAGGGAGTGGGAAGGATCCTCCAAGCACCGGCACCTGTTTCGAGTGGTCAACCATCACGATGAACTGCTTTGCAGACGCAGCCACGATCTTTTCTTTCAACAGCGCTCCCCCACCGCCTTTGATCAGATTGAAATGGGGATCGACTTGGTCCGCTCCATCAATAGCGACATCGATCTCCCACCGATTCTCGGCGTCGATCAATGGAATGCCGGCCTGCTTGGCGAGCGCGGCAGTCTCTTGCGACGTCGGCACGCCTCGCAGCTTCATGCCGGCCTTGACCTGTTCGCCAAGCGCCACCAGAAGATGTTTAGCCGTAGACCCTGTCCCCAGGCCGACGACCATGCCGCTGCGGACGAATTCACTAGCTTTTAGGGCTGCCGCTTTCTTGAGGTGATCGAGATCAACCGACGTCATGGCGTAGGTGCGAGCGAAAGAGCTGCCGCCACCGATGCGGCACCGAGCAAAGCCGTCTGCTGATTCATGATAACTTTCACGGGCATATGAGTCATCAAGCGTTTATACCGACCTTTATTCGTAAAGGCTTTCATGAACGTCCCGTCTTGGAGCTTCGCAATGAGCTTGGGTGCAATCCCACCTCCGATATAGACGCCATCGAGCGACAGGGCCTTCAAGGCAAGATTCCCGGCTTCCGCGCCATAGATCGACGCAAAGATGTCCAACGCTTGTTTGGCGATCTCGGCTTGTCCTTGCAATCCAGCTTGTGCAATTTCAGCGGCTGGATTGCCGACTTTTATTTTTTCCGCCAACCACGTCGGTTCATTCTTCTTGGTGTCACGCAAAAACTCATAGACTGCGTGGAGGCCCGGACCGGACAGAATCCGTTCATAGCTCACATGGAGGTATTGGCCCCGGAGATAACGAAGCAATTCGATCTCCAAATCGTTGCTTGGTGCAAAGTCCGTATGCCCTCCTTCCGATGGCATCGGGCGATACGATTTGCCGTCCCAGAAGAGGATCCCTTCACCAAGCCCCGTCCCGGCTGCGATCAGCGCAAGAGCTTGTCGCTTCTTCGGAGGGTTGCCTGTGTTCAGCACTTCCAGCTCATCCGCTCGCAGCCACACAAGTCCGTATGCGGTGGCCTCTAAGTCGTTGAGCAACTGCACACGAGGAATACTGAACTGTTTCGCGATGGTTAGACCATCTACCACCCAGGGAAGGTTCGTCGTTTGACAACGATTGTCGATCACCGGTCCTGCGATTCCAAAACAGGCGGCCGTTAGCTTTACTGGTTCGGACGCTGGCTTACTGGCCTTCTGGATCTTCTCACCTCCCTCGGACCCCACTGAATCCAATGGCATCGGCGGTTCCGGCGGTATGAGAAATTCTACGAGAATGTCTTCGAGGGAGGTGTAATCGCCGCTGTGAAAGCTTTCCACGCGTAGTGGTTCCACTCGCTCGGTGGTCCAGTCGTAGAGCGCCAGGTTGGTTTTCGTTCCTCCGATATCTCCCGCGAGAATCATGTCTCTCCTCGATGTGACGGCGTCTTCTGCAGCTGTTGTGCGGCTGAGTGATCAAGCATCCACACAAGTCGACCCGACGCAGGCGATATCCTCGCCGCTGGCAAAGACCGATCCTCGTCGGACTTGGGCTCAAGAATTCTACGGACGATGTCGGCCTTACCGGCCCCAGTCACGAGGAACAGTACCACAGCCGCGTGATTCAAGACACCTAGGGTCAATGTGAGGCGAGACCTGATGCCTGTGGGAGCGTGACCAACTATGACGATCCTCTTATCTTCCTGCAAGGCTGGGGTTCCGGGAAAAAGCGATGCGGTGTGCCCATCTTCCCCGATCCCTAGAAGCACGAGGTCCAGAACCGGAATCCGTGGAGCCGGGCTATTCGTCAGCCGTCGAAGCGTTGCTTCGTACTCCTGAGCTGCAGCCGTTGTGTCGTCGCTCTCGCCGTTCATGCGGTACACCTGTTCCGATCGAATGTTCAGCGGTTGAAAGAGCTCCGTCTGCGCCATTCGAAAATTGCTTTCTGGATGGTCCGGTGCCGTACAGCGTTCGTCACCAAACAGGAATACCATACGCGACCAATCGAATCGCGCGCTCCATTCGGGAGTAGCCAGGACTTGATAGAGCGTCTTCGGGGTGGACCCTCCAGAGAGGGCAATGAGGCACCGGCCGTAAGCTTGAATCGCTTGTTGGCTCACTGAAAGGATCAAGGAAGCAGCCGCCGGTCCCCACTCCTGGGTACTCGACGCAATGCGGATGTCTGGCGTGGCGGCCATATCAGCGGGAAGCGCGCTTGGGACGTTTCTTCGATGTTCCACGCCGTCGGCCTGATGAGGCCGGTGCCAGTGCCGCCGTGATCGTGTTCACCGTGGCAACCTGGTCACGCCCTAATTGAACCCGAATCGCATGACGATCGTGCGCGCGCAGTGATGCCAGATCACCGACCGCCTGAGCCTGGGCCAACGTGCCAAACGAAAATGGCTTACCAGGAATGGCAGTGTCCGGCGACATCCGGTCCACGAGTTCAAGAAAGACCCCGGTCTTGGGACCGCCTTTGTGAAGCTGTCCGGTTGAATGAAGATACCGAGGCCCGTATCCAAATGTGGTCGCAACGCGATGTTTCGTCATCAAGGCTTGGCGGAGACGGCGCACCGCTGTTTCAAACGGGCGTGATGGCGTGGTGTACGCCAGGACGGAAAGATAGGTTCCGGGATGAAGCTGGTTCGCGAGATCTTGTGCGACGTCTTTGGGAGGGCTACTCACCTGCTCTGGTAGGCGTCCGGTCGATTGGAACGTGTCCAGAACCCGATTGGTGTTGTCTTTGCTCTCCTGTACATTTGGTTGGTCAAAGGGATGGATCTCAAGCACATGCCCGGCGATCGCCGTCGCATACTCCCATCGAAAAAACTCTGCCCCGAGATCATAGCGATCGCGCAAGTCAAACTGCAGGACTGGGTGCTTGGCCTTGGCAAGCGCTTGCACAGCCCGATCGAGCGCTCCGTTCTTTTCTCCTTTGAGTTTGAGATAGACAAAGAAGCGGTCGGTTCCATACGCACTCGGCTTTAACACCGGTTCCTGTGCGATGGGGATGAGGCCTGTGCCCTCTTTGCCTGTACTTTCGGCAAGAAGTTGCTCGACCCAGAGGCCGAACGTCGCGATCGACGGGGACGCAATGACCGTCACCTTATCGCGTCCAGTCTTGGCAAGGCTCCCCATCACTGCACCGAGATAGGCACCAGGATTCGCCTTGACGTCTTCCTGCTGCCGGCATCGTTCCGCCATGCCGGCGGCCCGGTCCAAAAGCCGCGTGATATCGAGTCCAAGGAGCGCGGCGGGAACAAGACCGAACAGAGAGAGCACGCTATACCGCCCGCCGATGTCGGCTGGGTTGGTGAAGATCTGTCCAAATCCATAGTCCCGCGCCATCTTTTCTAAGCCGGTCCCCGGGTCGGTAATCGCGACAAATTGTTTTCCTCCATGATTCCCCTTGGCCTTCGTCACGAGCTTCCAAAAGTGGGCGAAGAGTGACATGACTTCAATCGTTCCACCGGATTTGCTCGCCACGAGAAAAAGGGTCTGCGATGGAGAAATGGCCTTCGTGACCTGCCGAACCCAACCAGGTACAGTCGAATCCAGTACCCACAGGCGTGGAGATCCCTTCTGGGCGCCGAACACCGTACGGAATACTTCAGGCCCAAGACTGCTGCCGCCCATACCCAGGAGCACCACATCCCTGACCTTCATCTCCTTGGCCATGGACACACAATTTCGTAGTTGTCCGAGCTGTTGTGGCATCTGATCCTGCAACGTCAACCACCCCAACCGGTCGGCAATCTCCTTGGGGTCCTGCTTCCAGACTCGATGGTCTTTCGCCCAAAGGCGCTCAATGACCATCGCCTGAGTCAGCGTATCAAGAGCCGGATTGACTGTGGATTGGAATAATGCTGGAAGCTTGTCACTCATTCGCATAGCTATCGACCTCCCGCCTCAATGAGATTGTGGTAGTGGAGATGGTGAGTGATCCTCCGCATCTTATGGAGTCGGTCTAAAAAAGGCAACGCTTCTTGGTGTCTGTGCGTACAGGTCCATGTGCTATTGGTAAAAGGTACGGCCAACCCATTGTCAGCAGTTTTGATAGGACCATCGGCTTCATCACCGGTCTTGCATCGCCACTCACCACTCACTCGCACATCCCGCCAAAGCCACATTGCACTCAGACTCTCACGGAAAAGTAGCCTGGGTGCATTCAAGATCCTAACGCAACAGGTGGTGAAACGCATGAGCCGGGCTGTGCCAGTTCAGAATTTTCCGTGGCCGATCGTTGAGCATCGTCTGCACCCGTTTGATCTCGCTCCATGACACCTTGTTAAAGTGGGGCCCGGCGGGAAAGAACTGCCGCAAGAGCCCGTTGGTGTTCTCGTTGGTGCCCCGTTCCCAGGGCGAGTGGGGATGCGCAAAGTAGACGGGCATCTGTGTCTGGGTGGTAAAGCGCCGATGGTCGCGCATCTCCTGTCCCTGGTCATACGTGAGAGACCGGCGGAGCGGCAGCGGCAGTGTCCGGACTGCCCGGACAAAGGCCTGCCGTACTGCGGTCGCATGCTTGGTCTTCAGCGGGACCAGTAGGGTAAACCGTGTCGTGCGTTCGACGAGCGTCCCGAGCGCCGAGGCATTGGCATGGCCGACGAGCAAGTCGCCTTCCCAATGGCCCGGCACGACACGCGCCGCCACTTCGGCTGGTCGGTCATCAATGCTGACCATCTCCTGAACGGCACGCGAGGAGAGCCGGACCTTGTGGGGCCGCCGAAAACGATGCCGCCGCCGGAGGTGCCGAGTGAGGGCGCGCTTGACGGGGTCGGGGGGGAACCCATAGAGATAGCCATAGATGGCTTCATGCGAAATCTGCATCGTGGGGTCTTGAGGATACTGCTGGCGCAAACTGTGGGCAATCTGTTCCGGCGACCAGCGTTGTGCCAGCCGGGCCAAGACTGCCCGACGGAGGCGGAGGTCCGCCGCAAGCTTCCGGGGTTTCCGTGGCTGATGGGCCCGCCGAGTCGCCCGTTGATGGGCGGGCACCGCGCGATAGGTCACCGGGCTGGTGCGGTGCCGAGTGAGTTCACGTGACAGCGTGCTGGGAGCGCGCTGCAGGGCGTGAGCCGTCGCACGTACACTATACCCGGCGGCTAACATGCGACTGAGTTCTTCACGTTCCATAAGAGTCAATCGGTGATAGTGTCCCCTGTACAACTCCTTCGCTCCTGGAATCTCCAGGATACAGGTGTTGCACTAGGACCTTGAACCCACCCTGACACCATTTCCCTTCCCACTGATGCACCATACTGATGTTGTGATGTGCGGTTGACTTCCATTAAGGCTCGGCGTAGGAAGTGGGGACCGTTGTCAGTAAGGTGAAGGGTACGAGACTCAATCTATAATGCCTATATCGTTGTTCCTGCTCTTCCAGGCGCGTCAGCTATTGCACATCTTGGTCGTGTTACTATTTGTTACAGCCGACCTTGCGTTCGCCGATGGCAGCAAATTTGTCAGCAAACAGGGACGCCACGGTGTCATCGTCTTTATCCATGGTCTCACCGGAGATTCTCAGCAGACCTGGTTCAATCAAGACACGAAGATCTCGTGGCCCGATCTCGTCGCGAGGGACCCGCGTCTCAACGTGGACTTTGACGTCTACACCGTCGACTATATCTCTCCGCTGATTACCCGGGCTCAATCGATCGAAGAACTAACCACCCAAGTCCTTACCGAACTCACTGATGCGCAGCTCTTTGAGCAGTACGACTCGGTAGTGTTTATCGCACACAGCATGGGCGGCCTAATAGCCAAGAACATGCTGGTGAAACTTAACACGCCGCTGGAGTCCAAAAAACTGAGGCAGGTGAAGGCCGTCATTTACCTCGGGACCCCAGCCCAAGGGGCGAAGAGCGCATGGTGGCTCCAATGGTTCAGTTGGAACCCGCAGATCAAAGATCTTGGGCCGGTTAATGCCAACACCTTGCTGCAAGCGATCGATAATAATTGGCGCCGGTTGATTGACGAACGGAACAAGCTTCGGGAGCGATTTCCACAATCTTTCTGCGCCTACGAAACCCGTTATACGAAAGGTTTGCCCATCGTCGATCGTGCATCGGCCAATACATGGTGTGACTCCGAGATGCTAGGAATGGGCTATAACCATGTCGACATCGTTAAGCCGGCCAAACGTGACGGCGACATCCGCTATGACTGGACCAGGGACCGCATCCTGGAGGCTATGAAAAGCGCTACGTCCTCACAAGGAGATTCGTCAGCCTGCACCAGCAGTGCTGGCACTGATCGTGACGACCGCCAACCGCGCGTGCGGATCTCCATCTTCAAGCACGGAGGCAATCAAGAAGCGTTCGACCAAGTCCTGGGATTGATCAAAGATCGGATCATGAGTATTCGCGATAGGCTGGCCGATGCCAAGGACGTGGAACGGCAATACCTTTCGCATCTCACCGACTGTCTGATTGAGGGCGACCTTGCCACAGACGAGCAGGTTCGCCAGCGATTCTGGGATAACAGCCACTCGCTACAGCTGATTGACGGCGTGGTGTTTTCGCAGGCTTCAGGAGCTCGGGCGCGGAGCCGCGTTTATCTGGGGTCACTTGGTGGAGACATCACACAACTACCTTTAGACATTCGTGTATCGCCGGATGCCTTCAATACCATCAAGGATCTGTACTCTCTCGCCACGCGACTCCGCACCGCACAAGACAGACTCAGCCTCATCCTTGAGCTCCAAGGGGGCTAGACATACCAGCGGCGCGGTCGCCCCAACCATGCCGAGCGAGCGCAGCAGGCAGTGCGCTCCTGGTAAGAATTCTCGGTTGGCCACCAGCGTCACATAGGCCCTTCGCGGTTGAGAACTCATACGTCTGACTCCTTGCCGTTGTTTTCATGTTTTCTCCAGTCCGCGATGCTTTGATTTAAAAGAAGGTGGTTGTCTACGCCGGCAGAAAATCGGCTCAAAAATTTTAGCTCGGTGCCGACGAGGGTCTCGCGCATGGCGTGCGGAGTCAGACCGAGCGTCTGAAACTTGCCAAACGAGACCTTGAGGAGATGGTTCTCGTTCTCGATGCGTGGGTTATAGGTATTCTCGATGGAGACGTTGATTCCGAGTGTCTTGGCCGCCTCCTGCACGAGCGTGGCTACCTCGCCAACTTTTAGGATTTCGGTAATCTGGTTCCGCACGACCATGACGCCCGGCTCCGCCGGGTTTCGTATGGAGATCTCCACACACCGGATCGCGTCCTCAATCGAGATGAAGCCTCGGCTCTGGCCGCCTGCTCCATAGACGGTCAACGGCACGCCGCAGAGGGCCTGCATGCAAAAGCGGTTGACGATCGTCCCCCATACACCGTCGTAGTCGAAGCGGTTATAGAGGTTTCTGTGCATGGAGGTCTCGGCCGTGGCGACGCCGTAGACCACCCCCTGATGCAGGTCTGTCACGCAAAGCTTATAGATGCGGCCCATCATCTCAAGGGCGATCGAATCCATGCACTTACTCATATGGTACGGCGAGGCTGGGCGTTTGGGAAAGTCGATGTCTCCCTCGATGATGACGTCTTTGTGCGGGGTATAGCCGTACTCGCCCATGGTGCCGAGTTTGACGAGGTGGATGGCGGGGTTGATCCGCGCGATGGCCTCCAGCAGGTTATACGTCGAGAAGGTATTGTTCTTCACAGTCTCCAGGGCGTGCTGCGGCGAGAGGTTGGAGAAGGGCGCTGAACGCTGCTCGGCGAAGTGGACGATCGTATCAGGGCTCGTCTTTTTGATGAGGTCGTAGACTTCATCAAAACTATCGAGTTCCGCCCGTACGAACGGCACCTCATAACCTGACAAGCCCCTCCACGATTTCAACCGTTCCTCGGCGGGGGCCACGGGGTAGAGCGGGCTATTCTCCCCGGCGACCACGGTCGGGTAGCCGCGCAACCGGTACTTATCCCAGCAGTGGCGCCGCACATAGTTATCGCACGCCGTGACCGTATAGCCGCGCGCCGAGAGGAACAGCGTGGTGGCCCACCCACAGTACCCGTCTGCCCCCAAGACTAAGACGTTCATACAGACTCCCACTCAGCGGTCTGCACGGGATGGCTGGACTAGCTAAGTTCTCTTCGGCTTCTTCGACCCTGGCAGCCACTGCTTCCCTTAGGATGCTCACGACCAACGCCATGCGCCATTTGGCTGTTTAGCGTTCAATCAGTTGGAATGCTCCGGCGGTATCATGCCACCTCCGTAGTCCGCTTGGGGACCTTGGCTTAGGGGTGGGCTCAATTGCAAGGGGTGCGGGATACGACCCTGTCAGGCTGGGAAGCCGAAGAAGTTGACGGTGCGCATGCGCAAGCGGCTCACGATTCTCAATGCCATGGTGAAACACGGAGCGTCGTGGCGGGTGACTGCGAGTCAGCCCGCTTGAGTTTCCAGCCCGTTGCTGACCTTGGAGCCTGGCTGCTGATCCGCTCCCATCAAGGAAGCATCCTAGCGAAAGGAGTCGCGGAGATCTACAGCGGTTCCGCTCCGTTCGTCTTTTCTCAAAAGGGTTGAACGTGTTGTTGGAAGAGACTCCCGATACTGGCGTAGTCGGCCGCGATGAAAACCAACCCGTGGTGCAGCTGCAGGAGCGATATCGCGAGCTGCGCGCGGACTGCGGTCACGCCGAGCTCGTCTCCGAGCCTCGGGCACAGCAGGCGATCGGCCACCGTGTAGATCAGCTCGACGACGAGCGCGACCACGAGCAGTGTGACCAGCGGCCGCATCCATGGAGAGGGCGAAGGGTGCGGGGCCTTGGTCATGCGTCACCTCGCTCGAAGATCATGAGCGCGCGACGCACGGGGTAGAGCGTGTTCGTGAGCGCGCTCACGCGCGGGAGCCTACGGCTACGCACGAGGCGCAGGCCCTGCGCCGCGAAGGCGCGCTCCCACCCTTCGTGCGTGCGGAAGCCGAAGCGGCCCGTGCGCGTGTTCCAGTGGTCGAAGCGGATCGCGTGGTAGAGGCAGAGGGCCTTGTCGAGGAGTGTTTCTGCGAGGTCCTCGGTGACGATCACGGTGCGGCGCGTGACGCGACGGATCTCGGCGATGAGCGGGTCAGGATCGGGCGTGTGGTGCAGGACGTACATACACAGTGTGGCGTCGAAGTGGCCGTCGGCGAACGGGAGGCGCGCGCCGTCGAAGAGGATCGGTGTGCGCCCGGTGGTCGAGTGATCCTGCACGTCCACGTCGGTGATCGCGATCCTGCCCTGCGCGCGGGGCCGCGCCTCGAGGTAGTGCGACAGGTACCCGTCGCCCGAGCCGAAGTTCAGGATCTCTCGCGCATCGGCGAGCGCGTCCTCGAAGAAGGGGACGAGCTTGTAGGAGCGGCTCGTCGGTTCGGGTGTCTTCATGGGGATCCTCGTCGATCGGCTTGAAAGGTCCATGCGCGGTTCGGGAGGAAGCTCCCGACGAAGATCAGGACGCCCCCGAGGACGTTCGCGACGTAATGGAGTGAGGGCGCGCTCGGCCATCCTTGACGGCTTCTTCTTCCTTTGGGTGGATGCGGAGCGCGTTCTCGGCGCCCAACAGAAACTTCTCCCGCCACTCCTCCACCTCCGCCACGGTCAGGCCGTGCTGCCGGGCCGCTTCGGCCACGGAGGTCTCGCCCTTCAGGATACTGACCACCAGCGCCACTCAGCGCTTCGCCGTCCACCGCTCAATCACGCCTCCTGCCATCTCGCCACCTCCTCGGTCCGCTCAGGACCATGTCGTGAAGGTGGGCTCAATTGCAAGAGGGCAGGAGAGAAAGCTGTCAGCTTAAGGCACCGACCCAATATTCCACCCGATAGACGTGCTCTTTGAGCTGCTCAATGACATCGTTCCCGGCCTCACCCAGTGGCGTGTAGTGCCCTGTCGCGCAGCCAGCCAGAGATGCAGCCAATACCAGAAAAGCTGGAACACACAATCTGAAACTCATTGATCGGGGATACATCCACATTTCGGTGGCCATCGTAGCGAGAGGAGTTTTGGAGGTCAACAGCAGACTCACTCCGTCGTCGCTGATTCACAGCAGCCCCGTGAATTTGGCAGAACAGCACCCATTGGGCTTTTCAAGAAGTGGCACCCTACTCGTTGATTGGGCAGCGCGTGATTGTTGACGATCACCTGTCTTGGTTCTACCATGATGCATGGTGATGCATCATGTGATGCAGAAGGAGGTACGATGAAAGCGGTCACTTTGCGCAATCTTCCCCCTCAGCTGGATCGTACGATTCGGGAGAGGGCGAAGAAGAAGGGTGTGAGCGTGAACAAAGTCGTGATCGGTCTTCTGCAAGAGCATCTTGGCGAGTCGGAGCGAAAAATGGTCCGCCAATACCATGATCTTGACGAACTGCCGGGGTCCTGGAGTAAGCAGGAAGCCGAGGCCTTTGATGAGTATCTGTAATAAGACACCAAACCCCTGGCGGGAAATGTTGGCGTGTGAGGGTCATCCATGCCCTCCACAACAGGACACAAGCTCGGCAGCACCGGCAAAGTCTCTCCTGAGCTAAAGACACAACCATCAAGCAAAGGATTTGGCCGAGATAGAACCACAGCACCTGCGACCATTGATCGGGTCAGTCGAAGGTAGCTATGGTGACAAGAGGAAGGGAGGAGCTTACCTTTTGTGAAGCATCACAAGTAAGCGTTAGGACTCCGAATTCTTAGAGCTTGCACTCAGCTTTGAGTTGGCGCAAGTCCGCCTCAAACTGCTCGGCCATGGCATAGGTGTAGATCCGGGTGATGCCGCCCGCATTTTGAAACTCAACGATTTTCCGAAGGTCGCTCTTGCGCTGCTTCCACGTCAGACCGTCCGTGAAAAATAAAAGCGCCGTGTCCGGGCGCTTGGCCCTGATGATCTGCTCGATGTCCCCGATGATGTCGCTCATTTTGGAGCCTGTCGCGCCGTAGCCTTTGGACTCAATTACGATGCGCGGAGAGCTCTTCGAGGGAATGGCGAAATCGCACTTCGCCTTTTCTTTTGGGCCGGTGAATGTGCAGCGCATATCAAACTTAGAGCCGAATACCTTCTTGACAATCACTTCGGCAAAATCCTCAACGCCGCGCCCGCGCTTCTGGCCTGAAATAGCGCTGCCTCGCCCGCTACGCAATCTCTCAACAAGCGTGTCGCTCCAGTGAGGTTTGCGGTTCGCCTCTTGCGCCATTGCTTTCAAAAGTCCCATGCTGAGAAGGTCTTCAGCAAAGCTCTCGGAGTTGGCGCGGTAGCTTTTGACGCCGATGCTCTTCTCATCCCGGATACCCCGGAGCACGGAAACGAACTGGTCCTTCGAAAAACCCAGGAACAGCCGGAGTATCAAGATACCGTCATCAAAATTCTCATCCAAGAGCGCCGTCACATCCGCTAGCGCGTAAGCCTTTTTGACGGGGAAGTTTTTCAGCCGGTCGATGACCCGGCAGGCTGTGTCATCCTTCCACTCGACGGTGAGAAGCTGAAGGCTGTCAACGATGTCGTCAAGCTTCTGCGCGATAACTTCCATTTCACCGTCCCACGATCAGGTATTCACTCACTTCGGCACGTTCAACGCTGCCGTGAGTGCCAAAATGGTAACGGTGAGGCTTCTCGAAAGCGGTCACGGATCCTTTATAGCGCCGCAAGAGGCTTTCGAGTTCCTCGCGGTCAGGAAAGCCGTTCGAGCTATACGAGAGAACGATGATGCTCTCCCGGTAAATCTGAAACAGCTTGTCGAAAGCCTTGATGGCACTCTTGCGATAGCTGAACGGCGTATAGGGTTTTTCGATCTTCTTGACCCGCGTTTCTTCCATGATGCGCTGGCCCTTCCAATAGCAGGAAAGCCCTTCAAGAAAGTGGTAGCGTTTGATGTAACAGTTGTCGTCTGAACGCGGCACATAGGGCGGGTCCAAATATACGAGGTCAACGCCGTTCGGCTTCAAGCTGAAAACGTCGGCCCGCTTCACCGTATGGCGGTGGCCATTGTCGAACACCACGCAGTTGAAGACTTCAACCTGCTCGATGAAATGCTCTTCGATGGTCAGCCGGAGATCGCGCCGCCCGTCGTCGTAGTGGGACAAATCACCGGAGACCGTAAACACTCCACGCGGCTGTTTTTTCAGACAGGACCGAATCAGGGCCGCTTGGGCAAGAGCGCGTTGGGCTGGGCGCTCAAGAGTTTCGAGATTGCCGCAAACTCGGTCGAGAAAACGAAGATCATCCGGTGTGTAGAAAATCCCGTCAAAAGTTTTCTCGATGAAATGAGGGCCGTTGTTTCGCGGCGCAAGAAGTTTTTTTACGGCGGGACCGTCCAGCCTGTATTTGTTGTTGGCCAGCGTCGCTGCGGCTAGTACGGTGGGGAAGTTCAAAAAATCTGATGCGATGACCCGCTTGCCCATCGCTTTGAGCAAAAAGGCAACGCAACCGCTTCCAACGAACGGGTCCGCCGCCGTCTCGAATGGAAGGGTTCTCAGAACGCCGTGGATCCATGGCAACAAGCGACGTTTGGATCCCATGTAGCGAAGCTCGGGGTAATCCGCGATGCGCTCGGGCAAAGGAACGCTCAAGAAGTTTTCCCGGCTGTAGACGATCTTAATTCGTGGAGCTGGGGTTAGTAGGGCGGTTGCCGGGCTAGACATCGTTAAGCTTCACCATTGGCGGTATAAATAAGCCGCCGTTGTTGTAACATAACGGCGCGGTTTTGTTTAGAAGCGTTGGCTTCATGGAGACTCTTCATTGAGAACCATATCGATAAGCTGCTGATTATCAAACCATGCGCAGGAAATAAAAGGGTTGAGGGAAAGGAAAAGGGGTTGCCCTGAGGTGGCCCGGATGTGATAGACACCTTTGACGAGGTGTCCCGTCTGCCGGCCCAGTAATTACATCTCTTGCGGAGAGTTTGCGGTTCTCCTCTCTTTTGTGAGGCAGAGATGGGGTTAGTTCTTGACTTTCCAATCCACTCACGTGACGACAGGATGCAAGAAGCAATCCTCATGGGTCATTACTTGACCTCACCTCTCAGGCACACCGATGAATCTCGCCACCTTGAGAGCAGGCAGTGCAAAGTCAAGAACCGACCCCATCACCACGTAAGGATGGGTATGCCGACAACTTGTCGTTAACGTTAAACCCGGTGCCTTTACCCGCTGCCGTATGGTTATTCGGGGCGGGTCTCCTTGGACTTGGGGCACTCACAAGCCACAAGCGTTCATAACGTCCCATCTCTCCAGCCCATTAGCCGAAAGTGGCGCTGCATTTTACGGTGCTGCTTTCGGCAACATCATGATAATTCCCCAACCTCTGTTTCATAAATGGTAACTTCTGCAACAACTCCCGAACCCGCTGAAGGCCCTAGCTTTCGGCCTGATAATCAGACAGGGCTTGGAATTCTTTTAAAAGACCCAACAGGGCATGACTATTGACTTGTAGCACACTGAGAATTTGGATCTAGCCGCAACCCATGCCACCCGCTGCATTTCCGACCTCCCGATAGGTCAGATTCTATGGGATTGAATTCAGAAGGCAAGAAAAGATGCTCCGGCAGAAATGGCTCTTGCGCCTCTGGCGGCCCAACTTCCTTGGCTCCGGTTCGTCGTTGTGTTGGACGGTTTATCCCAACGGGTCGGTGATCTGACTGACGCCGCCGCCAATGGATTGGAAGGCGAACGCTCGTCCACCTAGCTCAATGATCGGTTGAAACTACGCGCTGCTCTGGACAATTGTCACCACATTGCCTGTGCAACCCGTGATGCGACGCCGCCAGCCATCACTTCCAAACGACCACGCGGTCCCGTTCCTGTCGTGGAGGTGATCGTGCCCGTTGCCGATCGGTCAGCTACTTATTTATCGGTTGGCCGGCGAATGACGATCGCCATCCCGTCCACCAGCGACCAGGCCAAGGACTGCGCATAGTCAGCCGAGATAGTCAGTTGTAGATGAGGAGTGGTTGCTGATGAAGTGCCGGTAAAGAGCGAGCTGGTCCAATGTTGCACATTATGCCACCATGATTTTCCCAGAATAGCGACGCCGCGAAGGAAGCTTTCGTTGGCTGTCGAGGGAACCACGGCGATGGTCATCTGTGGTGTGAATGACAAGACATAGTCGGTAGGCATGTCGGCGAGTGAAATCGGCTCCTGTTCACCCGCGGCACCCGGATCGATTTTTCGTCGGACGACTGATGGTCGCGCAACCAGCTTGTGTATCCCTTTTAATTCGTTTCGCGATTCACCAGACCAGCGAATGATCGGAATCTGGTGGAGCCCGATGCCACGACCTTTAATCTGGATGGTGCTCCCAACCAGATCGATCAGCACATAGGTCTGTGGACGGGCCGCGAGCTTGAGCTCTTCCTCAAGTACACGCGTCGCTTCTTTCAGTCCTTGTGCGTCGTTGAGCTGCAGGTCAGGGAAGGCCTCGAGCTCCTTGCCCCAGCTTGGCGTGGTGAAGACGAAGAGGATCAGAATGGCGCAGAGTTTCATCATCAATATCTGCGCCCTGTTGAGGGGTCAAAAGATCATGATGGGTGTCCCCACTCGGGCGAGCGTGTAGACACCTTTAAGATCGCCGTCATTCAGCCGGATGCATCCATGTGTCACATTCTTCCCCAACAACCGGGTATAGAGCGTCCCGTGGATGAAGTAGCCTTTTCCAAAACCCAGCGCATAATCGCCCAGCACACCTTGTTCCGCTCGTTCAGCGGCGTTTTGCGGAACAGCGAGCCCTTCTTCGATAAATGCCCAATCCGGCTTGATCCACGTGGGATTCGTTAATTTTGTCTTCACGAGAAATTCCCCTCGTGGCGTGTCAAAAACCCACTGGCTGTTTCCTTCTCCGGGTTTGTCAAGAATGACTCCGCTCCCGGTCGACGCAATGGCGTCGAGAACCACTTTCTCTTGATGCTTCACATAGAGTCGGTTTCTGGCTGTATCGACCACGATGTAGGGCTGACTCGGTATGAGTTTGGACAGCTGCTTGGAGAGCACCTTATACCGATCTTGCAATGGTCGCAGACTGGCATTGTCCTGGACGGGGGACGTGTGAACCACGTGGGAATCTTCGGGCGCTATGCGTGTAGTCGTCGGGGCATTCACGACCAGGAGTAGAAGCAAGGCACCCGCAGCGGTTGCAAGAAGGAGTCGGCCCATTGGTCTACGCTCAGATTTCATCTCTCCGTTGGGCAAGTTCCGATAAGGCCAGGGCTACCGCATTCTCTCTCGTCAAGGCACCGACGATCGTGACCGGTGTCCCGACAGAGACGCCTTCGTAGAGAACTGTCATATTCGTATTATCGAGCATGACACAGCCAAGGGTCTGCGCCAACAGTTCATTGTCGGCTCCATGGATCTCGATTTGGCCTCCAATGCCTTTGGCCGGGCTGATTCTCCCGGACTTTTTCGCATAGTTGAATCGCCGCCGATCTTCAGCATTGGGATAATCCAGGGCCAGCGCTCGGTAGAATTGCGTCTGCCCTTGGCCTCGCTTATCCATCACACGATACCGACCTTCCGGTGTCGCTCCGTCCCCCTGAAACTGCTTTTCCAACATGCCATTGAACCCCAACCGAACGCGATATGATAGCACCTTCCGTCCGCTCTTGTAGAGGGTCAATTCTCGATCGGCTTTGCTCACCACGATGGCCGTTGACTGGTGGATGCGCGACCAATCGATGGTCTGCTTGGCCAAAGTTTGCCAATACGCGATTCGGCTCGCATCGGCATATCGTCCCAATTCTTGACTGAGCAATGAAGCCTGGGCCTTGAGCGCATGATCCGCTTTCACCGCCGCTTGCATAGCTCGTTGGAAGTCTTTTTGTTCGAAGAAGGAGCGAGCTTGCTTGACCAGAAGATCCGTTTGAACGACTCGTTCTCCTAGGAGGATGCGCCCATCGATTGATTCGACCCTCGAGGTAATCGCATGAAGCTGTTCTTCAAGACGAGCCACCGTGGCTTGCGCCGTGCGGTGCTGCGAGGCTTGCCGCTCGTGGAGCTGGGAGACCGTACGTTCGCTCGTGATGTACAGCCGGCGGAGTTCATTCTCAAGATCACTCGCTTCCCATGGCCATCTGATCAGATCGTCGTCCAATTGGACGCGCGCTTTCAGAGAAACCCATTGGCGAACAAACTGCCTATACTCCTCAGGCGCAGCTTCCGGAGCCCGCAATGCAATCAAGTCTTGGTCGATAGCCTCAAGGGCAACAAGGAGGTCAGGCGGAACGGCTTGAACACACCCGGTTACGCAGAGGACGCAGAGGATCGCAGCAAGCGTCGTATGTATCTGGTTCGGCGCCATGTCGTACGCTATCGTTTTCTCGCAGGTCTTCCTTTGCCCACCTTCGCAAGTGCGTTCTGTATTTCGGCTGACACGCTTTGGCTCATGTCGTGAATAGCCTTCGCCTGGGTTTGCGCAGCCGGATAATCTTCTTTGTCGATCGATGCCTGAACCTGTTTCAGTAACGACTTCAGTCCTTCTACGTCGTTCCTGATGGCCTCCACTGCGGCGCGATCTTTTCCAACCGGTGCCTTGGCGACCAAATCTTGCGTGGCTTTCACTGCCTCTTCGGCGACTTGTTGAGCTTGTAAGGCGGCTGCCTTAGCCTCTTCCTTTTTTAGGGTTGCGGCCGTCTTGATCCGTTCACTATCGGCTTTGGCCGAGGCAGACAGTTGTTGGGCCTTGCCGTAGTCTCGAAGGAGTGTGAATTTTCCATCTTGATCGGTGACTTCTTTCCGCAAGGCGGCGAGGGTCCCTTCGAGCTTGGCATACTCATCAGCGCTATAGGTGGCCGCCCCGCTTTCTTGTGCATCTTTGAGAGCCTTTTCTGCTTCCTGGATCTGCTGGGTGGGAGGTTCCGCACATCCAGCAATCATCATGAGAGTCAAGGTTAGAGAGACAAGAGATGCTTTTCTCAACATAACGAAGAATCCTCCTTACAGGTTCTATTCATCGATTTCGGTCAATCCAGCTGTTCTTGCATCCATCCTAAGCGTAGGAGTACCTGATTCGCAGCCGCTGCTACTCCTCGATACTATAAAGATTATTTCATGATAGATACGCCAGCTTAACAGACTACGACCTTCTGGCATACTGACACACCTAAAACATGCAGCAAGCTCGGTGCCACCGATAATTGTCGGTATCAGGTAACAATTCAATCTATTTCCAATAGTTATGGTGACTTTGATCATCCCGTGACACCTGACTTTGTGGCGCTCTGGTGGCCAGAAGCAAAAGTGCCTCAATACTGTGGACATTTCAGGATTGAAGCCGGGCGTACCGACCGATGGCTGGAGGCAGTCTAAAATTGACAGGCCCACATGCCTTCCCTATAATCCATCGTTCATTTGACCTGACTATTCAAAGTGAGGGAACGGAAAGGGGACTATGTCTTTTACATCGCAACAACCGTCCAACTTAAAAAAGAAGCGTGAGCACGGGTTTAGAAAGCGTATGAGCACCAAGAACGGACGCAAGGTGCTGGCCCGCCGGAGGGCTAAGGGACGAGCTCGGTTGACTGTCTAGGCACATCGTGTTGGATCGGCAGGTGTCCTTCGGGTCGCTCTCCAATTCTCTCGCGTTGCTGTTGAGCGTGCGCTCACCTACCAGCTAGAGTTTTCTCCGGTATCGTGAACGGATGGGATGCGGCGTCGAAACACCTCCTTCATTCAATGACACCGAAACCGCCCTTAGACCGTGGCATTTTTTTGCGCAGCAGCCGAGATATTCAGACCGTTAAACAACATGGTCGCCGAATTTCGACCGGGCTCTTCAATCTCTTGGCGCACAAGATGGACGATGCCCCGAGTCGGGTCGGAATTATCGTGGGAAAGCGATTTGGGAATGCCGTCCGACGTAATCGGGCGAAACGAGTCTTTCGTGAACTAGTAAGGCACTTACATCCGGACTTGGTTCCGGGCCGAGGACTTCTCGTGTTTCCAAAGCGAGATGCACTCTTGCAATCCCATGAGGGGTTGGCCCAAGCGTGGAGGACGTCGCTTGAGCGCTTGCATCTGCTTCGAGCAAGGGCCTATTGATATGCGATCACTGTGTCTGTGGCTGATTCAAGGATACCGCATGGTGATTTCCCCTTTGTATGGTCGCACATGCCGCTTCGAACCCAGTTGTTCGCAATACGCCTCAGATGCGATCACGAAGTATGGAGCATTACAGGGGCTTGGCTTAGCCATCCTCCGGCTTCTGAAATGTCACCCCTTCCATCCCGGTGGAGAAGACCCGGTCAAGTAGCGACGAGTACATCTTTATTAAAGAAAGCATAGCTTCTTCATGGAAAAGCGCGTCATCGTGTTCTTGTTTCTCTCTCTCGGGATTATATTTGGGTATGAGTACCTAATCAAAGAGCTGGGCCTACTCCCTGAACCGTCTATTTCAGAAGAGGCGGAGCCTTCCACAAGCGATACGTCGTCTCCTTCGAGTATAGGCCCTGAGTCTCCGACTCCGGGCGCTCCCGCGACCACGAACAGTGCACCGCAAAAGCCATCCGCTGGGGAGGTTCGCCCCCAAGATCCACGTCGAGAATCTTCTGCGCCGGAATTCATCGTGGTTGAGACGGAGCTCTACCGAGCTACATTTACGACCCGTGGGGCCGCACTCACGAGCTGGGAACTGAAACGCTATCGCAGCAATTCGGATGGAAAGCCCCTCGTACAACTCGTACGACAGCGCGGCAAGTTTGCCGAGCCCTTGACGGTCACAGTGGATGACACCTCTCATTCAAAAGAATTAAGCGAAGGGATCTACAGGGTCGAAAAAGACTTTACGACATTGGACCAGGGCCACCCCACGGGCCATATAACCTTCTCGTACAGTAATCCAGCAACCGGCGTGCGGCTGGAAAAGCAATTGACTTTTCACACTGAGAGCTATGTCGTCGACATCGCGTTGAAATCCAACGGGCTCGCAGAAGCAGTGAAACTGGGGCTGGGGACAAATTTTGGGGTCGTGGATTGGGGAGAAGGGTTTATCGGTTCTGTCGGAGCTGCCTCGCTTATTGACGACAAGATTGAACACGACATGCCGGAGGCCGAAACTGAGCACAAGGGTCCTGTGAAATGGGTTGTGCTACAAGATAAGTACTTCATTTCCGCACTTATTCCAAAGACGAGTGCGTCCGCTTGGCCTAAGAAGCAAGGAGACAAACTTGTTTCCACGGCGGTACGGTTACCGGTTGATCCCTCCGGAGCACCGCTCGAACTCCAGCTCTTTGCCGGCCCCAAGGAGTTTGACACGCTCCAGAGTCTGCAAATTCGGCTCGAAGATACCATTGATTTTGGCTGGTTCCTTTTCGGGAGCTGGGACACGGTCAGGGCCGTGGCTAAGCCCATCTTCTCCGTGCTGCGTTATATCAATGATTATACGCATAATTATGGACTGACGATCATCCTCCTGACCATTATCATCAAGGTATTGTTTGTCCCCCTGCAATACAAAAGCTATACGTCGATGAAGAAGATGCAGGGCATCCAGCCGAAGGTCGCTGCGGTCCAGGAAAAATTTAAGGACGATCGCGATCGTTTGAATAAGGAACTCATCAAGCTGTATCGAGATCACAAGGTCAATCCCGTGGGTGGCTGTCTCCCTATGGTATTGCAGATGCCGGTATTCGTATCGCTGTTCAACATTCTGTATATGACGATTGATTTGCGCCAAGCGCCGTTGGGGCTGTGGATCACCGATCTGTCGCTTCAGGATCCCTACTACATTCTGCCGATCATCATGGGAATCAGCATGATGGTGATGCAAAAGATTCAACCGACGACCATGGATCCGACTCAGGCAAAAATGATGTTGATGCTGCCGGTGGCCATGACATTCCTGTTCGTCAATTTTCCTGCCGGTCTCGTGTTGTATTGGCTGACCAATAATGTGCTCACCATTGTGCAACAATTCGTGACGGATCACTTTTTCTTTCGAACTCCCACCACAGCACTGACGACGGATGAACAAGGTGGCAAGAAATGATGCTCGGTCGGTTTCGTTCGATGTGACTGATCCTCACGAACGAGTGTGAACATGCCAGCCGTTGGAGCGCCCGAGGATACGATTTGTGCAATTGCCACTCCTGTTGGTGAGGGGGGTATTGGTATTGTTCGGATAAGCGGGCCACATGCTATTGGCATCACAAGCCACGTGGTTCGGCTGCGCTCCAAGAGATCGTTTCATACCCTCGCTTCTCACACGCTGTACCTGGCCGATATTCTCTCTCCGCCGGCTTCTTCAAGCAGTAGCCATTCAGGCTCCACGGCAAGTCAGTTGACCGAGCAGATCATCGACGAAGGCCTGGTGGTTTATATGAAGGCGCCTCGATCATTTACTGCGGAGGACGTGGTGGAGATCCACTGCCACGGAAATGGGCTCGTCCTACAACGAGTCTGTCAGGCTTGCATCGTTGCCGGAGCCCGGCTCGCACAGGCAGGAGAGTTTACCAAACGAGCCTTCTTGAATGGCCGCCTGGATTTGTCTCAGGCTGAGGCTGTGCTGGACACCATCAGGGCCAAATCAGATCTGAGCCTCAAATTGGCACATCGCCAGCTCCGCGGCGAACTCGCGCAACAGGTCCATCGTTTGCGTACTGAACTCGTCAGGCTGTTGGCTCACTTAGAAGCAGGAATCGACTTCGCAGAAGAAGATATTACGTTCGTCCGTCGCGAGGAGATGATCGGCTCTCTCCAGGAGACACTGGATCACATTCGGAGGATGTTGGAGACTGCCGAGACGGGACGGGTCCTGCGCGAGGGAGTCCGCGTGGTGATCGCCGGAGAGCCCAATGTCGGTAAGTCGAGTTTGCTAAATCGTTTACTCCGGGAGAATCGAGCGATTGTGACCGATATCCCCGGCACGACTCGCGACATTATCGAAGAGTCGACCATCTGGCTCGGTCTGCGAATCACGTTGGTCGACACTGCTGGGCTGCGTGATACCACCGACCTTGTTGAGCAGGAAGGCATCCGTCGTTCCATCGAAGCTCAAGGCCAGGCGGATATCGTCTTGTATGTTCTGGACGCTGCCCAACTGACACAGATGGATCTGAGTAACCTCCGTTCCCCCACCCTCCATCCTGAACATTTTCTTGTCGTTAATAAAATCGATCTTTGTGATGCAGTATTGGTAGAACGGCTGACCGACACACTGCGCGCTCGTACACCGTGCAAGGTTCTTCCCATTTCTTCTCAAACGGGCGAAGGACTTGAAGCCTTAAAGTCCGCTATTCAATCACAGTTTGTGAAGCCGTCCTTTGAACCTCGCGATGGTGTCGTTGTCACTCACGTTCGGCATCGTGCGGCGCTCGAGCGTGCGGAGACTTCACTCAATGACGCACTGGCCTCGGTCCAACAAGGCATAGAGCCAGAATGTGTTGCGGTCGATCTTCGTGGTGCCGCTGATGCGCTGGGCGAGATTGTTGGAACCATTACGTCTGACGAAGTGTTGGATGAGATTTTTTCAGAGTTTTGTATCGGCAAGTAGAGGAACAGTGGCCATCGCATTTGACGTCATCGTTGTGGGAGGCGGGCACGCAGGCTGCGAAGCCGCACTCGCTGCGGCACGAATGGGTGCGAACACCTTGCTGCTGACGATGGAGCTGAGCCGAATCGCGCAGATGTCGTGCAATCCTGCAATCGGTGGGATCGCTAAGGGACACCTCGTGAAGGAAATCGATGCGATCGGCGGTGAGATGGGGCGAAACACGGATCGCGCCGGGATTCAATTTCGATTCATCAACACAAGCAAAGGACCCGCAGTGCGGGCATTACGCGCCCAATGCGACAAATCGCTGTATCGCATGGCGATGCAGGAAACAATGGCTTCGCAAGAGTATCTGACGCTTGCGGAAGGAGTCGTGGACCGACTGCTCGTGGCCGGAAATACGGTCACCGGGATTGTAACGGGCTCAGGCGAGAGGATCGATGCCAAAGCCGTCATACTGACATCGGGTACTTTCCTTAGGGGTCTTATCCATATCGGCCTTAACCATTTCCCCGCTGGTCGCGCCGGCGAAGCTTCAGCCGAACACCTTTCGGATTGCATGCGAGATCTTGGATTTGAGGTTGGCCGGCTCAAGACGGGGACCCCACCCCGATTGGACAAGGCGACGATTGATTTCTCCGTGATGATTCCTCAGCCCGGTGATTCCCCTCCTCCTCCTTTCTCCTATCGGACTCAACACATCACGACCAGACAAGTTCTTTGCCATTTGACCTATACCAACCGAGAGACACACGACATCATTCAAAAGAATCTCGATCGATCCCCCCTGTATAGCGGTATCATCGAATCGACAGGGCCTCGGTACTGTCCCTCCATTGAGGATAAGGTCGTGCGTTTTGCTGAGAAAGAACGTCATCAGATCTTTGTTGAACCAGAAGGCCTGGACTCGATCGAATTTTATCCGAACGGCATTTCAACCAGCCTGCCGGTGGATGTCCAGGCCGCTATGCTGAAAACAATCCCTGGATTAGAGCAGGCCAACATACTCAAACCTGGCTATGCGATTGAGTACGATTATTTCCCTCCTCGCCAACTCTACCGAACACTTGAAACAAAACAGGTCGCTGGCCTCTATCATGCCGGACAAATCAATGGGACTTCCGGGTATGAAGAAGCGGCGGCGCAGGGCTTGATTGCCGGGATCAATGCCGTTCTGAAGCTGAGAGAGAGGCCTCCTCTCATCCTGGACCGGTCCCAAGCCTATATTGGCGTACTCATCGATGATCTCATTACAAAAGATGCCTACGAACCGTATCGAATGTTCACCTCGCGAGCTGAGTATCGATTGCTTCTCCGCCACAGCAATGCTGACCTTCGACTCATGCCAGTTGGATACGACGTCGGTCTGATTCCAGATAGAGCATACAAGAGGTTCTTGCGGAAGAAACGTTTGATTGAAATGGAGATCGAGCATCTGAATACAGCCAGACCGTCATTCACCGAAGAAATCCGTTTGCAGACCAAAGGCACGTATCTCGAAAATGCCTCGTCTGCCATGACCATGGCACAGCTTCTTCGCCGGCAGGAAGCGAGTTATCAAGAACTTCTAGAAGCTTTTGGGATGCCGGTCATTCCAGAGATCGAAATCGGCGAAGAAGTAGAGCTCCAGATCAAATATGAAGGCTATGTACGTCGGCAGATCCAGCAAGTGGAGAAATTCAAGAAACTTGAGCAGAAATTGATTCCTTACGCGTTTGATTACAGTTCCATTTCAGGATTTTCGAGCGAAGTTCGAGAGAAGTTCACTAGAGTAAGACCTGAGACGGTTGGCCAGGCATCGAGAATATCTGGGGTGACTCCAGCTGCCATATCCTTACTTCTGGTTGCGATAGAAAAAATGCGGCGTCAATTCCATCCTATACAGCAAGTAATTTCATGAGATTCCATCAAACCAACCTTTCCTATTGACCTCGCTCAAGCATCAGCGTAATTGTTCCACGTGGAACAATCGAGTTCGCCTTCAATACTACTGCAAGAAAGTTCGGCTGAAATTGGCGTTCCACTCAGTATCGAACAAGTACAACAGTTTATGGTGTACCTTGAGCAGCTTCAGATCTGGAATCAATCATTCAATCTCACAAGCATTACGCTAAGTGATGAAATTATTATCAAACACTTTGTGGACTCTCTTGCCTCGCTCAGAGCTGAAGAGATCAAGGTCGGGGCCAGACTTCTTGACGTCGGTACTGGAGCTGGATTTCCAGGAATTCCTTTAAAAATTGCTAGATTAGATATACGTATGACTCTCGTTGAGCCGGTAGCAAAGAAGGTCTCCTTCCTTCGTTTCATCATCGGCCTTCTTCGACTGGAAAATATTGACATATTCGACGGTACTCTAGAGAGATTTTTGAACGAACGCATGCCATATGGATCGTTTGACTACTTGGCGACTCGTGCCTTGAAGCATGATTTAATTTTGAAAGATGGCCAGAAACTCCTTCGGCAAGGAGGGAAAGCCATTCTGTTCTCATCACAACCAATTCCCCTATCTGATCTTTCTTCCAACTGGTCATTATCGCGTGAACACACATTTCAACTTCAGAAAGGATATGGGCAGAGAGTTATTTCAATTATTACGCCTTCGGTCTAATGAAACACACGCTTGGTGTTCCACGTGGAACAATTCTGTTGTAGGAGCTCCTCAATGGGAAAGGTTGTTGCGGTTGCGAATCAAAAAGGCGGAGTTGGTAAGACTACTACGGCGATAAATCTCTCATCAGCCATTGCGCTAGAAGGAAAATCAGTTCTGCTCATCGATATGGACCCACAGGGAAATGCCACGAGTGGTCTCGGCATTGACCACGGATCCCTAAAGAACACGACGTACAGTTGTCTTGCTAAAATCAGCACGATTCAGGAATCTTCAATGGCAACATCGGTTCCAGGACTCTCACTCCTGCCGGCCAATTCAGATCTTGCAGGAGCTGAGATTGAGCTAGTCAATATTGAAGGCCGCGAGAGTCATCTCAAGTCCATTATGAGCGAGATCAGAGAGACCTATGACTTTATTTTTCTAGATTGCCCTCCAGCCCTTGGAATTCTGACCATTAATGCTCTTACCGCCGCTGATTCGGTTCTCATTCCGGTTCAATGTGAATATTATGCGATGGAAGGTCTGAGCAGACTCATCAGGAGCATTGATCTTGTTCGTCAATCATTTAACTCAAGCCTAGACCTAGAGGGTATCGTCCTGACGATGTTTGACTCGCGTAACAGCTTAGCCAGACAGGTAGCCGAACAAGTGCGCTCTCACTTCATTGACAAGGTGTATCACGCGGTCATCCCGCGCAACGTTTCCCTCGCGGAAGCTCCAAGTTACGGCCGACCGGGAATCCTGTACAACGTCGCATCAGCCGGCTCGCAGTCTTACGTACATTTAGCTAAGGAGTTTATTGCCAATGGAGAAAAGAGCCCTCGGTAAAGGCCTTGGTGCCCTCCTCCCATCCTCCAAGTTGAGTCCGCCTACGGAGCCGACCGATGTCCAGAGGATACGGATCGAGACGATTGTCCCCAATCGCTATCAACCACGGCACACCTTCCCACCAGACGAACTCGCTGAACTTGCTGCGTCCATCAAGGAGAGCGGAGTGCTTCAGCCGATTATGGTCCGGCGCAAAGGGGACGGCATCTATGAACTGATCTCCGGAGAGCGCCGATGGCGCGCATCAAAAGAAGCTGGTCTAGAAACCATTCCCGTCGTCATTCGTAATTGCAGCGATCAAGAGTCACTCTTGCTAGCATTAGTTGAGAATCTCCAACGGGAAGACTTGAATCCCATGGAGACGGCACGCGCCTATTCGCGTATGATGAATGAATTCGGTCTGACACAAGACGCTATTGCCACGAAGGTCGGTCGTGATCGTTCTTCCGTAGCGAACTTCGTTCGGCTAGTCCATCTTCATCCCGAGCTCCAGGAGCTCGTCCAAGAAGGCACCCTCACAACGGGTCACGCAAAAGCCCTCCTCGGCCTTTCATCCCCCGAAGACCAGTTGAGGATTGGCAAAATGGTGGCGTCTGGAGCTCTGTCTGTCAGGGAAACAGAAAAACTCGTGGAATCCTCTCTTACAGGAAAGAAGCGGCAGCACAAAATACCTAAGAGTTCCCCATGGGCGGACCTCGAAGCCAGGTTACAGAAACGGTTGGGCACAAAAGTGACCATTCACCCTCACAACCAAGGAGGGAAGATCCTCATTCACTATTTTTCTCCTGCTGAACTTGATGGCGTTGTGGAGACCCTACTCAGTTAAGGAAGGTCTGATTTATTCCCCGTGGGTGATGTGCTATGAGGAATGCAGCATTCAACGGGAGACGCCGCCATGCACCAACAGACCTTTGCAGAAATCCCATTTGAGCACTATCGCAAATCCA
Source organism: Nitrospira sp. (assembly GCA_005116965.1). Taxonomy (GTDB): domain Bacteria; phylum Nitrospirota; class Nitrospiria; order Nitrospirales; family Nitrospiraceae; genus Nitrospira_D. Next base: position 137,513 of record SWDG01000005.1, on the reverse strand, counting down.
CCCGCCGAGAGCGGTTCCTCGACGAAATGAATCGCGTGGTGCCCTGGGCGGACTTGGTGGCGGTGATCGAGCCGGTCTACCCCAAGGCCGACGGGCCGGGGCGTCCGCCGGTCGGGATCGAACGCATGCTGCGGCTGCATTGCCTGCAAC
>SWDG01000005.1:120361-137263 GCA_005116965.1 Nitrospira sp. | reverse complement strand
CGGCAGTTCGTGGGCATTGATCTGGGCCGCGAGCCCGTGCCTGATGAGACGACGATCTGCAAGTTTCGGCATCTACTGGAGGCGCACGAGTTGGGGAAACAGCTCTTTACTCAGATTGGGGAGTATCTGACCAAGCAGGGGTTGCAGGTCAGTCGAGGCACCATTGTCGATGCCACGATCATCAGCGCGCCCAGTTCGACGAAAAATCGCACGAAGGAGCGGGATCCCGAGATGCATCAGACGAAGAAAGGCAATCAGTGGTATTTTGGCATGAAGGCGCATATTGGCGTAGACAGCCAGACGACGCTGATTCATTCCGTGGCAGCCACGGCGGCCAATGTCCATGACAGCCAAGTCTTGCCGAAACTGCTGCATGGAGAGGAAACGCGGGTGTGGGGCGATGCCGCCTATAGTGGACAACGCGACGTGATTCGGCAGTACGCGCCCAAGGCCAAGAGTTTCGTCCAGGCAAAAGCGCATCGCCATCGGCCGTTGAGTGAGACGGAGCGGGGCCGGAACCGCACGAAGTCAAAGGTCCGGGCGAAGGTCGAACATGCCTTCTTGGTCATCAAGCGGATCTTCGGCTGGGCCAAAGTCCGGTACCGGGGGCTGGCGAAGAATACCCACTGGCTCCAGATCAGCTGCGGGTTAGCCAATCTGTACGTGGCGCGACGGCGGCTCTTGGCAGAGACATAGGGGACGTGTGTCTAGGGACTCGTCCCGGGCCACCGGACGATGGATCTACCCCACGAACCGGCTCTCCATCCGGGGGATGCGCTCCAAATCTGTCGGGGTAACCAGTTCCGGAACGAATGTCTGAGCGGAAACGTCAATTAATCAGACCTTCCTTAACTTTCATCGTGCCTTGGTACCCCTGACGCGCCCCCAAAATGGTTCTCATTGCGCTTACGTCCAGATGGCCGCTAAATATCTCGGTGGAACCGACCGATATATCCCTTAACGATAAGGATTCCGCCCTTCAGCCGGATTCCCCTAAGCCCAAATCGTGAGAGGAGGCGAGCGTATGTGGAAGGACAAACAAGACAGTAGGCGTTCCGACGAGGTTGATATTGAAGGCAATGGATCGAGCCTTGAACCTATGCGCCACGAACCGGGCCAAGACGTTAGCGCGTTCGTCGGAAAAGGCGTCATGTTTAAGGGCACAATCACCTATAACGGAACCGTCCGGATTGATGGGACTCTTGAGGGGGAAATCCATACCGATGGCATCCTCTTAGTTGGAGAAGAAGCCGTCATCACAGCAAAAGTAACGGCTGGCACGATCGTCTGTAAGGGGAAAATTACAGGGGATATTCATGCCAGAGACAAGATGAAGCTGCGAGCACCCGCGATCATCAACGGCGGAGTCACCACACCCATGCTGTCCATGGAAGAAGGGGTCCTCTTCAATGGCACTCTGGAGATGGAAGAAGCTGCCTCCACATCCCAACGCGAAACCACACATCTCCATGCGATCGCGACATCCAATGAACCAGCTATCCGGAGGGTTCCCGCCTAGAGCATGTGATACACTAGACGACACACAGAGGGGAGGCTCTTCTCACCGAATAAGCCCCCCTCTCCTGTCCAATCCCACTGAAGGACAGTACCTCCTCGGATTTGTCACAAGGAGCAAGAACAACTAATGTGGGCTCTAGGCGACAAAAGCGCTCAGGAAACCAGTGACAGCGACAATTTTACCTTCCTTGGAAAGGGAGTCGATTTCAAGGGTATCCTCAACTTTGATGGAACCATTCGAATCGACGGCCGTGTTGAAGGCGAAGTCCACACCACCGGGACTCTCATTATTGGAGAGCAGGCGGTGATCAAAGGCATTCTCTCCGCCGGCACCCTCATGACCAGCGGTAAGGTCAACGGCACGGTCACAGCCACGGCTAAAATTCAAATCCTTAAGCCTGGGGTGCTCATCGGCGACATTCGTACACCGGGCATTTCGATCGAAGATGGCGCACACTTCCATGGCATGTGTGATATGGGAGCTCATAAATGGGTAGATGACGGCCAACCGTCACCCAAGAACGTGCACGATTTCGCGTCCCATCGAGGCAAGACTCGCGTGGTAGACCTCTAGCCCTTTACCGACTCCTCCCGGTACAATGCCAGTCCAATGACTCGCCCAACCGTCCTACTAGGTATGAGCGGTGGAGTTGACAGCTCTGTCGCAGCCGCATTGCTCGTTCACCAAGGCTACGAGGTGCACGGCATTACCCTCCAGGTATGGGAACACGAGGACGAAACCGTCGCAACATCCAAAAAATGGCAAGAACGGAGCTGTTGCAAGGTCGGCATCGCCAAGCACGTCGCCAAACTACTCAACATCTCTCACGAAGTTATCGATACCCGTGACACCTTTCAGAAAGGAGTGATTGACGATTTTCTTCACGGCTATACGACTGGCACAACACCCAATCCCTGTGTTCGCTGTAACGAGCGAGTAAAGCTTCGGGGCCTCCTAGATCTGGCTGCCGCACGCAACGTCGATTACGTCGCGACGGGGCATTATGCCCGTCTCCAAAATTATCAAGACACTCGGGTTCTGGCACGGGCAACCGATGGGCGCAAGGATCAAACCTACTTTCTCTACCGCCTCAATCCTCACTGGCTACCCAAGCTCCTCTTCCCTCTTGGCCACCTAGAAAAATCGGACGTGTGGAAAGAGGCCGCGGCCTTAGGGCTCCCCGCTGACGAGCTGAAGGAAAGTCAGGAGATCTGTTTTGTTACCCAAGGAGACTACCGTACGTTTATCGAAAAAGAGCTTCCCGAGGCCAAACAACCAGGCCTCTTTATCAATGAAATGGGGCAACCGCTTGGCCAACACGACGGAATTGCGTTCTACACCCCTGGTCAACGCCGAGGCCTTGGTATTGCCACAGGACAACGGCTCTATGTTCAACAGGTACGGCCGGCGACCAATACCGTCGTGCTCGGCCCAGAAGAATCCCTACGCAGACACGAGTGCACGGTGAGCGACCTCAACCTCTTTGCGTCCCATTTACTGGAGAGATCCGCTGAAGTTCAGGTCAAAGTCCGCTACGCCACACCCCCGACACCCGCCATTCTGTCGCCATTGAACCCCTCAAGCCTCCGCATTCAGTTCCAGGTGCCCCAACGGGCACTCAGTCCTGGCCAATCAGCCGTCTTCTATGAAGGTGACCATGTCCTTGGGGGTGGAATTATCCAACCCTTCTAACCCCACACGATTGCTCGCTTCATCTTGACTGTCCTGCAATTTTCCTATAGCCTTCGCAGCGACGGATGCAGGGCAAGAGTCCCTCTCTTCCAGGGACATGCCAGTCGAAGTCGATGCTCATCACATTTTTTTGAGGTTCTGATGTTCGGTTCATTTGGATGGATGGAATTAATGCTGATTTTGATCATTGTCTTGATCATTTTCGGCGCAGGTAAACTTCCCCAATTGGGAGAAGGCCTCGGAAAAGCCATCAAAGGTTTCAAAAAGTCTGTGCACGAAGCCGATGCGATTGACGTCACACCGGCCGAACAGTCTCAGCAAGCCCATTCGCAGGCCACTACAACGAATCAGGTCGGTGCCCAATCAGAAGCCTCACCATCACCCGCTCCCCAAACGGCGCAATCGGGCCAGGTGAAACAAGGGTAATACGCCTAAGTGTGCTGTGACGACGGGGTAGCGAGCGATTAACAGCATTACCATATAATTATCGTGACTCATGTTTGGATTAGGGGCCAGCGAGATCTTAATTATTCTGGTGATCGCCTTTCTCCTATTTGGTCCCAAACAACTCCCTGAAGTCGGTCGCCAAGTCGGCAAAGCCATTAAGGGCTTTAAAGATACAGCTGAGGACCTTCGCAAGTCCGTAGAACCAGAGCTGAACATGATTCAGCAAGAAGTCAAAATGGTCGAACAGGACCTTCACGCTTCCATAAAAGAAGCCGAAGAAGAAATCACGGCTGCAGGGACACCTCCGGAAGAGGCCTCCGCACCGGTGAGCAAGTTGGGTCAGATATAAAATAACCACACATGATCAATGCAGTGATTTCACGAAGAGGACACGGGCTCTATAGATTCCCCTCTATTTTCCCACTCGTGCTGAAGGACCTGCGCAAGTCGACTCAATTTTCCCAGAGTATGGATACCCTAAAAACGAGTCCTGAGCCACGACAGGGACAGTGGCAGACAGTTCTCCTCACGGCCATGATGGCGGCGGCCTGGCTCATTGCTTTTTGCAGTCCAGCCCAAAGCGCCTTCGAATTACCACCAGGCGAAAAGATCACCAATCCAATCGTGATCGGCCGCGGTATCCCACAAAAAGAAGCCTACGAACCGTTTGACCCAAAAACTGGTAGGAACTTTGACCTTCGCAACCTCTGGATGCGCGCCGATCTTCGGGTACGGCCTGAATACCGCAACAACGTCTGCTTCGGCGGCGGGATTGGAGCGGCTGGACAATGTAATGCGCCCGGCATTGCGCCAAACAACCTCCTCGGTAAAGCAAATGATCAATTCGTCCAGCAGATGACCCGACTGGGCATTGGCTACGACCTATCCCCGGATGTCAATTTCTACCTCGAACTGATTGATTCTCGTACCTGGGGTGGAAACGGCACGCCGGTCGGCGCCGGAGGTGCGGGGAATAACGGAGACCCCATTATCCATACATGCGGTTCTACGCCGGGCCAGGGAGGAAGACCCGTCTGCTCACTGGGCGTACGAGCCGGTTATATGTTGATCCGTAATTTCGCCGGCATTCAAGGTTTGGGGGTGAAGGCCGGTCGGCAGTATCTCGTCTTCGGAGACCAAAGTTTGTTCGGCCACTTCGATTGGGCCAACACAGGTTTCTCTTTTGACGGGGTCATGGTGCAGTATAGCCACAGGATCATGGATACCCATGCTGGCTGGTTTCGAACAGCAGAGACGGATCTGGTACAAGGAGCAACCCTCGGAAGCGGAAACCCAAACATCGGAGGAACAGGTCAAGCCAGAAATGCGGCCGGGGATGCGGACCTCTTTATCTTGTACAACCAGATCAAGACAGTCCCTGGTTTTTTGATTGAACCATTCTACGCCTATTACAAGAGCAACCTCGGCGGGGGAGACATTTCTTCCCAGGGACTAGGCACCCCGAAACACGGCAATCAAACCCGCCATACCCTCGGAACCCGAGTGGCCATGAAAAAGGGCTATGTCGATGCCTCCAGCGAAGTGGTCTATCAGTTCGGCCAGATGGGCGACACAGCGGCCAGCGCGAGCGCCCTCTGTGGTGACCCAGGAGGAGAGGGGAAATGTCTTCACATCAATGCGTGGGCAACAAGAAATTGGATCGGGTATACGGCCTTCAACTTACCGGGCAAACCGCGCATCGCCTTCAATTTTGACTATGCCTCTGGAGACGGCCGATCGAATTGTACCCTCAACGCTGCCTACGGTGATTGTAAGACCGCCAACACCTTCGAGAACTTCTTCCCGACGAATCACATTCACATGGGATACATGGATGTCATCGCGTGGAAGAATATGATGAGCTTCTCAGGGAACTTCCAAGCACGCCCGACCACAAACGACCATATCGAACTCTGGTACACGAACATCCACCTTGCGAATGCTCGCGACAATTGGTACCGGGCAAGCCAAGGAGTGTACGTGTTCTCACAACCCGACAACACAGAAACTCATATCGGTGACGAAGTCGATGTCGTCTGGACACACTTCTTCATGGGCGGCATGGTGGCCTTTCAAGGCGGCTATGGCCATCTGTTCCCTGGTCCCTATATTTCACGGAATTTGGGGGCTCGAGCCGTCGGGCAAGATTGGGCCTATGCCCAGCTCTGGATAAACTTCTAGCAGGCTGTTGAAAAATTCAGCCAGCGACGTTCTCGCATCGCTCAGAAGCTCAACGTACTCGCTCAGAAGCTCAACGTACCGAAGCGTACGCCTCGCCTCTTCGCTCGCTGCGGCCTTGCTGAACGGCCTTTTTGAACAGCCTGCTAGCCTAATCCTCGCCACCCTCCCCTCATCGGAACGGGATAGCTTCCCTCTACCGCCAGGCTTCATGACCCTGTGAGCAGGCCAGCCATCATAAACTGTTCCTGAAGTGCGCCGTAGGTCTGCGTCACGGGAAATTGAGGGAACTCTTTCGGTAGATGCTCGGGAGGGCAATAGAAAAATCCGGCGTGGGCTTCGCCCAGCATGGCCGTATCGTTGTAGGAATCACCGGCAGCCATCGTCAAGAAGTTCAGAGATTTCAGGGCCGCTACGGCATGCTTCTTTGGATCCTGCATTCTCATGTGGTAGTTCACGATGCGGCCACTCCCATCGATCTCCAGCTGATTGCAAAAGAGAGTTGGGAAGCCAAGCTGTCGCATGAGTGGCTGGGCGAACTGATAGAAGGTGTCCGACAGAATAATGACTTGGCAACGCTCTCGCAGCCATGCGAGGAATTCAGTCGCCCCATCTAACGGCCCCATCTTTTCAATCACATCTTGAATGTCAGTGATCTTCAACGCCTGTCGATCGAGGATGTTCAATCGCTGTCTCATGAGCTTGTCGTAATCGGGCATCTCACGGGTCGTAATCTTCAAATCTTCAATGCCGGTCTTCAGTGCGACATTAATCCAGATCTCCGGCACGAGCACCCCTTCCAAGTCTAAGCACACCACAGCTGGCTTCTGCATACAGTCTCTCCTCTTCATTCACACTGCATAATGCTGATCTCGGCCCCTATTTAACAGAACCTTGGTTGCTTCTGGACAGCGATTGGCTTAAGAAACGCCACGTCTTGTCCAGTGCGCGATCGAGCAACTCGACGCCCTTCCACGTTTGCTGATTCTCTTGCTCATGACCCTTCGCCCAATCAAGAGCTACCGGGAGTGGGATCAACCTTGTCGGAGACTTCGTCAGCTCTTGCCATAGAAGCCCCAGCACTGTGCTGACAAGGATAGGGGCTGAAATTGGGTCCACAGAATTGTTGATCAGGTCATCACAGCGCTCGGAAGGCGAGCTCACCAGCAGCTCCCGGCATGCCGCGGGACGTGCCTCATAGATCGTACACACCTCTTCTTCGAGGAAGGGGCATGGCAGTCGCAGAGCATAGTACTCGCGATTCATCACTTCCAGGACATCATCGTTCGGCTGTTCCGGAGCATTGCAGAGTTCTGAGAGTCGTTCCCACAGACCCTGTGACAGCAAGCGAGATTTCGTTTCCACGAGCCGGGCTGCAATGCGCTCTTGTTGGTCAGTCGGACGTGAGCGGACCCACTCACCTAGCGCAAAAGCTTCCGGGGCCGACAGGGGCACCAACATTCGACAGCAAGCCGCACATCCCTTGTGGCAGGACGGTGTTTTGCCTGCATCGGTAGAACGGGCAACTTCCAGCGCTTGGGCCTCTTCTCCAAAACGACGTATCAAGGGAACGATCGCCGTGACCGGCACAAATCCAGTCGGCACCTCCACAGCGGTAGTAATCTGACCAGCAGAGGTATTGAGCGCGATTTCGAAGCGCTCAGTTGTGGGGGGCATCATCATCTCGACAGCCTCGGAATGGCTAATTAGCTATTCCCTTGATAGCAGAGAGAAGCTAATATGCCGGCGCACGATGAATCAAGAGCCGTATTTCTCACAAGATGGCGCAGATCCGCCTCTCGTCTCTGACCTCTCCGACGGCACTCCCATCGCGCTGTTCATCCTTCCACTCCATGTTCGAACAGATCCTACTGGCTCCTTTACCCTAGCCCAAATGGACTCCCACGTAAGGCCATCTTTGGGCCTTGCGTGTCTTAAGAAAAGGCGTAGAGTTTATCCTGCGCGGGTACACCGACCCTGCCGAACGTGAGATAGCCAAAAGAGGTCGTCGCTCATAGCGGGTCAGCGAGGTGTACCCCCGCTTAATCACCGCCGGTCACTTTTGGCCCCACGCACAATGATTTACACCGATAACCACCTAGCATTATCCCTTCACCAAACTCGGTCGATCTTGCTCCTTCCTTAAAGAACCTCGATAATGGCGCATGGGACACCCCATCGTGTTTTCTGGCCATGTCATTGGTCTACTCAAAGAGTACATGCGGGACCTAGTCGATCAGGCCACGCAAGAACAACAATCCCAAGAACAGTTTGGCTTTACTCCCCTGCCGTATCGTCCCGATCAGGCTATTTCTGATCTCCTCGCTCTACTGGATGATCGGATCGAATCAGAAGGTATTCAAGTAGGCTTACCCGAATGCTTGCTCCATGACATGTGGACTGTCTGTAACGAAGCCATTGAATCGATCTCTACTCGCATCTGGCTAGAAGGAAACCTCAATGGTCGAGGCATGACCAACGCTCAAACAAGGGAACTGACCTATCAGGCCCTGATCGAGTTTATAGACTCGCGTTCGCGAGAAATGAGCTGATCAATGCTTCACAAAAGGAGAGGAATGAATGGGACCGCAAGGGTATTGGTTGATGAAGTCAGAGCCCACCGCATTCTCGATCGATGACTTGATACGTGCTCCCAACCACGCAACCTATTGGGATGGCGTACGCAACTATCAAGCTCGTAATTTCATGCGCAGCATGGCAGTCGGCGATCACGTGTTGTTCTACCACAGCAACACTGATCCACCGGCGGTCGTCGGCATCGCGGAGGTCGTCACAACCGCGTATCCTGATTCGACACAATTCGACAAGAAGGACAAGCACTACGACCCTGAGAGCAAACCATCCAAGCCCAGATGGGACATGGTCGATATCCGATTTGTTCGTAAATTCGTTCGCCCGTTGACGCTAGATGAATTGCGAAAAGAACCGACACTCAAAGGAATGGTCTTACTGCAGAAGGGGTCTCGGCTTTCGGTTCAGCCGGTCAGCCCACTTGAATGGAAACACATCCTACGACGAGCCGGACGCTGAACCCGGTTCGGACCTTAGATACTTGCTTTTCCGTCATCCATGTAGCGATGTTGCCAGTCCAGCCAGGCGTGGCCCAGTTCGTGGGCAAGAATGTAGCGGCGGCGGGTCACGGGAAGTCGTTTCCGCACATAGATCGTCTTCGTCTCATCATCCCAAATCCCATCGGCATTCGCATCGCGCTTGTCCATTTCCGCATCCGATAACTGCCGAACGGTAATCCGATAGCCGAACGGAAGGACAACCTGATTCGGTATGCGCAACATCCTCTTTCGCTCTCCAAGCATCGTACCCATTGTACACTCACCCTTCCTCCTACCGTGAAATAGCCTACCATAATAAACCAGGCTGGGTGTTGCTATTGTTCTTTATGTTTATCAATGCCTTATGGATATCTATCGACTACACATGCTGAGGTAACTTTTGCCATATCCCAATCATAACCTTTCCCTCATCCACTAAATTTGTGTATGATCGCCTCATGGAACCGGCATGTGATGACGAGCTTCTCCACACCTACCCCGCCACGGTCCGCCTGGTTGGAGTGAAGATCAGGAACCGTGGGGAGGTCAAGAAGTTAGACGCAGTCAGCGCACCATTGCGCAACGGAGATCCTGTCTTACTCGAGGTGGACGGAGAAGTGACCTACGGGATTGTCTACACCGAACCATACAAAACCCCCTTTCTTCCTCCTATGCGTGCGATGAAATCCATCTTGCGAAAGCCGGATGCTGAAGAAACGGCGTTGATCGGTCGGCTTGAGCAACTCTCGCAGGAGGCAGCCTCCTATTGCCGAACGAAAGCAGCCGAACTCAATATCTCTCTCAAGCTCGTCGAAGTCTACGGAGCCATGCACCGTCGGCAGCTGACCTTTGTCTACACAGCCGAGGACCGGATCGATTTCCGAGAACTGGTCCGAGACCTGGCCCGTCGCTTCGGCGGGCGTATCGAAATGCGCCAAGTCGGGGTACGCGAGGAGGCCAGACGGCTCGGTGGCATCGATACCTGTGGCTTGGTCCTGTGTTGTGCCAGCTTTCTGACCGATATGAAGCCGATCTCGGCCAAGCAAGCGAAAAAGCTCAACCTGGCGATTGACGACCCTCGATTGCTGGGGGTCTGTGGAAGGCTTAAGTGCTGTTTGATGTTTGAAATGATGGACGCCGAGGGCAAGATCGCCCCTCAGGCTCACCAGCTTATTACCCCGACCAGGCCCGATAGTCCTTCCTCACCAACGCTCCCTTCATAGTTCATACCTCGCGCATGCACGTGCCTTGGTGTGACAGTGTCCTAACTAATATCCGAATCCTTTTTCAGTCGACTGCCTCTCATAACCATCTAATATGGGGAATTCATTCTCTGCCTGGATAGGCTAGGCAAGGACTTCTCAAACCTAGGAGGCGTGTGTGATGAAAAAAGGACTGTTAGCCATGATTGCGATGGCTGCCGTAGGATGTAGCGGAGTGGCCACCCAAAAGGCCGTGGGAGGAGAACCAACCGGTCCGGCCATGGGATATGACATCCATGTCCAAGCGCCACATATGATGGCGGATGGAACCCCGGGCGGCCCTTTCCATCATTACTGCAAGGGCATTTCCGATAAGATCCTTCAATGTCTGCTCTTCGAATCCACTGATCCAAAAGCTCCATTGGTTGCCATCGAGTATTTCATCGCCAAGGACCTCACGCGCAAGCTCCCAGCCATTCAGTGGCACCGGCATTTCCACGATCATAAGGTCGAGGTCGCGACCGGGCGAGTCCAAGTCCTGGATATGCCTGCTGACCAAGCGGCCAAAGTCGTAGAAATAGCAGCAGGGACAGACGGCATTGTTTATCAGCTGTGGCAGCACGGACAGGAATTCCCCGATGAGACTCACCCCTTCCGGTTCCTGAAGACGACCCACAAACCCATTGTCGACAAGCCGTTCAACCTCTTCCTCCACTAGAGACAAGGGCATGTTCAGTTCACTCGACAGCTCCGGCAGCTTCAACGGACGATCGCCCTTCAGGTAGTGATGCCCCAGAACGCGCAAGACCTTCAGGGCTAGTTGTTCACGAAAGACATACGTACCTTGATCCCACAGCAGGCGGGACAAATAGGCTGTGGGGTATTGGGAAAAAAAGGAGAACTGCGCCCCGATCAGCACGATCATCCATCCGGCGTAGAGCCATAACAGGAATAGCATGAGGACAGCGAAACTCGAATAGATCGCGCTGTAACTGGCGGAGGCTGCGACGAATTTCGCAAAGATCTCCTCGGCGATGATCCAGAGAACGGCCGCTGAGACGCCACCGACGATGGCCGAACGCACCTGGACATGGGTATTGGGGATCGTCTTGTAAAAGAAGGTAAGCACGGCACAGAGCATTACGAAAGGCACCGCATTGCCGCTCCACACCAGCAGCGTCCCAAACGGTTCCATTTCCACGAGACGCTGAACCACCGTATGACTTTGCAGTGACGCGAGCAGGCCGAACGCGCTCACGACGAGCACCGGTCCCACGAGAACCGCGCTCAAATAGTCGGTAAACTTTCGCTCCCAGGTGCGTCCCTGTTTCACCTGCCAGATCGCGTTGAGCGCTTGCTCGATCTTGTCGATCAACGAATAGGTCGTATAGAAGAGGCCGGCAATCCCTGCGGCACCCAGCACGCCGATTTTAATATTGTCGACAAACCCCACGATGGTGGACGTGATCTCCGTGCTCCTTGGGCCCAAGGGTGCCAGGGTCTGGGCCAAGAGGGGTTCGATCACGTGGTGAACATCGAACGCCTTCAACACCGAGAACATCACGGCGAGAAACGGCACTAACGAGAGCAACGTGGTGAAGACCAGACCCGCCGCCCGGGCATCGAGCAGGCGATGACGAAACTCCATGCCGACGGCAGTGGCCAGCCGGAGCGCCTGAGTACTCAACCGTTGGAGCCATGACATAGTCGTCAGATCCCTGGTCCAGAGGTCCTGCTTCGCAAATTGGGACATGCGTGTGGAGCCGGCCATAGGTCCTGCTGCTCCGAGCAGGGCGATCACATCGTTTCGGTAGAACAGACGCGGTGGCGAACTGATACAGAAGGCATCAGGATACCATCACAAGATGCATTTCCCAAGAGGGAGATACACGGTACCGAAAATTGAGACGGTTGTTAATGACCACGAGGATGTCGTAGCTGAAGTTTTTCTGGACGGGACCAAAACCCCTCATTCGTTCGTAGACGCATTCGTCGATTTTTCTTGGGCTTTGACGTATCCTATCGCCCGATTCAAAATCAAATCCTTTGAGTTAATAATCTAGGTATCGAAGGCTGATACAAAACCACGCGGAGGCAGTCTGCGCATCTATAGGTTGAGCATATGAGCGTTTATACCGTTAAAATCGCCCTCGTCGTCTATGGTTTGCTTGCTTGCTTTTTCATCTTCCTTTTATGGCGCAATGCCTCTGCTCCGGACGCACTTAAGAATACCGGTGTAGTTTTGGCCTCGATCTTACCGATCGCATTACTGGTGCTGCCGTATCTCAGCCCAGAAAAGATTGAGGAAAGATCCACCCATATGCTGTTATTCGATTCGGAGCAAAAGACGCTTATTCTTGGGAAGGAGCCGAATAATTATTTTTCAGCATATATTCCCATGTACGCCAACCTTTCTAACTTGGAAGGCGCCTTGGCCGGAGAAACCTTCTCTGAGTTCATGGGCGAAAAGGGAAAGGATCTTATTGAGAGAGGAATTCTAGAGGCACTACTACTCAGATTTTCCAGTGGCTGGGACATTGGTCCAGTGAGTAAATTTAAAGGACCTAGCGGTTTATCAACGCAATATTACATGTCTCCCGGAACCAGTACGGCTAAGACAGAGATCTCCCTCTTGCAGCTCCAAAACATTTTTAATCATAATCGCTTGATCTCCCATCCCGGTGTTGTCGTCATGCCCAAACTTGTTTTACCTCCTGACTGCACTCTCCAAACCGAACAATCTGGCCACGAGCGGACAATCAAAATAACTAATCAAAAGCTCTCTGTGCAGATTCGAATTACCCCGCAGATGGGTGTAGTCCAGCAACGAGGAATATGGGGTGTTCAACCTCCAGACCCCATGAACATGAATCGTTACAGCAGCATATTCTTTCTTGTTTCAATTGTCGGTGAGATAGGACGTACATGGACTTACTCTCCGGAAATGACGACTTACAGACGATGGTTTGACAATATAAGTGATGGTTTAAGCGCATATGATTGGGAGAGAATTGATAAGGACATCCATGATGCTGTTTTTCGCGAATCTATGACTAAACTTCTAGATCCGTGATGCGCGATTACGGTTCATCAGTAGAAAAGACTATCCGAACCGCTACCCCGATCCAATGACAGTTGTTTTTGATTCCGCAATGGCAGGTGCATAACATAGCGGAACTCACCCACATTATTTCCCTGGAACACGATGGTGTTTTGGCCTAAAGGAGAGTGCACACTGAAGAACATATGTTTGTTAATACTCATACTGATCCAAAGTGGTGTCGCGTATGGTTGCACCTTTCTCACCCACGCCTCTTTTAGCGAGGCCACCGTTTCTCAACCCAATATAAAGCCACAGTCCTACGCAGATGGGATTGTGTTTGCAACTAGCGAAGTATGTGTGTTTGTTCGGGAAGCTCCTCCAAGTGCTCGCTACAGACATCTATTCGTTGGCCCTTTGATTGCTACCATTATCCCTTTTGAAATCCTGACCCCTGATTTTCCGCCAGAAGATCGTGAACATTTCTGGATTGAACTTGTTTTTGAGCCAAAACATGAAGATCTTTTTCTTGATTTAACTCAGACAACCCTGGTGATGCGTACTGGTGAGAAGATAGCGCCGTCAGGATTCTGGACTCATCTTTACTTTTTCTCTTCTCCCACCGGGCTTACACCCCCTGCTGCTCCTATACATTTAAAATATGGCCGAGGCGACGTTCGGTTTACCAACCATTGGATTGAAGAAAAACCTTACATAACCAGAGTGTTCCTCAGATTCGACAAACCGTCTGAGAACTCTGAATTCTCCACGCTGAGGATTGATGGACTGAGGAATACGGGTGAAGCGGTCTCGGCACCCGAGATCACATTCCGCAAGGTTTCTCGGATCAGGTTGAGCTTCCCTGATGGGTCTTCAAGAGACAACTTTCCGGTCGCGCCTTTTGACAAGGGAGTCTGTGGAATCGACTAGCCTGTGGTCATTTTGTGCTCAAGCCCACCTCACTCTAACCAATTCCAGCCAATTCCAGCCAAACATGTGATTTCTCCTAAACCATCGATGGGATTGGCTCGAATGAGTCTGAGTAGGCTGGAGGGGGATTACCAAAAAGCTTTCCTAAACCGCGGGTCGTACGACTAATGTTCAAGCCGAGATGTGCTTCTGAGAAAGTGGATGATCCTGCTCAATTGAGCTCGCACAATCCGCAGCCAAAATTGCCCCATGTTCATTTGATGCCCCTGCCCTAGTGTGATACGGTCCGTCCTCTCATGCCGGACTCGGTTCCCTCCTTCACCCTTGTCGATGTTCCCGGCGCGGTGCCGCTGCTCGGCCACCTGGGTGCGTTCAAGAAGCAGCCGCTGGAAATGCTCTCGGCCTGGTGGCGCCGGCACGGCGATGCCATACGCTTTCGGCTTGGGCCGAAGACGCTCCATCTCTTCAGTCATCCCGATCTCGCCGAAGAAATTCTGGTTCAGCAAGCCGACCGTTTCGTAAAAGTCTACGATCCTCAACGGCCTACCGGCCTCGCGCTGGTCCTGGGTAATGGATTGGTCACCAGTTCTGGCGAAGTATGGAAGCGACATCGGCGCATCATTCAACCGATCTTTCACCGCTCTCGGATTGCCGCCATGGCCGATCGCATGGCCCAAGTGGGCGAGCAGCGGATTGCTATGTGGGACAACCACGCGGGACATACGATCGACATCGCCGCTGAGATGATGCAGCTGGCGCTCGAATTCATCTCGCAAACGATGTTCACCACCAGTATGACCCAACATATTGATCGAATCAGCCATGCGCTGCGCGTAAGCATTAAGTACGCCTTCGACTCGTTCAGCAATCCACTCTTCCTCCCCCTCTGGGTACCCACCGCCCGCAACCGGGAATTTCGTACGGTGATGCAGTTCTTGGATGGGTTGATGTATGGATTGCTCGCTGAGCGGCGCCAAAGCAGAGCGCAACACGGGGACCTGCTCGATCTCCTCCTGCAGGCACGAGATGAAGAGACCGGTGAGGGACTCAGCGATCAGGAACTACGTGACGAAGCACTGACAATCTTTGCGGCGGGCCACGAGACCACCGCGAACGCGCTTGCCTGGACCTGGTACCTCCTCGCCACTCACCCGGAGGCGAAGGCCCGGTTTCATGAGGAAGTGGACCGGGTGCTCCAGGGAAGAGTTCCCAGCGCCGACGACCTGCAGCACCTCCCCTATACTCGGGCCATATTCGATGAATCGCTTCGTCTGTATCCGCCTGCACCAGCCGTACAGCGCAAGGCGGCGACCAGTACGACTGTGGGCGGATTACCGCTGCCAGCTGGTGCCTTGGTCCTCATCGGCACCTACAATTTGCACAGGCATCCGGCCTTTTGGCGAGACCCCGAACAGTTCATGCCGGAGCGCTGGCTGGACGGTGAGCGGCCGGCTGCCCGCTATGCCTATCTCCCATTCGGCGCAGGACCGCGCGCCTGCGTGGGGATCCATTTCGCATCAGTGGAAGGGCCACTTCTATTAGCCCTGATCGGTCGCCGCTATGATCTGCACCTAGCTCAAGAGCGCGTCGAGCCACAACTCATGGTGACTCTGCGGCCAAAAGGTGGCATGAAGATGATGCTTCAGCCACGGCAGGTGCCGGTCGTATCGGTCACCTAGAGTCACCTACACCCCTTTCAACCTCACCCACGAGCCGATCTTCCGTGCAAGTGAAACGGCTCTATCTCCGTAAGTCAATTTTGTGAGAATCTCTAGTAGTTTTCCTAGCTATTCGTTATCCAGCTATAGGAATAGGGTGTAACCCATTCAATCTATAAAATTTGGGTGTTCCGGTCGAGAGCTAACGAAGGAGGCCATTATGATCATGGTCAAGATCCCACTCATTCAGCAGATGTTGGCGGCAATCACGTTCGTCTTAGTGGTCGGTGCGCTTTCGATGATCTGGCCCGCCATCATTGCCTTCTTTCTCGGTGTACTCTGGCTGCTCCAGTCTTTCAATGCCGAACAGGAGATGGCGGTACTCTCGTGGCTCGAAGTCGAGAATGCATCGATCGTCTTCGCCTCGCTTCGGCGATCTGATCTTCCTGTGATTCTCTCGTAACGAGTTCGAGTGGCGCGTTCCTCTGTCGATCGTATGAGCCACTGGATTGCTCATGAGCGCGGGCGCGGAGGATCGGTCCGCACGAGATGGGTGGGCTTGTATCCTCGTCGCTGCTCCATATGAATGGCCCCTCCGAGGGAGCACTCGTGCTCCTGTTTGAGGTCTCCCTCATACCCAGCTTGTCAGGTATCTTATCCAGGTGGTTTGGAACGCCACCTATGCAGTCTGACCGTGTGATCAATATCGTCACACCTGTGAGGGAGTCCAACTCAGATAGGAATCTCACCTATCCTTTTTCCGCAGACGTCACTGAGGAAAGGCTCTGCCTCATGAACCGGCGGTTAGGCAACACCTGCAGCTTATAGAAGAGAAGACACTGACAGAGTTTATCCGTCCCCAATAACTACCTTAGAGCATGATGAAGAGGCGCGCACGCGAGGTGTGGTAAGAGGAGAAGGACTACTGAATGGTTCCATCCGTGCGCATCTATCGAAGAATAGCGCACGGCACGAGCGAGCTTGGTTTGGTGGGCCGTGTAGGGGTCGAACCTACGGCCCGCTGATTAAGAGTCAGCTGCTCTACCAACTGAGCTAACGGCCCCACCGGGTATTGAATTGTCGCTGCTAACTGCCAAAGGCGGTTTGGTGCGCCTGACAGGATTTGAACCTGTGGCCCTCAGCTCCGGAGGCTGATGCTCTATCC
>SWDG01000005.1:112056-120261 GCA_005116965.1 Nitrospira sp. | reverse complement strand
GCCAGGTATCGAACCGCTCGATGAGTTGTTCGCTCTCATCCTCAGGCCATTGGTCAATGAAGCGATTCGTGTTCAGTGATGGCGCGGCGGCGGTAAGCACGGTGATTTGCCCCGCTGCGGTTCGTTCGATTCTCTTCCGCTGCTCATCTGGAAGCGTTCGAAGACCTCGCTGAATTTCTTGTCTGTCGAGAATCGTTACGGGAAACAGGCCGATACAACAGTGGGTGCAGCCTTGGGCACAGGGGAGAGTGCCGAGAAGGGCGGCGTTCGCGCGATGAAACCACTGAGCAGTCTTTTCAAACAGCGGAGCCGGCCGCAAGGGGTTGCCCTCCTCGCTTAGTCTTCAACGGCCGCAGACATGTCCACGATGAGATCGCCTTGGGGCGAATAAAAACCTTGCTTGTCGATTTGAACGATCCCGTTACACTGTTCCTGATAGAACTCAAGGATCCATCCATTGAAATCATAGCCCTCGTCGGTCACATCGCTCTCCGCCATGCGCGTCGTGAGGATAAACCGACAACGAGTCACATATTCAATCGCGAGTTGCGCTTCGATGTCAGAATGCGCGGTGAGGAGGTCCAGGAAGACTTTCTTCTCCTGGTCGAAGACATCTCGATAGCTCCCGCGATCCCGGACGCAAAAGAGGTGAATCGGCTTCCGCTCACGATGGTAGCCCAATGTCACCTGCACCCAGGCCCATTCTTCGAGGGCTCCTTCCTGGAGATCTGCCGGGACGATGGGGGTTTGCCCGCGCGACTTCAGAAAGTCGATCAAAAGTCGCAGCGGAGGAGAATTTTCCTTTTGACAGAAGACCCGAGTATAAAGAATGCTTTCCGGCTGTTCGGATGCTTGGCTGGCTGCACCTAAGGGTAATACAGGCAGGTCTTTACCCATGCGCTTCCACCATGGTCAAGGGCCGTTTATGCTGAGCTGCAAAGTCCATCCAGCTCTACTCTACCCTTCCATTTGCCTCAACCGCAAGGGGTAGTGTATGCATTTCTCCACGCCAGACGTGCGTTTTTCTCGTTGACACTCTTCCGACTCTTGGCTACACTCTCGCGGGTTTTGATGATGTGATCACGAGCACGCACACCTGTAACTCAAAACGAGCCAGGATGTGTTTTCAGGAGGCGAGTCAGGCGAGACATCGACTTACTTTAATCCCTTACCCTCAAGGAGGTTCACGAATGGCAAAATCAATGACGAAATCGCAGATTGCAGATTACATCGCCGGAAAAGCCGGCATCACAAAAAAAGGGGCCGTGCAGATTCTTGATGATTTTGCGGCCCTGGCCTATCGCGAAGCCAAGAATGTCTTCACGGTACCCGGTATCGGCAAGCTCAAGCTCGCGAACCGCAAGGCGCGCATCGGCCGCAATCCTCAGACCGGTGCGGAAATCAAGATCCCGGCAAAGCGCGTAGTCAAGTTCCGTGTAGCAAAGGCCGCCAAGGACGCAATTCTCGGCAAGAAATAAAGAGAATTCCTGTCCCGGCTTTGCTGCAGCGCTCAGATCTACTGAGCTGTGGTCCATCCGCTGCTTCTCACGACACACGCGGGGGTCGAGGCCAACCGGTCTCGACCCCCTGCTTTTCTCGCCGACAGCCTAGTAGTGTGATGGGCCAAGTCCACTGCCCCCCATCCCGTCGTGTCCAATCAGGCGAATCGCATCCCCATCCTGAACAAGCGAATCCTCACTGGCGATCTTCTTATTGATAGTCACGAGGACTTTCTTTTCCCGCAGGAGCTGCAGCAGAGGCCGAAGCTGAACTCCTTGTCGCTGGATCAGTTGGCGAACGGACATCGATCGATCGATGTCGCATGCCAGATCACATTCCCCATCCACAGTTTGTAATTGTCCGGTCAGTACGATGGTGACCATATCCGTTGTTCCTCATCCATGCACACACGCCCAATCGCTCTGTGAGACGAGAGTTGACTCGCCCGGCATCTCTCCTGATAATAAGCAGGTATGCCATCTCTCGATGTGCAAAATCCCAACATGCCCGACCTCCAGTTCGTCTTGTTCGTGTCGGCACTCTGCACGGCAGATCTGACGACGATCAATGTCTCACAAGAACTGCGGCAGACGATCTTCGACCGCTGCTGGGCCCTCATTCACACCGAACCACCACCGACCACCCCTCAAGAACGCGTGCTTGATCTTCGAGGGGGAACGGAGCTCACGCTTGATGCTTGTATGTCTACGATCCGATCCCTCTTCCAGGAGGCAAATATTACGACTTTGGTGTGGGACCATCCAGTGAGTGAGGCTCGCATGACCAGCACGCCTGAAGCCACTCCATTGATCGATCGATTAGGCCAATTGTATCCCGACCAACCTACAGGCGTCGATCCTCCTCGTCATCCCCCTCGCGAGTCTGATCCTAAGCCATGAATGAGGGGATGCCGTGCGCGTGACACCAATTGACATTCATGGCGTGCTCTTGCTCGAACCGTCCGTCAGCTCCGATCATCGAGGGTGTTTCTTAGAAACGTATCACGAACAGCGCTACCGTGACGCGGGCATCACTGAGCAGTTCGTGCAAGATAACTGCTCACGATCGGTTCGAAACACGCTACGTGGTCTGCATTTTCAGGAGCCGCATGGCCAAGGGAAACTCGTCATGGCCCTTGAAGGGACTGTCTACGACGTCGTCGTCGATATTCGAACTGGATCGCCGACGTTCGGAAAATGGTATGGCGTCGAGCTGTCGGGTAAGAACCTTCACCAGCTGTACATTCCCCCAGGATGCGCTCATGGCTTTTGTGTCACGAGCGAGACGGCCACGTTTCTCTATAAGTGCACTGCGTATTATTCGCCGAGGGATGAGCGAGGTATTTTGTGGAACGATCCGGCGTTGGGGATTCGCTGGCCGATCAGTGAGCCTCTCCTCTCACCGAAAGACCAAGCCTACCGTACCATCAAAGAAATGGATTCGGAGTTACCGGTCTATAAACCTACTCCCTAGCTAAATCGCCACTCACCACACAGTCGATCTTCACCCAAACCATGAACCTTTGCGACTCCTTCCTTCATGAAATCTGCAGAGCAGTCCTAGTGACAGGGCCGTTAGGAGTGTGGTATGAGTGCCTCTGTTCGCTTATCGATAGTGGCACGTCCCCATCGTCTAGCCTGGCCTAGGACATTGCCCTTTCAAGGCAGTAACACGGGTTCAAATCCCGTTGGGGACACCAAAGTATTTACCCACTATCAATCCTTCGAAAACCCGACCGAGCATCGCCACGCCGGTAAAGGAATAGCGGCCTCGACCCTCATGCCGGATGGTGATGCGTTGCTTCTCGGGAAGCAGCTTTCGCACAATCTGTCGGGCCTGGGCCGGATGCCGTTGCGCCAGCCCTGACCAGTCCTTGAGATACCCCCGCAGGTCTTCTTCAGCCCGCTCGGCATCGAATGGGGCGACCGTGCCCCTGTTCAGGATGGCGAGCTCGGCTTGTATCTCCGTCTGCCGAGCCTCCCGCTCCTGGACGGCTCCGAGCAAGGTCTCTAGCATCCCACCTTTTGCAATGGCCTTCGTGAGACGCGCCAGTTCCCCCTTGAGTTGCTGCAACTCTTTCTCAAGCACCTCGCGCCGGGCGTCTGGTTGCTGGCTCGGGTCGTGGAGAATCCGCACCGCCTTCTGAATGGCCTTTATGATGATCGACGGTTGCAGGACCTCCTCCTCGATCTGCTCTAAGATCGCCCGGTCCACGAGAGCCATCGGCATCAGCATCGACTCAGGACACTTCTCGGGTCCACGCTGGTAATGAGTGGTACACGCATAGTGATACGTCCGCCGGGTGCCGTAGCGATGACTCCGCACGTAGAGACTGCCGCCGCAGTGATGGCACTTCGTGAACCCTGTAAAGAGGTAGGGTGATTCCTTTCCGTTGACCGGACGGCCATGTAACCGGCCACTGGTGGAGCGAAGGTAGAATTGCCGGTTCTGGCTCCACCGCGCCTGGGCCTCCTCCCACAGCGCATCGGGTACGATCTGCAACTGAGGCACCGGCACAATGAGCCAGTTTTCCTCGGGTCGTCGGTGCGGCTTCAACTGGCCCCACTTGTCTCGTTTTTTGGTCCGCCCCCAAATCTGTTCGCCATGATACAAGCGGCGTAAGAGGATGACGCGCACCGAGGACGGCGCCCACCCGTGCGGCCTGGTGAGCGGACGGGGGCGCGGACACGGCGCCCCCTCCGCGTTGAGGGTCTTGGCAATGGTCGTGAAGCCACGGCCCTCGGCATAGAGCCGAAAAATCTTGCGGACGATTTCGGCCTCTGCCTCGTTGATCCGCAGCTCCACATGTGACCGTTTCGCCTGGCCTTGGGCATCCACCACGGTACTCGGGATGTCCACGTTGTCATAGCCGAAGACGCGGCCACCGGTGACGTGTCCGGCCTTCGCCTTCGGCACCATCGCGTCATAGGTCCTGACGCGGGCGCGTTCACGCTCCATCTCGTCGGCAAAGTTCGTGAGCTGGAGCATGATCTTCTCCGTCGGGGAGTCGAGCGTGCGCTCGCGATCCTCTAGGTAGAAGAACACCCGCACATTGGCACAGATGAGTTGCTTGAGGGTGTACGCCGTCTCGATGCTCTCGCGACCGAGACGGCTCTCCTCACTCATGATGAGGACCTGAAACGGTGATTTTGGCTTCACCGCATTCATGAGCCGAATGAAGCCGGGCCGTTTCACGAACTCTGCGCCAGAAATGCCGTCGTCCGAAAAGATGTACTCCTCGGCGACGTGCCACCCCTTGCGTTTCGCATAGGCTCTCGCGTGCTCGATCTGGCGCCGGACGCTCTTGTCCTCGTCGCTCACGCCGATCTGCTCGGTCGATTTTCTGGCGTAGATGGCGCAGATCATCACGCCACTCTCAAGTCTAGATCCACCGATCCACACCCCCTAAACTCCTGATCTGATAGGCCGTCGTCGTCGCCCTCCTCCACCCTGATCTCAGGACAAATATGAAGCCTCACGTAGGACACACCAGCATCCTCCGCGTGTTCGTCCTCCAGATAAACGGATAACTTCACCGAGAGGTGTATCTCCTCCAAACCCACCTTATTGCCAGTCCATCCCATCTGTTACACAGCTTCATACTTATGAATGTGCCCCCGACGAAAGCAGGACCTACCCACCGAAGATCAGACGACAAGTCTCGTCCCAAGTAACTGATGATGGCCGACCCTTCCACACTAGGCTTCAACAATGGAAAAGCGCGGAACCCAAATTTGTCAGCGATTCCAAGCTGGAGATCACCGCCGATGGTAGGAACAGACACATTGTCAATGTGATCTTGAATGACGTAACGGGGCGCACGGCTTGTCGGTCTACCTGGTATGGAAGCAGCCCTTAAAGCGGCCTCAATTTTTGACGGAATATCTAAGTTCCTAGCACCTAAATAGATAAAGTTATTTTCTTGCATGTGCTCATGTGATTTGCAAGTCACCTTGTAAACCCCATCGTCATCATGTCTCGTAATGAAATGATATACTGAAAGCCTATTTGTCCTGGCGCAATGACCAAACACAGCTACTTCAAAGAGCGAGTGTTCGGTTCTCCGAACCTTACAGTCATCAAACGTAAAGGAGAGGTACCTGTGAATGTAACTGGCCACATCGGCTAATGGGGGGATGCAGTCAGGATTGTCTGATAGTGAAACTAGGTTAGTCAAAAGTGGTAGTAATGATAGGTACGCATTTTGGCCCAAGAGAGTGTCCCCTGCGAAGCAGTAACCATAACTATGGGTGTAATGTAGTTGTGTGAACAAGCCCTCCGCACCTACCGTTCTACCAATGACTGGCAAGGCAAAGATCTTTGCAGCGTCATTAATAAGCAGGTCGCCATCTGAATCACTCACGCGACTATCTGCAGCAATCCACAGCCCAGGGTTTTCTGGTATCTCATGGTTACACCAGATTGCTATGGCAGTCATCGTAAACTCCTCCTCGTTAAGTACCGAGAGACAAACTATGTCTGCCGCTTTTGTAGCAGGTTATGATGAGGTTCGTCTCTCGAACCATGAGACCTATCACACCCTCTACCGTCTGCTCACCCTGCTCACAGGACAGGACACACCATCCCTATCAGCATCCACCGCGCCTGTTCCTGACTTTTGGTATCTTGTGGTGTTCCTAGGGAGGTTCGTAAACCGCAGGTCAGTAAGAGCCTACAAAGGAGGACCCAGAGAGCTCTCTTCTTCTCACGCCGCTATGTTGGTTGTCCCTGCAAACGGGATCATCAGACTTGATAAATGCGACATTGAAAGGTTCACATTCCGATTCGAGACACCACATTCTTTGTAGGCCAAACAACTGGAAAGCTCCTCAGGATCAAACATCCCCCTATCCATGATCCAGCTACAGGATCTAGTGTGCAGAAATAAATGACTGAAAGCCTGAGGCGTAAGGAACACTTTCTATTGTTGTTGCATCTTGATAGACTACGACTGTTTCATCGCGTCAGGCCTCGCATGAAACGAGCGCAAGAGGGCCTATTACCGATGTTGTTCCTACCGAGACCGTGATTGGAAGTTTAGCCTCAACCCCGTTACGCCGTACCATCATTGGGTCGCGTCTTCCTTTTGCGAAACCCTCTCGCGTCATGGACAATGTCATCATCACAGGAGGACCCCAAGATGGGTTCAAAGCTTTACGTCGGTGGGTTGCCGTATTCGGCGACCGAGCAGCAGTTGACCGAAACGTTCGGGGCGCATGGCACGGTGGCCTCTGCGAAGATCATCTCAGACAAGTTCACGGGACAGTCGCGTGGATTTGGTTTCGTGGAGATGTCCTCGGATGCCGAAGCGCAAGCCGCGATCACGGCGCTGAATGGCACAGAGATGGGTGGCCGCACACTCACGGTCAATGAAGCGAAACCCCAGGAACCGCGTTCTGGTGGTGGGGGCGGTGGATACGGTGGCGGGGGCGGCGGTGGTCGTCCCGGTGGAAAGCGCGATCGCTGGTAAGCGGCGACTGCTAATAGAAACGGGGCTCTCCGGCCCAGACCGCTGCTCTACAAGGGCATTACGCGGCGCGGGCCGGAACTCCTCCGGAAAACGGAATGATCAGGTGAGTCAGAGACAACATTGAAAGGCTGATATTCCGATTGGGGACACCAATATCATCCCGAATAAACACCGCTACCATCTTGGTTTGCCCTGACAGGCCTGCCTGAATTTATCGAACTGAAAAACAAGATAGAGCGCTTGGCTAGTGGTGACTGCAGGCGACCTTCCACAAACCTTCATTAATGCTGGCGGGTTCGATAGGGAGCCACTGACTCTGGTCTACCGAGCCTTCTGCCGGTCGACCAGTTCCCATGTGGTGTGAAAACTCAGTGAAGGCAAGCAGTCGCGCACGTTTGTTAGCACAATCGAGTTCTTTGCGAGTCACGGTCGAGAAAAACCGATGAGGCCCCGGTCCGAATCGTCCAAACCCCGCATTCCCTTGCATCCACAGATAGTCCGTCAATTGTCTTAACACGACAACGCTTCTACCCAGACCTATGAAGTCAGGATCAACATACACCGTATATAGACTGGGTGTTTGATACGCATCCTCAATT
This sequence comes from Nitrospira sp., assembly GCA_005116965.1. Taxonomy (GTDB): domain Bacteria; phylum Nitrospirota; class Nitrospiria; order Nitrospirales; family Nitrospiraceae; genus Nitrospira_D. The sequence goes on along the minus strand of SWDG01000005.1, from coordinate 112,692 downwards.
GGTACCCATCTCGTCAAGCCAGATGCGAGACTGACTCCATCACAAGTAAACCAGACACCGACTACGACTCCCATGAGGAACCTACCCTTCAAACGCATGACTACATTTCCGGCATAGGAACTTCGACGCAATCGTCTCCTTCCATTCAACCAGCTTCTCAGTATAGGTTTTAGTTTTCAACCTTCCGTATCCAACCCATACCCCCAATAAGCCTGCAGACGAGGTGATCTCTGCGACCGCCATCTCTGATTCTGAACCTTGAGGGGACCCCATAGTCAGTAGGATGCCAACATACACCGGAACCCCAAGCAGAAATCCCTGAAGATAGGCCCAGGGGACCTTTGGCGGGAGATACGACGTTGGAAGGCCAGTCAACGCTTTTGCGGACGGCGCTTGTTCAAGAATATCCCTGATGCGTTGCACCTTATCAGTATTGCAACTGGGACACGTGCGTTCGGTAGACATAGACTCCTCCTTCCTCTATCAACGCTCTGTTCCCATGATCGTTTGAAACGGATCTAGAAATATTCTAGGCAAGAAGAATTGTCAGGCGCAAGGGGTGCTAGTGAGCCAAAAACAGTTCGGCCCGGACCTCCCTTTCGGGACATCCAGGCCGAACTTCTCACACTCTAACTA
>SWDG01000005.1:10313-111956 GCA_005116965.1 Nitrospira sp. | reverse complement strand
TCTTTGAACAGATCCTGTCGAACGACTGGCTATCACCAGTTGTGCGGCCAGCTTTTGACAGGATGCTCACTCCCCATCTGTCGAACCTCCGCGCCATGTTCCCTCAAGTCGAACAGCAGGCGCGCAAGGAGCTGGAACGGCGGCAACAAACACTACCGAACGCGTCATGGCTGGAATTGGATGAATCCCCAGCCGTCGTGCGGCCGGTATCCTATCCAAGCCCTCCAACGTTCAAACGCTTCTTCCCTTCTGCCCATGAGGCGCCCGATCGAGATCCTCATCTGACTCTGGTGGACGGACCAATGGGGGGCACCATCCACACCGGCGGCGGGTCAATGACCCAATCCAGCGACAAGGGGTCCTCGACCCTGTCAGTGACGCTCGATACGTTGGCAATCGATAATGAACATGTCGGATCAGACGACGGATATGGGTTCGGCGTTGACGCCGAGGCGAAGGACAAGAGCGTCTCAGGGGGCGGGAAATTTGGGATGAAGATCAGGGCCGTCGTACCGCGTTGCCCGATGGCTGAAGGGATCGTGTCAGGAGATGCGCAACTCACCGCATACGTTTCCAGTTCAGTCACCGAGGGTGGTCAGACGACGATCAGCCGCAAGGTGGAGAGCGTCACTGCGCAAACCGAGGGCGAGGTCACGGAAGAGGCCAGGCTCAAAGAGATTCGGGTGGATGTGACACTCGTGAGCGAAATGAGCACACGGGGTAGAGGTCTGGTCAATCACGCCACGGAAGGAACCACGACTGTTCGCGCCATGGTCAAGGCGGTGCTTGACCCGGGCGGTGGCATTCTGCAGATGTCGGCTCCGACTTGCGCCGTGTCACAAGGGACACATGTCATGTCCGGGGTCTTGGACGGTGATTGCCTCTCGATGGCGAGAAAGGGCGTAGACATCATCGCGTATCTCGCGAAGAAAGCCTATGGCGAAGCCGAAGAGAAATGGAACAAGCCGGACGATCAGCAGAACGGCAGCGAGTGCGTGAAACTGCACTTTACTCCGCCGACGAAAACGGAGGAGGTGGCGCCGGGACAATCCACCGACGTGAAAGCGGAGATCCGCACGATGAAGAGCGCTCAACCGACCTGGGGCCGTCTATCCGAGATCGAAGACTATCGAGGTGGCCATGCGTCGCCGGCTTCCGTCGGAACTGCGCCGAGTACGCCGGCCGTCTTTCGGTTTGTCGCTCCATCGGACTTGGGCGACCCGAACGATCCGCCGGGCTTTTATGTCAACAAGGGCACATCGAGGGCGGGCCGTATCAAGTCCAAGAATCTCTGGCAAATGGCTGCGCCGTCGCTGGTGCTGGAGTTCGACAGCATGATCGTCGGCACGGTGCAATATGGAAAATCGCATGCGCGCGCCGTCGTGCCCTTACGGTATACGCGAGAGCGAGGCTACGTCGGCCAGGGGCCGCTGTATTACGAGACGGTCCCGTCACTGATGGCGCCCTGCATTGTAGTCGTAGAGGGCAGGGGCACCACCACGTTCGATGTCACGGCAGGCTCGCCTCAGCAGCGTAACGGAGCGGTGGTGGATTATGGGCTGTTCATTCGACCAGGCGACACGGATGAAATCGGGCGCGTCACACCCTGCAAAGGACCTCCCCCGCCTCCGGTGCCAACCTCCTTCTGGAGCGGCCTGTTCAATATCACACGGTTTATGACGTTCAATTGGCAACTGGCTGGGTTCCCCGTGAACGGCTGGACGATCGTGAACCAAGGCGACGTGCTGGCAACCAAGACGATGAAGACCACTTGCAACAAACTGTGCAACGAAGTCACGACCATGACGCTGAGGCGGAAATCGAGCCAAACGGCCCAACCGACCGGCAGTGGAGGCCCTTAAATGGAGAATTCTGAGTAGTTGCCGTTCCACTATCGTTGGCGTACAATCCGCCCCGGCTCAAAGGAGGAACAGAGCTTGCGCTATTTCGCGTTGACCATCGCCCTCTGCCTCCCGTTCCCCGCCTACGCCGGCAATATCAAAGACTCCGATCTCATCACGAGCAATACGTTCTTCTTGCCGCCATCGACGGCGAAAACGGTGTTTATCCAGGCGCGCAATTCATCGGACAACCAAGGCGTGTCGCTTTCGGATCTCGACGCCCGCTTAACCGTAAAGGGCTATCAGATTATCCAGGACCCCAGCGCCGCTCATTACGTCGTGCTCGCGAACATCGTCTATTGCAATATTACAAAGCCGGATATGCCCGTTGAAGCGATGGTAGCGAGCGGATATGGATCCGCGTTCAACTCGGCGATGGGCGCCATGCAGGGCCTCACGAGCATGGCCAGCATGGCGGGACCCTACGGGGCAATGGGTGGTGCCGCAGCTTCGATGGGGTTGAGCGCCATTCAAGGCATCGGCGATCTCTTCAGTTCTTCGTCATCTGCTCCCAAGATGCCGGACGACGTGAATTATGCCTGCGTGGCCGACGTGCAAATTACCGAGCAGAGTCCTGTGCCAGTCCCCAGCGGAATGAAGACAGGTACAGGCGAGGAGCCCGGCGTATACCAAACCAGACTAGCCGCCGATGTACACCAAAAGAAATTGGATGAGGCTGAAGCGACGCCGCTGCTCCAACAGAAACTGAGTGCCGCCGTGGCGGGAAACTTTTAATACGGTGAAGCGTCGATCGTGAAGCGTATCTCGTTGGATGAGACATCACATGAAGGGCTAGCGACCAAGCGTTTCACGCTTCACGCCTCACGTTTCACGAGGCCACTCGCGCTATTGCTACTCTTATGCGGACTCATGAGCGGCTGTTCCAACGTTATCCGCTCCGGCCTCATGAACAGCAACACGGTCTTTCTCGATCCCAGCATGAACCGCACGGCCTATCTCCAGCTGCGAAATATTTCAGAGAACCAACAAATTGCCCTCACCGACATTCAGACCAAGTTGACCACCAAAGGCTACCAAGTTTCCGCCGATCCCCAACAAGCGAATTATTGGATTCAGGCCAAGGTGGTCTACTGTCATAAAGCCGCAGAGGGCGTGACACCCGAACAGGTGGCGAAGGCCGGATTTGGAGCCGGTGTCAGCAGTGGGGGAGCCGTCATGGCCTCGGTCACTGCAACCGGCGGTGATCCCTCTATGAGCATGGCCGGTATGAGCCCCATGTCTATGGGCGGAGGCATGCCGGATATGAGCGCCATGATGAGGCAGGCCATGGCCATGAGCGGCGGAGGCGCGGGTTTTGGCGGGATGCCCGGCATGCAACCACCACCGAAGGAAGATGGCGTGACCTACCTGTGTGTCACCGACGTGCAGATTACCGATCGCAAGATGGGTAAGTCTCTTGGCCAGCCGGTCGGCGGTCAAGCCGTAGCCGGTCCGAAAGTGCAGCAGATGCGGATGGTGGGCCATGTCCGGCAAAAATCCATCGACATTCCCGAAGCCACGCCAATCGTCCAAGAGAAGATCGCCACCGGGATTGCAGGGCTGTTCTAGCTCAGTTCTACATAAAGGCCCGTACGCAGCCTCAATTCCTTGAACGGCACGGGTAGGGCATATTGCTCACCAACAGTTCTGGCGTATTGCATAGGAAGAAAGAGGCAGATCCGGCTCTTATGCGGACCGGTTTAAACAGTGTTACGCTTCATGAAAATCGGAGGTCAACACAATGAGCACGAAAGACTTATTAGACGAGGCCATGAAACTGAAGCCGGAGGAACGGTTCATGTTGGTTGAGGGGCTGATAAAGAGCCTGGATGAGCCGGATAAGAAACTCGATGAAATATGGGCGGAAGAAGCGGAAAAACGACTCAAGGCCTATCGGGACGGAAAACTCAAAGGTGCCCCGATGGAGGAACTATTCAAGGACAATTGATGCGCGTCGTATTCACCAGAGTAGCGACGCAAGAACTGGAAGATGCTATTCATTTTTATGAGCTCGCCCCCTCCTTTGGTGAGGCGGCATATCGGACCAGCAATACCAAACGGAGCGGTAGATAAACACCTGGCTTTTCAGTAGACTTGTTTGCGACACACTGTGCGGCTGTTTTTCTTTTCGCCGATAGACCGGACCGGTCGTTACTCAGGACTTCGGTGTGAGCTGGAAGCTGCCGGTTTTTCAAGTAGTTCTTCTGATAAGGGGTCTTGAAGAATAAGAGGAGCTGCTATGAAATTTACGATTACCATCACGCGTGACGAGGATGGAGTATACATCGCCGAATGCCCGGCTATTCCGGGATGTATCAGTCAAGGCAAGACGGAAGCGGAGGCACAAGCCAACGTGCAGGATGCCATCAAACAGTGTCTTGAAGTGCGTGCTGAAATGGGGATGCCACTGACCGTCCTCACTCGCCAAGTGGAAGTCATCGCATAATGCCGCCGATTCCTCTTCTTCCCCCTTCCGATGTCATCACGATGTTTCAGCGCCTAGGCTGGCAGATAGTTCGTCAGAAAGGCAGTCATATCATTATGACGAAGCCAGGCCACATGGCCACTCTCTCGATACCAAATCACCCGGAAGTTGCACGAGGCACGTTGCGCAGTCTGATTGCAAAAGCAGGACTGACAATCGAGCAGTTCCTCGATGCCTCAAGCAAGTAGGTCAGGGGCAAGTGGTGAGAAGCGACGCCTTCCAAGAATCAATTGGCAGCCAAGTCGACCGGCGACTGAACGGGGGAACGCAGGGGCGTCCGAAACGGGCTGATCGCCCCTCTGAAATTGTACTCTGACTCCTATTTAACTTGCAGCCTGTTCTTTCTGTCATCGTGCAACGGTGCACAAAGCAGAAACCGAGTTTTTCAGCAGACTGCTAGCTCCGTTCGCATAAGAACCCGTAATAAATGTTCCAGCATCCGTAGCGCATTGAAACGGCACGGGGTCTGGCGTATCGTTCGCCAACAATTGTGGCGTGTCACACGGACAGAAATGCGCCGATCCGGCTCTTATGCGGATCGGTCTAAACATAGTTAGGCGCACCATTATTGACATGACCCACCCCTTCCTCTACCGAGCGCTACGGGTGGCAGAAATCGAAGCGGGCTATGTGCTCGTCCCTAAAGCACAAGGGCCGTTCGAGGCCGGTCCCCGACTTGGCATCGACACTCGCCTGCCGTTCGTCTTGGGGCAGACTGAAGAGCATGCCGTCCGGCAACATCAGTGGAAGCAGAACGGCTTCCCAACAAGCGGCGTATCGACCACACCGCATCTGGAGCGCGCTCGATTCTACGCTGTACCAGGCGGTGTCATAGTCGAGGTCGATCGCCGGCTATTCTCCATGTATGAGGTTCGCGAGTATGTAGTCAACTCGATCCTAGGCGAGCATCCAGTAGACATAGCTGTTCCGGACGATGATGAGATCATCCTGGTTCGGGACGGAGCTGAACCGTTTCCGAAGCAGCTGATCGTCAGGGTTATGGTCTTGGATAGATCCGTAGGGTAGGGAGGGCGCCGAACAAGCGCTTGGAGCTGACCAAACGCGAAGAGCCTTGCAGGTGCGGCCTGTGCGCGTCGTCACAGAGTCGCATTTCGCGGATCATTCGCGGGGTTGGCCAGCACGGCACACAGTCTCCATCTTTGTAGGAGACAGCGAGATCATGATCGCTCAACCATTTGTTTTGAGACCCGATCAGCATGAGCCCGCATTGAATGTGCTCGGAACACAGGTGACGGTGTTGGCGTCCAACGCGGCGACGCAAAGCTACGGGATTACCTTGCAGCAGGGCGAAGCAGGAACAGATCTTCCGCCGCATAGTCACGACAGAGGAGAAGCTAAGGGGGCGTGAACCTTTTTGAGATGTGTTAATCCAAGGATGACGTCCTTTAAAATGGTCACGGAGCTCTGCCGACAGTATACTCAAGGCTCAGACAAGACGAGCGTACAGTGTTATATTGATGGTCATATCTGGAGGTGCCAGGATGGACTGGAGATCCTACATTTCGACTGATCCGCATATCATGCATGGCGCTGTGTGCTTTCGAGGTACGCGAATTCCGGTGTCGGTGGTTCTGGACAATCTCGCTGCAGGCGAAACGCCTGAACGCATTCTCGATCAATACCCCTCGCTTCAGCCTGAGCATATTCCCGCGGCGATCGGCTACGCGGCGGACTTAGCAAGAAAGCGTATCGTTCCGATTCCCGCTTAAGCGCACAGGATGCCGACCCGATTCAAACTCGACGAGAATCTTCCTCGTAATGCTGAGGTCTTGCTGCAACAGGCCGGTCACGACGTGCATACTGTGCTCGCCGAGCAGCTGGGTGGGAACCCCAACCCACGAATGTTTGATGCCTCTCAGGCTGAGGAAAGGGTGCTCGTCACGTTCGATCTCGATTTCTCCGATATCCGCGTTTATCCTCCAGCTGGTCATCATGGCATTTGGGTATTGCGCCCACGCACCCAAAGCATCGAGAACACACTGGCTTTATTACGATCCGCACTGCTTGTTCTTGAGGAGGAGACTCCACAAAGACGGCTGCGGATTATCGAGCCTGAACGGGTTCGTATTCATGCATAGGTGGTGATTTTCCGCCCAGGCCAAGTGGAGATGCTGTTTCCACTATGACCATTCCCGAAGCTGCTCCGATCGTGCAAGAAAACATCTCCACCGGGATTGGGGGACTGTTCTAATCCGTTCGTTTGGTTCGGGTGCACCGGACCGCCGCTGTACTACCTCTGAGTGCTCCACGCTTTCGGGTGAGCCACGGGGCCGTGAGGCCACGGAGAACGCGTAGATGAGTACCCGACGGGAATTCATTCAATCCGTGAGTGTACTTGTTGGCGGGGTGCTGTTGGGTTGTTCAAGGAGCGCGTGGTCAATGAGCAGTGACAGGAAATTGTGGTTCATGCCTGATGAAGGTGAGCCTCACCAGCGCACATGGATGGCCTTCGGAGCCAGCAGAAAGATATGGGGCAAGAAGCTCTTGCCAGACGTTCAGCGCAACCTGGCGACAATTGCCCTAGCCATCGCTCAATACGAGCCAGTCTCCATGCTGGTTCGTCACTCTGACGTGCCACTCGCCCAACAACTGATGGGATCCAAAGTGGAGCTGATTGTCTGTCCGCTTGATGACCTATGGATGCGTGATACCGGTCCGGTTTTTGTCGCGACGGAAAATGGTGACAAAGCCGCAGTTGACTTCAACTTCAACGGCTGGGGAGGGAAGCAGGACTTTGACGACGATGCCGAAGTCGCCGTGTTCGTTGCTCAGCGAGCGGGTGTGCGCCACATCCAGACCGAGGTCATACTTGAGGGCGGCAGTATTGAGGTGGACGGACAGGGTACGGCGATCATCACCGAGAGTTGCGTGCTTAATACAAACCGTAATCCTGGTGTGAGCAAAGCACAGTGCGAGCGGGAGCTGAAGCGGTTACTTGGTTTGGAGAAGATCATCTGGTTGCCTGGCAGCATCGGGAAGGACATCACTGACGGGCACACAGACTTTTACGCGCGGTTCGCTCGACCCGCGGTCGTTGTCGCTTGCTACGATCCCGACCCAACATCCTCTGACCATGCTGTAACTAAGGCGCACCTGGAAATTCTTCGAGCATCCACTGATGCCAAGGGCAGAGCGCTGGAAGTGGTTGTGCTTGACGCTCCTTCAACGGTTCGTGGCAAATTTGCAAACGACGATTTTGCGGCGGGGTACATTAACTTCTACGTATGCAATGGCGCGGTGATCGCACCTGAATTTGGTGACGAAAGAGCCGACTTGGCGGCAAAGCAAGCACTCCAGCGACTGTTCCCGGAACGAAAGGTTGTTCAGCTCAATATCGATGGCATTGCTGCTGGCGGTGGTGGTATCCACTGCACCACGCAGCAAGAGCCAATGGTCTAACGAGTCAATGCACCGGATAGCTTTCGGCGGCGCTGATTTCCAACGCTAGGTGCGCTGCACAGAATCACGAGTCTTTGTGGGAGGCAGCGAGGTCATGAGCGTTCAACCCGTTGTCTTGAGACCCGATCAGCATGAGCCCGCCTTGCATGTGGTCGGAACTCAAGTGACGGTGTTGGCGTCCAACGCGGCGCCGCAAAACTAATTCAGGTCGTTTCCCATGCTTTCACCATTTGACTCCTCACCTGTTATACTGATCCATCCCTTCATTCAATTCGAGAGTGATCGCCATGAACTCTCCGACCTGGGATGAATTTGCTGAGCTTGCGCTGAAACGCATTGCGGCGTCAGGCGCTGAGTACGGCGACATCCGCATTCAAGACTGCAGCACGGAGCACATCGAAGGCGAGGATCGCCGGATCGCCTCGGTTCGAGACATCAAGGACATCGGCTTCGGCGTGCGTGTGCTCTATCACGGAGCCTGGGGGTTTGCCGCGAGTTCAGTCTTGTCGCTGGAAGAAGTACCACGGGTGGCGGATCTGGCCGTTGAAATCGCCAGAGGGTCTGCGTCAGTGGCCCTGGAAAAAGTGAGATTGGTGCCGGAACCCGTTCATCGTGATCGCGTCGTCACGCCCTATCGCATCGATCCCTTCACCATCCCGCTTGAGAAGAAAACCGACTTATTGCTAAATGCGATGGAAACGCTCCATCGGCAATCCGGTATCGCACGAAGCAGCGCAAGTCTGTGGGCGCGCCGAGACCGCAAATTGTTCGTGTCGACGGAAGAGTCTCGTGTGGAATTCGATCTGTTGGCAGGGCAAGGCGACTGTACGGCGACTGCGCTGCATGAAGGTCGCTTTGCCTCGCGCAGCTTCAACACGCCTCATCTCAGGAAGGGCTATGAACTGATCGAGGAAGCCGACCTCCTGCGCGAAGCGACACGGGTTGCTGCCCAGGCGACTGAAAAGGTGAAGGCCCCGGCGGTTGATGCGGGCCAGTATGACCTCGTGCTCGACCCTGAGCATCTGTCATTGACCATTCATGAGTCCTGTGGCCATCCGAGCGAGCTGGACCGGGCGCTTGGGTACGAAGCCAATTACGCAGGGACCAGCTTCTTGACGCCAGAAAAGTTGGGTAACTTTCGCTATGGCTCGCAGCATGTGAGTTTGGTTGCCGATAACACCGAACCGGAAACCCTGGCCGCGACCGGCTACGACGACGATGGGGTTCAGTGTCAGCAATGGGACATTGTCCGGAACGGGGTGTTCGTCGGGTATTGCACGAACCGTGAAGTCGCGTCGAAGATTGGTGAATCTCGTTCGCGCGGCTCCAATCGGGCTGATGGGTGGAGCCATGTTCCGATGGTACGCATCGCCAATATCGGACTTGAGCCAGGTTCAGCGACTGTCGATCAGCTGATTGCCGACGTGAAGCACGGCATCTACATCGAAGGTCATGGGTCCTATAGCATTGATCAGCGCCGCTACAATTTTCAGTTTGGCGGGGATGCGTTCTGGCTGATTGAGAACGGCAGGCGCACCCACATGCTGCGGGATGTGATCTACCATGGGATCACGCCGGAATTCTGGAACAGCTGCAATGGAGTGGCCGACCGAACTGCTCGCCGTCGATACGGCTTCATCACGTGTGGCAAGGGGCAGCCAGGCCAGTCTGGTTGGATGACTCATGCCGCCTCACCGGCGAGGTTTCGACAGATCCATGTGATTCGGGGAGAAGGAAGCTCATGACCGTCCTAAGCGGCACCTGGCCGAAGCTGACGAGCAGCGAGGAGTTTCGTTTCCTGAGCGATCTGGTCTTGACCCGCTCATCCGCTGATCAGACGATCGTCCGTCTTCGCGATCATCACGCCGGCACGACGAGATTCGCCAACAATCAAGTCATCCAGAATGTCGATGCGAGACGGGGCTCACTGGCCGTGACGGTCGCCTTCGGGGGGCAGCAGGGGACCGCGAGCACGACGGATTTTACCGCCGGCGCGATTCAGGATGCGTTGGCGCGTGCTGAGCGGATTGCTCGGGTCTCACCGGTTGACCCCGAATATCTTCCACCTCCCGATCCGTGCCTGTTCCCTGTGCGAGCGACGTCGAAACCGGAAACTCTGGCGGCAGGACCAGTCAAACGTCTGGAGTATGCGAATGAAGCTATCGGACATTGCCGGATGGAGAACCTCATGGCGGCCGGCGTCGTGGCATCATCCGGGACCGCGATCGGGATTGCGGCGAGCAATGGGCTATTCGGCTATGAGGTACGAACAGACGCGAGGTTTAGTCTCACGGTCCAAATTGGTGACGCGACGGGCTGGAGTGCGGCGGCACATCGGTCGATCGATCATTTGAAGGTTCAAGAGCGGACCTTGGCGGCCATTGCCAAAGCTAAACGAGGCCGGGATGTATGTGAGATGCCGGCGGGGCAGTATCCCGTGATTCTTGAGCCGGCAGCCGTGGCCGGACTGTGGGCGTGGGTGCTCTGGTCTCTGGACGCCAAGTCTTACACAAAGGGAACGAGCCCCTTTGCCGGCAACCTGGGACAGGCCATCGTGGACGAACGACTGACGCTCATGAATCACCCCGATCATGCCGACCTGCTTGGAGAAGGATTTACCCATGATGGTCTGCCGAGTACAGCCTCCCTGTGGATCGACCATGGAATTCTTAGACAGCTTGCCTACGACCGGTTCGCGGCGAAGGCGGATGGCATACACCCCATTCCGACACTGGAGGCTCCGGTCTTGTCGGTTGAGGGCCTTCCGATGGCCTCGATTCAGGATCTCATGAAGAACACTGAACGTGCGATCCTGGTGACGAATTTTTGGTATATCCGTCCTGTGAATCCTCAGGACCTCATGCTGACCGGAATGACGCGAGATGGAACGTTTCTGATCGAGAAGGGGGAGATCGTCTCAGCTGTAAAAAATTTTCGATTTCATGAAAGCCCGCTTCAGGCATTTCGACACCTCACGGCTTGGACGACGCCGATGGAGGCGGTGAACTCAGAGACCGGGAAGATGTTGGTTCCAGCTATGGCTCTCCCGCATTTTCGTTTCTCAAGCGTCACACGGTTCTAGCTGTGTCATGAGGACTCCAAACATATTTCATCGACCGTAGAATAAAAGGGTTGACTCTTCTCTACGCGAGGAGTAGGTACAATAAAGGTATCTCACTAGGTCTGATTGAAGGGGGGATCTGCCAGATGGCCCCGCGATTCAACAAAGAACCCATCAACCTCATTCACCGAATCCCATCACAGAAGCAGATTGATGAAGCTCGGCCGGTCGCCAGGCCCTACGGTCAGATCCTGCTCAATGCTAGTGCCCTGTGCTGGCGCAAGGTGGTTGACCTCTTTGCCTACGTCACGCGCTATGAGGATGAGATCCATCCACGCCTGCGTAAACCCCTTGCGCTCCCCGACCGAAGGATGGAGCATTGCACGATCCAAGGGCAGGGTCCCGTCTGGCCGAATGGAGTGGAGGAGCCAATCCGGGAAGCAGAGAGCCCTGTGGCCGCGAAGGTCACCATCCTACAACAGCCGTCTCCGATACCGGCTCATGTGCAGTCGGAAGAAGTCGCCGAAATCCGAGCCTGTATGATCGGGCAGCAAGATGAGATTGCCAAGCTGACGTCGCACATTCAGGAGCTGACCTCCTTGGTGACCTCTCAGCAGGAGGTCCTCGTTCATCTTGGAAAAGAGCTAGAAGCCGGTACATTTTCACCAGTGTCCACCAGCACAGCGGCGGCCTCTCTGAGGCGAAACCGTATCGGGCGGAAGAAGCCGACGGTCAGCGAAGCGCCCAATCCTCATCAGGAACATGAACGCCCGTTTCCTCTTCAGGAAAGTGACGGTCAGTCGCTCCATCTGTAAGCTCAGCCCGGTTAGCCGTTGAGGCTGAAGACTTTTCCATCGCGTCACTACTAGACAAGGGCGAATCCTACTGGCCCCACAAATCTCCCGTCATACCGGCGTATCTGTTCCTCTAGCCAGATAGGGGCTCCGTCTGCTAAAAAACCATCAATGACCATCGTTCGTGTTCTCTTGTGGGCTGTGCTGTGGCTCAGCCTGTTGCCGATCGATCTCGGTGCAGCTTCTGAACGTTCTACCACTCGGGTGCCCCTCTTTGAGAATCTCGGTACCCTCCATCACCCCATCACCACGAGTTCACGCGAGGCGCAGCAATACTTCGATCAAGGTTTGCGGTTCGTGTACGCCTTCAACCATGACGAGGCGATCCAGGCTTTCGAAGAAGCTGCGCGCCTCGACCCCTCTGCCGCCATGGCGTACTGGGGGGTGGCGCTCGCATCGGGTCCGAACATCAACGCGGCGATGGATAAGGCAGCTGAACGACGGGCGTGGGATGCCGTACAAAAGGCTCGCGCACATCGTGTCCACGCGAGCGCAGCCGAACAGGCTTATATCGATGCGATCGGCAAGCGATACGAGCTCCGTGGACATGCACGACCGGCTCTCGACAAAGCGTATGCAGACGCGATGCGTGTAGTCTGGCGACAGCATCCGAACGATCCGGATGCCGGTGTGTTGTTCGCCGAAGCCTTGATGGACCTGCGGCCATGGGATTTATGGACGGCAGACGGGCGGCCCAAACCAGGCACTCAAGAAATCGTGTCGGTGCTGGAATCGATTCTGGTGCGTTTCCCGGATCATCCAGGAGCGTGCCACTACTATATCCATGCGGTCGAAGCCTCTCCAAACCCGGACCGAGCCGTCGCTTGTGCGGAGCGATTGCCCGGGCTGATGCCGGGTGCCGCGCACGTGGTCCACATGCCGGCCCACATCTACATGCGACTCGGTCGATACCACGAGGCGGCTGAACAGAATGCACATGCGGCGGAGGTCGATCGCCACTATCTGGCGGGGCGAAAACTAAGCGGCGACTATGCCGACGGCTATTACACCCACAACCTCCATTTTCTCTGGGCTTCCTTGGTAATGGAGGGGCGAAAAACAGAGGCTTTGAAGGTGGCCCGTCAACTGACGGGGACGATCACCGAAGAGGAAGTGCGAAAGGATGCCTGGAAGGAATTGTCCCTTCCAACTCCCTTGTGGTCGATGATCAGGTTTGGACAATGGGACGACCTGCTGCGCGAACCGCCTCCTCCGAAGCGGCTGCATGTGCAACAGGGGATGTGGCGACTGGGAAGGGGAATGGCGCTCGCGGCGTCCGGTCGTATGCCCGGGGCCGAGGGCGAGCACGTGGTGTTGGCTGGCCTGGCGAAGCGCCTCGGGCGTGATCGGACGCGGGAAGAGAAAACAGAACGGACGCTCCTGAAGATCGCGGAACGGTTGCTGGCTGGTGAGCTCGCGACGCATCGCCGTCAATACGATGAGGCCATCAAATCCCTCACGGATGCCGTCAAGCTGGAAGAGGAGCTGCCTTACACCGAACCGCCGTTCTGGCCGATTCCCATTCGCCACTATCTCGGCGCCGTCTTGTTGAAGGCCGGTCAGCCGGGTAAGGCGGAAGCGGTCTACCGAGCGGATCTGGCCAAGAATCCACGGAACGGCTGGGCCCAGTTTGGACTCATGCAGAGTCTTCGCGCTCAGCGGAAAGGCCGTGAAGCCGATACCGCAGAAGAACAATGGAAACAGGCCTGGGAACATGCGGATGTGACCCTCACGGCCTCTCGGTTTTGAGGAAGAGGAAGCGGACTGAAGGAGGATTGATGCGATTTGTGGTGGGAGTAATGGGGCCGGCCAAGGCTGCGAAGAAGGACCTCGACAATGCCAGGATCCTTGGAGAATTCATTGCCCGGCGTGGTTGGGTCGTACTGACCGGTGGTCGAAACGTGGGTGTCATGGACGCGGCGTGCGAAGGAGCCAAACGGGTGGGCGGAAGTTTGACCATCGGGGTCTTGCCGACGGCCAAGGACAAGGTGTCCCGTCATGTGGACGTGCCGATCATCACGGAAATGGGCAGTGGCCGAAACAATATCAATGTTCTGACCAGTCATGTCGTGGTGGCCTGCGGATTGAGTGGCTCGGGCACAGTGTCGGAAGTAGCGTTGGCCGTGAAGGCTGGGAAGCCGGTCATTCTCGTTGAAGCGTCTCCTGCCGATGTCGCCTTTTTTCGAAAACTCGATACGCGATTGGTCCAAGCCGCTGCCTCACCGGAGGAGGCTATTGAACTGATCATGAAACTCATGGATGGGCGCCAGCGACGAGCGCGTCGTACAGAACGGGATCTCGACCAATATATTCCAGTTTGACGCGTGAAGGACTCACATACGGGCTCCTGTCTGCTACCACGCGAGTTCTCCCCACATCCACCTCTCCGCACGCGTCGTAGTAAGATGTAAGAATAAGACTACTGCGACGACTCTGAAGAAGGAGGAGACGATCATGAGAATCCTGCAGCGTCTGACATCTATCAGCATTAGTCTCGTGATCTGTGCGACCCTCACAGGCTGGCCATCCAACGGAGTGCAGAGCGCACCGACCACCGCCAAGGCGTATTTTGCAGGCGGCTGTTTCTGGTGCATGGAAGAGGCTTTCGAAAAGGTGGACGGAGTCCTCGCGGCGGTCTCGGGCTACATGGGTGGCACTGTGGCCAACCCCACCTACGAAGAGGTCTCGGCTGGGCGGACGGGTCACGCAGAAGCGGTTGAAGTCACCTACGATCCAACGAAAGTCACGTACCAGAAACTCTTGGATGCCTTTTGGCACAACATCGATCCGGTCACGCCGAACGCGCAATTCTGCGACCACGGGACTCAGTACCGCGCAGCCATCTTCTATTCAACCGACGAAGAAAAGCGGCTCTCGGAAGAGTCAAAACGCGCGATCGAAGAGTCGAAGCGCTTTCCCCAGCCCATCGTGACTCAGCTGGTTCAAGCCTCAACCTTCTACCAGGCTGAAGAGTACCATCAGGATTACTACAAGAAAAACCCGCTCCGGTATAAGTATTACAAGTACGGCTGTGGCCGAACCCAGCGGTTGGAAAGCTTGTGGGGGAAGTCGTAGGGTGATGACCATGTGCCAGCCCCTATGACCTGTCGAGTGCTGCGCACTACGGATCTTCCAGCTTGATGAGCGAGGTATGGCGATGAGCCGCTTCGGGGGCGAGGTAAAGCGGCTGCAGCGGTGGGTACGGGCAGGACTCGCGGGGAGGGGACAGAGAGTTAGAGTCGGGCCGATAATGTAGGGTACCGATATCAGCACTGCGTGCCGTGCGCGTCATCTTGACGGCAGTACAGTAGCCGTCCTATTTCCCTCCCGCGCAAAAACCTTCGGCTGATAAGGCCAATCCCTTTATTCCCTTTCTTCAGTTTGTTATGCTCCATCCTATAATGACATGAGGAAGCCATGAAACTTACAATAGTGCTAGAGCCAAGCAACGACGGTGGTTACACGGTGTACGTGCCTACTCTTCCAGGGTGCCTGAGTGAGGGGGACAGCAAGGAAGATGCCATACGGAACATTCGCGAGGCGATTGAATTATATTTGGAACCCGTCGAAGACGACCTGGCCTTGAGCCCTGAGGCTGAGCAGATCGAGCTCGCCGTATGAGCAAAGTCCCGAGCCTCTCGTACCTGGAGGTGCTTCGGGCGTTGCAACGCGATGGGTGGGTGATCGTCCGCCAGAAAGGCAGTCACATCCGCCTCCAAAAACATCTCCCGACAGAAGTGTTGAAAATCACGGTTCCTGCTCATCGTCCAATCAAACGATCCACGTTGTCTCATCTGCTCAAACAAGCTCGATTGTCCGTCGAACAGTTCAACGCCTTGTGCTAATACCGCAGTCGGTGGGTCGTGGCTCATGGAGTTGTGTATCTCGGTTCGTTGAATAATCGGATGGCCCAGATGGACTGTTGGGATGTGCGGTATATGGACGACTGGGTCGTGCTGGCCCCCCGCAGTGGAAATTTCTGGCGGCCATTCGCGCGGGTTTGATTTTTTGGGGTATCGGTTTTCAGCGGCTGGACTGGCGGTGGCGCGGCAGACGGTCGAGCGATGCATGGCGAAGGTGTCTCAGCTTGATGAGCGAGGTACGGCGGCACGCCGCATCGGGATCGACGTGCAGTGATGGGAACAGTGGGTGCAGGTGGGACTCAGGGGGAGGGGACAGAGCGTTGGGGTGGGGCCGATTCGGTCAGTTATCGATGTCAGAACCTCGTGGCAGTTCACGATACCTGTACGGGTGACCTTGACAACAATAAAGTAGCCTATTCCGTTTTTCATTATCTCAATCGGCACTGACTTTATTCCAAACCCTGATTTTGATGGGAGCAATCAGTCCTATCTCACACAAGGACTTAATCTCAACATTGGATTCGATCTACTTCGCACTGGTGGAGCAATTAGTGCACATCAGAGATGAAGCTGACAATTTCAGGGGCGATTTCGTGCGAAGTTCGATCTCACGAATATGAATAATGCGGCTAGTCTTGAAGACCCATACCTGATTTTTCTTATCTGTGGGTCACTTGTTTTGATTGGAGCTGCAATTATCTATGCAACGTGGAGAGGGGTGAAGTGGTTCGTTGACCCTTCTGCCGACATGTTATTCGTAGGCACTAATCTTACCCTCAGGAAACTCATTGGCTCCAAAGGCTTACGATTCTATTGGTATGTGTTCGGAGGCCTCTGTTTTGTTGCAGGCTTCGCAGGATTTATTGCGGGGCTTCGAAGGATTTTCCTTGGTGTCCAGCCATAGGATACTCTTCACCACCGCCTTCACCTACGATCCCAACAGCAATCTCCTCACCGTGACTGATGCCACGAGGCAGCAGACGGTGTATACGCCGAACAATATGAATCTGACGACAACGAGAAAAGAGCTGCTGGGCAATACCGTGACCCATGACCTCAATGGTAGCTTGACGGCGGTCACCGTACGTTACGATGAGGACATGTTTGCACAGTGTGGGGGATAAGTAAGAGGAACTGCTGCTACAGCCGGGCTTTCATGATCAGGCCTCTTAATCGTTCTCGCTGAGCCAGGCGAATGCTGGTGAATTCTAGGCCGAACTGGTTGCCGTCGATCCAGCGCACGATGGCCTGATCGACGCGGAGGGGCCACTTAAAATCAGGAAGAAACAAGGACAGTTTCAGCAGCATCCCAACTGTCACGTCGATCGATGATTCGGCGCTGCACCCGTTTGTTGATATGTCCAGAATCTTCGCTTCACCTTCGAAGTCATCATCGCCAAAGAAAAACAGGCGGCAGGAGAGGGCAAGTCTTCTGCCACGTCGGTCCTGTTGGTTCGCATCTGTCTGACTGAGTTCCCGAGATGTCTTTGATGCCACAGCAGTGGTCCTTTCTAACTGAAGATCAGAGGCCAGCAGTCTTTAGTGTACGCATAGAGACGGCTTGAGCAAGTAGAATCTCTATTGTACCTAGAGTGGCACCTATGACTGCTTCGGCCACGCTCACAATCCTGACTCCATCTTGACGCCGGCATCATGCTCTGCCACAAAGGACACCGATCGTAGAGCCTTAAGAAGGAGAAGGGCCATGCGAACAGTCAGTCGACGGATGGGAGATCTCGCGCAATCGGAAATTCGGGCGATGACCCAGGCCTGCGCGAATGCGAAGGGCCTCAATATGGCACAGGGGGTCTGTGATACGCCGGTGCCACCGATCGTCCTTGAAGGTGCTGAACGGGCAATCAGAGATGGGTATAACGTCTACACCCGCTTCGATGGGTTGCCTGAATTGCGCCAGGCCATCGCCGACAAACTGGCCCACTATAATGGGATTCGCGCCGATCCTGAGACCGAAGTCACCGTCAGCGCTGGGGCAACCGGCGCCTTTCACTGTGCCTGTGCTGCGCTATTGAATCCCGGTGATGAAGTCATTCTCTTTGAGCCGTACTATCAATACCATATCAGCGCGCTCATGGCGGTTGAAGCAGTCCCTGTGGTGGTCCACATGCAGCCACCAGCCTGGATCTATTCGTTGACCGAGCTTGAGCAGCTCGTGACCGCGAGAACAAAGGCCATCATCGTCAATTCGCCAGGCAACCCCTCGGGGAAGGTCTTCAGCCGAGCGGAACTTGAGGCGGTGGCAGAGTTTGCGTGCCGGCACGATCTGTTTGTCTTGACGGATGAAATCTACGAATACTTTCTCTATGACGGGCGACGGCATGTGAGTATGGCCTCCTTGCCGAATATGGCCGAACGGACGGTGACCATCGGAGGATACTCCAAGACGTTCAGCGTGACGGGGTGGCGGATCGGGTACAGTGTGGCTGCGCAGACGTGGACACGAGCGATTGGCGCGATGAACGATCTCCTTTATGTGTGCGCTCCGGCGCCGCTTCAAATAGGCGTGGCTCGTGGTATTCGAGACTTGCCAGATGATTTCTATGGGAGCCTGGCTCGAGACTACCAGCACAAGCGCGACAGATTTTGCAGCGCTCTGGCGAAGGCGGGCCTCACTCCCTCGATTCCAGAGGGGGCCTATTACGTGTTGGCGGATGTGTCCCGGCTTCCAGGCGACAGCGGGAAAGCTCGCGCCATGTATCTATTAGAACAAACCGGTGTGGCTGGTGTACCGGGAGAGGCCTTTATCCCCGGTGTGGCAGGGGCCAACTTCGTCCGTTTCAGTTATGCCAAGACCGACCTAGATCTCGATGAAGCCTGTCGGCGGTTGACCCAAGCTGGCTTGTAGGTGCTCGCGCGAGGAAGCGGCCGTTTCTTGCCTGAAGCCCAAGCCCATGCTATGAACTCGACCATGAGTCTGCGCCTCGCTCCCATAGTCGCTGCTGTTGCTGCGCTGCTGTTGATGGGATGTGGTCATCGGGCGACTGTTCCTCTCTCTGTCTCCGCTGACCATTCGGCTGGTGATCGTTCCGTCCTGGAAGGGGAATGGGAATACGAAGACGGCGGGGCGGTCGTTCTTCGACTCGATGATCAGGGCAACGGTACGTACGCATTCAAGGATGGGCGATTCGAAACTCTTCAGCTCAACGGCCGGACATGGATCGGTAAGTGGTCTCAGAAAGAAAACGATCGGGAAGGCGGTTTCGTTGTGAACCTCTCTGCCGACGCTGTGGAAGGCGACGGGACCTGGTGGTATGAGCGAATCGGTGCGAACAGGTCACCATCTGAGAAGGGTGGCACGTTCCACCTGACCAGGAAAACCTCCATGACACGACTTGGCGACACTCCTCCCGCACCCTGATCTTCCATCACTCGCTATTACGCAATGTCGTTGTCGGTCCCACAAGTCAGGCACCTGAGTTGTCGCGCGAGCGCCTCGGGACAGTGTGGGCCCGTGGCGATGATGCCGCGATAGCGAGGCTCGCGTTGGTTAAAGAGTAGTTCCTGTCCGAGGCCATCGGAGATGGTTCCCCCTGCCTCCGTGATGAGGAGCGTCCCCGCGGCCACATCCCATTCATTTTCTGGTTCCCATGTGACGACTCCCTCGATACGGCCGGTTGAGGCGAGTGCGAGTACCCAGGCGATTGAGCGGATAGCCCGCTTATTGATCGATGGCTCCAGGGAGGTGAAGCGACCGATCTGTTGTTCCCATTGATTCAGGGCGAGGACCGATTGCCGACTGCTCCATGAAGCTGGTGGAGGAACCGGTTCATTATTGAGGCGCAGCCCTCCACCTCGAGTTGCGGTGAATAATTCGTCTGTGGAAGGGTTGAAGATGCCTGCCACGATCGGTCGGCCCTGCTCAATGAGGCCGACGGAAATGCAATACTCCGGTTCACCGCTGATGAACGCTTTCGTCCCGTCTATCGGATCAACCACCCAGACCCGTCGCTTCTGAAGTCGGTCTAGATGATCAGGTGATTCTTCAGAGAGCCATCCATCCTCAGGAAACGCTGACATCAGGTGGGAGAGAAGGACCTCATTCACGGCCAGGTCCGCCGAGGTCACTGGGGATTGGTCCGGCTTCTGAATCGTCTCAAAGCCATCGACGGCGAACCGTAAGGCTTCTGCTCCAGCCTTCCGAATCGCCATGCTGAGAACATCCATTTCCTTGTCCCATGTCATGACAGGAGAGTAGCAGGCCTGGCGACAGATGAAAAGAACTACGCATGTGCCGACTTGACCTGGCCGTTGAATCTGCGTACAAGCAGGTTACGATGAAACTGGTCCAGAAACGGTCGAAGAAGACGGGGCTCTCACCAGGCACACTTGTTCACATCGGCGAACAGCGAACTGAGGCTGTGAGCATGACCCTGTTCAATTATGCCGGTGCGCGGTGCGAGGAGCAGGTGGTCACAGACGTGAATGCGCTTCGACTGCCTGCTGATGAAACCGTGACGTGGGTGAATGTCGGTGGGGTCCATAAAGTGGATGTGTTGGAAGGCTTCGGGAAATATTTTGGCCTTCACCCTCTTCTGCTGGAAGACATCGCCAACACGGATCAGCGTCCGAAGCTCGATGACTATGAGACCTATTATTTTCTCGTCATGAAGATGCTCACGACTTCTGAGCGAGGGGACATTGTGGTCGAACAGGTCAGTTTTGTCCTCGGACGCAATTATGTTCTTTCGTTTCAGGAAAACGGGACGGATGTGTTCCAGTCAGTGCGGGATCGTCTGAGAGGCGGCAAAGGGCGTCTCCGGCAAAATGGGTCGGATTATCTGCTGTATGCGCTCATTGATGCCGTGGTCGATCAATATTTCGCAGTGCTCGAAATGCTGGGAGAACGGATCGAATCGCTGCAAGAGCGGGTAATCACCGATCCCAAGCCGGACATCCTCAAAGACATTCATGGGCTGAAACAGCAGTTGTTGTTCGTACGCCGTGCCGTGTGGCCGCTCCGCGAAGCGATCAATAACCTGTCTCGTTCGGACTGTCCCTTTTTGCATGAACCCATCAAGGTCTTTTTTCGAGACGTCTATGACCATGTCGTGCAGATCGTTGACACCATCGAGACCTTGCGAGAAATGGTCTCGGCCAGTCTGGATATTTATCTGTCGAGCGTGAGTTATCGACTGAACGCCGTCATGCGGGTCTTGACGGTGATCACGACGATTTTCATGCCGCTCACCTTTATCGCGGGTATCTATGGCATGAATTTCGAGTATATGCCGGAGTTGAAATGGCCGTGGGGCTACCCGATGGCGATCGGCATCATGGGTCTCGTCGCCGCCATCATGCTCATTGGGTTTCGTCGAAAGAAATGGCTGTAGCAGGATGATGTTGAAAAAGCCCTCCAGCTTCGTTCTCGCGTTGCTCAGAGACTCAACGTACCGAAGCGTACGCCTCTTCGCTCGCTGCGGTCTTGCTGGAAGGACGTTTTGAACATCCTGGGAGTTGGTACAACTATTCTTGGACTTCGACTTTGTCCACGAAGTAGGTGGTGTCCCCGAAGCAGGTGGAGGGAATGTAGCGATATTCCTTGTAATGCAAGATCACCCGTTTCCCCATGACCTCTGATAGTTGCGCGGCGACTTTATCGTCCGAGATCGTAAACGGCCAGAGAACAGGTGCCGTTCCCGGTACGGTCGTCATGGCCAACTCTCCTTCATGGCTCTTACACAGCCAGCCCTTCGTTGAAAATTTTTGAATGTAGCCGGCCCGGTTTCCATCGGAATAGGTCCAGTTGAAGACGACCGTCAGGTAGGCAGCGCCTAGAAAGAAGAGCAGCGTCACAAATAGTTTCACCGGTATCTCCTCAGTTACGAATGAATGTCGCTGAACAACCAAGGAGCGTCAGTCTTTCGACGAGACTCATAGGCCGTGATTTCAGGCTCATGTTGGAGCGTGAGGCCGATCGAATCAAGCCCTCGATAGAGGCAATCCTTGCGGAAGGGGTCGATTTCGAACCGGTATGTTGTCTTCTCGGGCGATGTGACTGTTTGGCTGCCAAGATCGACGGTAAGCCGGTATCCCTCGGTACCGACGGCGTGTTTCATGAGAGCCAGCACTTCATCTGCCTTCAGCACAACGGGGAGTATGCCGTTCTGAAAGCAGTTGTTGTAAAAAATGTCTGCAAAACTCGGCGCAATGATGCAGCGGAACCCCTGATCCAGTAGAGCCCACGGCGCATGCTCACGAGAGGAGCCGCAACCAAAGTTATCGCGCGTTAATAAGATCAAGGCCGATTGATAGCGAGGTTGATTCAAGAAAAATTCCGGATCCGGCGATCCATCTTTTTTCTTTCTCCAGTCAAAAAAGAGGCCTTCGCGGAGTCCTGTTCGTTTGATCGTCTTTAAAAACTGCTTCGGAATGATCTGATCCGTGTCGACGTTGATGAGATCCAACGGGGCAACGAGACCGGTGAGAAGAGTAAACGGTTCCATAGCGTTATCAGCTCCAATGTCGAATATCGACGAAGTGACCTTCAATGGCCGCGGCGACTGCCATCGCAGGCGACACCAGATGGGTTCTCCCGCCTGCGCCTTGACGGCCTTCAAAATTTCGATTGCTGGTGGACGCGCAACGTTCCCCTGGCTGCAGGACGTCGGCATTCATGGCCAGACACATGCTGCATCCAGCCTCTCGCCATTCGAATCCTGCTTCACGAAATACGTGATCAAGACCTTCCGCCTCAGCCTGTTGTTTGACGAGTCCCGACCCTGGGACCACCATGGCATGCACAGACTTGGCAACTCTTTTGCCCTTGGCAAGGCTGGCTGCCAGCCGGAGGTCTTCAATTCGTGAATTCGTGCATGAGCCGATGAAGACGCGGTCGATTGCAATATCCGTAATGGGTGTGTTGGGCGAAAGTCCCATGTAGGTCAAGGCACGTTCCGTCGCGCTCTTCGTGTTTGCATCGGACATCGTTCGTGGGTCTGGGATCTTTTGATCGACACCCAGCACCATTCCCGGACTCGTTCCCCAACTGACCTGGGGCGCGATGTCTTCAGCCTGTAACGAGACGGTCGCATCGTACTTCGCATCTAGATCAGTAGTGAGCCGTTGCCACGCCTGCACGGCTTGTTCGAACATATCCTTTTTGGGAACGAGCGGCCGTTCCTTCAGGTAGGCGATCGTCTTCTCATCGGGGGCCACTAACCCAGCGCGGGCTCCCCCCTCAATTGACATATTGCAGAGGGTCATGCGCCCTTCCATGCTCAGTGCGCGAATAGCCGACCCTGTATACTCAATCACGTAACCGGTTCCACCGGCCGTGCCAATTTTTCCGATAATCGCAAGAATAATGTCCTTTGCTGAACAGCGATCAGAAAGGGTTCCCTCAACCCGGATCTCCATCGTCTTTGGTCGTTTTTGGACGAGACACTGAGTTGCCAGCACATGTTCGACTTCACTGGTCCCAATACCGAATGCCAATGCACCGAATGCCCCGTGGGTCGATGTGTGAGAATCTCCGCACACGATCGTCGTCCCTGGGAGGGTGAATCCTTGCTCGGGGCCAATGACGTGCACAACGCCTTGTCGGATATCATCCATGCCGAAGTAGGTAATGCCGAAGTCCCGACAGTTGTCCTCAAGGGTCCGAATCTGCTTCGCGCTGATCTGATCGGCGATCGGTAGTTTCCGGTCGGTCGTCGGAACATTGTGATCCGGGACGGCCAGCGTTGCGGCCGGTCGTCGAGGCGTTCGCCCAGCCAGCTTCAACCCTTCAAACGCTTGAGGCGAGGTCACTTCATGAACCAATTGTCGATCAATATAGAGGAGCGTAGTCCCATCTGCTTCCGCCCGCACGACATGCGCATCCCAAATTTTATCGAATAGTGTTTTGCCTGCCATGGCTACTCCCGTCTTTATGAATTCAAAGTGTCATTATACAGAGAAGTCCCATGGTCTTGACAAGTGCGCGTCCAGAGCTTGCCCTGCTCTACGAGACGTGGTACCACCGCACCGATGAAATCCAGACCCTGGAGCGAACCGTGCATTGTTGAGTGGAGTCACCGACTACTGGAGAGCTATCACTATTGGATTGGACAAGACCTCATTGATCGGGCAGGCGATCGAAAGGCACAGGCCCTCCGGTTATTCGAAGCATCCATTGTCGTTGTATCGCACGGTGTGGAGCCGGACCCGATCTTAAATTATGGCAATCAAGCCGCCTTAGATCTGTGGGAGCTGTCCTGGGAGCAATTCATCCAGACGCCATCGCGACTCACGGCCGAAGCGGATGACCGTACTGAGCGAGAGCGGATGTTGATGCAAGCAAGGGCCAAGGGTTATTACGATGGATATCGGGGGGTGCGAATTTCCTCAACGGGGAGGCGATTTCGTGTTGAGCAAGCCGTGATTTGGAATGTGATCGATCTTGCCGGACACCGCATCGGTCAAGCGGCGACGTTCTCTCAATGGTCATACTTGTGATGATCGAGGCGAGGGAGTAGCCCGGAACCCTTCCGGATTGGTCATGCCGACGATCACCGCATCGAGTCGAGCCGAGACCGGTCGGAGGAACACGATCGACGAGAGTCTGTCTATGAAGTCATCAACGGAGAAATCAGGTCCAGAGTTCGAGAGGGCCGTGGTTCGCGATACCCTGCAGTAGATCTCGGGCAGCAAGAATGCCGACCAGACGACGATGGTGATCCAAAATCGGAACCGCATGAATTTGTTCATCCAACATGACGCGGGCAATTTCACGGACCTCTGTGACGGGAGTGGCCGAAATAACTCGGGACGTCATGATGTCAGCCAATCGCCGTCTGGAGGCCTGTCGCGTATCGGCCGCTGTGATCAGTTCAGGAGCATGGCGGAGTAAGTCGCGATACGACACCATCCCGACGAGGGTGTCGTGCATCGACGTGACGGGGATATGATGGAATCCCTTGTCTGACATGCTCGTCCAGGCGTCAAGCCAGGTGCTATCGGATGGAAGAGAGATAACTGGAGTACTCATCAGGTCACGCGCGAGAATCGCCGGTTTCGGGTGCGATTGCTCGATGTTCTGCTGTTGATAGGCTGTTTGTGCTGCCAAGGCTGAGTGGTCCAGAGAAGAAGCGTGTTGGCCATGATGCTCCCGCTCCCTCGCGTATTCAGGCCGGGCATTCCGTGGACCAGCCGGTTTGACCGGGTACGCCTCCACGATTCCGTTGACCGCCAGAAT
This sequence comes from Nitrospira sp., assembly GCA_005116965.1. Lineage (GTDB taxonomy): Bacteria > Nitrospirota > Nitrospiria > Nitrospirales > Nitrospiraceae > Nitrospira_D. Next base: position 87,179 of record SWDG01000005.1, on the reverse strand, counting down.
GATGGACATGTTGCAGCTCCTCAACTGCCCTATCGGAGTTTCCGGGAAATACTTAAGCGAGGTCCTGACCAAGCAAATATTTAGCGAGAGTATGGGGTGCTCTGCCACAATTAGTATTAATTGTCCGGCACGGAGAGGGCTGACACACGAGGCGATGACCATAGCTGCCTCTAGTGCCGTTGCCGTGGAGCTGGATTCCATCGAGTGAGCCACGGTTCAAGCAGCAGCGGCAGTTCTAAATCAATTGCTTCCGTTTTGACCCATATGTTATACAAATAATCTTGTAATGTAGTGAATGTCTGGACACAGTCGTAGACAACGAGTGCACACTATTGGAAGCAGTGGTGTTCTCTGTAAGTTTGGCGGCACATATTCACAAGCCTCTATTTTGTTTCTTCTTACATACTTCGCAAGGGGGGTAGTCATGGGCAAGACGATGTTGGCGGTCTTCTTTGGCCTTGGAATGGTGTTAGCAGGGGCTTCGAGTTCGTATGCGCTTCAAGCGGGAGGTGTAGAGACCGGCGATCTGGAAACGGGTTCTGTCGTCGGCCAGCCGTTTAAGGAGCTGAGCGTAGATGTTGCGTTCTTTGCTGTTGAAATTGGAAACATGAAGATCTGGTATCCGCCGATGACCGTCATCGATTTTAAAGCGCGTCCCGGTGCTCCAGTGTTGTTGAAAGTAACGAATAATGCAACGGCTGAGCACGGGTTCCAGCTCAGCGCCGCTGTGAATCAATCTGCACCGACTGTCTTGCATACCAAGATCGTGCTCAAGCCTGGGGAAACGCAGTATATCGGTGTTCCGACCAGCGATCTGTTTTATTCCGGGGGAAATGTTCTTGAATATCGTTGTCACTTGCATCCGGGCCATGTCGGTGGCAAGTTGCTTATGCTGAAGTAGTTTGTCTGGATTTCAGTCGGTAAAAAAGGCCTCGGTGAAGCCCACCGGGGCCTTTTTTATTGTTCGATCACAACAGCCCAAAAGAAAGGGCCCCGGTTCCATCTAGAACCGGGGCCCTTCAATACAGCACAGAAAGATAGTTAGTTTCTCACCCCGCTCCATATTTTGGCAGGATCAATTACTTTATCTGGATTCAACGTCTTTGCCCTTTCCAGCAGCACATCCGTCGTTTCAGGATAGAGAGGATCCGAAATGCAACAATTATCAACAGGGCAGACCGCCGCGCATTGGGGTTCGTCAAAGTGACCAACGCACTCGGTGCAACGGTCATGTGCGATGACATAAATACTGTCGCCGACTCCCTGCCCATCGCCAACATGATTACCTTTGGTCTCAGCGTCACTCCTGGTTTCAAAGATCGCTTCATTGGGACATTCCGGGATACATGCTCCACAAGAGATGCATTCATCGGTAATCAATAATGCCATGACCCAAGCCTCCTTCTCACTCCAAAAGACTGACTCACTACTAGCACGTTGACAAGTTCACGCAGCTCACACCATAGTGCTCCCATCGACGTGTGATGAGCAGGTACGCGAAATGATATTTTATTCGGTGATTCTTTTCCAAGTCAATCGAATGGAATCCGGTCAGAAGACCTAGTTTACGCCTCTGCATGGGGCATTGGGCCCAGCAGAGAAGAGACCGCCGAATACGAGTAATGGCAGCTGATCAAGTCCAGGCGAGCAATCGAGAGCAGCAGAAGAAGCGGATCATCATGATGATTCTGCTCGCCCTTCTCCTCATGAGTGTGTCGGTGTTCCTCGTTGAGCGGAAGGAATCGGACATCATCGTCGTCAAGTTTCCGAGCGGTGTTGAGCTCGAAGCCGAAGTGGCGAACACGCCGGAGAAATTGCTCTTTGGACTTGCCTTTCGGGAGACCTTGCCCCCAGGCGGAGGCATGCTTTATATCTTTGAACAAAATGGGATGCATCGTGTGACAACCAGGGAATATCGATTCCCTATCGATATTCTGTGGGTGGATGAGGGGCATCATGTCGTGCATATGCTGGAACATGCAGAACCATGCGCGAAAGACCCGTGCCCATTTTTCGGGCCACCGCCGGAAGAGGCTCGCTATGTGATACAGACAGAATCGGGGTTCATTAAGACAACAGGAGTTGCAAAAGGCGACGAGCTCAAGTATGCCCTTCGTATGTAGCGGCTACGAAGAGGGGCGAGGAATCACGCATGATGGATGGGTTTCAGAAGGTTGCACAGATCGATGAGGTGCCTCCGGGAAAGTCAAAGATTGTCACGGTGAATGACCGTCCACTCGCGTTGTTCAACGTCGAGGGGAAGTTGTACGCCATCCATAATAGCTGTCCCCATGAAGGGGGTCCGCTTATTGAGGGGAGACTCAAGGGGTATGTCATTGCCTGCCCTTGGCATGATCTGGCGTTCGACATCAGAAATGGGCAAGGCACCGACGGTGGCGGGTATTGCGTAGGGAGCTATGAAGTCCGGGTGGACGGCAATGATGTTTTGATTGGCTCTCGGCGGAAAGCATAACAAGAGAAATCAGGTGGAACGGGTGTCTTCGCGACACGGATCGGGATATCGACGTGAGTATTTTCAGTGCCGATCACAATCCTACATTGGACGGCAGTGATTGCCGCGTGGTCACGGTCGAGCAGCCATTCGTCATCCATTTATGGGAAGATCGCACCAGAGGCGAACAGTGGGTGCCGTCCTATGATGCCAAAGGGCTTACCCTGCTCAACGATGAATTTCTCTGCATCGCGAGTAATAACGCCGTGGAAAATGGGCAACGCATCTTTGAGTTTAAGGCCGTGCAGTCAGGGGGCTATGAGCTGATTTTCGAAAAGCGCATGGGGTGGAAATTTACTGCGGAAGATCGGCGGGTATTCAGAATCAAAGCACAGCCACCATCCGGGAATTGAGCCAATGCCAGATATCGCGTTCATTAATGGTCGCTTTTTGCCTTGGGAGGAGGCGACCGTTTCCATCGATGACCGGGGTTTCCAATTCGGAGATGCCGTCTACGAAGTCATTCGCACGTATCGAGGGACACCGTTCGAGCTTGCCGCACATCTTGCCAGGCTGAATCGGAGTGTGGGAGAACTTTCGCTTTGCCAACCCTATACCAAGGCGCAATGGACCAGGTGGATTCAACAAGGACTTAGCCTGGCCGGTTATCAAGATGCCAAGATCTACATCCAGGTCACCAGAGGGGTGGCTCCCCGCGAGCATGGTTTCCCCACCGATACTCTTCCAACGGTCGTGATGACCATCAGGGAGTTTCATCCTCTGACACCGGACGTCCGCCGAACCGGCGTCAGCGCCTGCACCAGAGAGGATCTCCGGTGGGGGCGTTGTGATATCAAAAGCGTCAATCTTCTAGCCAATGTCCTTGCCCGTGAAGAAGCGAAGAAGGCTGGCGTCTTCGAAACGATTTTAGTCAGAGACGGTTTCGTCATGGAAGGTGCGCTGAGCAATGTCATGGCGATTCAGAATGGGGTGGTCATGACGGCTCCCGAAGGTCCACGAATTCTATCCGGCGTCACACGGACCGTGGTCTTAGAGTTGGCGAAAAAGGACGATATTGTCATCGAAGAACGGTTTATACCGCTCGATGTTCTGTATCATGCAGACGAAGTCTTTCTGACGGGGACTACGCTCGAAGTACTCGGTGTTGTCCAGATCGATGGAAGAACCATTGGCTCTGGCCAGCCGGGCCCCATCACAAAAACACTGGCTGCTCGCTGGGCCTTGTTAACCGGCTAGTGCCCTTGCTTTGCACCGGGGTGCATGGTATGGTGCTGCCTCTGTAAGTGGGCTCATGCCCACTTTTTTGTTTGGATACATGTCGAAGGGAAATGGGCTGAGTATACCAGGCAGTCGTCCGCAGCTGGTTGCCGACCGGTTGCACGAAATTATTTCGCCGATCCTATGGACGCTCGGGCTTGAGTTGGTTGATGTAGTGTGCGTGGGAAAAGGCCCTCGCTCGGTCGTTCGTGTTCTGATCGCTAAATCGGATGGAGTCAGCATCACAGACTGTGAGCAGGCACATAAGGCTCTAGGACCGGCGCTTGACGTGGCCGATCCATTTCCCCATGCCTATACCCTTGAAGTCTCTTCTCCGGGTCTTGATCGACCCTTCAAGAGATCCCAGGATTATCAACGGGCGATTGGAAAAGAAGTGAGTCTCAAGCTTCGAGAGCCTCTCGAAGGCCAGTGGAAGATTGCTGGTCAACTGATGCAGGTGGACGAAGAGGCGGTCGTGCTGAGGGTGGTTGCTGCGCGAACATCTCAGACGGTGAAATTGAGTCGAGATTTGATTGCTGAAGCAAAGCTGGTTGTGAAGATTTAGAGGGGCGGAACGTTGGAGATTGTGAAGTGGTAACTGGATGCAGGAGCGTGACGTATGAACCGTGAACTGATTTCCGTGATCGACGAAATCGGGCGTCAGAAGGGGATCGACAAGGCCCGAGTCATTGGGGCTATCGAATCCGCCCTGCAGACTGCCGCGAAGAAACGCTTCGGTCAGGCCGAAAATATCCAAGTGGAGATTGACCCTAAAACCGGGGAGATTTCCGTCGTCTCCAAGAAGATCATCGTAGAAACGGTCAGCAACCCCAAGGCGGAGATCTCTCTTCAGGAGGCCCGCCAATACGATAGCGAGGCGGAAGTCGGGGACGAAATTGGATCGCTGATCGAAATGAATGAATTGGGGAGAATTGCCGCGCAAACGGCGAAGCAAGTGATTTTCCAGAAGGTGCGCGAAGCGGAATGGGAAGCGGTTCAAAAGGAATATTCCACACGTCAGGGTGATCTCGTGACAGGAATTATCCTCGGCATGGAGCGCCGGAATTACCTGGTGGACCTCGGAAAGACGGAGGCCATCCTGCCGATCCAAGAGCAGATTCCTCGTGAAACATATCGGCGAGGCGATCGCGTGAAGGCGATGTTGTTGGAGGTGCGTCGGACGCCCAAGGATGTTCAAGTCATTCTGTCTCGTAGCCATCCGCAGTTTGTAGCAAAACTCTTTGAGCTCGAAGTGCCAGAGGTCATGGAAAAGATCATTGAAATCCGATCCGTCGTTCGAGAGCCTGGGGACCGAACGAAGATCGCGGTCACGTCTCGTGAAAAGGCTGTGGACCCTGTGGGAGCCTGCGTCGGCATCAAGGGCTCTCGCGTACAGGCGGTCGTTCGCGAGCTGCGTGGCGAGAAGATCGATATCATTACCTGGACGCAGGATCCGCGAGTCTTTATCGCCGAAGCTTTAAACCCTGCAACAATCGAAAAGGTCGGGATCGACGAAGAGAAGAAGTCGGCGCTTGTGGTCGCAGCCGACTCGCAATTGTCGTTGGCAATCGGGAAAAATGGTCAAAATGTCCGGCTCGCCGCGCGCTTGACCGGGTGGAAGATTGACATTATCAGCTCAACGGAATACGAAAAAGAGAAGGTCGAGCGTGATAAGGAAATTAAAGCCGCGATTGCGGACGAAGCCGAAGCGCAACGATTGCAAGAAGAAGCTCGGCAGGCTGCCAGAGCTGAGGAAGCAACGAGCGGATAGAATACGGAACCGTCCTCATGGCTATGCGTGTATACGAACTTGCAAAGAAGTTAGGCATGGAAAATCGAGTGCTCATCCCCGAGCTCAAGAAGCTGGGGGTCTCGGTTTCATCTCACAGCAGTACGCTCGAGGAGGACATCGTTCAGAAGGCGTTGGATAAGTTGGCCGCAAAATCGACGAGTCAAGGGACGGGAATCGAGAGAGAGGTCGGTGCAAAGTTGGCGGAGCATACGAGTCGGGGAAAAACTGTGGCGGCAAAGGGTTCTGTCGTCGAAGAGCCGCTCAAGCCTGATAAGCGGCGCATTCTCATCAAACGAAAGAAGGAAGACGAGCCGATCGAGGCCATTCTTCCAGCCTCGATCGGTGAGACTGAGCGTTCAGCGCAGCCCGCGTCCTCCAGTCTTGTGACGACACCGACTCCATCGGTTGACCCTCTTGCTAGCGATGGTCCAGTCGACAGCAGTCTTCCAGTGAAAGAAGGTCCGGTCGAGGTTGCTCCATCCACACCGGTGCCACTCGATGTAAAGCAGGAAGCGCCGCCGGCCAAGCCGACCATCGCGCCGGCAATACCCGGGGTGGCGACTCCCGAGTCTGTCACCAGTAAAAAGAAAAGCATGGCATTCGAGGCCATCGAGGCAGAGGCTCTCAAGGAAAAGCTCAAGAAAGCGAAAAAAACAGGCCGTCCTAAGGACGAGCAGCAAGATGTGAAATTACGTGAAGACGCCGCCCGCTGGCAGGACCTTCGTGCAATTCCAGTGCAGCGCCGCGATGACCGATCGAAGCATGTCCACCATAGCACCCCTGGAGAAATCACCAAACCACGTCGCAAGAGCGTGAAAGTGACCCCTCGGACAACGGTGAAAGAATTCGCTGAGTTGATCGGTCAACGACCGGCAGACATCGTTCGGAAACTGATGGATATGGGACAAATGTTGACGTTTCACCAACCTATGAGTCTGGACGCTGCATCGATTTTCGCCGAGGAAAGCGGGATTAAAGTTGAGGTCTCAGTCGAGAAGATTGGGGATGAGTTGCTGCAAGATATCATTGAGACCGGCGATGATGAACGGCCTGAACCGCGACCGCCGGTGGTGACCATTATGGGGCACGTCGATCACGGGAAGACGTCGCTCCTCGATGCGATTCGCCAAACAAAAGTGGCGGAAGGGGAAGCCGGTGGCATTACTCAGCATATCGGCGCCTATACCGTCTCAGTGCGCGGCAAGCAGGTCACGTTTCTCGACACTCCCGGTCACGAGGCGTTTACGGCTATGCGATCTCGTGGCGCGAAGGTCACGGATATCGTCATTTTGGTTGTTGCGGCAGACGACGGTGTGATGCCGCAAACGATCGAGGCGATCAACCATGCCAAGGCAGCCGGAGTGCCGCTGATCGTGGCGATGAATAAGATCGACAAGCCGACCGCCAATCCTGATCGGGTAAAAAACGCTCTTTCGGAACATGGATTGATTTCCGAAGCTTGGGGCGGCGATACCATTATGGTCGAGGTGTCTGCCAAAGAGAAAATGGGTCTTGATACTCTCCTCGAGATGATTTTGCTTCAGTCGGAAGTACTTGAACTCAAGGCGGATCCACACAGACAGGCGAAAGGCACCGTCATCGAAGCCAAGATTGAACGCGGGAGGGGTCCGGTTGCGACGGTGTTGGTTCAGAGCGGGACTCTCCGGGTGGGGGACGCCTATGTCGTCGGAACATTCAGCGGGCGTGTTCGGGCTCTCCTTAGCGACCGCGGTGAAAAAGCGCAGCAGGCAGGGCCGTCCATTCCGGTGGAAGTTATTGGATTACCGGGCGTGCCGTCGGCCGGAGATGTCTTCCATGTTGTCTCCAATGAGCGAGTCGCCCGAGAGATCGCGGAGGAGCGAGCGCAAAAGCGTCGAGCCGCAGAGCTAACTGGCCCCGCGAAGGTCTCCTTGGATGATCTCTTTGCGAAGATTCAAGAAGGATCCGTGAAGGAGTTGGCCATCGTCATCAAGGCCGACGTGCAAGGATCGTCTGAAGCATTGGCTGGCGCAGTCGAAAAGCTGTCGACGAATGCCGTCAAGCTACGCGTGATTCATAACGGAGTTGGTGGGGTTATGGAATCTGATGTATTGCTTGCCTCCGCGTCGCGAGCCATCATCATTGGTTTCAATATCAGGCCAGAACCAAAGGCAGCCGCATTGGCTGAACAGCAGGGTGTCGATATCAGGCTCTACACGATCATTTATGACGCCATCGCAGACATCAAGGCTGCAATGGAAGGCTTGCTCGAGCCGACCCTGAAGGAGCGCGTGTTAGGACGAGTGGAAGTACGGCAGGTCTTTACGATTCCAAAGGTCGGAGCCGTAGCAGGGGCGTACGTTATTGATGGGACGATCTCTCGGTCAAGCGTCGGAGTCCGAGTGATTCGGGACAATGTGGTGGTCTATCAGGGGAAACTTGGTTCGTTGCGGCGGTTCAAGGATGATGTGCGTGAGGTGCAGCAGGGGTATGAATGCGGGTTGAGCGTCGAAAACTTCAACGATGTCAAATCCGGCGATATTATTGAGGCCTATACAGTCGATAAGATCCCGGCGAAGCTCGAGTAGCAGCCGAAGGATTTTTATTGCAGCCTCTTACCTAGGCCTGACGATCTCATGAAGCTGAATCACGGAAGCTCTATTGTGAGCCGACGCTAACCGAGCCCTGGCCATGGTCGTGGGGTTATACACCGTCGAGTTATTCATCTCGGGGAACCAGTCGCTTAAAGACAAGCGTCAAGTCCTTCACGGGATCAAGGACAGGCTTCGTGGCAAGTTTAACCTCTCAGTCGCCGAAGTGGATGGCCAGGATCTCTGGCAGAGGGCTATTCTTGGGATGGCCTGTGTCTCGAATGAACGCAGCCACGTGAACCAGGTGCTTGAACAAGCGTTGAATCTGATCAAAAGCATGCCAGCAGTTGAAGTGTCACGAGTCCAGTTGGAATTACTCTAAGCCCCCTGTCATGCTTGCGACTGGTAAGGCTGGGTACGAAGATGTCGAAGACGACCTATAAAAGGGCAGACCGAGTGGCTGACCAGATTCGCATGGAAGTGGCGGATATTCTCATGCGAAAAATCAAAGATCCTCGGGTCCATGACGTCACGGTTACCGATGTCGAGCTGACAGGGGATTTGCGCATCGCGCATATTTTTGTGACGACCATGGAAACGGGGGAAGCCGAGCGCGATGTCTTTACTGGCCTCTCAAAGGCCAGTGGCTTTGTGCGGTCGGAATTAGGACGGCGCCTCTCGCTCCGCTACCTGCCAGATGTGATTTTCAAGAAGGACGTCAGCGGACCTCGCGGTGACCGGATCATGCAGCTCTTGGAGGGCCTGCATGGGGAGTCTGAACAACAGGAAACCCAGGACTCTCCGAGCAGTGCTCAGAGAATCATGGACTCTTAAGGGTATGGACCGGACAGGTATCAGAACGGACCTGAGTGACGTCCTGGAAGGAGTCCTCGTTGTCCATAAGGAAGCCGGCTGGACCTCACACGATGTCGTCGCCAAGGTCCGGAGCTTATTGAGGGGAAGCAAAGTTGGTCATGCCGGTACGCTGGATCCTAGTGCCACAGGTGTGTTGCCTATCCTGGTCGGACGGGCCACGAGAATCGCCGAGTACCTGATCGATTGGGATAAGGAGTACCACGCCGTCATGCGCTTGGGGGAAACGACCGACACCCAGGATGCAACCGGGCAGGTTTTGAGTAGGGTCGATCCAGGTGCGATCACTGAGGACATGCTTCAGGCAGTGATCACCCGATTCCGAGGAGTGCAGCAGCAATTGCCACCGATGTATTCAGCTGTGAAAGTCGGCGGACAGCCGCTGTATAAAGCAGCCAGGGCAGGCAGGACGGTCGATCGGGCAGAGCGGTCGATTGCCATTCATCAACTGGAGATCGTGGCCGTTCACGGTCGTGACGTGGCCCTGCGCATTGTGTGTTCCAAGGGCACGTATATACGCACCTTGTGTACCGACATCGGACAGGCCTTAGGGGTAGGAGGGCATCTCTATGCTCTCGAGCGTCGCCGTGTCGGCCCACTGTCCATCGAACAGGCAGTGACGATTGATCAAGTTGCCAGCCATCTCACGATGGGAACTCTCTCGAGGCAATTTATGTCGGTGGATCAACTCCTCGTCCAACTCCCGGCAGTGGTCGTGAACGCGGAACAGGCGCAGCGTGTCTTGAATGGCTCACCAATTTTTCCGATGGGAGTCGGGCAACTCCCGCCTGCCCATTCCACAGTTTCGGTACGCCTCAAGGATGAAGCCGGTCAGTTGTTGGCCATTGGAACTCATGATACCAGCGGCGTGGGGTCGATTCGAATTCGCAAAGTACTGAGTCTCTTAAGTCATTAATACGGAAGGAGTAGGTATGGCGTTGTTAAAAGAAGTAAAGAGTGAACTCATCAAGCAATATCAGCAGCATGACAAGGATTCCGGATCGCCGGAAGTTCAGATTGCGGTGTTGACCAACCGGATTACGTATCTCACCGAACATTTCAAGACCCATAAAAAGGATCACCATTCGCGGCGTGGATTGTTGCAGCTGGTTGGACGCCGGCGTCGTCTCCTGGACTATCTCCGCGGTGTGGAGGAAGCGCGTTACAAAACCGTGATCGAGCGACTCAATATTCGCAAATAACCGGTCGTGCGAACAGCGGCGTTGACCGGCGCCATAGCATCGTTCGAATGTCCCACAGATGAACACCGACATGCGCTCACGCCAAGTGTGCGGTGTAAGAGTGAAAAGCTGTAAAACTGGCGAGAAGTCGTCGAGTTCAGCTTTTCAACTAATCACCCGCAATTGAGCGTATCTCAGTGGGCATCTGTGGATCTAACCAGAGGAGACTCCATAGATGATACACGTCGTAGAAATCGACATTGCAGGTCGAACCCTTCGCCTTGAAACTGGGCGTATCGCAAAACAAGCTGACGGGTCGATATGGGCTTCGTATGGCGACACGGTTATCCTTGCGACGGCCGTGGCTGCGCAAACCGCCAAGCCCGGGATCGATTTCCTGCCCTTGACCGTTGATTACCAGGAAAAGGCCTACGCGGCCGGGAAAATTCCTGGAGGCTACTTCAAGCGAGAAGGTCGACCGGCTGAGAAGGAAGTCCTGACCAGCCGCTTGATTGACCGACCGCTCCGCCCGTTGTTTCCCGAAGGCTACTATTTCGAGACGCAGGTCATTGCCTCAGTCCTATCGGCAGATAAGACCGGTTCGTCCGACGTGATTGGAATCACTGCGGCATCAGCTGCCCTCGCAGTATCGAACATTCCGTTCAACGGCCCCGTGGCCGGTGTGAGGATCGGTCGCGTCAATGGTCAGCTCGTCGTCAATCCTGACCTTGAAACGATGGAGCAGAGCGAGCTGCATCTGGTGGTTGCGGGCACAGCGGACGCGGTGATGATGGTGGAGGCCGGTGCCAATGAATTATCCGAGCAGATGATGCTCGAGGCCCTGGAGTTGGCTCACTCCGAGATTAAGAAAATCGTCCGGAAGATCGATGAATTGGCCCAGAAGGTTGGAAAAGTGAAGCGGGTAGTTGTTCAAGAGTCGATCGATTCCGCGTTGCAGGCCGAGATCAAGACATTGGTGGCGCAACCCATTCGTGACGCCATCATGATTGCCAACAAGACTGCCAGGCAGGAGCGGTTGGACCACATTCTGGCCGACACCATTGCCAAGCTGAAAAAGCCAGATGATTCCTTAAGGGAACGGCATATCAAGATTGTGTTCCATCAATTGGAATACACGGAAGTCCGGAAGATGATTTTGGAGAAGCGATCTCGCGCCGACGGACGCGGTCCTGCGGATATTCGTCCGATTACGTGTGAGGTTAGCGCTCTACCGCGAGCCCATGGGTCTGCGATCTTTACCCGCGGCGAAACGCAGAGCTTAGCGGTGGTGACGCTAGGGACGACCGATGATGAACAGCGCATCGATGCGTTGGAAGGCGAGTACATGCGGACCTTTATGCTGCATTACAACTTCCCGCCCTTCAGTGTCGGTGAGGCGAGGCCGCTTCGCTCGCCCGGACGGCGTGAGGTTGGGCACGGAGCCTTGGCGGAACGGGCGTTGAAGCCCGTCATCCCAGGCAAGGATGTCTTCCCCTACACCTTACGGATTGTGTCTGAGATTCTGGAGTCCAATGGGTCTTCCTCGATGGCAACCGTGTGCGGTGGGACGCTGGCCATGATGGACGCAGGGGTTCCAATCAAGGAGCCAGTCGCCGGCATTGCTATGGGATTGATCAAAGAAGGGGACGACGTCATTATCTTGTCAGATATTCTCGGCCTTGAAGATCATCTGGGTGATATGGACTTCAAAGTGTGCGGGACTAAGAACGGTGTGACGGCACTGCAAATGGACATTAAGATTGGTGGCATTACCACAGCGTTGATGCAGCAAGCCTTGGAGCAGGCCCGGTTGGGACGCCTCCACATTCTTGGCCATATGGCGAAGGCCCTCAGCAGTCATCGCGCCGAGTTGTCGGCGTTTGCCCCTCGTATCTACACGATGAAGGTCAAGCAAGATAAGATTCGCGATATTATCGGACAGGGCGGCAAAACCATCCGCGGCATTCAGTCCGACTGCGGCGTCAAGATCAGTGTTGAAGATACCGGGATTGTGACCATCGCTTCTGCGGACGGCACCTCCTTACAAAAAGCCAAAGAGATCATCAATCGCCTGACCGAGGAAGTCGAAATCGGGAAAATCTATACGGGAACGGTCAGAAAGATTATGGACTTTGGTGCCTTTGTGGAGGTACTGCCGGGCACCGATGGGTTGGTCCATATCTCACAGTTGGCGCATCATCGGGTGAAAGCCGTGTCTGACGAGGTCGCCGAAGGCGATCAAATTCTTGTGAAAGTGCTGGAGATCGATAGACAAGGCAAGATTAGGCTCAGCCGAAAAGAAACCATCCCCGCACCAACGGGCGGCGGTGCAAACGAGTCAGCGGGCGGGTAACACTTGTACCGCAAGCTCATCCTCGAGAACGGGATTCGCTTGGTGTCCGAGCGAATCCCCACCCTCAAATCCGTCACCATAGGTATCTGGGTCAATACCGGCTCTCGTGATGAAAGCCCCACACAGGCTGGGTACGCCCATTTCATCGAACATATGTTCTTCAAGGGGACGACCACTCGATCGGCCACGGAGATTTCTCGTGAAATCGATGCGCTGGGGGGCGAGATGAACGCCTTCACCACGCGCGAAACCACAACATACTACGTCAAGGTCTTGGATCAACACCTCCCCAAGGCCCTTGACCTTTTGGGAGATCTGTTTCTCCGCTCCCGACTCGGAAAGAAAGAAATTGAAAAGGAAAAGCAGGTCGTCCTTGAAGAAATTCGAATGGTTCAAGACGATCCCGAGGATCTCGTTCAAGAGTTGCATACCAAGTTAGCGATGGGCCAACATCCCTTGAGTCGTCCGATTCTTGGGCGGGAATCAACAATCGCTCGGATCCGCCGACAGGATCTCCTCGAGTACATTGATACGCACTATCGTCCCGAAGAGATCGTGCTCGCCGTAGCCGGGAATTTCAATCAACAGCAGCTCGAAAAGACGATGGCTCGTACCTTTGGGAAGTATCGCCCTTCGTCAGGCGTCCTTCCTCGAAAACGTTGGCCTCCGGAAATCTGTGGGGGCGCCATCGTGAAACACAAATCGTTAGAGCAAGTGCACCTCTGTCTAGGACTCAAGGGCGTTGCCGCCGGTCATAAGGATCGATATGCGGTCTATGCGTTGAACAGTGTCCTTGGTGGTGGCGTCAGTTCGAGGCTGTTCCAGGAGATCCGTGAAAAAAGGGGTTTATCCTATTCGATCTACTCATTTTTGTCGGGTTATTCCGATGGCGGTACGATTACCGTCTATGCAGGCACGCAAGCTCGGGAGGTTGAGCGCGTTCTTGAACTCGTTAGCCGCGAGATCCGGCGCTTGCGCAGAGATGGAATTGATCGGCATGAGCTAAAACGGACAAAAGAACAGATGAAAGGCGGCCTCATGCTCAGCTTGGAAAGTTCGCATAGCCGGATGAACAAGCTTGCAAAAGATGAATTGATCTCCCGCGGCCATACGAACCTGGAAGACATGATTGTGAAAATAGATGGGATTACACCACAACAAATAAGTCAAGTAGCACAGGATCTCTTCACCCCTGAAAGAATAGCCCTGACAGGGTTGGGGCCACTTTCCTCACGGCAAGTGAAGGCGTTAAGCGCGCAATTCCAAAAAATCACAGCCTGACCACAGCATACTTTCCAGTCGGAGAAGACTTATAACTTATTGTTTTGTATATGCTGTAAAGGCTATGTATCCTCCTGTGATAAGTCTGGCAAACATTTTCTTGACAGGGCGTTGTAGTTTCAGTACCGTTCCGGTACCAACCGGACCGCTTTCTGTTCATTTTTGGTGCCGGTTATTGAAGGACTCTAAGTTTTCAAGAGGTTTTGCGAGCCATTCAAGATCACCTACGTTTAGAAAGAATTAGCGTCTTAATCAGAGTATCGGGCTTAAATTGACGAAGGAGGGATTACGTATGAAAAGGCCTGTCATTCTAGCTGCCGTCGCGTTTGTTTCGTGTTTCGGCTTGCTGGCGGCCGAGGTTTCCCTAGCTGATGGTGGCGCAGACAAGCTAGGCATCGCTGATGCGGTCGTTGGAGGGAAGCCCCTAAAGGCTACTGAGGCAGCCAAGAAGCTGCAAGGCCGTGTCTGGTCGCAGTGGGCGGACAACCCAGATGGCGAGCTCTTATTCGGCATTCAATATTGGAATACGGGAGAACCAGGGTCCGGCGACAGTGGAGGGCGATCATCAACGATGCTTGACGTGAAGCCGCCTGATCCATTGTTCAGTTGTTGTGCCTGGGGATTCTCCGGGGGCAGTGACAAAAATTCAACCTATTCTGGTTGGTACCATGCCGCCACCACGGTTCGTCTGGCGGTCAAAGACAAAGCCTTGATGGACCAAATTATCAAGGCCTCTCAAGAATTGGTTGCCATGGAAGTCACGCTGGACGGCAGAACCATCACCGGGTTCAAAGTCATCAAGGACTAGTCACGTTCAAAGCGTACAGATGATGTTGTTCAAGGAGGACGCGATTATGATGTTGCACAAGCAAGGTGCGGCCGTGCTGGCAGCCGTTGCACTGGTAGCCGGTCTGGCTTCAACTGCCTCGGCTATTGAGTCATTTCAAGAACGATTCGAATGGGGTGACATGAGCAAACCGACCACCATTCAAGGTCGGGTGATCATCCTAGATCCCTACGATGAAGCCGTGTGGATTAACACAGCCGTCTTCGGTGGGAACGCGGAGAGCGGGTTGTATTGGCAAAAAGTTCACCCGGGGAAAACGCTGAAGTTCTATGCCGATAAGTCAGCCTGGCAAGAGCTGAAGAAGATGGGTCGCCTTCATGCCGGACCCACAGCCGCCAAGGAGGTTCCCCCTGGCAGCACGACGGACTTGATCGAATTCGTCGCCACGGAAACCGAGCAAAATCATCGGGTGATTTCATCCGTGAAGAAGATTCCTGAGGTGTCTGGTTCAGTGGGGAAACCTCTGAGCATTTCCGCGATTCGCCTCAGGGAATGCGCCGGGAAAAACGAATTCGAGTCAACCTGTGCAAAAGCCAAGACAGGTCTCAACACTTCTCCCGTTACGCCGGATGGAAGCAACGTCGGCATGCAGTACGACGTGATGCTTCCAGGTGGAAAAACCGTGGGCGGGTTGATTCCTTGGACTGCACAGTATAATCAGGCGCACTGATCGACTATTGCAAGATGTGAACGGGCGGCATTTCCATCGGGAATGTCGCCCGTTTTATTTTCACCATCTAGTCAATGGGGATTACCGATCGGATGGATCACTGCGCTCCGATCTCACCATACGTTGCAACTCGGCAAGACGATTCAGCGCATCGAGCGGTGTCATCGAAAATAGGTCGATCTGTTTGACCTCTTCTATCATCGGATGAGGATGAGGAAGGAGTTCCGATGTCGTCGGGTGTTCATCCTGATTCATCCTGGAACTGACAGACTCCGGTTGTTCCAGCTGTGACAGCACCGTTTGTGCGCGGCGTATGACCTCCAAAGGAAGCCCTGCCAGTTTGGCCACGTGGATGCCGTAACTTCGGTCAGCTTTCCCTGCCACGATTTTTCTGAGAAACACCACATCACCATCACATTCCTGGACGGCGACACGATAGTTCTTGATTCCGATCCGTTGTTGCTCCAGTTGCGTCATCTCATGATAGTGGGTTGCGAATAAAGTGCGCGCGCCCAACCTGGTGCAGTCGTGAATATATTCCGCAATTGCCCATGCGATACTCAGACCATCGTAGGTGCTTGTGCCGCGCCCGATTTCATCCAACAGAATGAGGCTGCGGGACGTCGCATTTTGGAGAATGTTCGCGGTCTCCACCATTTCGACCATGAAGGTGCTTTGACCCCCGGCCAGATTATCCGAGGCTCCCACTCTTGTGAAAATGCGATCGGTTAATCCAATCGTCGCCTCTGAGGCGGGTACAAAGCTGCCGATCTGAGCCATCAAGATAATCAATGCGACCTGACGAAGATAGGTGCTCTTTCCCGCCATGTTTGGTCCTGTAATGATCAGGAGGCGGTTCAGTTCGAGGTCCAACACGGTATCATTCGGGACGAATACTGAATCCGTACAGAGTCGCTCGACGACAGGGTGACGACCTTCCCTGATGATAAGGGCACCCCCTTCAGTCACCGTCGGCTTGGTATACCGGTACAGAGCGGCCACCTCAGCCAATCCGGCGACGACATCAAGGAGCGCAAGGGCGGTCGCCATGGCGTCCAATCGAGAGGCCTCTTGAGCCAACCGCAAGCGAAGCTGAATAAAAAGCTCCTGCTCACGAGCCAGGAGCTTAGCCTCGGCTCCGGTAACACGTTCTTCCAGCTCTTTTAATTCGGCGGTCATAAATCGCTCGGCATTGACCAGCGTTTGCTTGCGAATGTAGTCAGCGGGGACCCGGGCGAGATTGGCTTTGGTGATCTCGATGTAATAGCCAAACACCTGATTGTAACGGACCTTCAATGACTCGATGCCCGTTCGGTCGCGTTCCTGCGTCTCGATTGCGGCGATCCAAGTTTTTCCCTCCTTGCTGGCTTTGCGCAACTCGTCGATGACCGGGTCATAGCCATCTGTGAAGATGTTCCCGTCTCGAATGGAAGCTGGAACATCGGGTCGGATTGCACGCTCAATCACGTCGTAGAGATCCTGGCCGCTATCCCATGATGTTCGCGCCTGACAGAGCAGCAGACTCTGAAGCGGTGCGAGCTGGATATCAATCTCGGGCAAAACCGAAAGAGATTGCTTGAGGGCCAAAAGTTCTCGCGGACCGGCTAAGCCGAGTACGATGCGACTGCCAAGTCGTGCAATATCCTGGATCTCTCGCAAGGCGGTCCGTAATGCAGTTCTGACCTGCATGCGGTCTTTTAGTTCTTCGACCGCATCAAGGCGCTGCCGTATCTGGTCGTCATGGAGCAACGGCCGTACCAGCCACTGGCGAAGGAGTCGACTTCCCATGGCCGTGGAGGTCCGATCCAGCACGCTCAGGAGCGTAGTAGACTTCGAGCCCAACGCGTTTTCGTTCGACAGCAATGGTTTGAGAAGTTCCAGGTTACGGATAGTGGTGCCATCCAGGTGCATGTATTCGTCATTGCGCTGGATAGTAAATCGGCGAATATGATCCAGAGGAACCGTCGGTTGAGTCTCGCGCAAGTACGATAAGACCGCGCCTGCTGCGCTACTGGCGGCGAGGCTGTCGGCACAGTCTAAGGCGTCAAAGTCCTGTACGTGGAAATGCGTCATTAAGGTCTGAGCAGCGGAGTGCTGGCTGAACGATGTGGGAGGCCGTTCACACAGGCGTGTTCCTACGATTTGCTCGATCCAAGTGGAGCATTCAGGGACGAGGTTTGCAGGAAAAAGCACTTCTCGAGGGTCTAGTCGAGAGAGTTCATTCAATAGTTGCGTGATCGCGTGGGGACCGTGAAACTCCATCCCCCAAAATTCACCAGTTGAAACCTCAAGGACGGACAAGCCGATCGATCTTCCATGAACCGTGTCTGATTGAACGACGAACGCGGCAAGATAGTTGAGCTCGCACGGGGCGAGAAATTCTGTGTCTACGAGTGTGCCCGGAGTATAAAGCCTGACGACTTCACGGCGCACCAGACCTTTGGCGACCTTGGGATCCTCGACTTGCTCGCACAATGCCACGATACGACCGGCCTTCAACAACTTTGCGATATAGCCGGTTGCGGCATGATAGGGAACGCCGCACAGTGGAACAGGATGGGCGCTGTGCTTATCGCGAGACGTGAGGGCGATCGATAAGAGTCGGGAAGCCTCCTGAGCGTCCTCGTAGAACATCTCATAAAAATCCCCGACCCGAAACAACAGGATGGCTTCAGGGTATCCCTGCTTGATATCCCGATACTGCCGCATAAGCGGGCTCAGGGTCTGGTCACTCATCAGTAAAGTCTCTCGAAGACTCCATCGGTGTGGGAGCGTGGGTGCGTCCAGATATCTTCTCAAGAGACTGCCGAAATCGCTCTAAGTTCGATTCAGCTTCCTGTAAAGCCTTCGTCTTACGTCGAAGATCGATACGTCCACGGATCCAAGGGGGAAACAGCAAGATGGCTGCGACTAAAAGGCCGATGAGAAATCCAGCCATAATGGGCTTATAAATGGGAGTTGAGGCTTCGAGTAATCCAAAGAAATAGCGGAGCGTGACTTCCTGTTCCTGGTTTTGAAGGAAGAAGGCCAACGAAAGGAGCACAAGAATGCCGATCAGAATCAGTCGAGTCATCGCGGCGAAGTCTTTCTGTCTGGTTGCAGGATTAGCTGAGATGATCGAGGGGTTCGACGCAAAATCTTCTTGATGCGAGCGAGAAGTAAGCGAGAGCGTGAACCGCGTGCTTCCAACAGAGCTCTTCTAGTCCTCCTGGTTCGATGGGCGAGCCTCACTTCAAGTCGGTCATCCGGAAGCAGCTGGGGAAACCGATCTGCCCACTCAATGGCGACGGCCACGTTATCCGCAAGGTAACCGGACAGTCCAATCGATTCAGCTTCTTCTGGCATTTGCAATCGGTACAGATCGATATGAATGACCGGAAGCCTCCCTTGGTATTCATGGACTAGCACGAACGTCGGACTCGTGACAGAAGCAGCTGGGACGCCGAGGCCAGCCACGACCCCGCGGACTAGTGCTGTCTTACCAGCTCCCAATTCACCGATCAAGGCAAGTACCTCACCTCCACGAAGCGCCTGGCCAATAGCGTTTCCGAACGATTCTGTCTTGCCAGGAGATGAGAGGAGAAGGTCTAGAGAGCTGATAGATGTAGCCATGGGACGTCCTCACATGGGATCGTTCCGCATGTTCTCATTGGCCTCGTTTGATGGAGCCTGATGCATGAGCTTGAGGGCACAGGGAATCTCCTCGATGACATCGCTCGAGATCAAGCCGGCTTGTCCCTTTCTCGCTGAAGCCAAATCCCCGGCGACACCATGCAGGTAGGTGGCGGCACAGGCCGCTTCCCAGGAGGGCACGCCTTGGGCCAAAAGTCCCACGATCATGCCGGTCAATACATCGCCTGTTCCAGCAGTCGCCATGCCAGGATTACCCGTCGGGCAAATAGCGACGACTCCATCAGGTCTGGCAACGACGGTCCGAGCCCCTTTCAGAACGACGAACAGTCCCCGTTCCCGTGCGAAGCGGGTGGCAGTACCGATCCGATCGCTATTGACGGTCTGCGGCGTGGCGTCAGCCTCCAGTCGTGCCATTTCTCCAGGGTGGGGAGTGATGATTGGCGGTGTTTTGCAAGCCGCCAGAAGGGCAGTCCGTCCGGTCAACGCATTCAGGGCGTCCGCATCTAAAACAGCCGGTCGGTCCAGCTGTTTCGTCAAGGCCCGGACCAGCTCCACCGTTTCAGGATGAGTTGATAGACCCGGACCGATAGCGATAGCAGTTCTTGCCTCCATGAAGGCGACGAGCCGATCGAATGCGGTTCGCGCCAAGGTGCGCGCTTTCGTTTCAGGCATCGGAATCGTCATCACTTCCAGCAACTTTGCTTCCAATACATCGTTGACACTCGTAGGGATCGCGACAGTCACGAGGCCCGCACCGATACGCAGGGCCGCCTGAGCAGCCATGGCGGCTGCACCAGTTTTGCCGACGGATCCTGCGATGATACCGGCATGGCCGAATGTTCCTTTGTGACTCGATGGTTGCCGTTTCGGCAGGTATGTGCGCACCACGTGCGGTGTGAGCAAGGTCGTTCGGCTCTGGACCGCGTCAATGTAGGCCGGCGGAATTCCGATGTCGACGAGCGCCACCTCTCCAGCGAGGTCGATCCCATCATTCTGATAGAGGCCTAACTTCGGTAGCCCAAAGGTCACGGTGAAGGAGGCACGAATGGCTCGGCCAAGGATCGTTCCAGTATCAGCATGGAGGCCCGATGGAAGATCAACGGCCACCACGGGACGACCCGTTTCATTGATGCTGTCAATGGCCTCGGCATAGCGCCCAGTTACAGTGGCAGAGAGTCCTGTTCCGAGGAGGGCATCAATGAGGATATCGCTATCTTGTAAAAGTGCCTGCGCCTGGGCCTTGGACGCATAGAGGTAGACGGAGGACTTCCCTGCGCTTCGAACGAATTGCTTATACATGGTGGCAGCATCACGGCTCAGTTCGGACGTGGGGGTCACGACGAGGACGCGCACGTTCGCATGGCGTCGGCGGAGGAGGCGCGCAACAACGAATCCATCCCCCCCATTGTTGCCTTTGCCGCACACCACGGTGATTCTCTTGCCTCGTACGGGCCCCAACCGTTGCTCAAGGCAAGAGACAACGCCCGAGCCGGCGCGCTCCATCAATGTGGTCACAGGGATACGAGCCTCTGAGATCGTCCGGCGGTCGAGTGCCTGCATCTGTGCAGCGGTAATAATCTTGGTCATGGTGTACTAACGAGAAGAACGGGCGGACCCAGCAGGGCGACGATCTCAAATCAACTGAGTAGGGCCTTCATTTCTTTCACGGCTTCTACGAGACCGACGAGGACCGCCCGTGCGATGATACTGTGTCCGATGTTGTACTCGACGATTTCTGGAATATGCGTCAAGCGTTTGATGTTGCGGTAATTCAGTCCATGCCCGGCATTGACGCCGATCCCAAGCTTGTAGGCCAGCTTGGCGGCGTGGGTAATGGCTTCGAATTCCGCATCGGCTTCTTTAGAGCGGGTGGCATTCGCGTACCGACCGGTATGCAGCTCCACGAAATCAGCCGCAACCTTGTGCGCAGCCCTGATCTGATTCAAATCGGGCTCAACAAAGACACTGACGGGAATCCCCCCGTTATGTAACAGAGTCACAATGCTCTGAATTCGGTCACGATGCCCGGCGATATCCAGGCCTCCTTCAGTGGTGAGTTCCTGTCGCTTTTCTGGTACCAACGTGACCAGGTCGGGCTTGATGGTCAGGGCGATCTTCGCCATTTCTGCGTCGGCTGCCATTTCAAGGTCGAGCTTTGTGCGGGTTATTTCGCGAAGGAGTTGAAGGTCTCGATCTTGGATATGGCGCCGGTCTTCCCGCAGGTGAACGACCAGGCCGTCTGCTCCTGCCAGCTCGACAAGCACCGCAGCTGCCAAGGGATCTGGATCGGTTCCTCCACGTGCTTGCCGCAACGTCGCCACATGGTCGATATTCACACCAAGCCGGGCCATCTCCCCTCCTTACATCCAGTCAGCCGGAGAACACGTGCGTGAGACAGGCTGGAGCCATCAATCCAGCGATAGTAGTAGCAGAAAGGGACGAGAGGGGGCAAGAACGGGCTCATAGATCGGTGAAGCACCGGATGAGGAGTAGGCGCATCTGACAACTACAGAACCCCATAGAAAATTGAGTAAATTGACTCGACCAAAGCCCTCCATTAGAATAGGGCCCTTCAGGATCCCTTCACTCATTTTGACGGGATGAGTGAGTTTTAAGAAATATTTAATAGCAGTCAAAAGGAAGTTCATGGGGTTGGGCGAAGGTTTTTATCGGATCAAGCGACTCCCGCCGTACGTGTTCGCGCAAGTTCAATCACTCAAGCTTGAGGCTCGCCAACGTGGGCAAGACATTATTGATTTTGGGATGGGGAATCCCGATCAACCGACTCCGCCTCATATCGTCGAGAAGATGATCGAGGCCGCCCGTAAAGGAAAGAATCATCGGTACTCGGCCTCGCGCGGCATCACGAAACTACGGCATGCGATCTGTGGCTGGTACAAGCGAAACTACGCTGTTGACCTGGATCCGGAGACTGAAGCGATTGTCACCATCGGGTCAAAAGAAGGTCTCGCCCACCTGGCCTTGGCCCTGATCGGCCCTGGCGATGTGGTCCTGACCCCGACGCCGACGTATCCCATCCACATGTACAGCTTCATCATTGCGGGTGGTGAGGTCCGCGGTATCGAACTCCGTCAGGATAGCGATTTTTTCGAAGATCTGACGCGCGTCTATCGGCAGACGTTTCCGAGACCAAAGATTCTCGTCATCAATTTCCCCCACAATCCTACGACGGCCGTTGTGGATTTGGGGTTCTTCAAGAAGATCGTGGCGTTTGCCAAGGAGCACAACGTCATTGTCATCCACGACCTTGCCTATGCTGATTTGGTGTTCGATGGGTATAAAGCTCCAAGTTTTCTCCAGGTCCCGGGAGCAAAAGATTGTGGCGTAGAGTTCTACACGTTATCGAAGGCGTACAATATGCCAGGCTGGCGGGTCGGATTTTGTGTGGGTAATCGAGAGGTCGTCGGAGCGTTGGCAAAGATTAAAAGTTATCTGGACTATGGTATTTATCAACCCATTCAGATCGCCAGTGTAATTGCCTTGAATGGCCCTCAGGACTGTGTCAAGGAGACGGTGTTGCGGTACCAAAAACGCAGGGATGTGCTCGTGGGCGGGCTGAATCGGATCGGCTGGCAAGTCGCAAAGCCCCTGGCCACGATGTTTGTGTGGGCACGTATCCCTGTGCCCTATCGCCACATGGGATCCTTGGAGTTTTCAAAGCTCTTACTCAAAGAGGCAAAAGTGGCCGTTTCTCCGGGGATCGGATTCGGTGAAGGCGGTGATGAATACGTGCGGTTTGGGCTGGTAGAAAACGAACATCGCACCAGGCAGGCCGTCAGAGGAATCCGGAAAGCCCTCAAGCTCGATGGGGATGAGGAATGAGATCGCGTATCGGAATCGGGATTGTAGGGTTCGGTACGGTCGGCACCGGAGTCGCCAAAATTCTTCTCGATAATGCCGCCCTCATTACACGGCGCGTCGGTGTCCCGGTTGACCTCGTTCGCGTGGTGGATCTGGACGTCGTCAGGGAGCGTGGCGTCGCCTTGGCTGCCGGGGTGTTGACGACCGACAGCAGACAGGTTCTGACTGCTCCAGACATCGATATCGTCGTTGAGCTCATCGGCGGATACGATACGGCTAAACGCGTCATTCTGGATGCGATCGGGGCCGGGAAGCATGTGGTCACGGCAAACAAAGCGCTCCTGGCGCTTCACGGAGAAGAAATCTTCGACGCTGCCGTGCGCAAAGGAGTGGATCTAGGATTTGAAGCCAGCGTCGGCGGCGGGATTCCCATTATTCGTGCGTTGACGGAGGGCTTGGCCGGGAATACGATCGAATCCATCTACGGCATCATCAACGGGACGTCTAACTATATTTTGTCGAGAATGACCCGCGAGGGGCACAGTTTCGAGGAAGTGCTCGCGGACGCACAACGAGCCGGGTATGCCGAAGCTGATCCGACCTTTGATGTGGCCGGGATCGATTCGGCGCACAAGCTGGCCATCCTCGTCAACCTTGCCTATGGAACCCCGGTCAACTTCAAGGACATCTATACGGAAGGGATTACCAACATCACGCCGATCGATATCGCCTACGCGAAGCAGTTTGGTTTCACGATTAAGCTGCTCGGTATCGCAAAACTGGTGGATGGAGAGATTGAGGCCCGGGTTCATCCTACGATGCTCCCCTCGGCGTCTCCGATTGCCCAGGTTGAGGATGTGTACAATGCCATCCAGCTCGTCGGTGATGCGGTCGGTGACGTCGTCCTCTATGGCCGGGGGGCCGGATCCATGCCGACCGGGAGTGCGGTGGTCAGCGACGTGATTGCGATCGGACGGAATCTTTTGAAAAGCAGCGCCGGTCGCGTGCCCGTGGCGTCGTTTCAGCCGGATCAGCGACGGCCGCTCCGGCTGAGATCGATGGAAGAGATCAGCTCACTCTATTATCTGCGATTTATGGTCGTGGATCGGCCTGGCGTATTGGCGCAGATCGCTGGTGAATTGGGGCACTGCGGAATCAGTATCTCGTCGATGGTACAACAGGGACGCCGCGAAGGACAGACCGTGCCGATTGTCATCAAGACCCATATGGCGAAGGAGCGGGATGTCCAGACCGCGTTGCGTGAAATTAATCAGAAGGCGTTCGTCTCCGAGCCGCCGACGCTGATTCGTATTGAAGGCAAGGATGAGTAATTGATGAGCCCTTGGCGTGGTGTGATAGAGGAGTATCGTAAATTCCTCCCCGTGACGGAGAAGACTCCTGTGATCAGCCTGGGAGAGGGCAATACCCCTCTGATTCGGGCCACGAGATTAGCTCAGGCCATTGCGCCAGGGGTCGAACTCTATCTGAAGTTCGAGGGGGCCAATCCAACCGGGTCCTTCAAGGACCGCGGCATGACATTGGCCATCTCGAAGGCGGTGGAAAGCGGTGCGCGGGCGGTGATGTGCGCATCGACCGGCAACACCTCCGCCTCTGCCGCCGCGTACGGGGCGCGCGCAGGGTTGTCCGTTTTCGTATTGATTCCAGCCGGCAAGATCGCGATGGGTAAGTTGTCTCAGGCGATGATGCATCAGGCCACGGTGATCCAGATTGAAGGCAACTTTGATCAGGCCCTGACGCTCGTCAAGGAGTTTTCAGCGACACTGCCCATCGAATTGGTCAACTCGGTGAATCCGTTCCGGATTGACGGGCAGAAGACTGCGGCCTTTGAGGTGTGTGATCAGCTTGGCGAGGCTCCGACGCTTCATGTGTTGCCGGTTGGAAACGCCGGAAATATCACAGCCTATTGGAAAGGGTACCAAGAATATCGTGCGGCCAATCAGATTTCAAGGATGCCCCGCATGATGGGATTTCAAGCCGCTGGTGCGGCTCCGATCGTGTTGGGCCGAGTCGTCGAGCAACCACAGACCATTGCCACGGCCATTCGAATCGGCAATCCCGCCAGCTGGTCTTCAGCAGTACAGGCGGTGGAGGAATCTGCGGGCGCGATCGATCTGGTGACAGATGAGGAAATTCTCCAAGCCTACACCATGGTGGCGGCAACCGAAGGGGTCTTTTGTGAACCGGCTTCCGCGGCGTCCGTCGCCGGCGTGGCCAAATTGCATCGAGCTAATGCGCTACGAGAAGGAGAGACAGTCGTATGTACGTTGACGGGGCATGGGTTGAAAGATGCCGATACGGCAATCAGCGTGTCGAAACAACCGCAGACGGTCAAGGCGACGCGCGAGGACGTGGCTCGTCTGTTGAAAGTCTGAGAGACGTGTGGATCTTATGAAATATGTGATTGTGCATGCCGGTGGAATGGCTCATCACCCACAAGAAGAACTGGGCGGTCGGACGCCGCTCCAAGCGGCGGCGACGCCTCATCTCGATCGTCTAGCGCAGAGCGGAGAGCTGGGTCGGCTGATGATTCCCGCCGATGGGGTGCACCATGGCGGCGGATTGGTCGGCGCCGCGATTCTTGGGTACGATCCCAAGAAGTTTTATCCGGGCCCTGGACCGCTTGAAGCGGCAAGTTTAGGTGTGTCCGGGACGGAACAGGACGTCGTATTCCGCTGCACGATGGTTACCGTGATGCCGGAGAGCGGGAAGGGCGGTGAGATCAAAAAATTGGGCCAGCATGTCATCCTGGACGACGCAACGGCCGGGCTGATCGAAACCGAAGAGGCCCGCGAATTGATCGAGGCAATCAATGAGCAGCTCGGCTCGGAGACCATCCAATTCTATCCGGGGGCGGGTCACCGCCACCTGATGGTATGGGTGAAGGGGACGCCGCGAGCGATCTGCACCGATCCGCAGACGATCCTTGGTCAATCCATCGCGGAGGCCTTACCGAAAGGCGATGGAGCCGATATTCTCCGCCAGTTGATGGATGCGGCCTATTTCATCTTGCGCGATCATCCTCTCAACGAGGAACGGGTCGCTGCGGGGAAGAAACCGGCGAATTGTATCTGGCTCTGGGGCGAGGGGCGAGCGGTCACATGGCCGAGTCTGGTTGAGAAATACCAGGTTACGGGGGCGGTCGTGGCAACCAACGACGTGCATCGTGGTCTTGGGATCTGTGCAGGCCTGGACGCGGTGGACCCCGATCAGCTGGCCGGCGGCGATCTCCAGACTAAGGCGACCGTCGCGTTGGCAGAACTTGCCAAGAGAGATTTTGTCTATGTGCATGCCAAGTTGGCGGATGAGGTGATCCACGGCACTGATATCAAAGCCAAAGTTCAGGGGATCGAAGAGTTCGATCGCCATCTCGTCGGTCCGTTATTCGAAGGCTTGTCCAAACTAGGTCCCTATCGTTTTCTTGTGATCTGCGATCATACCGCAGGAATCGAGGGCCCGGCGTTCTATGCGTTTGGTGAAGGAGGCGGAAAGGGATCTGAGATGGTCGATCGCCGGTTCACTGAGGCGGATGCTCTCGCAGCGAACATGCCTACCCGTGATGCCACGAAGTTTGTCATGAAGTTCTTCTCAAAGAGCTGACGCTGTGGCGTTGATCGTCCAAAAATACGGTGGAACGTCGGTCGGCACGATCGAACGAATCCACCGCGTCGCCGACCGCGTCGCTCACACGCAACAGGCTGGGAATCGCATCGTGGTTGTGCTCTCAGCCATGAGTGGTGAAACAGATCGATTGCTCAAGCTGGCACACGACGTAACGGCTACCCCCGATGAGCGTGAGATGGACATGCTGCTCTCAACGGGGGAACGAGTCACCATTGCGCTTCTCGCGATGGAGTTGCGAGGGCGGGGGATTAATGCCCGGTCCTTTACCGGCCGACAGGTCGGCATCATCACGGACAGCGCCCATACCAAGGCGAGAATTGCGCGTGTGACGGCGGACCGCATCCGAGAGGCCCTAGACCAAGGGGTCGTTCCCGTTGTGGCTGGGTTCCAAGGGATCAATGAGCGGTCGGACGTGACCACGCTCGGACGAGGAGGATCGGATCTCTCGGCCGTGGCACTGGCGGCGGCCTTGAAGGCCGATCGCTGCATTATCTTCACCGATGTCGACGGGGTCTATACCGCGGACCCCAATATTGTACCGGCAGCGAGACGGATCGATCGGATCGCCTACGAAGAAATGCTGGAGATGGCCAGCCTCGGCGCAAAAGTGCTCCAAACGCGATCAGTCGAGTTTGCCGCCAAATTCAATGTCCCGGTCGAAGTGAATTCCAGCTTCAAAGAGGGAAAGGGGACGCTTGTGACGAAGGAAGATACAGATATGGAAGCGGCGGCCATTGCCGGCGTCACTGGGGACCGGAATCAAGCAAAGATTACCATCATCGGGGTGCCGGACAAACCGGGGATTGCGGCCAGAATTTTTGGACCCGTGGCCGATGCGCACATCAATGTCGACATGATTATCCAGAACATCAGCCAGGCAGCTCTGACGGACCTCTCCTTTACCGTCCCCCGCGCCGACCTCAAAAAGGCCGTGCCGCTCATTCAAGCCGTGGCAAAGGACATCGACGCCAAGTCCGTCTCAGTGACTGAAGCTATTGCCAAAGTCTCGTTGATTGGGGTGGGGATGCGGTCGCACTCCGGCGTGGCGGCGAAGATGTTCGAGGTGCTGTCCCGAGAAGGCGTCAATATCATGATGATCAGCACATCCGAGATAAAAATCTCCTGCGTCATCGATGAGAAATATCTCGAACTGGCCATGCGCTCGCTCCACTCGGCGTTCGATCTGGATCAAGCACAGTCCTGAAACAATGCGGCCAAGATCTGTTTCTCCAGCCCTGTGACCTCCCAGAGCCAATCGTTGCCGGCGTTCCTTCTCGCTGAGCACTGAGCGCCCTGTCCTAAGCCTGTCCAAGGGCAGCATTTCTTTCGCGTCCTCTCCCTATTGTTCCCCTCTCCGAAAGCCGGTATCCTTCCGCGCTAAATCCCAGACATACTCGGCTTGGATGAGCTGACACATGGCTATCAAAAAATCAGAGCTCTATTCCTCCCTCTGGTCTAGTTGCGACGTGCTGCGTGGCGGCATGGATGCCAGCCAATACAAAGACTATGTCCTCGTCCTGCTGTTCATCAAATACGTCAGCGACAAGTATGCCGGCGTGCCGTATGCCCCGATCACCATTCCGAAGGGCGCGAGCTTCAAGGACATGGTCGTGCTCAAGGGCAAGCCGGATATCGGCGATCAGATCAATAAGAAGATCATCGCGCCGCTGGCGAACGCCAACAAGTTGTCCGATATGCCGGACTTTAACGATGCGAATAAGCTCGGCAGCGGCGATGAGATGGTCAAGCGGCTCACCGACCTCATTGCCATTTTTGAAGACAAGCGACTCGACTTCTCCAAGAACCGCGCCGAAGGCGACGATATTCTGGGCGATGCCTATGAATACCTCATGCGGCACTTCGCCACGGAGAGCGGCAAGAGCAAGGGGCAGTTCTATACGCCGGCCGAAGTCAGCCGCATCATCGCGCAGATCCTGGGCATTCGTGAGGTCAAGACCAGCCCGGACACCACCGTCTATGACCCGACTTGTGGCTCCGGTTCCTTGCTGCTGAAAGTCGCGGACGAAGCGCGCACGTCGGTGACCATCTACGGCCAGGAGAAAGACGCCACCACCGCGGGCCTCGCGCGGATGAACATGATTCTCCACAACAACCCCACGGCGCTGATTGCGCAGGGCAACACGCTGGCTGATCCCAAATTCAAGGACGGCAAGCCCCTCAAGACCTTCGACTACGTCGTCGCCAATCCCCCTTTCAGTGACAAGCGGTGGAGCACCGGTCTCAATCCGCTCAACGATCCCTACGAGCGGTTCCAACCCTTCGGCGTGCCGCCCGACAAGCAAGGCGACTACGCCTATCTGCTGCATATTGTCCGCTCGCTCAAGAGCACCGGCAAAGGGGCCTGCATCCTGCCGCACGGCGTGCTGTTCCGGGGCAATGTCGAGGCCGACATTCGCCGCAATCTGATTCGCAAGGGCTACATCAAGGGCATCATCGGCCTGCCTGCCAACTTGTTTTACGGCACCGGCATTCCCGCCTGCATCGTGGTGGTGGATAAACAGGACGCCCACACCCGCAAGGGCATCTTCATGATCGATGCCAGCGCAGGCTTCATGAAAGACGGTCCCAAAAACCGCCTCCGTGCGCAGGACATTCATCGGATCGTGGATGTCTTCAACAAGCGCCTCGATGTGCCCAAGTACTCCCGCATGGTCAGTGTGGATGAGATCGAGAAGAACGAGTTCAACCTCAATCTGCCTCGCTACATCGACAGCCAGCAGGCGGAAGATCTGCAAGACATCGAAGGTCACCTGAAAGGCGGCATCCCACAAGCAGATGTCGAGGAGCTGCAACGGTACTGGGATGTCTGCCCCAAGCTTCAGCAGGCCCTCTTCAAAGCCAACCGGCCCGGCTACCTCGATCTTGCCATAGAGAAGCCGACGATCAAGACCACGATCTATGAGCATCCCGAATTCGCCGCCTTCATCGATAGAATGAACGCTCACTTTGCGACGTGGAAAGAAAAGACCGCCGAGAGGCTCCGGGCACTGAAGCCCAGCTTCCATCCGAAGGAACTCATCGCCATCCTGTCCGAAGACCTGCTGGCCCACTACGTCGGTCAGCCGCTCATTGATAAGTACGACGTCTACCAGCACCTGATGGACTACTGGGCAGAGACCATGCAGGACGACTGCTACCTCATCGTCGCCGACGGCTGGAAGGCCGAAACGTACCGCATCATCGAAACGAAAAAGACCAAGGACGGCAAACCTGGCAAACAGGTAGATAAAGGCTGGACCTGTGACCTCGTGCCTAAATCTCTCATCGTCGCCCGTTACTTTGCGAAAGAGCAGGAGGTCATCGATCAGCTGACGGCTGAGTTAGAAGCTGTCACCGCCTGCCTTGCTGAATTGGAGGAAGAACAGGGTGGAGAGGAAGGCGCGTTCTCTGAACTCGACAAGGTAAACAAGGCGGAGGTCACCAAACGCCTGAAGGAAATCAAAGGCGACAAGGACGCGAAGGACGAAGTAGCCGCGCTGAACGGCTGGTTGAAACTCAGCGATGAAGAGACGGATCTCAAGAAGCGCCTCAAGGAAGCTGAGTCGGCATTGGACGCTAAAGCCTACGCCAAGTATCCAACGCTCACCGAGGCCGAGGTTAAGACGCTGGTGGTGGATGACAAATGGCTTGCGGCTTTGGATAGAGACATTCATGGCGAGATGGATCGCGTAAGCCAACAGCTCACGCAACGAGTGAAGGAACTGGCCGAGCGGTACGAAACCCCGATGCCGCAGATGGTCAATCGTGTCGCCGAGCTGGAAACCAAGGTAAACCGCCACCTGAGCAAGATGGGGTTCTCGTGGAAGTGAAAGCTGGCTATAAGCCGACCGAGGTGGGGGTGATTCCGGTGGACTGGAAAATCACTAAGCTTGGCACACACGCGACGTTCAAGACTGGCCCTTTCGGTAGTGCATTGCACCAATCCGACTATGTTGATGATGGTGTTCCGGTGATCAATCCAATGCAGATTATCGATGGAAAGATTCAGCCGACGCCTTCAATGGCGATTACAGAAGCGGCAGCACGGACGCTGTCCGAGTTCCGTCTTTCAGAGGGCAACGTGGTCATCGGTAGACGCGGCGAAATGGGGCGTTGCGCATTCGTGCGGGCAGAAGAGCATGGTTGGCTGTGTGGAACTGGCTCCATGATCATTCGCACAGGACCATCACTTGATGCTCGCTTTATCCAGCGGGTGCTATCAAGTCCGCCCATCATCGCAGAGATTGAGAATGCTTCGGTTGGCTCTACGATGATCAACCTCAATCAGGGTACGTTAGGAAATCTTCTTGTTCCCCTTCCTCCCACCAAAGCTGAGCAAGAAGCCATCGCCGAGGCGTTGAGCGATGCGGATGCCCTGATCGAATCCCTGGAGCAACTCCTCGCCAAGAAGCGCCAGCTCAAACAAGGCGCCATGCAGGAATTGCTCACCGGCAAGAAGCGCCTGCCTGGCTTCAGCGGGAAGTGGGAGGTGAAGAGGATTGGGGAGTTTACGGACTGTACTGCGGGAGGAACCCCAAGCACGCTAATTCCGGCATATTGGAATGGATCAATCAGGTGGATGAGTTCTGGAGAGCTAAATTTGAAGTTTGCGAACGAAGTAGAAGGACGGATTACCGAGGATGGGCTAAGGAATTCTAGTGCCCAGTTGGTTCCTGTGAAAAGCGTGTTAATAGGGTTGGCAGGTCAAGGGAAGACGAGAGGAACCGTCGCCATGAATCTCGTCGAACTTTGCACCAATCAATCTGTTGCAGCCATATTCCCAAACTCTTCATTTGTATCAGAATACCTGTACTACAACCTTGATGCGAGATATGAAGAGCTTCGAGGCCTTTCATCGGGAGGTGCAGGAAGAGGTGGTTTGAATCTTACGCTTATCAAGTCAATCTCTGTGCCATTCCCGTGTTTTGACGAACAAGCTGCCATCGCCGCCATCCTCTCCGATATGGACGCCGAGATCGCCGCGCTGGAAGCGAAGCTCGCCAAAGCTTGCCAACTCAAACAGGGCATGATGCAGGAACTGCTGACGGGGAGGATCAGGCTGGTATGAGGTCGGTCGCGTAGCGGTACGTTATTCGCAGTAGGCGTCAAGGAAGACTATCGTGGGTGGAGGAGAAGCTTCGGTGCAGCAGGACTAGGCGTATTGAGGGCTATGGCTTCGTGGTGCTCCCCAAATAAAAGAGGCCGGCCCCCGCTACGCAGTGACCAGCCCATAGTGAGATTATGGATGGCGGTGGAATGAATTGCAAGAGGGGCGTGTCTTTGTGCCGCACGCTATGGGCTAGAGGGAGGTCGCGCTGATGTCCACTGTCGGCCAACCAGAACGTGCAACGCAGAACCGTGTCCTCGTGCTATTCCGCGAGGAGTTGGGCTACCGCTATCTGGGTGATTGGACCGACCGGGAGGGGAACAGCAACATTGAAGAAGGGTTGCTGACCGACTATCTGACCAAGCTGAGTTACACGCCGGCGCAGATCAGCCGGGCGCTGTATCTGCTGAAGACCGAGGCGGACAATCACAGCCGCAATCTCTACGGGAACAACCAGGCCGTCTACAAGCTCTTACGCTACGGGGTACCGGTCAAGACCGAGGCTGGCAAGGTGACGGAAACGGTTCATCTCATCAATTGGCGCGAGCCGAGCAAGAACGACTTCGCGATTGCCGAGGAAGTGACGCTCAAGGGCAGCCACGCGCGGCGGCCTGATCTGGTCCTCTACGTGAATGGCATTGCGGTTGGGGTGATTGAACTCAAGAACAGCCGCGTATCCATTGGCGACGGAATCCGCCAAAGCCTTTCCAATCAGCTGCCTGAGTTCAACGCCTGGTTCTTCAGCACGGTGCAGTTCCTCTTCGCCGGAAACGACTCTGAAGGTCTGCAATACGGGACCATCGGCACGCAGGAGAAGTATTTCCTGAAGTGGAAAGAGGACGAGCAGGACAACCGCCGATTCAAACTGGACAAGTATCTCCTGAAGCTGTGTGCGAAGGATCGGCTGATCGAGCTGATACACGACTTCATCCTCTTCGACAGTGGGATGAAGAAACTGCCACGGGTGCACCAATATTTCGGCATCAAGGCGGCGCAGGACTCTGTGCGCCGGCGCAAGGGCGGCATCATCTGGCACACCCAGGGCAGCGGCAAGAGCATCGTCATGGTGCTGCTGGCCAAGTGGATTCTGGAGAACAATCCTCACGCCCGCGTGGCCATCGTCACCGACCGGGACGAACTGGATAAGCAGATCGAGCGAGTCTTTACCGAGGTTGGTGAGCCGATCACGCGCACCAGCAGCGGCCGCGACTTGATGAGCCGGCTCGGCCAGGCGACGCCCCGTCTCATGTGCTCGCTCGTCCACAAGTTCGGGCGCAAGGACGTGGATGATTTCGACGCCTTCATTAAGGAGTTGGAGGCCCAGCCCAGCCAGACGGTGGGCGAGGTGTTCGTGTTCGTGGACGAGTGCCATCGCACGCAGAGCGGCAAGTTGCACCGGGTGATGAAGGCCCTCATGCCGAATGCCGTCTTCGTTGGATTCACCGGGACGCCCTTGCTTGCAAAGGATAAGGCCACCAGCCACGAAGTGTTCGGCCGGTACATTCACACCTACAAGTTCAGTGAAGGAGTGGAGGATGGCGTAGTGCTCGATTTGGTCTATGAGGCACGGGACATCGACCAGCACCTGGGCTCTCAAGAGAAGATCGACGCCTGGTTCGAGGCCAAGACCAAGGGGCTGAACGACTGGCAGAAAGACGAGCTGAAGAAACAATGGGGGACAATGCAGCAGGTGCTCAGCTCCAAGTCCCGCATGAACCGGGTAGTGAGCGATATCGTTTTCGACTTCAGTGTGAAGCCGCGTCTGTCCAACGAGCGGGGGAATGCCATTCTTGTGGCGTCAAGCATCTACGAGGCGACCAAGTATTTCGGGCTCTTCCAAAAGACGCCCTTCAGGGGCAAGTGCGCGGTGGTGACCTCCTATAATCCGCAGGCTCAGGATGTGACCAAGGAAGAGATCGGCGCGAACACGGAAACCGACAAGCAGTTCATCTACAACACGTACACCGAGCTTCTCAAGGACGTTGCTCCGAAGCCGGGCATGACCAAAACTGAAACCTATGAGGAGCAGGCGAAGGCCCTCTTCATCAAGGAGCCAGCAAACATGAAGCTGCTGGTGGTCGTGGATAAACTGCTCACCGGCTTCGACGCCCCGCCGTGCACCTATCTCTATATCGATAAGTCGATGCAGGATCATGGCTTATTCCAGGCTATCTGCCGGACCAATCGTCTTGACGGTGAGGACAAGGAATTCGGCTATATCGTGGACTATAAGGACTTGTTCAAGAAGCTGGTGAATGAAAAGGGCACCGGCGCGCTACAAGTCTATAGCTCCGAACTGGATCACAGCGCCGGGGGCGTGACCCCTGAGGTGCTGCTGCAAGACCGGCTGAAGAAAGGGAAGGAACGGCTCGACCAGGCCATCGAGACTCTCGATCTTCTCTGCGAGCCGGTGGAACCGCCGAAAGGGGAGCTGGAGCATATTCACTATTTCTGTGGGAACACGGAGATTCCTGCCGACCTCCAAGAACGGGATCCGCAGCGGGCCGCACTCTACAAGGCAACCGTCGGCCTCGTGCGCGCCTACGCCAACATCGCCGATGAACTCGATCTCGCCGGCTACAGTGCGGCCGACATTGACCGCATCAAGCAGCACATGAACCGGTATCTGAATGTCCGCGAGATTGTCCGGAAGGCCAGCGGGGAGAGCCTCGACCTCAAGGCCTACGAAGCCGACATGCGCCACCTCATCGATACCTATATTGAAGCCGATGAACCGAGAAAGATTTCACCCTTCGACGAGTTGCCCTTACTGGACCTGATCGTCAAGACCGGGATCGGGAATGTGATTGCAACCCAACTCGGTGGTTTGCGAGGCAACAAGGACGCGATTGCCGAGACCATCGAGAATAACGTCCGTCGCAAGATCATCAAGGAGCATCTGAACGATCCTGCCTACTACGAGAAAATGTCAGTGCTGCTGGACGAAATTATCACCGCTCGTAAGGCTAAGGCCATCGAGTATGAGCACTATCTGAAGCGCATTGCTGAACTGGCTAAAAAAGTGGAGGCTGGGCAGGCTGAGGACACGCCGGAGCCGCTCAAAAAGAGCCCGGCCCTGCGGGCGCTGTACAACAACCTGAAGGCAACCCATGGAGTACATACGGAGGTAGATCGGGCGGCGGAAACGCAGGTTGAATACCAGACGGCCCATGATCCGACCTTGCAGCTGGTGCTGAATATCGATGAAGCGGTTCGGAAGGTGCGGCCCGATGGCTGGCGAGGGGTTCAGGCGCGTGAGCAAGTGATTAAGCGAGCGCTGTACGACGTGCTGCGGGATGAGGCAGAAGTGGAGCGGATCTTTCTCATCATCAAAGCGCAGAGAGAATACTGATGATGGCACAGGTGCAGTTAGGCGACATTGCCGTCGATGTGGTCCTGAAGGACATCAAGAACGTCCATCTCAGTGTCTATCCCCCAGCGGGGAGAGTCCGGATCGCCGCCCCCTCGCGAATGAGTCTCGATACGATCCGCGTCTTTGCTATTTCCAAGCTGGCTTGGATCAAGCAGCAACAGAAGAAGTTGCGGGAGCAGGAACGGGAAACTCCGCGCGAATATCTGAATCGGGAAAGCCATTACCTCTGGGGGAATCGCTATTTGCTCACGGTGCGCGAAGACAATGAGGCGCCGTCTATCGAATTGCGGCATCGCCGCATTCTCCTGCGTGTGCGCCCTGGAACGAGCGAGGAGAGGAAACAGGCGTTGTTCGAAGCATGGTATCGCGAGCAGCTCAAGAAAGCCGTGCTTCTGCTACTCGCCAAGTGGCAACCACTGATAGGGGTGAGGGTCAACCGCTTCTTCATTCAACGCATGAAGACAAAGTGGGGAAGCTGCAATCCCACGGCAAGGCATATTCGCCTGAACACAGAGTTGGCGAAGAAGCCACTGGAATGTCTTGAATACATTGTCGTGCACGAGATGGCGCATCTCATTGAGCCGACCCACACGCAACGATTCATTATCTTGATGGATCGCTTCATGCCGAAGTGGCAATACTACCGCCAAGCGCTCAACCGTTTGCCGGTACGGCATGAGAATTGGGAATATTGAGGTGCATACCTTGGTTACTGTGGTTCGGCAAGCCCCCTGAATCTTTCTGTTCAATGGGCGGCGAAGAAAGATACGATTTTTACTGGCCCGGCTGTTGAGCCAGTCTTGATTCTTGGCAACGAGAAAAAGCAGTAGTCGTGGGGATGAAAAGGGGAAAGCAAATTAATCGGCAGGGCTGAATCTATCGACGCTATTGATTCCGCCTCGAAGAATTCCGGCTGATCGCTAGTGACTCAGGCTGCCCTTGATCGCCCGGTCTTTGACGTCTCGACAGGGGAGCCCCGCTCCTGATACCCTCTCTTCCCATGGCTCGAAAAACCACTCAATCCGGCGCTTCCCGGGCTTCTCGTGAGCAACAACCGGTTCTTGAACGAAAGCCGTCTGCGGATCAAACAGCAGCGTTGGAAATCTATGACACCACCTTGCGTGATGGCGCTCAGGCAGAGGACGTCAGCTTCTCCGCTGAAGACAAAGTGCGAATCGCGCAAAAGTTGGATGACCTCGGGGTTCATTTCATTGAAGGTGGTTGGCCTGGGGCGAATCCCAAAGACATTGAATTCTTCCGGATGATCAAAACGATTCCGCTGAAGCACGCCGACGTGATCGCGTTTGGATCGACCAGGAAAGCCAGCAATACCGTCAGGAAAGACCCCAATCTCAAGGCCTTACTCGCCGCGGAGACCAAAACCATCACCCTCTTTGGGAAAACCTGGTCGCTGCACGTGACCGATGCGCTCGGTATCTCGCTGAGTAAGAACTTAGAGTTGATTGCCGATTCCATCGCGTATCTCCAGGGCAAAGGACGCCGAGTGTTCTACGATGCGGAGCATTTCTTCGATGGATACAAGACCAATCCGGAGTATGCGCTTGCCACCATCAGAAAAGCGGTGGAGGCCGGAGCCGAACGGGTCATCCTCTGCGATACCAACGGGGGGGCCATGCCGTGGGAGATCCGCGAGATCTGCAGTGTGGTTCAACGCGAGTGTCGGGTGCCGCTCGGTATTCATGCGCATAACGACTGTGAAATGGCCGTGGCCAACTCCCTGGTGGCGATCGAATTGGGCATCCGGCAGGTCCAGGGGACGATCAATGGAATCGGAGAGCGGTGTGGGAATGCCAACCTCTGTTCGATCATCCCGAATTTAGAACTGAAGATGAAGCGTCCAGCCTTGACCGATCGATTGAGCCATCTCAAGGATGTGTCAGGGTTTGTCACAGAGATCGCGAATCTGATGCCGAATAAGCATCAACCCTATGTCGGCGATTCCGCGTTTGCGCACAAAGGGGGCGTGCATATTCATGCCGTGCTGAAGAATCCGGCGACCTATGAACATGTCGATCCGGCCAGGGTCGGGAATCGACAGCGCATGCTGATCTCCGACTACGGAGGCCGGAGCGGGCTTCTCGACAAAATTGAAGCGTACGGGATCAAGCTTGCAAAGAACCACGCCAAGGTCGACGAGCTGATCCACACATTAAAAGACCGAGAGAGTCAGGGCTATCAATTCGAAGGTGCTGAAGGGTCGTTCGAATTGCTCATGCGAAAGGCCATGGGGAGTCATCGGCCCTCGTTTCAATTACTCGGATTTCGCGTGATTGTTGAAAAGAAGCAGGAGGATGGAACGACTCTTTCTGAAGCCACGGTGATGGTCAAAGTCGGCGATGTGGTCGAACATACGGCGGCTGTCGGGGCTGGACCGGTCAACGCACTCGACCATGCGTTGAGAAAGTCGTTGGAACAATTCTATCCTCAGCTTCAAGAAGTGAAGCTTCTTGACTATAAGGTTCGCGTCCTGGCGGCTAATCGAGGAACCGAGTCAAAGGTGCGTGTCTTGATCGAATCGGGAGATCATAAGGATAAGTGGGGGACAGTCGGGGTCTCAGAAAACATCATCGAGGCAACATGGCAGGCTCTCGTTGATAGTATCGAATACAAACTTCTCGCGAAGAACTAGAGTCTTTTCATACGCATGAGCCAAATTTATTCTTGACAGGTTTCATAACCTCACGTAACTTAAGCAAAACTCATCGCTTTGCGAAAGAAGTCGATCAGACAGACTCGCGGCGAGTTGCAGTGGTCACGTAGGGGGGTGGTATGAGAAAGGCGGATATCGCTGACGAGATTTTCAAGCAAGTCGGCATTTCAAAAAATGAAGCCGCTGATATCGTTGAGTTTGTTCTGAACATGTTGAAGGCTGTCTTGCAGAAGGGAGAATCGGTCAAAATCGCGGGGTTTGGAAATTTTGTTGTCCGCAGCAAGGGAGCCCGAAAGGGACGAAATCCTCGAACCGGAGAGGAAATTGGAATTACCCCCCGTCGAGTCGTGACGTTTCGACCAAGCCAGGTATTCAAGAAGTACGTCAATTCATAGCAGGATGCTGAAAACAACCACCCGCGTCGTTCTCGCATTGGTCAAAGCCTCACCGTACGGTACATGGTACGACTCGGCTTCTCGCTCGCTGAGGCCTTGCGGGCGGTCTTTTTGATCATCCTGCGTAAACAAAGCAGACAGGGCAACACAACAACCAGCTCGGCTCCGTCAATCCAATACAAGGCGCACCGTGAGGCCGGTCATGGGAACTGAACCCAGGCTGGGGAGCAAGGTTTTCTATAAAATCGGAGAAGTGAGTCAGTTGACGAAACTTCCCGCGTATGTGCTCCGTTTCTGGGAATCTCAGTTTACGTTTCTGAAGCCAAAAAAGAGTCGAGGAAATCAACGCCTCTATGTGCAACGAGATATTGAAACCGTGCTGGAAATCAAGCGGATGCTTTATGAGGAGGGACATACCCTCGATGGTGTGAAGCGATACTGGGTACGCCGTGGGCGTGCTGCGTCGCGCAGGCTGCGTCCAAGAGAGATTGCTAAAAAGTTGAGAGGGGATCTCCAGGTTATTCTCAAAATTATCGACTCGCATTCATCCTGAGAAAAGGGTAGGTTTGCTGAAGCCCATTCCCTGATCATCGGTTAAGATGGGGACGTCAGAAGTTATAAACGTGTCGGGGCGTAGCGCAGCCCGGTAGCGCACTCGCTTGGGGTGCGAGTGGTCGTGGGTTCAAATCCCGCCGCCCCGACCAGTTTACCTCGTGGAGTAGGAAGAGCATTTGGAACTGGGGGCCCAGTCCCATGCTCGGTTCGGACATCGGAGCTGCCTCGGGCAGCTCTTTTTGTTGAAAGTCGATTATGCGCATCCTCGTCACCAATGATGATGGTATTCAGTCTCCGGGGATCACCGCCTTGGCGAAGGCACTTGCTGCGATCGGTGAAGTTTGGATTGTTGCTCCAGATCGGGAACGCACGGCAGTCGCCCACGCTGTGACATTGCATAAGCCATTGCGTCTCCACCAACTGAGTCCACGCACGTATGCCGTGAATGGAACACCAGTGGATTGCGTGAATCTTGCGGTACTGAAAGTCATGCCGAAACCGCCCGCCATTGTCGTGTCCGGTATTAACAAAGGGGTCAACCTCGGCGATGATGTGCTGTACTCAGGGACCGTGTCGGCAGCGATGGAAGGGACCATCCTCGGTATCCCGTCCGTAGCCGTGTCGCAAGAAGGGCAGGAGACATTTCGATTTGAAGTTGGTGCGATCTATGCCTCACGCGTCGCGCGTCTTGTGCTTGCTCATGGTCTGCCCGAGGAGACGCTTCTGAATGTGAATATCCCAGATCGCCCGCGAGGAGGCACGAGAGGCGTGCGGGTCACCTGTCTCAGCCGAA
Source organism: Nitrospira sp. (assembly GCA_005116965.1). Lineage (GTDB taxonomy): Bacteria > Nitrospirota > Nitrospiria > Nitrospirales > Nitrospiraceae > Nitrospira_D. The sequence goes on along the minus strand of SWDG01000005.1, from coordinate 47,891 downwards.
GGCGGTTTGATAATCCCATTATTGAAAAACTTGATCCGCACGGACGCAAATATTACTGGATTGCAGGTCAGCGAGTCTCGTGGAGTCGTAGTAAGGATGCTGACCACGAGGCGATCGAAGAAGGGTTTGTCTCCATCACGCCAATCCACCTGGATAGTACTCACCACGGCGTACTGGATCATTTCCGCGCGTGGGAGCCGATCATGAATCGGGGGATCAAGAAATCTCAATCGCTTGTTCGCAGATCGAACCGTACTGGGAAACGAGAGGTGTGATGGGAGGGTTGATCGAAGCCATCATCGGTGAGTTGAGCCGGTTTGTCATCGCCTGTATCTCACGATTTGGCTATGGCGGGATCCTTTTCACGATGGCCGTTGAAAGTGCCTGCATTCCGCTGCCGAGCGAAATCATCATGCCGTTTTCAGGCTATCTGGTCACGACCGGACAGTTTACGATGCTCGGGGTCACACTGGCCGGAGCGGTCGGCAATGTGCTCGGTTCGATCGTGGCCTACTACGCAGGGGTCTGGGGCGGACGACCGTTTGCAGAGCGCTATGGACCGTATTTCCTGGTCTCGCACCACGATCTGGATGTGGCCGATCGCTGGTTTGCAAAATATGGTGAAGCTGCAGTCTTTTTTGGCAGAATGCTTCCGGTCGTGCGGACGTTCATTTCGCTCCCGGCCGGCATTGCGAAGATGAATTTTCCACGGTTCGTCGTCTTCACATTTGTTGGGGCGTTGCCATGGTGCTATCTCCTCGCCTATATCGGTGTGAAAATGGGTGAACAGTGGGAACATCTTCGGGATTACTTTCATCAATTCGACATTGTCATCGGACTTTTTCTGGCGCTTGCCCTCGGATATTTTCTCTGGTCCCATTGGCCGAAGCGTAGCTCCACCACTCCATAACGGGTCTTCACATGCTCAAGATCTACAATACGCTGACGGGAAAGAAGGAGCCGTTTGAGCCGATCACGCCGAAGATGGTGAGGATGTATGTGTGCGGCGTGACCGTCTACGACTATTGTCATATCGGCCATGCACGGAGTGCGCTGGTTTTCGACGTGCTCCGGCGTTACTTGGAATACAGTGGCTATGCGGTGACCTTCGTGAAGAACTTCACCGATGTCGATGACAAGATCATCAAGCGGGCACATGAACAAGGTGTTTCTTGTGATGCCGTGACGGCCAAGTACATTCAGGCCTACCATGAGGATATGGGCAAGCTGGGCATCCGAGCTGCGACGGAGGAGCCGAAGGCCACGGAGCATATCGCCGACATCATTCAGCTCACGGAGCAGTTGGTCACAAAGGGGTTGGCGTACGTGGTGGACGGAGATGTGTATTTTGAAGTCTCCAAGTATCCGGAGTACGGACGGCTGTCAAAACGACGACTCGAGGACTTGCAAGCCGGCGCGCGTGTGGACGTGGATGAACGCAAGCACCACGCGATGGACTTTGCCCTGTGGAAGAGTAGTAAGCCAGGCGAGCCGACATGGGAAAGCCCATGGGGACCAGGGCGGCCAGGCTGGCATATCGAGTGCTCCGCCATGTCGATCCGGCACCTCGGTGAAACCTTCGACATCCATGGCGGTGGGATGGATCTCATTTTCCCGCACCATGAGAACGAGATTGCGCAATCATGCGGATCGACGGGAAAAGAATTCGCACGCTATTGGGTCCACAACGGCTTCGTTCAGATCAATAAAGAGAAGATGTCAAAGTCGTTGGGGAACTTCTTCACAATCCGTGAGATTTTCGAGAAGTCAGAATGGCCTGAAGCAGTCATGGGCGAAATCCTCCGATACTTCCTCCTTTCGACGCATTACCACGGGCCGCTCGATTTCTCTGATCAAGCGTTGAAAGAGGGGAAGAGCGCATTAAATGGCTTTTACGATCTCTTCAACCGCCTAAATGAGTCTGGCCAGGGCACGGCATTGGGCGAGCAACAGTTGCGGGCTCGACTAGCTGAAGCGAAGCAGGCCTTCGAGGTAGCCATGGGGGATGACCTGAATACACCTGTTGCCCTCGCAGCATTTCAAACGCTTCGCAGTGAAGTGAACAAATTGTTGAGCCAGGGTCTATCGAGCGAGGCACGAAAGATCGCCAGGGATGAGTTTCAAGCACTTGGCGACACATTTGGGTTATTTCACAAAGACTTGGACTCGCAATGGCCGTTTGCCATGAATAGCTCTGCTAGCGTGACGCAGAACATAATTAACCAATCTTGGTCCGATCAAGCATCATATCAAGGCCAAAGTCAAACAGCTAAGCCATTCAGCGCAGCAGTAATTGCGAGCATTGATAAGCAAATCGAAGAGCGAACTGAGGCAAGAAAAAGAAAAGACTTTTCGAAAGCAGACGAAATAAAGAAACGGCTGACCGAGCAAGGCATCATCATCGAGGACAAGCCTGATGGCACAACCCGATGGAAGCGCTGAGGCGCAGGAAATTCTCTACGGCCTCCATGCCGTACGCGAAGCGCTGAAAGCTGGAAACAGGCCATTACAACGTCTGTTGGTTCTTCGAACCGACAAACAGTTCACTGATGTGGTCCAGCTAGCTCGATCTCAGCGTGTTCCCATTCATGTTCAGCCCCTCGCTTCGTTCGATCGTCTTGTTCCTAACGGCAAGCACCAAGGCGTTGTGGCCTATGCCGCCGCAAAAGCCTATCAAACGGAAGAATCGATTCTGGCTCGCGCCGCACAACGGAACGAGCCGCCGCTCTTAGTGATCCTGGATGGAGTCGAAGATCCGCACAACCTCGGCGCTGTGCTACGGACGGCAGAGGGTGCGGGTGCTCACGGAGTGTTTATTCCCGAACGCCGGGCCGCCGGACTGACCTCAGTGGTGGCCAAAGCTTCGGCCGGAGCGATCGATCACATTCCCGTTGCGCGCGTGACCAATATCAGCAGATCGATTGAGTCGTTGAAGGCGGCTGGAGTGTGGATCTACGGGGTCATCCCATCGGCGAGCAAGATATTTACGGATGTCGATCTCCGAGGACCGGTTGGGCTCGTCCTGGGAGGAGAAGGAACGGGAATCCGACCTGGCGTCTTGCAACATTGCGATGAATGCGTCCGTATTCCTCTGAGTGGCCAGGTCGAATCGTTGAATGTGTCCGCTGCGGCAGCCATCGTTCTCTTCGAAGCGGTTCGTCAACGCCGAGCAACCCAGAACCGGCCTGACTCTAGCGGATCTTGAGTGCCCCACCCTGGATGGCCATCTTCAACAGTTGAGCCGTATTCGACACGCGCATTTTTTTCATCATATTGGCGCGGTGGGCTTCAACGGTTTTGACGCTGATCTTCAACCGGTGCCCGATTTCCTTGTTTTTAAATCCCGCCCAGATCAATTCCAAAATTTCCTGTTCGCGTGACGTGAGCGACTCAGGCCGTTTCGTGCGCGCCGGAGGTTCAAGATTGGCAAGAGATTTTCGAGGCCGTGGCTTTGCAGTTGCCTTCGCCATAATAGTTAGTTCTCCATACTACGTAGGTCTATGCTTCAGGTATACTCATATACGCAGAAGTGAATCACACTTCATCCAGCGAAGCTATTATGGAACGATCCTACACGAATGTAAAGAAAGGCATTTCGGCCCTAGTAGGGTTGCTGAGTAGGGAAAGAACTCTGGGCAATTATGCATGATGGACCAATCCTGTTTCCGCTCCTGATTGCCGGACTTTTTGGTGCCCTCATCGGCAGCTTTCTCAACGTCTGTATCTACCGGTTGCCACGGCAGGAATCGATCGCGTGGCCCGGCTCTCATTGTCCAAGATGCACCCATCCCATTGCCTGGTACGATAACATTCCCATCGTCAGTTACTTGGTGTTGGCTGGACAGTGCAGGCATTGTGGCGTGCGCATTCCTTTTCGCTATCCCATGGTCGAGATCCTGAATGGCTTAGGTTATGTAGGGCTCTTCTGGTTCTTCGGCCCAAGCTGGGCTACAGCGGCCTATGGCTTGCTCTATTCAGCTCTCCTCGTGGTTGCAGGAACGGATCTTTCTCATAAGATCATCCCCAATGCTGTGACGTTTCCCGGGATCATTGTGGGCCTCGTCTGTGCCGCGACCGTTCTACCCCTTGGCTTCCTGGATAGCATGTTGGGAGTTCTCGTCGGTGGAGGAATCCTGTGGCTTCTAGCGTGGGCCAGCCCCTATCTCTTTGGCAAGGAGGGGATGGGGGGAGGGGACATCAAGCTTCTGGCGATGATAGGTGCGTTTCTGGGATGGAAGCCTGCCCTGATGACGATCATGGTAGGGTCGTTGCTGGGATCACTTGTGGGGCTTACCCTGATCGCCACACAGGTGATCAAGCGCGAAGACTATATTCCCTTCGGACCGTTTCTGGTGTGTGGTGCGCTGGTTTCACTCTTCTTTGGCCAGTCTCTCCTTGATTGGTATCAAGGGCTATTGGCAGGATAACGGCTCTCCTGGCCGATTCCCCCCATTTCGTACTGTATCTCTTCTGTCAAGAACTGTATCTCTTGAGGTACTCCTCCTATCTACAATCATTTCCTTCCAGCGAGACAGTATGTCTTCCTGATCATTCCGAACCTGTCTTCTATTAGCGCTATTTGGTTCCATTAATTCAATAGCTTAGGGAATTTTGTCAGCCCTTGCTTGATACGGAGTCAATCTATGGAGGCTTCAAATATGAGTGGCACAAGTTTTGAGATAGCGTCGCACTACCAAACCAGTGCAGACCTTGGAAGGTGAGTATGAAGCAAGAAGGTAAGACATTGATGGAGCTCATGGTGGTCGTGGCGATTATAGGGATAGTCGCCACGATGGCCCTCCCCAACTACTCGGTCCTGAACTCGCGCACTCAGGTTCGTTGTACGACCGAAGAAATCGCTTCGGAACTGCGCCTTGCACGACAGCTGGCGATGACCTATCGAGATCGTGTTCGAATCATCGTCGATCTAGATCAGCAGGCCCTTACTACTCAGTTCGTTAGCACCGCGACCACGCATCACACGTATCACTATGGAGGAAAGGGGATTGTGATCGAAGAGCCCAGCGCAGGGCCGGAAATCCTCTTCCATCCAAGCGGACGCTCGGCCAGTGCAACGACGATTGAACTTCACAGTCTAGAAGGGCAGATCCAGCAGCTCACTGTGAGCATCATGGGCCGGGTCTCACTCCTATGAGGCGAACGATGAAGCATGATGGTTTCAGTCTGATCGAAGTGATGGTGGCAATGGTGATTACAGGAGTTGCTCTGATGGGTACCCTGGGCGCAGTGGAGATATCGGCCAGGCACGTACAACAGGGCGGCTTGCACAGTAAGGCGGTCGAGTTGGCCCAGGCACGGCTGGAAGCGAAACGGTCCGTTCGCTTCCAGTCTCTTCTGGACGATGACCTCGACCACGATGGTATTCCAGAATCGCTCATGGCCGATGATGGCCAAGGCTCCGACATAACTGCGGGTGATGGCATCTACACAGCTGGCTACGAGCGTGACGGGGTGATGGTCGTGTGGACGATTGAAGCTGAACATCCAGGGCCACTGTGCTCCACCGGCATGGTGAGGATTCGAGCAGTCGCGTCCTACTCAGGCCTTAACGGGCACAAAAGAGAAGTGCAGGTGGCAACCATTCGAACCAATCCAAACTTTGTGGGGCAACGATGAATCAAAACAATGTCATCAGGTCAGACAGGCGGGGCCAGCGCTCCATCCGCATTCTACTCAACAAGCGTGGTGTATGTCTGACCGAATTGATGGTCAGTTTGACGGCCGGAGTGATTGTATTGGCTGCGGCGTTGAATGCCTTCAATGTTGCGCAGGTCCATGCGAGTAAACAGCAAAAGGACCTGAGACACCAGCAAGACCTCCGACTAGGGCTAGAGGTATTCGAACAAGAGGCCCGTTTGGCGGTTGCCGAGTCGATCATCTCAACGACTCCAGATGCATTTCGCTTTCATGCCAATGTCAGCGACCATCGAACGATGACCACTGGTCCGGTTGTACCGGGTCAATCAGTTATTACGGTGCAGGATGGCAGGGGATGGGGTGAGGGAAAGACCATCATCATTTGTGGTCAGCACGCCTGCGAAACCCATAGACTTTCCCGGTCAGGGCAGCACTATCAGCTGGCCTTGACTGAGCCAGTGGCCTCGTCTTTTCCCGCCGGTGCCTCTGTGGAAGTGAACAATCGGGTAGGCTATTACACCAAGCGAAGTGAAAACGGAACTGTGAACCTCATGCGGATGGTCGATGGAGGAGCGAATACGCTCATCGGAGATCTTGAAGATCTACATTTTTCGTATTGGGACGAGTATGGGCATGTCACGCAGCAGCCATCGCTTGTGAAGCGAGTCGTGCTTGAAATCGAGTCGAATCACTCCCTGCATCGAATGATGCGGGAAGTGAGCCTTCGATCATAGGAGTGAAGATATGTTGTATTGGACTATCAAAGACGGTCAGCAGGGGATTGCGCTTCTGGGAGCGATGATCGTCGCGCTCATGCTCTCGCTGTTGGGTGCAACGCTTCTCAATCTCGCTGGACAAGAGGTCGTCAGTGCTGGGCTAGCAAACCAAGCATCGGTTGCCCAACAACTTGCCGATGGGGCCGGTGAGTTGGTGGTGGCCTGGTTTCACAGTCCCCAGACAACGACGGACTTACCTCAGCTGTCGTCTCTTCGTGAAAAGAGACATCGCGATAGGGAAGGAGCCCCATCCTTCTTTGATGCGTCTGGCCGATCACAATTCGTGGGCACGGCGGATCAGCCGGATGTACGGTTACAGGCAGGCAATCCCGCAGATAACAGACTATTGAACGATCCCGAGACAGGGATATTTCGCACCATGACTCATCTAGGACACGTGGAAGAAGTCAAAGTCTATGGGCCGTCCAAGCCGAGCCTCCTGTGTACCATTGACGCCACGGTGGAAACAAATACCAATCCCCCGGTTCGGCAATCGATCCTCATGCAGATGGGCGCGCTGGACGTACCGCCGTTAAGAGCCGCTGTGCAGGTGGGCCAGCAGCTCGGCCGCTTCCAGGCAGGAAGTGAATCACCGGTCTTTGTGCATTGGGGCGAGTTAAAGGTAGGGGGTGATCTGATTCTCTCACAGTTTGATGAGATCCCGCTGAAGAGTGCGCATGCTCCAGTCACCGGGCAGGCCTATGACGAAATGATGCCACGAGAAGATCGATGGGTGGAAGCGTGGATAGGCGGGACGGTTCAGGTGACACATGTAGCATCCGAACAAACTCCTAGTTTCCCCGACAACCTTCATATAGGTCAGAATCCAACCCCGGGAGTTCGCCTTGATCAGTGGACCTATGAGCACCTCAAGCGAGTGGCAAAACGATTCGGGCGCTATTTCGCCATTGATCGCGAAGGCCTTCTGTATCCGCGAGGCATTGTCGAACCAGGACATGGCATCTCCCCAGATGAGGTATTTCGATCACAGGGAAACGGCGATCAGCAGGGTCTGATCTTCATTGACACGCTCGATCAAACGGCCCCCCGCCTGGACAATCTCGGGGTGGTCAGATTGCAGGCTCCGTACTTTGAAGGCATGGCGGTTGTGCAAGGCCACATTGTGCTTGCTCCCAGTAGATTAGGAGAGTCCATCAAGGTACTGAGTCCTCTGTCAGATCAGGGTATCGCTATCGCTCGGACGCCCGTTCAACTCTCGGGCATGCACGTCAACGGGGTGCTCCACGCAAGCGGGGATATTACGATAGCCGGAAGAGTCCGAGTGTATGGAGCAGTGGCAGCAGGTGGGACGATTACCTCTGCCAGTTCAGGAAGCACGCTGGAGGTGTGGTATGACCACGATCTCAGTCGAGGGCTCTATCGTGGATTGCCCGTGGTCTATCGTGCCCCTGGTACATGGATGACGCGATATTGAGCTGTAGACAAAGCTCGAGCGCTATCAGTGAGAAAGACCGAGACATAAAAACAACTTCTTATTGTCGATGCGAAAGGATGAGATAGAATGATCACGCAAAGTGTTGCAACTTATCAGAAACGGCAGGTCCTCTCAGTTGCCAGTCTAAAAAAGCCGTCGATGCCCAAACAACCTCGCAAGATGACGATGGGGCGTAGTCTCTTAGACTGTATCGCCTATCGTGGGCTCATCAAGCAGGCGGACCTCGATGCGGCAATAGAAGAATCTCTATCACGGGAAATTGATCTGGAAACCCTCTTGCTCGATAAGTACCGCGTGCCGAGGTCTGCCCTCGGGTCAGCGCTTGGCGAATTCTACCAATGCCCCTACGTTTCCTATGATGAGCGCACTGTCATCGACCCGGAGCTCTTGAAAAACCTCAGTTTCGACTATCTCAGAAGAAGTGCCTGGATTCCATTGAAACGACAGGGAACTGTCCTCGACATTGTCATCAATGATCCACACGATCTGGAGAAAGGCCTCGATATCCGACGCGCGTTCCCTGGGACGACGACACGCTTCTCCGTTGGGCTTCGGCGGGATATCGAACAATATCTTCTTGTCGCAACAGGTCAGGCCAACGGAGGATCGATAACCGAGATTTTGGGCGAACTCGTCGATGAAGCGGGCACCGAACGAAACGGCGAAGCCGAGTCAGGAGAGATCGATGAAAACGATTCAGCTATCGTACGTCTCGCGAACCAGGTGATCGCCGAGGCGTATCGATTAGGGGCCTCTGATGTCCATATTGAGCCCTATTCGCTCCATACCAACAGCTCTGTGGAAACAATCACTCGACTGCTGGACATGGGTTGCGACTCGTTCAACTTTGCCGACGCGATGTTGGGGGTACTGGCTATGCGCCTCTGCAAGCGCATCTGTTCTGACTGCAAAGAAACCTACCACCCGACTCAGCAAGAGTATGACGAACTCGTGCAAGGTTATGGAGCACAACACTGGGACAAGCTAGGGGTTTCTTACACGGAAGACTGGACCCTCTCTCGTGGGCGTGGTTGCGAGATTTGTAATCACAGCGGGTTTAAGGGACGAGTGGCACTGCACGAGCTTCTGGTTGGGTCTGAAGATATCAAGAATCTGATCCAGGCCAAAGCGAGGACCGCCGAAATTCTCAGCGTGGCAATGCGGGATGGAATGGTCACCTTGTTGCAGAATGGGATCCAGAAGGTGCTGAAAGGTCTAACGACCTATCGGCAAGTCCGAGCTGTTGCGATAAAGTAGCCTGTGAGGAGGGAAGCAACCAGTTGAACCTGCTAGGGGGTTTGCTCCAACAATAGGGTGAACGCTTTCAGTTTCATGAGCATATCAGGTCGAACACGGATGAATTCCAGCCCGCATTGGTGCCCGGAAACCCAGCGAACTCCAGCCAATTCGATCGTAGCCGGCCCATCGCCATTTAAAAGCTCAATATCCAGCGTAATGTAGGTCGAGACCGATGGAAGATGCTCCGTCGTGATGGCACACCCCTGTGCCGAAAGGTTTAAGACGGTTCCGTCCGACGTGACTTCATTGCTGCACAATTGGCAAGGAAGCTGGACGGCAAACCGCTGGACCTTGCGAAACTCTCGTTTCATGCGATTTCTTCTCACCTCTGCAGATTGAATCCTACCCGATCCTTCGCCTGTTGTCCTAACCCTCTGTCATCTGCAGGAACAATTACTCGCATATTTCCAATGCTGGATCGCCACCCCATAGACAAAACTCGTACACCGTCCTGGGCGAAAATTGTCGTACATAGGCGCACAAAATGACCAAATTTGGTTGGTTCTATCAGGGAATGTATTCAGCAGAATCCAGAGGTTAGATGGGGGGGGACGTCTTACTGAGAGCGGCATGCCCCTTGCTCGGTCAGGAGGTGCCATGGTGCAACCCGCAATAGGATCAAATCAAGGACGGTGGGGGCAGCGCGGATATACGCTCCTAGAATTGATGATTGTCGTCGCGATCATCGGAGTGATCGCAGGCATTGGAGGAGTTAATTTTGGAGTGTGGAAATCTCGCGCAGACTTGAAGGAAGCGATTCAGCTTGTCAGGAACGAATTGGCGGTCGCGCGTATGACGTCGATGAGCCGAAATGTATCTGTCACCACGAATATCGCAGTCGTTCCTACGATGGTCACAGTGACAACCATCAATACGAATACATTAGCGGTACTTTCTACAGCATCGAGCAAGATCACACGCATCGATGGCGTCACCAACCAAACAGGAGGCGTGCCTGCCGCGCCTGTCTTTACAGCTGCTCCGGTTGCCACTGTTCAGTTCAATGCAATGGGGTTTCGAGTCGGAGGGAATGTGCCGGGATCCCAAAATCAAGTTATTGGCCTAGTCAATGACGTGGGGACCACTTATGCCATCCGCATTAATCCGCGTGGTGTGGTGGACTGGTGTCCAAGCCAATTCTGCATGGGGACTCGTTAGCAGGAAGAGATCATGAAGATAGTACGAACTGAATCTGGATTCACGCTACTGGAAGGCATGATTGCCACCGTGATCTTGTCGGTTGGCGTGATCGCAATGGGCGCGATGCAAGGGATTGCCATCACGCGCAACGTCGATTCGACGGAACTCACGCTTGCAACCAACATGGCTTCAGAAATGCTCGAGCGGATCCAATACAACCGTCGGAACGTCACGACCTATGCCGGCATAGATACCAACAATCCATGTGTCCTTCCTGCAATCCAAACCATGGCGCAGGGAGATTGTGTCCAGTGGCAAGCAATGATGACGAACCAAGGTGCCTCAGGGATCAGTCAGGCATCGATGCTGACTGGGGTTCGAGGGGTAGTGACCGTCACTCCGGTCGTGACCATTCCACCGCTGAATCAGAGCAGAGTGAATGTCGTCATCACGTGGACTGGGCGAAATATGGGCACGACTGCAGCGGCTCCAAGAAGAGTTATGTTGGATACCACCATAGCACCGGAGTGAAGGGATAGTCGGCAGAACATGGAAAAGCCTAGGCGTCAGACGAGCAATCAAGACGGGATGACGTTGGTCGAGCTCATGTTTGCCGGAACCATTGCAGTGGGTATCGTGGCTGCCGGACTTGCCGTGGTGACGTCATTCGAACGGTCCAATGCCACTACAGGGCAAACGGGAGAAACGCAGCAGAACGTGCGAAACGCCATGGAAATGATTGCCCGAGATATCAGGCAGGCAGGATTCGGATCGATAGGAGCAGTGGGCAATTGCCCAACAGCAATTGTCCCCCTAGATAATGCCGTCGCTGGGCCTGACACAGGTCCGGATCGTATCAGCCTGGTCGTGCCGCTTGGAAATCCAGTGGGGACGGCGACCAGGCCGCCCTGGGTACTACAAGCCCCAATCGGCCCCGGCTACATTGCGTTTACATTGGCTTCGCTTCAGGCCGTGACAGATATGACTGCTGAATGGGGCGGAGGCACTTTAGTAGGAGCCACGGTGAGTGTGGCAGGGAGCTCAACCGCCACGGTCACCGCAGTCGGTGGTTCTACGATCAACATCACGCCGGTTCCAGCTCCAGTGGCTTTTGGCGCGAACGCGCCGGTGTATCTCCTCCAATGCATCACCTACCAAATCATTCCACCGCCAGATGCGAATGGGCTCTGTGACGGTCGTTCCCCATGTTTGGTACGGGGCGTGGGTACAGGGGGCTTGGATTGTAATACGCCAAATAGTCGCTGCCTGTCCATTGCCGATGAAATCGAAGACATGCAATTTACCTACGCCTGCGACGGGTGCTTTCTAGCGCTGAATGGCGGCATTCCAGACGGCATCATTGATAATCAGGTCGGGAGTGCCGCTGGGTTTGATCAGCTGGATTTTGTAAGTAATAACGCATGGAATCTTGCGCCCATGACGCCGGACAAGATCAGTTTAGTGCAAGCCAGCATCGTCGGGCGCGAACGCTTTGTAGATCAAGGAGTGGGAGAAGGGATCGTGGCTGGCCGTGTCGTGCAAGCTCAACCATTGCAAGTGTCAGATCACAACCATGGCGCCGGGCTCTTTGCGGCCGGTGATTTCGCAGGGCTTAATCCACCCTATACGTCGACCAGACGGCGCATGTTCGTTCGAACGATAGAGGTACGCAATCCAGGGCGATAGTGATGCGAAGGAGATGTAGCGTGGGAACAATAGGCTCAAAACCAAGACGGCAGGGAGTGTTGAAGAACGAGCGAGGCTTTGCTCTCTTTGGTGTGTTTCTGACCATCCTCATGATGACGGCGCTTGGGATTGGTGCGATGACGATGACGGGGCTGGAGAATCGCATGGCTGGATCTGCCAATTCTACGGATGCTGCGGCGGCAGCGGCTGAGTCCTGTATAGGGACTGGCGTCAACGTGATTATGCAGACCTTGCAGGAACGGCAAGTCCCTCTCGGCTATGTCGGGGCTGGGCCTGCGGCTGTGATTCCCGCAAACGCCGAAGGCGCGATCGCGCCTACCCTCACGCAAGAAATCATGGGGCAAGCGAACAATAACGCAGACGTCGCTGGTGCGGCTCCCGATATTCAGATGACTGCCGGGCCTTTTGCGGTTGTTGGCGACATCGATCGCCTCTACTTCAAGAACAAGGTCGGTGGATCGCTACAGTTCGCGGCTGGGTATGAGGGTGCCGCTCAGGGGGCTGCCGGCGGCGGCGGAGAAGCCATCTATCAAATCGATTGCACGGCCACACTGACGGCGACTGGTGCGATGAGTCGGATTCAGGCGGTTTTTGCCTGTGTCAGTGCAGGGGGCGAAAGCTGTCAGCGGAAGATCTAAGGGAGGCATCAATGTTATACGCGTGGTCACATCGGAACATGCAAGCATTGAGACCGTATCTATTCGCAAGTTATTTACCGGCTCTGTTTCTTGTCGGTGGTGCAGGAGTTGTCCCTTTGGTAACCGTCTCTCAGGTGCTGGCCCATGAGGACAAGAATCTCTATGCGAATTTCAAGGCAGGCGAAGTGACGGGCATCCAAGGGGCTGGGATACAAATCAACAACACGCATTATCCGATCCTCTCAGCGGCCACGATCACAGACCAGTATGAAAATCCCGTGAGCTTGAAGGATATCTCTCATGGGGAGAGGGTGCTCTTCCATCTCGATCAGAAGGGACGCATTGATCGGCTCGTCCTGTGGGTTCCAAGCTAAGCGGACAAACCGAGCAAGACCGAGGAAGTTTTGAGGGTAAGGAGGGAATTATCATGAACGGTCGCACCATTGTCAGCTCTATGCACGTCGCTCTGATTGCAGGGAGTCTCTGGTGGAGCGCATCGTCGGTATCAGCACAGACCTTGTCACAATATACAAGTGAACCACCGTTCCTGACGGAGGCCGTCGCGCCGAATATCCTCCTTCTGATGGATAACTCAGGAAGCATGGATAGCTCGGCGTACCACAATGCCAACGAAGCCTACAATCCTGCCAAGGCGTACTACGGCTATTTCGATCCTACGCTCTGCTATAGCTATGGATCCAGTCGTTACCAAATCGGAACTTCAAGAGCAGCGACGGCGCCGACCTGTGGTGTCACCTATCCCTGGGACGGCAACTTCCTCAACTACATGACGATGTCTCGCATGGAGGTTGCGAAGTGGGTCATGATAGGCGGTAAATGTACTCCGCGAGCAGGCGATGGAACCTGTTATCCAGGAGGTGGAAAGCTCCGTCATGAAACGACCGACCGGTTTACGGCGTTGACAGCCGGCGCAACGGGAGTCACCTCCTACACAGGCACGAGGTGTTTTGATCGAGACGGTAACAATCTCATCGTGTATGGTGGAGCCGCTTGTAATGGGGGCAGCACGTCCCACTCGCTTAGTGTCGACATCGCTTCTGAACCGATGGGTGTGATCCAACAAATAGGAGATAAGGCGCGATTCGGACTGATGGAGTTCAAAGGGGCGGGTGACGGAGGGAAGGTTTTAGCTGATGTCGGTTCCGGCCTGACGCCTATGGTGAATGCCATCCAAAACACTCCCGCTTCTACGTGGACGCCCTTGGGAGAGTCTCTGTATGAAGCCACTCGATATTTCGCCCAGGTCCCCCCAGCGTATAATAACTCAGATTATTCTCATACTGTTCAGAATCGAGACCCGTACTACTTCACCTCTCCATGGTCAGACGTTTCTCAGTATGTGAAATGTTGTAAGAGTTTCGTCATGATTTTTACGGACGGGCAGCCGACTCAGGACTTAAACATTCCTTCGACCATTATGGATAAAGCGCATACAGCGAACGCTCATGCCCCAGTCGGGTTTATAGGCCATTGTCCAGGTGCTGCTGGTTGTACACAGCCGCATTCGTCGGCGCCACATATCTCTCATGGCGGGGGAATGCTCAACCACGATGCGAACGGGCAAGTGGATCATCACGACAATTGTTCAGCGTATTATGGGGGGCTCAATGCTGATCCATGCACCGGGAATGGCAGCCACTATCTGGACGATGTCGCGTACTATGCCCACACGACGGACCTTCGGCAGGCGACCATTCCAGGCCTGAATCTCAATGGGTCGGACGCAACGGGGAAAGACATTCCAGGTGTCCAAAATCTCGTTGTCTATACATTCTATGCCTTCGGCAGTGGTTCAAGGCTTCTTCAGGATGCTTCCAAGATGGGAGGATTTGAAGATCGCAACAACAACTTGGCATTTGATGCGGGCGATGTGTGGGATCAGTACAACAACTACACCGGTGGATTAGGCGCCGATGGCGTTCCCGATACGTATTTTGAATCCTCAAACGCCGACGATATGCGCGACAGATTCATCTCTGCCATCAATAGTATTCTCCGTCGGAGCCAATCCGGCACCTCCATTTCGGTCTTGGCGACATCCGGAACGGGAGAAGGTGCGCTCTATCAGTCATTTTTTTACCCCAGCACGGCAGAGCCGGCAACCAACGCGGATGTTCGATGGACTGGATTTACCCAAGGGCTCTGGGTGGATAAGTTCGGAAATATCCGAGAAGATACGCTAGAGGATAACAAACTCACGTTGGCGGACGACTATATCGTGAAGACGATTATCGATCCGACGACCGGCGATGTCGGCGTACAACGGTTTCTGGATAGCGATGCTGACGGGAAAGCCGACAATCCGACGGCGCCTCTTCCGACTATTTCCTTGAGAGAGGTGAAGGGGATTTGGGAGGCTGGTAAGCAACTCGCCAAGCTAGACCATGCGAGTCGTCGAATCTTAACCTGGGTCGATGCCAACAATGATGGTGTAGTCGACTCGGGAAAAGATACGAAAGGCCAAACGGACGGGACTCATACGGCGGCATCAGGAGAAGTCATCCCATTCACGACGGCAAGCGCGGCCTTGTTGAAGGAGTATCTCAGGGCCGATGCCGATGCACCGACCACCAACCCGTTTAAATCAACCGATATCATCCAGTTCATTCGAGGTTGTTATGACACCAGCGCTGGTGGGCCATGTCCAAAGTCGGCCCAGCTCCGCGATCGCCGGTTAACAGTAGCGGGAGTGGGGTTGTCCGTATGGAAATTCGGCGACCCTGTGCATTCGACACCGACGATCGTCTCCCAGCCGAGGGAATCGTACGACTTTATCTACGGCGATCCAGGCTACTTGAATTTCTTCAAGCGATGGAAGAACCGAAGGCATGTTGCCTATGTGGGAGCGAATGATGGGATGCTCCATGCCTTTAATGGGGGATTCTATAACCGGGGCGACGATACCAGTACGTCCGGGGTGGTGGAGCATGGATGGTTCTCTAATACCGCGACGAGTGATGGGCGGGGACAAGAGCTCGGCGATGAACTCTGGGGCCTTATCCCCTATCAACTTTTGCCGCATCTTCGCTGGTTGGCGCAGGCCGACTATACACACGTGTACTATGTGGACCTCAAACCGAAAGTGACGGACGTTCGTATCTTCACTCCCGAGCCGGCCTGCAGTGATCCAGTGGCCGCGGGCTGTATCCACCCGAACGGATGGGGCACGATTCTGATCGGGGGATTTCGCATGGGTGGGAGCTGTGGGGCTTGTGGCGCAGGTGGTGCTGCTCCCATGACGGTGAGCATCGGAGGAACCAACCGAACTTTCTACACCGCCTATTTTGCCCTCGATATTACGGATCCTGATGCGGAACCTAAGCTCCTCTGGTCGTTCAGCGATGCTGGCATGGGGTTATCGACCAGCTATCCCACAATCGTACGAATGAATCCACCTGGTTCGAATACCTGTCCTCTTACCGGTCCCTGTGATGATGTGTGGATTGCTGTGTTTGGATCAGGTGCGACGGGATATGAGGGCCAAATTGGGCAGACAGGGAAATTCTATGCGGTCGATATCAAGGTCGGCCCCAAGACGGGCACAGGGGTCAGTGCATCCAATGTGTTCAAGACGTTTCCGATAAAGAGTGCCTCGGGAGGGGATCTCAATACCTTCGTCGGCGATTTGGTCAGCGTGGATCGTGACTTGGATTATCGAGCCGACGCCATCTATGGCGGGTCAGTGATTAATGACGGTAGTCTTCCCTGGCGAGGGCGGATGTACCGGTTGACCGCCGGTGGATGTCTCACGGCCCCCTGTTCGTCTTCGACGTGGGGATATGATTTGTCTGGCAGCCGCGTGCCCAGCGAGGTATTGGATAACTTTTCACCCTATCCGTCAGGGACTGGGATCCAAGCCGGGCCAATGGTAGCCGCTCCAGGCCTTGCGGTCGACGATGCCAACAATTTGTGGCTCTTTTTCGGGACTGGGCGGTTCTTCGGTAATACCGACAAGACCAACTCCGAATCACAACGGTTATACGGCGTCAAAGATTCGGTGTTGAGTGATAGTTGTACAGAGGGGAGCATAGACGGTTGTAAGGCGACCAGCCTCGTGAATGTCTCCGACGTTGCGGTATGTGTTGTCTGTGCAACAGGGACAAATCAAGTGACTTCGACAGCACTGTCAGGAGTTCAAAAGGTTCAAGGAACCGATCCAACCACGACTTTGCAAGGTCTGGTGCAAAGCAAGGACGGTTGGTTTACCAATCTCACGGCCACACGGGAGCGGTCGATCACCTCGCCGACGGTACTCGGCGGGATCGTGTTCTACCCCACCTATGTGCCTCAGGACGATCTCTGTATCTCAGCTGGTGACGGGTATCTCTACGGTCTGTTTTATCAAACTGGGAGTGCCATGAGCACCCCTGTCCTAGGGACCTCCGCATCGGGGAGCAGTACGATGGCGAATGCAAGGGTCGATATCGGTCAAGGCACGGGAATGCTTTCGGTGATGGCCGTTCACATTGGTGCCCAAGGTTGGGGTACTGGTGGTGCTGGGACTGGTGGAAGTGGGTGTCAGTCAGGCATTACAGGAATGATGCAATCGAGTGCGGGATTGACCAACACGATTTGCACAAACCCTGGAGCTGTCACGAGTCGGTTCATCGCTTGGATCAATCTGCGCGAGTGACCGAGTGCAACATAGAGGAGTACAAACATCCGGCGAGCAGTGTGGCTGTTCTTCTCAAGTATGCTTGGGAAGAACAGCCGTTCAGTCGCATTCGTGGAAACGATCGCGGAGAGGGATAGCGTCAGTATGTGTTCTGTTAACGATCATCTCTCTGCCCGTCCCTGGCTGCACATCACGATCCAGTGAACCTCCAAAAGTTAATCAGCCGCCTGCCATTCACTCCATTATCTTGGGGCCAACCCCTTTCAATCGGCAGACGGATCTCATCGCGCAGGTCAACACGCATGATCCGGACAATGACACGGTCCAAGTTCGGTATCACTGGTATCTGAACGATCAAGCAGTCGATGGCGAGAAAAGCCCAACTCTTTCGGCTTCTCTGCTAAAGCGAGGGGACCGAGTTCATTTGGAAGCGGTGCCGTTTGATGGAAAGGTTACCGGGGCTAGCCGAAAATCTGAAACCATTACGGTGGACAATACTCCTCCGTCGATTGCTCAGGTCGGTATTGGCTTGAAATCGGACGAACGAGGAGATCGTCTTCAAGCACTGGTGGACGCCTCGGATCATGATCAAGACATCCCACAGTTTCTGTATCGATGGACCAAGAACGGACGCGTCGTGAAAGAGAGTGAAGAAGATTTTCTCGAACTAACTGAGGTCAGACCGCAGGATCTTGTCGTGGTTGACGTCAGGCCGCGGGACCAGCAC
Source organism: Nitrospira sp. (assembly GCA_005116965.1). Lineage (GTDB taxonomy): Bacteria > Nitrospirota > Nitrospiria > Nitrospirales > Nitrospiraceae > Nitrospira_D. The sequence continues at coordinate 29,854 of SWDG01000005.1, read as the reverse complement.
GCCGCGGGTAAGGTGTCGCGCTCGGATCCCTACACGGTTGAGAATAGCGCACCCAAAATCGTCTCATCTCCACCAATGTCCATCAATCGCAATCGATATGAATATGCAGTGAAAGCTGTAGATTCAGATTCCAACTTGGTGAACTTCCAGCTCGATGTGGCCCCGCCTGGTATGGCTATCGATAGAACGACGGGTCACATTGTGTGGGATATCGGACATGTGAAACCGGGAGTGCATCGAGTGAAGGTTGTCGCGACGGATGAACAAGGAGGGTTTTCCTTTCAAGAGTTCGAGCTCACCGTCGCAGCTCCTGAACAGTCCAAACCAGAGTCTTAGTCTGCGATGTGCTTCGGTATTTCCTGTGCTTGTCTCGACTTTTCTTAGTCTGTTACAATCCCTTCATCATTGAGGAGGGAGACCACCCCGGACTCGTGCGCAAACTCAAACTACGAGAAGGCACCAATACCGCTGTCTTGTTCGGTCACCATGACCGGCATCTCAAGCTGATCGAAGACGAGTTGGGTGTTCGACTCTCTGCCCGCGGGGAAGAACTCACGCTGGATGGTCTTCCTGAGTCTATTCGTCAAGCGGAACGCATTCTCGTTGAACTTGCTTCTCTGACCAACCAAGGGATATCACTCCAAACTGAAGATGTCACCCATGCGCTCAGCGCATTGCGCCGAACCCCCGAGGCGTCGCTCAAGGACGTGCTTGGCGAGTCGGCCATGATCGTGACGAACAAACGGTTTGTTGGTCCCAAGTCGCCCACGCAGAAGGTCTACATCGAAGCAATTGAGCAGCACGATATTGTCATTGCCATCGGACCAGCTGGAACGGGAAAGACCTATCTCGCTATGGCCATGGCGATCAGCGCGTTGATGAATAAAGAGGTGAGCCGGATTATTCTTGCGCGACCGGCTGTTGAGGCGGGGGAAAAACTCGGGTTCCTGCCCGGCGATATCTACGAAAAAGTGAATCCCTATCTGCGGCCGCTCTATGACGCGTTGTTCGACATGATGGATATGGAGCGGGCGAATCGCTTGATCGAACGGGGAGATATTGAAATCGCCCCCCTGGCGTTTATGCGCGGGAGAACGCTCAATGATTCGTTTGTCATCTTGGACGAAGCACAAAATGCTACGGCAGAGCAGATGAAGATGTTTCTCACCAGGCTGGGGTTCCATTCCAAAGTGGTCGTGACCGGCGACATCACGCAAGTTGATTTACCCAGTGATCGGGTGTCCGGCCTCATTCAGGTGAAGGAGGTCCTCCGCGATATTGAGGGAATTGGGTTCGTGTACTTCGACGAAAAAGATGTGGTCAGGCATCGACTGGTTCAAGAAATTATCAAGGCCTATGATCGGCACCAGCCGGTACACGGCAGTGATGTTCGGCATGCTCGAGGGCAGGTCTCGTCGCAGCAGCGTCCATCGTCTAATCCCCGTAAGTCGCCTGCGTCCGGCTCGTCGCCGGGCGATCTACCCAGCAGTTCTCATTGATGGCAGTCTATCTTCGCGTGCGTCTCACGCGGTTCGTCGTCAGAGAAATCACACTGGCCCATGTAGCCGAACGTCTCTTATCGGCAGTTGGAGAGTCTCGGTCTGAATTGAGCCTGGAGTTGATTGGTGATAGTCGTATGCGACGTCTGAACCGTGAGTATCGCAAGAAGGATCGACCAACTGATGTCCTGGCTTTTCCCATTCGTGAGGCCGTAATGCCTCACGGTGTGCGTCCTGTCACCCATATGCTCGGGGATGTTGTCATTTCGTTACCGACCGCCGTTCGCCAAGCAAAGGAAGCTGGACGATCGATCGACGATGAGCTGACGATCTTGTTGGTCCATGGGGTGCTCCATCTCTGTGGGTACGATCATGAACGCAATCCACGAGAGGCGGCGCGAATGGCGCGTCGTGAGCGAGCGTTGCTTCATCGGATTTCACCTGTGCCGCGCATGGTCACGTTTCGTACTGCACGGCAAATAAGGAGTCGTTGACGATGGGATGGTTTCAACGGCTGAGCGAAGGGCTCGGCAGAACACGCCATGTCGTGCAGCAGTCCCTGGATCGTTTCCTCGGACGTGCACCTGACGAAGAACTCCTTGAAGAGCTGGAGGCGGCGCTGCTCGCTGCCGATCTTGGCGCCAACGCCGTCGATCGTTTGATGCGGCAGGTCAGGGAAGAGACGCGGGGTGTGGACGCACAAACTTCGGAAGGGATTCAGAATGCCTTAAGTCGGTCACTCTATAGCATTCTGAAAACCGTAGCAGGCCCTACCATCGATGAGCTGGTCACCGAAGGCCCTAAACCGTTTGTTACCCTTGTCGTTGGAGTCAATGGTGTGGGGAAAACAACTACCATCGCCAAAATCGCTCAGCGGATCATGCAGACCGGGCGACGACCTCTCCTTGTGGCAGGAGATACCTTTCGTGCCGCTGCCATTGATCAACTTCAAGTGTGGGGGGATCGGGTCGGAGTGGAAGTGATTCGCCAACGTCACGGTGCCGATCCGGCTGCTGTGGCCTTCGACGGTGTCATTGCAGCCAAAGCTAGGATGGTGGACGTGGTCCTCATCGACACGGCGGGTCGCTTGCACACCAAGTCCAATCTGATGGACGAGCTGCGGAAAGTGAAACGGGTGATCGCTCAGGAGTTACCTGGTGCGCCACATGAGGTGCTGTTGGTCCTGGATGCCACGGTCGGACAGAACGCGCTAGCTCAGGCCCGTCAATTTCACGAGGCCGTTGGGGTCACAGGACTTGCTCTGACGAAGCTCGATGGGACCGCACGAGGGGGGATTGTCGTAGCGATTGCCGAAGAACTGAAGCTCCCTCTGCGCCTCATCGGTGTGGGAGAAGGAGCTGATGACCTCCAGGACTTCAATGCCGAGGCGTTTGTCGCGGCTCTGTTCGGGCAGCCGACGTCTCGCTCATAAACCACGCATTTTCTTCTCATTGTTCACAACCTCGTGCTATTCTTTTTTCACGGGGTACAATACCTCAGGTTGGGGAGGGTCTGCAGCGATGATCAAAGTCTTAATCGTGGACGATGATCAGATGAATTGCGATCTATTACAGAGCGTGCTCACCCGGCACGGGTGTCACGTTATTTCGACAACCAGTGGGCGAGAAGGTCTTAGTCTATTCCGCGCACACAATCCACGAGTTACCCTGCTAGATCTCCGTATGGCGGAGATGGACGGGCTGACTGTTTTAAAGGAGATCCGGGCCATCGATCCTCATGCCTCGGTGATTATTCTGGGTGGTGGAGCCACGGAAAGTCAGGAGAATCAAGCTCGAGCTCTCCGAGCCACGGATTTTATTAGAAAAGGATTGTCGCTGGACATCCTCGTCGAAGCCGTCACTCGACTCTCACAGCTACCTGTGCCCTCAGTGACCACGCAGCTCCCTCTTAGGAATGGGAATGCCATCGAGCAGATCGACGAGTCGGTCTTGGTCGTCGACGACGAACCTCTCCTATGCGACCTCTTGGTCCGGTTTCTCACTCTGCGCGGGTATCGCGCGGTTGGCGTCAAAAATGGCGACGAGGCTCTGCGACTAGTTGAAGAGATGCCTCCTGATGCGATTGTGCTCGACCTGATTATGCCTGGAATGCCTGGGGTGGAAGTGCTTCGCGCCCTGCGTGACAGGAACTATTCAGGTGGTGTCATCATCATGACGGGAAGTCACAATGAGGAACTGCTTAGAGAAGCGTGGAGTCTAGCCCCTCAGGAGATCCTAATCAAACCAGTCGATCTTGAACGCCTCTTAACCGCGATCCAGCTTGTACTCGTCTGCCGCGAGTGCTAAAACGCTTCCTGATGTCCATCAGGAAGCGCGTCCTTCCCTCTTGTCTCATCGGTCTGCTGGCGACCTCCATCGTACACACGTGGTGTGTCTCGGCTCTGCCTGCCCAGGAGACTATCACCAACGTTCATCACACCCTCTCAGTTGAGATGATTCCCGCAGCACATGAGCTTGTGGCGAGGGATCAGATCGAACTAGAAGTAAACTCACAGGTCACGTTGGCCACGTTTACGCTTGCCCATACGCTGCATGTCGAGTCCGTTGTTATGCGAACGCACTCGGTTTCGGGCGGGCAGGGAGGCCGGGATGAAGTCGTCCCGTTCACGATAGTGCGTCCTCCTGAGACCTCGGCCCAACGCATTGTTGTCTCTCTTCCCAAAGACCATGGCCGGAAAATAGCATTGGTCCTGAGTTATCGGGGGCAGATCAATGACCCTCCCAGAGAACCGCGCCACTTGAGATTCGTGACCCCCAGCGAGACCGCGGGACATATCGGTGTGGAAGGTGTGTACTTAAGCGGTGAGAGCCAATGGTACCCAGATGTCATCGGCTCCTTCAGTACCTATCGAGTGACGGCTCAGATTCCACAGGGCTGGACGGTGGTGGCATCGGGCAGTAAGGAAGGCGAGACGACGAGCGCGGGAAAGACCTCCTCAACCTGGGTCGTTCAGGACAAGTCTGAGGCGTTCACGATCGTTGCCAACAAGTTTGTGACGACATCGCGGGAATGGAAAAGTCCGACAGGACAGCGGGTCGAACTCCAGACCCATTTCTTGCCCGACAATGCGGGCTTGGTGGATGAGTATCTCAATGCGACTGCTCAGTATCTTGACGCGTATGTCAGGATCCTCGGGGACTATCCTTTCGATAAATTTGCAGTGGTTGAGAATTTCTTTGCGAGCGGCCTTGGACTGCCGTCGTTCACCCTACTCGGCAGTGGCAGCATCAAGCGCCACTATATCCAACCCTATGCTTTGGGTCACGAGATCGTCCATTCATGGATCGGTAATTCGGTGTTCAATCGCGACGATCATGGGAATTGGGTCGAAGGCATGACGACCTACTTGGCAAATTACTACTGGCATGAGCTGGTGCAGGATACTGCGCAAGCCTTCGAACAACGGCGAATGATGCTTGATGGGTATAATCTCTATGTGAGGCCTGAAACCGACTATGCAGTTTCCCAGTTTCTGAGAAAGCATGACGAGAAAGACAATGCTATCGGCTACCAAAAATCGGCCTTTGTGTTTCACCTCCTTCGGCAAGAAATTGGAGACGAGCTATTCTGGCGAGGCTTGAAGATCTTCGTCAGCAGCTATCGCAATCGCCCGGCGGACTGGCAATCAATCGAGGAAGTCTTTTCTCGAGAAAGCAGTCAGGACTTGCGGTGGTTTTTTGAGCAATGGGTCGGACAGCCCGGTGCCCCACGAGTATCCTTGCGGGATGTCCAGGCTCGTCGCGTGAAAGCAGAGGGCGGCAAGGAAGCTTGGCGGCTGACGGTTCAGGTTGAACAGGCCGAGAAGCCGTTTCGGATGACGATCCCTATCAAAGTCGTGATGAAGGAATCGACGGACATCAAGTCGATCATGCTGAGCCTCTCGCAAAGGAGCGTTGCCGAATTCGTCCTGCCCGATCAACCGTTGCGGGTGGAGCTTGATCCGCACGCAATGGTATTTCGTCGGTTGACGAGACGTCAGCTGCCGCCGATGCTGAATGGCTATGTGACGGATCCACACAAGACGGTGGTGCGGGCGTTTGTTGACCCTGCGTCGCCGCTGCAGCAGATTGTGGATCGCATCACCGACCATGAGCTCACGGAATCGCGTAGAACGACGGTGGTCTCACTCAAAGAGAATGCCCTCCCCCATGATGGATCGATCCTGGTACTGGCAGGAGCCGACCAGCGACAGGCGGTTCAATCAGTGGTGCAGGAGTCTTGTGGTGATCGAATTACTCTCGGGGATCAGGGGTTCCAGGTCGATGGTCAAGCTTATGACGGGCCAAAGATGGCAGTGCTGTTCTCCTGCCATCGAGCGGATGTGCCGGGCAGCCTCATCACGGTGCTGTATGGCGTGACCTCGGGTGCGGTCGAGAAAGTGTCCCGTTATCTGTTTTATTACGGGTGGCATAGTTACGTGATTTTTCAAGACGGATTTGTGACGAAACGCGAAGTGTGGCCTGGTTTGCCGGATGTGAAGGAGGTCAGGATCGATGCAACGCCGTAAGACCTATGGAATTTCGATTTTGGGGTGTTGTGTGTTGATGGGGGTTCCCCCATTTGCCCTGGCCGCAGATCAACACAAAGAGGCTGTGGCGGCAGCTCCTTCTATAGAACGGCATCTTGCCAATATCCGTCAGCTAACCGTTGGCCGCCAGAACGCGGAGGCCTATTTTTCATTCAATGGGACCAAGCTGATTTTTCAATCGACGAATAACTGGATGAAAGATGTGTCAGCCTCCCCACGAAAATCAGCCGAGTCAGGGCTGGGATGCTATCAAATGTATGTGATGGATGTGGAACGCGAGACCGTCCGCTTGGTGAGTACTGGGAAGGGAGCAACGACGTGCGGCTATTTTTTCCCCGGTGACAGCCGGGTGCTGTACTCATCCACACATGCTACGGGGCCAGACTGCCCGCCGAAACCAAAACGGGATGGCGCCTATCGATGGGCACTCGACGATTACGATGTCTACGCTGCGAATCTCGACGGACAGGACCTGCAGCGGCTGACTGCGTCACCGGGATATGACGCCGAGGCCACGATCTCGCCTGACGGGAAGACAATTGTCTGGACTTCGGTGAAGGATGGAGATCTTGACCTCTATACGATGAATCTGGACGGTTCGAACGTGCGTCGCCTGACGGACGATATCGGATATGATGGCGGAGCGTTCTTTTCACCGGACAGCAAGCGACTCGTCTATCGAGCGGCCCATCCGACGGATCCGTCCGAAGTGGCCAAATATAAAGAGTTGTTGGCACAACGGCTGATTGAGCCAGGTCAGCTTGAACTATTTGTCATGAATGCCGATGGGTCTGGGAAGAAACAGGTCACCACGACCGGCGCGTCAAATTTTTCTCCGTATTTTCATCCTGACGGCAAACGTATCATCTTTTCCTCCAATATCGAAACGAGAGGGGAAGGGGGACGTCCCAGTTTCCATCTGTATCTGGTGGGTGACGACGGAACTGGGTTGGAACGTCTCACTACTGAAGGCCACTTTAATAGTTTCCCCATGTTTTCCCCAGACGGCAAACGTCTCGTGTGGGTCTCAGATCGACATGCCAAAGAATCTGGTGAATTCAATGTATTCCTGGCCGACTGGGTGCCGTAAGGCACGGTGATCGGTGATGGACAAGTGGTGAAGAGGGCCGGACATCCAGGGCGCCTCGTTATAAATGATGACGTAATGAGAGCCCCGTCTCAGTCATCTCAGAACACAATCTCCTCGATTGCGGCAGTCGGTAGTTCCTGTGTCGCGCTGGCCATCAGCTTTCTTGGTGTGGCCCAGTTTGATCTGCCGATCACCAAGTATGTGCGATCGGTGACGGTTCATCTCCCCTGGGACCAACTCACCATTCCGTGGATGGCGTTCACCAGCGATACGGGAGACTGGATCGGCCAAGGATGGCGGCTGACAGCCGTAAGCCTCCTTCTGCTCGTCGGCGCGTGGGCCTTTGAAAAACCGACTGTCAAGATAGTCGCGATTCAGTCGCTGATTGCTCACGGCATTGCTGCGCTGCTCGCCAACGGGCTGAAACACCTCATCGGCAGGCCTCGACCAAAGTTTGTCCATGCGGGAGACTGGCAGATGACCCTTTCCTGGGCATCGGGACTGGACTCTTTTCCGTCGGGACATAGCACGGCGAGTTTTGCCGTCGCGACGGTGCTGGCTAGACGGTTTCCCCTCGTCGGACCGCTCTGTATCGTGATCGCACTATTCGTCGCCCTCAGTCGTGTCCTCCGAGGATCGCATTTCCCGACCGATGTCCTTGGAGGGATGGTGATCGGCATCCTCAGTGGCTTCATCGCGACGGCTCCATTAAGACAATGGCGCGCGTCAATACAGGATGGACTACGATACGCGGCGATGGGTGCTTCGGCGGTATTTGCCTTACTTTGGGTTCTCTCCCATCGAATGGAAGATGGAATGGTGGGCATCCTCTTCGTGGCGCTGGGAGTTGGTGCAGTAGTGGGCGGCTTATGGATACGGAAAACTCATTGGGTCCGCAGGAGAAGCACAGGAGAGCGCTGGCACTCGAATACCTCAGCGCTGTTGATGGCGTACGGATTGGCTGCCCTGACGACCTCACCTCTTGTCCTCTCGTCGGTCGGATTCGCTTGCATGGCGTGCTGGCTCGACGCGATAGGTCGAAACGACGACCACGCTGAGGAATCGCCTGGCTGGTCTATGATGCGGGAAAGTGCCTTACTTGGGGGGGTGGCCCTCGCCATTCTGATTCTTGTTGATGCGCGAGGGGTCCTGTCCTTTCAGTGACCAATGCGTCGCGCGTGAAGCGTCGTTCGTATCTCGTCTCCACAAGACAAATCCTGCGTTTCACACTTCACGAAATACGCTTCACGGATTAGTGTCCGAGAATCTTAGGAGGTGTTGCCGAGGTAGCTTCTGCATCCTGAGGCAGGGTGATTATCGGTTGATTGCCTAACAAGACGTAGCCGTACCGCTTAAGAATCGGCTGAAATCTAGCCGCTTCTTCCGGCAAGGCATCCTGAACGTATTCCGGGAGGAGGATCATCGTCCGGCCCTCTTTGCGCAGTGCCGTACGCAGCCGGTCGATTTCGTTGGCTGGGATAAAGGTCACGGTTCGCCTCGCGTAGAAGGCCATGGATGGTCTGGTTGAACCGAACGCAATCAGTTGGTCGGTCGGATTCAGGTTCAACCCGGCTGCGTAAGCTAATTCCTGCGGCGGCGCAATTGCGTAGCGATTGAGTCCGGGAACGACCATCAGGATGGCGATAAGAAATACACTTGCCAGCGTGCCTCCGGCCACCCCAAAGGCCATGCCTCGCCTGTTGTCGTTCAAGCCAAAATATCCGATCAGCCCCATAGCGACCACGATGATGGTTGCGCCGACGTACGGACCGATGCCCAGATCGAATTGAGTGGCGAGCGGGAACTCCTTGATCATCTTTCCTGAAAATTTGACAAACAGAGACGGCGCGCTCGCAAAGCCGATTGCTAGGAGATAGCCAATCCCCATCATGAAATGGATCGACCCGCGCAGACCTCTCGTGGATGAATCTTTTAGCCCTTGAGCCCAAAACAACGCAGCCAGGAGGGCGCAGGCAGGAAACAACGGGCCGATATAGTGGGGCAGTCGGGTGGAGGAGAGGCTAAAGAAGATGAACACGCCGACAACCCAGAGTCCTGCGAACCACTCTAACTCCTCACCGGACCATGGCGGTGTCTCTGAGTCGTGTGCGCGATTCCTCATCAGGCGCCATGCTCGCCAGCTCTGATAGGCTCGATAGAGCCCTGCCGGTAGGAATGCGCTCCACGGATAAAAGCCCAGCAGCAGGACCGGAAAATAGAACCACCAGCCCACTCCGTGGCCTTCCATCGGAGCGAGGAATCGCCCCACCGTGTGGATTTTCGCTTGAGAGGAATAGGCATCTCCATGGAGAAGGAACATGGCGACATACCAGGGACCGGCGAGGAGAAGAAGCAACATCATGCCGACGATAGGTGCGCCTCTCTGCCAAAAGATCAGCCATTGCCGGGTGGCAGCGAGATACAAGAAACCAGTAATCAGCGGCACGGCGAATCCCACCGGTCCCTTGGTTAAAGTCGCGATGGCCATGCCGGTATAAAAGGCCCAGATCCAATGGCGCCCTCGGCCCGGTTCATGAAGGCCGAGCCAAAACCCGTAGAGCGACAAGGTGGTGGAGAAGATCAGGACGCTATCGGTAATCGCCATGCGCCCGAGCGCCAGTACCTCAATGTTCAACAGCAACATCAAGGCCCCAAATAGGCCGACAGTTGGGCCACGCAGCCGAGTGAGAAACAGATAGTGCATCACGATCAACCCAACCCCGAATAGGGCTGAGGGCGCCCGCGCCGCAAACTCGCTCACGCCGAAGGCGTGGTACGACATCGTCATCAGCCAATACACAAAGACCGGCTTGGCGACACGTAGTTCCCCATTGAAGGTTGGGGTGACGAAGTCGCCGGAGGCGAACATTTCTCGTCCGGCTTCGGCATTGCGGCCTTCATCGCGATCCGTCAAGCCCATGCTGCCGAGGCCGGTGAAAAAAAGCAGGCCAGAGAGGAGCAGCAGAAGAAGCAGTTGTATCGGTTGGGGAGAGGTACGTTCCATGGTCGGATGTGGCCGTTACCAGTGGGTCGTGAAAGACGCCGAACGGCAGTGTGTGTTGCTTTTGCTCATGCCTGCGGCCGAGGCGCGCTCTTGGTTTGATCCGCGCGCTGAATGAGGACCAGATTGCGCACGTAGACGACCGCCCCGAGTGCTTGCCCTGAGATAAACACAGGGTCTTTTCGGTAGATCGCGTAGGCTAGCGTAATCAGCCCTCCGATGAGACTCATATACCAAAAGGAAACGGGGACGCGGCTTTCGGCGGTCCGTTCGGACGCAATCCATTGTACCAACCAACGACCAAAAAACAGTCCTTGGCCGAGAAAACCGATGCCGAGCCAGATGGTTTCAGTAGTCATTGAGGTAGTCGGAAGGAGGCCAACATCAGCAGGTCAGCATCGTAGAAGGCTCTGCCTTGGGGTTGGTCGCGCATGTCAGTTATCACGGAATTTGTAGCGCAACACACGATGTTGCATCCATCGAACCGCGATCAGATCATAGAGCGACTTGAACAGGCGGTTCCCCATGCCGTACTTAGATATCCCATGAATGCGTGGATAATGCCGAACCGGCACTTCGGTCACTGTAAAGCCATGCATCAAAGCGAGCGCCGGGAAAAACCGGTGCATTCCCTCAAACAGTCGAATCCGCTCCAAAACGGGGCGTCGAAAGACCTTGAGCGGACATCCCGTATCATGGACACCGTCATGAGTGAATACGTTGCGCACAGGGTTCGCAATTCGGGAGGAGATCATCTTCACGAAGCCGTCCTGTCGTTGCTGCCTCCATCCGCAGACCACGTCATGAGAGGCGGTATAGGGAATCAGCTTCAAGATATCTTCGCTGTCCTGTTGAAGGTCTCCGTCGATCTGGATGATGATCTCGCCCGAAGATTGCCGAAAGCCGGCCTCAAGAGCACAGGTCTTGCCGTAATTGCGGTCGAAGTGAAACACTCGCACCTGAGCATGCTCGCGAGCCAATCGGTCCAGCTCGTCGCTGCTCCCATCGCTGCTCCCATCGTCGACGAAGAGAATCTCGTACGAGCGGGAGCGTGATAGCTCGTGCGAATCCATGACTTTCAGCAGGCTTGCCATAAGTGGAGAAAGGTTCTCCTGTTCATCCTTGATCGGGATGATGACCGAGGCCCAAGGATTGGAATGGGAGCTGGATGGCGTCGTCATGATAGCAAAAATTCGAGCTGTAGTCTGAGGTTACGATAAAAACTGGCGCATTCTAACGGAAGGCGGGGAGAGGGTCAAACATATGCCGGGGAGGCTCGGGGCTGATCGTCAATCAGGCTAGTGGCCGGATGTGACAATGGTGAAACGCATTGTGCCCATGAGGGTCATCTCATTGACTTGCTCGCCGGTATGAATTTCGACCTTGTAGCGCCCAGGCTTCCAGCCCTTCTGTGGGGGCGACAACGTGAGATACCCGCTTTCATCCTCCAGGGCAATGTGCATCGCGTCTTCGCTGACGATCGTTCCGGGTAAGACACTGGCCACCTGTTCGGGCATGCATCGGCCGAACACTGTGAAGGCCTGATAATGTTGATGCAGTGAGAAGACAATGAAAATGGCAGCCACATCCTCACGAAATCGTTCAGTTGGTTTGATCGGCACGATTTCATGAGTTCGAAGGGGTCCCAGGCGCTCTTCAAAGTCTTCGGCCATGGCGATTGAGCGAAACATGCCACGCGGTGGAGCATCGAAATCGTAGGCTTTGATGTCCTCTGTGCGGTTTTGAAACTCGGAGATCGGCACGTTCTCGGTGAGTGGGATCTCTTCGGCAGGCGTTGCCTGACTCCACAGCAGCACCGCCACCATCACACCGCCGGTCAGATGAAATCCTCTGGTCATCATATCTGTCTGCTACACCTGTCGAGGGGACCCTGTCAAGAAATCGGCGAGCAAGGAGCCCATTGCGGCATTTTCCAGCCATCTGTTAGGATTTCGGCCACTGAACGGACAATTCGTCGAACATTCTCACTGGTGACGGGACGACATGTTGCAAGATGCTGACGCCCTTCCGCAGTTGATCGGGGAGTATAAGCCGCTTGATCAGTGGCAGATCCATCTCAACCAGCTCTTTTATGGGCTGCGAGGGGACAAACTCCGATCATACTATCAAACGTTCGCCTCGGCCGACTTTCGGCTCGCCCATGCGCTGGCGGCTGATTATTTCGAGCGCGTCACCAAACGCGAGAAGACGAGAAATCGTCAACCGGCTGATTCCTCACGTGTGCCCCTTCACCCCTCACCCCTTACCATTCTAGAGCTGGGGCCTGGCAACGGCAACCTGGCGGCCTGTTTCCTCAGTCATCTCAAGGCTCTCGATAAAGAAGGCGCGGTCTACCCACATGTGCGGTATGTCATGGTCGATTGGGAAGAGTCGGTATTGGTCGGGGCTTTGGCCCATCCAGAACTGGCAGTGCATCGGGATCGTGTGGATACCCATTGTGGATCAATTGAGCTGGTGGAGGGAGTGGCAGATGGGACCGTCGACCGGATCATCTGTAGCGAGTTGTGGAACGATCTGCCAACGAAATTGTTGGCGAAACATGGCGGTGAAGTCGAGGAAGAGTATCTCCGTCCCAATCTGAGCGAGTCGCTCCATGCCAAGATCCAAGATTGGTCGGCGTTCGTCCGGGCGTTTCAGGACAAGGATCTTACAACGCTCAAAACGTTCCCTCCGTTCCTTGATGAACTGGTTTGGGAAAAAGAATACCGCAAAGTCGAATGGAAAGACCTGCCTTACCGGAAAACCATCGTCGACTTCCTCCAGGCTATCGACCAAGAAGTCTTGGTGCCAGTCAATGTTGGGGCCTTCGCCACGCTAAAAGAGGCGAAGCGGCTTCTCGCTCCGGACGCGGTCGGTTTCAGCGCCTTCGATGCCGGGACCGCCGACATGAATGTCTTGAACGATCCCGAAAAGCCCTGCTACGGCCAGTTCGGTGGGCAATACAGTTTCATGATCAACTTCGCGTTAGTCGATGCTGTGGCCAAGCATCTGGGGCTGAAGCAGATGACCTGTGAGCCCCAGCGGGAATTCGTCGGGAGGTCGTTGAATACGAATGTGATCACCCTCATGGATCTGCTGGCGACGCATCCCTCTGCTGGGCCTACACTGCAAGCTTGGGAACAAGACAGACTTGTGCTGAAGACCATCAGGGCGGTGAACGAAACATTTGAGAGTCCCTATCGTCGACGGCTCGAATTTCCGTTAGGCGCCAATATGCCGCCGGACGAGCGAGAGACCTTGGGCGCGATCGTGCGCGCACTCAAAGACAACGGCATTCCCGACACTGTGGCCTACGTAACCGAAGAGGAACTCACCCGTGCACAAAAGGATTTGGAAGAGATCGGCTACGATGTAGATGCCATCCAGATGGCCATGACAGCGCCTCCTAGCCCCGTCGAGTACTGCCACTTCACTTGTCGGTGATGAGTGGGAGTGACGCGAGATCAGCAAGGGTGGCCTCAGCATCCGCAGCAACAGCAGCGCAAGGCCTAGGCCAACAGTGACTACGCCCTACCGGGGGCAGTGATAATGTCCTGGCCGATACTGTTTCATCATCCTGCGAGAAGGAGTAGAATTTTCTCGCTGAACGTTGCCACAGTACGATGCGGAGAAAAGTCGATGTCTTGCCATTCTGGTGCCATCAGCATGGTCTCTGAAATTCATGAATGACAGGGGGAAAGGGCTATGAGTTCGTTTGGGACAAGCATTGCTGGGCTAGTGGGTGGAGTGGTGCTTCTGATGGGTCTGTTTGCATTGTTCCAAAGGGAATGGAGAGCAGCCTGTGCGTGGTTTCTTTCGGGCCTGGCGCTGATCGCTCTGTTGACGTTTCTCGATAAACCGGGATCTCATTCATCAGAACCCGTTGAGACTCGCCAGACGCGTGGGTAACCGAGACTGAGCTCCGTGAAGTGGTCCGCTCCCAGTTGTGACTACCCCGAGTACACCCTCATTCATCAAGTGCTGCAAGAACCAATCCGGCTGACGTTCAGCCTTCCTACTTGCCCGCATTATTTATGACAGTTCGTCGCGAAATCGCCAAGCCGCGTTGTGAGACCGGCGCACGGAGCCCGGAGGATCTGAGGCGTATTCGTGCAGTACGTCGAGAGTCCGAGGGGCGAGTCCGCTGGCACAGGCTTGTCGCAACAGCGGATCGGCGATTGCAGCAGAAGTGTTCATGAATAATGCGGGCTAGCCCGTTGGAGTCAACGGAGCAAGCAGCAGAGAGCTCAAGGGGCTGGCAAGCAGGGGGGCAAGCATGAGTCCGAACTGGGGAAAATGGTCCTGCAACGACAAAAACAGGCCATTGTCTTTGAGCCACTCCTGCGGTGTGGGTACGGACCGTTGAGAGGATCTCTTTTGCAGGAGAGCCGCTGCTCGTTTTGCAAGAACCAGGGCGGCGGGGAGATATGTGGAGACCAGCATCAAGGTAAAGGTCACGCCCCAAAACAGAGTAATGGCCAAGGCCGTTCCCAGCACGGCTTCGTGCGCATCTTTATCGGCGATCAACGCCGCCGGCCACCGCAGCCAGGCTCCCATGTGCAAGACTCCTGCGACAAGAATCGCCGAGGCTGCAGTCAGCACTTCTTTCAAACGTCTCATCTGCAGCGCATAAAACTCGGGATCGGGTTGAGCTCCCGCCATCGGCGGCGCAAGCGTGCTGCATGCTGCAAGCAGAGCCACCACCGGCACCACCATGGCTTGCACATTGACGATGGACACAACCACCATCGCGTACCGTAAGAGATGTTCACCGATCCGCTGAGGTCCGGCCTGGCGTAGGTTGTCATAGCTGAAGCTGAACACGGCTCGGTAGAGCGCATGGGTGTCATCCAGCGACCAGATAAAGGCCAGTCCGATGGATGCGAGGAAGATTCCTACGGCTGTGACAAGCAGCAGCTGTGGTCGAGGAAGCGATTGGTAGACGATGATCCCGCACACGATCAAGGCGTAGAGCCCGGCCACGAGGGCTACCACCACCGTCGTCAGCCAGATATACCTGGATTTGACCTCCACGAGAAAATGAGTGGGATCGAGGGATTCCTTTGACGCTTCCGACGCGCGGTGCATCAGTCGGCTTGTGAGGTTATGGAAATTGTCTACGGTGATATTGGAACTGAACTCAAACAGGCCGACTGCGAGCAGCAGAATGAACAGCGAGGGGACCATGAGAAGCAAAAAGCGATAGTCGGAAGCTGGTGAAGGAGCCGGGGGTGTCATGGCATCCACATGTATGGAGTACAGATCACAGGCGCGCGTACAGGAGGGCATCCTAGCACAACTGCGTAAAAGGGGACGAGTCAAGAACAGGCGTCGCAGAAGCCGTATCTGGTGGCCATGACGCTATCCGCTGACCGTATTGAAACCGATCTTCGCTTTCTGAAGAAGATAGCGGTCTCGTCGGGAGATCATTGGGAGCGACAGGATCCTGAACTGCGTTTCAAAAAGCCACGTCCATCTCGGACGAGATTCTGAGGGGAAAACAAAGCATTTGCAGAAGTGTCTATCGCTCCTTAAGTCGGTCGAGCGTGCTCTCCACCGACCGTTCGAGTTTGTCTGCCGCTCCGCTCAAGGCTAGTTCGACCGTCGAGGCCTGATGAGTCACGGCGATGGGCTGGTGACCGGCTAGTCTGGCTTCCAGGACGCAACGGATATCGTCACCTTTTGTTTTGTGACTGTTGGTATCGCTGAGATGCGCTTCGACCCGTGTAATCCGATCACGAAATCGGCCGACTGCTCCTTCCACACTGGTCTCAACAAGAGCGACGATCTCCTCACGTCTATGGATATGGTTATCTGTATTGACCTGAATCTGCATCCGACTCCCTCCCTCACATGAACTATTTTAAGAATGGACCCTACTCGCCAGGGGTAAAAAAAGTCAATCGGGGCACGGCTACGGATGAAGTCTGATTATCTGCAGGGTAGATGATCAGAAGGAGAGGGGGGAATAGAGAAGGCCACAGATGCGGAGTCACCGGTGAGGATTTGGTGTGCGTCTAGTGACTTGACTTTGGTATGGCAAATTAATACCATGTGATCGAAATCGTTCCAAAAGGAAAACTAGGGTTCCGGCTTTCTTCCTTACTTAGGAGGGAGCGTCTGGTCCAAGAGTTTTCGGCCTCCTATAACGAGGCTCCACGGAGGGATAAAAACCCGGGAGATCATGTACTGAGGTACATGGCCTTTTGGGAATATAACCTTCCAGCAGGAGGCTTCGTTATGCATCTCTATCCACAAATTTTCTCCATGCCGGATCAGTCAGACTTGCTGCCGAGTCAGAGAGGTCTGCCATGGTAAGCCACGAAAGTCAGGATACGGTTGTTCCTGCTCCCGCTAGGAATCCTCCCGAGACACTTCACCGCAGCCTCAGTCTCTGGAACAGCCTGACCATCGGCTTCGCAACGGTTTCGCCGGTTGCAGGGCTCTACGCCATTATCGGTGTGCAGACCATCGTCACAGGTGGTGGGTGGTTCGCGGCACTGGCGCTCTGTTTGGTGATGCAGCTGCTGGTCGCGACCGTGTATGCGGAGTTGTCCTCGCAGATTCCGATCGCGGGAGGCGCGTACAAGTGGGCGAGGCAGCTCGGAGGTGCCACCACCGGCACGTACGCCGGAGCCATCTACGTCAGCTCCACGATCGCCATGCTCACCACGACCGCCTATACCGGCGGTGTCTGGCTGGCTATTTTTTTCGGGTCAGGAGGTGGCACAGGAGTCACCCTCGTGATATGGGGAGCGGTCTTTCTGCTGGTTTGCACTGTCCTCAATCTGGTCCACGTCTCGGTCTTCAAGTTCCTCATTTCCCTGGGGGTCTATGCGGAAATCGTCGGCTCGTTCGGCGTCGCGCTGCTGTTATTTTTCTTTTTCCGGCAGCATGATTTCTCCGAACTGTTCGCCCATCTGGGGACAGGAACCGCTCCCAGCCAGACCGCCGCGTTTCTCGCGGCGCTTGCGATTTCTGGGTGGGCATTCATCGGGTTCGATGCCTGCTCGACCATCGCCGAAGAAACGCACGATCCCAAACGGATGGTGCCGCGTGCAATCTTTTTCTCTCTCTGCATGGTGGGAAGCGTAGTGCTCTTCAACTCTGCCGCCCTCACCCTGAGCTTCAACCGCGAGACCTTACAGCAGACGAGTGCCGCATCCGATCCTGTCACACCCGTAATCGTCGCCAACTTTGGTGCCTGGGCAGAGACCCCGTTTCTGGCCATTGTCATGATCGCATTTCTGGCTTGCGGGTCCTCCATGGTCCAGTACACCTCTCGTATCGTATTTTCCATGGCTCGCGAAGGAAGTATGCCGGCCACCCTCAGTCGGGTGACCGCTGCCGGTGCTCCGCGGAATGCCGTGCTGTTTACGGTGCTGCTGGCCACGCTTGGCTTGCTCTTTGGTCTCAATGATGAAGCCGTCGCCACGGTGCTGGCGTTCGGCACGGGCGGATTGTATGCCATGTTTGCAATGACTACGGGCGTCGGACTCTACACCCGTCTCACGGGTCGCTGGGACCCTTCGTTAGGTCAACTGAAACTGGGCTCGTGGGGATTACCGATCAATACGGCGGCGTTTCTCTGGTCGCTCTTTGAATTCGTCAACATCGCCTGGCCGCGCCCCTATGCCGTGTCGCCCGATGCCCCCTGGTGGCAACTCTGGGCCGTTCCGCTGGTTCTCGGCAGTATCCTCACGGTGACGACGCTGTATATCCTTGTCGGTAGTAACAAGGCATCAGTCCAGCCCGGAAGGACCGAACCACGTTAAGAATCACGGAAGGCAGTGTGCAAAAGTCACGTGCGGTAAGGAGCGTTTCAGAGAGAGAGTCAGAATCCATTCATCCGGTAGAAAGGAGCACGCATGGCAAAGAAGAGAACATACCAAGGCAAGGTTCCCCTGCATGACAAATATGGGCCAGAGGCGAAGTTCGCCGTGGAAGCGGAGGCGCTGCTGCCAACGACGAAATATGAAGAAGAAGTGGCCCGAGGTCTTGAATTGGGCCTGCAGGGCGCCGATTCCATCAAAGATCGCCGCATTCCCACCTTTAGTCGTGGAGAGCTCCCGCACTTCGCGGGCATCAACACCTTCACTAAAGCACCGTATGTCGAAGATGTCCGCAAGTGCGGGGAATACGATGTCGCCATTCTCGGCGCGCCGTTCGACGGGGGGACTACCTATCGGGCAGGGACTCGATTCGGTCCCCAAGGCATCCGCAAGATTTCTGCGTTGTATGGCACCTATAGCTTCGAGCTCGGCGTGGATCTCAGAGAGTCGATCTCCATGTGCGATCTCGGTGACGTGTTCACCATCCCCGGCAACATCGAAAAGACATTCGATCAGGTCAGCAAAGGGGTCGGCCATGTCTATGCCAGCGGCGCCTTTCCCGTGGTACTGGGCGGGGACCATTCCTTGGGCTTTGCCACTGTGCGGGGCGTGGCACAGAATATGAACGGCAAGAAGCTCGGTATCCTGCACTTCGATCGGCATGTGGACACACAGGAGACCGATCTCGACGAACGCATGCACACCACGCCCTGGTTTCATGCGACGAACATTCCCAACGTGCCGGCCAAGAATCTGGTGCAGATCGGCATCGGCGGCTGGCAAGCGCCCAGACCCGGCGTGAGGTCCGGCCGTGAACGTCAAACCTCGATCATGACCGTGACCGACTGCGTGGAAATGGGCATCGAGAATGCGGCGAAGCAGGCGCTCGAAGTGGCGTTTGATGGGGTGGATGCGGTGTGGCTCAGCTTCGATGTGGATTGTTTGGATGCGGCCTTCGTGCCGGGCACCGGCTGGCCGGAACCGGGCGGGTTTCTACCGCGTGAAGTGCTGAAGTTTCTCCAAATCATTGCGGATACAAAACCTCTGGCGGGAATGGAAATCGTCGAGTGTTCACCGCCCTACGATGCTGCTGAGATCACCAGCCTCATGGCCACGCGGGTGATCTGTGACGTCCTGGCGTGCCAGGTGCGATCCGGGCACTTGGCCAATCGGAAGAAGCGGTAAGATGCAATAATAGTGGGAGAACGAAGTAGCGAACGGAAGGGCTTGCCTAGAGCAAGCCCTTCCGTTGCTTCACAGCAAATAGATCGTCAGGAAGATGCGACAGCTTACCCATCGATCCCGTCGACCTCGCGTATTTGTATCGAGAGCTTGGCTTAACGGGGAAATATCTGGAAGCCGTACTCGGTGGAGGTGAGCTGGACTCGGGGATCTTGATCAAGAAGCGGACGCGTTCTCTTGAATTCGTTCGTGGGCGTCATCGAAAAATACATATCCTGCGACAAAGTATGATCAGCACGGCCGCATAAAAGCTGCTTCAAATTCATACCCTCCTCAAAAGACCCTTACAGTAAGCCAGCTCAGGCATACCCGAAAGAAGCGTCGACAC
>SWDG01000005.1:0-10213 GCA_005116965.1 Nitrospira sp. | reverse complement strand
GTCTCTGCGTATCTGATAGGTTCGGTGATAGGCGCCATAGTGTTTTCCTACTTGGCTGACCGTGAGGGACGCAAGCGGTGGTTCCTGGTCACCCTTCTGCTGTACCTCGCCGCTACTGTATTGAGCGCATTCTCATGGAACTTCTGGAGCTTTCTCTGTTTCCGCTTTCTAGCCGGTGCCGGCATTGGTGGCGAATACTCTGCCATTAACTCTGCCATCGATGAGCTCATCCCAGCACGAACACGCGGTCAAACGGCTCTCGCAATTAACGGCAGCTGGTGGGTTGGTACGGCAGCTGGTGCACTGATATCAATCCCATTGCTGGATTCAGACATCGTTCCAGAATGGCTGGGTTGGCGCCTCTGCTTCGGATTGGGCGGTATCTTAGGTCTGGGTATTTTGCTAGTTCGCCGGCTGGTGCCTGAAAGCCCCCGTTGGCTTATGACCCATGGGCGACTACAAGAAGCCGAGGCGATCGTCACGACGATCGAGGAGCAGGTAAGAAAAGACAAACGAGTGGATGTTCTCCCAGAGCCTGTAGGCAACATGACCATCCATACAAATACCCAAGTGACATTCAAGACCGTGGTACGGCAATTAGTGAAGATTTATCCCAAACGCGCCATACTTGGCGTGACTCTCATGGTTACTCAATCGGCCTTGTACAATGCGATATTCTTTACATACCCTCTTGTACTGACAAAATTCTCTGGGGTCTCGTCGAGCCAAGTAGGGCTGTATCTTGTCCCATTCGCGATAGGAAATTTCCTGGGGCCTTTGCTCCTCGGCCGCTTCTTCGATACGATTGGACGTAAGCTCATGATCGCATTTACATACGCGACATCTGGTTTGCTCCTTGCGTGTACAGGATACTTATTTTGGCAAGGCTATCTGACAGCGGTAACGCAAACCTTGGCATGGTCGATCATTTTCTTTTTTGCGTCCGCAGGAGCTAGCGCGGCCTACTTGACGGTAAGTGAAGTATTTCCACTTGAAATTCGAGCAAGGGCTATAGCAGTCTTTTTCGTCGTAGGACAAGGGTCTGGGGTGTTGGCTCACCGGCTTTTCAGTATGCTCATCCAAGAGTCCCCCACCTCAGTATTCTACGGCGATCTCGTAGGCGCTGCACTTATGCTTCTCGGTGCCATTGTGGCCATGGTGTTTGGCGTCAAGGCTGAACAGAAGCCGCTGGAAGCCCTTGCTGGTCCGATTTCAGCTGCGAAGTAGTCATCAGGGGAAGAGTACCTGATCGCTTGGGGACGGATATCAATTCCGTGCAGGACGCAGGAGTTATGGACATCCGTTATTTAGGTGATAGAGACGTAGTGGTCCGCACCATCTATCCAAGCTCCTGGTGCGTTCTAAAGGGCATTCCACCTTCACTGTACTGATCTATTGCGCTAAGGCAAAGCTACAGAATGGGCGAATTCAGGGGTCGGCCTTTGTATTGTGTACGGCGAAAGCCGATTCTATTCCCGAAGCCTTTGTTCTCAAAGCGGATTAGTTCGTTTGCCTGTGGCGCAGGGCAGCTGACGTATGTGGCTGGACACTGGCGATTCTCGGCAGCTTGCCAGTCAGGCCACAGAGATTAGGCAGGCGCCGTGACCTCGAGCTCCTTTATGTCATTTGATAGACAACGAGTTGCTAGGCGGCGACGTGGCGCTTGATCTTGCGGAGTTCCTGCTCAAGTCGTGCCAGACGGGACTGAATCCACTCTTGTTGGGACACCGTCGTAGAGAGAAGGTCTTCACCATGCGTTGATAGGGAATTCCTGCTTTCTTGGAGTGAGTCTTTGCTGCGCGAAGGTCGGCTGCGTCAAGGTTGACGGTGACGGTGATCGCCCCTTCTTTCGAAGCGCAGTGCGAATGAGTTCAGTGCCTTCTCGGTCGATCTTGAGCTGGCGAAGGGTTGGTTGTTTCATGATGGAGCCTCCGAAACTTTCTTCATTCAGCGGAACCAGTGGTGCGAATTGTCTTGCCCGCTTGGCGAGATCAAATGTGGTAGAAGTTATTTTAAGGAGTATGAATCTCGATGCCGTCCAGGCGAAAGCTTAAAAAGTCTCTCGTGTTAAACGTGAGCAGCGTTGTCACTCGCGCCGCTCTCGCACAAGCTGCGATGACCCAATCATAGGTTCGGCCACCTGCAATGTCGTGATCGGCGGCTTCTCGGAGCAATGGACGAAAGGTTTTATTGTCCAAGCCTGTAAGTGATCCATGGGAGAAAAAGCTCGTGTCGATGATGGTCAGGGCATCCTTCGGCGACAACCGATGGGGTGGCGGAAGTCGAGTGAGCACCGCATATGTTTCGATCAGGGTCGGCGTGGCGATGACGAGAGATTCCCGCTCTGTAATTCGGCGTTCCATCTCCGTGATCGCGCGCTCATGATGCTCATGCCAGGTGCATACCGTGGCGACCATGACGCTGGTATCGGGGAGAAAGCTACCCATACGGGGCTAGGAGGAGGCTGCTCGATTGCGGGTCAGCTGTCGGCGTGTCTGTTCGACGGACTCGTTCGTGAGTCGCTCGATTGACTGCGTCGGCGTCGCGACAAGGAACCGGCCACGTTTCTTCAGCTTGACGGGAAGCGGTGTCGGCTCGATTTCAATTAGTCCCTCCCGCCAGCGAATTTCCAGCTCGGTGCCTGGCTGGAGCCCTGCTTCTCGCCGTAGTTCCTTAGGGATGACCAAACGTCCGGCAGTATCGATGGTAGTTCTCATGGTATGAAATGTACCATTAACTTTACCGCTTTGCAAACATGCTCCATGAGTGTATGAGCATATTATGGGGGTCTGGTTTGGCATCGTGCATGACGCAGCATCTAAGGATTCGAACCGTAAACCAGCCTCTCGCCTTGCCGTATGCATGCACTGCGACGCGGTAATCGCTGACTAGCTCAGGTGATTGAAGGAGGTCAGGCACAGCCGCAGATTGACCCGCCGAACAGAGCGTCGTAGAGCAGTTCCTGGGCGTGGTAAACCAGCGAGCCCTCATCATGGATCTGCCTGTATTTAAAAGCCGCACGGGGCTGGACATTGGTCACCGGCGAGACTACGATAGGTTTCACTTTCTACTATTAGTTTGAGGATCATGATGCACGAACTGATCTTCGTGATTGAAGATGCCCCCGAGGGTGGGTTTATCGCGCGTGCGCTCGGGGTGTCGATTTATACCGAAGCGGACTCCATGGCCGAGTTGCCGGAGAAAGTCCGTGATGCCGTCCGTTGTCATTTCGAGGAAGGAACAGCTCCGAAGGTCGTACGCTTGCACCATGTCCGGGAGGAAGTCATCGCGGTATGAGGCTTCCCCGCGATCTGTCGGGAGCCGCTCTAGCTGACGCACTTCACAAACTGGGATATACCGCCACTCGCCAAACAGGGAGCCATCTGAGGCTCACGACTCAGGAATGCGGTGAGCATCACCTGACAATCCCTCAACTTAGTCCTCTCCGTATCGGAACGCTTTCCGCAATCCTCGCAGACGTTGCGAAGCACTTCGACCTTAGTCGAGAACAGTTGCTCAAGAGGCTGTTCGGCTGACAATACATCATCCACGACACGACGCAAGAACATTGACTACACGCGAAGGCACACAATCCTTGCCTGCATTGCCGATTGTTTGACTCGCATCAAATCAGTTTCTATACGTACACTCACTTCACCTGGAGGCGATCACCGATGAAAATCGCGGCAATCGAGATGGGGTCTGGTCTTGCTTCGTGCATGCCATATCGTACTGGCCAACTCCGGTAGCCATCGCGAATTGTGCTTGGTAGGTATGGCGCTATGAATACGATTCGTCCCAGAGATTGTTCACAAACTCGTGGATGGGAAGGATCGTCACCTCGCCAACTTTTCGCCGCCGAGCTTCAAGGCTGACGCAGAGATAGCGTTTGAGTTTCTGTTCCTCCGCCAGCGCCTTCAACGATTTCAGATCGTTGGGCCCGACGTTTTCACTTGCCTTGAGTTCGATCGCAGTGTGATCGCCCAAGATAAAGTCTACTTCAAAGCCCGACTTTGATTTCCAAAAGGCAAGAGTCTCTCCAGACACATAATCCACATAACTCTTGAGTTCGTGAAAGAGATAGGATTCCACCGCTTGCCCGTACTCCGGCGTACCTCGACGGTATTGCCGTTCTTGGAGGGCGGCCACGACGCCGATATCGAAAAAGTAATATTTCGAGGACGCCAATGGTTTGCGCTGTTTGGTTTCACGCCAGGCCGGTAGTTCATGAAGGATGAGGGTGTCTTTCAAGATCTCAAAGTACTCATAGACAGTGGTGCGTGGGACTTGGGCGTCGGTGGCCACGTTGGTGAAATTGACGATGGTGGCATTGCAGTAAGCCGCTACCTTCAGAAAGCGGCTGAAGGCCGAAATGTTCCTTGTAGCGCCTTCCGCCACGATCTCCTGCTGTAGATACGAACCTGTGTAGGCATCAAGATCCGCGCGGAGGTCATCTGAAAAATAGACGGAAGGCAATCCGCCGCGAGCAATAAACTTATTGAGGTCAAAGTGTGTCCCCAATTCTCTCTGAGTCAGTGGGTGCAGGTATTTTGTCCTCGCTCGCCCTCCCAAGAGATTGACTCCGCCCTGTCGAAGTTTACGGGCACTCGAACCCGTGAGCAGGAATCGAATCCCTCGTTGCTCGATAAGTCGGTGTACTTCGTTCAGCAGTCCCGGGAGTCGTTGAATCTCGTCGATGACCACCACCCGATCCTTGGGGGTGAGTTCTTCGGCCAATCGCTGTGGGCGTTGACTGAGTGTCAGATAGACGGATGTATCCAGGAGATCGTAGACGCGGGCTCGACGGAAGGTCTGGGCGATCAGGAAGCTCTTCCCGGTTTGGCGAGGTCCCAAGAGGAAGTGGGACTTTTTCTCCACGAGGCCCGCTAAATACAGCGATCGAGTGATAGCCGGTGGCGAACTCATAGAGCATGGTAACAAGTGACGACTCTGTCGTCAAATGGCATGCCAAATGACGACTCAGTCGACACCTGTCTGTACGCAAGAGTGAACTCAAACGCCCTGAACGATGACTGGCGGCAGGTGATAGTGACTCGCGCGACCTGCTTCTGGCGTGCTTTTCAATCGGAGCACGGGTTAGGACGACTTCTGGAAACGATAGTTCTTCTGGGAGTGCTCACGCTTGCGGCTGGCTCAGTCGCTCGTTTGACTCACGAAGAACCCGTTTATATACTTAGGATCCTCAACCGGAGACGATCGAGATGAAAATAGCCATAGGCCTGCTTGTCCTAGTGGTCCTCCTTGTAGGAGTTGCCCTCTCCCTTCCGTTCTTGATCGACCTCAATAAATATCAGGACCAATACAAACCGCTCATCGAAGATGCTCTCAATCGCAAGGTTCAACTGCAAGATATTCGATTGACGATCTGGCCAAGAATCGGTGCGCGCGTGGCGGGTTTCTCAGTGATGGACGATCCGGCCTTTGGGACCGGTCCGGTTGCTTCTCTCTCGTCGTTGGAAGTGGGTGTGAAGTTGATGCCGTTGCTGAGCAGCAAGGTCGAAGTGGAGGAAATCACGCTTCGCCAGCCGGTCATTACGGTGATCAAGAACCAGAAGGGAGTGCTCAACATTTCAACTATCGGCCGCAAAGGATCAAGAATACGCCGCCCTTTCCGATCCTGTCATACACAACTTTCGATCATAGCTCGGCCCCATCTTTATCAATTGTTCTTGCCGCTACTTGCTCCATGAATATCTCAGTTAAAGACAATTCAAATTTCCAGACGCGTGGATAAACTGATGTTAACCCGCCCTCCATGCCCGGCGAAATATTGTTCACGCTCCATTTGTATAGTTCGTTCTGGGCAATGGAACGGACACCAAACAGGCCAAGTATAAACAGTCCGACGAACGACCAAGGCAGCTCCATAAAAATGTGAAGGAGGACTACTCCGATTATCGAAAGGTCAATCAGAACACCCCATTCTCGTCTGAAATTGACAATTGATCTTCTAAGAGTGCGCTTCATGTCGTCTCACGGACTCGTCAATACCAAGCAGTCCGCAATGCTTTCAAGGTGATGATCCTATAGCGAGACGGAATACGTGTCCATTGTTTACGAAGTTTGGAGTAGCAGAAACGGAGGATGCCTTTTTGTGATCTCAGAAGAAATCTAGACGACTCGTAGGAGCCAGGATAATGCACGTCAACAATTGAGGGCCAGACCTTGTATCGTGCAGATCATTAACTGGGGCCAGGTCGTTCAACTGGGGTCTGATATGTGACACTTAGGGGAGTCTTTTTACGCGGCACACACCTTAAGAAACTCATCACCGGACCGTGCAATTTGATCTAAGCTTCGTCTTATGCACGACAGGGCCAGAGACTATGCAATATGACACGTCCGTTGCCTCAACCTGCCGCTATTCATGATCCAACAAATCGCTCACGTTCGGCCTGAGTGGGAACACGACCGGTGGCCGTTCGTCCCATCCACCGATACCGGTGACGCGCCACAAAATCATAGACCATATCGCGGAGGGGAGCGGGCACCAGCACACAGAGGTAATATTAGGGGCCACCACCGGGAGAGCTGTCGGATCACCCTCGGAACCGCAGCGGACTTGGTATAGACATGGCCCTCTTCCAGCAAGAGGAAGGTCTGATAGTCCGTGGCGGACAGATGCAGATCATGGAGGATGCGTTGCGCCTGTTCGGACTGGAGTGTCCCGAACTTGAGCTGCCCAGGTCATAGTCACGGTGCCAGGCATGACTATCGACTTATATATTACAAGAGACAACTCACGCCGCCGGACGAACCTTGACAGTCAGACGAACCGTCGCACCAAGGCGAGCGAGCATATCGATGAGCGCATCGGTACTGAAGAGGTCGATACGCCCACGGAGGAGATCGCTGATGCGCGGCTGAGTCACGCCCAGGGTCTTAGCGGCAGCCTTCTGTTTGAGACCGCGAGCCAGGACAAGCTTCTGTATCTGGA
Organism: Nitrospira sp.; assembly: GCA_005116965.1. Lineage (GTDB taxonomy): Bacteria > Nitrospirota > Nitrospiria > Nitrospirales > Nitrospiraceae > Nitrospira_D. The sequence goes on along the minus strand of SWDG01000005.1, from coordinate 3,255 downwards.
TCATGAGGTCCGCCCGGACCAATAAATGTTCGGCCTCTTCACGGCGAAACCCAAGGTCACGGAACACATTCCCAGTGGACGGGGTAATCTTTAGTTTCATCACTCTTGTCCTTTCTCGTACGCTCCTACCATTCAGCGCTGCGCTATGAACATCTGGTAGCGTTGTCTAGCAAGGTCGAGATCGCGTTGCGACGTCTTCCTCGTGCGTTTCTCAAAGGCATGCAGCACATAGATCGCCTCCCCAAACTTGGCGATGTAACAGACCCGGTGCTCCAGCGCGGTATGAACTCTGATTTCACGGACACCAGGACCGATCGTCGACATCGGCTTCCAGTCGAATGGCTCCACTCCCTCCTGAATCTGTCGAAGCTGAAAGCCTGCGAGCCGCCTGGCATCAGGGGGGAATGCCTGAAGGTCCTGCCGAGACGACCCGAGCCACAGGATTACTTTCCCTATCACGCTATGAATATACAAGTTTCAGTATATTGCTGTCAAGAACAACGGCCCATGCTACACGGAAATGTTGGGAACTAACTGGACAGGACGCGACTTATCTATAGTCCTCCGACTTTCGTCCTGCACTACGCAAGCACGACAGCGACGAGAACTAATTGTGGTCAAGCCTGCCTTATGCTCCACAGGAGCAGAGATGACATGACATAACACCTCCGCCAGCCGCCATTCATCCTCACACAAATCAATCACGTTCTGCCTGAGTCGGGACGCGACAGGTGGCCGCTCGGCCCATCCACTGGTACCGATGACGCGCGACGAAATCATAGACCGCATCGCGGAGGGGAACGGGCACCAACGCACAGAGGTAATATAGGGGCCACCACCGGGAAAGCTGTCGAATCGCCCTCAGCGCCGCTGTGGACTTGGTATAGACACGGCACCCTTCCAGCAAGAGAAAGCTCTGATAGTCATGAGCGGGCGAGTTCAGATCACGGAGAATGCGTTGCGCCTGCTCGGACTGGAGTGTCCCGAACTTGAACTGCCCGGCTGGATCGTGGGCAATGGTCACACTCACCCAGGCATTGCACCAATTGCAGAGCCCGTCGAAGAGAATCACCCGCTCGTACTGGTCCATGCATGCGCGGAGGGATCGAGCTGGTATGTCATCGAGCCCCTCTCGTAGGACCTGCCCGCCTCTGAAATGAATTAGACGCGAAACTATACCACCCTCATCAATACGAGATGAGGCCATTGAACGATGAGTGGTGATGTGCTGCACCCGTGCGGAGAGTGCCAGTGGAGTCTATTAGACGGAGACTTCAACGTATTCCACCTGGCTGCTGGGTGGAGGGATAGGCAGACTGTCGGCGCGAAGACCCTCCAGGTGGAATTCAATGGCTTCGCGGATCATCGTTTCAGTTTCCTGGATCGTCTCACCGGTGGCGACACACCCAGGTAGGTCCGGTACATAGGCGGCGTAATTCGAGGCGGCTTTTTCGATTACGATCGCATAGCGCATGATGGACCCTCTACTTCTTCCATCCAGCCTGTTTGAAGATACTGTTCAATGTTCCAGGTGGCAAATCGTCGCTCGGTTTGCCTGCAACCGTCACTCGGCCAGGCTTGATGAGATGCTTAAACTGTCGATGACTTCCCCTCGTGGCGACCAGATACCAGCTATCCTCTCGCAGTCGATCGAGAACCTGGCTGACTTTCACAAGGCCAGCATACCTTAGTAGGCGTCAGAATCCAAGAACTGTAGAAATACGAAAGCCCTAATAAGCTACAAATGGATGTAATGGGTCTGGCCTCCTAATCCAATCGTCGCACAGATCACACATACCTCACAGAGTGACGGCAGATGTAGCTTGCCTGTGGTCGACGGCTTTCGTCGTTCGCCATGCAATCACGGCGGCGCTGAGGAGCATAAGCGAGGCGAGGATAAACGGCGCGCCGGGGAATTCCCCGGACGTACCGAGGCTTGAGTGCTGAGGATTGAATGCTGAGGATTGAATTGAATATAAGGGGTCGGGAGTCTTTAATAAAAGCAACACACCGCACCGAGAGTCAGTGGATACCGCATATTGAGGTCACCTAGTAAGCTTGAGTGGGAGCAGGCTTGAGTACTAACGTATGTTCATGCCATTTCACGTCTGTCGTGCTATGTTTTGGGACGCGCTTTGCGTATTCAGGGTGAACCATGAATGCTTCTTGTGTTGTCATGAGCCTTCTTGGAGTGCTCGCTAGCACGGACGCGGTTTCATTTTTGCACCCGCTACAGCCAGCGCCACGTGGGATTGAGAAAGAAATCGTAGCCGATCTTGATGTGAATAAGCCGCTTGGAGTACGCAGGACACAGTCAGGACTCCGCTATTTTCTAAACCCGCCGGCCCGATGCAGTTGTAATCTGCAAACACGTTACGTGTGCAGTCAAGACTTTGTCGGCGAGTTACAGGCAGCGCAAGAACGACAATCCGCACCTGAGTACTGTCCACCTCATGCTGGTTGTAGACCAGGAGAAACTCTGATCCACATCGAGTGCCCCAAGCCTTAGCCCACATTATTCATGACGCCCAGTATATTCAGTACGACTCGGACCATGCCGCATCGTCTCTGTCTTTCGCGGGAAATCTCGTCTGCCATATTCTGAACCGCCGGGTCTGACGACTGCTGCTGCTTGAGACAGGGGTTGACTATTTCTCGGGATGGCTCCACGTTACGACCTCGTGGGTGTCCTAACCCGCATTATTCATGACTCTTCTGCTGCAATCGCCGATCCGCTGTTCCGACAAGCCTGCGGCCGGCGGGCTCGCCCATCGGACCTTCGACGTACTGCACGAGTACGCCTCAGGTCCTCCGGGTTCCGCGCGCCGGTCTCACGACGCGGCTTGGCGATTTCGCGACGAACCGTCATGAATAATGCGGGCTAGCGTCTGTTGAGCGAACACTGAGGAGTCGGGAGTCTTTTCCACTCGTGACAAACCTCAAGCACCTCCTCACCTGACCGTACAATTGGACCTACGTTCTACTTGTGCACGGCAGGACCGGCGCTACACGACACAATACACCCGCGGCCTCAACCTGCCGCTCTTCATGATCCAACAAATCGCTCACGTTCTGCCTGGGTGGGGACACGACAGGTGGCCGCTCGGCCCATTAACCGGTACCGGTGACGCGCGACGAAGTCATAGACCACATCTCGGAGAGGAGCCGGCACCAGCACACAGAGGTAATACAGAGGCCACCACTTCGAGAGCTGTCGGATCACCCTCAGAGCCGCAGTGGACTTGGTATAGACAT
>SWDG01000004.1 GCA_005116965.1 Nitrospira sp. | reverse complement strand
CCCCCGTAAAGACAGCACCTGTGTCTTGTCCATAGGCCTGATCATTCGCGGCAATCCCTTCGACCGGTTTCTCCTCACCATGAGACCAGACGCATGCTCCATGTCCTCTCCCGTCCAGTGTTCCATCGAGACCGGGCTCCTGAGCCATCCGCCTGGTTCGATGGGGAGTGTGTCGCGTCCAGCAAGAATGAAGGTGCTCTGTTCACCACCGGCTAAGGCGACACACCGGTTTTGCAAGAGGACCTGAGGCGGGCTCGTCTTCGACGCAAGCTGGCCAACTGCGCCACTTAAGTTCGCCGTCGGTGATTGAATCGTCACCGTGCCATTGGGGCCACGTTGCGATTGGGCGCTCACGGTGCTCGCGGAGTCCGCCAAGAACAGGGGCGTCACGAACTTGATTTGTCCTCCTGCCCCTCCAACGGCTTGCGCAGTGACGTTGCTGCCCTGCAGAATCACCACCTTTGGATCAATGAAGATGTTTCCACCGCTACCTTCGGTACCCTTCACTGAGGTGCTGATGGTGCTATCCACGAGCCGGATCCGATCGATGGCGCGAATATCGATGTTGCCACCATTCGCCTGTGCTGATTCCGTGGTCGTGGTAATGGAGGAGCCATTGGTCAGCTCCAACTGCTGACCGGCATTGATCTTGATGTCTCCTGCATTGCCAGAGTCCTTGGCCGTGCTACTGGCTGTGATCGAGGCATTGTTGGTTAGCGAGACCTGGTTCGTTGCAGTCACATCGATCGTACCACCCGCGCCAGAACTGTTGGTTCCACTTTGAAGACTGCCTCCATCAGCAATCAGAACGTCACGGGCTTTGACAATCAAGTCGGCTGCATTGGCTGGTCCAAGTGCAGTTGTCTGAATAAACGATCCCTCAGTAACGCTAAGGTGACTATCCAGTGTGATCGCAATATTTCCAGCAACCGGTGTGGTAAAGTTATTCCCCGCGATGCTCGACCGCCCATTTAGCAGCAGGTTATTGGCTACGATCTGAATGCTTCCAAGTGTTCCTGTTGTTCCTCTGGTAGCGTTGAGCACTTGCGTGCCATCAACAAGAGAAATATTCCCGTGCAATGTGCTCATGTTTATGGCACCCGCATTCCCGCTGCTACCATTTGTTTGAGACGTGACGAAAGAATTGGCGATATTCACATTTCCCTGCGTGCTGCTGAGCGCGATATCTCCGGCGTGTCCCGAAGAGTCTACTGATCCGGAACTGACAATAGCCATCATTAGGGTAATGTCTCCCGAAGCCTTTATACTAATGTCACCAGCTCTTCCGGTACCTTCAGTTAGTGTTTGGATCTGCCCAACATCCTTGACTTGAATGGTAGTGGCATCGAGCGAGACACCTCCACTACCAGCCGCCGCAGTCTCTAATCCGATGTTCGATCTGATGCCGGCAAAGGGAGGGGGGCTAGGTTGGCTCCCCATGAGAGAGGCGAGGATTTTGGGTCCGCCAGAAACCGTGATGTGATCAGCTGTGATGCGGACTCCACCCGATCCATGCTTGGCACCAAATTCCACATTGGTTTCGATCACTGAGCCATTGTCAATGATGGCATCTTGAGCCACTTCAACTTCAATGCCAATACCTAACCAAGATGGGTCAAGGCGGCGACCGGCGCCTGACGTGGCAGCCTTGGTACTATTCGCGGAGATCGTTGAGTCATCAACCAAGAGGCGACCTCCCTTGACAAGAATTCTCCCACCACTTTCACCACTGGTGTCGATATGCGATTGTTTTAAGATCTGAACCGTACCGAACGTTCCAAATGATTGACTGTTGATATTAGAAGCCTTCTCCAGATTTCCTGCGAGAACCTCTCCCTGTGAAGCTACGCTGGCGATCTTTATCTGACCGCCGGGCGCGAACAGATGTTTGCCAGTCACAGTGACTCCATCCAGTGTGGAAGCAGAGGTGCCAGTGTCTGGGTTGGTATAGGTGAACCCTTGGTTGCCACCGACAAGGGAAATCGACTGACCGGGCTGAACGCGCAGCTGATTGTTTTGTGTCCCTTGTACGTAAATGGCCGAAGGATTTGTTCCTAGGAATCCAAACGCTGAAACAGAAGAACTAGTCAACAGACGTGCCGCGGTTGGGTCTGCACGGAAGATTCCGGCATTTGAACCATCAGCACTGGCAAGTCGCAGGTAATCGGCCGTGGTCAACGCAACCGAACCGTTCACGTTTAAAGTGGCGTTGGGCCCGAAGACGATCCCAGCGGGATTCATAAAAAACAGGTTCGCACTAGGATAACTCGTGGTATCAATGGCCCCAAAGATACTCGAGGGGTTTCCGCCAGTTACCCGGCTCAGAATGTTGGAGGTAAGTAGCGACGGCGTTGTATTCAGAAACTGAGCAGTATTACCACTCGCCACATTGAATTGGTCGAAGCTATGGAACAGATTCCTCCCGCCACCTGGCCTGGTCCCACCGGTAATCTGGATCGTGGGCCCATTGGTTGTCACCGTGGTCCCAAGACTGCCGGCTCCGGGGGTTGACGTGACGACCGTGGCCACTTGAGCCAGCGCTTGCGTAGTCGCAAATACTGGTCCCATGACCGCCATGAGGATAATGGCAAGGATTGCCCGTACACTAGTCTTAATAGCGATGCGAATCACCTGACAGCCTCGCACTTGACTGTCATCTAACTTTCTCTGAGAGGCGTATCCTCGTAGGAGATGTAAACCGCTTGCTTTAGGGGAAGCGGTTCTTTTCTTGTTGCGTAAGGTCATTAGGGACAAGAGCAGAACCAACTCTTGACGCAGTTTCCTCTCGAATCTGACGTGCAGATTCCCCATCCAGGGAGAGCAACGACCGACAAGAGCAGCACTAGACTGGCACTGAATTGGAAAGATCTGCGATTCCTATTCATGTTCGCCTCCTTGGTGAGTTGTTTCACGATTTGTTCTGAACATCTTGTGGAATCACCGGGCCTACTAGGCCAGATACTTCTAAGGCTTTCACTTACGGCTGTTACGCGGTTCATATTCTTGTTGAATCTTGCGCAATACCTCTCGCTACGGTGGTTCCACTCTCCTGCGTCGCTTGGTCGAAAAGTTCCAACTGAGAATTTCAAATAGAATCTCGTGACTCTACTGCCGGTAGGGCCGAATGGCTATATTGGCCTTGTAGTATAGATTCGTTTGGATTAAGTCAAGCTCTAATATCCTCACCATAGTTTTTGTTCCTTAGCTGAGGCACGGTCTGACAATGCAGTATCTCCTCCGGCAAGTCGCTTTTCTGGCTTGTTGCCATGTTTGTTATAGATCGCATGGTGCATTTCAGTAATCGTGGCCTCAGCGAGACAGATCGGGAACGGGGTTGTGCGACGGGACCGATTCGGTGATCCATCTCTGCCTCCTTTCAGGACCAATCGGCCTTATGTACTGCTTGCAACAGCAAAAGACGAGCCACTGAGACGGCAATACGTGGATACCATAAATACCTGTGACAAATACGTAGGTTAGCAGTACGGGGGTCCCTCGAATCGAGCGGGAAGCGTTGTGAGGCGCGGAAAAGTATGAATCGAAAAGGATTCAGGCTGGATCTAAATTGATTCACCCGCCGAGTGTGGAACCGTCAGGAGGGACAGTCGGTGGAGGGGGTTGCAAATGCTCGAACTAAGAATCCCGGTGGGGTCAGTCGTCGAAGTGACAGAACATTTGCCTCGCCCTTAGGCGTGACCATGGCGGGCCATGTCTTTGATCTTCGGCTCGGGCTCTGCACGCCAAGAACAGGGGAGTCACAAACGTAATATTTCCTCCTGCACCTTCGACCGCTTGCGCGGTGACATTGCTGCCCTCCAAGATTACCACCTTGGGATCGATAAAGATGTTCCCACCGCTCCCGTCAGCACTGAGAACGGAAGTGCTTATACTGCTGTTCACGAGGCGGACACGATCGATGGCGCGGATGTCAATATTTCCACCACTGGCTCTAGCTGCTTGAGTTGTAATGGCGTTAGGACTGTCTAGCACGTCCAATTGCTGACCGGCATTGATGAAGGTATTGCCTGCGTTGCCAGGGCCAGCGCTGCTGGCGGAAACAGAAGCGCCATTCTGGATCGTCACGGATTGACCAGCTGCGAGAGAAATGTTACCACCCGAACCTGCCTCAGGCGACGTTCCGATTGAACGGCTAAAAACGCCAACTGGGGAGCCGTCGGTTAAGGTTCCAGAAAGATCAATTGAGTTGGTTGATCGTATGTCGATGTTGCCGCCACGACCTGAACTGCTAGTACCGCTATTAATTTGCCCACCAGCGCTTCGTGCATGTTAGTGAGCACATCTGTGAGAAGGCTTGGATTCTTGGCCGAATGGAGGAAGTGGGCAAGCCCCTTTCTGAATGCCTCAGACGCGCCCTTGTATTCTGGTGTGTTCAAAAGATTGAGCGGATCGTTTACCAATGCACTATCCAGAACGGGAGCCCCAGCTGGTAGAAAATGTCCATTTCCCCACCGAATGCCGATGTCAACTTCGGTGTCAGCGAGTATGCTTTGGATTCCCCTCTCCATGAAGGTCTTCCATTGTGGATATTCATATAGAGCTTCAAGGGCTTGTAGACATTTAACGAAATCGGCACCGATTTTGTTCTCTAAACAGCCCATACCGGCATATCGTTCACCAAGTTTCGAGCATAGAGACCTTTCCAGTTCTATTTCAGAGGTGGCTCCGGTTGGTTGGACAGTTTTCCCCAGTTCATAAGTGGCACCTGGCAGATTGCTGACTAAGCGGCGGTCTGCCGTGTCGTCAGATGGTCATGATAGACCTGATCAGGCGTCTGGGTGCATTCAAGATCCTAACGCAACAGGTGGTGAAACGCATGAGCCGGGCTGCGGCGCATGAGAGTGGCGACCTGCCGCCGCCCCACGGTGTGCCCTTCTTGTCGTAACAGATCGCGCAGCATCCGCGCACCGGCGAACGGATACTGCAGATGCAGTTCATCGATCCGCCGCATCAATGCCAGCGCTGTGTCGGAGACCGACCTCGGCTGATAGTAGGCCGTCGACCGGGCTAGTTTCAGGAGCTGGCATTGTCGCACCACCGGTAACGTGTGACTCCGGTCGATCATCGCTTTGCGCTCAGCAAGCCCGCCTTGGTGAGCGCCCCTTCTAAAAAATCATTCTCCAGAGTCAGTTGCCCAATCTTCGCATGGAGTGTCTTGAGATCCGGCGTGTCTGCTGGTGGGGGTGATCCGCCAAAGACGTCCGCCGCTCGAGCCAGTAGTTGCTGCTTCCAGTCCGTGATCTGGGTCGGATGGACCTGGAATTGCTCGGCCACCTCGGCTAGTGTCCTATCGCCTTTGACCGCTGCCAGGGCCACCTGCGCTTTGAAGGCTGCCCCATGATTGCGTCTCGTTCGCTTCATCGCCTCGCTCCTTTGGTTCGCCACCACTCGGTGGCGTTGGTGAAGCCAGGCTACCACTTACCACACTGTCCGAATTTCCGGGGCCCCCTCTGTTACCTGCAAAAGCGCTTGAAGTAATCCATTCAAGTCCTCAAGCTTTGTGGTTCCATGCCATCTCTTCGAAGGATCTAACTCTTCCTTGTCATCGCTAATACCAACGAGAAACTCTCCACCGTCTGCATTGGCGAAAGCCACTGCTATCTTCTGTGCCTTCTTTCCGCTGATGCCTAAAGCCTTGCGATCAAAAAAGTGGGATTCGTCCTTGGTTGAGAGGGCCAGGATTTCATCTTCTGCAATAGTTCGCGATCTCATCGAGAAACCTTAATGTGATTGGTGTGCAAGTGTACAGGAAATCTGGAGATTTAAGCTAG
>SWDG01000003.1:927-3058 GCA_005116965.1 Nitrospira sp. | reverse complement strand
ATCTTCTTGCTGAGTTGACCGGCGCCGATGTCGCTGCCAGCAGCGACGCAACCGGCCACATTGACCTAGGCGGAGATTGGGAATTTGAAGTACAAGCTGGGTCGATCGAGACCGATCTCGCTCTGACTGATACCGCACAAATGAACTGGGCCGGGATTCTGGGGACGGAGACCGTCAAGGATACGTTTTCAACGGAGTCTTATAGTAATAACAATGGGACGCAATCATGGTCCTCCAGCTGGACCGAAACAGATGCCAGCGGCGGCGGGGCCAGCGGCGGGGACGTCCGAGTGAACTCGGGCCAATTGCGGATCGATACAGATAGCGTGGGAAATGCGGCCAGTCGAGGTGTCAATCTCAGTGGTGCGACGAGTGCAACGCTCACGTTTACGTACAGCAATACACTGACCGGTGCCGATCGTATCGAAGCCCGCGTGTCAAATAATGGCGGGGCGACCTATACCACACTCACTGGCGGGATCTTCTCTAACGCGTTGAACGCGGGAAGCGGGAGCGCGAGCATCGATATTTCCGGATATGCCTCGGCAAACACACGTGTTCAATTTATCGTCACCGGATCAGGGGGCGGCGATCGCCTTTACGTGGACAATGTGCAGGTCAGTTACCAAACCAACAATGCATTCAGTATCGAGGCACAGTTCAGTTCCAGCAACATCCCAGTGAGTGGTGAACACAGGGTGCTCTTATCCTATGCAACAACTGGCGCAGATAACGAAGTGCGTGTAGGAATCGCCCAAACTTCTTCGTCCACGTGTGCACTGACCCTCACCATTAATGGGAGTCGAGTCGATCTTTCGAGCTACGATGCGAGTCGTTTGTTCGATGGAGGACAGCACCAACTCGGTGTCACGTGGAGCGCCACAAACGGAGGATATAACTTTTACGTCGATGGGCAACAGGTCGGAAGCGGAACCGGTCTTCAAACTGGGTACACGACACGATCGACTGGAACGTTGGTCGTCGGGATGGACCAGGACAGCGTCGGCGGAAGCTTTCAGACCAGTCAAGTCTTCAAGGGGACGCTTCAAGATGTACGAGTGTTCAATGACGTTCGCACGGCAGGTGAGATTGCTGGCTATCTCAACCAGGAGGTGCCCATTTCTGAGTCCGGCCTTGTCGCTGACTGGACGATGAACAACCTCTCCGGCGGAAGCACCTCGGATGTAGTCGCAGGCTGCAATTTAACCGTTGGATCGGTATCCGGATCAGGATGGGTGGCATCCACACCATCGCTGATATGGAAGGTTGCTGAGAATGTATCAAATGGGACGGTAGTCGGAACGGTTACGGGGACCGATTCCGATAGCGGTGATACGAAGAGCTATAGCTTCACCGACAGTGCCGGCGGTCGGTTTGCGATTAACAGCAGCACTGGCCAGATTACCGTGGCTGATAGCAGCCTATTGAATTACGAGAGTGCCACAAGTCACACGGTGACAGTCCGGGTTACCGATGCCGGTGGCCAGACCTACGATGAACAGTTCTCTATCAATCTCGCCAATGTTAATGAAGCTCAAACGGATCTGAGTCTCTCGGCCAACAGTGTGGTGGAAAATGCGACCACCGGGACCGTGGTCGGCACGGTTAGTGGGACTGATCCCGATGCGAACGACACCAAGACCTACAGCCTCACCGATACCGCCGGCGGTCGGTTTGCGATCAACAGCAGCACCGGGGTCATTACAGTGGCCGACGGCACACTGTTGAACTACGAGAGTGCGCAGAGTCACAACATCACGGTTCAGGTAGCAGACAGGGGAGGTCTGACCTACTGCGAAACGTTTGCAATCAATCTGACGAATGTCAATGAGTTCGCCCCGACCATCACCAGTCAGGGGGGTGGCGCGACTGGGTCGGTCACGGTGGCGGAGAACAGTACCAGTGTAACGACCGTCGCGGCGACTGATGCTGATGCAGGACAGACCCTGAGCTATTCCATCGTTGGTGGTGCCGATGCGGCTCGATTCACCATCAACAGCAGCACCGGGCAATTGAGTTTCCTGAGCGCCCAGAACTACGAGACTCCGACAGACAGCGGTGCAAACAATATCTACGATGTGACGGTGCAGGTATCGGACGGCCAGGGTGGTAGCGACACCCAAGCCATCTC
>SWDG01000003.1:0-827 GCA_005116965.1 Nitrospira sp. | reverse complement strand
GCACAACTTTCAGGGAAAGACACCGCTGCGCAAGCGAGTATCGACAGCATCAGTCTGGAATACGCGCATGATGGAAGTGAGACTACCTCGGACGGCTTTGCGTTTGTGGTCAGCGATGGCGCGGGAGGAAACCTCGGGGAATCCATGTTCAAGATTTCGGTCACCCCTGTGAATGACGCACCGACGGATCTGAGCTTGTCCGCGAGCACGGTGGCCGAGAATGCCGCCACCGGCACCGTCGTCGGTACCGTCAGCGGCACCGATATCGATGCGAGCGATACTAAGACGTACAGCCTCACCGATACCGCCGGAGGCCGCTTTGCCATCGATAGTGCCACGGGGCAACTCACCGTCGCTGATGGCAGCTTGCTCAACTATGAAGCGGCCACCAGCCACACTCTCACTGTGCGCGTCACGGACAGCGGCGGCCAGAGTTACGACGAGACGTTTACGATCAACCTCACCAACGTGAATGAGGGCCCGACGGGAACCGATGCGACTCTCACACTCACCGAGGACACACCACAGGCGCTGACAGCAGCCAACTTCGGCTTTAGCGACGTCGATGCGGGCGACAGCCTCTCGGCGGTGCGAATCGATACGCTGCCGACCGCCGGGGCCTTGACCCTGTCAGGGGTGGCGGTGACAGCCGGTCAAGTCATTGCAGTCAGTGACATTACTGACGGTAACTTGATCTTCACGCCCACGGCTGATGCCAACGGAATGAACTATGCGAGCCTCACCTTCTCCGTCCGGGACAGCCACAGCACCTATAACACGGCTCCGAACACCCTCGCGTTCAATCTCACCGCCGTCAATGATGCGCC
>SWDG01000002.1:15732-17788 GCA_005116965.1 Nitrospira sp. | reverse complement strand
CTATCCTCCTAGTCTAAAAGCCAATTTTGTCTATACGGTGTGGCAGCGAGGGCGCAGTACCCTCATGATTGTTGCACATAACGGCAATGAGACCGAAAGCTTTAGCTTTGAATCTGCCACTGTGTTAGGGCTCCATACTCTGCATGCCAAGAGTCTATTTGGAGGGGCAGGTGTTTCAGTGGTGAATCACCAAATCCAAGACGTGTTTCGTCCGTTCGAGTGCAAGGTCTACGTTCTTGATGGAGAATAGCCTCTTGTGATGAAGCTACTGAGAGGTGAGGGGCACTATCACGGCTTAGTGCCAGTCGAGATCTACACATGTGAAAGACAGGCACGACATGGGAGGGCTAGAAATGCTGCGCCAGATTTTTCGTCGCATCTATCGCCGCTGGCTTGAACCCGATCTTGTGGGCGAACTCAAGAGGCGAGGTCTAACAGTTGGAACAAACGCAGATTCAACCTCCCAGTGCATAATATTCAACCGCCTCTGGTCAGCGCGTGAAAGACCTCGTTGGGCGTTTGAAAGCCGAGCGATTTTCTGGGTCGGCGGTTGAGCAGGCGTTCCACTTTCGCCACCGTTGCCGGGTGAATTGTAGTGAAGTCCGTCCCCTGTGGAAAGAAGTCCCGAATCAGGCCATTGGTGTTCTCATTCACGTGGTGTTTGGGCCTGACGCGAGACAATGCTGCTGCGTTTATGGTTTGGCTGATATTACCCTGCCGTATGCATCAAGGTATTGCTGTGCAGTATTTGCAATATCGAATTGCTTCTTTGCGTATTCAGCATGTGCAATAAGCTTTTCAGGGAAATTCTCTTTTTGTGAGTCCTTGATGATGGCGGCTATTTTCCGGCCGCAATCCACGTGATTTTCCGCTGTGAAGAAGTAGCCATGCTTCCCGTTGGCGATAATCTCCATTGGTCCCTCCATATTTGAGACGAGGACTGGGATTCTCGCTGCCATGGCCTCGACTACTGTCAGCCCAAAGCCTTCATATCGTGACGGTTGCACGAGGAGATCATAGGTATGTAGTTGCTCATAGATCCTCTTCCTGGGCTGCCCACCTAGAAAACGGCACTGCCCTGCTACTCCTAACTTCTCGGCAAGGGCCGTAAGATATTCTCTTGAGGGCCCCTCCCCAATGAAATCAATGGTAATCTCCCCGCTATTGATCGATCCCACTACAGACTGTAAGGCTCTCAGAAGAATATCCTGTCCTTTGATTCGATGGTCGAGACGTCCGACTTGGACGACTCTAAACGGTCGCTGACCATAGCTTGTCTTTGGTTTGACTGTGGAAAAGCAGATGCCATTGAATATTACCGTCGAGTGGGCGTCAGGTTGCTTTGTCTCGATGTCACATCTTACGGCCTCGGATATGCTGTACAGAGCATCGTACTTGCTCACAGACTGCAGCTTCTGATTTGTATCGTGGACGGTTAGGACTTTGGAAACAGAAAGAAACCGGAGGATTTTGACGAAACTTTCCTGATGCGCATGAACAATATCTGGCTTGAAAGTCTTCAGTGCGCGGATAACCTTGAATATATACCAAGGGTTATGGCTGGCCGGAGGTCGACCGATCAGTTCTATTCCAACTCTGTTACTGAGAGATTGGAGGACAATATCATCGGTATCAGTGTTTCCTATGATGATCGTTACCTCATTGGATAGGGCTTGCTCGTTGGCAATATCTACCAGCATGGTTTCGGAACCCCCAGCCTTGAAGCCCCAGATCAGATGGGCGACTCTCATCCCTTTCCCCCCGCACTCGTCCCCAACAGGTTGCCTGGATCTCTTGGAGAGATAATCCCGAGTTTGAGAAAGATCTCCCTAAGCCGGCCTCTCAATGCAGCCCAGTTTTTCTGCATACGGATTCTGGTCGTAATGGTCCAGTGGACGTGCTCACGGGTCAATATCGTAACAAGCTCACGTTTTTGCCGAAGCGTATTCATGTGAGATGTTTTCTGTAGGTCATGAATGCGAAAGTACGCCAGGTTCTTGTCAATCATTCTGGGGGGCAACATCTTGGCGAGGCGGACCCAGAGATCAAAGTCCAT
>SWDG01000002.1:0-15632 GCA_005116965.1 Nitrospira sp. | reverse complement strand
TGTCTATTCTGGTCAATGGAATTTGCTAGACCAAATCATGGTAAGTCGTGGGATTGTTAGCAAGAGAAGTGGATGGAAACAACTTGGAACGGCACAAATTGAGGCCATTGCCATGATGTCGCATCCACAAAAGATTGGGCCACGAAGGTTTGGCATTAAACCGACGGAGAGAGATACAGAAGGATTTAGTGACCATTATCCTGTGAGCATCGCACTTACACGATAAACATTCTGCTGCTTCCAAGAGCGTATCTAACGTGGCGGTCAGCCGGGCGCTGCACAAAAGCTGCGCAGCGCCAGGGACCACTACGTTAATGTGACAGCGTAGAGGACCGCTTTACGACGGTGCGATCTCGCTGCCGAACTTCCGCTCATGGCCGATACTTGCCGCCGACACGAGTAATCCGACCATCAGGAAAGCAGACGCTGCTCTGCTCCTCCTGAGTCAACCCCCTCCCACAACGCGTGCCCTCAGTCTGATCCCCGACTCCCTCCTTTCGAAGTACTTCCTTCGCATCTGGCTCACATCGCCATGCCTGATACGCTTAACTCAATCACGACGCGATCACCAAAGGAGCACCACGATGAGCTGTACACGCTGTCAGGGATTGATGCTAGACGAGCCGATGATCGATATGGCAGGGGCGTATGGCGAGATGTGGAGCTGCAGCTCGCGCTGTGTCAATTGTGGCCATCGAGATGATGCGGTCATTCGGCACCACCGTCAGGCCCATACCAGGTCGATCGGCGTCAGCCTCCAGGCCGTGCCGCAAGAGACGGTCGAGATGTCCTGGGAGGCGAAGTTCGCTGAACCGCTGGCAGCCTAATGACATAGGTGCCCTGAGGAGAACACTCGGAGAGAGAGAGAGGACCAACCTGATGCGGCCAGCCACGATCTTAATCATTGAGGATGACGCGCCCGTGCGAATGTTACTGGCACTCACTCTTCAAGATGCCGGGTATCACGTCTGCGAGGCCGCCAATGGACGACAGGGGGTCGAGCAGTTTCAAGCCCAACCGATGGACCTCGTGATTACGGACCTGGAAATGCCCGAGATGAACGGCTTGGAGGTGATCCTAGTATTGACCCGCGCCTTCTTGAACGTGAAGGTCATTGCCATGAGCGGACACTCCGTCGACGAGCTTCAGAAAGCCAGGCTCCTCGGGGCGCGGCAGATCTTTGCCAAGCCTCTGGATCTCCCCGCATTGCTCCATGGGATTCAATACGAGTTGCAGCACTAGCGGAGGCCGCAATGCTGGTGGTGGAGACCTCAAACCGGCTCTGCCCGTGCCAGCCTCACATGATGACAGAGTGACATGAAGGGGGATATTGATGAACAGTCCTACAGCTACAATTGACCCGATCAAAATTCAGACCATACAAGCCTGTCTTGAAAGGCAATTCAGCAACGTGACGTTCGATCAGAAGATCAGACCGACCTTTACCTTTCACCATGGCGACCACAAGCTGTCGTGGCTCCTGGTCATGCACGAGGAGTTCTTCGCCGATTCGATGTCTCTTGAGAAGTTGTGGCAATTCATCGACGGGAAAGCGATCAAGAAGATCCTTCAGAATCCCGGCAAGCGCATTCAGGTGTCGAAGCATTGGGACATCACCGTGGAAGAGAGAAACCTGTCATCCTGATCCTAGGGCGGAGCCGCGAGTCTTGAAACACATCTACTGCATTGACCACGTGAAGTCTCGGACGCACTCGTGGTTGGTGACCGTGCAACGGCGAGGCCAGATTTACCACCGGCACTTTGCAGACGTAGTCCATGGCGGGAAGCAGAAAGCTCGACACGCGGCACAGGTCTACCGAGACAGTCTCATCGCCACCCTCCGACCATTGACCCGGCTCGAACGCTGCCGGATCAAGAAGAAGAACAACCGTTCCGGCGTGTCGGGGGTCACGAGAATTGATGCCACAGAGCAAAGCCGGGGCAGGAGTCGCCGTCGGCAGTACTGGCTAGCCCAAGGGCCGATCGGAAGCGGTAAGGCAAAGACAAAGAAGTTCTCTATCACGCGGTATGGTGAACAAGGGGCGCGTCAGCGAGCGTTACGGGCCAGACAAGAGGCCTTGAAGAGCCTTGCCAGGACCTCGCTTCGTCCACCCTTTGGCGGGTCTGTCGTCCTCCCGGCAATACCGATTTTGCTGAATGATATACTTGGAGCATGCCTACAAAGCACTCCAAACCTCGTCGCGTGGCCAAGCGCAAAGGGACGGCCCTCAAAAATCTAGGCGGCGTCAAAGGGGTCAGCAAGAAGCGCACGAAGCAGCCTCCCGATACCAGCTGTATCCCGTGGTTTCCACCCCTACCCAAGACGGGAACGGACGCCTAGCCACCGTACCACTCAGTGTTCTATTCGGTAGGCATCATCGAGCATGATGCCGATGAGTCCACACGACTCACCAACGATCCAGCTTGTCTCTACCTGCAAGACACCCCTCGAATGAGCTGGGTGCTCTGCCTTGTGCCTCAAGCCATGTCCCTCCTACAATACGCCACGTTCACCATTGGGTCTTTCCATGCCCTTTGTCATTCGCCCATACCATCGCCTGCCCACTGTATGCCCAGTAATCTATGAGCGGTTATACGATGAAGGACACGGGACGATCTGGAATCTTTCCCCAACCGGCTTACGCCTCTCAGGGACGTTGCTATTACCGTTTGGGGATGTCTGCTCCTTGAAACTTCAGCTCCCGGCGAGCGCAGCTCTGACGAGCCTTCCGGCGAAGACGCCTAGCGCAGCGACGAAGCAGGTGTCCGTCCTGGCTGGGGTTGTCCTCTGGGTACACGGTGATGAATTCGGGATTGAAACCTTGCTGATGGAGAAGCGGGACAAAGCCAGACTCGCCGCCTATATTCGAGACCGGATGCAGGAGTTATGACCGACCGGCCTAAACGTGAATCGATGTCCCTGGAAGAGTTGGCCATCTCCAATATGTGGGAGATCGCGGCTCTCGTCGAACTCTTGGAACGCAAGGGCCTCTGCACGAAGCAAGATCTCTATGACATCGTCACCGAACTAAGAAAGAAGAATCCTCGTGCCAAGATCCCGGAAACAGCATTCCCTGAGCCGTACTTGCTCACCGAAACTGAGAACAAGATCATTGACGACATGTTGGCGCTCCTGAATAAGCACGGGCTGACCTCGCATCAGTCACAAAACTTGTTGGAGCGATTGGGGCGAATCATTGAGATGGGACAACGGTTGGCGAAGGGGACGAGGCACTAACTACACAGAGGGCCGAATGCTTTCGACTGCTAGGAATCGGGCACTCAAAGCATGAAGCTGCGGAAGATCCCATACCGCAAGCTAAACTCGCGTCAACAGGAGATCTTCAACTTCCAGAAAGTCGCGGGCCACTTGGCAGAGTACGGGTTCAACTGCATCAAACTCACAGATGATTGGCAGGGTGCAGATTTCCTCGCTTACCACAAAGACGGGGACAGCACGCTAAAGGTCCAACTAAAATCACGCATTTCAATCATCCAAGAAGTATCTTCGCAAGACGCTGTGTATGGCCTTCCCCATCAAAGAAGCATGGCATCTCGTCGAGCATGACCGCTTGGTTGCACTCGTGAAGAAACACACGACGTGGCTCACTTCTGAGTCATGGAAGCGGCGCGGTAACTACACGTCCGATAGTCCAAATCAGAATCTCGTGGCTGCATTGGCTAAGTGGAAACTGTGAACGCCCAACAAGGCGCCGCACAGGACGCCGTCTAAAGTGGACCCCTCTGTCAAGACAGATGTCATCCGAGTTTAAGCTACGCCCATCGTTTCAATCGCAGCGGAGCAGCGCTGCCCTGTTCTGACGCCGACATGATCGGGGATACTCGCCCCACCGCCCTGGCCATCGGCATACACCGTGTTCGGCGTCCGGTTGTCCAGCGACTGGTGCGGGCGCTCTCCGTTGTAGAACGCGAAATATTCCACCAGGCCAAGGGTCAGCTCGGTGACCGTGCCGTATCCCTTCAGATACACCTCCTCGTACTTGACGCTGCGCCACAGCCGTTCGACGAAGATGTTATCCAGGGCGCGCCCACGCCCATCCATGCTGATGGCGATGCCTTCTCGCTTGAGTACGTCCGTGAACACCGCGCTTGTGAACTGCGAGCCTTGGTCACTGTTGAAGATTTCCGGCTTGCCAACGAGGCTCAGCGCGTCCTCTAGGCAGTCGACGCAGAACGACGTGTCCATGCTGTTGCTGATCCGCCAGGCCAGGACCCGCCGCGAGTACCAGTCGATGATCGCCACCAGATACACGAAGCCGCGCGCCAGCCGGATGTAGGTGATGTCCGTGCTCCAGACCTGATTGGGCCGGCTGACCTCGATGCCGCGTAGCAGGTAGGGATAGACTTGATGGCCAGGATGCGTCACGCTCGTTGAAGGTCCCGGTGCCATCCCTGCCAAGCTCATCAGGCGCATCAGCCGCTGCACCCGCTTGCGGTTGACGGCGTACCCCTGGCGCGCCAGATACACGACCATCCGCCGGCTGCCGTAAAACGGTCGCCGCGTGTACTCCTCATCAATCAGGCCGCACAGCAACAGATCCTCCTCGGATTCCTCGCGTGGCGTCTGCCGTCCGTAGAAGGTGGCTCGCGCCACCCCGGCCAGTTCGCATTGCTGCGCGATCGCCAGTACCTCGCCTCGGTCTATCCAGCCCATTCGCGTTTCGCCGTTCATAGTCCGGACTTTTTTTTGAGCCAGTCCAGCTCCATCTTCAGCCGCCCGATCTCCCCGTACAGGCGCTCTTCGTCGGCATACGCCGCTGGCTTTGGCCCGCGCTTACGGTCGAACAACGTGGCCGCCCTCTCAATGAGCTCCTTCTTCCACTGCCCCACTACCACTGGATGGACTCCGTACTGCTGTCCAATCTCGTTGAGCGTCTTCACTCCTCGCACCGCTTCCATCCCAACCTTCGCCTTGAACTCCGCGCTGTGCACCGTGCGCTTCTTGCCGTCACTCATGCCATTATCCTCCTAGGACAACAGCTTAAACCGGTGTCTCGAATTTGGGGTCCACTTTAGTCGCTACTCGGCATCGGTGAGCCTGGGCGTTAAGGCAACAGAGCTGATTACCGCTTTAAAGCGGAGCGATCTTGATGACGAACTTTCGCTATTGGCCGAGACTTGCAGGTTGATATCGGTGTACTCTCACATCGTCTATCAGATCAACCCTAAGCGTTTGCAAATAGTCCCGGCATGCGACACGCGACCTTTCTCGCTCTGTTCGTTCTCGTCAGCGTCAGTGAAGCCTTCCCCTTCTCTGGCCAAGTCGTCGGCGTCCTCGATGGGGACACCATTGAAGTCTTGCACAATCGGAAGGCTGAGCGTATCCGCTTGCAGGGCATCGATTGTCCCGAGAAGGGCCAAGCGTTCGGCAAGATCGCGAAGTGGGCCACGTCCGCCATGGTCTTTGGTCGAACCGTGACGATTCAGACTCACGACACCGACAGGTACAAGCGCACCGTAGCCGATGTTCTGCTGGCGGACGGCACGAACGTGAATCACAAGTTGGTCAAGGACGGGTGGTGTTGGTGGTACCAGAAGCATGCTTCGGATGATACGGTCCTGGAAGCGTTGGAGGAAGAAGCACGGATGTCTAAGCGGGGCCTATGGGTTGATCCCAAACCGGTACCGCCATGGCAATGGAGGAAGCGGGGCAGGACGCCGTAGCACGTGCCCCTCATGTCCTTGGATTACCCCGCCATGATTTTGGCGAGGATCTTCACGGTGTTCACGACTGTCGCCACACCCGTCACTGTAGAAGTGCTCAAAGACACAGCCGCCGAACGCATCACCGTCAACAGTCGCGGGACAATCCGCCGCGATGTACTCGGTGGCGGAGCGTCTTCGCTTCGCTCAGGAGAACCGGCGAAGTATCTGCCCGGTCATGTCCCTGTGGTTCCAGCGCTGCCACCTGGCTTGGCACCTGTGCCCAAGGGTATTGGAAAAGTGCTGAAAGAGAACTCCGAAGAACGTGAAGTGAAACTCGTCAGTGGAACAATTCGAACGGAAAGGAGATAACCGAAATGGCAAACCAAGGCCGCTTAGGCCACCAAGACTACCGATCCATTCCAACTGGGTCAAAACAAGTCACCATCTACCTCGAAATGAAAGACGCGGCGTCACCCTTCCAACCCAAGACCGGACTAGCTTTCAACACAGCCGGGATCGTACTAAGCTACAGCAAGAAGCGCGGGAATCGTGTGGCGATTACTCCCGCCGATATTGCCACGCCAAATTCCGCGTGAGTTGTCTGGCTAACTCGTCAATCAATCTTTGATTTCTTGCTCAGTAAGAGCATCCTGGCAATGGTGGCATTCCAGGCATTCTAAATAATTGTTCACATGCAAGACCCCTAATAGTTTCTCTGAGTATAAAATTTCCTACGGCTTTCGTCGGATTATCTTGGGCAGCATCTTTGGCAGCGTCTTCCTCTTCCTGATAAGTTTTATTCCACGTTCTCTTTTGTGTTTGAACGAGAACGATTCCCTCAGGCGAAATATGATTTCCACCGGGTTTTAGCCAACCCTCGGCAAAATCACCATCAAGAGCCTCGCCAGTTCTCCAGTGATATATTCCTCGGCCGTGAGGCTCGCCACTTTTGAAGTAGCCAACATATTTCGTATCATTCGCGTACATCATGACACCTTTGCCATTGTTGCAATCCCCTTCAAGGCAAGTCGCCTGAGATAGGTTGCGTTTGGCTGGCCATGTATATTTTCCCTTACCTGTGGCCAAACCACTTTTAAATTCGCCGGTGTAACTAAAGCCAATTGCCCAGGTCTTCGTTCCTTGCCCGTTGGGTTTGCCATTTTTAAAGTCTCCCACATATTTGGAACTATCCAAGAACACATACGTGCCATGCCCATTCGTGCAGTTACCTTGAAGGCATTTACTAGGACCATAGATCGAATCTGATCTAAAGGCGGCACCACGCCTAAATTCTCCCACGAACCTTGATCCATCAAAAGAAACATAGGTTCCATGACCGTTGTTGCAGTCCCCTTCAACGCACGCACCTATCACAGGGGTGCAGAGTGGTGAGGGGTTGCGATCTATGTAGCATTTACCCGACATCCACTCGCAACCATGTCGATTAGGCGATGGGTTTAGTTGTTCATCTTTTTGTGCTTGGTCGAGCGCATACACGGCATTGATCAATCCTTGATCAATGAGATGTTTATGGATCGTTTGATCTCTCCACTTCTCATAGCTCTTACGTAGTACCGTTTCCACTGTCTTGCCATGTATTTCCGCAAGAGTTTCAGCCTTTTTGTAATTCATGTTCAAATCATGCCAACTCCAGTACTCTTGAGCCACAGCCCAATGGAGAGCAGCCTTTTTCGCAAGTGGCAAATGCGGAAATATTTGGTCTTTAGGTTCATTGGCTTCTCCGAAAATATCCTGATGCTTTATTTCCTTCACCTGTTCCACCGATTCCGTCTTCTGCTGTTCCTGCTCTTTGGCTACGCGAAGTTCCTCCTGCTTTGCCTTTTCCACAATTTGAGCTCCTCTAATTTGCCCAAGCTGCCACTGTTTTTCTGTTTCGGCTAACTTGCGCATTTGCTCTTGTTCCTGCCTCCGGAACTCTCGGAGCTCCTTAGGCGTAGTAAGGTCAACAAGGTCAACACATCCAGACAATACCGTTGCCGCACAGAAACAGAGAAAACATGGGATGACAGCTCGAATGAGTCGACTTCTCACGTTGAACCCCTTTCTGAATTACGGATGACAAGAAATCTGGTCTGGCATTCCTACGGACTTATTCGATCGGCAATAAGGTTTGGAATTCAATTTGTCGCCACTGAACGCGATGGCTCCGATTCTGAGCTACTCCGTTTCTACGCCGAGCGACCGACCCCGTCAAGCTAGATTGCGGATGTGAAAATACTGGAAGCCCGCCGTTCAGCCTATGCCCGTGCGTACTACCAGAAGAATCGGGGCTCACTGCTTGAGAAGACAGCCAGCTATAAGAAATCTTATCAGGGACGTACTACGATGCTGCGACGGACGTTCGGTATTTCCAGTCGATACTACAACACGCTCTTGGACCTTCAGGAGCACTGTTGCCGACTCTGTGGAGCCCCAGACATGAGCAGCAAGATGAGTTTAGCTGTCGATCATGACCACAAGACCGGGAAGGTGAGAAAGCTCTTGTGTGGAAAGAGTAACAGGGGTTTAGGGTACTTCAATGATGACCCCGACTTGCTGGCACGGGCCGAGGTCTATCTGCGAGTGCATGGCAAGTAGCGCTACACCGGCATCGTGAGCTTCTCCAAGTTCCCCCGTAACAACACCAGCGACACCGCGTCCAGGTGTGTATAGGTTTCCCCATGGACATCCTTGGCCGCGTGTCCCGTGAGTATGCGCTGAACATCTGCCGGGACACTGGCGGAGGCCAACTTGGTGATTGCGGTATGTCGGAACGAGTGCGGAGGCTTCTTGCCTGTAATATCCAGCGACCTCCGCAATCGATTGAACCATTTCGTGAAGGCATCGCCCACCGTCTTCCGGCCTTTGCCTGTGTAGGCTTTGGGAAAGAGCATGCCTTCTTTGGGACGCGTCTCTAGAAAGCCAAGTTCCAACAGCTTCGAATGAATGGGCACCCGTCGCCGACTGTGTTTATTCTTCAGGCGCTTCCCTTCTTCCCCTTCATCGACGATATCAAAGAACCACACGCCCTCTTCTTGGCGTATATCTTCGGCCCGCAGCTTGGCAATCTCGCCACGTCTGGTACCCGTCAAGGCCAATATCCAGACTAGCCAATAGTGGTAAGGATGGTCACCCGTTCGTTCTTGGTTGAACTCTGGTGATGAAAAGATGGCCCGCAAGTCTGGATCGGTGAACAGCTCAAAACGGGTACTCTCGACCCCTTCGAAGGCTACGCCATCGCAGGGATTCTTGCCAGTATACAAATCCTGCTTGCCCGCCCATGTGAACAGGTGCGAGAGATCAATCAAGGCATAGTTCACCGTCTGCTTCGAAACCGTTTCGTACGTCAGCCCGTCCAGGCCCTTCAGCAGTTCCAACATCTTCTGTTGTCGGGCTTCATTGGCAATGCGCTTGGGCATCTTACTGTAGCAATCTCAGAACAGTTTACAATCCGTCTTGGTGACTTCCGCCAAGGGCTTATCACCGACACATTCAATAAACCGCTCCAGTCTCCTGGCTTTTCCCTTGTTGGTCCGCTCCCTCCGGTTGTCATAGGTCTTGAAATATTCAGGAAGCACGTCGGAGATCAATCGAGATGACTCCATCACCACCGTGGCACCATCACCGATGCCTCCGGGTGATGCGAAGTCAGCAAAGTACAGTCCATCCTGTCGATCAAGTTCTTTCTTGAGAACGTACTGCTTGGCCTTCAGCAGTTCCCTACATAAGCGATGATAGGCCTCTGAGGACTTGGACAAGGTGCGGCGGTGCCGTTGCAGGAGTTCGTCTACGTCCTTGGAGATGCGCCGGTAGTCGTTCCGCTGCAGTTGTTCGGCGGTGTCGTCGAGCGATGACGTGATCACCAAGGCGATGGTGTCTCGCTCGGCATCGTCGCCGCCGTTCTTGTGGCCCATGCGACCTACTTCCCGTTCCTCCAGCTCTTCCGTGATGTACACCTGAACAAGTCGCTTGATTTGCTCAAGAGTCATAGAGACGCCTCTGGTTCGAAGTGTGGTGAACAGGTGCGCGAGTCGGCCTTCCCACCGGCCAGCAAGAATCCTAGCATCGCTGTAGACCCTGGTCCTAAGACTCTTGCGAATCTCAGCACGGCCAATCAGCGGGCGCAGTACCACGGGCACGATCACCCTACTGTAGTAACGACCTCGTAGCAGAATTGTGGACATACTGAGCCATGGAAATGTGTACCTCTTGGCTCAGATTGGTAGGCTTGAAACCGGAAAGGCCTGTAAACACAGGCTAAGTAGTATGGGGTGGTGCCGAAGGCGGGATTTGAACCCGCACAATCTTGCGGTCGCTAGACCCTGAATCTAATCTGGGGGATTGCTTAGGCCACTGACGACTTGGGTAATCCCCTTTCCATTCCAGTCGATTCGCGCTATCAGCCATTCAGTTCTATCTGTCTCTCTGTCACTCATCTCGCCAGTTTGTCGCTCGTTCTAACACCAGGTGAACCTCGCATCGCATGCTCGTCATCCATGTTGTCCTCTCCATCGGAAACTATGTCATCTAACGCCTTGTAGGGGCGTATTGAGTAGCGAGATGATGCGCCGTTCAGCAAGATCGAAGGCGTGGCCTGAGTTCATTCGATAATGAAGCATTAGATCAGAGCAGAGCATCACTTCATAGGTAATGGAGTTATAGAGACTCACCCGCCCTCTCAGGCTTCTATTCTCAGTATGGTAGAGCACCAAGTGCCCATCAAAGGCACGATACGAGTATGTTTCATCGTCCAGAATCGGACGATGAAGAAGCTTCACCATGTTACGCTCTGGATTTCTACACGTTATAAAAGTTCGGATCGGATTAAATCTCTGATGCAGAACATACCCAGCTGGCTGAGATATGCGCCAAGTAGTTGAAGGCAATTTTTGCAATGGCGCGCCATATAGCCTCATCGATGAATCCCTCAATCCTCATAGGAGAAGGACCACGAACTGCTGCTTCTGGGACCCTGGGCGGTGCTAGATCAGATGCGAGACGCGCCCCAAGCTGAATGACTGCATGCCGCAAGGCCTCACAAGCAGCCATATCGGTTCCAATAATGCTAATTGAACCTGGTGGCCGATCTAGAAACAGGCGTGTATCAGCTTGGGGCAACTCCTCAAGAGTAAAACTTTGCCTAATCCCAATTTCGTCTACTACTATGACTTGATCCATTAGTCGCGGGAAAAATCGCTGCCAATCCATCATAAACCGCGCACCTCGGCACTCAGGGAAGCGGCCCTCATCCTCATAACGCATTTCTACTCGGCGCTCACGAAAGCGGTCGCGCCTATGCCGACCCCCTTGGCCTGCTAACATTTGGCTACGCAGTCGGCTCTCCCAACTGTCTCGCGCAAGAACTTGATCCAAACGGCCTCCGAGTGTCGAGTTGCAAAGCGCACATACTTGGCCTTCAAGGATCATGGTATCGGCTCCGAATGTGCCGAAAGCTTCGGGGATAACGTGTTCCCCATTAAATTGCACATCTATCTTTTTACAGTAAATACATTGCGGCATGTATCCACAGAGCCTCGCAGAGGGCCGCATTATAGGAAGGATATGAACAAAGGCACATTCTAGAAGGGTTGAGAACGAAGGCGCAAGGGCGGGATGGCGGGTAGACTGAGACTCAATCCAGTCAAGCGTAGCGCTAAGCTAGAGCGTTTTTGGTTTACGTCTTTACATAGCCAGAGGAGGTAAAGTAGCGTGTGCATTCGTTGGGTGTGAGGCGGTCAAGCAGCCTTCCGATGTCAGTCCAGAGCGCATCCACGGTGCGAGGGGCGGCTTTGCGTAACAGAGCTTTGAGTTTGGCAAACAGCTTTTCGATGGGATTGAGATCGGGGGAATACGGCGGGAGATAGCGGATGTGTGCCCCCACCGCCTCAAGCGCCTCTTTGACGCCCGCCACCTTGTGACTCCGTAAGTTGTCGGCGATGACGATGTCGCCGGGGCGCAGCGTGGGGCATAAAAACTCCTGGATATATTTCAGGAACAAGACGCCAGTCATGGCGCCATCCGCGACCATCGGGGCTGTGAGGTCATCATGCCGCAGTCCGGCGACGAAGGTGGTGGTGTGCCAATGGCCGTGCGGGACGGAGCCGATGCACCGTTCGCCGCGCGGGGCGCGTCCGTAGCGCCGAGCCATGTTCGTCGACGTCCCGGTTTCATCCAGAAAGACCAGCTTTGTGATATCCAGCGTGGGTTGGGCGGCCTGCCACTCACGCCGCGCGGCTTGCACGTCGGTGCGCTCTTGCTCGCTGGCGTGTAGGGTTTTTTTTAAGTGTGAGTTTCCATTTGTCGAGTTGATGCCACAAGGCGGGAACTTTAATCGCAATCCCGTGTGCCGCTAATCGGGCACACATCTCTGCGAGCGTCAGATCGCCTGTTTCCTTCAGCCAGGCCCGAAGCGTCGATTCCATCCCGACCAACCGGGACTGCCGATGGCCTCCAATCGGCAGACTGCCACGTTGTCCTGTCTGCATGAGACGGTTCCGCACCTGATAGACCCAGACTCGGCTGACTTCAAAGCGGTTCGCAATGGCCGTCGGCCGGTCCCCACGTTCCAATGCGCGCAACACCCGGTCCCGTAGATCCTGTGAATAGGCCTCCATCCCGTCTCCTCCTCAACGTAGACTGTGAGGAGATTCTACTGGCTGTATGCACTTAAATCAAAACTGCTCTAGCACCATCTCTCATGAACGGCAGCTTTCCGGCGTGGAGCTTGCCGTAGCGACTGTCGCAAAGTGGCCGATCGGCGACCGTCGGTATCCGACCGAGGCTGTGTGAAAACCCACAGTCGTCGCGTTGTCGGGGGTCGTTTCACCCTTCCCCTAGTGGCGATCGTCGATCCTGGGCCGTTCTGATGCGCCGCGATTTCGCGAGTCCGCGGTTTCGGCGCGTTTTCACACAACCTCGACCCAAAGCAGAAGTACACGACTGACCGCTATCAGGAGAAGAAGAAAAGGGGACAGACTATTTTTCAGGCGATGTTCGTGGCCGTCCGCGGGAGCGCAGCGTGGAGTCCAGACCCAAGGTGGCCGCGATAGTGGCTTGCCAGTTGGCTGTCCCGAAGGGTTGTTGTCGATTCACACAGGTGCGCAGGGAGGTGAGTGCATGATCGACGAGTGACCGGAGGAAGGGAAAAGTAGCCTGTCCCCTTTTCCTCATTCGCGTGCCCGTCATCGATCGCGGTCTATCTCTTTCTGAAGCTTGCCCAGCTCATCCAGAATACGGATAAATTTCCTGCCGAACGGTGTGACGACATACTCAACGCGGGGAGGGATTTCGTGATAGGAAATGCGCTTGAGGATGCCGAATTCCATATTTCTGCGTAGACACTCGTTGAGCACTTTGGTCGTCAAGCCCTCAACACTCCGAACCATCTCGCCCGGCCGTTTAATACCATTGGCCAAGAGTTGATAAACCGTTAGCGACCATTTGCATCCATAAATGGTCTCCACCATTCGAGCGCTCTGTTCCGGAGCCGATTGCCGAGAAAATATTTTCGCTTGTCTTCCCATCAATATGTACCACTTAGTGCCTACTGAACCACACGGTACCTGCTTTTACTAAGGCGAAGTGCGTCATAAACTGCCATCACACGCTGTTCTTTACTTCTTAACTCTATGGAGGTGATCTCATGCGACGCGTTAATCAGCCACTCGCTTTGATTGTCGGCGGCTCCAGTGGAATGGGCCTCGCCACCGCAAGACTCTTGTTGGAGCGGGACGTACAAACCGTGATTGCGGGTAATTCACTGGAAAAGTTGGAGACAGCAAAACGCGAATTGTCTTCGTTTGGCAATGTTGAAATTTTGCAAGCCAACTTGTACGAACCGAATGATGTGCAACGCATCGTGGCATTTGCCGAAGACCATACCCGCCACATCAAGTACTTGGTCAATGCGGCAGGCTATTTTAAACCTACACCATTTCTTGATCATACCTCTCAAAACTATGACACGTACATGGATCTGAATCGAGCCCTCTTTTTTATTTCACAGGCCGTCGCCAAGAACATGACGGCAAACGGCGGCGGCTCCATCGTACATATCGGATCAATGTGGGCCAAACAGGCCATCAAGGCAACCCCTTCCTCAGCTTATTCAATGGCGAAGGCTGGGTTGCATGCTCTCACGCGGCATATGGCAATGGAACTGGCTGACCATCACATCCGTGTCAACGCGGTTTCCCCGGCGGTGGTCAAGACACCTATTTATCACGCGTTCATCGAGCCAAACAAAATTGATGAGACATTGGCTGGCTTCAACAACTTTCACCCGATCGGTCGGATTGGTACAGCAGACGATGTGGCACGAACCGTCCACTTCCTGTTGAGCGATGATGCGGCATGGGTGACCGGCGCAATCTGGGATATCGATGGCGGCGTGATGGCTGGACGAAACTGAAACCGAATTGTTCTGCAGCGAACCGCTCCTTGCGCACGGCACCTGCTTCCGCCGACGCCTTTCCACCCGTTGGACAGGTGCCCCGCCGCACTCCGCGGTCGCTGAGCTTGGGGTCGTTAATGCGACAGGGCTGAGGACCGCTTTACGGCAGTGCGATCTCGGAGCCGAACTTCCGCTCTTGGCCGAGAGCTGACGGTGGGTGTGTGTGACGACAATCAATACTCAACATGATACTTGGTGATTGTTCATGCCCAAGACCAAGCCGCACGGCATCACCGTCGAGGAACCCTTCTGCCGCAGTCCTTTCATCATTGGTCCATGATCACCGTGATCGTGAGCTGCACGGCCCCTTCACATGGTTCCAACTCCGAGCATTTTGGCGTCTCGCCTCCGGCGACCGCGCTGCTTCTGGTTCGCTTCCGCTCATCCCGCCAGACGGCGGGACGCACGCCCTGCACATCGCTGACGCATCACTCACACACACCGACCTAGGGACGGCACCGCGCATGCGCCGTGCGGGACCCCTGGCACCGTCGATCCGCGCCACGCGGCTCGACCGTGCTCAGACACCTGCTACACTTTCTTTAGGTATTCTCATCAGACATAGGGTGCGCGTCTCCGCTGTGAGGTCAACAGAATGCGGTCTGCCTGTGTGTCGTCATGCTAGCACACCGTTCTCTCGGTCAAGGCCTCCGCGCGTGGCATGGCCGCGTGCTCGCAAGCGTGCGTGGCACGGCCCTGACCGCTGCGCTTTCGGTGTGCCGAAACTCTCCACGCAGGCAATCTTGCCTGTGACAACCGGAGGGACTGACATGAAAGCAGACAATGACAAACAATCGTCCATCGTGGTGCCAGAAGATGAGCGCCTAGATTTTCTGCCGCGCTATTTCGGGAAGCACATGATCCTCGTCGAAACGCAGATCTATCATCAGTTCAGGAATCTCTGTCCTCATTACACGGGCGGGTATTGGGACTTTTATGAATTAAGCAACGGCGGATGTTATCTCGCGCCGAACGGGGCGCACTATCGGATTCTGCATCCGGGCAACTATGTTAATGCCTCGGCGTCCGGTGATGCGGCGGGGATCATGGCGACCCTCTACATGCTCTCCCATCTCTCCTTTACCTTTGCAGAGGATCCATTCGGCGATCAACTCAGCACGCTCTATCATCTGCTCCGTGACTATGCCTCCGACCATCCCGAGGCGAGTCTGATCTATCGAGTGATTGATTAACTCACTCACCGAGGCCGGTGGGCGTTCGTCGCTCATCGGCCTTGCATGATGCCGCGCCGGCCTTTGAGTGTTTCTCACCTCCACCTGCATCGAGTGAACGCCTCTCGCCCAAGGACGGCACCGCGCACGCGCCGTGCCTGGACTCGTGGCACGGTCGATCCGCGCCACGCGGCTCGACCGTGCTGAATGCCAAAGAAAAGCCCTCGCTCCCCACAGGGTGTGGCACTCCCGGATGCAACCGCGCCAGCCAACGGCCCTGAGGGCTGTCACGCTTGCAGCCGTCCGTCGCCACAGACCCGGATCTTCTGTTGCGCCTCTTG
>SWDG01000001.1:179760-181054 GCA_005116965.1 Nitrospira sp. | reverse complement strand
CTCCACAACGAGCAAGCCGCTCACCCCCGTCCTTCCGAGTCATCCGAGGTTTGCTTTTTGTCCCTCAGGGATTACACAATAGCAAATACTGATTGACCCCCGCCATCCTGGCTACTATCAACAATCAACAGCGAGGTATCATCGTGAATGTTCGACATGCCCTAGCGATCGTTATGGTACTGAGTGCCTTCGGCAACATCGGCGATGTCCGAGCCGGCTATGATTCAGCCCCTTCCGGCTCTGGAAGCGTGGATGGTTGCGACGGCGTATCGTTTTCCACGTTCCTGCCGAAGCCATACTCACAAACAGACAACAATATAGAAGTCGCGCCGCAATCGGCATTTTCGTTTGTGGCATCCAAGTCGACGTTTCCCAAAACCATCACGGTGATGATCAAGGACGAAAGCGTCCCAGTCACCGTGACACCTCACTTCGGTGGGTTTCTCGTCAGCGGCAAGATCCCCGCCTCGGCCAAAGGCAGCTTCATCAGAGTTGCTATTACAGGGAAAGGCCCCAGCCTCTGTGAGCGCGGCGACGGATGGCTCTTAAAAGTAGGAAAATGATCGAGGGCAGGATAGAGATGGCTCCGGTTGGTTGGCCAGTGTAGGCCATTCCTAACCTGGCGCCTGGTAGATTGCTGACGACACGGCGGTACGTCGTGTCGTCAGCGTGTCATCTAGGCAATATGAGAAGTTGAATAAAAGGGGTCGGGTATATTTCTTTACTCTCGGTTGACCATGGCACAACCAACCGGCCCACGCGCGAGACATCGGTGACGATGGGTGGTTCGCGCTCGCCGATTCACGTGAAGCAGACGGCATTTCCCATTGCGCCAGGAGGGGCGATGCCTCAGGTCGAGGACTGCACAAATGCAAGACTATGCGGTGCTCATCGTGATCGGTGTGGGCGTGGAAGACTGAACTACGGTGGCGCACCGACGGCTTGCGCAGCGACCTCAATACAAAACTCCCGGTGCATTTTCTGCCATCATGATTACGTTGGTCTTCTCTCTGTAGATGCTCTCAAAATCAAAACAATACCTTCTCCTCGTTGCGGTACATGTTGTCGAGCCTTAAGTCCGCTGATAGTCAACAAGCCCTCTTGAACCCAGTGCCGAATCCACTCCTTGAGATCGCTCTCCCAGCTTAAGGGAAAGCTGAGAGTGAGAGCACAAGCCTGGTCGTATGGAATCTTAGTCTGTACTCCGATGAGATCGAGAACGGCCTGCTTTGACTTCGCGAGATAGTGTACACGCAGTGAAGTGTAATGAGTGGGATCGTGAAGGACCTCGCCG
>SWDG01000001.1:102704-179660 GCA_005116965.1 Nitrospira sp. | reverse complement strand
AGTTAGCACCTGATATGTGTGCCAGTTAGCCAATCGCATGACACGAGCAACGTTGACGATATAGTCATCAGGAACCTGTTCGTGGAACAGGTCACTCATCGAGTTGACAAAAATCATTTTAGGGATTCGCCACCGTAATGGCTCAGCAAGCTTCTCTGGTACCAGACGCAAATCAAACCCCTGCTCAAATGGATGTCCCGGCACACCACGAAACCGCTCTGCAAATGTCTCGGCGTAACAATTCGTGCAGCCAGGGCTAATTTTTGAACACCCACGCACAGGATTCCAGGTGGCATCAGTCCACTCTATTTTTGAATTATCACTCACAGGTTAACCCCCTCTTGCGGGTGCAGTGTCTATTCTAGGCTTGTTGCCGCTTGCATGTCAGTACTTCGCTGAATTTTTGGCGAAGACATACACCCTTCATCTAATGAGTGCAACCATTCATTGGGCAGCCCAGGATCCATATGGAAGTGATAGAGGCTAATAAGGATTACGGGTTATGGAAGGACGCTCAGAGGTTGCTGGCCGATGACACGGTGAAGCCCGCTACAACACCTGCACGATGAAACACTTCAGATAACGTGTTTCCGGCATGCTGGCGAGGATGGGATGGTCGGCGCTTTGGCCTCGTTGTTCAATGAGCCGAATCTCTCGCTTGGCGTCGCGGGCCGCGAGACGGATGCTCTTCCAAAGATCTTCTTCAGAGACAGGATGGGAGCAGGAGCTCGTGACCAAAAATCCTTCTGGCTTCAGCAGCTTCAAGCCCAAGAGGTTGACATCCTTATACCCAGTCAATGCCCCAGCTAAGGCCTGTTGGCTGCGGGCGAAGGCCGGAGGATCGAGGATCACTAGATCGTACCGTCGCCCCGCCTTCACCAGCTTGCGCATCTCCTCAAACGCATCGGCTTGTCTATAGATGCAGCGACCCTCGACCTTGTTCATTGTGGCCTGTGTTCGGGCCATGGCCAGTGTGTCCAGACTCACATCGAGACCTTCCACCGATACGGCTCCGGCGAGCGCGGCATGAATGCCGAATGCACCGGTGTGGCAAAACACTTCCAGCACCTCAGCGCCTGCCGCCAGCTTGGCCGTCGCCAACCGATTTTCCCGTTGATCGCAAAACCAGCCGGTCTTCTGACCTTTCTCGACATCCACGAGAAACTTTGCAGCCCCTTCGTGAATCTCCACTTGCGTCGGGCCGCTGCCACGGAGAAACCTCCGTTCGAGAGGCAGCCCTTCGAGTTGGCGGCTCTTGGCCTCGTTCCGTAGATAGACCCTCGTCAGATTCAATTCCTTCATCAAGATATCGGCCAAGAGTTCCTTCCGGCTATCCATGCCGAACGAGAGACACTGCATGACCAGCAGCTGATCGTACCGATCCACGATCAACCCTGGCAGTCGATCGCCTTCAGCATAGATAAGCCGATAGGCATTGGACTGCGCGACCACTCGCTGTCGGAGACGGATCGCCTGTTGGATTCGCCCCCGCCAGAACGCCTCATCGATTGGTTCATCCTCGAATGTCAGGAGACGGACACGGATTTTCGACGCAGGGTTATAGAGACCACGGCCGTAGAATTGCCCGTCGGGGGTCAGGACATCGACCAGATCCCCAGCGGCTGCTTGACCGACGAGCGGTCCGACATGACCGGCAAAGAGCCAGAGCGGTCGCCCCTCCGGGATCCGTAGTGACGTAAGGCGAACCTGGGCCATCGGTGTCATCGTCTTATCTCCTGTAACATGGTGTAGCGAACTCTATGCGAGAGTGGTCACATGCCGGCTGTCGTCAGCCCGATCATCACACGCTCATTGCTTGACGAACCCCGGTCAGTATGTTTTCCTGACACCAGAGCGGTACAATCCTGAGGATAAAGAAGAATGGGCGACAAAGCTACCATTGGTTCTGCTGTGTTGGATCGCCTGTATCGCTTGGGCGTTCGCCATATTTTTGGCATTCCCGGTGACTATGTCCTGTCTCTCTATCAACTGATCGAGGCCTCGCCCATCACGCACATCGGAACCACGCGGGAGGACTGTGCCGGCTTCGCGGCAGACGCCTACGCTCGCATCAACGGCATTGGAGCCGTCTGTGTCACCTATTGCGTCGGCGGGCTCAATACCGTCAACGCCATCGCCTGCGCCTATGCGGAACGCTCGCCGGTGGTCCTTTTGACCGGATCGCCTGGTCTGTCTGAACGAACTCGCACTCCCTACTTGCATCATATGGTTCGGGATTTTGCCACTCAACGAGAAGTCTTTGAGCGGATGACTGTGGCTGCAGTGACGTTGGATGATCCGTTAACCGCCGAACGCGAGATGGATCGGGCCTTTGCCGCCCTGCTTCGCTATCGCCGTCCCATTTATATCGAAATCCCCAGAGACATGGTCCACTGCCCACTTATGGGTGGCCAGAAACCGATCTGCATTGAGGATACGCCGAGTGACCCGGCTGCGCTCGAAGAAGCGATCAGTGAGGTGCGACTCATGCTCGCGTCGGCCAAGAAGCCGGCCATGCTGGTGGGCGCAGAGGTCGGTCGATTCGGCCTGCAAGATGACTTGACTCGTTTGGTGGAGCGACTCAACATTCCCATCGCCTCGACCCTACTTGGTAAATCGATTATCCGAGAGGATCACCCGCTCTATGTCGGTGTCTATGGCGGGCTCATTGGACGTGATGAAGTTCAGCACTTCATCAACGATTCCGACTGCCTCCTGATCCTGGGATCTGTTCTGTCTGATGTGGAAGACCTCGATGCCACGTCGCCCTTACTATCAGAGGGCCGCACCATCCATGCCACCGCCGACCGCGTCGCCATCAAACACCATCGGTATGAATCGATTCGATTCCAGGACTTTGTCCAGGGTCTTGTGAAATCTCCACTGCCCTCCTTTTCTCACGCTCAGCGATCGCTTCCTGCGCAAACTGTTGCAGTTCCAGCGACACCTGACCTCGATGCACCGGTCACACTGAGCGGACTCTTCCGACATCTCGATACGGTCCTGACTGAGAAAACCGTCGTGATTGCCGATGTCGGGGAATCCCTTTTTGCCGCCGCTGACCTACATGTGCGCCACCGGTTTGAGTTTCTGTCACCGGCCTATTACACCTCGATGGGGTTTGCCGTTCCCGCAGCCTTAGGCGCCTCATTTGCCGACCCCAGCCTGCGGCCCATCGTCTTAGTAGGAGACGGAGCCTTTCAAATGACTGGGACTGAATTAGCCAGCTGCGTGCGCTATGGACAAGCTCCGATTGTCATTATTTTGAATAATCGAGGCTATTCAACGGAGCGAGAGATCTTGGAGGGCCCCTTTAACGATGTGCATGAATGGCAGTATGACAAAGTCTGCAACCTGATCGGAGGCGGAAGAGGCTCGCGCATAGGGACGCAGCGGGAATTTGAACAGACCCTTGCCGCTGCCTTTGCCGATCACAGCCAGCTTCATGTCCTGAACGTGCTCCTCAGCCCCGGCGATCGATCGCCCGGCATGGTGCGATTGGCGAGGCGGCTAGGGAAGAAGCTGTCGACCGATAAGCCATAGGGGAAACCCTCCACTCCTGTCTGCTTTTCCCTGCACCCCTGCGAGATATTTTCTCAAAATTCGAGCAAATCCCCGGCACGAAGTGACAAGAGTCTTAGCCTTTCGTTATACTCAGCGATGGCACATCCCCTGCATTCTTCAGCGTAGAATCGGTTGAGAAGCATCCGCATCTCTTCGCTCCCTGGCTTTACGCGGGATCGACGTTCAGCATTACTCCGCGATTCGCAGAGAGGTCATCGTGTCTGATTTTTATCAAAATGGGGTCGTGACCGTTCTCCACCGTCTCGGTCAGCCCAACACGGAGCAGCTGGAGCACGAGCTCGAGCGGTATGCGAAAACGACGCCGATCGCGCTGGTCCTCCCCTCACTGTATTCGGAACTGGAGCGTCCCGCCCTCAAGCGCATCGTGGAAATCCTCGGTGAGGTTCGCTATATCAATGAGATCGTTATTTCTTTGGATCAGGCCTCTGCGTTGGAATTCCGGCTGGCCAAGCAATTCTTTGCGCAGCTCCCCCAACGAGTCCGTGTCGTCTGGAACGACGGGACCAGGATCCAGGCGCTGTTGAACACCTTGGTCTCGCATGAGATCGATATCGGACACCAGGGAAAAGGACGCGGGTGTTGGACGGCCTACGGCTATGTGCTGGCCCGGGGGCAAAGCCAAATCATCGCCCTGCATGACTGCGACATCGTGAGCTACGACCGCCAGTACCTCGCTCGCCTCTGTTACCCCGTCGCCAATCCGAACCTCGCCTACGAATTTTGTAAGGGGTACTACAGCCGCGTGACAGACCGCATGCATGGACGTGTGACCCGTCTCTTCATCACTCCGCTGATCCGCAGTCTACAGTTGCTGGTCGGACCGCATCCCCTCCTCTCGTTTCTGGACAGTTTTCGGTACCCACTGGCCGGTGAATTCGCGATGGTGCGAGATCTGGCCTGGATCAACCGTATTCCCGGCGACTGGGGGCTGGAGGTCGGCATGCTGGCCGAGGTGTACCGCAATTGCGCGCTCCGTCGTATTTGCCAAGCCGATATCGCCGATGCCTATGAGCACAAGCATCAAACGCTGTCGACGCACAATCCAGATGCCGGCTTGCTGAAAATGTGCGTCGATATCACCAAATCGCTGTTCCGCAACCTGGCGAGCGAAGGGCTGGTCCTCTCGGAAAGCACCCTCAAGACGTTGCGGGCCACCTATCTCCAAGCCGCGCAAGAAGCGATTAGTCGGTACGAAAATGACGCGGCGATCAACAGTTTGCGCTTTGACCGCCATGAAGAGCGACGCGCCGTTGAAGTATTTCTGCGCGGCATGACGTTGGCGACGGACAGCTTCCTCGGCGACCCATTGGGCGTCCCCATGATCTCGAACTGGAGCCGAGTGACCCATGCCGTCCCAGATATTTTCCATCGGCTCATGGACGCCGTGGAACAAGACCATGCGTGGGATCCTACGGCAGAAACCAGGCAACCTGTCTCATGAACAATAGCGTGATTCCACTCACCCCTGAAACCGAGGACCTGCTAGAAGCTGTACGCAGTGCCGACATCTTGGTCGGCATTCCCAGCTTCAACAATGCAGGGACCGTCGGCCATGTCGTCCGCGCCGTCGGAGCAGGGCTGGCAAAATACTTTCACGGCCATCGTGCCGTCCTGGTCAACGCCGACGGCGGCTCCACCGACGACACCCCTACCATCGTCGCCCATACCATGGTTGATCTGGAACCCCTCTTTATCAGCGATCGACAGAGCACGCTCCACCGGATTATCACGCCCTATCATGGGATCCCTGGCAAAGGCAGCGCGTTTCGCACGATTTTTGAAATCGCTCGACGGCTCAAAGTCAAAGCCTGTGCCGTCGTCGATTCGGACGTCCGCAGCATCACCCCCGAGTGGATGGAGCTGCTCCTTCATCCGATTCTCAAAGAAGGCTACGACTATGTGGCCCCATACTATCGACGCCACAAATACGACGGAACGATCACCAATAGCATCGCCTATCCTCTGACCCGAGCCCTCTACGGACAGGAGGTTCGTCAGCCGATCGGCGGAGATTTTGGATTCACCGGCGAACTGGCGCAACACTATCTCGAGAAGCACGTCTGGGAATCCGATGTCGCGCGCTTCGGGATCGACATTTGGATGACGACCGAAGCCATTACGAGCGGAGCGAAGGTGTGTCAGAGTTTTCTCGGGGCCAAGATTCATGATCCCAAAGACCCTGCCGCCGACCTCTCCTCCATGTTGCGACAGGTCGTGGGGGCCTTGTTCGCCTTGATGGAAGCCCATGCCCCCACCTGGCTCCCCGTCACAGACTCGCGAAAGGTGCCTCTCTTCGGCTTCCAATATGAGGTGGGCGTTGAGCCGGTGAATGTCAATGTCGAACGGATGGTGGACTTATTTCAGCTCGGGCTAACGGACCTGCACGATATTTGGGCACGCATGCTCTCGGAAGACGCCCTGGATCAGCTGTCCAGCCTTCGGAACGTCCCGCTACGGGATTTCCGCATTCCGGATTCGCTATGGGCCCAAATTATTTATGACGCCGCCCTCGCGCATCATCGGAACGTGCTCCCACAAGAACATCTCTTGAAAGCGCTGACCCCTCTGTATTTAGGAAAGACCGCATCATTCGTGCTGGATAGCCAAGGGTTGACCTCGGCGGAAGCCGAGCAGCTCATCGAAACGCTCTGCCGGACGTTCGAGAAACAGAAAGAGTATCTTGTCGCACGTTGGCCTCAGTCTCAGGACTCGCGCGAAGTCATCGGGGCTGCTCGCGCGAAGTCTGAAAGGAGCGAGCCATGACCTCAAGCTGGGAACATACGTTACTGGGACCAGTGACCGCACTTGGCGAGCGCGTCTTTGCCATCCTTCCCAATGTCCTGGCCATGCTGATTCTCTTGCTGGTTGGTCTGGGCGCAGCCTGGGGCATGGGGCATTTGATGGAACGGCTGCTTCGCGTCATTGGCCTGGATCGACTCTGTGATCGAATCGGTATCGCGGCAGCCCTCCTGCGGGGAGGCATCAAAGCCGATCCGTCGTATATTATCGGCCGCGTTACCTACTGGTTGATTGTGATCTTCGCCACCACGGCATCACTGGGCGCGCTCGATGTGGCTCCGATCAATCAAGCCGCTCACTCACTCTTGTCGTATATTCCTCATTTGGTCACCGCGGCCGTGATCGGGATCATCGGGTACCTCGTCTCGAATTTCGTGTCGCAGGCCGTCCTCATCGCTGCGGTGAACGCGGGGTTACCTCCGGCTCGCTGGATCGCAGCCGGAACGCGCTGGGGCATTCAACTCTTGACCGTGGCCATGGCGTTTGAACAGTTGGGGATTGCTCAACACATCGTCGTCGTCGGATTCGGCATTACCTGGGGAGGGCTCGTCCTGGCCGCTGCATTGGCGTTGGGGTTGGGCGGCAAGGATCTGGCGAAGGATTTCCTGGAGCGCCGTCTGGCCGGACATTCCCGATCGCAGATCAACGAGGACCTACGACATCTTTAAGCCTATGTCACGCTATCTACTCTTCACAGACCTGGACGGTTGTCTTTTAGACAACGACACCTATTCCTTTGACGAGGCGAGACCGGCGCTCGACGCCCTCCGTGCGGAGAACATTCCGGTCATTATCGTCTCCGGAAAGACCCGCGCCGAAATCGAACCGCTTCGAGAGCGCCTTGAGCACCACGATCCCTTCATCGTCGAGAATGGCGCAGCGGTGTTTGTGCCCCTCAATACCTTTGACTTCCCCTTGGAACGATCACGACGCCGCTCCAGCTATCAAATCATTGAACTCGGCACACCGTATGCCCTCCTCCGGGATGTGCTTCGGCAAATTGAAGAAGCGGTGGGCACGCCGCTCCAAGGGTTCGGCGACCTATCGGTCGACGAAGTCATGGCGAACACAGGACTCACCCGAGAAGATGCCCTGCGGGCGATGCTGAGGGAGTTCGATGAGCCGTTTTTGGTAAACGGCCCCACTAAACTGATCGAGGAAGTCTGCCGCCAAATCGTGACGCGAGGGCTGAATTGGACGAGAGGGGGACGGTTCTTTCACTTGACGGGAAATAACGACAAAGGTCGAGCCGCAGAAATTCTGCTCCGCTGCTATAAACGACAGGAGCGACTGGCCAACCTGCCAGACGACATCGAAACCATCGGCATCGGCGATAGCTTGAACGATCTCCCGCTCCTACTGACGGTCGATCATCCGGTCTTGGTACAAAAACCGGACGGCTCGTATGATCCTGACATCAACCTGCCGAATCTCATTCGTGCGCCTGGCATCGGTCCATCCGGATGGAATCAGGCTGTCTTGGAATTACTCAAACAAGCCTCGGAAGAGCCATCCCATGGCCGATCAGTCAATATCCAAGCCACTTGACTGCACTCATTCAGCAAAACATGGCACTGCTAGTCTTCGGCCGGATTAATAATGTGCAGTCCCGCAGTTTTTGATGCCGCCAACAGCTGGGGATCCGCGCTGACGACGGTCAATCGCAAAGGCTTCAACTCCAACGCCAGCGCCAGATGCATCACTTGTGGCGAGCGAAGGAACGGATACTCCAGGGCCAATTCCTTGGTTGCCAGGTAGGTCGCCATCTTCGGTTCAATAAACTGATACAGTCCCTGTTTGGA
Organism: Nitrospira sp.; assembly: GCA_005116965.1. Lineage (GTDB taxonomy): Bacteria > Nitrospirota > Nitrospiria > Nitrospirales > Nitrospiraceae > Nitrospira_D. Next base: position 171,474 of record SWDG01000001.1, on the reverse strand, counting down.
TTCAATCTCGAACTTATACAAAACGGAGTAGCAATCATCCCGCGTAATCTGCCCCTCATGAGCGCGTGCGCACAAGACCGAATAGAAGTCCGTCACAGACCATGTCGGGACGATCGCAACTTTACCGCGCTTCACCATCAGCCTATTCACGATCCTCGTGCCTCGCTCCATGCTGTAGCGCTTAATGAGAGCGGTTGAGTCAAAATAGTAATATGGCATCCCCTTACACCCTCCCCTTCAGAATGATTTCCGCGAGCGGCCCTTGAAGCTTGGAGAGCCGATCTTGTAGTTCATCGAGTGGCACCTCTTCATACCCCTCTTTTCGCAAGGTGTCGGCAAGATTCCCGCTATTGAAGGACGCTGTGTCTTCCTTCAGTCGGTCGCTCAATCGCCGCTTGGCCACACGGCTTGAAAGTTTTTGCCCGGATTTGGTCAACCCCCGCCCCCGGCTGCGTGGAGCTCGGCTGACGGAGAGTTCGTCTGTCTTTTTCACGATCAATACCTCCTCATGAAAGAACGTCCATTTACCGCCTCACCCCCGATGCTTCTCGTGGGCAACTCGCTGGCATCGTCGCCGTCTCAGGTAGCACGATCTCGCCGAAAATATGGGCGGCAATCGCCTTCGCGACATCCGACGACAACTCTTGTTGCATGACACGCAGCGTCTTCGCCGTGGCTTCTCGCTCCGTCAGGTGCCCTTCCCTCCCTCCGTGCGCCGTCGCCCCGACAACCCGCCGCGTCCCCGGCTCCACGACCTCGAAATCACTACACCACCGAACATACTTGAAATGGGGGTCCCGCACCTCGATAGGGAACAGACGAACAGTGCCTCGGACGATCAATTCAGGGGAACCAGCTTTTTCATCTTCCGTCCTTGTGGTCACATGAAGCCCTTCCCGGATCAGCCCTTCCGCTAGCGCACGCCCAACCGGTTCTGCATGGTCACCGGACACTTGTACCGCAAGCGCCAGATTCGTGGCAAGAAATTGCTCCAACTCACCAGATAATTCGTTTACCTGATAGGCAGACGGGGTCCCTTGCCCGCTGGGACGGATCACTCGCAAATCCGTGTTGTATATCTCGCGCAGAACAAGATTTCGACCGGCTCGGCGAAGGGCGCGAACCTTGGCAAGTTTGTCGACGGCTTGCCGGGACTCAGTGACATCGGTGTCAATCGTGCGATCCAAGGCCGCGACCTTCTCCATCAATGAGGCTTCGGCCTGAGAGCGATTCATCACACTCAAGGCGTAGTACACCCGGCTCTCCGAGTCATACCACACATCCGCAATCCTGACGTTCTCAAGCACTTTGTCGGTCGAGACTTTCGTCACGTTGTCGATCGTGAGCCGCCGCTCGGCGTTGGAGACACCGTGATTCTCAACGACCCAGTACGATTCCCAGTCCTTCGCTTGCGCCGCGACTTCCGCCTTGAAGATGCGAGCCACGGCCGCATAGGCCTGATCCTCTGCATTACTTCGAGTGTCTGCTTGGCCGACTCCGGTCAGGTATTGACTCGATGGATAGTCCACACTCCGGCCATCCACCCACCCCGGCTTCCCTTTTCCAGTGAACCAGGTACAGCCAGTCGATGCAGACACCATCAACCCCAAACACAGGACAACTGCGGCGCCTTGTCCAAAAGAACACTCGCCGGTCCTCATCATTGCATCACACGCTGGATAATGAACATCGTTTGGCCTTCAGTCAGTGCGATCGTTTGTCCATCTTTCGCCGTCGTCGCCCCTTGCCCCGACGGTCGAACGGACAGGTGGTACTGGCCTGGCGGGACCCACGCTCGGGCCACGTGAATCTCGTCTGGCAAGGTCTGCCAGCTTCGCTTGTCGGCTTCTTCGGATGCCACTGCCATTCCATGAGCCACGAGCCCGACCAACAGTCCGACCCAGGGGGCAGCATCCTTTCCAGCGGCATATTGCGCTCCAATCATGGCTCCTTCCGCCGCCGCATATTTCGTCGCAGCTCGCGCGAGCGCTTTCGTCGTAATCATCGGGAGACGTTCGGAGAGACTTTTGTCAGCCAGCGCGGTCACATTGTGTGCCCGTTCAGACCGAACAATGACTGACTGGCCGGTCGAATCCGTCAATGTCATACTTTCGGATGTGACCTGCGTCTTCCGTGGAACTAACCGCGGAAGCGCAACACGAACCACGCGCCCATTGAGTCCGTAGAGTACGCTGTCCGCAACGCGATCCCGTTGATAGGGCGACCGGAAGACTCCCCTATTCAGTAAGACTAACTGTGCGGCATCAAGACTAATAGGTAAGTCCAAGAAGAGATCCTCTTTGCGCGGAGCCCGTCCATTATAGCTGATCATGACGACTTGAGCGAGTCGCTCCTGGGATGAAAGAGGCTGCCAGGCGACATCAGGGAATGCCTGTCGATAGTCGGCAAACTCAGTTGCGAGGTTGAGCGCCTCTGCCGTCCGCAGAAGATCGGCGTGCAAGGACGGGGGGGCGGACATTTTCATCCACCCTTGCATGGCTCCATACGCCTCATAGGCATTGCGGTAGGCGATAAACGCATTGTTCAGATCCCCAACCGCCTCGTACAAGATACCGCATACATACCGAGCAAACCCGTCATTCCGATACTTGGTTACATCCTTCACTCTGTCACTGAGCACATTCAAACGATGGTCGATTCGTCGTGCCTCCACGAGTGCGCCCTGGAGTTGCCCCTGAACCGCGTAATTGATGGCCTTAACCACGTTGATCATGACGTGTTCGTAGGCGTCCCCTTCGTACGGGAGGACATTATCATTAGTCAGAAACGCAGCGGTTTCAGAACGGATGGTTCTGGTATAGAGCCGTTCAACCTCTTCTTCTGCTCGCTCCAATGCCGCACTGCTCTGTTGATAGTGGCCTGCTAACTGCAGCACCATTCCACGATCCATGGCATACAGTAGGCGCGCCTTCGTTCCATACTCTTTCTCGGTCTGCTCGACGATCGCTGCGGCCCGTTGCGGATCACCGGCAAAGAGGCTTTGCTCAATGAGGAGATAGTGATTGACGGAAGGACCACAGCCGGCCAACAACACAAGAACGGCAAGAAACGGCAACAATGAGATCGGGGTGACAACGCCCCACCGCACAGAAGCCCCGTGGGCAAAGCGTGGGAGGATTGGGTTCAACAGCGTCCGCGGAATCTAAAAGACAGTACGTTTCTTTTCAACCACCTTCTTGATCTTCTTTTGCCCGTACCAGACTTTCGCATTGTTCTCCAGATCGATCATTTGAAGGTCTACCTGATAGAATACCGCTTTGGTCCCATCGGCTTCGTCAAGAATGGTGGCAATCGTGCCCTTCATCATAAAATCGGCGCCGATCTCTTTCCCAGGGGCTTTCTGCGTATCTTCGCGAGCGTACATCGCTTGCTCTTTCCGCTCGGTTCGAACCTCGTCGCGTTCACCTTTACCGGCCACGAACGTGACTTTCTGGGAATTGGTGAGTTCTCGCTCCAAATCCGTAATGAAGGTTTGCACGCTGATATGTTCATGACTGCTATTCAGGACCGTCCCCACGACAACGACGGGCTGCCGTTGACTCGCTTTTTCAAAACTCCCTAGCCACGGATATTGCAGCGCATCCTTGACCATCGCTTCGGCGACCATCCGAGAATCTGTGTCGTTCCAGCGTCCACTCAAATCGGTCACGACCCCGGCATCGACACGCGTCACCTTTGTTTCGTGTCCACATCCAGACAATGCGAGAGCGACACTCACCGTGGCGACAAGCGAAGAACGAAACTTCTTGATTACCATAAACCTCCGAGAAGGGATAGACGGCTCACGCTTCATTGCGATTTAGCGAACGCCTCGCTTTTCCTCTTCGTTCTCCAACCGTTCGAACAGACGGTCGGCATTCTTCCGGACGAAGTCCCGTACTTGTGAATTCAGCTCTTTGGCCTGTTCCAAGTTGTTCTTCATATCCTCCAAACTCAACTTGGTCAACACGTAATAGGTGTTGGTCTTGGAATCCATATACTGATCAATTTTCCGGACTCCGCTGAGTGTCGTCGTCGTGATGGTCTTGATGGCTCGCTCGATATTCTGCTCTTCCGTATTCCGGGTGAAATCTCCGGCGGTCGTCGAGGCCGCATAGTCTCTCATCAGATACCCGCTGTAGGTCTCAAACGTCTTGGCGATCTCAGCCCTCCCGCGATTCTCAGCCGTATCCCAGGCAAGCGGCGCATTCCGAACGCCCGCGACAGCCCCCACTCCGTAAAACGCTTTGCTGTCTTTTTCATTAAACGCTCCGGACCCCTTTTCAACCCATTTAGGAGGACCGCCACAAGCCGTCAGTCCCATGATGAGAAGGATGGCAAGACCAGGACCGACCAGCCTTGAATGAATCGCCTGTGACCGGATCATACAATCCTCCTTGAGGTGAATAAGTATAGATACCGTACGTAGAACATCCCGAGAAAAAACGTTGGATTCATGCTAACATGGGTTCAAAGATCAGTCAACGCACCGCCCGCTTCGAGCGGTATTCTCAGCAGTGTTCCCATAGACAAGGAGGGGAATTAGTGGCAGACATTCAGATTGACGACGGCATCTTGAGAATTCTGAATCTTGAGATCCAAGATCCCAAGGCTGCGGCGGTCCTCTCTGCCTACCCTCAAGCACGTTGGGCGGAAATCACCCGTCGAGCGGTCAAAATCGGACTTGGATACCTGAAAGGTGGCGAGAGTAATTAGGCAGGATGCTTAAAAAGTCCGCCGGCAGCGTTCTCGCATCGCTCAGAGTCTCAACGTACTAAAAAAGGCGAGGGCAAGCTGCCTATCCGTTCGCATGTGATCGAAGCGAGCGGTTCAAGCGAAGCTTGGCATACACATCCTCGCCTCTTCGCTCACTGCGGCCTTGCTGGGCTGCCTTTTTGAGCATCCCACGACGCTTCGGGTGTGAGCACCATGAGCCCATCCCAGTCTATACGCCAAGCTGCCCCCTGGATAGCCAGTTGCTTTCGCCCTATATGTCCAGTACGGTGGCGTGAAACTGTCGCAACAGGTTCAGTCGTGACCCCTTACAGTAAGACACCTTCACTCCGATCATTCTCCGCCGCATATCTGATCCTCGCCGGATCTACCGTCCTGCTGACCCCCGGATGCGCCTGGCACCCGGGAGTTCCTCCCAAGGGAGAAGCACTGCCCTCTACAGTCACCATCGAGTCATCTCCTTCCAAGGCCACCTCTGCGTCGCTGTCGAAACTTCGTTTCAAAGCCCTGCTGCTCGACGAGAACGGCAATTTGTTTCTGGAGAGCGGCGAACAGATTCGGGTGCACGTGGATGTTGTCAATACCGGCTCAAGCCTGATCCAGAATGCCTCGGCCTCCCTCACCGGCACACCATCGGTTATCGAACAATTCCCGTCGACGACGCTGACGATTCCTCCGCTACAACCAGGAGAAACCAAGTCGCTGGAGTTCGCGGCAACCTTGCCCTCAAGCCTTCAACCGCAACAGGTCGAGATCCGTGTGTCCGTCACCGAATCGGGGGGAGCCGCTGCACGGACTCAGGCGCTGCTGTTCATCATTCAGCCGGTTCGCACCGGAGCCGACAACATGGACCAGATCCCTGCTCCAGTCTCGGATTTTCACCAACCCCAGAACTACGTAGTCTCCACAGGATCCAGTGTCTATCGCGATACGCACATCACCTCCCGGCCCTATGCATCGAGAGATGCGGACATGGTAGCCAATTATTTCCAGTCCCTCGGCGGCGTGCCGCCCTCGAATATCCCATTGCTCCAGGATTTCAAGGCAGGCCGAGCGGATCTCGACGAAGTGCTGTCCAACTGGCCGCCATTGCATACAGCCGAGCAAGCGGTTGTGATCGTCTATTGTTCCGTTCAGGCCAGGCCATGGTCGCGCCATCCGGCGACATTCTCTTGGTCCCCCACAACGACCGTACCGCAACAGGGCACCTCTACCTGCTCAAAAACATAGAGTCGGCCCTCGCCAAACTCAAGACCAAACAGATCCTGTTCATCTTCGACGGTCTCGTCACCCGGCTCCCCCCAAAGCCACGCCAAGCCCGCCGTACCACAGTGGGGGGTCCGCAACGGAACAGTCACATTCGGAGAACTCGCCGGCTACGTGCGTCAGAAAGTCGCCTGGGCGGCAAAGTCACAGTTCAATCAAGAGCAACGGCCCCTGCTATTTCCCCCACTCAAACCGGACGATCCAGCCGCCTCACTCGCCCTAACCGCGCTTCCTTCGCTCACCTCTTCCGAAACGCCCTAATCCGCGCAATCCCAGACGGTTCGCTGACAAGTAGCTCAATAGCGCTGCACGCTGCCCTTATGAGTTAGCGAGTCTTTTCGCAGCATATTTATGGTGTGGAAATACGATCGGCTTGATTGACAGTGGCTCGGGCGCGAGCATGGGTGCCACCCAGTTCCAAGTACCGGCGAAAGGCCTCCACCGACTTCGCCTGATCATTGAGATGATCGGCATATAGTACCCCCAACGCAAAGTAGACATCCTGATAGGTGTTGTTCACGAGCAAGGCTTGTCGAAGAGCCGCTTCAGCTTCCGCAAACTCTCCGCGTTTTTCGTGAATCAATCCCAGCGTATAAAACGAATCGGGATTCCCCGGCGCATACTTCACTGCAAGGAGGCCGGTCGCCAGGGCCTCGTCGAGATTCGGCACCACTGCCAATCGAACATAACTCTTCAGCACGTACGCATTGCCGAAGGTCGGATCATAACCGATCGCGCGATCCAGTCGTTCTAAGGCTTCTTCTCCTGATTCCCCTTCCTGCAACAGCGCGAAGGCTCGCTCGTAGTGAGCCTTCGCCTCCTGTTGCCGCTCAGAGGGAGTCCGAGGACCGGTACCAAGCGTAAACGCCGACCTCCGTCCTTCTACCAACGCCGTGTCTCCATCACCATCGATGCGTAGATTGGATGGACGTTGTGTACCATTGGAGACCGCCTCAACCTGTCGCACCAAATAGGTCCCCAACTCGGAAGCCATGAGCCAGCCGTTTGCGTCCAGATCGGCAGCACCAGACAGTCCGATCAATAGTGTCTCAACAAAACGACTGCTTTTCTCAGTCCGAACAGCGGTCTCTCCTTTACCTGCCGCGCTGATGATTTGGACTGCACGCCGATCCGTATCCGATTCTGGAGCCAAACGCCCTTCCAATGACAGTCCCGATGGCGCAGTGGTCTCCCACCCGAATACCGGTGCATCGAGAATGAGGAGCGTGTGTTTGGAAGCCGACCGCCTCGTAAATTCTTTTAAGTGCTCAACCGTGATCGACTTCGTGGCGTTGTTGACCGGCGCATCAAACGGCACGAGATACCCTCGATCGTACCCATCAGGATCCTGCATAGACCCGGCATGGCCCGCAAAGAACACAACCAGCCGATCCATGCGCCCAACTTTTCTCGGCAACATGTCGTTGAACAACTGGTGCAGACGTCGCGAGCTGGCATCCTTGTCGTAGAACTCGACCACCTCGTCGAACCCTAACCGCCGAAACGCCTCGGCCACCTTCTTGGCATCACTGATCGCTCCGAGGATGGGAGGAGCCACGACATAGTTTTCGATCCCAATAATGATCGCCCAGGACTTGTAGTACAGGCTTTCAGGCTTTCCCGATTGAGCCTCGGCAGTCGACAGGGCGACAACCGAGAAGAGCCCGAACACATGAGCGCCCAGTAAGAGCAGTCTCAAGAGCCCATGCCACAGGTTCTTCTTAAAATGCCGTTCGCTGGCCATCGAGTCAGCCTATCTCCGGCCTAGACAGGTGTCAAGAAACGGAATCCAGAAGAACCCGCAGCGCTACGACAAGATGGTCTCAGAACAACTGTATGGTTGCAGGCGTCCCCGACTTTCTCCATAATTACGCGTCGACGATGGACTGTGCAGAGATAAGGAGACGCGACCGCCATGAGCGAAAAGATTGAGACCCTGCTGAAGGAAAGTCGGACGTACCAGCCGACCGCCAAGACGATAGCCGACGCCTATATCAAAGACTACGAAAGCGAGTACAAGAAATCCATCGCCGATCCTGAAGCGTTTTGGAACCGTGAAGCCAAGGAGCTGGAATGGTTTTCTCCTTGGGGCAAGGTCCTGGAGTGGAACTATCCATGGGCGAAATGGTTTGTCGGCGCGCGATGCAACATCGCCTACAACTGTTTGGACCGCCACATGAAGACCTGGCGCAAGAACAAAGTGGCCCTGATCTGGGTGGGAGAAAACGATCAGGAACGCATCTTCACCTATGCCGAACTTTACCGACAAGTGAACCGCTGCGCCAATGCCCTCAAGAAGCTTGGCCTCCAGCAAGGCGATCGTGTCACCATCTATTTGCCCAAGATCCCCGAACAAGTCATCGCCATGCTGGCCTGCGCCAGAATCGGCCTGATCCACAGCGTCGTCTATTCAGGGTTCAGCGCCCCCGCCCTCGCCAACCGTATCAATGATGCAGAAGCCAAGCTGGTAATCACCGCTGATGTCGGGTTCGACCGAGGCAAGATTATCCCATTGAAACCGGTCGTGGACGAGGCCGTCAAAACCTGCCCGACGATCGACCATGTCGTGGTCGTACGCCGTGAGGTCGAGGGTCCAGCCCTTTCTGCCCCAAAGGAGATTGACTGGAAAGAGTGGATTGAACAGGAGCGACCGGCTTGTGAAGCAGAGCAACTGGATGCCGAAGCCCCACTGTATATCCTCTACACATCCGGGACAACCGGAAAACCCAAGGGAGTCGTCCATGTCCATGGAGGGTACATGGTCGGCACCTATACGACGACGAAGTATGTGTTCGACCTGAAAGATGATGACGTCTATTTCTGCGTCGCTGATCCTGGCTGGGTCACAGGCCACAGCTACATCGTGTATGGACCGTTGCTCAATGGCGCAACGATTCTGACTGCGGAGGGGAAGCCTGACTATCCGAATCCCGGCCGCTGGTGGGATCTGATCGAACGGTACGGGGTCTCCATCTTCTATACCACTCCGACTGCCATCCGCCTGCTGATGCGCTACGGCGAAGACTGGCCGAAAAAATTCGATCTCTCGACGCTCCGTATTCTCGGGAGCGTCGGAGAACCGATCAATCCAGAAGCCTGGGAATGGTATCACCGCGTCACGGGCGGAGACAAACCCATCATGGACACCTGGTGGCAGACGGAAACGGGATCGATCTTGATTACCCCGCTTCCCACCGTGCCGCTGAAACCCGGCTCGGCCACGCGTCCCTTTCTCGGCATTGAAGCCGATGTCGTCGATCGCGAGGGCAACAGTCTCCCTGCTAACGCCGGGGGGTTTGCAGTCATCAAGAAGCCTTGGCCTTCCATGATGCGCACCATTTACAAGGATCCTGAGCGGTATAAGACCTACTGGAACACGATCCCCAATTGCTATACCGCCGGTGATGTCTGTCATAAAGATGCCGACGGCTATATGTGGTTCATGGGCCGTGCCGATGACGTGATTAAAGTCGCGGGCAATCGGCTCGGTACGGCTGAAGTGGAAAGCGCCTTGGTCAGTCACCCCGCCGTTGCGGAAGCCGCCGTCATCGGCAAGCCGCACAAAACGGTTGGGGAATCCATCAAGGCTTTCATCATCTTGAAACAGGGGGAGCAGGAGAGCCCGGAACTGATCAAATCGATCAAGGATCAGGTCTTGAAAGAATTGGGCAAGATCGGCGTGCCATCGGAAATTGACATCGTGTCGTCATTGCCGAAAACTCGCTCCGGAAAAATCATGCGCCGCGTGCTCAAAGCGAAAGAACTTGGGCAAGACCCAGGGGATATTTCAACTATCGAGGAGTGACAGGATTGGGAAGGGGCGGTCGAAAACCAGGGGAGCCGATCTATTTGCGACGGCACTTGATCGTGCTGGCCCTGGCAGTGGGCCTGCCCGTGGTGTTGTTGCAGCTCTATAAGATCTACGTGGGCCCAGTGAGCTTCGGTGCACAGATGGGATTTGGAATTCTTGTCTCAATCTTCGCCGGTATCATCCTCTACTACACCTATCGATCATCCGCTCAGAATCAGCCGTAAGAGAAACTTGGCTGTCGCATCGGCCCTCGGGATGCCCAAAGAAAACTTGGCTGCCTGTTTAAATTCCTTGTCCTATTCGGGTTCTTAACCTTGCTGTTGCGCATAATTGTGCGTTATATTCCATGCATCACTCAAACCCTGAGGTAACCCATGGCCGTGGCCTACAAGAAAGAAGAAATCCTCAGCGCATCTCGTGTAGCGAGGTCCTTTGGGAAAGTATTGACCGATCTGAAGGCCCAGCATCGACGGCGGGTGGTCGTCCTCAAAAACAATCAAGTGGAAGCAGTGATCGTGCCGGTGGATGACTATGAAAAGATGGCTGAGGCGCTCGATCTCTTGGAACACATGGAGATCCACCGCCTTGTCACACAGCGGGCACGCAAGAAAGGGAAGAAACCCGTCCCACTGGAGGCGTTGCTGAAGGAACAACGTCTTGCGTTATAGCGTCGTCCTGACTATCGCAGCCGCCGAGGACTTCCGACATCTTGACGGATCGCTGAAAGAACCGGTTGCGAAGCAGCTCAAAAAACTCGAGACTTCCCCACGGCTCGGCGAGCACCTTGGCAATCGGGCAGGACTCGACCTCACCGGCTACTACAAACTCTACGCAGCGAAGAAATCGATCCGGATTGTGTACCGGATCATCGACCAAGAAATCCTGGTCGAAGTCGTCGCCATCGGGAGACGAGAAGATCTCGCGGTCTATCAGGAAGCCCTCAAGCGGTTAAGGCACCGGGACCGATAGGAGAATTGTCTCCGCGTCTTAATGACGCGTCACGGTCTTTCCGTCATTGCCGTACGGACTCAGGCATATCCACAGCATCTTTGCATCAACCATTAGCAGCCGCGTCGTGTGGAGGAGAACGCTGCGGGTGAGCGTGATGCACGTCTACTCAGAAGTCAGCAATTTGAACAACAGTACACACAGCATCCATGCGGGTTGCAGGGTTGTTTGCGTTGTCTAATTTACTGACCACTGAGTAATAGGAAATTCTCAATGTGGGCATTGATATCAAGCAACGCGAACTTAGTAGTCTTCGCTGAACGCATCAGGTTTGCCAACACCGCTGTAGCACAGAAAAATTCGATCATGCACGGCCTTTCCCGTGACCAAATCCAAGGCACGCTGCAGCGTTTCGCGCGTGGTCTTGGCTCCAAGTGCTTTTTGGGCTCGCCGAAGTTGCACTGGATTCAATCTGGCAGAAACTTGAATGAAAGCCATACCTCACTCTTGCCTTGGACGATTATACCTTCACCACTGTTCACGATGTAGCAGGCTGCCCCTGCAACTCTCCATGGGCTACGCATGGATCAAGATCCAATCCCACTCCTTAGCTAGTCGAGGATCAGAAACGCACTCTCGTGATCTGACGCAAAGGCAACCACATCCCCAGCACGGCGGCGAAGCAAGGCTTCGATCGCGTCAGTTGGAGCATTGCCAACACGAACCCAAATCACTTTAGGTGGGTACCCAAAGAGTAAAACTGCGCTGATGGAAATCAGCGTCCTTGGTGACGATGGCAAAGCCCTGCTGCGCAGCATATTGCCAGACAACTGCATCAGACGCCTCCTGCAACCCCACCTCGCGAACATGGCTGGAGTCAGGATATTCCTCCTGTAGGGATTGAACGAGACGATAGGAGAGATTCTGGTCGAAGAGCAGTTTCACGACGGGGGAATCGACACCAGTCTCCGCTCCCGATCAGCCGCAAACGCAAGACAGGCGCGGATGTCTTCGCGCGTGAGATCGGGAAAATCTTTGAGAATGTCCGCTTCGCTCATTCCTGAGGCCAGATACTCCAGCACATCGTACACCGTCATGCGAAGGCCACGGATGCAGGGCTTTCCACCACGCTTCTCAGGATCGATAGTAAGAAGATTCTTCCAATCCATAGGCTGAAGGGTAGCCTGAGAAACCGCAAAGATCAAGGCCGTAATCGGAATCCTACGATCACCCCTACCCGCTACTACTTTTTCAGATCAATCCCCGCTTGTTGCAGATAGTCCGTATCGATGCTGACAGTAAGTCTTGAAAACTGGCCACGCCCTTGAAGCAATCGCTCGGCGTACTTACCGATGAGGTTGGACTCAAGGTTGACAGGGCATCCACCAGCCTCTGTCCATACAACAGTATCCGACCCCTTAACTTCCAAGTCATACTGTAGCCGAGGAGTCACATCGAGAATCACGCCCAAAGGTGCGGCGCAGAGAAGAGAATACCGGCTGGCAATCATGTGTGAGCTGGGGCAGTGAGAGCAGATCGCACCTCATTGTCTCGTCATACACGATACAAGATCCGCCCCTATGTTTTTTTCTCAAGCGGTTAAAAGACCAGAACCGATAGGACAACTATTTCCAGGTCGAATTGACACAATCACTCCCTCCTTGCCCTACCGATTCTTGCCGATCCAAGGCATCATGCATCCTGCACGGTCATCCGCATCAAGTGGTAAGGTAGAAGGCACTTTCTTGCGCCACGCACAATTCAAGATCGGCCCCTCTGAAGCCTTCGGTCGTCGCCGTCTAATACAACACTAAAGAGCGGGCGCGATAGGGCCCGCTCCTGTCTGAGCAAAAAGCTAGGATCTTTCTCCTATATAACGCTTGAAAGCTAGAAGTCCTGCTAACCCAGAGCCATACAACAAAACCGCCGCCGGAATTGGCACTGGCGAGACATTTAACCCAATTGAGTAATCTAACGAAAATGCTCCCGGTTCTGATGCACTCTGTCCAAAAACTGAAAGACTATAGACACCAGGGTCCAACGCCGAAACAGCCAGATTTGAAGTTGTGGACCCAAGTGCAAGAAACGGTTCGAATATGAGGTTAGATGACGGGTTGCTACCAGCAAAGCTTGCGCTAAAACCAGTGGGCCCCGTAACGTTAGATGTCGTTACAAATATCCCCCCTAGCTGGAACCCCTGTCCGATCTCAACTAAGAAACTATCCTGCGTGTCACCTGGCAAGCTATTGCAACCACCACTTTCATTAGTGCAAGTTCCAGATAGCGATCCAGAGATTGTGTTTGGACCTAAGTCTAACACTCCAACGGAAGCAGCAGAAGTGTCAAAACTCGAGACGCCAGGAAAGTCTGTCCCTTCTATAATCGTACTGGCATATACACCGTATGGCGCTGCCAATAGAACGACACATGCCATGAACAAATTTGAAACGTTTAAATTTTTCATCCTGATTTTCCTCTCAATATTATCCTAGGTAAAAAGATAGCCAGTCGTCGGACATCATTGGATGCCCGCCTTTGTTTAGGTCGATCCGGATGAGGAGCCAGATTTGCCAACTTCTGTCCCTCTAACACCACACAGATCTTCGTGAGTAACGTACAGTAACTACGTCTAATTCAATGAGTTGAGGCTGTCAGAGTGCTTAGCACAGAATCTTATTCGGACCCGCACAACATTCTTCCTTCGCTGCCAGCACACACCGTCTAATATAGTACGAACAGCTGTTTCACCACGGTGCAGCACCTGGGTACAAGTAATTGCCGGACAGATATCCTGCATTCTAGTGCACGAGCATCCCTGAATTATGAGAAAACAGCGCCACCAAGACCTGTGGTTGCCCAACTCTGAAGTATCACCCTCCCCCCACAATTTTGCTAGGGCACTTCTACTGCAGCTACGAAGACACTGCTGCACCAAGCCTGACTGCATGCGTAACGTATAACTAAGCAAGTACTGATAACTGAATCCCAACAACTACAACGTTGATCGTATCACCGCCCAACATTGCGCATCTCAGAGTCCGGTCTTGTCATCCCTACCAAATCAATATTTGCCCCTAACCTTATCCGGCTTGAGGAGCTTTTAGACCATACCTCTTGCAATGCGAGGAGGTGAGTCCATTGGTCGAAACTGAGAATAGAAGTCAACCTTGTGCTTGACTGCTATCCGTATTGCGTACTCGACGCAGTGTAGTGCTTCTGTGCGTTCCTCGCCACGCGACGGAAACAACTCCACCAATGCTGCCGCGAGTTCATCCGAATGGGTGTTATTCTTTGTGTCAGAACCTGCTTCAGAAAGCTTCACCTTGCGCTCATCGTGTACAATATGGGACCAATAAAAAATAGACGGGCGCCCTACAAGTTCAGACTCAATCCTTGAGTGCCAAAAGTGCCGATACTCAACTGCCGTGAGAACCTCTCCCCAAAACCTCAGAAATGCGAGCAGTGAAATGTCCGGGAATGCCGAACGCTTGAGTTGCTTAATCGCCTCTCTTAGAGTAAGCATTGAGGTCAATGTAGATGCGGTAGCATCGGATTGGGTGAATTCCTGCTCACTAATTCCAAGAGATATCAAGTCGGATTTCAGATCTTCTCGATGAGATGGCATGTCGCCCATCGGCAGAGCTGAGGTATCCAGATACTCTTCACGGATGATTCTTCGTATGGCCTGAACGCCCGAATGAGCACGTTTCGTCAGCAGGGACAAAATGGCGTCATAAATTCCTGTGAACTCATAGGAAATCTCCTTGCGTTGGAGCAGAATACGATGAAAATCAGCGCGTGAGAGTCGCGCAATGTTGAGCGCTCGCAGCGTAGTAAGCAACTTGGTCTCGGCATCATGTTCTGCCGCATCGATATTGACCAGTGACATCATCATCCTCTCCTAGCAATGGTCTCTGACCTTTCGCCGCCATCCCTCTCGATCCAACATGGGAAGATCAGCTGAAGTATCCCTGTGATCCCACAGGGCTTGGAACTGACGTTCAAACGTAGAGAATTGTGGATGATATTTCTTCACGACAAGCTGCGGACCTCGGACAGCCAGCTCCCCAACAAGAAAATATCCTACATGTGCAACATTCTCAGTCGCATATAATGAAAAAGGAACCCAAACCTTGCACAACCGCACCTGTACGTATGGCTTGTTCCCTTGAATGCGATTGAGGCTCTTCTCAACTGCTTCAAGTGTTGCAAAGATCTTCGTTGAAATATCATCATCCGCTTCTCTGAGCGAGTTCGCGCGGAGCCGAGCCTCCCTGGTCTTAGGCCCAAGCAGAAGAAGGCACACCTTTGCGTTATTCGATGCAGCCTTCACCAGAATCTCCGCAACAGACTCTGGATCTGGAACAAATGTATTCAAGACTCGAACGGTCTGCGCTCCCTCCGTATTCAGCTCAAATTGACCAAGATCCAGCCCATACTCGAGGCGAAAAACCTTGTTCATCTGGTGCCAAATGTAAACTGCGTGACCCAGGACAATGACAGCGGTGATTGTCACCAGAAGCCCAACTCGCAAAGTAACACGATCGGCATCTGGCTGAAGTATGAGATTTTCAAACTTGCCGAGCAGGAACCCGGCCAAGCTTGCGAGGAGAGAAAATGCGACGTGTGCCTGCATCTCCTTAGACTGAAGAATCTGCCATACTCGTAAAAAAATGGAACTCACGGCGCTCCTCGGAATCGCACCCAGGCTGTATCGGATCTTCCGGGATAGGTCACGGTAACATCATCATAACTGCACCTAACTATTCATTAAACTTACAATACTGATACATAACTTTACTGAAATCTACTGTACGATTCTTCGGATTGTCAACGGGTCCCTACATCCGGCTCAACGTGCCATATATGTCTGCAGCATTCCATTTCAGACACTCTCATCCAAAGGGGCTCAACGATATAAGCACTCCTATCCCTCATAAGATCCATGAGAAATATGGGACAGTAAACCATATTTCTCACCACCCTACAAACTCAGAAATTTTATGCTTAGCTAGAACTCTTGCAACCCATTTCGTTTTTGAAAGAGGCGATTATGCAGTAACCGAAGAAGGATTCACTCTGCTACAAGCGAGGCAGCATTCTGCAGTTGGGCCAAGCATTGGTAGCTGAGGCTACCCGCTACAAATCAGATCAGCCCGCATTTCTGAAGGTAGTCTGTATCGATACTGATGGTGGGTTTTGGAAGTTGGCCACGTCCTTGAAGCAGACGCTCGATGCACCTGCCAGTGAGATGAGATTCAAGACTGACCGTATCCTAGACCGGTCTGAGACCCAACGTCGTCACTTTTGGACATGTCCCCTCACGCAACATACTGCTGGATATGTCTCTCGATTTCTGGCCCAATCGTACGCTTGGCCACTCTCAGGTCAAACTCCCCCTGGAGTCCGATCCAGAGATCCGACGACGTTCCCAAATACCGGCTGAGCCGAAGCGCCGTATCGGCTGTGATGGCGCGCTTTCCATTGACGATCGCGCTAATCCTGCCTGGCGACACATGGATATCGCGGGCAAGCCGATTGATGCTGATGTCCATCGGCTTCATGAACTCTTCGAACAAAATTTCACCCGGATGTATCGACTCCAGCAAACGTTTGCGCGCCATATTGCACCTCACCAGTCGCAGCGATTAAATCAATCCCCGCTTCAGGAGATAGTCTTTGTCGATGACGGGAGTCGGCTTGGGCGCGACCTGGCCACGTTCTTGGAGCAGACGCTCGACGTACTTGCCGATGAGATCCGACTCAAGATTGACGGGATCATTCACCTGCTTGAGGCCAAGTATCGTCACCTTCGCTGTGTGCGGAATGATGGCGACGCTGAATCCATGCTCCGTCACCGCATTGATCGTGAGACTGATGCCATCGACGGTAATGGAGCCCTTTGCGACACAATAGCGCAGAATCTCCGGAGGCGCTCCGATGGTGAACACGATGGCATTGCTGTCCTGCTGCCGGCTGCGAATGACACCCACGCCATCCACATGGCCGGCCACCAGATGCCCGCCGATGCGTTCGTTGAGCTTCATTGCCCTTTCCAGATTGACCGGCATTCCCACGGCGAAACCTCCGAGCGTCGACACCGAGAGTGTTTCAGGCGAGACCTCTACGGAAAAGTCGCGTTCGCTTCTCGAGACGACCGTGAGACAGATACCGTTCACGCTCACACTGTCACCAATCTTTAGGTCGTCCATCACGGTCGAGGCCAGAATCGTGAGTCTGGCTCCCGCAAGTGATTTTCTCAGAACAGTCACGGCGCCCATTTCTTCGACGATGCCAGAGAACATACAAAAGCCCTCGGATGATGGCCGCCGGTCATGAACCGCAGGTCAATGACTCCAACGACCGAAAAAGTTTTCGCTGTCCCATTATAGCGACTTCGTCCTAATTCTTCCTCATGGCCAACCAGAACACAACAGCTGCGGCAAGCTGCATACCGGCAATGACCATGAAGGCGCCCCCATAACTCATGCGCGCGATCAGCAACCCAGCCAACAGCGGTCCGCTTGCATGCCCGATATCCATGATTGTCCCTTGCATGCCCATACCAGCCCCCAGCCTCTTAAACTCGGAACTGTCCGCCACAAGAGCTGAAGAGGACGATGAGACTACGGCTTCACCAAAGCCAAAACCAGCCGATAGCATCAGTAAGAACGGGAACATCGACACGTATGGGATACAGACAAAGGTCCCGGCGCAAATAAGTAGGCCAAGCATAATCAGCGGCTGGCGACCGACTTGATCTGAAATCCGTCCCATAATCGGCTTGGCAAAGAACGACGTGCCGGCTTGGACAGAAAACAACAGACCGACTTCACCAGGGTTCAATCCCGCTGAGACTCCGTACAGCGGCAAAAACGCCATCAAGGCTCCATTCGCAATCATCTTGGCGGCGTCGGTCATGCTGGTGATCAGGACTTTGTTATTTTTGGCGACAGCGGCAAACCCCTTCCACATTTCGGACAGCACCACCACCGTCCCCTGTTCCTTCCTCTGCGGTACTGCGACGTCGAGATGAAGGCTATAGAACAACACCATGCCGATGCAGCCAAAGATGCCAGCCGTGACAAACGCCGTGGAGAACCCTGCCGCATGGATGAGGTACCCGCCGAGAAAGGGGCCCAGAAGAGAGCCGGACTGCGTGCAGGCCGTATAGGTCCCGAGCGCCGCGCCACGCCGTTCCCGATAGAGCTCCGCTACGGTAGCGAGGGCGCTTGGTGCGAAGATGGCCGTCGCCAACCCGTGCAGAAACCGCAACACCGTCAGCGCGTCCAAATCCGTAATGAAGGGATAGAGAAACGGCGGCAGTCCGAACGCCACCACGCCGATCCGCAGCAAGAAGCGCCTTCCATAGATATCGGAGAGGGCGCCTGAAGGCAGCTTCAGCAAGACGCCCGTTAACGTCGAAACGGACACGATCAGACCGATCCGTTCCGGGCTCGCGCCGAGCGATTCGGCGAACAAGGAGAGCGCGGGCATCCGCACCATGTTGTAGCTAATGAAGCAAAAGATGCCGACCGTACAGATCAGCCCAAAACTGCGAGATGTCCTCATGGGAAGGATCTATGGTGTGGAAGCGCCTTGTCAGTGTCTGGGGCAGTGCTCAGCGCATTTTTCAGGAAGGCCACCTGCGCTTCAGGTAACGACGGTGGCTTCGCTGCTTCAGATAACACCCGCTGAGGGTCTTGCCTCATCGCAACACCCAATCGATTGACGGTCTCTACTCCCCTTTGCAATCTGCTTGTGACAATCTTGTCGACAAGTGGATGGAGAAGAGACACCACCCCAGCGAGAAACCAATTATCCAATTTGGTGTAGGCAACCAACGTACTGTCCGTCGCTTCATTGCCGCTCGCATCTCGCATCACACTGATCCTGAGAAAGACGACCGCTTTTCCCGTCACATGAGGAAGCAACCGGCTTTCATGAGTTCCCTCAAGAAAGTAGATACGGGACGCGGGATCTTCGTACACCAGCTCAACAATCCCTTTCGTCCCATCGCCGTCATCGCCCCAGAATCGGTCGGGGCCTCGTGCCTCCGACTGGTACCGGCCGAGATTGAGTCGCCGGATCAACGCAGCGGTAAGTGGAGGATGATCCAGGAGATGGTGATACATCGATTCAGATAAGGCGGCTCGAATAGGCCCTATTTTGCTCTCCGTCGTATGGCCCTGAACGATGGGTTGCAGCTTGCAGGTCCAGGCCGGATCCACTCGTTCAACAGGAAATGTCAGCCCAGCATGATCATGCAATAAGGAGCACGATTCGGTCCTCCCCTGCTCAGGAGAGAGGAACAGTCCCACTCCGAGTCCAGCGATGACTATTCCAATTAGGTGTCGTTGTTTGACCGGCCAAGCGGAGCTCATGGGGTGAGCTTTTCAACGGCTATGGTGAGATGGACAGGAAAAAGCTGTTGGGGATCCTGTCGTAGCCTGGCCTGCCGTAACAACGTTTCAACCGACGGCGACACAATGCCACTGAATGAGAGACGCCCATTTGTGACCACCGTGAGCGGCTTGGAGAAGTCGATGAGCTGCGAGTTCAAGAACAGGCTATACCGTTGGACCCGATCAGCAGTTACCTCAATCCGATTAGTTCCTACGATCGATGCGTCTACCTTGGCATATTCCCGACGCTTAATTCGTTCATCTCGCTTGTCGACCAAGTCCTGCGAGAATGCTGCAATTGGGTCAGTCGAGTCGATCCGAATCCAGGTGAACGATTGAAAGTGGCTGGCATCGCGCACGACGGTCAGTTGTGTCGGCAATGGCTCGCGGCGCTGGCTATTGAACCAGGCGATCAGATCGGGCAGCTCTTCTTTCGGGAAATAGTGACCTCCTGCGATGGGATGCTCACGCTCATGTTCGTGGTACACATGCGGATAGCCGAGTGTCTCCAACTCTTGGACGATCGACCGGCTCAGCCTCACAGGCATCACCTGATCCTTCGCTCCATGGATGATATACACAGGCGTATTGCGAAGATTCCCCAAGAACGGCAGTAACACATCGTCCAATCCGCTGGCCATTGGTGCAAGGCCGGCAAACAGTGGCGCATGATGCATCCCGATCAGCCACGCTCCGATCCCTCCGTTCGACATGCCTGTGAGAAAGATCCGATTCGGATCGATATGGTACTGCCGTCGGACCTCCCGGATCGTTTCCAATACCAACTCTTCCGCATGCCTGGTAAACCAGGCACCCGACGGATAGGTCGGACAGGCCAATAGATAGCCCTCGCCCAACCTCGCTCGCCACCGCTCCAAATACTCTGCACCAGTAAAGCCGTATCCATGCAGACACACAATGAGGGCATAGCTCTTCGAAGTCTCATACGATGCAGGGATAGACAACGACAGCGGGTAGGCCCGCCCTCGAACGATGATCTGTTCACGAGGAAGAATCTCGACGGGTTGACGCAGGTACGCTCCATCCCCCCCTATGATCTGAGAAACCACTTCGACTGAAGCCTTGTCATCAGCCAGAATAGCCGGCAAGAGACGTTCAGCTTCGTTCGCCTCACCTGTATCGAGAAATCGATAGACGAGTGAATCAAGACTCTCGCTCGGTTGAACCGATGATTCTGCAAAGCCGAGATCGATACTGCCTGTCAAGAGCACAGACAGGATGATACTCGATAGCCAGAGGATCACAGATCTCCTTCCACCACAACATCATTGCCGATAGACCGTGTCACCACATGCCGCAACTTGATCGCACCGGCAAGCCGTGCTGGACTCGTTCCCCCGATCACCCCCTTGGCATTTTGCCCGCCAAGCAGTAGTGGCGCCATATAGAGGCGAACGTGATGAACCAGCTTGGCCTTCAGCATCGCTGCATTGACCTCGCTACCCCCCTCCACGAGGAGGGACATAATACCGCGCCGACCAAGCTCCCTGAGCAGAGCGGACAATGAAACACGGCCCTGCAGAGCGGGCAACGTCAGAATTTCTATGCCTTTCTTTTGCAGGGCCGATCGTCGAGTTGCCGGAGCTGCAGCCGTTGTGACAATGATCGTCTTGGCCTTGTCCTGTTGCGCCAGAACCTCTGCCTTGAACGGAGTACGCAGGCGACTGTCCACGACAATGCGAAGCGGTTGCCGTGGCGTGAGCTGTTCAAATCGAGGCCCAGTTCTCGCGGTCAACGAGGGATTGTCAGCCAGAACTGTTCCGAATCCAATCAGAACGGCGTCTACATGACCGCGCAGTTGATGGACTTCTCTCCTGGACGACTCTCCGGTAATCCATTGAGATTCACCGGAGGCGGTAGCGAGCTGTCCATCCAGCGTCATTCCCGCCTTGAGTGTCACATAGGGCCGGCCTGTTTTCATCCAATGACAATACGACTTATTCAGTTCTTCCGCCTCAGAACGGGCCACTCCAACCGTGACCGAGAGTCCAGCCCGCCGAAGCGCCGCAGCTCCTTTTCCCTTTACGGATGGATTCGGATCTTGCATCGCAATCACCACACGACGGATGCGAGAGCGGAGGATTTCCGGGACACAAGGCGGAGTCCGCTTCTTGAGATGACAGCATGGCTCAAGCGTGATGTAGAGCGTCGCCCCTCGGGCGCGGTCTCCTGCCTGCCGGAGTGCGAGAATTTCTGCGTGAGGAGTTCCGGGTCGGAGGTGAAACCCCTGCCCGATGATTCTGCCTTGACGAACCACGACGGCTCCAACCATCGGATTCGGGCTTGTCGTTCCCTGGCCCTTCGCCGCAAGACAAAGCGCCAGGGTCATATAATGGAGGTCTCGTGTGCGGTCTGTCACCGTTTCTTGCGGCTGCCTGAAGGCCTCTTGGGCGCCGGCTTGGTCCGCTTCACAGACTTAGATACCTTCACGGATTTCACCGTCTTGACACGCGCCGTCGCGGCTTTCTTGGGTGCTGCTGGTGGTCTGGCATCTGCTTCAGTAATCGCCGCCTGTGCCGCCGCCAGCCGCGCAATAGCCACACGGTAGGGCGAACAACTCACATAGTCCAACCCGAGCTGATGGCAAAACTCGACGGACCGTGGATCGCCGCCGTGTTCGCCGCAGATGCCGAGCTTGATCCCCGGTCGTGAGGTACGCCCGCCGGTGATGGCCGTCTTCATCAACGACCCCACACCTTCCCGGTCAAGCGTGGCGAACGGATCTGCGTCCATGATCTTCACCGTTCGATAGTGGTCGATGAACTTCGCGGCGTCATCGCGGGAAAATCCGAAGGTCGTCTGAGTCAGATCGTTCGTCCCGAACGAGAAGAACTCGGCCTCTTCAGCAATCCGCTCGGCGGTCACGGCAGCGCGCGGCAATTCGATCATCGTCCCGACAAGATACGAGAGTTTCACGTTGTAGCGCTTCATGGTCTCTTGCGCGACTTCGCGGATGAGATCCTTCTGCGACTTCATTTCCGCCACCATGCCCACCAGCGGAATCATGATCTCCGGAACGATCTTCTTGCCTTCCTTCGCCAACTCGCAGGCCGCCTCGATAATGGCGCGCGCCTGCATCCGCGTGATCTCGGGCATCGTAATGCCCAGTCGGCACCCGCGCAACCCCAGCATCGGATTGAATTCGTGCAACTCTTCAACCCGCGCAAGCAAACGACGCTGCTCTTCCAGCTTGGCGCCGTCCTCGCCGGTCAACTCAAGCTGAGCGATCTCCACCATCAACTCTTCACGCTTCGGCAAAAACTCATGCAACGGTGGATCGAGCAGGCGAATGGTGACCGGAAACCCCTCCATCTCACGATACAGCCCGATGAAGTCCTGCTTCTGCAGCGGCAACAACTGCTCCAGGTATTTTTCCCGATCCTCTTTCGTCCTGGCCAGAATCATCTTCTGCATGATCGGAATACGGTCTTCGGCAAAGAACATATGTTCCGTTCGGCAGAGCCCGATGCCTTCGGCGCCAAACCCTCGGGCAATCTTGGCCTGGTCCGGCACATCGGCATTCGCGCGCACCTTCATCGTTCGCACACTGTCCGCCCATGAGAGAATGGTCGAGAAGAGCTGATATTTTTGCGACTTCTTTGCATCCAGCTTCCCCTGCACCACCTGAATAATTTCGGATTCCATGACAGGAATGTCGCCGTCATACACGTTACCGGTCGACCCGTTCACGGAGAGATAGTCGCCTTCCCGGAACACTTTCGACCCAATCCGCACCGATTGGGCATCGATGACTTCAACCGCTTCGCACCCGGCCACGCACACTTTGCCCATCTGTCGCGCCACTACCGCCGCATGGGACGTCATGCCGCCGCGCGCCGTTACAAACCCAGACGCGGCGTTCATGCCATGAATATCGTCGGGGCTGGTTTCGTCACGAACCAGCACCACCCGCTGCCCCGTCGCCTTCATCTCAACGGCACGATCCGGCGTCAGAGCGATCTTTCCAGCCGCCGCTCCAGGTCCGGCCGGTAATCCCTTGCCCAATGGGGTTGAACCCGCTTCAGATTGGGTATCGAAGATCGGATAGAGATACTGCGCGAGCTGATCAGGACCAACCCGCTGCACCGCCTCGCGCTTGGTGATCAAGCCTTCATTGACCATCTCAACGGCAATGCGCACGGCAGAAATGCCGGTGCGTTTCCCGACACGCGTCTGCAACATATAGAGCGTGCCCTCCTGGATCGTGAATTCCAGGTCGAGCATGTCGCGATAATGTTTTTCCAATCGTTTGTAGGTGTGTTCGAGCTCTTTATAGGCGGGAGGCACGGTCCGACCCAACTCCGTGACCGGCAGCGGCGTCCGAATGCCGGCGACCACGTCCTCGCCTTGCGCGTTCATCAAACACTCGCCGAAAAACTTCCGCTCACCCGTATTGGGGTCGCGCGTGAACGCCACTCCGGTGCCGCTGGTGTCTCCCATGTTCCCGAACACCATGGCCACAACGTTGATCGCCGTCCCCCAGTGATCCGGGATACCGTTCAGCCGGCGATAGGTGATCGCACGCGCGCCATTCCAGGACAAAAATACCGCGTCGATCGCCAGCTTCAACTGCGCGTTCGGATCATCAGGGAAGGCATTGCCCGTTTCTTCCTTGACCAACGATTTGAACCGCTCCACGAGATCGCGCAGCGCGCGCGCATCAAGTTGCGTCTCGTGCTTCACGCCCATTTCTTCTTTCTTCAGATTCAGAATCGCTTCGAAGTGTTCGCGTGGCACACCCATCACGATACTGCCGAACATCGCCACAAATCGTCGATAGCTATCCTGAGCGAACCGGTCATTTCTGGTCTTGACTGCTAACCCTTCGACGGTCTTCGTGGTGAGACCGACGTTCAGGACCGTGTCCATCATGCCTGGCATCGAGGCACGAGCTCCGGATCGGACAGAAACCAGCAGTGGCCGTTCAGGAGTCCCAAACCCCATTCCCATTGAGCGCTCGACACGTTTGAGCGCCTGCAAGGTGGCGTCCCACATGCCAGGTGGATACTTCTTGCCGATTTTGTAATATTCGATGCAGGCTTCTGTCGAAATCGTAAACCCGGGTGGGACTGAGATCCCCAAATTAGTCATCTCGGCCAATCCTGCGCCCTTCCCCCCCAGCAGCTCCTTCATGTTCGAGGTACCCTCGGCCTTGCCATCGCCGAAATAGTAGACGTATTTTTTTGCCACGTGACTTCTCCTTCTCGGAAGAATGCGTATCAATGAGCAGGCGATGCACGACGGCCGTCGGTTGATTCCAGACGGAGCCGATAGCGGTTCACCAAGAACCACTTCGCCCATACGCCACCGATGATAACAGCGGCGACAAACAGCATCAGCATCAATAACCGGTAGTCAGCTTGAATACCTTGATCGACGTAGTATTGGCCGTCAAGCCCCTTCTTGAGCTTCGTGTCGGGCTGAAGATAATGGGTCGTTCCACTCGGGTCGGAGAGATTCAGCCATTCCGAACAAAGTCGAACGGGTTCATTCGCTCCAGGCAATGATTGCCACGTGATTCGAAGACACACGTCCTGCTTCGCCTTGAAGAAATCTGGGGTCTTCACCAAGTCGTCCAGATTAATGCCGCTGAGCGCGAACCCGCCGAGAAGAATGGCATTGCAGAGCACCATCAGGGCCAGCGAGACGGCAAGAGAAAATCGTCGGATCTTGTCCGCCCGACGGCACTCGTCCGTCATCGGCTGATCCATGACTACTCCGGTTTTTCAGATCCTCGCTACCAGGCTGTTAAAAAAGACCCCCGATTCGACCTATCGCCCTTGTACCACAACCTGGGAAAAGTCGGCGAACGACATGAACAACTCATCAACCTCTTTGAGCAATGTCAGCCGATTGCCGCGGATCGCCTGATCGTCTGCGTTGACCATCACAGCTTCGAAAAATGCATCGATGCTCGACCTCAGCCCTACCAAGGAATTCAATGCCTCGTGATAGTCACCCATCGACAGGGCGAACCCCATCTTCGCTCCTTCTTCGTCGACTGCCTGGTGAAGCGCCGATTCTGCTGGATGCTGAAACTTCGTTACGTCGACCGGCTGGCGTTCCCACTGCTCTTTTTCCACCAACCGATGCGCCCGCTTGAAACCGACGATCAACGGATCGAACTCCGGCTTTCTCGTCACGGCCTCAAGGGCCTTCATCTTCTGCACAAGATCGCCAAGATCCACCGACGTATCATAAGCTGACTTCAACACCGAGTCGATGACGTCGTCGCGCAGACCCATCACGATCCGGACATAGTGCCGAACTCGCTCAAAAACAAACTCCGTGATTTGCCGGAGACCTTCCCGCTCAAACCCGGACACGCTCTTAAACCCGTCGTCCGATACACGGTTCATGGCCTGATTGATGTATGTCCCCAGATTGACTCGAAGTTTCCCTTCAAGGAGGATCCGCACCATCGCGGTCGCATGCCGCCGCAACGCAAACGGATCTTCCGAGCCAGTCGGCACCATGCCGACATGGAAAAACGCAGCAATGGTATCGAGGCGGTCGGCCAAAGACAGGACTTGCCCCGCCACCGTTTTGGGCAACTCCCCTTCAATCGCGCGTGGAAGATACTGTTCTCGAACCGCCTGGCTCACGGCCTCCGATTCGCCGTCATACTTCGCATACTCGCCCCCCATCACACCCTGCAGCTCTGGGAACTCACCCACAATCCCGGTCAGAAGATCGGCTTTTGCGAGCGATGCCGCACGGATGCAGGTCTGACGGAGTTCTTCATCCTCTGGGGATAGATGGGCCGCAAGCGCTTCCGCCAGGTTCTTGACCCGCTCCTGCTTCTGCGCCATCGTGCCGAGCTTGTGGTGAAAGGTGACACCCGTAAGTTTCCGCCCTCGTTCTTCCAGCGTCATTTTCCGGTCTTCGTCGAAAAAGAACTTCGCATCCGCTAACCGCGCCGCCAGTACCCGCTCGTTCCCCCTTCGAATGAGCGCCATGTTTTTGGATTCATTGTTGGCAATCGCAATAAAATGCGGCGCCAGTTTGCCGGACTTCTTATCCCTGACCGAGAAAAACCCCTGGTGCTCTTTCATCGACGTAATGAGAATTTCCGAAGGAACCGCCAAGTACTCCGGTTTAAAGCTGCCAAGAACGGCACAAGGCCACTCCGTGGTGTATACCGCTTGATCGAGCAACGCATCATCCGCATTCAATCCAACACTCGCCTTGACACAGAGCCGGTCGATTTGTTGCTGAATCGCCGCTCGGCGGCGTTCGTGATCAAGCATCACCCCCAGCTTTTCAAGACTCTTGCTGTAGGTCTTGAAATCCCTCACGGTGATGGGCTTTTTGCCACCCATCACGCGATGACCGGACGTCCGATTCCCGGCATGGATCCCGGCGATCTGTACCGGCACGACCTTGCCCCCGAATAGTGCCACGATCCATCGTACTGGCCTGGCGAAACGTACGCCTGTGTCGTTCCACTTCATGGCCTTCGGAAAAGACAGCATTTCGAAAAGTTGAGGCAGCAATTCCGGAAGAAGGGCTACGGTCTTGCAACCGGCATCGCGCTTGACCGCGAACAGATACTCGCCCTTCGGCGTGCTCCGTATCTCCAGACCTTCGACCGTTACACCTTGTCCGGCTGCAAATCCCATCGCCGCTTTTGTAGGTTGGCCGGCCTGGTCGAATGCCACCATTTTCGATGGCCCCATCGTTTCCTTGACCACCGCAGTTTGGTGCGCAAGCAACTCGTCCACGATCACGACAAGCCGCCGAGGCGTCCCATAGGTCGTGATGGACCCGCACGACAACCGGGCATCCTGAAAGAGGCGGGTGGCTGATTCTCGAAGAGCGGTCAGGGCCGGCGCGACAAATTCAAACGGCAGCTCCTCCATGCCGATTTCGAATAACAGCTCGGCGGTAGGTTTGGGGCTACGAGTTTTGTGTTGACGGGATTTCTTTTTCACGAGCGGGCGCTTCATCGATGTGCGACCTGCGTCTTCATCAGTGGATGCCCCATCGCGGCTCGCTCGTCGCGATAGCGCTCGGCACATTGCCTGGCCAGTGCCCGCACCCGCGCGATGTACCCCGTTCGTTCCGCCACACTGATCGCCCCACGGGCATCGAGGAGGTTGAACAGATGGGATGATTTGATGCAGAAGTCATAGGCCGGCAGCGTTAAACGCCTGTCGGTCTGCGCGAGCAATCGCTTACATTCCGTTTCGTTCGCCTGGAAGCCCTGCATGAGCATCGTGACGTCTGCTTCCTCGAAATTGTAGCGCGACCCCTGCACCTCGGTCTCGTGATGAATGTCTCGATACGACACCTCGTCAGTCCAAGCAAGATCAAAGACGTTGTCTACTCCCTGCAGATACATCGCGATGCGTTCCGTCCCGTAGGTGATTTCGCCTGTGATCGGGCTGAGTTCAATCCCGCCGATCTCCTGAAAGTACGTAAACTGGGTGATCTCCATCCCATCCAGTCTCACTTCCCATCCAAGTCCCCACGCCCCTAGCGTCGGGGACTCCCAATCGTCTTGGATGAAGCGAATGTCATGCTCCTTGGGATTGATCCCCAGCCGAGCCAGACTTTCTAGATACAGCTCTTGAATATTATCCGGTGAAGGCTTCAGCACGACTTGGTACTGATAATAATGCTGAAGACGGTTGGGGTTTTCCCCATAGCGGCCATCCGTCGGCCGTCGGCATGGCTGCACATAGGCCGCCCGCCATGGCTCCGGTCCGAGTGAGCGCAGAAACGTGGCCGGATGAAAGGTCCCCGCGCCCATTTCCATATCATAGGGTTGATGAATCACACAGCCATGATCGGCCCAGAAGCGATGGAGGGTCAGAATAAGTTCTTGGAACGTCACAGAGCCTACAACCTAGTCGGGAGAGACGACTTGATGTTTACATCAGAGATAACGTGCCAAGCTAGCAAGAATGCTTTTCCCCTGTCAAGGAACAAGCCCTCTAGATCAATCACTTGCAGATTCGTGAGCTACGAAAGGCACTAGCCAGTTTAGAACATACTCAGGATTGTCTCTTCACCCATCAATCACCGTAGGAGATGTTCGGTTATCGGGCAGCACAGGCCCCTCCGCACCAGCGCACAAAACACTGACAATCTTGCTGATGGTGAATGCTTGTCTGAAGCTTTGAATTAATCAGAGCTTCCCTACCTGTATCTTTTCTGATCCACGTCAGTATCTGATCAGATACAACAACCCACGATGATTATTGGGATTCTTGTGCAAATCCAAACAAATGTGTCAGTCAGCTTCACCTCGCCACTTGGCAAGGTGCTTGCTCTATTCCTTCTTGCTGAGTCCTACTGAATCTCGCCTAGAGATTCAGCGAGCAACCAGAACGACCAGTTCAGAATCGTCTCGTGCTGCTCACAACAAGCTTGCTGCACATGAGAAATCCTCTCATGCACATGCGGGCGACGGACTCCATTAGAGCGGGGATTCGTACGAACAGGAGGAAGATATGGTCATACGACGGACACACACCGTGATCACGCTTATACTTGGCCTGGTTGTGTTTGCCGGCTCGCTAGGGCTCCACGTTGAAATAGCTACCGCTGGGAGCACCACTGCCAGCGCTGCATCATTTCACTATAGCAAGAATCTGACGGATGCCGAACGGGTTGGAGCAGAGATTTGGTTCAACGCCACGGCCGGCAACGCCCGGTTCTTCACCTACGTCTATCAGCAGCGGCTCGGTGTCATGATCGATTGGTATCGGGTCTTGCGCAGCGACTCACGCAATGACCGCTTCTATCGATGGGGGCTCATCAACGATCCGGATTGCTGTAAGCCGGGAGATCCCACCTGTCCGGCGAAAAGTTATGACGAGACCTATGGGTTCGATTATTGTCCGGGTGACGACGAATTGCTCAAGCATGTCGGAAAGACCGGTTATCGCGATCCTGCCTGTGATCTGAAAGACGTCCCACTCGCGAAGGAGGATCCACACGGGCCAAACGATGTGCGACAGTCAACCTGCGATCTTGAATTCGGAACCTCAACCGGCGCGCTGGGGCTTCGAAAATTCCCCAATCCGAAGTTCGATAAGGTGAAATGGCTCAAAATCAACGGCGGACAGCTCGATTCATGGGACGGCTATACCGCCAAGGTGACGCCGCGCAAAGACCGTGAAGCGCCGGCCAAGAGTCATCTGATCGACGGCTCGATTGAACCTCCCTATCGCATCGGCATGTCCTGCGGTGCGTGCCATATTGCGTTCGATCCCATTCATCCTCCCAAAGATCCGATCCACCCGAAATGGGAGAACCTCTCAGGAACAGTCGGCAATCAGTACGGCCGTTTCGCGCAGATCTTAGGGTCAGGCATGGCTGCAAACACCATTGAGTACCAGATCTATGGGCATTCGCGCCCTGGTGCCGTCGATACCTCGGCGATTCCAAACGATCAGGTCAATAACTCCGGCACGATGAACGCCCTCATCAATCTGGCCCGTCGTCCGACCTTTGAAGAAGACATCATCAAATGGCGCAAGACCAACCAGTGCCCGGCTGGTGGAAATGAACGAACCTGTTGGTGTGAGCCGGGTAAAGACGGCAAGTGTTGGGAACGGGGCCGTAAGAAGGAGTTCGTTCACCACATTCTAAAAGGTGGAGAAGACAGCATTGGTGCCCTCGAAGCGATTCAGCGCGTCTACTTCAACATCGGAAGCTGCTCCGAGGAAGGCTGGGTCAATCACCTCACAGACATGCGACAGCTAGATCCCACCATGCGCGGATTCGGCCAGACACCGTTTGACATCGGGCAAGTTCGCCGCGACTGCCCCCAGTTCCGCGCAATTGAAGACCGCTTGGACGAAATCCGTCAGTTCTTGTTTACCGGAGCCCCAGCCGACCTCTACCAAGCCCGCGGCTTGAAGAACAACACCGCCCTCGTCGAACAACTCAATAAGGAATTTGGAAAGGGCGCAGTCGAACAGGGCCGTGCCGTGTTTGCGAGCAAGTGTGCCTCATGCCATTCCAGCCAAAATGCGCCGTTCGAGAAGAAGGATTTCCGAACAGTTTCCACGGACCCGAAGGACAAGGGCGTTCGCATCGATTGGCTCGGTAACGACAAGCTCGTCCCCGTCAGCGAGATCGGGACAAACCGTTCACGTTCCCTCCACTCGAATCACATGCAGGGGCGCGTCTGGGAAGAATACGGCTCCGAAACATTGCGGGCAAAGCCTGGTGACCCGCAGCTCAAAGAGCCTTCGGACGGTGGACGGGGTTATTACCGGAACATCTCCTTGCTCAGTCTCTGGGCCTACGCCCCCTTCATGCACAACAACGCCGTCGGTCCCGAAGTCTGCGGCGGGCCTGTCGACGAGCACTACCATTCGTCTTATGTGGACAAGGATGGAAAGCCGTTAACGAGTCCTCCGACCTGTTGGCTCTTCGATCCTAGTGTAGAGGGCCGGTTCCAGCTCTACAAAGCGTCGATGAAAGAGTTGCTGAATCCTGCTCAACGAATTCCAAAGGTGACCGGATTCAACTCGGAGGTGACCATTCGCCTGTTTCCAAAGCTGGGGGACGGCAAGATTGAACGGTTTATCGACACCGCCATTCGCTTTCCAGTCGGCACGCCGGCTGCCCGTATCGGGAACTTCCGTCACAAGGAGCTGGTGGGAGATCTCGTCATGGCACGAGTCGACGTCGACAAGCTGAAAGCCAAATATGTCGGCCGGTATGGGGCGGAGAAGGGCGAACAGATTGCCAAGACCATTCAAGACAAGGGCACGGAGTTGCTGGCAAAGCCAGGATCGATCCTCGAAGCCGGAGCGGAACTGCGGGAAGTCTACAGCAACAGTCTGGCGGTCATTGAAAATAATGGACATAGGTTCGGCGAGGATCTCTCGGACAAAGACAAGGATGCGCTGACCGCATTTCTTGCGACGCTCTGATGTCATGAACCGGAAAGAGGTGATCACGATGAAACGCGCACGATGGTTGATGTCGGTAGGATTAGCCATGAGCCAAACGGTGCTCCTTGGCTGTCCGGGTAACCCGGATCCCCCGCAAATCCCCTATGCTCAAAGCGGCGAATACTATTCCGACAAGATGGACCTTGCCCGGCTGGAACACGAGTTACCACTCACACCAGCCGATCTGGCGAAGATCACACCGGAGAATCTCAAGGGCGCGACACAGGAACAGGTGGATCAAATCTATGCCCGCCTGACGGCCGGCCCGATTCCGGATGGAGCCTACGACGGGCAGATGTTTTTCCCCAAGGGATCGAGCGAACGGGCCCGTCTGGCCGAGATCGTCGGAGGAGGCATCAAAGGCTTCATCGTCGATCGCAAGGCCGCCACGCTTGAACACATCGGAGAATTCATCTGGAAAGGGAAGGTCTTCTATCGCCACGAAGGCGTCCTCCGGAATCGCATCCAGGATCTGTTGATCCTGAAACCGATCGTCGGTCCCAACGTGGAAAAGATCCAAAAGATCGACGTCGACGGGAAAGATGCCTGGTTACTGTTCCCCGCCAAACTCTATTGCGGCCAGAGTCTGCTGGATGGGCGTCGAGAATCGGTCATTATCGACTACGCGTTTACCGACGACCTGCCAGGCTACCGCGAGATGCCGGACGTATTAGCCGGGCGGGAAGGGTTGGACATACGCGACGAAATCCGGATGGTCCGCCCGGGATTCTATCTGGGACGAGCCTATATCAAGAAAGTCTTTGCCTTGAACTTCACGCTCTACAACAAGGCTGTGGCGGAGAAGGAATCTCCGGCATTTACCAGTTCTGGCTCGGTGACAGAGGACTGCTGGGTGGGCAATCAGCGTCTGACTGCCAAGACCAACAAGTCCGACAACCAACAGGCTCGGTTAACGGACACCCATTGAATGCAGGTATGAGTCGGCTACACGATGCAACGGACAGTGGCGAAACGGTGCGCGACACAATTGGGATGCCTGGTCATGATGACGGTATTGGTTTCAGGATGCGATCAACAGAATAGAGAGACATCTGACGTCAACGCTTCTGCTTCGTATACCCAATCCTCTCCCCCGGCGCCTGCCGCCTCCACGACACCTCCGTGGGTCATCGATCCGACTAAACCAGGCCCA
The DNA here is from genome assembly GCA_005116965.1 of Nitrospira sp. Classification (GTDB taxonomy): domain Bacteria; phylum Nitrospirota; class Nitrospiria; order Nitrospirales; family Nitrospiraceae; genus Nitrospira_D. The sequence goes on along the minus strand of SWDG01000001.1, from coordinate 139,218 downwards.
AACCTCCCGCCGGTCGGGCGGTCTCTGTTTGACTTCCTGATTACGAAAGAAGTGAACGGGAAAAATATTTATGACATCCCGTTTCCATTTTCTGCGTTCGTGGCACAACTTGAATCTCAGCTCCACCCAAAAGATACCGCGCCCGTCCTGAAGCGATTGTTGATTCCTGTCAACCGTTCCCTGCAGCGGCGAGCCAGCAATGGCGCGTACTTTACCTATCCGAGGGCGGTGTTTGCCGTCGATACCGAAATCACTCCGAACTTAGGCCTATCCGGCATGCAGCTCAAAGACCGACTGTTCATCGGCTACCATGAAAAAACCGGAGTCTTAGAAGTCGTCAGTTATAACGAAGCAGCCGGCCGGTTTGAGTTTCAGATTGTGAGCGACTATCGGGCCGGTGGAACACCAACGGTTCGATACGCCAATCGTGCCCTCTGTATGGCCTGCCATCAAAATCAGAGCCCCATCTTTGCCCGTCCCATGTGGGACGAAACGAACGTCAATCCTAAAATCGCCGCCTTGCTGGCTCACCAACGCCGTCAGTACCACGGCTTCCCCATTCAACAAGGGACTGGAACCTTGCAGGCCTTCGATGAGGCCACCGATCGAGCCAATGACATATCGCTGGCCCAGTTACTCTGGCGAGAGGGATGTGAACAGACACACCATCCGGTACAGGCCATGACCTGTCGTGCCGAACTGCTCACGTGGGTCCTTCAATATGGACTGTCGAAGAGAGCGACACCGGATTGGCGCACAACGGACGAGAAATCACCGTCCTTTCTTGCAACCTGGCGCACACGCTGGCCACAAGGATTGGCCATTCCCAATCCGGATATTCCCAATCGTAATCCCTTTCGATATGTCGCGGTGAGTGAATTTCCAGGGCTCAGTGAAGTACAAGCGACCGCGCTTGAGGGACGAGAACCACGATCCATATTCCGCGGCCCCTACGAACCGACCCAGCCTCGCGAGCCGTTTGAGATCTGGGCCATCCCGGATACTCCGCAGACGCTTGAGCGAGTCTTGGCTACGTTTGTACAGTTTTTCACGAAGACAGATCTCACCCGGCTGGAACAGCTGATCCATCGACAACCAAATCGGCTCCAACAAGCTGTGAATGCGTTAGCACACAACACCGTGCTGGGACGGACCGATGTGTTCGCGAACCAGCCGTTCCGCCGTGTGACGGTCTTAGCTGCGCTCGATCAGCAGTTGGGAGCTCCGGTCGTGTCACGCTGCTGTCTTGACGATCGCGGCATCCCACCGCCAGTGGACGACGAGGCTGCCTCCCATCACTCAACAGATGCCGCACACGAAGCGTCGCCGACCGGTGAATACAGGACGTTCCATCAGTATTGCGGGACTTGCCACCATGGAGCAGAGAGCTTTCCCCCGAACTTTCTCCATGGACCTCCCGCTGAAGTCAAAGCCAATTTGGCGCAATGTGCCGATCGCATTTTCGTGCGCTTACGTATGTGGGACGTTTCAAGCCACGAGCAGCTTGAGGCGCCGATGCCGCCGGCTATGCACCTGCTCCATCACCGAATCAGTCTGGACGAGTGGAAACGTCATTCTGATTTGCAAGCGCTTCGTAAAGAAGCCGTAGCGGCAATTCAACAAAAGCGGGGCGCAGCGTTCCGCCCAGAACACTTACTGCAGCAGGACTACGACACCTTACCGGCTTGCCTGGCACCGAGTCATGAGCCGACAGCAGCGATGGGAGCACAGCATGGATAGGTCGAAGGCCAACACTACCACGAGATGGGTGACACCATGATCAACGGGCACAACACACGTTGTAACTGGTGGAAGGTGCTCTGCCTCACCACTCTGTTTCTCTTCATGACCATTGCCAGCTTACTCGCAGCCCGGTTTCTGGTGGATGAGCCGGTTCGCTATGCCGACGATGAAGACCACTTTAAGTACGGATCGCTGGGTGGCGAGCGCGAAGCGGGATTTCCCTACTGGATCTGGAAGGCACTGCCTCGCGTCTGTGCCGCCCACCTACCAGAGGGGCAACGGTATCCTGGACAGGAATATCAAGCGCTGGGATTCCTGTACGAAGGGGAAAAGCCCTTGCCCGTCGGCATGTCGATGCGGCGACATATGGGACTCGACCGTGTTTTTCTGAATTGTGCGAGTTGCCATGCGAGTACGGTGCGTGAGACGCCGACGAGCGAACCTCGGCTCTATACCGGCATGCCCGCCCATCGGTTGAATCTTATGGGGTTCGAACGCTTTCTGTTTGACTGCGCCAAGAGCGCGGCTTTTTCGCCGGATCTTATCGTGCCCACGATCCAAGAGCTGGGCGGTGGCTTGAGTCTCTTTGATCAATTCATCGTCTACCCTGTCGCCGTCCATCTCATGCGGGCAAGACTGGTCATGTTAGATCAACGACTCTCCTTCATGCTCGACAACGGCCCGACCCGTGAGTGGGGACCTGGTCGAGTCGATACCTTTGCCTTTGCCAAGGCGCTGTTGAACTTCCGGATGGACAACATTCCGCTTCGAGAACAGGTCGGCGTCGTCGACTTTCCCTCCATCTGGCTGCAGAAACCAAGGATCGGCATGCAACTCCACTGGGACGGCAACAACACCGCTGTCGAGGAGCGCAATCGGAGCGCGGCGTTCGGCACCGGAGCCACACCACCCACGCTCGATCGCACGGCGATGAAACGAGTGGAGGACTGGCTGCTGACCCGCGAGCCACCGCCCTATCCCTTCCCCATCAATCAGCCAATCGCGGCGAAAGGCGCGCTGATTTACCGTACATACTGTGCGGGCTGTCACGGTGTCAGTGGGAGGAACTTTACCGGCGAGACCGTGGGCAAGGTGGTGCCGATCGCAGACATCAAAACCGATCCCTCCCGATTGGACTCGTACACCTACGATCTGGCTGTGAATCAAAATCTCCTCTACGCAGGCAGCGAGAATCCCGACGAACGGTTTTCTCATTTCCGAAAAACCAACGGCTATACCAACCTACCGCTGGACGGCATTTGGCTGCGGGCGCCCTATCTCCACAACGGATCAGTCCCCACGTTGAGAGATCTCTTGGAGCCTCGGAGTAAGCGGCCCACGCAATTTTATCGTGGATACGATGTGTACGATCAACAGCGCGTGGGGTTCGTCTCGACGGTACGTGAAGAACAAGGCCAGCAGTTTTTCCTGTTCGACACAGCCGATGACACGGGACATTCGCTTCCGGGCAACGGCCGCGATGGACATGAAGGGGCTCGGTACGGGACCGAGCTTTCTGACGCAGATAAAGCCGCTCTCGTTGAATACCTCAAGACGTTCTAAGGAAAGGAGTGTGGTCACGATGAGAAAGCTGAAGATCATTCTCCTGCTGTTGGTCATCCTTGGTCTAGTTGGTGCCTACGTCGGATGGTACAAGTTCTTCCGCGATGAAGGTATTCCTGAATGGATCACGAAGGACCCGGACATGCGGTTCAAGTACGGATCGATCGGCGCCGAACATGAGGTAGGTCTCCCCTATTGGATCTGGTACGTGATCCCGCGGGTCTTTGGGGATAAGTTCCCAGGGCCAGGCGGCTACACCTCGCTCGGCATTCAGTGGGAAGAGGGCCAAGAGATCCCGATCGGCTTCACCAAGCGCGTCATTGGGTTTGCGCGTATCGGAAACACCTGTTCTTCCTGCCATGTCGCCAGTTGGCGAGCAAAGCCAAGCGACAAGCCCACGTTCGTCATCGCCGGCCCCAATCACACTCTTAATTTAGAGACATTCTTTCGTCTGCTTGTCGACGTCGCTAAGGACCCGCGCTTCAATTCAGACGTCTTGATGGGTGAAATTCGACTCGTCGCGGATCTGAGCTGGATCGACAAGTTGATCTATAGGTACCTGCTGATTCCCATCACGAAAAAGCGACTGATCGAGCGCGAGCAGCAGTTCGCCTGGATCTATCGCAAGGACTTCCCAGAATGGGGGCGCGGCCGTGACGATGCGATGAACCTGACAAAGTACTTTATGATCGAAGAACCGATGGACAATAGCACCGGCCCTACCGATATGCCTTCGATCTGGAATCTGCAGAAGTACAGACCGGAGAAGGGCCACTTCATGAATCTTGCCGGTGACAGCCACGACGCTAGGTCGGTCATTATGGATTCGGCCCTGGGGTTAGTTGGCGCGCGCCCCAAGAGCAAGACGGAATTTCTTGGGCATATTGATTGGTTTGAGGACTATCTCGGGAAGTACCCGCCTCCTAAGTATCCGTTTCCCATTGACCAGGCCAAAGCAACGGCGGGCAAATTAGTCTTCGATCAGGCCTGTGCCTCCTGTCATGCCAGTGAACGAACGGGAACCCGAGTGCCGATCGCCGAAGTTGGAACCGACCGAGGACGGCTTGATACGTGGAGCAAAGAAGCCGCGATCAAAGCGAACAAGGTTGTCCGCGAGTTTGGGCTTGAACGCAAAGGGCTCGTCGAGGAACCACTGATCGGCTATGTCGCGTCCTTCCTCGACGGCATCTGGCTCCGAGCGCCCTATCTGCACCACGGAGCCGTGCCGACTCTGCGCGATTTATTGGAGCCGGTCGAGAAACGACCCATGAGCTTCTTCCGTGGGTATACCGTTTATAACCCGATCAAAGTGGGTTTCGTGACGACGAAACAAGAGGCCGATACAATCGGGCTCACGGATGACCGTGAACGGGAGCAGTTACGTGAGGATGTCGAGCGAATCGGAACTAAGTTTGATGTCAGTCAGCGCGCCAGCAGCAACCAGGGCCACACGTTTGGCACTGAGCTGCCTGATAAAGACAAAGATGCCTTGATGGAGTATCTAAAAATGCTGTAACTCCACAAACCAAGCACGGAAAACCTACGCACTGACAGCCACGCTGAAGCAGAGAGCGTGCGCTTTACCATCACTTGCACGTAGGCGGTCGTCCAACCCGCCCACCATCTGACTCAACTCTCAACATATTTCCACTGCAGATCAGACGCATGATCGAATACCGAACGTATCTGATTCGATACAACGTAGGATCTATTTCGATACAGGCTCCTGCATTTTCATTGCAACAGGACAACAGTCACCCCGCATAAGCCTTTATTATTTAAGCGGCTGTTTCATCTTGCTACAGGCGATACTGAAGGCATGTGTATTGCTACTTATGCTGATCACGACTAGTGAAATAAATACCTACGTTACGAGAATTACGTGTTCACAACAGTTCGATACCTCATCAGCCACCTCCCGATAATAGAATGTTTAATAGACGAACCGAAGTACAAATAGTCTGTTTGACTGGCACCCAATGGATTCACTCGGATATCAAACTCAAAGTGCTCAGAAATGCCCAGGGGTTGTGCATTGATGTATCCAGAGTTCTTCACCCCCGGCTCCCTTAACCACTTCACGCCATTCATCGTGAAGACGTGCTGCGCTTCCTGCGCACCTTGGATCAACCGAATCTGAACTGGATCACCTTCGTATACCGGCAGGATCGGTGTCGCCGGATCCCCCATGACACGCCAGGGCTCTTCGTTTTTGATGTGCTTATCTTTACAAGTTGAAGGCTGTTCGTTTGCCGGGTACAAGGCGCAATTGAAATCCAGACGCCAGTGCTCGATTTTTTTGAGAGCCTCATCAAGCTTCGGCTCTAACTGCACATCCCTCAGAATCTCTCGCGTAGTGGGTGACACAACCGCTCCATAGTTCTTCGTCAGTAGGTTGTGGTCGCGCTTGGCATGCGCAAGAGTGCTGAAGACATTGGCCATGTCTCCTGTACAACGTAAGTCACCAAGTGCGCAGGGCGTTTGTTTGTAGTCGAATCCACCGAGTTCTGGAGTGGGGGTGTGATCAGCGATCCGCAGCGGGATCGGCTCATTCCGATAGTTAATCAACTGCGTTCCTGGGTCTTCTGAAGAAATCGCCAGTGGCTTAGGAAGATTGATCGCCACCTGGCGATGACCAAACCGCAAGGCCGAAAGATCTCGCTCCTCTGGATTGATCGGCTCAAGCGCCGTATTGTAGAGAATGGCGAAGTCGGCAAATGCTACTGCGAACTCGCGCTTCGTATCGTGGGTTAACTCCTTGTCCTCAGTACAATCCTTCCTCGCCTGTTCAGGCATGAGAGGATTGGAGTCTTTTTGGCCGATGCACTTTGGCGCAATGATATTGGCGCGGGTAGCAGTCGGTCCGCCATCGTCTCGCAACTTCAGTGGGTTTCGAGGCTCAGTGAAGATATCTGCTCCACCAATAACCTTATTCGAATCCGTTTTCTCTTCCGCAGTCAGTGTATTTCTCTCCAGCGGCAGCCATACCGAGTTCGCGGGCTCCACTACGAGGGCTGCGTACAGCCCATGCTGCTGGTGCGTACTCGGACCAAAGTGGTCGTGCGTGAACACGGTGCGCAAGGTGTAGTCTTTCCCCGTCTTGGGGTCGAGAATCGGATCGGCATACCATCGCTGCACGGTCCGTTGTGCGGCACAGAACGGGTGCTCTTCGTTGATGTGCTTCAGGTCTTTCTTCAGTTTCGTGAGCTGGGTATCAATTACGGCTTTTTCTGCTGCGTTGACCCAAGTCAGTTTAGGCACACGCTTCTCCATCTCTATCTCGCTCGTGGACCATTCCGGACAATCACCTTTGCCCAACTTCTTTTCTTTTCCTTTCAATTCTGCGCAGTTTTTGTCGCCTGCACGACAGCTTTCTTGGAAGAGTGGATGTGTTTTGAATGCTAAGAACTCACTCGCGGACTTCCCCGCCTCTTTCTGCGCCCGATTGTACGCAATGATGCGCTCGCGGACTTCTTCGGGCGAGAACGTCCCGTCTTCATAGTTCCAGCCATTACCGGACCCGTCGGATGAGGTCACGTCGAACTTGACGAGATGGATGTGTTGCCCGACCGTATCGGTCGGCGTGTAAATCTGGAAGTCATCGAGCCCCATCGCATTCGGCAGAAAGTTCGAGTGCTTGAAGGTAATACAGTCGCCAGAATTGGCGCGGAAGAACAGCGGCTCGGGCAAGTGGGTCCGCGTGTCTGGATCGATGATGTCTTGAATGTCTTGCTCAAGCGCGAGAATGCGTGCCTGCGGGTCAAACCACCCATGGCGATTCACGGTGAGTTCGGTCTGGAGTACGCCCACCTTATAGGTTCGCTGTGGTGCGCGTGCAGGACAGGGGTCAGCGAAGGGCGCACCAGCAGCTGGTGCCCGACCATTGACAAAAAAGACAGCTTGGTCCGAACGCTCTGCTTCGCCTTTTGGGGTCGCCCAATCGGTGACGTATCCTTTGGCCTCCTGTTCCCAGTTCTCTGGAGGGTTCGAATGTGGAGGCTTTGAGGTGCTCACTTTCTTAAAGCCAGGAGCGATTAACTCGCCTGCATGAAACTCAATAGCCTTTCGCTCGTTGGGCTCACCGTTCGGATCAAGGCGGTCTAACGCGCCTAAGGACTCCCATTGCTCGGCCAAGGCCAGGAGTGCGTTGGGGTTCTGTTTATAGACTTTCGCGGCATTGAGCCGTGCCACGAGGCCGCCTTTATGGAGCGCTTCCTCCACCACATCTTGGTTAATGGCCTGTGAGTTGGTGCGCGCAGGCTTTGTCGTGTTTGCCCCATTTGCCAATACATGTCGCGGAAGGCCGCCATCGATATAGCCATGCACCGCATCTTTATCCATATCGTGCGGCGGCTGCGGTGGACGATGTCCCGCTTCTCCGGCCACGTAGAACGGGTAGCCGCGAAAGTCTTCCGTCGGCATCGGAGCCAATGCTATCCCTGGCAATGGCACAATCGCTGGGGTTTCGATGCCGTCTTTCACTTCCGCATCTGGATAGTTGCGCCCGCGTTCGTGGGTTTTTGGATTGAAGAGACTAGGCGTGCCATCTTCAAATGCGTCGTGCACGCGCCACAACTCCCACATGCCTTGGGCAAAATGCGGATAGAGGTGGCAGTGAAAAATGGAGTCACCCGGAGAGCGATTTTTATTCCCGGAGCCGCCAAACTCGATTTCATAGCTGAATGTGGCGCCCGGCGAAATGGTCTGAGAGTCGAGATAGGTGGAGCCGGGGTCGCTCGGGTCCATGACCCATTGGTGGGCGTGCAAATGAAACACATGCGTTTCCTTTGGGCCGGCATGAATATTCCGAAACCGAACAGGATCGTTGAGGTAGGAGTGATGCACATTCGATGGATCGTCCGGATAGAGTGCACCAATCGGCTGCGAGTGTGGAGTCTTGTCCCATTTCAGAATCAATGCCGGGTCCCCGTTGGCCCAGGAACTCAAGAAAAATTCTTCTGCTCGACATTCCGGACAGTCTTTGACCGGCCCAACCTTGCGGTTGCGAGCCATGACCATCGCACCCATGCCACCGACGCCGTAATTGATGCCCATCCCATCTTTCACATAGTGCAATGGATTGCTTTCGTCTTCGAGTTCTGGGAACGCCTGCACGGCTTTCACTTCATCGTGCATGATTACCGTGAACTCGCGGTAAGAAAGCCCGCAAGAATTTCCATCCACATAATCACGACACCTCTTCTCAGCTGACGTTGTATCGTTGCCGTCCGTCTGTGAGCCGTCTGGACGCCGATTGTCGAAGACGACAACGGCATTCAGGTCTGAATGAACGATTTCGTTCCCATCCAACATGGCGAGAATGGGGCGGTTCATAAATGGCCCGGAGGCGTAGCGTTTTTCATAGTCAATCACGCGGTAGGGATGTCGACCAGCTTCTCCAGGCTGCAGGACGGTCACTTCTTGGAGATCGCGATGGGTTATCTGAGACCGATACCATTTTGACCCTTTGGGCTGAACGTTCACTGCGCCGAATAAGCCCATGCCCAATTGGCCGCCATCCCCCTCACCCCCGACCGTGGCTCCTGCGGAATAGGCAAAGTACGTCCCCTCGCGAAATGCGCGATAGCGATACATCGCACTTTGCCCTGGCTTCACAAGCGTGCCTTGCTGCTCAAGTTGAGGGCGTATCAAATCAATAGCGGGATCTCCACCGGTATTGACGAGGCCTCGGTTTAAGCCGACATTGTCTCCATCCATTCCACAGACCCACTGACGTTCCAGGGTAGAGACGGGACATTCTTCCCTGGATACAGAGACATATTCCAAGCCATTGACGTGAAACGAGGCCACCCGTGTATGCGGCCAATCGTTACTGATCGCGGTGGCAGTGACGAGCTCTCTTCCGGTCTCGCCTTTCTTAGTGGGATACACCACACCGCTCGGATCTTCCATGTGGCCAGGTACTTTGCCGTCGTACTGCTCGGGGCCACGCGTACGTTCGTCTGAAACCGCTGGCATCAGGAGGTTGTGGAAACGGACCTCCAGGCAATCGCCTTCGTTGGCACGTAACACGAGGGGCCGAGGGCGCTTGTCATCTCGTAATTTGACTTTGCCGGGAGCATCTTTAAGATTGGAGTCGTTGAGGGGGGTACCGTCGGACAACACAACATCCTGCTTGAGGGCGAATAACATGCCAGAGGGATTGAACGCCCCATACCGGTTCAGGACAATCGCTTGATCTAGCGCCACGACCTCAGCCTGAATCATGCGATTGCATTTAGGGGGAGGAGGCGGCTGATTTACGGAGTGGAATCCGGAACAGCCAACGGTGGCAACCAGACAACCTGCGATGCTCACCACACTCCAATACTGTCCTGCTGATCTCATAACACCTCCTCGCAAACCAATATCCTATTCATTCGACAAGCGATTCATCAAAATTACAAATCCTCAACATCGAGGAACGGTTTGACCCTACCATTGGGAAACTTCTGAGAAACTTACTCAATCGTCTTCATTCCAGAACCACTCTCCGAACCAGATATCACGCTGTCCATTCATGTGCCCCCCTTCACATCAGATAAATGGCTGAATGCCTTTGAACTATCTTTCAAATCAGTACTCCTGAATATGACTGGGTAGTGCTTATGAGTTGTTACGTGCGCCACCTGAATATGGATGTCTTGCAAAATCTTTCGGCCCGCCTTTGTATACCTCCCACTTGTCTGTCGCAAGAAGTATCGCATAGGCCCGTATGACCCACCTTCGGTAGATACGTACGTAGCGATGGTGCAAGCCAGGTGCCACGTCGAGCTGCATGGCCGCACCAGAGGAGACGGAGCAATGGTCGTCAGATATTCAAATATGATGAGATACAAAAGGTGGCAGGACACTGGTGCACTGCCGTGTTGAGAAGCTGCATAGTATCCATTCAGATACTGCGGTGAATCTAAAAAGATTCAGGCGAGTGAAAATCACGTACGGCACATGATGATGGCTAAAGACCATGAAGGTCAGGGTGATTTTGCGACGGAATACAAGTCTCAGAGCTTCACCGCAATTTTACCACCGTCACCCCATCTCCACCCTCAGCCTTGTCACCAGGGCGAAACTCGGCTACATACGGCGACTCCTTGAGATATTCCCGCAAGACCGCCTTGAGCCGGCCAGTGCCATGGCCGTGAATGATGCGGAGGAACGGCGCCCCATTTAAAGTCGCCCGATCCAAGGCCGCCACAACCTGATCGAGTGCCTCATCCGCAGCTTGGCCCCGCACATCCACCACGGTCTGTTCATCCAGCCCCAGTCCATTGTTTGTCGAGACTCGACGATAATCTGGAACAGATGAGACTGGTTGGGCTGTCACAGGACGCGGCTCGCGCGGGATGCCAACAAGGTTTGACACGCTGGCCAAAATTTCACCCTCCCCGACTTTAACGCGGACTCGTTTTTTCCCTTGTGGCGTTTCCAATAAGCTTCCGGTCATCCCTAAACCCGCGATCTCCACGCTATCCCCGACATCCAGCTGTTCAAGCGGAATCGGCGTGCTGGCCGACGTAAGCTCCTGCCTGGTTTTCGTCTCCAACTCATGCAACCGCTGTTTCGTTTCCTTCGCCTTGATGAGTTTCTGCTCACGCTTCAAGGAATCAACAGTGGCCTGAACCTCTGCCCGTGCCCGCTGAAACTGTTCGCCCAGTTTCTTCTTAAGACCCCGTTGAGCCTCTTGCTCGACCTCTTCCAGTTGCGCTCGAATCGCTTGCACCTCCCGAGCCGCCTGTTCTGCTTCGTGCCTGGCTCGCCGGACCTTCTCACCATCATCGGCTAATTGGCGTTGCTTGCGCTGCAAATCAGCCATCAATTCGTCAAGCCGGTGGTCCTCATAATGTAACCGCCTCCGCGCATCGTCCAGAATGCTTTGATCCATGCCGAGCCGACCGGCGATCTCCAAGGCAGATGACCCACCAGGAATCCCGATAAACAATCGATAGGTCGGCGCCAATCGCTCCACATTGAACTCCACGCTGGCATTCATAAAGCCGGAGGTCGTCTGCGCCAGCTCTTTGAGTGCGCCATAATGCGTCGTCACCACCACCTTCATGTTCAGCTCAGCCAAGCGGCACAGCAGCGCCTCGGCCAACGCCGCGCCTTCTTGCGGATCGGTGGAGGTCACAGGCTCGTCCAGGAGAACCAGCGAGCGTGGCGTGGAACGTTCGCTCGACATCGGTTGGGCGGCGCTCTCGGAGAGGAGTCGGATCATGCTTGTCATATGGGCGGAATAACTGGACAGATCGCGGGTCAGATCCTGCGCATCACCGATATCTGCATAGAGATCGGTAAACAGTGCCATCTCCGATTCCGGAGCACAGGGGAGATGCAGTCCGGCCCTCACCATGAGGGCGAACAACCCGACAATTTTGAGTGTGACAGTCTTTCCTCCCGTATTCGGGCCAGAAATCACCAGGATACGGACCGTCTCATCCATCAGAATATCGTTCGCGACAACCTGATCTTTCGCGATGAGCAACAGCGGGTGCCGCGCCTGCGTGAGCATCACACGCCCATCCTCATTCAAGCCGACTGGGTGACACTTGAGCCGACGACTCATCTCGGCCTTTGCGCGAATGACATCACAGTCAGCCAACACTGCTATCCCTTGGCCGATGTCTCCCCCTCTTGAGGCCACGAGAGCAGTGAGCGCCCGCAAGATACGCTGGACCTCCCGCTCAATCTCCAAATCCGCCACTTTGATGGAATTGTTCAGTTCAACCAACTCTCGCGGCTCCAGAAAGACGGTGGCCCCGCTGGACGACACATCGTGGACGATCCCAGGAATTCTCCATGTCTCATATACACATCTAGAACATCCTCATAGCGCTTGGAGTGGAGCATCTGCTCAAGCTGCTGCCGCATCTCCTGCTTTAACCCCTGCGCCTGATGAGTCAGACGCCGTAGCTCCGGCGACGCTGTATCTTTCATGGAGCCGTCCGACTGAATCGCCCCCTCAATAGCCTTCAGGACTCCCTTCAAAGTTTTTGTGACAGACAGCGGCTCCAAGACCTGCGCCAGAGCCTGCAGTTTGCCTTGATGAGCCTCAGCGTACCGCTCTACTTCTGCCATCAGGGCCAGCACCACCGCACAGTCACGCAACTCGACGGCCTCAAGCGCTCCTCCCTTTCCGGATCGGATCAGTTGCTCACGAATATCGGGGAAGGTGAGCGCCGGCATCGGATCACTCCCCTCCAGCAAGCTCACCATCTCGGTCGTCGCTTGTTGGCGCAGGCAGGCATCTGCGAGATCGCTCGATAAGGCAAGCGACCGGCATTGAGCCACCCCCATTACCGATTGTGCATGCTGTGCAAGGAATTCAAGGACACGAGCCCACTCCAACACCTCCATCGCATGATCTGATAATGATGTATTCATGTCGAAATGGGCGTTACACCAGACTGACGGTCAAACTCTAACCAAGATCTCGATCGACAGGCAAGATGGGCGAGGCTCGGAACCCACGGAATCGGTCTCCCCTTTCCACTGAGTCCTCGTCTCAAACCTTGACAACAAGGAGAAGGCATCGATACTATCATTTGTCTCGACGAAACACCTGGTTATACTGAACTCACTTACTTATTAGTAGAGGATTACGCTATGGCCATTCGAGTTGGAATCAATGGTTTCGGACGCATCGGACGCAACGTGTTCCGCGCCTCGATGGGCGACAAAGATCTCCAGATCGTCGCCATTAATGATCTCACAGACGCCAAGACTCTCGCATACCTGCTCAAGTATGACTCCGTACACGGGACCCTTCCGGCCACTGTCGAGGCCAAGGAAGACCAAATTTTCGTTGATGGGACCCCCATCAAAGTGCTCGCGATGAAAGACCCGAAAGAGCTGCCCTGGAAAGCGCTGAACGTGGACGTGGTGATCGAATCGACAGGCCGATTTACCGACCGAGACGCGGCAGGCAAACATTTATCCGCCGGGGCCAAGCATGTGATCATCTCGGCCCCGTCGAAAGATCCTGATGTGACCATCGTACTCGGGGTGAACGAAGACAAGCTCGATCCGAAGTCGCATCACATCGTGTCTAATGCCTCCTGCACGACCAACTGCCTGGCGCCCGTAGCCAAGGTTCTGTTGGAAACATTCGGCATCAAACATGGCATCATGACCACCATTCATTCGTACACCAACGATCAACAATTGTTGGATCTGCCCCATAAAGACCTTCGACGAGCCCGCGCCGCCGGCATGTCGATGATTCCTACGAGTACCGGAGCGGCCAAGGCCTTGCATCTGGTCATCCCCGAACTCAAGGGTAAATTGGACGGGCTTGCCATTCGCGTCCCGACCCCAAATGTCTCGCTGGTCGATCTGACCGTCGAAACCGAGAGGGATTGCGATATCGCATCCGTCAATGCCGCCTTCAAGAAGGCCGCGGACGGTCCACTCAAAGGCATTCTCAAGTACTCCGAAGAGCCCCTTGTCTCGATCGACCAAAAGGGGGACCCTCACTCGGCCACCGTCGATGCCCCGTTGACCAACGTCGTGGACAAGCGTCTGGTCAAGGTGACGGCGTGGTACGACAATGAATGGGGGTATTCATGCCGAGTCCGCGACCTGGTCAAGGTCCTGGCCGGAAAATCTAGTACTCACTGACTGCGGCACCAGAGATGATGGGGCGAGCTTCACACGAATCCATCTCTCTTACCAATTTATCAGTTCACGAAACCTACAGGAGGAGCGCCCCATGAACTTGCACAAGAAGACCATGGACGATGTGCAACTTCGTGGCAAGCGCGTGATCATCCGCGCCGATTTCAACGTGCCGCTCGATGAATCGCTCCAAATTACTGACGACACCCGCATACGTTCGACCCTGCCAACCATCAATCGCGTCGTCGATGAAGGTGCCAAAGTCATTCTTTGCTCTCACCTCGGTCGACCGAAGGCTGCCTTTGAGCCAAAATACAGCCTCGCCCCTATCGCAAAACGGCTAGGACGGCTACTCGGGAAAGAGGTGGTCTTCGCTCCGGACTGTATCGGCCCGGCCGTCGAGAAGCTGGTCGCCAAGATGAAAGACGGAGATGTCCTCTTGCTGGAAAATCTTCGTTTTCATGCCGGGGAGGAAAAAAACGACGACACCTTCGCCAAAGCCCTGGCCTCGCTGGGCGATGTCTTCATCAATGACGCATTCGGAGCAGCACACCGGGCCCATGCATCGACGGTTGGGATCACAAAGTACATTAAAGATGCGGCAGCCGGTGCGCTACTCAAGAAGGAAATTGAATATCTCGAAGGCGCTGTCGCCAATCCCGTGCGCCCGTTTGCCGCGATTCTGGGAGGCGCCAAGGTGTCCGGGAAAATCGGCGTCATTGAGAATCTTGGGAAGAAGGTCGATAAGGTCATTATCGGCGGCGGCATGGCGTTTACATTCTTAAAGGCCAAAGGCATGGAGATCGGCAATTCCCTCTGCGAAATGGACATGTTGGATTTTGCCCGAGGAATCGAAGAGCATGCGCTCTCACGAGGAGTCAAATTTTACCTGCCCGTCGATTGTGTTGTCGCAGCCAGCCGAGAGATTGGCGCTGAAACAAAAATAGTCCCGGTACAAGAGATCCCCAAAGGATGGTATGCCCTTGATATCGGGCCAGCCTCCGTCAAACTCTTCAATGAGGCGGTCCAAAACGCGAAAACTATCCTATGGAACGGACCGATGGGAGTATTTGAAATCGACGCTTACGCCAGAGGCACCATGGCGATGGCTCATGCCATCGCTGATGCCTATGCGCTCACCATCGTCGGCGGCGGCGAGACGGCTCTGGCCGTTCATCGGTCCGGCGAATCCGAGAACATGTCGTTCATCTCGACCGGAGGTGGCGCGGCGCTGGAATTGCTGGAAGGCAAAATCCTTCCCGGTCTCGCGGCACTGCCTGATCGTCCAAGCTAATCAATACTCCTCAGAAAGTAACAGAAATCCGAGAATCACTGTGCGTACTATCCTGATCGTCGGCAATTGGAAGATGAACAAGACCGCGTCTGAAGCGACCGTCTTCATGCGCGACCTGCTCGCTCGTGTTCCTGCTCAGCCTGCAAACCTTGAGCTCGTCGTGGCCCCCCCGTTTACTGCGCTGGAATCAGTCCACCTGGCGTTGGGTGCCTCGTCTCCGATTCAACTTGGAGCGCAGGATCTGTTCTGGGAGGAGCACGGTGCCTACACTGGAGAAGTCTCCGCACCGATGCTGAAGGACCTCGGTTGTCGCTATGTCATTGTTGGGCATTCAGAGCGGCGAACGCTCTTTGGCGAACAGGGAGACCTGATCCAGAAGAAAATTCGAGCGGCGCTCAACCACGGGTTGCGCCCCATCCTCTGTATCGGTGAAACACTTGCACAACGAGACAACGGCACGACCGACCACGTACTGACACAGCACGTGCACGAGGGTCTGTCCGGTCTTGCCACGGAGGCGTTAGCTACCATCACCATCGCGTATGAACCGGTCTGGGCCATCGGTACGGGAAAGTCGGCGACGGTCGAGCAAGCCATTGCCGCCCACCGAACGATTCGGCAAGCCCTCTCCGCCGTAGCCTCTCCCGCGGTCGCCGACTGCACGAGAATTCTCTATGGAGGAAGCGTCACGCCACACAATATAGAATCGTTACTGGCCTCGGATCAGATCGACGGCGCACTTATCGGTGGCGCTTGTCTCCAAGTCGAGTCCTTTGCTACAATCGCGACGGTTGCGTCTGTCGCTCGATCAATCGGAGTCTGAGATCTCATGCTGTATACGTTGCTGGTTATTGTCCATGTTTTTATCTGCTTCCTAATGATCGGGGCGATTCTTCTCCAATCGGGAAAGGGGGCGGAAATCGGGGCCTCGTTTGGTGGGTCCAGTCAGACGGTGTTCGGCAGCCGTGGCCCGGCAAACTTTCTGAGCAAGCTGACGGTCGTTGTGGCGGCCGTGTTCATGGTGACATCGCTTAGCCTGGCGATTTTAGCCAAGCAACGAAACTTCTCTTCGACCGTCATCGATATGCAGCCCAAGAGCGAGCCCACAGCTCCCTCGGTTTCCCCGGCTGCCTCACCCGCTCAACCTTCAGGGGATTCGCATCCTTCTGGGGAAACTCCAGCTGCGGGCCACTGACCTATTCTTCGTCAGGGCGTCATTCGGCAATCGAGCGAGCCCCGGTTCAATTCGACTCGATTGACGGTTGATGCCTTTCGGCCTGCGAGGTGTCAGATAGGAGTCAGCCAGGACTCGTGCGCGAGGTCTTCCCCACGCACGATTGAAAAGAAGGTGTCTTGGAGGGCACGTGTAATCCGTCCAGGGGTACCAGTTCCGATGCGCCGGTTGTCGATTTCTCGAACCGGGGTCAACTCCGCAGCAGTTCCCGTCACAAATACTTCGTCGGCAATATACATTTCATCGCGCGTAAATCGTTCCTCCACCACGGCGATGTTCCGTTCTTGAGCCAATTGGATCACGGAGTTTCGCGTAATCCCTTCAAGCACCGACGTCAACGGCGTCGTCTTGAGTACGCCCCGTCGAACGATGAACACATTCTCCCCTGTTCCCTCGGCAACATAACCTTCCGGATCAAGAAGAATCGCCTCGTCATACCCATCGGTCTTCGCCTGCCGTTTAGCCATAATGGAGTTCACATAGTACCCGGATATTTTCCCCTTGGTCATAGACACATTCACATGGTGCCTCGTAAAGGATGAAATGCAGGCACGCATCCCATTGGCCAATGCATCATCCCCCAAATAGGCGCCCCACCTCCAGGCAGCAATGCCCACCCGAATCGGATTCTCCCCTGGATGGATGCCCATCGCCCCATACCCAATGTAGACCAAGGGACGGATGTAACAGGCATCAAGACGATTGACACGAACAGTTTCAATAATGGCCTCGGTGATCTGCTTTTTGTCATACGGCATGGCCATCATGCCGATATGGGCCGAATCAAAGAGTCGATCGACATGCTCCTGAAGCCGGAAGATGGCGGATCCTGATTTTCCCTTGTAGCACCGAATACCTTCAAACGCAGCAAGGCCATAGTGCAGCGAATGGGTGAGAATATGGACATTGGCCTCCTCCCACCCGACAAACTTCCCATCCATCCAGATTTTCTCAACCGGTTCCAACATTGAAGACAATCTCCAGCGAGCACCAGCGCTAAATTCCGCCTGCGAGGGCGGGCGTGACGGACTATAGCGTGAGGTCACACGTGGGTCAAGCAACCAGGCCGGCGATAGACTCCGAACCACTCACATAGTCATGGAAGCACTTACGTGGAGGCGCAATAGGCACGCAGGCGGGCACTCAGAAACGTTCCGACTCGCTCTTCTCCCTCGGGACTCATAGTCACGACCTTGCCACCGAACAACAGGCCGCGCACCCATCGGACACCGACACGCTGAATTTCGACCGGCTCATCTTTATCGGGAAGGGTGAGCCGGACGACCAGTTCCATCCCAGGAGCGACTTGATGATCGCCCAGGACACGAAATCCATTACGACAGAGGTTTATTACCGTTCCTTTCCCGAGGAAATCTCCACCCATATAGTACACAACACAGCGAACCGGAATCCGATGATAGGTACGGATCACAAACTTGTTGATGTGAGACATGATCTTGTTACCATCTCCCGATTTTGCCTCGTGGAAATACCGGAAACATGCCCTCGCAATGGTGGCGCTCAGCATACGTGTCGGCACGATCGCTCTCCTAGCCCTCTAAAGGGGGGCCCACATGTGATCAACTACTTGCTCGTCGCTCCTGGTATGTCTTGACACCTCTCCTATCCCCATGTTAAATGAACCGTTCTTCACGCTCGGAGAAGGAATAACTATGTACGCGATTGTTGAAACAGGTGGAAAGCAATATCGAGTCGAGGCTGGGGCAACGGTTCAGGTCGAACGGCTGCCAGGAGACGTCGGGGCTGAGGTAGAACTCGGCCAGGTCCGTCTCGTGCATGGTGACGCTGGTATTCTACTTGGACAGCCTCTCATTAACGGGGCCAAGGTCACGGCTGAAATCGTGCAGCAAGGTCGAACCCGATCAATTACCGTTTTTAAGAAAAAGCGCCGCAAGGGCTATCGCCGCACCCGTGGACACCGACAAGGATTCACCAAGCTGTTGATTACGGATATTGCAACGGCCTAAAGACATAAGAAGGACTTACCCATGGCAACAAACAAAGGTGGCGGATCTTCACGTAACGGTCGTGACAGCAATCCTCAATATTTGGGGGTCAAGGCCTATGGTGGTGAGACCGTAACAGCTGGCAGCATTATCGTCCGCCAGCGCGGCACAAAATTTTTCCCTGGATTCAATGTGGACCTTGGAAGAGACCATACTCTATTCGCGACCATGAGCGGTGTGGTCAAGTTCGAAGGTGGACGCGGCAGACGAAAAGTCAGTGTATATCCTGTTCCGGCCAAGTCCTGATTCGCTTTCCTGCCTCTTCCGCTACGATCACACTGGCTAAATTCTCTCTCCCTCTCTGCTCAGAGTCGGGTATACTTTCCTACTCGTCGTGACCGAGCAGGCTACGGAACGTTGACAGATGATGTTTGTCGATGAAGCACACATCGCGGTACGAGCCGGTCGTGGCGGAAACGGCATCTGCAGTTTCCGCAGGGAGATGTTTGTTCCGCGTGGAGGCCCAGACGGTGGAGATGGAGGCAACGGTGGCGACATCGTCATGACGGCCTCTCATCGATTGACGACCCTGCTTGACCTCCGCTACCTCAACCACTATGAGGCTGAGAACGGGCGACACGGTGGAGCATCCAATTGCACGGGTCGTTCCGGAGAAGATCTAACTATCACGGTTCCAGTTGGCACCATTGTCTCCGATGACCAGACGAAAGAAACACTCGTGGATTTCATCGAAGATGGCCAAACGGCTGTCATCGCCCACGGAGGACGAGGCGGAAAAGGCAACAGCAACTTCGCGACCTCCGTCAATCGAGTGCCGACGAAGTGCACTCCCGGAACGCCTGGCGAAGAACAAACCTTGCGACTTGAGCTGAAACTGCTCGCCGACGTCGGACTGGTGGGTTTTCCCAACGCCGGCAAATCGACGCTCATTGCCGCCATTTCAGCGGCCCGGCCCAAGATTGCGGACTATCCCTTTACGACGTTGATCCCCAATCTCGGCATTGTCAGGTTGGGATCCGACGGAAGTTTTGTCGTGGCCGATATTCCCGGCCTGATTGAAGGCGCCCACGAGGGGAAAGGCCTGGGCGTACAGTTTCTCCGCCACATCGAACGAACCGCGTTCTTGCTCCACTTGATCGATGTCTCAGAATGGGCCCCCGATGATCCCCTGGCCAGCTTTGAGACTTTGCGGCGGGAACTTGCCGCCTATGACGAAGGGCTCACCACACGCCCTTTCGCCGTCGTGCCAACCAAAGTCGATGTGATCGGCACAAGCGAACGGCTGGCTCAGCTACAGACCTATTGTCGCCTCAACGGCTATCCGTGCTTGCCCATTTCCGCCGCCACAAATCAAGGGCTTGCTGACTTGATCACCTACCTCGGGAAACAGGTCGTGCGTGTACGAAAGACGCCATGCGAGACCAGCTCCTAGGACAAGCGAAGCGGATCGTCATCAAAATCGGCAGCAGCCTGATCGCTTCGCGTGCGGAAGGTCTGCGCCCCCAACACATTGAGCGATTGGCTGATGATATCGCGACACTCCGAACCCAGGGTCGGGAAATCCTGGTGGTCTCTTCCGGTGCCATCGTCTCCGGTATCCGAAAGTTACAGCTGAAGGAGTATCCCAAGAGCCTCCCGGTCAAGCAAGCGGCCGCAGCCGTGGGGCAGAGCCGGCTCATGTGGGCCTATGAAAAAGCGTTTGAACGTCTCGATATTTGCGTGGCGCAGATTCTGCTCACCCACCAAGATCTCGCTGATCGCCGCCGATTTCTGAACGCTCGCCATACACTCGTGGCCCTCATCGGTTTCGGCATCGTGCCCATCATCAATGAAAACGACACCGTCGCGGTCGATGAAATCAGGGTCGGTGATAACGACACCCTCGCGAGCGAAGTGGCTCACCTGGCCGATGCGGACTTGCTGGTGATTCTCTCTGACGTCGACGGACTGTATACGGAAGATCCGCGCAAAAACCCGTCGGCCACATTGATTCCGCTGATTATGGAGATTACCCAAGATATCGAGCGCCTGGCAGGAGTATCCAGCACCTTTGAAGGGACCGGCGGAATGGCAACGAAGCTTCGAGCCGCCAAGAAGGTCGGTGAGTACGGAATTCCGACATTAGTGCTCAATGGCGAACGGGCCGGACTCCTCCCAACGGTCCTTAGCGGAGGACCCGGTGGCAGTCTCTTTCTCGCCCGGGAGCGTCGGCTGACCAGTCGTAAACATTGGATCGCCTTTACGCTGCGCCCTCACGGCCAGATCCATCTCGACCAGGGGGCGGTAGATGCCTTGACCAAGCGAGGCAAAAGCCTCCTGGCATCCGGGATCCTCCAGGTGACGGGATCATTTGAAGCCGGCGATCCGGTCAGCTGCCTCGATACGGACGGAAAAGAATTCGCAAAAGGCCTGGTAAACGTGTCGTCCGACTTATTAGGTCAGATGAAAGGTCTCAAGACCACGGACATTCAGGCACAGTTTGGACCTCAAGAGTATGAGGAAGTTATTCACCGAGACAACCTAGTCATCCTCTAGTGCTGAGTCATGAATTCTTTGAGCCCCGATCTTCGGCACCCAGCACTCAGCCCGCATCGCCCGCTCAGCGAGGCGAGCACCAAAGACATCCCCCTCAAAGTGGGCCTGCTCGGTGGAAGCTTCAATCCTATTCATAATGGTCACCTGATCATTGCTCAGCACGTCCATGAGCGCATGCAGCTCTCCCAGGTCCTCTTCATTCCGACCGGCGATCCGCCCCATAAGCAGGACGGCTCACTGGCTCCGGCGAATGTCCGGCTTGAAATGGTCCGGCTTGCGATTGCTGACAACCCGCCGTTCACAGTCTCGGACATCGAAATGCAGCGAACAGGAAAGTCCTACTCGATCGATACTATCCGGGCGTTACACCATCACTATGGCCCATCCACGGAGCTGTTCTTCATTATTGGGCTCGACGCGTTTCTAGACTTCCCGACATGGAGAGAGCCAGCAGAGCTCTTACGGATCTGTCATGTCGTGGTCGTTCCCAGACCGGGGCAATCTTTTCAGGCATTGGCTGGAATGTCCCTGCTCCCCACCCTCGATCCTGATGGACTGACAGGGCTAGACACCGGTGCCCTCAACAGACTAGACATCGCCAGCCCCTCTGATCCAGGAGTCACCTGCCTTGCCTTTCCACCCTGTCCCACCTCGGCCTCAGAGATTAGACGGAGAGTTCGGAACAAACTCCCCGTGGTAAATATGTTGCCCCCCCTGGTACAATCTTATATACTTCGCCATAGTCTTTATCAGGAGGAGAGCAATCACACGCGCATCTAAGGCCACCGCCCTCGCTGTAGCCAGGGCCATGCTCGACAAGAAGGCCCTTGATGTCCAAGTCCTCCATGTCGCCCCGCTGACGTCACTCGCTGATTATTTAGTCATTGGGTCGGCTGAATCCGACCGGCAAACACGTGCGATCGCTGACTCCGTCGCTGATGTCCTCGCACGCGTGGGTGAACGGCCACTAAGTCTTGAGGGTACCACATCGGGCCAGTGGGTCTTGATCGATTTTGGCGATGTCGTCGCCCATGTATTCAGACAAGACACGCGCTCGCATTATGCCCTTGAGCGTCTATGGAGCGATGCACAGCAGATTCCCGTTCCGGGCGAAGCGTCGGCTCTGATAGCCGCCGCACAGGGGCGGATGACCCAGAAGGCGACTTCACAGAAGATGGTCTAGGCCATGTTCAAGCTGCTGATTACTATTTTCCTCATCAGCGCCGGCGTATTCATCTACAGCTATTTCCGCGAACTGAATCCAGGAACGATCCTCATTCATACCGCTCCTGGCGCGGAGTTCGAACTCAGCCCTGTCACGCTTGTCTTGATCTCCATGGCATGTGGAGCCGTGATTGCGACCTTCGTCGTGGGGCTCCAGCAAACGACGCACTTAATCCTGAATTGGCGAAGCAACCGCCTGGTGCGTCGAAAAGAGAAGGTCGACACCCTCCACCGAGACGGAACCCATGCGTTCATGTCAAAACGCACCGTGGACGCCATCACACTCTTGGAGAAGGCCCTGGCGATCGACCCCAATCGAGTCGATTCACTCCTGTGGCTTGGAAATATCTATCGATCAGAACGGAACTTCCCTGAAGCGATCCGACTCCATCAACATGCGCAACGAGTGGACGATCGAAACATCGAGGTGTTGTTGGAATTGGGCAAGGATCTGGAGGACGCCAAACGTTACGAGGAGGCGCTTCAGGCGCTTCAGCAAATCCTCAAGATCGAACCCGACAACCTGACCGCGCTCATCCGGAAACGGAATCTCAATATCCGTATGGAGCGGTGGAGCGACGCGCTTGAGATCCAACATCGTTTACTCAAAGCCAATCTTCCCGCCCCTGAGCAACAAGCCGAAACCGCCCTGCTCGTCGGATGCATGTATGAAGTCGGACGGCAACTGCTTGAACGTGGGCATCCCGATAAAGCCCGGCGCTATTTCAGGGGAGCGATTAAGAAAGATCGGAGTTTCCTGCCTGCCTATATCGGAATCGGCGAAATTCTGATCCATGAAGGCAAAACGAAGGATGCCGTCGAAATCTTGAAAAAAGTCTACTCGCGGACCCGCAGCGTGATCATCCTCCACCGACTGGAAGAGCTGTTTTTGGATCAAGGCGAGCCCAGCGAAATCATTCGGGTCTATCAGGAGGCCTTGCAGCAAGATCCACAGAATCCAGTCCTCCAATTCTATTTAGGCAAGCTCTACTATCGGCTGGAAATGGTGGATGAAGCGTTCGATCAGCTGTCGACAATCGAAGGGCCACAGGACCACCTCTTGGACTATCACAAGATCATGGCCAATCTGTACTTGCGGAAGCAACATTTCGAAGAGGCCATTGTGGAATTAAAGAAAGCGCTCAGCTTCAAGAAGCGCGTGGTGGTCCCCTATATCTGCACCCAATGTCAGCAGGAATCCCTCGAATGGTCGGGCCGCTGCCGCCGCTGCGCCAAGTGGAATACCCTCACCGCCCTCCCCTGGCTCGAAGCCGGCCAAACCGCTGCCAGCTCCGCCGGAGAGCCCTCCTCTGTGCCCTCCGTTCCCTACCAAGGCATTGCTTCTCCGTTTGAAACCGTGTAGGTTTCCCGCCAGCGTCTGCTGATCATGTGACCTGGTCGCATTGTGCAACCTCTCTCTTCGCTTCAAGATATCGGCAGCACGACAGAGTATCACCACATCGCCACTTTTTGAGGACCCCATGAACTATTCGACCTTGGCTGACAAAGCTCTCAGTGACAACCCTCTGACGAGAGACGAGTGCCGCTCCGTCTTGAATACGCCGGATGATGAGCTGCTTGCGCTCTTGCACGCAGCCTTTCAAGTCCGATCCAAATACTTTGGCCGTACCGTCCGGCTCCAAATGCTTCAGAATGCCAAGAGCGGAGCCTGCCTAGAAGACTGCCACTACTGTTCGCAGTCGTCCATCTCGACGGCGCCGATTGAGCGGTACAACCTACTCCCGCAAAAGCAGATGATGGAAGGCGCTCGACAAGCAGCCGCCTCCAAAGCCCAGCGCTATTGCATCGTCATCAGTGGGCGCAGCCCATTGGATCGGGAAATCGACGAAATTGCCGGAGCGGTCCGCTCAATCAAACAAGAAGTTCCGATCCAAATTTGCTGCTCACTCGGGCTGATGAGTGAATCTCAAGCCAAGCGTCTGAAAGCCGCCGGTGTCGATCGGGTCAATCACAACCTGAACACCAGCGAAGCCTTCCATGCCTCGATCTGCACGACCCACACCTTCCAAGACCGACTGGCGACGATCAAAAACGCGCGTGCAGCGGGCTTGGAAATTTGCTCCGGTGGGATCGTGGGTATGGGTGAGAAGAATGAGGATGTGATCGAGCTGGCGATGGCACTGCGTGATGTGAAGCCGGACTCCATTCCCTTGAACATGCTCACCCCGGTCTCCGGCACCCCGTTGGAACAGGCTGACAACCTCACCCCACAACGCTGCTTAAAAGTACTGTGCCTCTTCCGGTTCCTCCACCCTCGTACCGAAATTCGCATCGCCGGCGGACGGGAACATAATCTGCGAAGCTTACAACCCCTTGCCCTCTACCCAGCCGACTCCGTCTTTGTGAACGGGTACCTCACGACTCCAGGCGCACCAGCTCCCGAAGTCTGGGGCATGATCAAAGACTTGGGCTTCACCATCGAAGTGGATTATCAGCAACCAGTCGCCGGCTGATCGTGACCGTGGACGACCGACCGGAACGTCCATGAAAAAAGTAACAAGGAGCAAAGAGACGAAAGCCTTTTCAGAGGCTGTCGGGTGCGCACTCCACCAAGCTGCCAAAGCGGCTCGGGAAACCGCCAAGATGTAGGGAGTCGAGCGTCTTTTCTACCAACATCAATCACAAGCTGGTCAGTTAGGGCTGATGCTGTTGGTAGCGAGGCTGGTCGTCCGAGCTGAGGGAAGCCTGATCAAGAATTCAGTTGCTGCATCCGTTTGATCGAGCAGTAGAGCGCATAGCCTTGGGCCACCATCCCGGTCACGAGTAACCCCAGTGCGGTCTGCAGCCAATGTGAGGCAGGATGATCGAGCCCGTACATGCCGATAACGAACCCGAGGGCAATAGCGATGATGCCAACCGATCGCGCGATAACACCCCTTAGCCACCAATTATCTGTCGAGGAGGTCTTGAGAGGTGCCATTTCCTCAGTCTACATACTTGCAGACAGAGAGTCCAATTGCACCTAGTAGATCCAGATACGTATGGCCCTTCAGGATGGAATGTCGACGCACTCAACTTAGCGACTAAAGGGAGAATTGACTGTCTAATGGAGGCTCGTCAGAATCCGGCAGAGTGGTTGATACGCATCTGATCGCACAGATCCACCTGTCTTCTCACGAGGCGAAGCCGAACGAGTCATCAAGGCCGGTTGGGTTCGATGACCCGGAACCGGACTTCATCGACATAGGAATAGGCAGAGGTCTGTTCTCCGGCAAAGAGGCCACAACGGTAGTATCCAGGTGTCCAGCTGGATTTCGGAGGGGTCAACAGGAAATACCCTGATCGATCGTTCGTCGTTGTCATGACCCGATCTTGGACTGTCGTCAGTGGATCTTCAGCCATGTCAGATGTTTCCAGCCCACATCGTGCAGTCAGCGGCACGGCATCAAACGAATCGGACACCAACTTAAAGACCACGTAGATTTCTGGTTGTGTGGTGGGAAATGTATCGCCCGGGTACAGCGGGATAAACTCGTGGGCGCCAGTTGGAGAATCGTCCCGCACGATTTTGGTTGCCGGAATGACGAAGCGAAACCAGCTGAAATCCGCATCCCGCCCTGCAATCGCCGCCCCGGTATCCAACGTCTTCTGTGGCTTCAGCCTTTCAACAGCCTTCGCATACAGCGCGTCCTCCGACGGTGCGGATGTAGAGTTGACTGACTGCTTCTCCGCTTTCGCCTCTTCCTCCTTCAGCTTCACCAGTTCAGGAACATGGGGCCGTACCTTGTCCAGCCAACGAGCAATCTTCTCTTTTGCCAGGACACGGATACCGGCTGGAAAAGGAACATCCTTATTGGCTTGTTCAAATTCGACAGCCGCGTCATAGAGGATCTGAAAGTGAACAAACGCCTCTTCCCACCGCTCTAACTCCACATAACACTGACCCATCCGATAGGTCGTATCCGCGAAATCCTCCTCGCTGGGATTCAGATTCGACAAGTTCCCAAACACAGCGAGCGCTTCCTTGCACTGCCCCAACTGCATGAGCGTCAGCCCCAACTGATGCGTCGCGATAGGATCGCTGGGATTGAGCGCCAGCAGCTTGCGATAGATCGGTTCTCCCTCCTGAAAGCGACCGGCTTCAAAGAGTTTCCAGGCCTCCGATCGAAGAGCCGCCCATTCTTTGAGTTGAGTTGCGGTGGCAGTCGGCGTCAATACCGGCGTGAATCGCCGTCCCCGGTCCATCGACTCATAGAGCTGCGCAAGTTGGTTTTTGGCCGGGAGCTCCAGCGGAGACCCAGGTACCACATGCTGGAGTACGTGGTGGAGGTCAGCATCCGCCCCTTGATAATCCAGTACGTCAAAGCGCGCACGAGCAAGTGCCAGTCGCCAGCTGAGTAGATCCGGCATAAGCTGGACCGCCTGCTTGTACGATTCCAGCGATTCCTCCAACCGATCGAGCTTTCGGAGTTCTTGCGCCAGTCGCCAGTGGATGAGAGGATTCTTCGCATCACTCCGCGCGATGTTGTGCAGCTCTGCAATCGCTACCTCTTCCTGCCCCCACCGGACCAGCAGCCCCCACTTCGCCCAGCGGACATCCAGCGCAGCGGGCTGCTCGGCAAGCACTCGGTCATAGACTTGAACAGCCTCTTGAGGATTGCGAAACGTCGAAAGGATGTCGCCACGTACTTTGTGGAGAATGACCGCTTCCGGATGAACGCCCAGACCCTGATCAAGAATCTCCAGCGCCGTCGTGACCGCCCCACGGTCCCATACGGCTTTGGCATGCTCAACTACTTCATCTGCCAGCGGCCTTGCCTCATCATCTGCAGCGGCACAGAGACTGGCCATCAGAACCAGCGTGAGCACGAACATCAGAAGGACTACGCCAGCAAGGGGTCGTAGTCGATCGACAGCGTCTTGCCTATCAGATGGCGCAATCATGTTTCCGTTTTGAACCTCACTGCGCGTGGAATCAACTATACCAAGAAGCAGGAGTAATATATCAGGCAGGGCTCCGGCAAGATGGCCTCACACCAATCACTTGAGCTATTTCATTCCCTTTCTTGACCTGCCCTCATGATCCCGCTACTCTGGCTTTAGACAAAACCCCTCAAAGAGAGTTCTACTGGAGATAACGCGTGATTCTGGTCACCGGTGGTGCCGGATATATTGGTTCTCACACCTGTGTCGAGCTGCTCCAGGCGGGACACGAGATTACCGTCTTCGATAATTTCTGCAACAGCCATCCCGAATCGCTTGAGCGTGTGCACCGCATTACGGGGAAACGGCTCCGCGTCATCCGCGGCGACATCCGCGACCGAGCGGCACTGGTCGCGGCGCTGCGAGAGAGCGGCGCGCAATCGGTGATTCACTTTGCCGGCCTGAAAGCGGTCGGGGAATCAGTGCAGAACCCCCTTGCCTACTATGACAACAATATCGTCGGTTCTTTGCGTTTATTGAAGGCAATGGGAATCTGTGGAGTCAAGACGCTGGTATTCAGTTCCTCCGCTACGGTATACGGCGATCCGCAACGGCTTCCGTTGACAGAAGATCATTCCCTCTCCGCCACCAATCCCTACGGACACACGAAACTGTCGGTGGAACAGATGCTGCGGGATCTGCAGCGAAGCGATACTTCATGGCAAATCGGTATTCTCCGCTACTTCAACCCGGTCGGGGCGCATGCGAGCGGATTGATCGGCGAAGATCCGCAGGGCACGCCGAACAACCTCATGCCCTTCGTGGCGCAGGTGGCAGTCGGCCTCCGCCCGCATCTGAACGTGTTCGGGGATGACTACACAACACCGGATGGCACCGGTGTGCGCGACTACATCCATGTCGTGGATCTGGCGAAAGGACATCTCAAAGCCTTAGATGCACTTGGACGATCCACGCACCAGGCGGAATGCCTCACGGTCAATCTAGGAACCGGGACCGGCTACAGCGTGCTGGAGATGGTGCGAGCCTTCGAGCAAGCCAGCGGCAAACGAGTGACGTACAAAGTTGCGCCTCGTCGGCCCGGCGACGTTGCAGCCTGTTACGCCGATCCCAGTAAGGCAGCCGCCCTTCTCGGCTGGCGGACTGAGCGAAGCCTCGCCGACATGTGCGCCGACACTTGGCGATGGCAGAACCTCAATCCACACGGATACAATCCTCCCCGCCAAGCAACCTAAGAGGATGCGCACAAAGGGCTGTTCGGCGTTGTCTGAAACCTCGATGTCTGCAACGACTACAGACGTCACAATGAGTTTTTCGGCAATCTGCAATTAAGGCATACCTATGGTGCTCAGCCGCACCACACGGTCATCGTGCCACGCGCGGCTGTCATGATACACTGCCCTTCAGATGTTCGACGTCATCCTCTACCAACCGGAAATCCCCCCGAATACCGGCAATATTATCCGCCTCTGCGCCAATACCGGCGTCCGGCTTCACCTGGTGAAACCGCTTGGCTTTTCCATGGATGATAAACAACTCGTGCGGGCTGGTTTGGACTATCATGAGTTCGCCATGATCACCACCTACGACGACTGGGCCGATTGTGCGGAGTACTTCAAAGATCACCGCCTATTCGCTGTCTCCACAAGGGGAACCAGGCGCTATGACCAGATCGAGTACACCAAAGACAACGTGTTTCTGTTCGGCCCGGAGACACGCGGGCTCCCCTCCACACTCCTTGAATCGTTTTCAGAGGAACGACGCATCCGTGTGCCGATGCGCCCAGAGAGCCGCAGCCTCAATCTCTCAAACGCCGTTGCGGTCGTGGTGTACGAAGCCTGGCGGCAGATTGGTTTTGAGTACGGGCTCTGACGTTCGTTCGTTTCGAAAAAGGCAGCTGCATGGCCTCGGCATTCTCTCACGCATTCGTCGCTCTCGCACTCGGTAAGGCCCCCCGACATCCCGTCTTCACCTGGCCGGTCTTGTTCCTCGGCATGGCCTGTTCGATTGTCCCGGATCTTGACGTCATCGGCTTTTCCTTCGGGATTCAATACGGTGATCTGTGGGGTCATCGAGGCATGACCCATTCACTCTTCTTCGCCAGCCTCCTAAGTGCCCTTCTCACGAGTATCTGGCACCAACAGAAATCGACAGCAGCACAGGTGCGCCTGTTTTTCTATCTTTTCCTCTGCACCGCATCACATGGTCTGCTCGATGCACTGACCGACGGTGGACTCGGGGTGGCGTTCTTCTCCCCATTCGATACAAGCCGATACTTTTTCACCTTTCGACCGGTTGCCGTGTCTCCGATCGGCATCAGCACATTTTTTAGCGAGCATGCTTTTCACGTGCTTGCCAGCGAGGTGGAATGGATCTGGCTCCCAACCACTGCGGGGTTCTTGATCGTTCGCGGGCTACGATATGTGCGGGCAGCTCAACGGACCGTGAAGCACGCATCGAGAGATTGATCAGCCCCATGGAGAAGTTGGCAAGCGATGGCACAAATGTGCCGTTCAGAATGATGGGCTGGCTGCATGCTCATTAAGAAGGGAATTCCGCCCAGCCTATCTTCACCCATTTTCCACACACCTACCAGTTCGACAGGCGAATACAGCTGCTATCCGAGATATCGACCATACAGGAAGGCGACAAACTGCTTTGCCCCACGCATTCTATTCTTGACGTTTTCCTCTGTGACACCGCCTTGTCGCAATTGTTTTTCAAACCTGATTAACGCATCTTTCAATTCTCTTCTCAATTCTTTCTCGATGACTCGATCCAACACGCTTGGCATAATATTCCTCCCCGATTAATTTCCTCGGATTCACTCCGACCAGAACATCGACATGAGCGATGTGACGCACAGACATCAGATCGCAAATTCTACAGAACTTGTCGGAGACAAGCCAGTTCTTACACTGTGGAGCACCAGCTCAATAAAAGACTCCCTCTCCAGGCAAGGCTAGAGCCGCCTGACATGGAACAACGTAAGTCCTATTTGCACTCTGGCCTTGGGCAGAATCGTTTTATGCATGAGGAACGTTGGGAGTGATGCAACTGATGCTTCCCAATGTACCAGCAACCGCGATGGTTCGTGCGTCAGCAGCTCCCCTAGGTGAACCGGGCCGACGACAAAAGCCCCACCACCCCGCCGTAACATGTGACTCAGTCTCGTCACAGCCGTCCTCATGGTTATTAACGAATCAAACGAGTCATAGGGTAACCACTGATAAATCAGGTCATACAGTTTGTGGCTTTCCAGAGTCGCTTCACACGTATCAGCGGCTTCCATTCGAATTCGTTGTAGCCAATCCCATCGGTGCACTTCGGCGCACTGGGTCCAGAGCTGCTGGGCCTGACGCTGCGCATAGGCAACGTAGCGAACATGCACGGTATAGTCACGTGGCCGGTCAAAGAGGACGCACGTGGCAATGACCGCATCCCCGTTGGCAATGAGCACACGCTCTGCTTGCGATCGCAACCTTCCAATCTCGCGATCCTGCTCGCCAAGATCGTCGAGATAGTCCGCCACGAAAGACTGGGCAGCGAGTTCGCCGATCTCCTGGTCGTCTTCTGGAAATAGGGGCACCGCCTCAAAAGCTTCGGCAGGGGAAATCTTCAGAACTCCTTGCGCGAATACCGTTCGCCAATCGACCGGACTGACCGGACATTCATTGGGCGGCGATGTCTTGACTGGGAGATCAGGATCCAATGGCAAGGTTAATTCCATTTCACGATCTTTTAGAATCAACGAACGCCCTTCGACACGGAGGCTGCGATCCAGCGGAAGCACACGGCGCCCGATCGAACTGACGTAGGGAAGACCCACCGGATCTTCAGCAAGGGTGGCCTTTTGAATAATCCAGTTTTTCACGGTTACACACAGCCCCCGGTTTCCCTCAAGATACCGAACGGGAGGATGCTGGGCCGGCAGCCATTCAACACGATGAGATTTTTCAGGATTCATGAACGCTGGAAACGGATCCACAGCACCTACAGGCTGAGGTGTAAAACATCCGCTGAACAAGCGAAAGGCTGCCTCGGATGGATAAGTCGGAATCCCGCGATACCGTAAGACCGTTGGAGCAGAGCGTCCCTCATTCTGATCGTCGTAGAGCCCACGAATCAGCTCGAACACGGCAGAGCCCGTCCCAGGCAACAACGATTTGAACAGTTCAACCACCGGGAGAAAGTCAATCTGCTCCCAATGCATGGCCCCCATGCAGGCCATGAAGCGCACCGTTTCAAATCCTCCACCATCTAAAATATACAGAGCATCTTTTCGCTGGCGAATCGTCGCCATGCCTGTGGAATCAATCGCAAGATCCTCATCGCGATAAAACCATCGTACTTCCTCGGTTGGGACTCGTAACGCCGCTGCAGCCAGGGCACGAAGATCATCCGGTGTGATCCGCTGCCAATTGGGCCTCGAGGCAAGATTCAGCCTGGTTTCATTCACCAGCCCACCAGGCTTAATCCCAACCCATCGTCCCCAATCCAGTCGAACTCGCGCCCGCCGCAGCAAGACGGTCCCGGTACCGGTTGACTCCCATTCGCACTCATGCAAGGGATGGCCTACCGGATCTGTTTCGAGGAAGCGTCGTCCATCAGGCTGATAAAAAACGAGGTGCCCATTCGGAAGAGTTTGAACGTGTCCGTCGATCTTTTCAAAGGACTCAGCGAGTGTACGTGTGGAAGGAAACCGGAGATGGCCGGGCGTGTTCAGGGCAAATGCAATGGCGTCCGAGGGCATTCACTCGCGGAGTTGGCCGCTCCCCAAGACAATGAATTTCGAGCAGGTTAACTCTTCCAGCCCCATAGGACCCCGCGCATGAATGCGCGAGGTACTAATTCCGATTTCAGCGCCTAAGCCGAACTGATACCCGTCATTGAGCCTGGTGGAGGCATTCACCAGGACAGCACTGGCATCGACTTCTTTAAGAAAGCGCATCGCGTGTCCGTAATCCGAGGTCACAATCGCTTCCGTGTGCTGCGATCCATACTCTGCGATGTGTGCCATCGCATCATCCATGTTCTTCACGATTTTCACGGCAAGAATCAGGTCAAGAAACTCTTTGCCGTAATCCTGCTTGCTGGCGGGCTTGGCCTCGGGAATCAACTCGCAGGTCTTCGGACAACCGCGAATCTCGACATTCGCCGCGCCGAGACTTCGGGCAAGCTTGGGCAACAGAGTCCGCGCGGACGACTGGTGGACCAGCAGGGTTTCCATAGCGTTGCATGTGGACGGCCGCTGCGCTTTGGCGTTGACGCAAATGGCCTCCGCCATCACCGAATCCGCGTCGGCATCGACATAGATATGGCACACACCTGCATCATGCTTCACGACCGGAATCGTCGAATGTTCCGCGATGAGTTTCATCAACGATTCCCCGCCACGCGGAATGATCAAGTCAATGAACCGATCTTGCTTGAGCAACACCGGCACCACCTCACGATCTGCACGATCGACGAATGTGATCGCGCCGGCTGGAACACCTGCCCTTTCCGATGCCTCAGACAGAATAGCGGCAATCGCCGTATTGGACCGAATGGCCTCACTGCCGCCTCGCAATACACAGACGTTGCCTGATTTAAGGCAAAGGGCGGCCGAATCCGCCGTCACATTGGGACGCGACTCATAAATGATCCCGATCACTCCAAGGGGCACACGTACCCGCCCGACCTGCATCCCGTTGGGCCTCGTCCACATACCGGACATCATTCCTACAGGATCGGGCAACTTCGCCACTTCACGAATACCGGCAGCCATCTCCCCGATCCGCTTCTCGGTCAATCTCAAGCGATCTGCCATCGCCTTCTTTACGGGCGTCATTCCAAACGCCTTCAAATCTTGTTCATTCGCGATAAGAAGTTCGTCCGACTTTGCCTCAAGTGCATCCGCCATGGCGAAGAGTGCTTGATCTTTGGTGGCAGTCGGTAGAGACGCTAATCTCCTCGCCGCCTGTTTGGCTTTGGAGACCAGCTCCAAGACATACTCCAAAACAGGCAATGGCTTAGACTCGTCGATGTTCTGATCTAAGGCGCTTTTGTCGACAGCTTCCACGCTTCCCACCAATGATCCAACCACTCGGAGTGACTGCTGACAATACCGTGTGAGTAAGAGACGGGTCAAGAGTCTCCATCATACGTGGTGAGTGGGATCCTTATCAGTGGCAAGGTCTGAAGAACCGAGAGAGGGAAGCCAATCATGCTCATTGCGTTGCCTGAACATCCACCTCTTCCTGGATCCTCGATTCATCTGGTGAACTCGGTTCCTCTGGAACGATCGGCTGTTCACGGATGGCTGGCTGTGCCGGAGCCGTAGACGGCCTAGCAACAGGCCCAGCCACCGCCACCATAGACGGATTCGGATATTGAAATACCCAATCGTAGTGGGTCTGCTTTCCCTCAAAATGGCGCACTGCGAGTGGGAAATTCCCCTGTTTGATCGGCTTCTGTCGGCTCTTGCTTCGGACTCCCATGATGCCTCCCGCGGGGGCCCTTAGTAATTCCCACTCACCGCGTCCCACCGGATCAAGGTAAACCTTCCTGAGAAATGGTTTGGGCGGCCTCGTGAGTTCGGCGAGCGTTTGCGGATACACTTCACCAGGTAAGACTCTTCCCGCCTTTGTACTGGCCGAATACAGTGCGAGAGCCGTTTGAATTTCTATTCCCTTGGCCAGCAAATCCGTCTCGAGCTCTCGTTGCACCATCGTCTTCCACTGCCGAGCGGCCACCGTCATGGCAAGTCCCATAAGAGTAATTGCAATCATTACCATGAGGTACGAGAACCCTGTTTCTTGCCGCCTCAACGATGCCAAGAGCCTCTTCATTCACCATCACTCCTGGTCTGTTGATTGGTCCGACGATTTTTCCGACAGCGACACTGTTTGATCCACATGGGTACCGGTATCTCGGATCGTCACGCTTTCAGAGTTGATCGCCTTAAGGATCAGGTGGTCGTCGACACGATCACCGACCTTCAGCATCAGCACCTCATCGTCTTTCTTGAGTACGGCAATATTCTTATTTTCACGGCGCACCTCACCCACACGTAGAAAGCCCAGATATCGATACTGCTCTAATTCCGACTTTTCTTCTTGCTCTGTCGAGGTCTCAGCTAAAGACGAACCAGGCTGATTTACGGAAACTGGGTCATTCCCGGTGGCAAACGTGCCATCGGGACGGGGTATGGAGAAAATGTTGCGAGGCGCTGTGAAAGTCGCCTGACGTTGAAGACTCGTTGACGTAAACAGATGGAGGTTTACATGCAAGCCTGTTCCCCCTGTTGCCGCACGTTGCCCTACGGAGGGGTGACCCGCGATATTCGTGAGCGGAACGCGAACTGGCTCCTGCAGTAGCCGCCATTGCCATACCGCCAGTCCTGCCCACAGAAGGAGAAGCGAAACGGCAAGAATCGTCTTCTTTTTCGCATCCATGGTTAGTGCGCTGGTCCCGTCGAACTAGACTCCCCGGCATCGCCGCGAAGGTACGTCGCAATCTTAATATTGAACGTCAACGCCGCGTCCTGTAAGCCTCCCGACCGAGCCAGCTCAAGATCCTCGATAAAGACCAACTCTTCCGCCGTCTCGAGACCGTAAATGAATCGGCGAAGATCCTCGTATCGCCCAATCATCGGCCCCTGTAACAGCCCCTTGCTCGTATTCGCAATGAGAGTGGGCTCCGTCTTATAGGACAATCCCGGCAAGGTGACTCGGTCACGCTTCGCTTCATCTGAAATCCCCAACGCGAGCGGAGTAAAGTCGCGTTCGGTGGGAAGTACCGCCCAGACTCGGCTCAAGTCTTGTTTCGCCTTTCTTGCTTCTCGGTGATACATCAATGCCTGTCGGGTCGCAGCCCATTCCTTCTCCAAGCGCTCTCGGCTCGCTTGAGCACTTGCCACACCGAAGTCATGGACCAGGAACAGCATAAACAAAAGACCCAGCGCGACTCCCACCCATGGGAACAAGGGTGCAAAGGGATGCTGCCAGAGAAAGAGCAGTCGATCTTTCATCACTCAAGTTCCTTCGCGCTGGTATTGTACCGTGACATCGAACTCCACCAACCCGTTCTGCCCGACACGATGCTGCGCCAAGATCGGGTCTTTAAATGTCGCGTGATCTTGAAGCCCGACGGTAAAGGCAGTGATATCCTCGAGGGCCGTCGCAGTTCCCGTGAGTCGAACCGTCGTGCCGGCTTGATCAAGACGAACACTACTGAGCGCCAGGCGTGGAGGGATCGTTTGCTCCAATTCAGTCAGAAACTTGGTCCACGAAAACGTTCTTTTTTCAAGCAGCTGGTTCGCCAACTCGACCTCAGAAGGCAGTCTCTTTAACGCTTCTGCAGACAGATCAATCCCTTCACGCCGGGCCTCTGCCATGAAGTCGAGATCCTGTTGCCGCACTCGATCCAGTTCTGCCTGGATGGTTAACGATTCTTGATATGTGAGGATCACATGCCCGAGGTTCCAACAGATCCCGAACACAAATAGGACGCAGCTGCAGATCAGGAGCCATCGAAGCGGAACAACCGCCGGTCGATAACGGCGGCTCAGGTTTATCTGGAACTGATCATCGGCGCCGCAGCGCAAGAGCCTTAACTTGAGTGGTTCGAAGAACCTCTCGACGAGGGAACTCGTGATCGCCATGCTAGAGCACCCCAGCCATTGCGGCCAACGATGTCATCCCTCGATCGCTCCCCATGGCCATTCGACCAAGAACCTCGACCGATTCCCAACCTAGCTGTTCAACGGACAGGTGGAGCTCGGTCTCAATCAATTTCTGAAAGGCCGCAATGTCCCCATCCGCACAAATCACGGCTTCCGTAACGACCGCTGAAGGATGTTGTTGTTGACAGATCTCCAACGAGACGCAGCATTCCTCAAGCGTCTTGTTCAGCATGTCTGTCTTCCTCGACTCTTCAGTCACCTCGGCCCCCAGAAGCTTGCATCGGTACGACAACAATCGCCCTTGCTGATAAATCATGGTCGTCAGAGCTCGATCCGATACGTTGACCCACAGACAGTTTCGGCTTCGCCAATGAGAGCCACTCGATACCCTTCTCCATAGATCAAAGATCCGTAGGCTCGTGATTCCCACCTCTTGGGGAATCAACCCGACAGATTCACACAGAGACTCATACTGCTTCAGCACCGATTCCTGGACCGCCACCGTCAGCACAGTATGGGCTAATCCTTTCCCCCGCGATCGATCATGAAAGACTTGAGACAATACCTTCGCCCCGCTCAGCGGGAACAGTTGTTCTTGACCAAGCCGCCAGCGGATCAGCGCCTCGCGTTCCTCCCGCCTGACAGGAAGCTGCTCAAGATGCAGAACTGTCGTTCTGACCGCCGTGTCAGGCAGCAACACGGCAATCCGTTGAGGAAGATCAGAACGCATCGCTCTCCCCATGGTC
>SWDG01000001.1:95022-102604 GCA_005116965.1 Nitrospira sp. | reverse complement strand
TATGGACCGAAGGCCGCGCGCAAACGTGACGCCTTTCTTTTCATTGACAGGGATCTGCACCACTCCCGAGAGTTGGTATTCAACGGGATCTTCAATCGTAATCAGCTTGTCTTCGAGCGTGTTCATCTCCGATATCGCGGCGTACAGCGTTGTCGTCTTTCCGCTTCCGGTTGGTCCCGTGACCAACACCATGCCATATGGACGAGTAATCGCTTTCCGGAATCGTTTCAGATCTTCCGGATTAAACCCGATCCGTTCGAGCTTCAAGTCCGACACTCCAGTCGCAATCGAGTCCCGGTCTAATATTCTGATCACGACCGACTCACCGAAGACGCTGGGCAGAATGGACACCCGAAAATCCACGGTCTTTCTATCTAGCCTCATACGGAAGCTTCCATCCTGAGGCACCCGACGCTCGGCAATATCAAGTTCCGACATGACCTTCAAACGGGACACTAAAGGGGCATGCAATCGAATATCCAGCGGCTCCATGGCCGGAATCAGGATGCCATCGACACGAAGTTTGACCTTGGTCGCCCGATCTGCGGCTTCGATGTGGATGTCACTGGCTCGGCGCTGCATCGCGCTCAGCAGGATGGAGTCCAGCAGCTTCACGGCCGGACTCTGCTCTTCCCCCGCATGATCGAGAGTCAGAATTGCCCCATCTCGATCATCTTCTTTGACCAGCACCGATCGGTACTCTACTTCCAACTCACGGAGGGCTTGACGCGAGCCAGCGCTACGATCCAACGCGGAAAGAATCGCGTTCTTGGGACTGACGATCAGCTCGAGTGGCTTCCCGATCAAGAGCTCCAATTCGTCAAGTCTCAGCACATTTTGAGGATCGGCAATGGCAATGGTCAGTACGCCGTCCCGCTCGGCAATCGGGATGAACGGAAATCGCTGCATCAGCTTGACGGAAATCGTCTCGTAGTAGCGGGAATCAACTTGAAAATCTTTCAGCGGATCATAGGGAAGACTGTATTGAACAGCCAAGGCTTGAGCCAATTGATCTTCCGAGAGAAGTCCTTCGCTGACCAGCATTTGTCCTGAGGCAGCAGGCACACCGTTACATCGGCGTAGGACATCTTCGACTGTTCGCTTGGTAAGCATTCCCTGCTCGACCAAGATCTCGGCAAGAGATGTTCGCGTAAGGCTACGCAGCATACGCGACCTGTCTCATCAGGGCATGCTTATTATCCTCAGATCCCACATCTCTCCTACTCTAGCCGCCGACGGTCCCGGCCATCTGAAATACCGGCAGATACATCACAATGACGATCCCACCGACTAGTACTCCCATCACAAGCAACAGAGCCGGCTCGATCCACGTGGTAAGTTGCGTCAACCTCGTATCGAGGTCGGCCTCATAAAACTCCGCAACGTCTCGTAGCATCGTATCAAGAGAACCCGTTTCCTCCCCGACCGATAACATCTCAATCGCCAGTCTCGGGAGCACCCTGGGGCGATCCAACGCATCAGCCAAGGTCGCCCCCTCACGAATTTCGTTCACAGCCCCAATCATTTCTTGTGAAATCCACTTATTTGAAACAGCTCCTCGTGCGCCTTTCAACGCATCAACAAGCGGGGTTCCTCCCGCAAGAATAGTTCCGAGCGTTCGCGTCAGTTGCACAGTATTGTGCTTGACGGCAATCTGGCCCACGAGCGGGAGTTTCAGCACAAGACGATCGATTGCCAGTTTTCCAGCTGAGGTGGCATAGTAGGCATGCACTCCAAGCATGAGGCTAATTAGGATGACGGCTGCGGGCAATAACCGTGATTCAGCATGTGTGACGACATCGAGTAACACCTGAGTTGACCAGGGCAAGGTCTTCGCTGACTCTCCATAGACCGATACGAAAGTCGGCATGACATAGGTCAATAGAAAACCAACCACGGCGAGACCGATACCGATGAGAACAATAGGATAGGAGATCGCCTTTTTTACTTTCTGACGAAGTCCAACCATCAGCTTCAGATACGCAACGTACCGCTGCAGTACCTCTGGCAGATTGCCCGATTGCTCTCCTGCTTTCACCGTGGCGACATAGAGTTCTGGGAAATAGCGGGAATGTTTAGCCAATGCTTCAGAGGCAGAAGCCCCGCCGCGAATGTCTTCCCGTACGTCGCGTAGAGTCCGTTGAAATCCAGTATGGCCGGCTCGTTCGATGAGAAGATCCCAGATGCGCAAAATGGGCAGTCCAGACTTGACTAGAGCCATCAATTCTTGATTGAAAACCAAGAACTGCTCTAGCGGGAGCTTTCCCCATGACCATGACGACTCCGTCTTGACTGATGCGGTTCCTCGAGCGTGAAGATTGAAAACCAGCAATCCTTGCGATTCGAGTTTGGCACGAACCAATGACTCATTGTCTCCTTCTACATGCCCATGCATGGTGGACCCATCAGGCCGCGCAACTCGATACGCAAATACTGCCATAGATAGAGACCTTCACAACTTTCCAATTAGCCCATCGTGCGCCACTACATTCGCTCGTGCTCAGGTTCATCAGCAGAAGGCTCTGTCAACCAAAGAGCCTGGCCTACTTGAATGCGGTCACCAGAGAGCGCGTTGAGAGCCATGAGACGGCTGACAGACGTGTGATATCGGCGTGCGATACGCCATAACGTGTCACCAGACTTGACTACCATGTGTAGACGAAGGGGCACAGTTGCCGACTGAGAACCCCCCGGTACTTCGCCGACTGAAGAGGCTCCCGACACCTGGATTGCTGCACCTGAGACAACCTGGATGTCTTCATCCTGAATAGCCAGGAGGGTGTCCTGCTGGTGGACGATCGTCGCGGGCTCCGGTTGCGCATCTCTTGGAGAAACCATTGCTGCAGGAGAGACTTCTCCCCTCACCTGTTTCTCGACTTGCGAGAGTTGCCTTTGAAGCTGCTTCAGTTGATTCTGTAGCGCGGCTCTGGTCCGCCCTACCTGTTCCCGTTCGGAACGAGCGCTGCTTAGTTCTTCCCGCTGGAGGTCAATCACATGGCGAGCTTCCGTCAATCGCCGCTCCGCCTCTTGAATACGGCCTTCAAGCTGAGCCCGGGCGATCTGCACATCGGCTAATTCTTGGCCCCGTGCGTCGACCTCTACTCTCAACTCGTCAACCATTCTCTGTGCATCTCGCAATGAGGTTTTGAGGGTATCCACCGTGAGCTGGAGATCTGACATCTCCGGCTCTATGATGATGTCTTCGAGCGAACTACAGGACGACATTCCAAGCAGGAGGATTCCGATGGATATACTTCTCCATTTCCCCTTCACTCGAACCCCTTTGAGCCCAGAGCAGAATCTACTCTGAGCCAATTCCACGAGCCTGTTCACCATTGGTTATAGGGAGTCCCGTTTGTCCCAACCAGATCCGACCCTGAATACACATCAAAGATACCACCCTCTGTTGGTTCGATGATCTGCTGCCAAGAGCTCGGCGAATTCGTAAAGGGGTCTTTGGGAAGAGCCCGCAAATACCCAGCAGAGACCAGACCATCCAAGGACGGAGGGTACTTCCCTTTATCCGCACGGTGATGATCCAACAACTCGCGCAGCGTGAAAAGGTCTTGACGCAATACCGTTTCCCTGGATTTGATCAATGATGACTGATAGGACGGAACGGCGATCGTGGCCAAAATGCCAACAATGGACACCACGATCATGAGTTCAATCAGTGTAAACCCGTTCGCATTCCAGCCACCGACCTTACCAATCCTGGTACTTGGTCCCATCGAGCCCAGACTCCTCGCTTTGCGTCATCACATCGTAGACATCTTCACCACACCAACTGGACGGCTTCGGGCGATCCTTATAACAACGCAGAGCCCAATCGGATTTGCCCGTGAGCGGGTCGATCGGCATCGCCCTCAAATAGCGCTTCACCGTGGTGCCTCGAACCGTCGCCTCTTGTCCCGTCAGTTTTACGCCTAACAGAGCATCGAGAGCCTTCGGATAGCCGTACGGCCCGGTAACTTCCTTACACGTCAACCTATTCTTTACACAGACCGCTCCGAGCAAGACGTCCCCATCACGATTCCACTCTAGCTTGAACCCATCGATCGCACTGCGAATCGTCCGAAGATGCTGACGCAGCTCGATCTCTTGGGCCCGCTTCGTCGATATTTTGCTCAGAGGCATGGCGACCGAGGCTAAGATCGCAATGATCGCCATGGTGACGAGAACCTCAATGAGTGTGAGACCATCCTCCTTCACCGCACTCGCACCACCCCTGTCCCAACCACTTCTGGCGATACCTGCGCTGCCCCGCTAGCATCCATCAGCTCAACGCGAATCGGCGACACCCCTGGGGCCTTTGCCACGAAGATGACATTCATAGTTCGCGGCGAACGCTGAGCCGAGCGAGTGAAGTGGAACGTGATGGCTCTTGCTTGCCCGACACTGTCCACCGTTGTGGTCTCGCCCGAATTGGTCAACTCCGCATTATCGAGTCGATTGAATTGCAGAATCTCGGGATCATAGTCCAGTTTGAATGAGTGCTCGCCCGATGCACTGACTCGCCCATCCACGACAGAAAGCCGTACTTCTTTACCGGATTGAACAACCGAGTCTTCCGGCTTGATCACCAACTGAGGACCAGGCGTTGCCTGCTGAGCCAATGATCGGACCATGTTTGTCTGTCCTGCGTCTTTTGCCAGAGCTCCACCGTGAGTGGCCATCTTCCCGTACTCGCCCCCCACCAATGCTGATACTTTTCTAGAGGGACTGGAAAAGACAGGGCTGGTCGCATAGTTGAATTCAGTGCCAGACCAAAAAGCTTGGTTGCTGGAACCATTAGGAAGCGCGGGTTGCGCAATGCGTGGAGTGATAGTCAGAATGACTTCCGTCGTCACTCGTTCCGTCTTGAAAGAGCTCAACAGTTTTCCAATCAACGGCCAATCCCCAATCCATGGCATGGTAACTCGTGTTCGTCGATCCTCCTCTTGAATCAACCCGCCGAGGACCACCGTTTCTCCATCCCTCATATTCAACGTCGTTTCGGCAGACCGGTTACCAAATTTGAATTGCTGAATGGGTGGAGAAGCCTGTAGCGTAACCTGATCTCCAACTCGAATCACCTCCACCTTCATTTTCAATGACAACTCATTGCCTAATCGGATTGAAGGTTCGACAGTCAGCTTGACGCCCGTATCCCGAAACTCGATCGACGTAACGGTTGAGGTAGTCGGTACGGCTCCCGTGGCAGCCTGCCCAGGTAAGACATTGGTGGTAGAGAGAAGAATCGGCTGTTTATCTCCGATATTAATCTCTGCTTTCTTATTGTTCATCACACGAACCTTGGGTGAAGCAAGTGTCTTCGCCTCTGACTGCTGTTTAAAGAAATCCAGCAACACAGTTGTCGGTAGTTTAAAGAGATAGTTGCTTGGCCCCAGATCGGTCAGTTGGCGGTAGGTCATCTGCACGGCCTCTGCAGCCAAGGTTCCGGTAAAGCCGGAAGCAATCAGTCCAGCACCGGCTTGTTTCGGATAGTTCAGCCCATACGTTTGATTCTTCGTTCGATTGACCTCCAACACCTCAAGATCAAAAAGGACCTCAGGTTCCTGGCGATCATTTGCCAGAATAATTCTTTCGGCAAGTTCCAATTTCTCAGGCTGATCGCGAATGATAATGGCATTGAGTTGTTCATTTGCATGCATCCGCTTGGAATCCAACATACTCTTGAGTAAGAGCACCATATCTTTGGCCTTCGCTGTCGAAAGGTAGAACGTCCGAATCATCAGATCTTGATACTGCTCCTGCTTCTGTTTGGTATCGGGACTGACGATCAAGACAGCCGGAGATATTTGGCGAGAAAACAAACTGTTACTATTGAGAATTAGGTGCAGCGCTTCCTCAAAAGGCGTGTCCTGAATCGAAATGGTAATGGGGTCGTTCCGGACATCCTTATCGAACACCAACGTAAATCCGCCGACCTTCACCACGCCCTCCAAGACTTCCTTAATGCCAGCGTTTTTGAATTTCAGCGTCACAGGCTGTTTCGAACGTTCGTCTCTTGCGAACCCTTGCTGAACTTCAGTAAGCCGCGTGATGTTCTCCAGCGCCTCTTGGTATGTTGGATCGAGCTCTGCAGCCCTCGCAAAACCACTCATCGCCTCCTCGACTCGGCCAAGTTGAGCCAGCCGTTCCGCCTCACGGTACTGCGACCGGGATTCTTTCACGCGAGTGGCTTGCATGAAACCCGCTTGGTAATCGGCGCTGGAAGGGTTGATGGCCAGAGCTCGCTTAAACTCTTCAAGGGCAAGATCGATTTGCTTCTCCTTCAAAAACGTCCGTCCGCGCTCGGCATATGTCGCCGCAGCGCGCTCGCGAGCTAATCCGTACTTACCCTGTAGGGAAGGATTGAATGGATCGTCTTTTAATGCCTGTTTGTAGGCGAGGATCGCTTCCTCCCAACGTTCCGCAGCCAAATGCTGATCTCCCCGCTTGACGTCAGGAGACACAAACAAGGCGCAACCAGACATCCCGAGGATTCCCAGAACCAGGATGATTTCTATCGTTTGACTATGAAGACACGCCTTCAGCTGACGAGCCACAATATATGTTTCCTATGGATATATAGGCATTGCCCTATGGCCTGGAAGCATAGTCCATGCCAGCCATCAATTTTCTTATACTACGGATCAAGACAGGCTCAAAGGAAAAGCCTATAAGATGAAAGAACGACGTCTGTCCAGAAAACACCAACAAGTTAAAAGGGCGTACTACGGTAGCTTCAACGGCAGCAAAAGTAAGCCCGCCTGGGGGAAGCTCACTCATACCAATTTGGAGAGGGTCAGCAGGATGGGGAAAAAGACCTGGCCTCCCACCCACCTAGCCCTGGCGTATCAAGACGCGTGCCTTTCCACAAGCAAGGCTGCAGCAGACGAAGAGACAAGATATGGTTCAGTCTGTGTGGTGCACCCCTGAGCGACACAGGAACGAGGCTGATGGGCTTTTGAATTCAATCTCCTGCTCCTACAGGGCTTTGGAAAAGGGCTACAGACGTCTGTTAGAACCCTAGCCAAAGCCAATATCTACACGCGTGGAGCGCGTAGATATGCTCATCATTCCTCGGGGACAATTAGAAGATACTTTTGCTGACCTCGTT
Organism: Nitrospira sp.; assembly: GCA_005116965.1. Classification (GTDB taxonomy): domain Bacteria; phylum Nitrospirota; class Nitrospiria; order Nitrospirales; family Nitrospiraceae; genus Nitrospira_D. Next base: position 95,499 of record SWDG01000001.1, on the reverse strand, counting down.
TGAATAGGCGCTTTCATTCCCCGCGATGTCATAGGCCGTCACAACAAAGAAATACGTCGTGCCGAATTGGAGGCCTGTAGCAGTGTAGGTGGCCGTATTACCCGGGATCGCCGCAATGGGCGCTCCATAGGCTCCTGAGGAAGTTGCTCGATACACTTTATATCCCGCTAGATCCTTTTCGGTATTTACATTCCACGTCAGCGTGACGGACGAGCTCGCTGGAGCGTTCAGCGTCAGGGTGACATCTACGGTTCTGGTTATGCCACCACCCATCACCGTGATGGTGGCCGAATTACTTCCCAGAGTCGCGGTCGCCGTATTCACACTTGCCGTAATGGTTCCATTATTGGAGCCGGATGCCCGACTAAGCGATAGCCAGGACGCATTGTCACTGACCGTCCATGCTCCGTTTGCACTGATGGTGATGGTCTGGGCCGCAGGGTTGGCTGCTCCCTGCGTCGCGGTATAGGTCAAACT
>SWDG01000001.1:0-94922 GCA_005116965.1 Nitrospira sp. | reverse complement strand
GTATAGGTCAAACTGCTGGGCGCGGCCGTCAGAGTGGCGGGGTCGACCCTGAACGTCACGGCAGCCGTTCTCGTCACGCCCCCACTCGTCACGGTAATCGTGGCCTGGTTCGGGCCAACCGCGGCAGATGCCAGGGTCACGTTGGCTGCGAGGGAGCCATTGCCATTGCCTGACGAGGGGCTGAGGGTCAGCCAGGGGACACTGCTACTGGCCGTCCAAGTACTGTTCGACGTGACCGTTACGCTTTGGCTCACCGGATTCGTCCCGCCCTGCACCCCCGAGAATGTCACCGCGGTGGGGTTGACGGTCAGGGTTGCTGAAGGTGGTGTCACGGTCAAGGTGACGGGGATGGAGACAGGAGTAGCGTTGGACGCGCTGACGGTAACCAGAGCGGTGTACGTCCCGGCTGCTAGTGAGCCGGTCGTAACCGTCGCTGTTGTCGACCCATTGCCGTTCCCTGCGGTCGAGGAGAGGTTTAACCAGGACGCATTGTCACTGACCGTCCAGGCTCCGTTTGCACTGACGGTAATGGTCTGGGCCGCAGGGTTGGCTGCTCCCTGCGTGGCGGTGTAGGTCAAACTGCTGGGGGCAGCCGTCAGAGTGGCGGGGTCGACCCTGAACGTCACGGCAGCCGTTCTCGTCACGCATATTGGTAACGGTAAGAGTTTGCGTTGTCGGGCTGCCGTCTCCTTGCTGAAGGCTGAATGAAAAATTTGAGGAACTCACTCCGATAGCGGGCTTCAGTGATGGTGGAGACGAAATGGCGATGGACGGCGCAACAAGTTGTTTCAGTCCCGGTATTTCGGACAGAAGCCTGCGCATTGGAGCTGTTGACGGTTGAGTTTGCATCGGACTGGCCTGCGGGGCTGCCACCGCTTGGGATGTTTGGGCAGTAGCCCCAAGGAGAGAGGAGGTCGGCTGTACAATCGGAGTAGCGCCGAACCCTACCAATTGCGAGGAAGGAGTCGCCATGCTGGGTTCTGAAAACTGCGAAGACATACCTCTTGGCTGAGAATCGTCAGCTCCGAATGATGCAACTGGTGAAGTCGACAATGAAGGCTTCAACGATGCATCATTGCTTATTTCAACTGAAGTTTGCGGTGCTGGAGTTCGCCCAATGAGACGATGTGATGGGGCAGTTGCTCTGGTCAGCTCGTTCTTTTGTGCAATCACCTTCCGATCGATTTGGCCGGGGTTTTGAGATTGCTCATGAGAGTTGTTCTGGCGAACCGTAACTGCGTCCTGACCAGCCACCGCTAGTGCTGGCAGTATCGATGGAATCATCGGCTCAGAAACGAGCACAAGCGAGCTCATACCGACAGAGAAGAGCAACAATCGCTGAATCTTCTGGCACATTGTTGAAGTCCTCCATAACCAGACATTACGACCTGTAGGTTCGGGCAAGGCAATGAGCAAGTTAGGTGCCCTTTGCAGGCAGGGAAACAGTTTCAACCAGTGCAGACTCAAACGAAGAGGTTTTTTATGGCTTTTACTGAAAACCATCCCTCACGAGAACGTTTCAAAGAAGGGCGTCCTGGATGCGCAGGGAAAATTTTCGTACTCCCTAGATGTACACATAAAGTGATAGTTTATGTTTGTGCTTGTTGATATTGAAGTAACTCATGTTGTATCTACTTAGTAAACATGTGCGTGTGGAGATCTCCTTGATATTATTGAGGCCGGTGTGATGACTGCCTTCTCCTGAGGTCGGGAGGAAGACATCTGAGATATACAGTTACTGAGCTGACCACCAAATAGTACATAGCCTGAGCTCACTCATTTGCTTGTTTTGTGTGAAGAAATGTACTTTTGTAGAAGTTGCACGCCCACACTTTTATAGTCTCCGGAGTAAATACACATAGTGCCGTAAACAGACCAGTTCGGCAAAGCATAGCCTTTCCTTGACGACCACGGCGTCTTCTGCCATTGTTGGCGTCATTTGTATCATTCGTGACTCACGAGGGGGCAGTATGAATAAGCAAGAATCTCGTTCGATTGCTGTTGTGGGCTTAGGTTACGTGGGCCTTCCGATTGCGGTGGCATTTGGGAAGATTGCGCCTGTGATCGGCTTTGACATTAATGAAAAGAAAATTGAAGAATTACGAAAGGGAATCGATCGCACAGGAGAAGTGTCACAAAATGATCTGGCCGCTGCTCAAATCAGATATACATCGGAGCCGCCAGACCTCAAAACAGCCAAGTTCATTATTGTTGCCGTTCCGACTCCTATCAATGTAGCATTGCAGCCGGATCTTACCGCCTTACAAAAATCCTCAGAGCTGATCGGGCAGAACCTGTCTCCCGGTACCATCGTGGTCTATGAATCGACGGTTTACCCGGGTGCGACCGAAGAGGTTTGTCTGCCGATCTTGGAAAAAACTTCCGGGATGAAGGCAGGTGTTGATTTCAAACTAGGGTACTCGCCGGAGCGAATAAATCCTGGAGATAGGGAACATACGCTCGAAAAGATTATCAAGGTCGTCTCGGCACAGGACCCTGAATCTCTGGACATCGTGGCGGACACCTATGCATTAGTTGTGAAGGCAGGTGTTCATCGAGCGTCAAGCATCAAGGTAGCGGAGGCAGCCAAGGTCATCGAAAATACTCAACGAGACTTGAATATCGCATTGATGAACGAGCTCGCTTTGATTTTCCACCGACTGGGAATAGATACTAAATCGGTCCTTGAAGCTGCAGGGACGAAGTGGAACTTCCTCAAGTTCTCTCCTGGCCTTGTCGGTGGCCATTGCATTGGAGTGGATCCGTATTATTTGACTTCAAAGGCAGAATCAGTGGGCTATCATCCACAAGTGATTCTCTCAGGCCGTCGCATCAACAATGGTATGGGAAAGTTTGTGGCGGAACACACCATGAAACTACTCAGCCACATGTCGCGCCCTGCTAATGAAATCAGGGTAGGAGTGCTCGGCCTGACGTTTAAGGAAAACGTGCCAGATCTCCGTAACAGCAAAGTGCCTGACATCATCTCCGAACTTCGTGAGTATGGGATCGAGGTACTCGTACATGATCCAATTGCCGAAAGTGAAGAAGCCGTGGCAGAGTACGGCATTCACCTCGTCGAATGGGGAAAGATGAAAGAGCTTGATGGATTAGTCGTTGCCGTTGCACACAAGAAGTTTTCCGATATGAGCATCGAAGATCTCCTCAAGCCTCTTCGCAATCAGAAACAAGCCGTCGTGATCGACGTCAAGAGCATCCTCGAACCTAGTCACATTCCTGCGTCGATACGATACTGGCGGCTGTGAAGATACGCGGTTGTCAAGCGGCCTGGCAAACCCCTTCTCCAGCTGATCCTCCATGTTCCAGAAGGTACCAGATAGCCCGCCAGGCCACGCCCGTTTGGCTGTCTTAATCTATGAGCAACCTACAGGCTCAAACCTTGGCAGCCGATTTGCGGAAGTAATGCAAAAAAGCCTGCGGCTGGCCCGTACAACTCACTTAGGCATTAGATCCTGATCAAGCTTTCCATCCGACATCAGATAGAGCGTGGAGCGGAAGCAACCGGCTACTCTGGCTCCCGGTTATCTCAGGCGTAGGTCCAGGTCACAGGTAACAAGTGCGGTGGGAGAGACTACTGGAGATCAAGCGAAGCAGGTGTTTGGTGATAACAGGCTCAGCCCATCCCCAAAATTGAGTAGAGAGATTAAACCGCTACTCGACTCTCGCTGACGGCGTAATCCAACATATAGCTCGGGAGAGAATTTGATGCCACACCATTGAGAATCACATGGATGGGTCTGTCTGCACGTAGCGCCCCAAGCGCCTGCTTGACAGCTTGCTTGGACGTCAGATTGGCTCTTACGACAAGAAGGAGAAAATCGCAATGACTCTCCAACACATTCATCGTGGCTACTGGGAGAATTGGCGGGGCATTTATGAGGATATAATCAAATTCCTCTCGCAATTGTGACAACACACGACCGAGTTGACCTGCCCTTAATAGCTCGTTGGAGTCAGCTACAGCTTCGCCAGCCGGCATAATCCAGCATGGAACATCGGTGAAAGCACTCATGGCTTGCTGCACCGGAATGTCACTTCGTAGACAATCAACAAGCCCATAGCGTACTGGTGATTCAAGGAAGGCCTTTATTTCAGGATAGACAAAGTCACAATCCATCACAAGCACACGTTTGCCAAAATCTCGCGACAGGGTATAGCCGAGGTTAATGACGGTCGTCGTTTTCCCTTCGCCTTTAATCGCACTCGTCACAGCCACAACCATCGGCGCCCCGGTCATATTGAGCAACTGCAATCTCGCCGCAGCCACACGATACTGCTCAGCAGCCATGGAACGAGGGAACATCTTCGCAACAAATCTCCGGTCGATCTCATGCGAACCCGACCGCTCGGCTAACGGTTGTCTGCTCGGTATGATCTCTGACTGCGATCTCGCAGTCATCCCTGACAAAGGCCTTGGCAGAGCAGGAGCCTGAAAATACCCTGGAGCACTGGCCGTACGCCACAGCGATGAAAAATCAGGAATGGCTGCCAACAGTCGAGGGCCTGCGAGCAGAAATTCTACATCTTCTGCGCTTCGGAATTGAGGAGTCAGGTGTTCGCGTAAGACAGACAACCCTGCCCCCAAAACACACCCGAACAGGAACCCTAGCACTAAAACCCTTGGCTTGTTTGGAATAGCTGGCTCCCCCGGTAAATTGGCACGGTCCAATATGCGATACTTTCCGCCCTTCTGCCGTTTTCCGATGTTTTCTTCGACCCGTGTATGCAGCCGCTTATCAAGGAGCATCGCGTAATTGTTCTTTAGATTATTGTAGTCACGTTCGAGAACGAGCAACTCCTGTTCAACTGCCGGCGACCTATCGAGACGCCTTTCAAGATCGCTCTTGGTGGTGCGCAGTTGCTCTAGACGCTGTCGGAGAAGAGCTATCTCGGTTCGTGCTTCGCTCTGCTGCTTCAACAAATCCTGAAGGACCGGGTCCAGTGGCGCCGTCTTGTCTGCCCGGAGCGCATCCGGACCGTACACCTTGGTTAACTCCTCCTCTGTTTGCCGAATTTCCTCCTTCGTTAAGATGATTTCGGGATATCCATCCCAAAACTCAGCCCGAAGCTTGACTAGTTTCTCTCGGAGTTCCTTCAGGTGCCGAAACAGTGGATCGGGTTCCATCGAGTGTGTAGTCCCACTTCTAAAACTCGACTGTCCGGTTGTACGGTACAGGTGAACCTCTTGATTCAGGTTGCCAAGTTTATCGGAGTGCCGTTGAAGACTCTCGTTTGTCGCAGCGATCTCTGCTTCTGCTCGATCCAAGGCCCGAAGGTTGTTATCTGCCTGCTGGGGAAGATTGCCCAGGTGAGACTTCTTGAAACTACTGATATTCTCTTCTCTCTTCTCTAGCTCACGTTTCATCAATCGCAGTTCTTCTTCGAGAAATTCGCCCGTGCCCTCGATTTCTTTCTCACGCTCGATGTTATTCTCCTCAATGAATTTGTCTGCGATTCGGGCTGTCACCCGCCTAGCCGTTTGAGGGTCCCGATCTAGAAAGGAGACCACGAAGCCATCAACCAAATTCCCTGAACCTTTTCCTCCAGCCGGGTCGATCAGGGCTCGTTCAACCTTCGTCATACCCGCCAAGTTGCCCCAATCGGCTAACTCTCCTTGGCTATCAGATCCTTCCTGGCGCAGAGGTTGATAATTTGCTTCTGGATAAGAAAAAGACGTTTCTCGAAATGTTTATCCGCGTCTTCTCCTTTATTGATAACCTCGTCGATTCCCTTGCGTTCTTCAGCCACAATCAACGTCTGCGACTGATAGTATTGAGGAGCAATCAGCAAATACCCTACAGCCAAGGTCAAAGAAAGGGCTATCGCACCCGCAATGACCCACTTATTGCGTGATGCGATGCGGACATACTCGTGAACTGTGGCGATTCCTGTTTGATCTACTGAGGCGGCTGACTCAGGATATTGCATACGTACCCTCCGAACAGCTTACACTACGGCATCGCGAGACCCAGGCATTGCAAAGACACACCAGCATAATCACCAACACATCTCTTGCTTTAAAACGAACTAGTCGGCACCGTCGAAGGTTCTGCATCTGAAACGAAGGTTTGAAACATTGGCACGATCTCCTTGAGCCGTTCGAGCAATACGCCGGCTGCGTCTCCATAGCTTGCCGCCTCTAATCCAGACAGCTTTTCACGAAACTCCCCGAAGTCAAGATGGCTTATCGTCCGAATCTGCAAGATTTTCTCTAAGGATGATTGCACCGCAACCTCTCCTTCACGATCTCCGGGTGTGTAACAGTTACGGGTCCACCAGCCCTGATTTGCTCCTGAAAGCGCAACAACACACTGCCACTACTGCCAAGAACATTGCCAAATCGTACAAGAAGGAAGCGAGTCCGACTACTCCTCGCAATGTCCTGGATAATAAGTTCAGCTACTCGCTTGGTTGCTCCCATTACGCTCGATGGATTGACCGCTTTATCAGTCGAGATATGCACGAATTGTTCGACCCCGTAGAGGCTCGCAGCTTCAGCGGTGACGCGTGTGCCGATGCAGTTGTTCTTCACAGCCTCCAGGGGGTTCATCTCCACAAGAGGCACATGCTTGTGCGCTGCCGCATGGAACAAGATCTGTGGTTTATACTGCTCCAGCACGGTACAGAGTCGCTGAGCATCGGTGACATCGCCAATCAGCGGAACAACAGAAAACGGAAGTCTCTTATCATCTAATTCCTTATGGATATTGTACAAACTGTTCTCATGACGTTCATAGAGCAAGAGTACTTTCGGCTCAAAGAGGGTAATTTGACGAGCCAATTCCGAACCAATCGACCCGCCGGCACCGGTAATCAAGACGCACTTGCCTCTCACCATCCGTCTCGTAGCTTCATTGTCCAGACTAATGGGTGCCCGTGACAGAAGGTCCGGAATCGAAACATTACGTATCTGACTGACAGCACTTTGGTCTGCAAGAAGCTCCTCTTTCGCGGGCAGTGTCTTGATCGAAATATTATACGGCTCCAATTTGATAACGAGGTCTCGAAGGAACTCAGGAGCCGCATTCGGTTCCGCAATCACAACCATTTCGGGCTTGAACCCTTCTATAAGCTTAGGAAGGTCCTGCACTGTACCCAGTACTCTGACTCCATGGATGCGTTGATTAAGAAGCCCAACATTATCGTCCACGAATCCGATGGGCTGACAGTTAAATTCCGTACGACTTTTCATCTCCCGAACGACTCGTTCTCCTGAGTCTCCGGCACCGATGACCAAAACCTTCCGTTTTTTCTGAAAAATCGGCTTGTCACGAAGGACCCTGGCGGGCAATCTCACCCCGGCAAGAAACCCGATGAGCAGGATAGCATCTATGGCGAATATAGAACGCGGGTAACTAGAGATCCCCATCACCCAATGAACCCAACCATAAAATACGATCGTACTTATTAAGACCCCCCCTATAATATTCTGAAGATCCCAAATACTCGTATACCTCCACAACCCTTCGTTCAGGCCAAACAAGGCAAACGCCACTCCTCTAATGGCAACCAACGCGAGTACTGTTTGCTCGAAGGTGTGAAGCTCCCCCTCGGGGATGCTACCATCATATCTTAGGGCAAATGCACAGTAGTCTGCTAGAATGATCAAGACCACATCAAGGACAACAATAATTGGCTTCCGCCATCTCATAATAAATGACGATAAGCTCGTCCAGGGGGAGGCCGAGGGAGGATCGACAACGGCTTTTAGAGCAGGAAGTGTGAAGACTACTACCGGAATCCTAGCAAGATGCAGCAACGTTTGCATGATAATGGCGAGATCGAGCCGCAAAGACATATGGCGGATATAGAATTTTGCCAGCCGGATTTTTTCTGGAAGAACTTTGAGCTGATACTCTTCTTCAGGATTCGAGGAATACGCGAGGATCGACGCCTCATCGATGTACCTCAACGAGGCCAGGTCTGTAATCCCTGGACGAACCGTGAGCACCTCAGAAAACTCAGATCGCAGGCGCTCAACATAACGTGGGACTTCCGGCCTTGGGCCGACAAAGCTCATATCACCAACAAGAACATTCCACAGTTGAGGCAATTCATCGAGCTTACATTTCCGTAAAATTCGACCGATTCGCGTAATGCGAGAATCTTGTCCAACGGTGAGAGGCAAGCCGGTACCAGGAGCATCCACAGTCATGGTTCGGAATTTCTGTATGGCGAACGGACGAAACCCCTGTCCTACTCGAACCTGACGAAAGATCACCGGGCCTTGGGAATCCAGCTTGATCAACACGGAGATGATTGCCAGCAGCGGCGCCGTGAGAACCAGCCCTAGGGCGGCCATGCAGATATCAAACGTACGTTTCATCACCGTCGGTTACTCTTGACAAGATCATGAACGGTCTCAATCACACGATTGACCTCGTCTTCCGTCATCTTCGAGTACAACGGCAATGAAACGATTCGTTCGAACACCCTGCTAGCAACCGGAAAATCTTCAGGTCGGTAGCCTCCCCTTTCACGATGATAGGGATGCAAATGGAGGGGAATGAAATGCACACTGCAGCCGACACCGGCTTGCTGCAGCTGACGGATAAATTCATCGCGACCGATCCGCAAACGATCCACATTCAATTGAATGACATACAGATGCCATGCGTGCTGTACATGGGAAGCGACTGGAGGGCACGTAACCTCAGGGAGATCTTGGAACCCTTCATGATATAGAGCAGCATAGTGTTCACGCCCTTTCCAAAAACGCTCACACTTCTTCAGTTGGGCCAAACCAAGCGCCGCAGCAATATCAGTCAGATTGTACTTAAAACCAGGCGAGAGTATTTCGTAATACCACGAACCTTGGGCAGAGTAGCGATTCCAAGCATCCCGACTGAGACCGTGCAAACTCATCATTCGCATGCGAGCAGCCCACTCAGCGTTATTAGTAGTAACCATTCCACCTTCGCCGGTGGTGATATTCTTCGTCGCGTAGAACGAAAAACACGTAGCATCGGAGATCCCGCCAATCATTTTGCCATGATATCGTGCCGGCAAAGCATGGGCGGCATCTTCGATTACGTATAAATTATGAGCCTGTGCGATCGCGTGAATAGGTTTGAGGTCACAGGGATGTCCAGCAAAATGAACAGGAATGATCGCTTTCGTTTTATCTGTGATGGCCTCTTGGATACGATCCGTGTTCAGGTTCAGTGTGTCTTCCTCGCAGTCGATCAGAACTGGCCGTGCCTTGAAGTAGGTCACTACCTCGGCTGTTGCGGCAAAGGTCATCGTGGGGACCAGCACCTCATCTCCCTCGCCCACACCAGCCGCTTCAAGGGCAAGATGAAGGGCGGCCGTACAGGAATTAACTGCAACAGCGCCCGTTGAGATAAATATTCTCCCTTCCGGTCAACTCCGGATGAAAACCGGTGCCCACTTCCAAAAGTGAGCCGACACGCCCATAGATATCAGCAAAGCCTGTCGTGGGCTCGGTAATCCGCGAGAGTATCTTTAAGAATGTGCTTTTGCCTGCCCCGTTGCCGCCGATAACTCCAATGGCTTCACCCCGCCTCACCTTAAAAGAAATATCTTTTAAGGCCCAGATCATCTCACCCTTTTCAGCAGCGTCCAGCCCTTCCCCACGCAACAACTTCCCCGCCTTCTGAAACGGACCCGCAAACGTTGAAGTCAACGTATCCCGCAACGTTTTGTATCGTTCTTTTTTCCCGATACGATATTCCTTGCCGATTCCTTCTACTCGTATTGCTATATCGCCCATGATTCCTCGTCGAGAACTCTGAGTTTGTGACCTAGGAGTAGTCCCGCTCAATTCTTCAACACTCAGCGCATACTCCGCTCAAACTCAATTCACTGTTTTCACCCTTCCGTGAAAACTACGGAGCTCAATATCACACCACATCCGCAAAGGTCTTTTCCAACCGACGGAAGTAGAATGCACCTCCCACCAAAAGTGCCAGGGCGGCCAGTGAAGAAACAATCAGCATCGGCCCTGGCGCAGTCTCCGTACCAAGCAAGGCCCAGCGGAATCCCTCGACCACTCCGACCATTGGATTAATACTATAGAAAGTTCGCCAGGGCTCTGACAACAGACTGCTCGGATAGGCGATAGGGGTCGCGAAGAGCCACAGTTGAGTCAGAAACGGGAGTACATGACGTACATCGCGAAACTGGACATTCAAGGCGGAAAGCCAAAGAGAGATGCCGAGCGAAGTGATAAGTGTGAGCAGAATCAACAGAGGCACCCAGACCACATTGATCGTGGGCTGGATGCCGTAATAGAGCATCATCCCAAGGAGCACGACAAATGCGATTGAAAAATCAATGATGCCGGAAGCCACTGCTGCGATCGGGACAGAAAGTCTTGGAAAATAGACTTTCTTGATCAAATTCGCGCTTCCGACTAAGCTGTTGGACGCTTGAGTCAACCCGTGTGAAAAGAAAGTCCAGGGGACGAGGGCGGCATAAGCGAAGATCGGATAGGGAATTCCGTCGGAAGGTATTTTCCCCAATCGTCCGAAGAAAAGACTAAAGACGATCATAGTAAACACGGGTTGGATAATGGCCCATGCCACGCCCAGCGCGGTCTGCTTGTAGCGCACCTTTACATCACGCCAAATCAGAAAATACAGCAGCTCTCGATAGGCCCACAACTCCTTCAGTTGAAGTGCCACCCATCCCTGGGACCGCTCGATCCGAATTACCTGAACATTTTCTTCCATAGATTCTTCGGGATCCCTTGTTCGCTCACACGCCTGTAGGTGCACACGGCTTGGCTGTGTCCTTCAGGGATTTGGCTCTTCGTACTCCCCCATAGCGCTCAGTTGTTTGGGGAAATTCACAGAGACCAGTTGTCACGCGATCCGATATCCGAGGGAGGTAGCCTCCAGCGCAAGGCATACTCAGCTCACTGCAAACCAACACAACCTTCGTTGAAAACCTCACCATTTTTAGCGATGAACCCGTGCGCCGTCAAAGCCTCACACTTCAACTACTCAGTACGATTTCATGAGCGGACGTATAGTGATGTTAGTCACCTCAGCTGTTAACGGCATCATCAGAGCATTAATCACAACCTCGGCCACATCTTCAGCTTGGAGAAGAAGTTCCGGCTTGTACTCCTTCCCCTCCAGCCTATAAATGGCCTCCATGCGTGGCGTGGCGGTCCGGCCTGGATAGACGCTAAACACCCGAACTCCGTCCGAGTTGGCTTCATCCCTGAGACTGTCCGCTATGGCTTTCAACGCATGCTGGGTGGCAGCAAACTGACCAACACGTGCCCGCGCGTGAAGCCCCTGACTAGAATTAATGAAGACAATCTGGCCTTTCCTTTTTTTGAGCATAGGTAAAAGGGACTGGGTCAACAGATATGGCACACGCACATTGGTTCGATACAATCGATCGAATTCCTCAACGGAAGCCGTCTGGAGATCACCACTCGAATAGGCTCCAGCGCAGTGAATCAACACATCAAGGCCACCCAATTGCTTGCTAAGATTCTCCACGATACCTGTCATTGCCCCATCAGCTACCAGATCAGTCGCATGGACCAGGACCAGTGGCGACGACGCGCGCGCAAGTTCTGCCACTTCGTGCAACGTGGTGCTGTTTCGTCCAACCAGAAACAGTCTGACCCTCTTCGCTGCAAGACCAAGTGCTATACCACGCCCAATCCCCTGGCCCGCCCCCGTCACAACGGCGACATGATTTTCGAGGGCAATCATAAGGCTTTAATCATATTCGCTCGGGAATGGGCAATGAACAGTTCCAACATCTTCAGAATATGTGCGACCGATCGCGAAATCCTTCTTCAAGGAAGGTCAGCGGAATCCCTGTGTTGATGAGCAGACTGAACAACAGCGGCATGAGCAAAGCAAAGTCCAGCCTATGGCGAATCGATTCTGATTGAGCCATATGCATCCGTGGCTTAACTCCCATCACCTATTCGAATCCGATCGATTCTCCTAATGATTCCAACATTACCGACAGCATAAATCCTACTTGATGGCGCGATACCTGGTACTCAAGTGCCGTTGTTTCGGCGTCAGTGTGTGTGAAGAGATAAAAAAGTTCTCCCCTGATGTTCCTCGTCACCATATACTCAAGCCTCGATGCTCCAGTGATAATCTGAAATTGAGAATCTGTATTGGGGAAAAATTGACTAAGGGCATACCCACCACTCCCGCTGATGCTGAGTCGCTCATAAATTCGATGTCTGATGCTCGCCTGCGCACGATTGTTGATCCGCGCTCCACCCTGTAAAAAGAATGACGGTTTGGCTTCCCGTGAAAGCGTTAGATCAAGGACCGTGTCCCGCTCCGGTTTGGTTGTGACGCGAATGGAACCAGACGGTAACGTTCGCCCAACTGGTTCGACAAACGTGACGCCTCCGCGGACAGTGAACGTCCACTCCGGGAACACCTTCGTATAGTCACCTTCGAGCGTGATGATATTGCTACTAAATGTCCTGCCACCTTCGGACCGCTCTTGGGTAAAAAAAGTCTGTCGATACAAGGCGGCGACGCTGTCGTTTCGGGTTAGGTTATAGCGAGGTCCTCCGAACCATGTGTGAGTCATCGTGTTAAAGAAGGTAGCCGCGGTTACATCCCCGCCGTCGGTGCCACGGGTCACCCTCCGAAGGCCGAACGTGTACCCACCTTCCAAAGCAACGTCTCGAGACAAAGGGTAGCTCCCTGTGAAGGCCGTTGTATTTATGAGCCTGCTCCGCCGAAATGTTACGAGGCCGCCCTCAAAGTCATCAACCTCCGTCGATCTCCCAAAAGATTGCTCAGGCGAATATCTCAAGTTCTCGGTGACGCGCAAACGCGTTCCTCTGACATACTGATCAACCCATCGATCCAAGCCGACAGTGCCTCTGACAGTCGCGCCAAAAAAGTCCAAGCCCGTATTGGTCACATACTTACTATAGTTTCCCCCCACCTGCAGGTCAGCTTCAATGTCACGACTGTCGTGCCGCAGGGCTAGCCCACCGTTCACAGTCGTCACAAAATCATGAAGCTGTGGGACGTTCCCCTGTGCGTCCCTTAGAAGTTCCTTTGGTCTACGCCATACATTGCTATCGTAGCGTTCCCTCACCTCACCCCAGGGAACGATGTTCGTCTCCGCATAAACTGACACTGAGGGCAAGGCCCCCCAGATAAGCACAGCCGCAACTGCGATCCGAAGCAATGGTCTGATCTTGGCCCGCCTACAACACCACAATAGATTCACCACACTCCTTTTCAGAAGTAACTACACACGGATGGGGATCAGCCGATAACCGATCCACCCGCCTTATACCACATGCATGAATTTTGAAGAAACAGAGCCAATAGTGTGTCGGACACCCTGCATGATTCCGTCACGGTACGACGACCGTATCGCCGGAGGTCAACACAATGTTACCTGGTTCACCACGACCACTGACGAGATCATCATACCGCAGAGGAATATGGACCTCCTGGCGTTTGTGACCGGGGCTTTCAATTACCCGCACCACTTGCAAACTATTCTTACTCGCATAGTTTGTAAAGCCTCCAGCCATGGAAATCGCTTGAAGCACCGTGACGTATGACTTGAGCTGATACTTACCCGGCTTCGCGACTTCACCCAAGACGAACACCGAATAACTGTTGAGCTCCTTGACATTTACGGACACGGAAGGATTCTGGATGTACCCCTTGAGCCGCTCGGTAATCTGCGCAGCAAGTGCCTCAGCCGTAAGACCTGCGGCTTGAACATCTCCGATGATCGGCATTGACACGTATCCATCCGGCCGTATTAACGTGACCCTGGACAAATCCGGGTTCTTCCACACATTGATCTCAATCTGGTCTTCGGAACCCAAAAGGAATTCCGTGGGGACGTCGGATGCCTTGTATTCCCTCGACGTCACCGGTCCCCGACAACTAGCTTGGACAAGAACAGAGCACAACAAGAGCCCAATCGCCGATGCTCTCATCACAGGCAGATACCACCTAGACACCCTTGTCCATCGTGCGCAATTGTCCACAGCAATCCTTTCCGGCATTCCCTACCGACCAGGGAAGACCACCATTGACTCGCTCGGCACCACAAGTGTATCACCCGGCTTCAGTTCAAAATTATCCGTGATTCCGCTGCGAAGCACAATGTCATCGTAGCTCGCCGTGAACCGCTTCAACCCTGGGGCTGTATCCGTAAACCGAAAAATGACGATCTGGTTCCTTGCCGCCGTATCTTTGAATCCGCCTGCGATGGTAATCGCTTGCAGCAGCGTCGTTTTGCTCTTGAGCGGATACTTGCCCGGATGAGCAACTTCTCCGAGCAGGAAGATGTTGGAACTATTGACTTCCTTCAAGGTCACGGCCACAACCGGGTTTTGGACATATTCCTTGAGTTTGTTCGTCATTTCTTCAGCCAACTTGGTCGGCGTCTTCCCGACGGCCATCACGTCGCGAATGATCGGCATTGAAAATCGCCCATCGGGACGTACTTGCACTTGTCGTGACAGATCAGGATTCCTCCAGACGGTAATGTCTAATACATCTTCGGCGCCGATCACATATTCGCTGCTGACCGCATTCGACAGCTTATCCATCATCGCCTGACTGATTACTTTCTCAGTCTGCGTTGTTGTGGAAGGTACTATAGGGACATCGGTCGGCAATTTACTGGCGTCTGGCTTAACCAACCCCGAATCACAGAATCCGGAGCTCGAACTTGCCGACAGAACCAGCACGATGACGAGAAACCACAGGGGATATTTCATAAATTTGGTTCCTTCTGTTAGAACATCCGCGCTTCTTCACACGAGAAGGGCTGCTGAACAACCCTACGCTCAACCAATACCGATCGTTTGAGAACGCGTTACCCATTTTCGACAAATTACGACATTGCTTCACTGAAGACGACATGCCCGCTGTTCCTACATCTGAATGCTGACCGCTTCAATTGTGCCGTCCTCCTCTTCTCCCAAGTCATGACTGAGGTAATGGCCGAGAGTGGGATACGAACCTGCGAACCAGGGAAAGGGCCGATGGAGTGCCAATATCAATATACCGCCCAGTAGGGAAGGTGACCACCTCAACCTTCAGTTTGGCCTTTACCGCCTCTTTCAATACGACTCCCACCGGAATATCGCCCTGAGCATCGATTCTTCGATTTCCGACCACCCCCGTCCTTCCCCCATGTTTCACCTGGCGCAAAAACTGATGCAAAAACTCTGTGAACACCGGTGTCCACACGGCGCACAACCAAGCATATTGTAGCCGTGTCGTTCTTGGCTTTAAGTGTATCGCTCGAACGCGACTGGCCGCATCGATATCAATCATGTCCATAGCGTTAGCATCATGAGCCGGGAACAGCGCCAACACAACATCAACCCCAGGGCGATCGAGTCGGGCCAGGAGTTTGGCAAATACATCGCGCGGACGAAAAATAATGTCTGGAAACCCAAGCGCCACAACCTTATCCTTGACAAAGGGGTACGCCCGATCGATCGTATCCGGTGGGCCACTGGATCCCTCAATTACCACATAGGCAAGGTCCATCCCGAGTATTTCCCCATCTCCCCAGTATGCCGGAATATCCCATTTCCCTTGCCGAATGACAACATAGCCCTTCCGAATCCCTGCTTTTCTGAGACATTCCAACAGATAGTGACTCACCACCTTAGGACGAGTCCCTTGGATTCCAGGGATAGGACCAAAGCCGACAGGAAGGACCTCCTTGCTGCAGGGAAGCGGAGCCAGACGAAGAGATCTACCAGCTGCTGGGATTACCGCCACCACTTCTTTTTGCTGAGTGAGCCTACCCCTCATCTAGCCATCTGCAATCACACGTCACAGACATCATGCGCCGTGCTCCGCTTTATGTTGATAGGTCAGCACACCGGCATCGACTGTTTCGTCATCATAGAGTGACATCCGATCGACGGGGGCAAAGGCCTCCTTGATCAATTTCCTGGCGAATTCGATAAACGCGAGCGTACTCTTCCTCGGGGAATAAACGAGCAGCTGCCCTTGATATAACTCTTCGCGGCGTTGTTCGTCCGAGAATGGAGGGTCATAATACACAGTGTTCATGATCACTTCTCCATTAAGTGTTTCCCGACCTCAGGCATTCTTTCAATAGACCAACCTCTAAGAGCGCTTCAGCTGCGGACTGAATCTTGCTGAACGGAAGATCGGCGCGTTCCGCGATATCAAGCAGTGAATGGAGTCCATCGGACGCGTTCAAGACCCAGAAGAGAGCCAGCTCCGTCCATTGTTTTTCTTGTTGCCCGGCAACAGCACGGTACAGCCCTCGCCGGCCCAATTGCGGTTCGCATTTCGGGTTTTGATTCATATACGTTCGATTCCCTTCCAAGAGATCGAACACCCCTAGACATCTGGTATACGACCGTGCGAGGGAGTCCGGCTTCACAAAGTCCAGATCATCTGCAGATGAGTGATACTCCGGATATTGGCCGTGTGGGGTCCGCATGAAACATCCGACAGGCAGATCAAACCCAGGAGAACAATACTGCCGTTCATCATATCCATAGGGGAAAAAATCGATGATGGTATGGGCCTCTCCTGAATGCCTCAGCACATGCGCCATCGCCCGATCAATCTCCGCATTGCCCTGACGGCTCTTCTTGTAGGTGATGTTCCCCGCATCGCCTACCCCGGTCAAGACGAGCCCGTGCTTAATGCGAGACACCGTCTGTTCATTCTGAGCCAGCCAGGTAATCGACCCAATGGTTCCTGGAATGAAGAGAAAACGGTATGAATATCGTCTTGGGCGCATCGACATCGTTTCTGCAAGCTTCACGGCCAGCGTAATACCCGACAAATTATCGTTGCATATCGCAGGATGGCATACATGACATGAGATGAGGACCTCATCCGAAGTTTCACCTGGTAAATAGGCCTCGCCATACGTGAGTGACCCAGCTTGAAGACTCGAATCGATGACAACCTCATATTCGTCATCGGCCAGTTGTTCAAGATCTGCGTGTCGTAGGCAGAAACCCCAGTCCTCCTTGTAATAGGAGGTTCGGTAAGGAATCCATTCAGGATGGTTAGGCAGGGTGAATAAGTGGGGTCTGAGGTCTGCTAATGGCATCTTCTTCCGGACGGGCGAACTGTAGCTCATCAGATGTAGATTGTGCGCATTGAAATCGATAACTCGTTTCCCCTCTTGGCTCATGACGTAGGCATCGGCTACGTTCCACTCTAATGGAACCGTCCAATCAAACACCTTGGTTCCGCTAGGAACCTCCTTCATTTCAAGCGGAATATGCTTCTGGATTACTCGAAGAGTTTCCCTGACCCCCTCACCGGTAATACTCCGGCATATCGGATAAAGCTCCGCCATCAAGTTATGCATCTCTTTGCCTAGCGCATCACCTCTCGATGATTTATTAGGGTCAGCAACGGTCATGATGGCAGTGCATGATCCTTGTGAAATGCTGGCCACGTTCGATCTTTCTCCGACATGACCACAATGGGCGCAGGCCAGACAATCTTGAAGCCAGGGTCATCCCAGCGAAATCCTCGCTCGTTAGCAGGCGCATAGAACTCCGACATGTAGTACAACACTTGGCTGTCTTGTTCGAGTGTGAGAAACCCATGGGCACAATATTCCGGAACATAGACAGCCCGGTGATTGTCCGCCGAGAGCGTGATCCCGACATACTGACAGTACGTCGGTGATGCAGGTCGCAAGTCAACGATGACATCGTAGATGGCTCCAGCCGTGCAACGAACCAACCTTACTTCCGCATTTGATTTAGAGTGAAGCCCGCGCATAGTGCCTTTCTGGCGGTTCACCGAAACACTTGACTGCACCCACCTGGCCGAAATCCCGTGCGCCTCAAACTCCCGTTGGCACCAGGTTCTCGCGAACATTCCCCGCTCATCTCGTACCGGCTCAGGATCGATCAAGAAGACATCTTTGAGGGCGGTTTCTGTGAAAATCATGAATGCACTTGTACCTCAGGAATCGGAACGACAAACTTTCCTCCCCACTCCCGGATGAAGCTCATCTGCTGCATGACTTCCTCTCGAATATTCCAGGGCAGAATCAGGAGATAGTCAGGACGTGTGTCGCGCACTCGTTCCGGCCCATAAATCGGAATATGCACGCCAGGGAGAAAATGCCCTTGCTTATGTGGGCTCCGGTCTACCGTGTAGTCAATGAGGTCCGTCCGAACTCCGCAATAGTTGAGCAACGTGTTCCCCTTTGCTGGAGCCCCATACCCTACAACGTGTTTGCCCTCCTGCTTCGCAGAGATGAGAAAGGACAGGACCTTCCGCTTCGTCGCCTCAACGCGCGGACCAAATGACAGATAGTGATTCAGCCGGCCAAATCCGGCGGTTTCTTCTCGCGATTTCAGTTCCTTTGCTCGTGTCTGTACCGGCTTGGAGATATCGTCATTGTGGCACGCATAGATTCGCAGAGAGCCACCATGAGTCGACAGCTCCTCAACATCGAACAGTGTCATTCCATGACGAGCAAACACCTGTTCGACCGCCAAGAACGAAAAATAAGAAAAATGTTCGTGATAGATGGTGTCAAACTGGTTCTGTTGCATCAGCTGCAACAGATGAGGGAATTCCATAGTAATCAGGCCCGTTGGTTTCAGCAGCACTTTAAGCCCATTCACAAAATCATTCAGATCCGGGACATGGGCCAGCACATTGTTCCCAATGATCAAATCGGCAGCCCATCCGTCAGCAGCTACATCCCGGGCCGTGTTCTCTCCGAAGAAGGCCACTTTCGTCTGAATCCCCTTCTTCTTCGCCACTTCAGCGATATTGGAAGCAGGCTCGACTCCCAACACAGGGATACCGCGTGACACGAAGTTCTGCAAAAGATATCCGTCGTTACTGGCAATCTCCACAACCTTGGAACTGCGATCCAATCCGAATCGACCCACGATCATATCAACATAGGCTTTCGCGTGCGCCAGCCAGGAATCTGAAAATGATGAAAAATACGCGTAGTCGGAAAAAATATCGTGCGGCGCTGCGAATTGCTTCAGCTGAACCAGCAAGCACTTCTCACACACATAGACGTGCAATGGATAAAAGGGCTCCATACGATTCAACTGGTCTGGCTTAATGTAGGAATTGGCCAATGGAGACATACCAAGATCGATGAACGTACGCTCAAGCGTCGCACCGCAAGACCGACACCCTGATTGCCCCATGTTGCTTTGCCCTCCTACTAGAAAAGAATAATGGGCTGTTGCTCAATATGCGATGTGACGACCAACCGTACTATCAAGCATTGCTTCGCTCTTTCCACACAAAGTCGTCTGTCAGTTGCCCACTCTCCCGCAATCGTTTTAGCGTGACGAGTCGGATCAACTCACCCGTTCGGAACTCATGGTCACGAAACTGCATGGCCATGAGTCCATCACGGAGATCCTTCACAGCACTCTGAAGGTCAACCATAGGAAGAAATCCCTGCGCTAGCTTCGAGAACTTGTCAAAGTTCACTCGATATGAGCGCTTATCTGGTTGCGCATCTTTATTGATCAGCACCTCGACGTTCGGAACAAGATTGGCTACAGCTGCCGCCAAATCCTTCACCTGATAATTCCATGCATCGCTACCCACGTTGACTGTCAGAAAAGACCCACCATCTCGAGGATCTCGCTGCACGGCCCAATCAATTGCTCTTGCCATATCTTTCACGTGAATCAAGGGGCGCCATGGTGTCCCATCACTCAAAATATTGATGCGTTTTGATGCAAGCGCGCCAGCCACAAAATCATTCAACACAAGATCCAATCGCAGCCGATCACTCATGCCGCATGCTGTGGCAAACCGGAGACAGGTCGCTATGAAGCCTTCTGATGCAAGTAATGCCAGATCCTGCTCTGTTTGAACTTTCGATTTGGCATACGCCGTAAGTGGATTCAGCGCATCCTCCTCTCGGCGGGGACCACCTTCAGCAAATCCGTACACACTACAGCTCGAAGCAAACACAAACTTCTTTACGCCTGCTCGCTTTGCTTTCTCAGCAAGATCGATACTCGCTCGGTGGTTTATATCGAGGGTGACCTTTTCAAACGTGGCACCCATAGGATCGTTTGAGATGGCGCAGAGATGTACGATAGCGTCGACTTCTTCCAGGATCTTCGCAGGAACCTGTCGGATATCCCCGAAATATTGCTGATCGGCCAGACTTTCAGGAAGTCGAGACGCACCTGTTAAACAGTGCGCAAAGTAACCCGCATCGTAACCGATAAGCATTGCTCGAGGGTGGGATTCTCGCAAACGACGGAATACTAATGGACCAACATAGCCCATGTTGCCTGTAACTAGAATCTTCATGCCCAACCCCTTTGTTTAAGCGCCCTGTTTTTGCAACCGACACAGCCTAAGCACCGAGACCATTACTGGAATGACCGAGTGAGACAGCATTTGCCAAATGAGCCGAATGCTAGGCTCTCTCAAGACTCAATCTACTCCAAGCTTTCTCTTCCTGGAATAACTGCTGCGCCTCCAGACTTTCTCAGCCCTTTCCAATTAGTGACTTTATGGATGATAAGGGTATGCAATGATCTGAAAATTAATCGCTTTACCATACCTTCCAAGGAGCCTTTGACGACTGCCAGAGCTCCTCCAAATAATTCTTCTCTTTCAGCGTATCCATACAGGACCAGAAACGATCATGCCGATAGCCCATCAATTGATTATCTTTCGTGAGCTGCTGGATGGGATCCCTTTCCCACACAGTCTCATCATCTTTAATGTAATCGATGGCTTTATGATCGAGGACATAGAAGCCGCCATTGATCCAGCCTTCCTCGCCATGAGGTTTCTCACTAAAGTCGATGATATGATCGTGATCGAACACAAGCCGACCGAATCGTGCAGGAGGCAGGACGGACGTTACGGTGGCCAGCTTTCCGTGAGCCTTATGAAACTTAATGGTAGCTTGAATATCGACATCTGAGACCCCGTCTCCATACGTAAACAGAAACGTTTCATTCTCGCCTATCCATTTTTTGAGCTGTTTAAGCCGGCCTCCCGTCTGAGTGTGCAGACCAGTATCGACGAGATGCACCTTCCAGTCTTCGTGCCGTTTTCCGTCATGAATCGTCGTCTTTCCACTCCCAAGATCGACTGAAATATCTTTATTGAAGGCATAGAAGTTGAGAAAATATTCTTTGATCATCTCTCCCTTGTAGCCAAGACCGATAACAAATTCCTTTATCCCGTGAGCGGCATAAATCTTCATAATATGCCACAGGATCGGTTTTCCACCGATTTCCACCATTGGTTTCGGTCGCTGAGTGGTCTCTTCGGATAGTCGAGTTCCCCATCCTCCTGCTAGGATTACTGCCTTCATGCTCATCTCCTCCTCCATCAGGCTCCAACACTTGAAAGGGATCCTCGATCGAAAGCTTTCAAGAACGAATCGACGATCGGATTCTACGGAGTTCCCGCCGCATCATCTTGGAGCTAATTGGCTGATCTCAATCACAACTCGTACCTGGATCGCGATTGTGCGCAGAAGCACCATCGCTCTTTGATGCCCAAACACCTCTCGAATAAACTCGGCCTCAAGTCCGACGAATGGGCCATCCTTCATTTGGGCAAGTTGACCGCACTTAGCTCCTTCGGCCTCTCCTGTACGTGAGCTTCAGGGCTTCCCCTTCTTCCTTTATGGAACATCAATCGATCGCAATCTCGACCTCTAGAGAGGTTACTCCAAACTCCTCTGGTATGCGTCACCGCTCATGATAGTGCTTCAAATAGATTGATTCAGAAAATGTAGATACTCTGAAACAGAACAGCAGGTACAGCACTTACCTTGCATCAAATAATTCTCTGTTATTGCAACAGTGATAAGAAACACTCCACTCGTATACAGTTAGGATAATCTGCTCAACTTGCTTTTCATAGTTTGACTTTGGGAATAAGTACATACCATTGCATCTCACAACATCTCAATCTGATTGTAGAATGAATCGTTCAATAGGTCACGCCTCTCATCTGCGTGATCTGAAGCCTCAGCATGCTACCGCCATACCGGCATCCACCGGATCTTTGAGTTTCTAATAAACTATGCTCTCCAAGTCAACTTGACATGAGAGACAGTCTTCACAAAACAACGACTATTCTTCCTGGGGAACCCCCCTCGATCAACACATACACCAGCAGCCCAAAACTTTCACCCTGCCGATACGGCTCCTTCCTCGTCACAGGACAACGTGAATGATACGTCGTTGGGTTGAGACCTCCTCTTAGACTTCTGTATGTCTAAGCCTTAGTCTTTTGGCATGAGCCACCAGAAGACTGGTGACCCTCACCGCAAAAGTACCAGCTTGTGGATTGCCTAGATATCCAAAGTACGGTGGTGCAAATCTCGATTAGAGACCTACGCATGATACTCGATCCTCTTGCTTGACACCTCCTAAACTTGGGAAACGGCCAGTGCGTGCAAGGGAACCTAGAACATGAACTTAAGTCCTACGAAATAGGTGACATGGCTACTTGACTCTCTAATCGGAAGCTTTCTTGTCCAGCGTACCTCAGCAAGCGTTGGTGTGTCAGCAATCGTTATGGGTGTCGGCACATAGACTTTCAATACCTGCTTAATATCCGGGGCTTGATCCATAAGAACCAACATACCTCCGCTACTAATATTCAGCGATAGCGCTTTCCCCCCCTTAACAAGATTAGCATTCCCTGCCTCTAGCGCTGTCATCTCATAAAGAATTGGCCTCAGCAGTGCCGCCCGCTCACTATGGTTTTCATAGCTATCCCTTATCGGCCACTCCCATTCCATTGGCTTCACATCCATTCCTTTCCCCCCTCATATAGAAATCGTTGTAGGACTTTTCCTATTAAATCTGCGATCTTAACCTGCATATGGGCTATCCAGCATTCAGCAAGGTGATGCTCAAACTAGCTCCCTAACCTGACCACAGACCTAATGTGTGGAATATTAAGGATCGCTTCCAGAATCAACAATACCGATGACGTAGGCTGCTTTCCCAAAGGTATATGTTGACACCCTCGAAAGGGTTAGGTATTATTCCTGTATCCTAAGCTTGTTTGCGGTCAAGTTAAGCCATTTATTACTGAGGCTCGATACTACACTAGTTTCCACCGTCTTGTGATGCCCTAAATCGTATTATGCCAGAACCAGTTAAAGGTATTGATCAAACGGATGCTCTTGCTGATCAGCGGGCAGGATCTGGGATAGTGGTGCTATCGGCATCTATGCAACTCCTACATATGAATCGACAAGCTACAGAACTCGCCAAAAAGATCAATGCCGTCGAGCATGGAAGAACTACCACGATTTCAGCGCATGGAGTCCTCCCGACAGCCCTAACTGAGCTTTGTTCGGAAATCATTAAAGCTCTTCACATACGCACAGAGGCCAAGGATTGGGAACAATTCGAACTCAAGCGTGTGACAGGCGATCCTAATCAGCCTATCCTTCTGAGAGGCTTCGGTTTACCAGATCGAGGAGGTATCCAAAACGCCAGGCTTGTGGTTACCATGGAAGAGTTGGGGCGAAAACAAAACCTCAATACCGAACATGCTCGAGAACGTTTTCAGTTGACTAACCGCGAGCAGTCAGTCGTTGAACATCTGGCAAAGGGATGGACCAATAAGGAAATTGCTAATGCCCTCCTGATCACTGAACAAACGGTCAAAGAACACATTAAGCACATCATGCGAAAGACCAACGCGACCACCCGTACTGGAATTCTCGTTCACATCTTCAACTCTTGACGCTCTTACCTAATTTAGGCCTTCCCTATTTTTCGAGCTTCTCCAGCTGTGTCAATAGCGCAACAGTGAGTTGAGATTGACACAATTCAACCCAGATGATTCCAGAAATATTTCTTATTTCAATTGCAGTTACAGAGCATATTTACATGGCCTATGATTTGCTTGTCAGAATACCATTGATGGATGGTGGATGACATGAACTGCGGTATGCTCACAAAAGGCTTGGTGCTGGGGTTATTAGGGGCAGTAGTCCTTTCTTCAGGTTGTACAACCGGTCCTTCATCCCAAATAACCGAACTGAAAAATAGCGGCTTCATGTCACTGTGGAATACCTATGCCGATTGTAAATCAACCGCTAACTTAGCCCAGGCAACTTCAGATCTGACGCAACTGCGTTCAGCTAGCCAGATAGTAGAGGCACGCGAAGGGTTTGTCTTGCCGCTGCCAACTCACCTTGAGCGACTAGTAGCCAATCCAACGAGTCGGGTAGCAGTCGATGTGGAGGCGATGGCTGCCGCTTGTGCCCTACACACCGGAGAGCTCGCTTTTAGTCAAGGACAGACTGATATCGCTCGTGACCTTCTGGTCTCGGTCATCAAGCTTCATAAGGAAGAAAGTTCCTATTACGTCCTAAAGGCAAAGACGTTGCTGGCCAAACTTGGGCATGGGGTCAACGTTTCCTTCAACGCTCGTTAGTTCTCTTTTTGCCTCCCTACGGTCCTCGATATAAATCTACATAGAGTTTCGCTGATCGATCCCAAGACAGGTCAACCTTCATTCCTGTGTAGATCAAGGATTGCCATGTCTGCCGCTCTTTGTACACATGAAGCGAGAGTACGAGCGCGGAGAGGAGAGAGTCCGTCGAAGCATCGATGAAGTGAAAACCAGTTGCACGTCCAGATTTGACCGTCGAAGGTCGAAAGGGAATAACGGTATCCGCCAATCCTCCGGTACGGCGCACAATAGGCACCGTGCCATACCGAAGGCTATACAGCTGACTTAATCCACATGGCTCATAGCGAGACGGCATGATTAACATGTCTGACCCAGCTTCAATGCGATGCGCCATCCCTTCATTAAAACCAAGGCATACGCCAATCCGATCAGGATATCTGGCTTGGGCTGCAATAAATTGCTGTTCCAAATGGTGATCCCCCGTACCAAGCACGACAGTTTGTATGTCTAAAGACATAAGCTCTGGAATCACATCTATTAAGAGATCAAAGCCCTTCTGAAAGGTCAGCCGACCGATCACAGCCAACAAGGGGACATCACGATTCGGCAGTTTCAGCTCCCTCTGTAGCGCTCGCTTGCATGCTCGTTTCCCCGACAAATCAGCAGCCGTATACTGTGCCGGCAAGTAGGAATCGCTCGCTGGGTTCCAAGCATCGATATCGATACCATTTGTAATCCCTTTGACACCATCCGCACGACTTGCCAGCACACCTTCAAGACCACATCCATATTCTGCGGACATGATCTCCTGCGCATAAGTAGGACTCACCGTGGAAACAGTATCTGAAAAAATGATGCCACCCTTCAGACAATTGACCGACCCATAGAACTCGAGGCCACTCGGGGAAAACAGTGAGGGAGGAAGCCCCAGCTTCGTAAACTGCTGGCCAGGGAAAATTCCTTGATATCCCATATTGTGCAGGGTCAAGAGCACTTTCAGCTGATCGAGTCCCCTATACTCGTGAGGAAGCGTTTTCAGATACACTGCACACAAAGCCGTCTGCCAATCGTGCAAGTGCAGCACATCAACCTTCTCTCCTCGGGTTTCCATCAACCCACGCACTATTTCGAGGACCGCACGGCAGAAGAGGATAAACCGCTCGAGGTTGTCGGGATAATCGTGATGGTCTTGTTGGTAAAGCCCCGGGCGATCAAAATAGGGATCGTACCGAACGAATAGTACTCGCAACCGATGCAATGCACCTGTCACCGGTACGTTCTCTTCTTCTACCGTGACATCGACAGGCTTCCCATCAACCGGAATAGAAAGTCGCATGGCCAATTGACGAGACTCACCGGCTGCTCGACCTCGGTAATCGGGCATCACCAATATCACATGATGCCCCAACTTCGTCAGTTCGATCGCCAACGCGCCGACCACGTCGGCCAATCCACCCGTCTTGGCATACGGAACGGCTTCTGAGGCTGCCATCACGATGTTCAAACCACCTCCTGATGTGATGTCCTGCGGGGTATTAAGCGGAAGGCCTAGGGTCGGGAAACTTCGTCAAGCCGGGTTTTGAAGCGATCCTCATAGGCCCAGGTTTTTGCAATGGCATGCAACTCCTCGGCCTTGAGCTCTTCCTTATAGACAAGCCGATCATCGAGAAATACCAGGAGCCAACCACGATCAGGGTATGCGAAATACACTCCTTCGCCCGCATGCACGCCAGCCTTCCACCCCCTCGGAGCCTCTCCTGTTGCCACGCGTGATCGAGGAATCACGCTGAAGTCCGGCATCACGAAAAAATGGCTGAACTCACTGTGATAAAGCGGCGGTTTCCCCCAGGCGTTTACCACTGCCCTAGAGGTGATTTGATCCAGCACAAGGCTATTAGCTTGCACCAACTGTTCTTGCTGCTCCAACGTCGGCATGCTCTTACAGCCCACGATCAATCCGAGTAGTAACACTCCACATGCGCACCGTATCACCTTTGTCAGGACACCAGAAATGTTGGTCACGTTGTATCCTACCCTCACATGAGCCGTCTGGATTTTGGCTCAACTGGCTTCACTGGCTGACAGACGTCGCACTGACACAATTGTCGTAGCAATGAATAGGAATAGATACCGGTATCATGGCCGTCGCTCCATTTGAACTGAAACGCGTAACGCCCCACCGACTCAATGTCCCGGAGCATAATCAAGATCGGCACATCCTCTGACTTGAGACGTCGCTCGCCTGTCCACTCATCGACACAGGCCGCGCAGGGACAGTGCTGCCGAAGATAACGAACCGAATACCTCCCCTTGTGGCCATCACTCCACTGGATTCCCAACACTCCCTTGTCGAGCCACTCCATATCTCGAGGCTCAAGAGCAGTGGCTGTCATGTGTTCACCTCTCATCGTGTCTTGCTCATCCTGGCGATGCGAGCGACAGGAAGTCAACCGGTGGTAGCCGCTTCCCGGCAACCACCGTGACGTACCCTTCAATCGCTTCCTCCACCTCATTCCGCACTTGCCCCGTTGCTCGCAACCGCGTCAGTACCGTAGGTGCCAGCCGAATGGCTTGCTGGAGAAACAACAGGCTGCCTCGTGAGAATGCGACACATCGAACTCGTTGACGCGCGGCGCAGGTCAGACACACGAGACCTCCGGCGATTGGAGAAAATTGAGGTTCTCCAACGAAGTGCGTCTTCCCACAGGCAGCGCAATGATCGGTCTGCGGGCGAAACCCCGTCAACCCCAGCAGTCTGATCTGAAACAGGAGCGCCGTAAAGGTCGGGTCTTCACTTTCCTGGAGCAAGGCAAGGCCTTGCTCCAGGCTATCAAACAAGCGCGGGTCCGGATCTCCATCCGGAGTGATCGCGGTGACAACATTGACCATTCGCGCCGCCGATGCCATCAAGCAAAGGTCTTCCCGCAACGCTTGAGAAGATCGTACCAAATCGACCTGTGAAATCCGAAACAGAGAGTCCCCTGTTTTCTCAAACAGATTCAGACGACACACGCTAAATGGTTCGATCGCGGCCCCAAAGCGGCTTTTCTGACGACGGGCACCACGGGCGACCCCTCTGATTTTACCCAGACTCTTAGAGTACACCGTGACGATTCGATCCGCGTCCCCCCACTTGCGGCTCCGTAAAATGATCGCCGTCGTCTTTACCAGAGGCACAGCTCTCTCCCCTCCCAATCTCGGCTGAGGCACGAGGATGCACCAGTCCGTGTCACCGGAGATAGTCCAAGAAAAGAGTGGCCAAGGTCAGATAGATTGTAATCCCGGTGATGTCGTTTGCCGTCGTGACAAAAGGACCGGCAGCAACGGCCGGATCGACCCCCACGCGTTTGAGCAGAATCGGCATAATCGTCGCCATGCTGGTCGACACCAAAAATGCAGTGATCAGCGAAGCTCCGAGGACCATGCCCAAAAACCCTTGGTGCAAAACCCAGGCAACCAGTGTCAGCGTCACACCGCAGGCCACCCCCATAACCAAGCCGATCTTCGCTTCACGAAAAAAGATAGGCCATACATGAGTGAGCTCCACAGAGCCGGTGGCCAACCCTCGAATAATCAGCGTCGAGGACTGCAACCCCACATTCCCACCCATCGCCGCAATCACAGGGATAAAACTCACGATTGACACCACCTCCTGGATCGTATACCGGAAATGCCAGAGGATCGCACCGGACAGAAGACTGCCGACTAGATTGGTAAAGAGCCACGGTAACCGCAATTTCGCCGAGCCGAAGCTCGAAGACTTCAAGCCCGTGTCTTCCTCAATCGCCCCAGCCATTTTCAACATGTCTTCGGTCGCTTCTTCTCGGATCACATCGACCACATCATCCACTGTAATGATGCCCACGAGTTTGCCATCCCGTTCCACAACCGGAATCGCCAGCAAGTTATAGCTGGCCACCTGGCGCGCGACCTCTTCTTGATCCAAGTCGATCGCCACACTCATCACCTCTCGGGCCATGATATTTTTCAGTGGCGTCGTCGGAGGGACGGTGATGAGCTGTCGGAGTGAGAGGACACCAACCAGACGATCCTCCTTGTCCGTCACATAAATATAGAACACCATTTCCGCATCAGTGGCTTGCTGTAACCGACGGATCGCTTCCTGTGCCGTGGCATCCTCCGGCAAGGAAAAGAACTCTGTAGTCATGATCGCGCCTGCCGTATCCTTTGGATATTTAAGGATGTCGGCAACCTCGGTCGAATCCTCGGTCTTCATCAGGGCGAGAATTTCTTTGCTGCGCTCTTCGGGAAGAAATCCGAGAATGTGCGCCACGTCGTCGGGGCCGAGGTCTTTCAAGAGCCATGCAATGTCAGAATGCAACAGATCTGCGAGTACTTGCTGGATGCTTTCGCCGTCGAGCTCACTGAGTGCTTGCCCACGCTTGCCTTCGCCGCGGACCAGTTCGAAGATCTCCCGTTTTTCCTTCGGAGAGGAGAGATGGGTCACGACTTTGGCGATGTCGGCGGGGTGCATGCGCCCCAACATCTTGGAGAGGTTCGTGATGGCTCCGCGTCGCAGCAACTTTTGTACGGACTGGATCACAATGTCCGATTTCGTCTGCCCACGTTCAGTCTGATCACGCAACACTTCACGCAGCACATCGCGTTCTGACTGGTGCGGTCGCTGGTCCGGTGCGTGCGGCTCTATCGGTCGTTCCATCGGCTGCATCATTCCTTAGTAACCCAACTCCACCAAGGTCTGCTCGTCCTCACGCCAAGATTTTCTGACCTTCACCCACAGTTCTAGAAACACTTTCATGCCGAACAGCCGTTCCATGTCCAGTCTGGCCTGTGTGCCGATCGATTTCAAACGCTCTCCTTGTTTGCCTATCAGGATGCCCTTTTGCGTTTCTCGCTCCACCAAAATCGATGCCCGAATCTTCGCCAGTTTTCCCTGTTCAACGAATTCATCGATCTCGACTGCAACCGCATACGGCACCTCCTCCTCCGTCTCTTGCAGTACCTTCTCACGGATCAGCTCAGCCGCCAGCGTTCTCATGGTCTGATCGGTCATCACATCATCGGCGTAGGCTCCTTCTGCCGATGGAAGATAGGGAACCGTCACGGCCAGCAACCGATTAACATTGTCATCGACCTTGGCTGAAACCGGCACCACCTCCGTCCAGGCGAAAAGTTTGCCATACCGTTCGAGCGTCGGGAGCAGTTTCTGCTTGTTGACGAGATCAATTTTCGTGATGACAAGGATGACCGGACGCAGCCGTTTGGCCAACGCCTCCTTCATATGCTTGACAGCGATCAGATCTCCAGGACCCGGAAGGCTGGTCGCATCCATCAACATGTACAAGAGATCCGCATCTTCCAAGGTCTCCACGGCAGTACGCAGCATTCGACGATTGAGCAAGTGCTCGGGTTTATGGAGCCCCGGCGTATCGAGAAACGCAATTTGTGCTCCGTCCACATGCACGACACCCATAATGCGGGTCCTTGTGGTCTGGGGCTTACTTGACACAATCGAGATTTTTTCACCTAGCAGGCAATTGAGCAGCGTCGACTTGCCGACGTTGGACCGCCCGATGATTGCAACTGTTCCAAACTTCATGGTTTTGACAACGACTCCAATTTCTTGTCAGGGTCTGGCACCAACTGATAGACAGTCTCTCCCTTACGCACGTACCCCAACTGTTCTCGAGCCAACTGCTCAATTTTAGCGGGGTCATGCTGGAGACGAGTAATATCGTGCTGCAATGTGGCACTTTCTCGGCGTAAGGTTGAGAGTTCTTGTTCCAGATTCCATGCATGATCGCGCATGGAGAGATACCGAGTGAGGCCCATGTCTCCTGAAAACAACGCCACGAATAGCCATACACAGCCACCCGCGCCGAGCACCTGCATGGCGACAAGGACGCGTTGCCGCCATTCCAGCCATTGCCGTCCACGATTCTGTTTGATAATCATCTATGCATCCGGCGGCGGAACCAGCTAGGCCCTGACCTGCACGGCCTCTCGACCACGATAGAGCGCCACGGCTCCCAGCTCTTCTTCAATTCGGAGCAACTGGTTATATTTCGCCACACGATCCGTGCGGGATAAGGATCCCGTCTTGATCAATCCGCTGTTCATCGCAACCGCCACGTCCGCAATCGTGGTGTCTTCGGTCTCACCGGACCGGTGTGAAATGATCGCTGTATAGCCTGATCGCTTCGCAAGTTCGATCGCATCCAAGGTTTCCGTCAGGGTCCCGATCTGATTGAGCTTGATCAGAATCGAATTCCCGATTCCCTCCTTGATGCCCTTCGAAAAGATTTCGACGTTCGTGACGAAGATGTCGTCCCCGACAAGCTGCACCCGTTTGCCCAGCTTCTCCGTGAGGACCTTCCACCCCTTCCAATCCAGTTCGCTCAACCCGTCTTCGATCGAAAGGATCGGATAGCGGTCCAAAAGCTTGCCGTAGTAGCTGATCATCTCATCCGATGACCGCTCCGGATTCTTTTCCGCTTCGAGAACATACCGTCCCTTGTCATAGAATTCGCTCGCCGCGCAGTCCAACGCCAAAGCAATATCTCGCCCGACCTTATAACCCGCCTCCTCGATCGCCTGAGAGATCAGACTCAGCGCTTCTTCGTTCGATTGCAGATCCGGGGCGAACCCCCCCTCATCCCCCACGGCCGTGTTGAGTCCCTTCTTCTTCAGGAGAGCCTTCAACGAATGAAACACTTCTGTCGCCATGCGGAGGGCTTCGCTGAATCGGCTTGCGCCTATCGGCATGATCATGAACTCTTGGAGATCCAAGCGATTATCGGCATGGGCTCCGCCGTTGATGATGTTCATGAGCGGTACGGGAAGCACACGGGCATTCGCCCCGCCAAGATAACGATAGAGAGGCTGCCCTGTTTCACTCGCCGACGCCTTTGCCACAGCTAGCGACACACCCAAGATCGCGTTGGCTCCTAGCTTACTTTTAGTTTTCGTCCCATCCAAGGCAATCATGGCTCGATCGATACCGGCCTGATCGAAGGCTTCCTCACCGAGCAATTCCGGAGCAATGACCTTGCTGATATTCGCAACCGCCTTGGAGACGCCCTTTCCCATCCACCGTTTCTTGTCGCCATCACGGAGTTCGATTGCTTCTTTTTCCCCGGTTGATGCACCAGATGGCACAGCCGCCCGCCCCTTCGCACCACTTTCGAGCGTCACTTCAGCTTCAATCGTCGGATTGCCACGTGAATCGATAATCTGTCTGCCCTTGATTTCTCTAATCGCGCTCATAATCTCTCCGCTCCAATTGGCAAGTTAGCTCTCACCCCAGTTTCTTCCTTAACAACTCATTCACCTTCCCCGGATTCGCTTTTCCCCCGCTCGCCTTCATCACCTGCCCGACGAGGAAACCCAATACTTGTTGTTTGCCTTCCTTGAACTGCGCGACCTGCCCAGGACTCTTGCCGAGGACCTCTTCGATGATCTTCGCCAGCGCCCCTTCGTCTGAGACCTGCGTCAACCCTTTTTCCTCCACAATCTGTTCAGGAACCTTCCCACTGCTGTAGAGTTCCGGAAAGATTTCACGGGCGACTTTCAAGCTGATGACCCCTCTGTCCACCAGCTGCAACAGACTCACCAACCGTTCAGGCGTGACAGGCGACGCTGAAATATTAGTCCCGGAGTTGTTCAACTCTCTCGTCAGCTCTCCCATCACCCAATTACTCACGATCTTGGGTTGAGGGAACTGCTTCACGCAGGCTTCAAAGTAATCTGCAATTCCTTTCGACGCAGTAAGCATCTTTGCTTCATCCTCAGATAACCCGTAGCCAGACTGAGGAATGATTTTCTTTTGTAACTGCCCCACATGCTCAGGCGGTTCATGCCACGCAGAAATAATTACTTCCTGAATAAAACGATTCATGCGTGGGGAAGGCAATTCCGGCAAGCTACTGCGGAATCCTTCTATCCATTTCTGCTCCAACTTCAACGGCACCAGATCCGGATCAGGGAAATAGCGGTAGTCATGGGCTTCCTCTTTGGAACGCATGACCGCCGTTTCCCCACGCTCGATATTCCAGAGCCTCGTTTCCTGGCGAATCTTGCCTCCCTCAGTCAACACTTTGGTCTGCCGTTTAATCTCATACTCAACTGCATCCTTCACATACTTGAAGGAGTTAATATTCTTCAGCTCGACTTTCGTCCCAAACTGCTTCTGCCCCAACGGACGCAGCGACAAGTTCGGCTCACACCGAAAGCTCCCCTCCTCCATGTTGCCGTCACAGACATCAAGGTACATTAAGATTTCCCGCAACCCTTTGAGATAGGCCACCACCTCATCAGCCGAATGCATGTCCGGTTCCGTCACGATTTCCAACAGCGGTGTGCCGGCGCGATTCAGATCGACCCGGCTCCCACTGGTACCGGTCTCATGGATATTTTTCCCGGCATCCTCTTCCAAATGTGCGCGTCGAATGCGGATGCGTGCTGTCCCCCCACTGCTGTCACGAACCTCAATCCACCCATGCTCGCAAATCGGTGACTCATATTGGGAAATCTGATACCCCTTGGGAAGATCCGGGTAGAAATAGTTCTTTCTCGCGAATTGATTATTCGCCGCGATCGTACAATTCAGCGCCAAGCCTGCACGAACCGCCATTTCGACTGCCGTTCGGTTGATGACGGGCAAGCTTCCTGGCAGACCAAGACAGACCGGACAGGTCTGACTGTTGGCCGACAGACCAAATGTCGTGCCGCACCCGCAGAACATCTTGGAGTTGGTCCGCAGCTGTGCGTGAACCTCCACTCCGATGACCGTCTCAAAAATCATCCTCGATCAGGCCCCTCATCGGAGGTGCGACCGCGTTCGCGCCTCATGGCTTCACGTCCGGCATCGAATGCCTCTCGCAGCACCGACTGCTTCGTTTCGACAAACTCCTTGCCCTGATCAACGACTTCTTCAAACACCTCACCGGCGCGCCCAGCAAGATCTCGAAGATCGTGTTCCGCACGACGGGCATACCCCCGGAGTCGATCACGCGATTCGCTCCCTGCTTGTGGAGCCAACAACAATGCCGCAACCGCACCCATCGCTGCCCCGCTCAGAAACGCCAAAAAGACCGCCGCTGATGTTCCTCGATCATCCGCCATTGTGTGTCCCTCCTTCATGTTTCATGCGTTCCCGCACGACGTGAGTGGCTGCCTTGAAACCTGCAACCATGCTCGCCACATTGCTCAACAACGTCCCGCTTGAACCACGAACGACATTATGGACTTGCTGCACCGATTCGCCGATTTCACCCACTGCATGTAGCAAGACAGCCGCATGTTCAACTCCCTCGCGTGCCTGATTCGTCACGTCGTTTAAGTTCTGACTCACCGCACGCAATTCTGCCACGAGAGCCGGCATCTCGGCGTTCAGCTTTGAGAGGAGCTGTTCGGACTCGGCCACCGTTTTGCGAACCTGCATTAATACCGGCACGAGATACCCGACCAGCACGGCGAATACCACGGCCACAAGAAGTGCAGAGATTTCGACGATCGTCATTGTTGCTAACCCTCCCGGTCATTCATCTCGTATGTTCTCTCGTCTCCTCTCCAATTCTCCTATAACCCTTACCGTATCGTCGGTTTCTTAAGATGCCATTGCGTCGATTGCTCATACGCATGGGCCGCTCGAAGTATCGTTTCTTCTTCGAACGCTCGCCCGATCAATTGCAGCCCGATCGGAAGTCCCTCTTTACTGAAGCCGCAGGGCAGAGCAATCGCCGGCAATCCAGCTAGATTGACCGAGATCGTAAAAATATCAGAGAGGTACATCTGCAGCGGATCTTCGCTTTTTTCACCGAGTTTGAAGGCCGGAGTCGGTGTCGCCGGGGTCACAATCAGATCGACTTCTTTAAACGCAGCATCGAAATCCTGGCAAACCAACGTTCGTACGGCTTGAGCTTTCCCATAGTACGCATCGTAATACCCGGCACTGAGCACATAGGTCCCCAGCATGATCCGACGCTTCACCTCCGGGCCAAACCCTTCCTGTCTCGTTTTCATGTAGAGGTCGAGAAGATCCTTGGTCTCCTTGGCACGAAAACCAAATTTTACCCCGTCGAAACGAGCAAGATTCGAGCTGGCTTCCGCCGTAGCAATCACATAGTACACCGCCACAGCTGCGTCGGTCCTCGGCAAACGGATTTCCTTGATCTCAGCTCCAAGCTGCTTCAACTCCCCAATCGCCGCTCTGACCGACTGCTCGACATCCGGATCGAGTCCTTCAGCAAAAAACTCAACCGGCACACCGACCTTCACAGTTTTGAGATCCCATTTTTGCAGCGCTTTCATATAATCTGGAACAGGGCGGTCGACCGACGTGGAATCCATCGGATCATGACCCGCAATGGCCTGAAGAAGAAACGCCGAATCGGATACATCTCTCGTGATCGGCCCGATTTGATCCAGCGAGGAGGCAAACGCGACCAACCCATACCGCGACACCCGTCCATACGTCGGCTTCAGCCCAACCACGCCACAGAAGGCTGCCGGCTGCCTGATAGATCCGCCGGTATCTGAGCCTAGCGCCGCCACACATTCCTCTGCCGCCACCGCCGCCGCCGATCCGCCGCTTGATCCGCCCGGCACACAATGTAGATTCCACGGATTCCGACTGGGACCGAACGCGGAATTTTCCGTTGATGATCCCATCGCAAATTCGTCTAAATTCGTCTTGCCCAGCAATATGTACTCTTGCGCACGCAACTTGGCGATCACCGTCGCATCGTACGGTGGGACAAAATTCTGCAACATGCGAGAGCTACAGGTCGTAGAGACGCCGTCCGTACAGATATTATCTTTGATGGCCAGAGGCATTCCGGTGAGCGGCTGGGTCTTCCGCCATCCCTTGAGCTTTCGGTCCAAGACCTCCGCCTCCATGAAGGCTGATTCTTTCGCTTGAGTGACGAAGGCTTTCACTTTTGGCTCTACATGGCCAATGCGCAAGAAGTAGGCGCGCACGATCTCTGTAGCCGTCACTTCCCCTGCCTGGAATTGTTTCTGAAGCTCACAGAGGGTTAGTTTATGAAGGGACATGAACCTCTCGTTCCCGACTGGTGATCTGCGCACGAACCGACAAGACCCCTCATCGGTCAGCCTGTCCGTGGCGTATCAGCTCGCCGCCACAATTCGATTTTTTTCATTCACCCGGACGATCTTGGGGGTGTGCTTCTTGATCTCTTCTTCGCTGTAATACTCATAACAAAAGATGATGATCTGATCCCCGACCGCCGCCTTTCGCGCGGTGGGCCCATTCAAAATGATCTCCCCTTTTCCTCGCGTACCGTTGATCGCATAGGTCATGAATCGCTCGCCGTTATTCAAGTTCGAGCAGACAATCGCCTCATAGGGGAGAATCCCGGCCGCCTCCATCAAGTCTTGATCGATTGTCAGGCTGCCTTCATACTCGAGATGGGCACCGGTCACTGTGGCACGGTGAATTTTCGAACGTAACATTTGTCGAAACATGTATCTTCCCGTTATTCGTCAATCGCTGCATGCTTTCGTTGTGGTCAACGTGCGAGTCGGCTACCTGACGATTAACGCTCCTCTAGAATTTTAGGGACAACAAACCCATCCACTTCACGCTCTGGCGCATTCGCCAACGCCTGCTCTGAAGACAGTGATGGGCGCACAAGATCCTCACGAAACACATTCACGTGTCCCATGACCGTGGTAGTCGGTTCGATTCCCGCCGTGTCGTACTGACTCAACGTATCGACATGCCCGAGAATCTGGGTCAACTGTCTGGCAAATATCTCTTTTTCAGCAGCGCTCACCGCCAATCTCGCCAGCTGCGCTACCTTCTCAACATCCTGCTGCGTAATCTCCATCTCTTTTTCTTCTTTCTTCCCCAAGGATGTTCAAAATGGTTTTCCAGCAAGGCCGCAGGAAGTCCCGCGACTGAGGGGTACCCTCTGGGGTACCTCGCAGGGAGAGGGACGACCGAGAACACTGCTGGAGGCCATTTTCAACATCCGGTTATTCTACCGTCACACTCTTGGCGAGATTCCTCGGCTGATCGACGTCCGCCCCGCGCAATACTGCGATATGATAGGCAAGGAGCTGAAGCGGGATGGTAAACAACATCGGCGAGATCAGCGGGTGGGTATCAGGAACGGTAAACACCGCATCCGCAATCTTGCCGAGCTCCCGCTCTCCTTCTGCCACGAAGGCAATCACCGGTGCGTGTCGCGCTTTTACTTCCATCAGATTGCTGACCGTTTTGTCATACAGTTTGTCGCGAGGCGCCAAGACCACAACCGGCATATCCTTGTCGATCAACGCAATCGGCCCATGCTTCATCTCGCCCGCCGCATAGCCTTCGGCATGGATATAAGAAATCTCTTTCAGCTTCAGCGCGCCTTCCAGTGCGATCGGATAGTTGATCCCGCGTCCCAAGAATAAAAAGTTACGCTTCTTGTAATATCGCTTAGCAATCGCCACGATTTCAGCCTCTCGCTGCAATACGCGCTCGACTAATACCGGCAACTGCACCAACCGATCTAACCAGGCTTTTCCGTCTGCAACCTTCATCACATTACGAACTCTGGCAAAATGCAAGGCCAGCAAATACAGCGCCGTGAGCTGTGCGGTAAACGCTTTGGTCGATGCGACGCCGATTTCCGGTCCGCAATGCGTGTACAGCACCCCGTCCGACTCGCGCGCCAAGGTGCTGCCGACAACGTTCACGATGGAGACAACACGCGCCCCTTTTCCTTTTGCTTCTCGCGCAGCAGCCAGCGTATCAGCCGTCTCGCCGGACTGAGAAATTGTGACAAATAGATCGTTCTTCCCGACGAGCGGGTCGCGATATCGAAACTCGCTCCCGATATCCACCTGAACCGGCGTACGAACCATTTCTTCAAATAAATACTTCCCAACCTGGCCTGCATGCCAAGAAGTGCCACAAGCGACGATCCAAATCCGCTCAACCGCCACAAACTCTTTCGGTGTAAGCCCGATATCCGGCAGATCCGCTTCGCCCGTCTCATAGGAGTACCGTCCGCGCATCGTATCAAGGATTGTCTGAGGTTGTTCGTGAATTTCTTTCAGCATGAAATGCGGATAGCCGCCCTTCTCCGCCGCCGACGCATCCCAGGTAATCCTCGTTGATTTGCGCGAGACCGCATGGCCACCGACGTCGGTGAGATGCAGGTCGTCTTGAGTGACGACCGCCACATCCCCTTCTTCGAGATAGGTTACGTCTCGCGTGTGCGCGAGCATCGCCATCACATCGGAAGCGATGTACGAGGCGTGCTTGGTCCGCCCAACCACTAACGGGCATCCGGACCGCGCGGCAATCAGCGTCCCGGGTTCTCGCTCTGACATGACGGCCAGTGCGTAACTGCCACTCACATCTTTCGTCGCCAACCGTACGGCATCAGCCAGCAGGTTCCCCTTCTGAAGGTATTTATCGATTAAATGCGCGACGACCTCCGTATCGGTTTCCGATACAAATTTGTAGCCGTCCTTTTCCAATTGCTGTTTGAGTTGCTGGTAGTTTTCAATAATCCCGTTGTGGACCAACACGCAGCCTTTAGACCGATGCGGATGGGCGTTCTGTTCTGAAGGCTTCCCGTGAGTGGCCCAGCGGGTATGACCGATTCCGACCGTCCCCTTGAGCTCTTTCGCCTTGAGCGAATTTTGAAGATTGACCAGCTTGCCCACACTCCGTCTGACGACAATTTTCTCCCCCTCCATGACGGCGACTCCAGAGGAGTCGTAGCCCCGATACTCCAACTTTGCCAATCCCCCGATAAGAATCGGAACCGCCTCTTGATTACCGATATACCCGACAATTCCACACATGACAGTTACTCCAGGTCTCACTAGGCTAACTGGTAGATAACGGCACTTAGACCGCACTCAGCGTTTCGATGACTTTGTGCGTCCCTTTTTTAAGTTATTCGAAGCTTTTTTGTCCTTCTCTTTCCTCGGGCTGCTGGAAGCCTTTGTCGAATCGTGGCTCGGCATCCCAGCGGTCAGCAACACCCGACGTTTCGCTGCCCACCCGACTCGATTGACTTGGGGCACACGGGAAATCGCCAGTGAATCGGCGGGTACATTCTGAGTCACGGTCGTTCCAGCAGGGATAAAGGCTCCGCGTCCTATCGTCACTGGTGCGATGAGCTGTGTATCGCTCCCCACAAACGCATGATCCTCGATCACTGTCTGATGTTTGTTCACCCCGTCATAATTTACTATGATCGTTCCGGCTCCTATATTAACGCCTTTCCCGATTTTCGCATCGCCGAGATACGTCAGGTGACTTGCTTTGGACCCTTCGCCGAGCTCGGCCTTTTTCATCTCGACGAAATTGCCGACCTTCGCCTTGCGCCGCACGATCGCCCCCGGTCTCAAATGCGCGAACGGTCCCAGATGAGCTTCGTCGTCGACTTGCGATTGGCGCAGCACGCAATGATCGAGAATCTCTACATTGTTTCCGATCACACAATCGGTGATACGGACCCCGGAACGGATTGTCGTCCCTTCACCGATACTGGTTTTGCCTTCGAGGCTCACGTGTGGATACAGCACAGTATCTCGTCCAATGATGACTCCGGCGTCAACCCACACGGAGCCAGGATCCCGCATCGTGACTCCGGCGTCAAGCCAGTGCTCGCGAATCTGCTGACGGACAACCTGCTCCGCAGCCGCCAGCTGTTGCCTCGTATTGACTCCCAGCCCTTCGTCTGGATCTTGAAGGGTCACCGCCGCGACACGCCGCTCCTGATCAACTGCCATCCGAACAATATCCGTCAGATAGTATTCATTCTGCGCGTTGCGTGGCTCCAGCTTATCCAGGGCCTCGAAGAGAAAATCTCCGGACACGACATACGTCCCTACGTTGATTTCCTTCGTAGCTCGTTCGACCGAGGTGGCATCACGATCTTCAACGATCTTCAGCACATCGGACGAAGCGATTTCACTCTGCTGAGATTCGCCGGACTCCCGGCGAATGACTCGACCATAGCCGCTGGGATCATCGAGCATCGCCGTCAGAATCGTCACAGTGGCGCTCTGGGATTGATGGGCTCGCAAAAGTTCGCGCGCCGTCTCTTCTTTCAGCAACGGCGTGTCACCATTCAAGATAAGATAATTCGTCGGACGCGCCTCATCGCCCAGACAAAACGAGGGGCGGCTTTGCAGCACCGCATGGCCGGTCCCGAGTTGCTCGGCTTGCTCGACGATGCTCACAGACTTTGATCCCAGCCTGCCGGCAATACCTGCTTCAATCACGTGCCGAACCTTGTCGGATTGATGCCCAACTACAACCGCAATACGATGGCCCGCGAGTTGGAGCGCCACATCAACCGCGTAGAGAACCATCGGCTGACCCGCGACATGATGCAGCACTTTCACTTGGGTGGACTTCATCCGTTTACCCAACCCGGCCGCCATCACAATCACGCCTAAGCCAGGAATACGCGAGACCGTTGTGCATTGATCCACTGATTGTTTCATCGAAGACTCCGAAAATAAGAGGACCGCAATTGAGTATCAGGACACCGTGTTTATCCGATCGGCACACCGGCATCTGGCTGTTTGACCTGACTCCACTTCGGCTCTCCCTTCAGGGCCGAAGCCATGGCACCGGATGGCGTATAGAGACCACCCGATACAATCAGTTTCATCGCTTCTTCAATACTGATATCAACAGATATCACTTCCCGTTCCGGCACTAACAGGAAATACCCCGACGTCGGATTGGGCGAGGTAGGCACGTACACATGAATGAGCGCCTCCTGGCCCAGTGCCGTGGTCTCGCCTTTCGTCATGCCAGTCACAAACGCAAAACAATAATGGCCGTTCTTTGGGAACTGAATCAAGACCACCCGACGATACGATCCTCGCTCCGAAAAAGACAGAATATCCATCATGGACTTCAGCGTGGAATAAATCCCCCGGACGAGGGGCAGCCGGTTGAGCCAATCTTCCCAATGCCCCACAATCTGACGCCCGATGAAGTTCGCCGCAAACAACCCGACTAAAAAGATGAGCAGGACCAGCGTAATGATCCCTAGGCCAGGAATATAGTGATCCGGTACCAATTCTGCGACGGCTTCGCCCAAGATGCCGTCTACCGCAACGAATAGGGTCTTTAGGATGAGAATCGTGCCCCAAATAGGGGTGACAAGGAGGAGGCCTGTGAGAAAATAGCGTCTTAGCGCGACCTTGAGCATGAATCACCGACACCTAGCCATTGGGGAGAGCATTGCGTGATTCATCTTACAGAGTTCCTGACAGACCCCGCAAGCATTTTATTGTAAATTTCAATGGGTTATGTGCTTGGACCGGGTGAATTCAAAAAAGGTACTGGTCTTGCTATTCGCCTCGACCTGACATAGGATCGCTCCCCGATTGCGACTGCGAATGAAAATTGCCAATGGGTAGAACAGCAAGAAAATCGACGGGCATCTTCATGACGCTGGAAGGCGGTGAAGGAAGCGGGAAAACGACACAAGCTCGAAGACTCTGCGAGCGGCTGACCGCGCAAGGCCTGGACGTGCTGCATACCCGAGAACCGGGAGGGACGCTGCTCGCCGAACGTCTGCGCAGTATCCTGCTCGACCATTCGGGGGAAACCATCGCCCCTGAAACGGAAGCCTACCTTATGTTCGCGGCCAGACGCCAGCATGTGGATCACGTCATCAAACCCGCGCTCGCACGCGGAGTGACGGTCGTCTGTGATCGATTCTCAGACTCGACGATGGCCTATCAGGGATATGGACGGGGGTTGGACCTACGAATATTGCGCACAATGAACGACTGGGCGACCGGGAAACTGGCTCCTCAACTCACGTTGCTCTTCGACGTCCCCGTCGCTG
Source organism: Nitrospira sp. (assembly GCA_005116965.1). Classification (GTDB taxonomy): domain Bacteria; phylum Nitrospirota; class Nitrospiria; order Nitrospirales; family Nitrospiraceae; genus Nitrospira_D. Next base: position 53,689 of record SWDG01000001.1, on the reverse strand, counting down.
TCGGACTCAGCCGACGCCGTGGTCGCGCTGCCACCCAAAATCGACTCGATCGAGAAGCCGAGCGATTCCACCGGAAAGTCCGGGCTGGATTTCACGTATTGGCACGACAAGAACCTCGACGCATCATGGTGATCGATTCCGCACAACCGCTGGAGTCGGTGACCGAGACCGTAGAAGAACTGGTTCTGAACTGGCTCAAGACCTATCGAAGACGGACATCGAGACGCCGATAGCCCATGCCTTTCGCCGATATCACAGGTCACGAGCAACCCATCTCCCTCCTTCAGGCAACCGTATGCAATGGACGCTTGGCCCATGCCTATCTGTTCTATGGCGAAGCCAGGATCGGAAAGTTGATGACCGCCGTGAGACTGGCTCAGGCCCTCAACTGCGAGCAACTCGCACAGACAGAGGCTCAGGACAGCTGTGGCCGGTGCCGATCCTGCCTTCAGATAGCTGCTCGGACGCACCCGGATTACTTCATCATCGAACCCGATCCGAAAGCCGCCACGCCGCAAATCAAAATCGAGCAGGTGCGGGAGATCGAACAACAGTTCGTCTATCGCCCACTCATCGGGGAACGAAAAATTTGCCTGATTGACGACGCGGATCGACTGACGATCGGTGCAGCGAACGCGCTCCTCAAGACCTTGGAAGAGCCTCCGGGTGAGAGTCTCTTTATCCTTGTCACCAGCCGGCTCCAGGCGCTTCCGATCACCATTCGATCACGCTGCCAAGCGCTCCGTTTCACGACGCCCGCCCGCACCCAAGTTGAGGCCGCATTGATCCTCAAGCGGGAGCTTCCTCCTGCCGACGCCCGTTTCCTGGCGGTCTTCGCCGATGGCCGTATCGGAGAAGCGCTCACGGCGAATGTGGCAGACGTTCGCGCGCGACAACAAGAATGCCTGGCGTTGGTGAAGCCGGAAAGCTTGATGTCGAGCGCGACCATCCTCTCGGCAGCGGAAAGCCTGGCGAAGACGGACCGTGGCGAAGAAACCCTCGCATGGCTCACACGATGGATCCGCGATCTGGTCATTGTCATCGTCGATGGAGATCATGATCAAATCCTGCACCTCGACCACATCACAGACCTGCGACGATACGCCCAGCGAGCAGACATCGATGCGCTCCTGACCCTCTTGAATGATATCGAGCGAACCGAACAGCAAGCCACGCGGCACCTCAACGTGCAGATGGCGCTGGAAACGACGTTCCTTCGCCTGCGCGAAGCACTCGGCCTTGTCCCCGCCAGAGCCGCAACCTAGCCAAAAGCGACGCCAACCTGATATCTTGCCCTCGATATGGCGGAAACGAACCCCTTTTACATCACTACCCCGATTTACTATGTCAATGATGTCCCACACATCGGCCATGCCTACACCACCATCGCGGCCGACGTGCTGGCGCGCTACTGGCGGCTACGTGGCCGTGAGGTCTTCTTTTTGACCGGTCTCGATGAACATGGCCAGAAAGTGCAACAGGCTGCGGCCAAAGCCGGCATCGACCCCCAGGCCCACTGCGATAAGCTTGCGCCTCAGTTTCAAACATTGTGGCAACGCCTCAACATCTCGAACGATGCGTTCATTCGAACGACGGATCTCGAGCACAAGGCCATTGTCCAACGATATCTTCAGGAGCTCTACGACAAGCATCTCATTTATCAGGATTCGTATACCGGTTGGTACTGCACGTTTGATGAACGGTTCTGGACTGAGAAAGACGTGGAGTCCGGACTCTGTCCGGACTGCAAACGCCCCGTTGAACAGCTCAGCGAGCACAACTACTTCTTCAAGATGGGGCAATATCAGGACCGCTTGATTGAACACATCAAGGCGCATCCTGATTTTATTCGCCCGGAGTCGCGACGCAACGAAGTCCTCGGGTTCTTACAAACCCAGAAACTCGGCGACCTCTCGATCTCGAGACCAAAGTCACGGCTCTCCTGGGGGATCGAACTGCCGTTCGACAATAACTACGTCACCTATGTCTGGTTCGATGCGCTGGTTAACTACATGTCCGCGTTGGAATATCTCCCGAGAGAGAAGCCGACGGGAAACCAATTTTGGCCTACTAATGTCCATCTTGTCGGGAAGGACATCCTGACGACCCACGCCGTGTATTGGTCCACGATGCTCATGGCGCTGAACCTGCCGTTGCCGGAAACCATCTTTGCCCATGGCTGGTGGACGGTCGATGGCGAGAAAATGTCCAAGAGCCGTGGCAACGTCGTCGATCCCAATAAGATGGTTGAGAGCTACGGCGTCGATGCCTTCCGCTACTTCCTCTTGCGCGAAGTGCCCTTCGGGCAGGACGGAGATTTCTCGCAGAGCGCGGTGGTTACCAGCCTCAACAGCGACCTGGCCAACGGCATCGGCAATCTGCTCAGCCGCACGCTCACGATGATTGAGCGCTTCGCGGACGGCAACATTCCCGCAAACGGACCGCCCGCGCTGCCGGAACTCGAAGAGAAGATCGCCCGGGCTGCTACGCAATTGCCGGCGACATTGGAACGAGGCTTCCACGCGCTGACCTTCCGCGACAATCTGCAGGCGATCGGTGAACTCGTCAGCCTCTGCGACGAATACATCGACAAGGCCGCGCCCTGGAAGCTGGCCAAGAATCCGGAGGATGCGCCGAAGCTGAAGACCGTCCTTAATCACTCCGCCCGTGCCCTGCGCCTGCTGGCCGTCTTGCTCCATCCCTTCATGCCGCAGACGATGGAACAACTGGCCAGGCAACTCGGCTACCACGTCGACTTTTCTAAAGCCCTTCCGGCCTCCGCCTATGAGTGGGATAGCCCCGTGTCCGACCTCCCGATTACCAAGAGCGCCCCGCTGTTCCCGCGCATTGAAATCACCGCATCAGATACTGTCCGCATAGACTTAAAAGAACACGTTAAGATAGAGAAGAACGCGTCATCGAAAAAAGGAGCGACACCAGTGAGCGACACATCAGCAACTCCACAACCGGTTCCTGCCGCAGCAACGACAACCCCGGCCACAACATCGGCAACTCCGGCAGCACCAGCAGCAGTGCCAGCACCCGTCGCACCGCCCCAGATCACGATCGACGATTTCATGAAGATTCAGCTGAAGACAGCGAAGGTCATCAGCGCAGAACGCGTCCCGAAGTCGGAGAAGCTGTTGAAGCTCCAGGTCTCACTCGGCACGGAGCAACGGCAGATCGTGGCGGGCATCGGCAAGAAGTACGACCCGGATGCACTGGTCGGGAAAACCATCGTGATCGTAGCCAATCTCAAACCGGCCAAGCTCATGGGCATCGAATCGCAGGGCATGGTACTGGCTGCTGGCGATGCCGACGTGCGCGGACTGCTCACTATTCAAGAAGAAGTGGACCCTGGCACGAAGGTGAAATGACACGATCTTCCTTCGCCCTGGTGGGACTGATCTTCTCGCTCACCCTACTTTCTTACCTCTCGACTCCGGTCCGAAGCCAAACACCTCCAAATATCCCACTCAACGGCCCACAACCCACGGTGGTGCTGGTCCGAGTCGTCGCGCACGGGGCGATGGTATTGGGCCGCGAAGTCGGTGGAGCGCGTGTGACGATCACGGAGGTGGCGACTGGCCAAATTCTGGCTACGGGTCTGCAGCAGGGCGGGTCCGGCGACCAGAACCAAATCATGCGCACACCCCACATGATAGAAGAACCAGTCTACAGCTCTCGCCCCTCAGCAGTATTCACCACAACGTTGCAACTACACAAACCGACGTTGGTGGAGATCTCCGCCGAAGGGCCGCTGGCCTATCCTGCCGCATCACAGAAAACGAGTAAGACTCTACTCGTCATCCCAGGACAGGATCTCACGCATGATGGCATCGTGCTGCACCTCTATGGGTACCTCATCCAAATTGAGCGACCCACACCGCCCGAACCGCTGATCGCCAAAGACGACGTGAAACTCCGAGCCTCGGTCCGAACCCTGTCCGGCTCCTTAGTCCGCCCCCACGGAGATTGGGACTCGCGAAAGATCCGTATCTATGGAGAGGTATTGATCGGAGACCGAATCATTGAGCGGCTGCAGATGTTTTACAATGAAGGGAGCCGCACATTTGAAGCGCCGTTCTTTGTGCCGCCATCGAAGGAGGTTCCCGACGGGATCACGCTGCGGGTGATCGCGATGGATCTGTCAACCGGTAATTCAGGAATGGATCAGGCCTACTATCCGGTGCTGAGCGAACGGCTTCCTCCCAAAGCAGTTCACTAGCCTGGCGACCAACTACACCCGCACAAACGTCCCGCAAGACTTGCTGCGTCGCGTCGCCCATGCGACACTGTTATGTATGACAGCACTTGCCTCGCACGCACATCTCCGATCGCGGCTCCAGCTTGCTCTGGCCATCAATGCCGTGATCATCGCCGCTGAGTTTGTCGGCGGGTGGTTCCTCAACAGCATTGGACTTATGAGCGACGCGGGCCACAACCTCGTCGATCAAGGGTCCCTCTTTCTCGCCCTCTATGCCCATCTCCTTACCGCACATCCGGCTTCCGAGAGCCGGACCTTCGGCTACCATCGTGCCGGGATCATCGCGGCGTTTCTGAACAGTTTCATTCTGCTGCTGACCGCCGTCGGCATCGCGTTCATCGGCGTGACGCGGCTCCTGCACCCGGTTCCCGTTGACGGCGGATGGGTAATGGCGGTCGCGACCGTGAGTTTCGTCGCCAACCTGGGAATCGCTCTTCTACTCCAGCATGGCGCGAAAGATGATCTCAACATTCGCAGTGCCTTCTGGCATATGGTAGGAGACGCCTGGGTGTCGCTCGGCGTGATTGTAAGCGGTGGCGCGATTCTCCTGACAGGATGGACGATCCTAGATCCGCTCGTGAGTTTACTGATTGTCGGAGTCATTCTCCGAGGAGCCTGGCCGATCTTCAAAGAGTCGATGGATGTCCTGTTGGAATCAACCCCACCTGGCATCAGCGCGTCTCAGGTGGCAGCCACGATGGAAGCTATCCCGGGCGTCACGAACGTGCACGATCTTCACATTTGGGCCGTCGAGCCTCGACTGGTCATGCTCACCAGCCACGTGATGATCGAGCGTCATCGGACTCCGCTTGAATTACTACAGCTAATCCAGAACCGAATTACGACGGACTTCGGCATCAAGCATATGACCATCCAACTAGAAACCGAATGTTGCGACCCCGACGACATCCACTGCGACCTCCGGAAACTGACCGAGCAGCGCCACGAAGCCCATACCTTCGCGCACCATCACTGATCTCTTGTTTCTGATTCAGCTTATCTAGGACATTTGCTGCACTCACATGGGCTACTCCTTCGATATATTCATCAACCCACCGGGACAAGAGTGGAATGACTTCGTCCACGCGACGAACGAGCTGGTGACCGTGATGGATGGGAGGCTCAAGCTCACCATCGGCAAAAAAGAGATCATCGAAGAGCCTGGTGACGAAGTCTTTATTCTCAAAGGAATCCACCCTTCCGTCATGAATATTTCCTCCTCTACAACGCATTGGCAGTACAGGCATTATTAGCAATGCAAACAAGTTTGACTGCCAACGACGAGGGTTGGGTGGTGCCCCTCTGATCTCCTCGAAACCCAACTCACCGCACTGCGTTTTTGACATGACAAAGCATCATGCGATTCTGCTATCCTAACCCCCGTCGTTGCCCCTCACCGTCCACCTTTCAGACACGTGGGGTGAGAATTCTGACAACCACCGAATAGACAAAGGAAGAAGCCGATGCTTCCTCAAGCAATACAGAAAACTCTTCTCGTTTTGTCCTTAGTGGTATCCATGACGGGCTGTATTGCCAAACAGTATGTGGTTCACCCACCGCCACCGACGCTGTTGCCGGCGACACCGAACCCACTCTCTCCAGCCCCAGAATCCAGTATCAGCCTTCCTGTCCATGTCGATCTATCACCGTTTCTCACTGCTACCAACGATGACAGCGTGATCCCGAAGAAATTCGACCATTGGGGGAGCTTCATCAAACATCCCAAAGGCACCGAATACAAGTACTATGCAGAGCGCGATGATTTTACGATGGCACCTTCCGGCGCGTACCAAGCCAACAACACAAGTTCTGGCATGGTTCTCCGTGATTGGTGGAAAGGGATCGAACTTTCCAGCTCCCACCTATTTGTCGGCACCGCCCTTCGATATAAGATTGGAGCCCATTCACTTCACTGTGGCGATGGCAGTGAATGGCCACGGATGGCCACGCTGCATGGGAGTATTGCGACTGAGCTGACTCCAACATATGGGCTGTCCGCATCGGTTGCCAGCGTCGCAGTAAACACCAGTGATCAATGCCAGATGCGAGTCGCCGATCTTGACGTGACGCAAGAAGTGAAACAGAGGCTGACAGACATCGTTCGAGGAGGACTCAGCCGCGCGGTCACCCGCATCAATGGGCTGACGGTCAAATCTCACGTGGAAGATGTCTGGAATACACTGCGCAACCCCATCCAGTTAGAACCGGCTGCCTGGCTTCAGTTCAATATCGACAAAGTCCAACATAGCGGCTTTTCAGGGATTGGCCTCATCGTCAATGACACCATCCACATCACCGCGAAACCGGTCATCGTCTTCGGCTCGGAACCACCCGCCGGAGTTGCACCCCTTCCTCCACTCGACACTCCACCAACTTCAACCGGATTCCATGGTGCCGCCGATGCCCAGCTCTACGGCACGCTCCCCGCCACACTTGCAAACCGGCTAACTCCCACTGGATTCCACGTCGTCGCTGACTTCCCGCTGGACTATCCCTCGCTGTCCCAATCACTTGCGGCGCGGTTGAAGGGAAAACGTGTGGCCGTGAAAGGGGACTTCATTGTCATCACTGATGCGGCTATTTTGGGCCGTGGTGGCAACCAAGTGGTCTTGCGGATTGCGTTTGGAGGAGATGCGACCGGCCACCTGTATTTCGTGGGGAAACCTGAAATGAACATGTTGACACAGTCCGCCCAAATCGGTGGCCTCCGTTTGGACCACGATTCCGAACAGTTCCTGGCGAAGAACGGTCCTGATTGGCTCGCCCACTCTTCCATGAGAGAACTCGTGATGGGTGAAGCCGTCCTCGGTGTGACTTCGGCGACCGACCGCATGCGAGACCTGCTTCGAATGGCATTGAATCGATCAATCAGTCAGACGCTCTCCCTGCAGGGAACCATCGCGTCGGTGCAAGGCATCGGCGTGTTCGCCGATATGAACTCGCTGTACGTTCGAGTGATGAGTGACGGATCGGTCAATCTGAAGGTCGAGGGCAAGCCCTAACAGGTTGCAGAAAAACTTATGTTGACCTCTGTAGCCGTCGCGGCGAGGTTGGGACGACACTGAATAGCCATGCAGGATGCGCCAAAGGGCCGTCCAGCAAGGCCGCAGCGAGAAAAAAGGCTAGAACGCCGCTGGCGGATTTTTTCCGCATCCTGCTAATCCCCGTTAGCGCAGAAACACCAGCCAGAGGTAGAGCGCGCTGAGGGCGACGGAGCTGACCATGACAGGAAAGCCAAACTTGAAGAACTGCCAAAAGGTAATCCGGTAGCCGGCCTTCCTCGCAATATCCACGATCACGACGTTGGCACTCGCGCCGATGATCGTCCCGTTTCCACCTAAACATGCGCCCAAGGCCAATGCCCACCAGAGCGGGATAATGTCCGGCTGATGGACCAAGGTGACGTAGTCGGTAATGTCCGGATGCAGTGATCGCGCGAGATCGACGATCAGGGGATTCATGGCTGCGACATAGGGGATATTGTCCACCGCTGCGGACAGCAGCGCCGATCCCCACAACACCGCCATCGTGGATCCGGCAAGATTGCCCCTCGTTACCGCCACCAGTTGATCGGCCAGATACCGGATGACGCCGACCTTGACGAGTCCACCGACCAGAATGAACAACCCGATGAAGAAGAAGATGGTCTTCCACTCCACTTCCGCCAGATATGTTAACTCCTCAGCATTTTCTTCGTGTTTGCGCCTCGCATGACCAATGACCATGAACAGACTCGCGCCCAGCAGCGCAATCGTGGCCGGCTCCAGATGGACAAGAGAGTGGAGACAGAACCCCACGTTGACGACCGCTAGCAAGAACAGACACCGGCGCAAGAAGGCTCGATCCGGCACCGCCTCTTGTGCGTTTAACGAGAGAACAGCCTCCCGCAGATGCGGCGCGACAGTCATGGTTCGTCCAAAGATCACCCATAACACCGCGACAAACACCGTCATGATGACGATGACGATCGGTCCCATGACTACCAGAAAGTCGACATAGCTGAGCTCCGCTTTGCTGGCGATCATGATATTCGGCGGATCCCCAACGAGCGTGGCCGTCCCACCGATATTGGAGGCCAGTGCCTCGCTCACCAGAAAAGTGATGGGATTGAGCTCCAAGCGCTTGGTAATTGCGAGCGTGACCGGTGCCATGAGCAGAACAGTGGTGACGTTATCGAGCATGGAGGAAAGCGCGGCAGTGAGAACGGCTAACAACACCAGTAAGCGGAAGGGTTTCGCATCAGCCTGCTTCGCCGCCCAAATGGCCAACACCTCGAAGAGCCCAGTCTCCCGCACAATGTTGACGATCACCATCATGCCGATCAACAGGAAAACGACGTTGTAATCTACCCCGAACTCATGTGAATAGAATGCCTCTTCTTGCGAGACCACGCCAAGACTGATCATCAGCGCCGCGCCGAACAAGGCCACAATCGTCTTGTGCAGCCGCTCGGTCATGATGAGCGCGTAGCATACGCCGAAGATAAGAAGAGCCAGCGTCAGAGATGACATTGAGGTCCTCGGAACCACATTGAGAGAGATCACCGTACTGGCCCCCGCATTATCATGAGCCAACGGCGACAATGCAATCGGAGTCGTCTTTCTGATACTTCATTCGAAGCCATCGCAGAGAACATTTTCCCCTTCCTAATCGCGGCTGCAGCCATTAGGATAGGTGAATGCCCAGCGACCTGACCGTACAGCAGGATAATCTTGATCGTCTCATTGCCGGCACTCACTGGGCCCCTCACTCGGTTCTAGGTCCACATCCCACAACGATCGACGGCCGCCCCGGCTTCGCGATCCGGGCCTGGCTACCCCAGATCAAGGATGTAGAGGTCGTATCCGATTCTATCCTCTGGCGTATGACTCACATTCGTGAGGAGGGACTGTATGAGGCGCTGCTTCCAGATACACCACTCGCGCCATCTTACACGCTTCGCCTCACGCGCCACGACGGCACGGTCGCTGAAATCCACGATCCGTACGCATTCCCTCCCCTGTTAACGGACTTCGATCTCCACCTCTTTACCGAAGGAACGCTGTACAAGGCCTACAACAGTTTCGGCGCCCATATCCGCACCGTCCAAGGCGTCCCCGGAGTTCACTTTGTGCTGTGGGCCCCCAATGCCACACGTGTCAGTGTGATTGGGGACTTTAATAGTTGGAACGGTCTCTGCCATCCCATGGCGAGTCGAGGATCAACCGGGCTCTGGGAACTCTTCCTGCCCGATCTACAGGAAGGCACCCTCTACAAGTATGAAATCCGGTCGCGAGAAGACAACGTTCTGTTGAGGAAAGCCGATCCCTATGCGGTTGCGAGCGAGGTCCGCCCGCGGACTGCCTCGATCGTGCATGACTTGTCCAGCTATACCTGGCACGACGGCACGTGGATGGCAACCCGATCCGAATGGGATCCGCTGACCGCTCCCCTCTCCATCTATGAAGTCCATCTCGGGTCGTGGATGCGAGTACCGGAAGAGAACAATCGCTGGCTGACCTATAAAGAACTCGCTGCGAAACTCATCCCCTACGCAAGGGATCTGGGCTACACACACCTGGAACTCATGCCAGTGACGGAACATCCGTTTGACGGATCATGGGGATATCAAGCAACCGGCTACTTTGCGGCCACCAGCCGATACGGCAATCCTGAGGATTTCATGGCGTTTGTCGATGCCGCGCATCAAGCCGGCCTCGGCGTCATCATGGACTGGGCGCCGGCGCACTTTCCTGACGATCCCCATGGATTGGCCCAGTTCGACGGCACACACCTCTATGACCATGCCGATCCGCGCCTCGGCTATCACCCCGATTGGCACAGCCGGATTTTCAATTACGATCGAGTCGAGGTGCGCACCTTCCTTCTGAATAGTGCCCTCTTCTGGTTGGACAAGTACCACATTGATGGATTGCGCGTCGACGCCGTGGCGTCCATGCTCTATCTCGACTACGGCAGACCCTCCGGTGAATGGATTCCAAATGAGTTTGGGGGCAAGGAGAATCTTGGGGCCGTCTCGCTCTTAAAGGAGCTCAACGTCCTCGTCCACCGAGAATTCCCAGGAGCCGTCACGATTGCGGAAGAATCCACGTCATGGCCTGGTGTCTCTCGGCCAACCTATACAGGAGGGCTCGGTTTTACGTTCAAGTGGAACATGGGGTGGATGCACGACATGCTAACCTTTTTCCAGCACGACCCGATCTACCGCCGGTTTCATCAGAACCAACTGACGTTTGGTCTGCTCTACGCCTTCAGCGAGAATTTTGTCCTCGCCCTCTCTCATGACGAAGTGGTGCACGGCAAACGAACGTTGCTCGACAAAATGCCCGGCGATGTCTGGCAGCGGTTTGCGAACCTCCGGCTGCTCTATGGCTATATGTACAGCCACCCCGGCAAAAAAATGCTGTTCATGGGCGGAGAGTTCGGCCAGTGGCGGGAATGGAACCATGACGCCAGCTTGGATTGGCATCTCTGCGAGGATGAGCCCCACCGTGGGCTGCAACGTTTGATCCGCGACCTGAACCGAGTCTATCGCGAGGAGCCGGCGCTGCACGAGATCGACTTTGACTGGAGCGGATTTCAGTGGATTGATTTCAGCGACGCCGACAACTCCGTCATCGCCTACCTTCGAAAGGCAAACAGTACGCAAGCTGTCATCGTCTGCCTGTGCAACTTCACGCCAATGCCTCGCCACCATTACCGCATCGGCGTCCCGGAATCTGGGTGGTATCAGGAGATCATCAACACCGATGGGATCGCTTACGGCGGCAGCAATATGGGTAATGGCGGCGGTGTTCACGCGACCGACACCCCGAGCCACAACTTTCCATACTCACTGACGATCACGCTCCCGCCCCTGTCCATCCTCTTATTGAAACGACAACCTGCCGACGAGCGATAGCACTCAATTCGGACACAACACCCCCGTCAGGAGCAGAGGTGTTCTCGTTCGCTTTGGTGATTTAGGAAAGGGCTACCAATGCCGGAAGGGACCTGAATCCAAATGTACATAGCTCGAACGTTTATAGGAGCCGACCCCGCCGTACTGCAGTTCGAGCGCGGCTTGGCGAAGCTTCGTGGTGGGAACACCGGGGATCAAAAGATCGATCGCTTGTCCTTGCATGTGTAAGCTGTTCTTGGCGACATGTCGGTCCGTCCGAACCAACATGGCGTTGTACTCGGGAGACCGAAACCCTGAAATCACATGAATCTCTTGCTGGCTGCCGAGTTTCTTTTGCACTAAATTCACGTGCTCTAATACGCGCACATCAATAGCCCCGACCTCACCCGTGTAATGGCAGCGCAAAAGGCAATTCACATCATCAAGCGCTGTCAAATCATAGTTCCCGGCTTCGTCTCGGTACGTGACATCCAGCCGCTCATTGGTCCACACGTTCACCAACGTCAGCCTGCCCTCTGGAAGCTCACGAGCCTGCACCGGTTGCGGGCCGACTAACCGCCCACTCAGTAAGAGAGTCCCTACCAAGGAAACCTGAAGAAACGCTCGCCTGGTTAAGGCCCATTTGGGCTGATCTGTAGTATTCACTGAAACAACTCCCCAAAAAAGTGGACAATACTCGTTAAAAGAGCTGTCGGTTTTGTAACAAAAATCATAAATTGGGTCAAACAATTTGTCCTGACTGGTACTAAATTAGGCTCATTATGCTAAAGAATGTATGCTTATGAATTCATATGAACATTAGTTTTGTATGTTTTTGCATTCGCATTATGGGAGCGAAGTGCGCCAGCCAGGATCAGGATAGCTTGAGGTATGGCTTACATGATGGGGCCAATTGGACTTAATTTCATTTCGTCTCTTGCACCTACTCAAAAAATCATTTTCTTTCTAGACTGATTCGAAGACGCCAGGTAAGATTAGGAAAAATCAGTAGAGCATGTATGGCCACCATCCTAGTCATTGACGACGAACAATCTATCCGAGGGCTCCTGAAAGAGGTCCTTGTTAAAGCAGGGCACCGTGTGCTTGAAGCCGAGGATGGGCGCAAGGGACTCGCGCTGTATCAGAAAGAGCCGGTCGATCTCGTGATCATGGACTTGTTGATGCCGGAAACGGACGGCCTTGAGGCCACGCTTCAGCTCACTCGCGAATATGTCGATGCCAGAGTGATCGCGATCACAGGAGCACAAGGCGATCACAACTTCCTCGATGTCGCGAAACTCTTCGGTGCACGTCGCGCCTTCGAAAAGCCGTTCGACATCAATAAACTTCTTGATGCGGTGAAAGAAGAACTTGCGGCCTAAACTCACAGTAGGCTCCCCCCTCTCACGGCCATCCGATCGGGTAATAGCCGAATTCAAGCTGCACAAGCAGGGAATAGGCCGCCAAACGTAAAGCCCTAACAACACCAATGCATTATGCTTGCGCTTCGTTCACGGTCAACACCGTGACACATCGTGTATACTAACGACATCGGATGCATCGAGACAATCATTGAGCTTTTGAATTGATCGTGCGATGACCCTTTGGACAGGACTCAAGCTAAAGAGCGGAATGCTGTGGTTCGTACTGGCCGCACTCTCTATCGCTCCCCTGCTCCCGTTGAGCAACTTTGTCGGACATCCGCACTGGGACCACATTCGTTGGATCCCGTTTCAAGATTTTGCTCTTTCCCGGAACATGCTGAAGGACATTGTCGGCAACACGCTCTGGTTCATGATGTTCGGATATCTGCTTCACTACCAGCTGAATGAGGATTCACGCACTCTCCGGACCATTGCTACAATCATCGCCATCACGGGCGGCATCTCGCTTTCGACTGAATTCTTTCAAGTCTTCTGCCACAACCGCACCGCTTCGATAACGGATGTGATATGCAATGTGCTCGGGGCCGGTCTCGGAGGGTACCTTGCTGAGAAACAGCGTGCCAATAGCTACGGAACGATGACCAGCGACGTGGGGATGCAAGGTAATGGGTCAAAAACGATTCGATAGATACCCCCGCCTTTACAGGTAGAGCCTCCTGTTGGATTAGAGTAGCCCTTCAATCACGGTCACGCACTCAGTGTTTTTCGCGCAAGGCCTCGCATCATAGCGGGATCGGCATACCCCACTTCACTCAACGCATCCATGAGGTGTATCCCTTTCGAGGAAACCAACTCTTTTGCTTTTGTATAGTTCTTCTCGCTAAACCGCGCAACTGCGGGCTGACCATTCACGATCTGACAGGCAAGTACCTCCCCGTTCACCTCCAGCGTGCCACCTTGTTCGATCAGCATTTTTGCCTGTGCCATAGTGATACCATGAAGCTCGGCAAACTCTTGCAATCCACCGGTTTCGACAAGGCGTCCATCCGGCATGATACAGAGCCGTTTGAAATGCGGCGACCAGTCCTTTCGGAAATCGATGTACTTGATGTCACCGCCTTTGGCGACGGCACGATCCAACGTTCGATAATCCAGGCCAAGATTTTTCTGCTGCAGCTTGGCTTGCAGCTCACCCGGCAGCGTCCTCCAGAAGACTTCCCACGCCGCATCAACCATCGGACATGCCCTAGATCGCGCCACGTGCTCAGCCTCGGCAAACTGCATGAGGTCCAGCGTCCAGGTTTGTTTCGGCCCTTGCCCGGCTGAATCAATCCGGCAGGCAAATAATCCTCGAGTGAGGATGCCACTGATTTGTGGATACACATACGTTCCGCCTGTGGTCAACAAGGTTGTCATCATCTCATGCGGGACGTCGTAGCTCTCAGACAGAATCTTGGCATGGGTAGAGAGATCCTCCAGCTCCGTCATCGCACACAGAGTGACATTTCCAGGGGCATCAAACTCTGAATAGTCCTCAATGACGTTATAGAGCACCGTCCGCTTCGGTTTCTCAGCCTTCTTCTTGATCTTGAACATGAGTTACCTCTAACAGCTGTCGAGCCTATGAACGAGGCCGGAGATGATCGTACGGCGGTAGCATCTGCAAGCGTCGATCTTCCACTGGCCCACCAATGGTGAAATGATAGAGGGTTTGTATGGCCAACTCCTTGACACCAATAATCTCGTGGACCGGATCGTCGAAGAAACAACCGATTCCCGTTGCCCGCACTCCTGCCGCTTCCGCTTCCAGATACAAGACCTGCCCGAGCAAGCCCGCTTCCCAAAACATGCGTGGATACCACCAGGCACCTCGTTCCCGCAATGTGCCTTCAAACTCAGCCAGCATCCCGAACGAGAACGCACTGTCGCCGGCAATATCCTGATGGCAACTCACCTGCACAGCTAGTTTTCTGGCATCACCTTCCATCAAGGAGTACAGAGGCAGCCCGTCGGGACAGCTAGGAACGATAGTCCAGGTCATTTCAGGATTCATGGCTTGCTGAACGAATGACAGCCTTCTGCTATCCCGGACAAGACAATACAGCCCAGGTGCAAGCCCATCTACGCGATGGACGAATATCAAGAGATGAATCGCTGGGTCATACGGCCACACATCCCAGGGCATCGGTCGTTCCAGCTGTGGCTGCTCAGCGCAAGGCATGACGCGCTGCATCATATGAAAAAACGTGCTGGCGGAAATTGACGTCTTGCCGTCGAACGACACAGCGCTTCGGCGCTGACGAATGACCTGGCCAGCCAACAGGCCCACGTTGTTCATCTCTCGTGAAGCGTGAAGCGTATTGGAGGATGTGAGCATTATCGCAGGGAGAGTACTCATCGGTCGATCCGTCTGTGGCTTCCACGAGGCATTGGCCGCTTCGTCGATGATGTCCCAGTGCACGCCGTGCTCCAGGCTTAATCGATTGGCTTTCCCATGCCATATTCCACAAGCCAACGCCTTCACAATCGCCGTATCAAGGGATAACAGCATCTCCGAATGCTCGCGCTTCACATTTTCAGATAGCCACACCACCGCGAGACAGTCCGGATGTTCGGGCTCAGCTTCACCGAAGTCGTCCTTGCGATCCGTCCCGAGCAACCTCGCCACAGTGTCTTCATCCACACCGTCCAACAACGCCATGTTCCAGCCCAGCGTCGCCGCGGCAATTCGCGTGGAGCCGATCGCATGACCGACGTCGTGATTGTAGTAGCGGAACGCCCGCTCGCCATATTTCCATGCTTCCCGCCAATGAATCGAAGTCAGTCCGAAGAGAAACGCATCGGCCGGAAACGGCGCCAGCAACCGAGCAACATGTTCAGCCGGAAACTCAGCCCGCCATTCCAGACCATGTTCCTTCGGAGCGTAATGATAGAGACCAGGTTTCAGATCGAGTCCGTCGATCTTTGGTATGACTACATAGCCTTCTGTCGGATGCAGATTGCCGGATGATGGATTACTACGTAGGGCCCACTCCGACTCTCCAGCTTTTTTCCATGCGGACAAAGCCAGGGCGAACTCAAAAAATCGAGAGAGGGTTCGCACGCTGACAGGCTGGCAAGGAACAGCTCCCTGTTCATACATCGCTCCGTATGCCGGCGACAACGGCTCTTCATCTGGCTTGAGTAATGGGAGTGGGATGAGCTGAGCACCCTCGAAACGCCGAAACGGATCAGGCTGATTCGCCCAATCCAGAAACCCCATCGAGCGGGCATAACGGTTAAAATGATGCTTGGTCCGAATGTGATAGTGGATGATGCGATCAGCGGGATCCGTTGATGCGGCCTCGGACTTTGCAGAAGGAATTGGGTTCTCGGTGCTCATCAGTTGGATACGAATAGTCTACAGAGCCCCTGACCACAATGTAAATCTATAGCCTGCGCAAGACACATTGACCTCCATTCCTCTCCCCCAGTATCCTCCAGGTTACTTATAATACACACGGACGAGATACGAGGTTCTATGCAATTCGACGCAGCCCTTGCCGCACAAGATGCATTCAGCCGATCCGAGCCCGAACTTGGCTCAGATTGGGACAGCGCCGTTGAACTGGAAGACACCTTTTCTTCCAACGCCGGATCGATAGCTCGGGAAGCTTATGAAGGACTACTCGCACTCTCGTCCCGTCATCCCCAGGCCCATGCCTTCCAAGCCTTCTGCATCTACATCACCTGGCAGCAGGTGACGGAAGAGACCATCGCCCATCACTTCCAGACCGGAATCAGACTATCGGAAACCTATCTTGCATCGCAGGACGGTAAGGATCAACAGAGCATCGCCTATGTGATGGAACTCTACGAGTCATTCCGAGCTGGGCTGGGATTGGAGGAAGAGGACGAGCTGCAAGTCGAGTTTAGGCGAGATACACCCAAAGGTGGAGACTGACTCAAACCGTATCTCGTGAAGCGTCGTTCGTATCTCACTCATGAGTTCCAAGTTTCACGTTCAACGTTTCAAGTTGTGCAGAAACCCAAAACCTGAAACATGAAACTTGAAACCGTTGGCCGATACGCTTCACGCTTCACGAATAACGCTTCACTATCCCATGTCGGACAATCATAAACATCGCGCTCGCATTTTTCTCCATCGTGGAGATCTCGTTCAGGCTCGCGCAGCCTGGGAAGCGGCAGTGGCCGATGACCGGACTCCCGATAATCAGCAAGCACTGTCGGACTCCCTTGGGAACCTCGGTAATACCTGCGCACTCATGAATGATTTCCCACGCGCAGAACAGTGCTATCGCGAGGTGCTTCAGATTCAACGGACCGAGCGCAATCTCACCGCCGTAGCTCATACTCTGGTCAACCTCGGCAACCTGCATATCGCATCCGACCATCCCGAAAAAGCACGTCCCTACTATCTCGAGGCCATGGATTTTCTGCGCCAGTTACAAGACAACCGAGGACTTGGCATTCTCTACAACAATCTGGCGTTACAAGAAGCTCGTGACGGTCAGTGGGATCAAGCCGTGGCCTCATTTAAACAGGCGCTTGAGCATCATCGAACGGTCGGCAACGAAGAAGGGCTCGCGGTTACCTATAGCCAACTCGGCAAGTGCTATCTTGATCAGGGAGATCACACTAGAGCCGAACGCTGCTTGAACAACGCCTCGGAACACTACATCAAACTCGGGAACGAACCGGCTGAGGCTGCCGTTCTCCGCCTGCTCACGAAGGTCTACGAGACGCGCCAGGACCATACCGCTGCTCGACGATGCCTTGAGCGCGTAGTGTCACTCGACCGACGCTATGGCTTGCCGGAACTCCACACCGACTCCGCCCATCTCTCCATGCTGAGCCAATCGGGATAGCTCCCTTTGAATTTCAGCTCCATCGCTCGCTCATCAATTGCATTCTCCCATTGAGCATCCTTTCAACTCCCAGCAGAGAGCGAACCCCGCGCAGTTCCAGACAGAATTTAATCCTCTGCTACCTTTGAGGCAGTACGCCTGAACACCTGTTGATCAAGTTCCATCTCGCATAAGCCGACAAGATATTGACCTGGAGATGATATGGCTTCGCTCGTTCGACGGTTCACAGCCCTGGTATTGGGAACGATGATGACGGCGTCCTTCGCCCAGGCTGGAGATGTCTCCCCCACGATCACGGTCGGCACGCAGGAAGTTGGGCTCACCGCTGGCTATATGCTCTCGCATCGCCTCACCTACCTGCACAAAACTCAACAACATGGGCCGGCGCTGATGCCATCCTGGATGATCACCCTGACCGATCCAGTGGGTGACGGCTGGTACCGTGGACAAGTCTCGCTCGGCGCAGAGATGGTCTACCTGGAGTTCCGAGAACCGCTGTTGACGCACGGCATTGGGTTCACGCCGCGGATCAAGTACACCTTCGTCGCCTTGGGTCGGCTACGACCCTATGCGGAATTCACCGGCGGACCGTTCTGGACCGATCTTGGGGGGCGGGTTCGAGAACAAGCCAACGAATTCAATTTTATCCTGTCGGGTGGCGTGGGTGTGTCATGGTTCATCACGCCGCAGGCCGCCATCAATGTCGGTTACCGCTTCCATCACATTTCTAATGCCGGGACAGCCTTTCCGAATCTTGGTCTGAACGCGAGCCTCCCCTTTGCGGGGTTTTCATTCTTTTTCTGAGGAGACGGCGATCATGACGATGACTATGTTCCGATGGTCGGTCCTGAGTCTTGCTGGGTTCGTGCTGTGCAGCATAACGGGATGCACCAGATGGATCGACGTCAAACCACCCTCTGTCGATCCTAAGGAGATCATGACACACTCGCTCCCCAATGATGAACGGGTCCCGCTCGTGACCAACTCGTTTCACCTCACAAGAAACGGGTCGTCGCAATATCCCTCTGCTGACCTTGAGCGGCGGATCTTAAGCAGCGTCCAGGAAACCAGTCTGTTTTCGACATTGACGCCGCTGGGAGAAAAGTCCGATTCACTGGGAGACAAGGCCATCTCGGCGCGCATCACCGTCGACGAAACCATTGAGCCTCATTCCTGGCTCGCGGCGTTCAAAGGTATCGTCATCGGAGCGTCCATGTTTCTCCTCTCGCCCTTCATTGACCTTGAATATGGGTATGCCGCAACGGTCGCCCTGGAGCTTGAACGGTGGGACGGCCACATCACACGCTATGAGGGCCGCTCATCCGGCACGGTCTATTACAAACTGTTCGGCGCCACACCGGTCATGATCGACGAGCTCAAGGGACATGTGACGGAAGCCTGCCTCACGGACCTGACTCAACAGCTCGTTCGAGACACCAATCTCTATATGGCGAGCAGCGCCCCGCTCCAGGACACTGGCATTCGCACGGTGACGGTGAAAGCCAAAAGACCCGCAACCACACACCCCACCCGTGCTCTTGTTCCGGTCACGACACCCTAGCAAGACTGGGGCGTTCTCTCCAACCAACGTTCTCATCTGGCCGATTCTCCCGTTCTAGTGCTATAGTGTCGCCCCATGGACATTGATGCGTTCCGTCAGATGGTCACCAAGAATCCCAATGGATTTCTCGGTCGCTATGG
This sequence comes from Nitrospira sp., assembly GCA_005116965.1. Lineage (GTDB taxonomy): Bacteria > Nitrospirota > Nitrospiria > Nitrospirales > Nitrospiraceae > Nitrospira_D. The sequence goes on along the minus strand of SWDG01000001.1, from coordinate 34,588 downwards.
GCTCGGCAATAAGATTCTTCAGGAAAACGGCAGTCTCGAAGAAGCGGTCGAGCATCTGACGGTCGCCACACAATTGGACCCAACCCATGTGGCCTCCCATCTGGCGTTAGGCCGTGCGTTGATTCAACTGGGCAGAAACGCCGAGGCCAAGCCTGTTCTGACTGCTGGTATCGAGGCGGTACGTTCTGGACGATCCAACGGCGGCAAGGATCTGGTGCCGGAGATGCAGGAGTTGCTACGCTCGCTATAGATGAATACGCCTCTACCCTTAATAGATAGAAGGAGTCTCTCCGTGAACCTCGACGATGCCAGAAAACGAATTGAATCAGCCGTCACGCAATATGGCCACCATGCTGCCCCCGCCATTGACCTCGTCATGGCAGAAGTTCGCTCCGATATGGGGGCGAGCGCATTCAATGAATTGGTTGAAGAATTCGATCTTGAGTTGACGTACAACATCGCTCCGATGGAATCGGATCATTCTACGAGTTGAGAGAGATTCCTCCTGCTCTATCGTTCACTCATGATTCTCACACGCTCCTGACTATGCCGCTAATCTGGGCTGCCATCTCAGGGCATGGATTTGGGCATGCCGCGCAAGTTGTGCCGGTGCTCAACGCATTGAGCCGCCTCATTCCCGACCTTCGCGTGCTCCTCCGAACAACCGTGCCCCCTGCTTTCTTCAAAGGGCGCCTCCTTTCTCTGTGGGACGTGAGCCCCGTTCAGCAGGATGTAGGAGGCGTTCAGAATGGCCCGTTAAGGATCGATGTAGACGCGACCTGGCGTGAGCACAACCGGTTTCACAGTTCTTGGGAGGAACGGCTTCAGACGGAAATCGACGCGATGAGAATCGCCGCCCCGAATGTCGTCCTGGCCGATACTCCTTATTTGGCCTTGGCGGCGGGCAAGGCGGCTGCAATTCCTACCATCGCGCTCGTCAGTTTAACCTGGGACCTCGTTCTCTCCGAGTATACGGCTCCTCCATCAATCGATCGCCAAGCAATCTTGCAGTCAATTCGACAGGCCTATGCTCAGGCTGACCTCGCGCTACGAATCGCCCCGGCTCCAAAAATGGAGAGCTTCCAACGTGTCGTCGATATCGGGCCGATCGCCGAGCCTGCACCTTCGGCTCGCGAACAGTTACCCGAGTACCTCGGGTTGGCCCCGGGAGAACATACCGTGCTCGTCGGGTTCGGCGGCATTCCTCTGGATTCGCTCCCGTTCGACCAACTGGAATCCCTCACCGGCTATCGCTTCCTCTTCGACGGCTCGATTCCGCCACACAGTAAGCGATTTGTCTCCACTGCATCCTTGCCGTTTTCGTTCAAGACGTTGATGGCATCAGTCGATGTCATCATGACGAAACCGGGATACGGAACCTTGGTCGAAGCGGTCGCATTGCACACGCCCATGGTGTATGTACGCCGGTACAACTTCGTCGACGAACAGCCGTTGGTGGAGTATCTGCATCGGTATGGAGGAGGGGTTGAGCTTTCCATGGACGACTTCATGACAGGCCAGTGGGACCAGGCACTGAGGGAGGCCTGTGAAATGCCTCCTCCTCAGACCCTCCCTCCCCCACCCACCGGAGCAACAGAGGCGGCGGCCCTTCTTGCTCCTTACCTTGGTCATCATCGAGAATAAGATGTGTACATCCTAATTCTCTGTATCAGAATCTTCGACAGCATCAGCACCCGTATCATTACCTTTCTGTTCCGCATCCAACAGCTGCTGACCGGTGTGCTCCCGGCCGTTGCGTCCCCTGACGAGCTCACTCGTTATCTTCAGACCCACTATGGGCACACCTATCACAATGCGCCGGCTCAATACCCTGAGTACTCCCCAATCTGGGCACTCGAACCATGGGAAGAAGACGTGTTGACTCATCATATGAGCAGCCCTGGAACGGTCTTAGTTCTAGGAACCGGTGTGGGGCGTGAATCTATCGCCATTGCGCAACAAGGCTATCGTGTGGTGGGCCTCGAACTGCATTTCGATGCATTGCACTGGGCCATCCAGCGGGCGACTGCACGGGGTGCGTCCGTCTGGTTTGTCCAAGCCAGTTTCCTAGCTATTCCTGTGACACCCGCCAGTGTCGACTACATCCTATTGCCAAGCGTCATGTACAGCGCGATCCCTGGGAAACGTCAACGACAGACCTGGCTGCGAAACCTACGTACCTTCCTTAAGACAGATGGGCGGGCTATTTTGAACTTCATGGTTGATCGGGAGCCCGAAACGACGACCCAACGATTGACGCTCGCGCTGGCCAGACACATCATGAAGCTGCCCGGAGCCAACAAGAGTTACCAGCCTGGCGATACCTGCCATCAAAGTCACTTCCTCCATATCTTCACAAGAGAGGAGGAGTTACGTTCGGAAGTGAACGAGACCGGCGCAACCATTCATGCGCTCAACTGGGCCAGTGGTTATGTCGTCCTCGGTTGGCCCACGTCCATCGATCCTGGATCCTGATCCCGCTGCGCGGTGCGATCACGAGCGCGAAGAAAACCCCTGGAAGGCACGCGATATATTTGGTATCCTCCGGGCGATGTCTTCTTCCCCCGTCTACGCGAAGCACTCCGATTTCGTGCAGCGAGAGGTCGCAGGCGAATGCATCCTGGTTCCGATCCGTCGGAACCTGACCGAGGCCAACAGCATCTACGTCCTGAATGAGACCGGTGCCGTCTTCTGGAATTCCATCGACGGAATACGCTCAGCGCTCTCCATTGAGCATGAAGTCAGTCGCATCTACGACGTTGCCGAAGAACAGCTGCATCGTGACTTCGAGACTTTGCTGGCAGATTTGCGCATGATCGGAGCTATTCAGGAGGTACCCACCCACGATGGTTCAGCGACGTAAGCTGGATCACCTGCCGGACCGCTTCCCCCTCGCCTGTCAATGGGAAGTCACCTGTCGTTGTAATCTTCATTGCGTCATGTGCTACACGGACTGCTTCAATGCACCGGAGCGGATCCGACAAGAGCTATCGACCGTCGAGCTGCTTCGCATTATGGAGGAACTCGCTGAAGCTGGCTGCCTGGAACTCTGCCTGACCGGTGGTGAACCGCTCGCACGGTCCGACTTTTTCCAGATCTATGAACGGGCAATCACATTAGGATTTCTGGTGACGCTGTTTACCAACGGGACATTGATCACCGAGTCGATCGCCGACCGCTTGGCGGCGCTCCCTCCTCACCGAGTCGAAATCAGCTTACACGGAATAACGGAAACTACGTTTGAACAAGTCACGTTGGGGCGAGGATCGTTCCAGCGGTGTCGGCAAGCGATCGCCTGGTTGACCGAGCGGCGAATCCCTCTGACGCTCAAGTCAACAGCCCTCACGTTGAACCGACACGAGATCCTCCCAATCAAGCGCTATGTCGACACCATCGATTCCGTGGGCTACAAACTTGGCGAAGAAATTCGACCGGCGCTTGATGGGTCCGGTGCTCCCTTTCAGTTTGCACTTGAACCGGAGGCTCTCGATGAACTCCATCGACAGGATACTCAGCTCTTACAGGAGGCCTGCCAAAAATACGTCCCGGACACACGCCCCTGCCGTAGCGGGGTGCGACGATTTCACATCGATGCCTACGGCGTTCTCCAGCTGTGCTCCGGAAACCGCACTCAGGGCTATGATTTGCGGAAGGGATCGTTCCAGGAAGGATTCTACGACTACCTGCCTTCCTTCGGCTGTCGATGGAAACGCGAGGCCACGACCGATCTCCTCCGCCCCGAGGTTACGCATGTCTGATGCGCGAAAGCTCCCCACTATGGCCTACGGCGAGTTCAGCCGACGGATACATACTCACGCCACAGACACCAATCACGTCACGAACGCGCAGCTCGAACTGACATACCGATGTAATCTCCATTGCCGCCACTGCTATACCGATCCCTACAACAACAAGGACTGGATCGCTCAAGAGCTGTCCCTCTCCGAAATCACCCGACTGATCGATGACATGGCTCAACTCGGAATTCTCTGGTTGAACTTGACGGGAGGTGAGGTGTTTCAGCACCCTCGATTTTGGGACATCTATGAGCATGCCTATCGCCGAGGCTTTCTGCTCCAACTCTATACCAACGGTACCCTGTTTACCGAGGCGGTCGTGGCACGACTCCAGGCTCAGCCTCCGTTTACGATCGACATTTCCTGTCATTCCGTCGACGAATCCTGCTTCGATTGGTTCACTCAGGTACCTGGTTCCTTTCGAGCGTTTCGGCGCGGGCTGGAACTCCTTCGAACAGCCGATCTCCCCTTTACACTGAAGACGAAAGGGATGAATTGGAACCGACAGGAGTTGCCGGCGATCAAAGATTTCGTCGAGTCTTTCGGGCAACCATTCAGTCTCACCACAGCACTGTCACCCCGGCTCGACGGCGATCTGTCTTCTCTGTCGCACCGATTGACTCCCTCCGATGTGGCCACGCTGCAGTTGGAATTGGTGGGAGGGGCTCCCTCCGAAGAAGAATGCCGGATGGCCACGGAACTATTACAACGGCCCCTGGATCGACTCTACCGCTGCGGCTGCGGCACGAACACGATTCATATTAATGCGCGAGGAGAACTCGGCACCTGCACCATGCAGTATGAGTGCCGCTATTCGCTGCGAACCTATTCCCTTCGCGACGCAATCGAGCGACTCTTTACTGACATTGCATCCCTACGCTATCACCAGGACCTTCCCTGCGGAACCTGCGAGCTTCAGTCTTTCTGCGATAAGAAGCCGACAGAGGCACGCTGGGAATGCGGGAATCCCGAGTCACCGGTTCCTTACAATTGTGATGTGGCCTTGGCCCGAGCAGAACTTGCAACACAACAGACGCTGCTCCACCCCCTTGGGGTATCTCGTGACTGAACATAGACCCGCTCTTTCTTCAGGAGGAATCCCGATATGAATGGCAAGAAACCCTATACCTCACCACAACTCTACGAAGTCGTGCTCGACCAAGAGCAAGCCATTTTGGCCACCTGCAGTCTAGCCACGATGGCCACATCCGCGGGAGGTATGGTGGGCTGTCGGCCTCCAACCGGATGCAGCAACTATCCTGGGGCAAGCCCCAGTGGCTGCAAGCGCTCGGTGCTGCCGGCCACCTATATGGGACGCACATGCCACGATTCCGGTCCTCGCGCATCGTAGGAGATGAGATGGATCTGACTGTTCAAATCGGCGGCTACACGGTGCATGTTCACGAACCGGACAATCATCCCTGCCTCACCTGGCCGCTTCGGCCATTCGATAGGTTTCTCGCCTCTTCGATTCCGTCCCCGGATATTCGGGTCGACGTGACGGTTGTCTCCCCGCTCCCCGATCTTCCGGCAGGAGAGCTTCGATTCGATTCGTCGCATGGCTGTTGGAAGCTCTTCGAATCGAAGACCGGACTGCTGTTCGAATCCCTCGACCCCAAAATTCTGCAACCACGGGTGCGGGCCTGTATTTCAGATGACTACCGTGCAGTCCGGGCATGGATTCTCCCCGATCTAGCAGATGGACAGATCGGATGGAGTCCCATGCAGCTCTTTAATCCACTCATTGAAGTCTGTTTTTTGTCACGCCTCGCTCGTGAAGGAGGAATTCTCTTGCATGCATCGTGTCTGTCTTTTTGTGAACAGGGCTATGTGTTCACCGGCCCTTCAGGGGCTGGCAAATCAACCATTGCGGAACTGTTCGCCGACCGAGGCGCCACAGTCCTGAGCGATGAGCGGGTTATCGTGCGAATGCAGGGCGCCAGCTTTGTCCTGTTTGGCACGCCATGGGTTGGATCGGGGCAGTATGCCGCAAACACATCGGGGCCGATGACTGCGCTTTATTGTATTCAGCATGGGCAGGAGCACCACCAGATCGAGACACTGAAACCGTCCACAGTGGTAACCCGGATACTCCAGCAAGCGTTCCTTCCCCACTGGGACCGCGCCGGCGTCGAGACCACGCTGGAGGTACTCGCATCGTTGACCACGACAATGCCTTGCCGAAGCCTGGCTTTTCTAAACCAGATCGACATAGTCGATTTTTTGCTCAGTCGCTCAGCGGAGCTTCACACTGTCGTCACATGAAACAGCTCGACCCCGATACGTTCTTGGCCGAGATATCATGGAAGGCGCGACAGCGACGCCATCCGGACAGCGTGACCTTTGAACTCACCTACGGCTGCAATCTGCGCTGCGTTCATTGTTTTAACCCGACCCATCGCGCCTTGCCGCAGGAACTCACCACCAAGGAGATCCAGCAAATCCTTAATCAACTGGCGGAACTCGGCATACTCACCGTGACGTTTACCGGCGGCGAGCTTGGCACTCGTCCGGACCTTCAGGAGATTTTTTACCACACCCGACAGCTAGGACTTGTGATTCGAGTACTCACCAATGCCACTCGGGTCACAACCGAGTTCGTGCACCTGCTCCATGACGTCGGCGCCGGACAGGTCTGCGTGTCTATTTATGGCGCAACAGCCGCCACGTATGAACGGATGACGACCGTGGCTGGATCGTATGTCGCGTTTCGTCGTGGACTCACTCTTCTGGCCTCAAGCACGATCCCAATCGTCGTGCGCATGCCAGTCACCTCTCTAAACTATGAGGAGATTCACCTTTGCCGATCCATCGCCGAAGAATTGAAATGCAAGTTCCAGTATTCGTTTGATCTCACGCCGATCGTAACCGGAGACCTCACTCCACTCCAATACCGGCTTTCCGCTGAAACGAAGATCCGTATTGATCAAGACATGCTCCCTCAGTGGGGATCAGCGCCGGTCGAAGAACCCTGCTTCACTGCCGGCGAATTCATCGAATGCGCCTGTGGCCATACTCGGTTTGCCATTACCCCATACGGCGAGATGAATCTTTGCACAGCCTTTCCGATCCCTCGGTACGATCTGAAAACCGGTACGGTCAGGGAAGGATGGGAATGCCTCAAACGGACCATCGACGAGGCTCACCCGAACCATCGGTATGAATGTCCGACTTGTAATGTCAGATTCTACTGTCGGCAGGGACGAAACGACGCGTGGCTGGAAACCGGTGATATGAGCGTCTGCCTGCCCCACTATCAGGAATGGGCGACTTTGGAGCACCGCACCCATGCCCTCCTCGACCCTCGACGACCTGCTTGAGGCCTATACTCGAGTCGGTGTCAGGAACCGAGCGATCCTTGATGCATTCGCGCTGATCGCGCAACTGTTTCATCAACATGGGATTGCCTTCATTGTGCTGAAGGGGGCAGATGTCATTTCACGCCTCTATGGCGTGCAGGGAGCGCGGCCCCTTTCGGACGTGGACCTATTGGTTCGTGAATCGGATGTACCCGCCATCGATCGACTGCTTCGTTCCCTCGGCTTCACTCCCCAAATCGACGGCAATCCTTCCTATGCGTCCTCCGAGCGAGACCTTGTGCTCGACCTGATCACGACCATCTGGTATCTTGATGAGCAGAGGCTGGACGAGCTCTGGAAGCGGGCGCCCACACGACGTGTCGGCGGCACTACTATTTCGTGCCTCGACACAGCCGATTTGGTGATCTATCTCACAGCCTATGCCGTGGTTCACCGAGGCGCGCTATCTGCGGCATTCGTCCAGGACATGAAACTGCTGATCGAAAAAGAAGCGCCTGCATGGCCTGCGGTCATCGTACGAACTAAGCAGGCCCTACTGCAGGTGCCTCTGTATCATGGCTTGCATCATGTGCGGAAAACCGTCCCCATAGTCCCCATTCCTGATACCGTCCTGGCCTCGTTGGCTCCGGTGAACATGAGAGAGCTGATGCTAGCTTGGCTGCTCAGCAGACTGGTGACTCCGGACCCGCTTCCAGAAGTAGGCCATCTTCTATTGTTCCTGACACAACCGGGCACGACGAAATTGACTTGGTTGAAACAACGCCTCTATCCCTCCACAACGTTTCTGTCCTACCGGTACGGATTGGTGGGACAGACTATGCCAGGGAGAATGAGATTATCGCGCTGGTATCACCTGACAGAGGCCGTACTGCTCCTGAGTGGGCGAGTACTCAGGCGACTGATACGACTACCCAGGCCCCGCCTATGATCGTTCGACTCCTCAGCCCATCGACCGCCTCAACACGCTTCTCGGCCAACCAGCTCCCTGAGGCGGTTCACAGATCGGCGCTATGGAAAGTCCTGACTCCTGTCGTGAGTTCCGAGAGTATGACCCCAACGCTTCAGATAGGCGATGAGCTCGAGATTGAGCAGGCGGACAATCTTCGGGTCGGCGATGTCGTCGTGTACCGAAAGGATCACCAGTTTATCTGCCATCGGATTCATTGGATCGAAGGCCATCGGCTTTTCCTGCGAGGGGACGCGACTTTCGGCTCCTTTGAAGAAGTGGATATCCGACAGGCCGTCGGCCGGGTAGAGTATCTCTTGCGCAACAAGCAGCGTATGGCCCTTTGCCCCTCTACAGGCCCACAGGGCGGACCGACGAGCAATTCCCTACGGGTTCGAGCATCCACATGGGGATTAGGACCGGGAAGATCACTGGCCCTGCGGCTCGTGAATTCGCTCGCGAACTTGCCGGGTATCGAGCGCATTGTTCGCCACATCCTGCGCGCATGCATGACCATTGAGATGATGGAGCGAGCACCACTCCATGCTCTCGAAGGGTATGTGGCGCGACAACAGATTCGCCTCGATCGACTCGCGTCTTGTCGGCAGTATGTGTCGTCTGTGAAGAGCGTCGATATCGTGCTGATCGTCCGTGCGGGGCCTTTCTATCTGGGCACCTGCACGCTCAATCCCTGGCACATATCCATTCGACCGCTGCTCCAACGTCTCACCACGGCAGTCCTCTCTGAATCGGTTGACTTACTCTCGCCAACCCACACTCCGCTTCATACCACCCAGCAACCACCCACACACGGAAAGCAATAGTATTTCTATTTTCAGTCGTCGAGCGACCTCCGCATCGTTTTGCGCGATTTCTTCGTAGAGCAAATCGAGGGTGCTATAGTGTGGACCGGTTAACAGATCATCACTCAGATCTCCACAAGCCACGTTCTTATGGACACAGCTTCTCAGTTCGCCGCCTCGACGATTGATCCAAAACTCGTGGCCCGAGTGGCCAAAGGCGAGCACCATGCTCTGAGCCAACTCTACGATCAATCCAGTACCGTCTTATTCAGTCTGGCATTGCGTATCCTCGGCAACCGCGAAGAAGCTGCAGACGTCATTCAGGAGATCTATCTCGACGTCTGGAGAAAGATCGTTCGCTATGATGTCGGTCGAGGTACCCCCATTGCCTGGCTCATTACACTGACACGCAGCCGGGCTATCGACCGATTGCGGACACGCGGCCCTCGTACTCCCCACCAAATCAGCCCGTCCATCGACGATGCCCGGACGAACCCATTCGACGACCGCAATAGTGATCCGTTTGATTCACAAACCGACCAAGCATTACGACACCTGATCAGAGAGACATGGGCGACCTTGCCGCAGAGACAACAACAAGCGGTTGAGCTGGCCTACTATGAGGGCCTACCCGATACAGAGATCGCGGCGCGGCTCAATCAGCCGGTGGAGGAGGTGAAGACCTCCATCGTGCTCGGCATGGCGCACCTCCGCGAGGCATTGCACTCATATTGGGCACAGGATGAAGCGGTATGACACATGACCAGTTAGAAGCCGCTGTCCCCGTATACGCCGCCGGAGCGCTCGAACGGGTTGAGCGGCGGGCATTGGAGGCCCATCTGCTTTCAGGATGCAGCTCCTGTCACGCGACGCTGAAGGAGTATCAGTCGGTGGCGGTGACGTTACCGTTCGGACTCGCCATCACGCCTCCGCCGCGAGCTTTAAAAGGCAAGATTCTGGCGTCCCGTGAGTCGCCCCCTGCCACTGAGTCAGAAACCCAATCACCCGCTCAACCAAGCCTTCAGCCGGGTGAATGGATGAATCATCTCTTCCCACCGTCATCCCCACCGGCCACATCATTCGGGTGGGCATTGGGAACGGTCATCGTGGTGGTCCTGATCATCCTGGTGTTTTTTGGATGGAACTCCTCCACTCACATGACCGAAGACATGGAGAAGTTGGCTCAGCTGCAGTCTCAAGCAGAGGAAACGGGTGCTCAGCTGGCGGCGCTCCAACAACAGCTCAGTGAACGAGCGAAACTACTCGCCCAAACCCAAGAAGAACTGCAGCGCCGCATGGCTGAACTAGCAGAGGTACGAGATCAGTTGTTTCAGCGAGAAGTTGAGCTGGAAGAGATAAAAGCCCACCTGCCTCAACCACGTATCAGACCGACACCCATGCCCTAAATACTACAGGTCGTCTCCAGCTCGTCAATTTTCCTCACTCCTGTCCCTCTCTCCAGCTCCTATGCTAGCATGCACCGTGACCATCAAGGACTCTACGGCGTCCCCCTCGCTGCAGCCAGAACTACACGATTTCCACTTCATGGAGCAGGCGCTCCAACAGGCAGCTCTCGCCCCGCAGGCAGGGGAAGTCCCCATCGGCGCGGTCCTCGTGCACAACCACCAAGTGATCGCAGCTGGGCACAACTACCGAGAACTTTTACAGGATCCCACGGCCCACGCGGAGATGGTCGTGATCCGCAAAGCGGCCGAACAGCTCCGAACGTGGAGACTTACTAAAACAACACTCTATGTCACACTGGAGCCCTGCCCCATGTGTGCCGGAGCGATCGTGCAATCTCGCATTGCGCGACTTGTGTTTGGAGCCTGGGATCCCAAAGCTGGTGCCTGCGGATCGATCTTTGATATTCCAGCCGAGCGCCGGCTCAACCACCGAGTACAGGTGATGGGAGGCTTACTCGAACAAGAGAGCCGTGAACTCCTCCAAACGTTCTTTCGAGCCAAGCGTGGTGCTCTTTCGGAAAGTAGCAGTTCGCCGAAGCCAGCATCCTAGCTAACCACCACTTCTCCTCGGCCGCTGCGTCGTTGACACAGAAATGTACGCATGGTACGGTACTCTATCGAGTCAGCCACACGGTTGCTTCCCTAAGTTTTTACACGTACTCACTCCGTCAACAGTCACTCCGCGTCTGATCGAGATCGAATCAAGGAGTTTGTCTGAAAGTTTTCCTCATCCACGTTCGCGATCCGCAGTTCTACGCACTTCCTGCTAAAACACGCGCCGCCAACGGTAATGTTCGCGTGATGGGATTCCCTCCCATCGGCATCATGTCACTGTCATCTGTTATCAAGCAGGCGGGACACGAATGTGTGATGTTCGATCAGGCCAACCCTGACACCCCGAACCAGGTCATCATCGACCGGATCAATCGAGAGCAACCAGCGCTCGTCGGCCTCAGTTTTCTGAGTACCACCAGCTATCCCTATGCCAAGATGCTCGCGCGGGAGATTCGTGCGACCAATCAGAAAGTCAAACTCGCGTTCGGCGGCGTGTTTGCCAGCCTGAATGCCCCGCTCGTGAAGTTGCAATGTCCTGAAGTCGACTTTGTCTGTCGAGGCGACGGCGAGCAACTGCTGCTTGATCTGCTGGCAAATTTTGAGAACCCGCAAGATGTCGCAAGCTTAACCTGGATGAAGGATGGGCAGGTCATCCAAAATCCAAACCGCGCCATGGAACGGCAGCTCGATCAGTGGCCGTTTCCTGATCGTGAGAGCTTGAAGCTCGACTATGTCGAGTCCATGCCGCTGGACGTCCCGGTCGTGCTTTCGATGGACCGGTTTACGACGATGCAAACGTCTCGTGGGTGCCCCTGGCCCTGTATCTTCTGCGACATCCCGATCTTCAACGAAGGGAAGTGGCGAGCCCGCAGCCCACAGCATGTCGTCGCGGAGATGAAGTATCTCGAAGGGCTTGGCTATAAGTCCGTCGGGTTTGTCGACGATCATTTTCTGCTACAGCCCAAGCGGATCGAAGCGATTTGCAAGGGCATTATGGATGAAAAGCTCACGATCCGATGGGGCATCGAGGGACGCGTGGATTCCGTCGCCCAACATCTCTTCCCCGCCATGGCCAAGGCCAATTGCCAGGCCATGATGTTCGGCATCGAGAGCGGCAGTCAAAGGATTCTCGATCGCTTGAAGAAAGAACAGACGCTGGATCAAGTGACGACCGCGGTCAAGAATGCAAAGAAGGCCGGGATAACGATCGTGCACGGATTCTTCACGGTGGGCAACCCGGACGAGACGATTGAGGATATGAACGCTACCTTCGACTTCGCGTCGAAGCTTCCGCTCGATACCTTCGGGTTCAATCGGCTCTGTGTCTATCGAGGCACCCCCTTGTGGCAGGAATATGTGAAGCGCGGGTTGGTGAACGAAACTACGGATTGGTACAAATATTTTAAATGTTCAGAGATCGATCCGACCTGTCTCTCAGGAGAAACGATCAACCGCGTGCGACAGGCCGGAATTAAGAGACTTTTTGGCTATAAGCTTCTCCACTACCCCCTCCAAACCTTTCAACTCCTCCGCCGATTCTTGCGGCATATGGCGGTACGAGATGTGGCCTATCTCCTGCTCAAACCCTTCATGGGTCAGAAGAAAGGCGCCACCAAAGCTGAAGTCGTCTCGCGCTTAGTCGAGCACGCCGATATGAAAGATGCCGCAGCGCAGCTCACCCAGGTAGCGGATGAGATGCTCCACAATGTCTTTGAAGCCTCACGCCTCGAACGCCAGCGGATTCAGCAAGCAGCAGAAGGGTCCCGCGAACTGCCGATGGTGCAAAGCAGATAGGTCCTTCGCAGGCGGTCCATCTCCACAGAGTATATCGTTAGTATATCGTTCTTCTACGTTACGACTGGCACTCGCTATCTGCGCCCAGTTGGTTGGCGATCAGCCGTCTTCCCTAACCAATCCACTGCACCACCTGCTTCAACCTCTTGACGTCATTAACCGGCCAGCATAGTATCTACCGTGTATCTACATCGGAGGCATGCATGAAAACGACAGCGCAGAAGTGGGGCAACAGTCTGGCAATTCGAGTCCCGAAAAGTGTCGCCCAGCAAGTCGGGCTTAAGGAGCAGGATGATTTGGAAATTGAGGTGCAGGACGGCAACGTCATCTTGAAGCCCCATATCCGGCGCGTGTATCGCCTCGAAGACCTCGTCAAGCAAATTACCCCGAAGAACATCCATGGCGAGACTGATACCGGCATTCCGGTCGGCCACGAGATCTGGTGATGAAGAAGTCAGACTATGTTCCTGACCGAGGGGATATCGTGTGGCTGCAATTCAACCCACAATCTGGTCACGAACAGGCTGGACACCGGCCTGCACTTGTGCTCTCACCGGCCAGTTACAATCGAGCCAGCGGGTTGATGCTCTGCTGCCCTATGACCAGCCAGAAGAAAGGCTATCCATTCGAAGTCGTCATCAGTGACCATCCTCACCAGACAAGTGTGGTGCTGGCGGACCAGGTCAAGAGCTTGGATTGGAGAACTCGCCAAGCTGTGAAGAAAGGGACGGCCTCGTCAAGCGTGGTGATGGAAACGCTGAGTAAGCTCCAAACCTTGCTGTAGCCAAGCTGATGCCGCCGACTGATGCTGACGAATTCATCTTCCTCGCCCAGCAGGTTGGCTACACGATGGAGATCTGCAGACACTTATCACCACATCACACCATTGACACGGTTTTCTTGAAAAGTGGTCTGTTCCAGACTATGTTTTCGCGCTACCACCAGAAGGTAAGCTCACGACCAATGCGGAATTTGACACCATTACCGTCTACTTCCAACCGCCTGATCCAGATGAAGAATTCAATATTGTTCTCAGTAGGTCAAAAAATCAGCTAGACCGCTCACACCGCTAGCGCCATAGTTTGCATATGGTCGAACAAGCCATCGAGATAAAGTTCCGTCTGTCCGCGCCACCCTGCACGGGCGAGCGGTCAGTGGGACGTTCGGCACACGACTCTGGAGGTCGAGGATAATTATGAGAATAGCAAAGCCTGGCGATAAACTTGAGGCATATCGTGACTGTCATCTCGTTGGAGAATCCGGGATGCAGTCAAGATTGTTTTCAGGCGATATCTTGCCATTCCTTTTTCACGACTCCGCCAATACGGCCTTCTACATGGCCGTTGATGCCCTAAAGGCGATGCAGAATTCACCCGTGATTGGTCCAACGCAATACGGCATCCCCGCAGTGAATATGTGGTTTCTCTCCGTTGAGTCCATGATTTCGACCCTCTATAAGATTGTGCTTGATGATTCAGAATCCACAAAATCCAGAGGGGCGGTAAGGCAGACTCAGAAGCTATTGGAGAAAGCTGAACAGATAGACTCATACATCTCTGGCGGGAAGGCCACGCCGTCACAAATGCGCCTTAAGTTGACCGAGTTTGCGACATTCAGAAACACTCTTTTTCACGATCTCACATATGTAAAGAGGCCAACTTACTCTCATACGATATTTGCTGTGAGAGCCGAGAAGATGAATCAAGTTGATCTTATGCAGGCAATAATCGTCGCGGTTAATACGTTCCGTTATTATCGCGGCGCGATCCATAATATTGACCTCTTACCAAAAGTTTTCATCAACGCACAGTTTGATGCTGTCGATCTTTTGGCGGAAGAAGTACTGTTTCCAGCATTCTCTGAGATTCTGGCAAGTAGGCAGATGGCCACTGATCTGAAGCTTGAATTCTCGACCGAATCTCTTGGTTTTGAGTTGGATATTGAGGCGCGAATGCTTATTCGGCATGATGGACCCACATTCCCTGAGCACAACCCTAGTAACCAGACTATTGTCCACCGGCTACTCGCCGATGCATGCACACGTCGTCCTATAGATCCCACAATTTTCAAAGTGCCTGACTATACAGCTAATGCGCGCTCAACCGGTAACAGCTAGAAAGAATGTAGGAGGAAAAATAAAGATGCCGCCAATCTCGAAGGCACCGATCAAGAGAGTATAGTGCACCGTGCCTCTCCATTACCTTGCGAACTGAACGAGGTATCAGCCAGTGCCGTCTCCATTTTCCATACAGGTCGCATGCTTTAGTCGCATCTCGGTTGCCCTCGTCAGCAGTGTCGGCTTTCAACTAATCCGCTCCAAGCACCCATCATGGTCAAGGCGTCGGAGCGATCATCGACAGGAATCCGCTCCATCCCCTGGCACCTAGGTACTCCAGCCAACCGTCGGTCATCAACCACGTCCACTCGATACAGCATAGAATGTTTGACTGCCAGATAGTTCCAACCTCATCGTAGCTCAAAGCAAAAGCATCTGAGTCCACACGCCGGTAGAGAGTGAGCATGAAGGAGCGGACGTTGAGGCTCATCATGAGTGCCCGGTCTGATCCAAACCATTTAGCAATCCCCTAGCTCCACCATTCATCTCATGAGCCCAACCAAAATCACGGTGCAGAGTTGGAGGCACCTGCTCGCACAACAGCTCGTCAACCAACCAGTACAACCTGCATGTGGATTCGACGTCGATTCATTACGCGGTGACTCGATACGGTTGGATAACAGACTGGATCACCGAGAGTTCCTTGCGAAGTCGATTCTGATATAGCACCCAGCTCGCTTCATCTCTGATCACGGCCACGCCGTTCTTGGCGTGGAGATCGACTCCCATATAGCATCTGAACGCAACCTCCTCGGTGTCAATGGAGATGGGTCCACGCATCTCGCACACCGCATGTTCCATGCTCTACATGAGGCGCCTTCTAGACGATTACTTTGATCACACCGGCTTGGGTCATGAGTAGCCGAATCATCTAGCCTGCTCGACTCCTACCAGCCATGGCAAAATCATGAAGGCAACACATGGTTGCGTGATGACCAAGTGAGTTGTTGGACATGTCCAACAAGATGTCGCCTTCCCAGGCGATCGAGACCACACCAAACAGGAACGAAATGGTGCAGTCGAGGTTTACCCCAGATGGCGAAGTAAGTGGTCTTATCGTTCGACAGTTTCCACATCTCACAGGCCAGCCCTGACTCGCGATATAGACGACCAGGAAGTCGTGAGTCATTCCTTGGAATTATCACCGAATGTTGATGGTAATGACCAGCCATGAGTGAGGTTGTTGGACATGTCCAACAACCTCACAACCTGATTCATATGATTCGGTGGCGAGTTCAGTGGGATAGCAGGAATGGGTTGTGGAAAATTTTAGGAGCTTGGAGGCGACCAAAGTGCGAGTGGATATTCCGGTCGCCCCCCTCTCCATCTCAGATTGGAAAGGGGGAACGAATGGCTTGGAGTTACTGGAAGATGATTTGCTCAATTTGACATTGCCGTGCAGGCACTTCTTCTTGCTTGCCATCCGCAAAATTCACGATCAGGTGGTTCGGTTGCTGAGGGGCATGCTGGAGATCAACCGTGCCAGATCGATCCTGAAAAACGACGATCAGTGACGGCATCGTTATCGCTTGACTAATTGGTTGCTCCTCGCTCACCTGCTCAACTTTTGGCGAGGCAATTTTTTGTTTTTGCGGACTCCTAAGCTTCGCGGATAACGCCGACACGGTCGCACGCGTAATCTCCTGATCGGCGGAACACCACCGCTCAACTTCCTTAGGAAACTCCTTATGCAGATTCCGTAAATCGTAGAGCGTCTTGGCTGATGAGCATTTCCCTGATGTGTAAATCTCATCGATGCAAGCCGGTGGATCGATGAGTGCGAGATGATTCGTGACCATCGATCGATTGACGCCAAGCAGTTCGGCAATTTGAGCCTGCTTCTCTCCTTCATCCATCTTTCTCTTGATAAATATCGCCAACTCACGCGGCTTCAAATCTTCCCGCTGCAAATTCTCGATGACTTGCTGGTAGTCGGTGTGCGACCGATCGACGAATGCTGGAATCGTGGCTTTCCCGACAGCTTTCGAAGCCCTGAGTCGTCGCGCCCCGAAATTCAGAATCCATCGCTTTTGCTCCGTGGGATGCGGACGAATGGAGATCGGCGTTTTGACCCCATGCAGCCTGATACTATTCTCCAATTCCTCCATACTCTCCGCGCTGAATTCTTGGCGTGGCTGCCCAGGATCTTCGTCAATGTCCTTGACCTGAATTTGAAGCGGGCGCCCTAAGACTTCAGCCGTCACGATCCGTTCTTTGGCTATTGGATCTGGCGTTGGCACAGGAGTGGTACGATCAAGAGCCGTGAGATCTAGTGTCGCGGTCATTGGCTTTTTCATTCTGTAACCCCCATCGTATGAGCAACTTTCTGAAAGATTGGTTTGAGATGCATCCACGCATCGCGTGAACTGGTTTTCTGTAAGGTCCAAATCGGCGCCCCCATCGCCTGCGCTTCAGCCACAGCCGTGCGTGAGGGAATGGCGGCCATACGCCCATCGTCCAATCGGATGAATAGCGACGCAAAGGCTGCACTGAGTTGTTCCATATTGCCGCGTTGAAATGGAGTGGGCTCCACCAGATTTGGAAGGAGGCCGATGAATCTGAGATCTTTATTCAGCGTACTTTGTATCTTTAACACTTGTGCCCGTAACGCGGCAATGCCATCAACGGCCTCTTGGTTCAATTGAATAGGAGACAGCACGAAATCACCCACCACAAGCGATGCGAGTACGCGAATATCTGGATTCGGATTCGTATCAATGATGGCCACATCAAATCGGTCATCCATTTCGTTGAGGAATAGTCTGAGATTGTTCGCGAACTGGTTGTGATCTTCTTCTCGTCGTTCGAGTTTGAGTAGATCGACATGGGATGGAATCACGACAAATTTCCCATCCTCAATGGTGGTGACAGGATCGGTCAACAGTTGATTGGCCGTGACCGCCGAGATGGTAGCCAGTTTCGAGGTGATGATGTTTTTTGACGTATTCCCCTGATGGTCTAAGTCAATGATCAAGACCCGCTTCTTGAGCAGTTCGACGAGAAAGTACCCAAGTTGGCAGGCAATTGCCGTTTTCCCCACGCCACCCTTCTGATTGGCTAAGACCAACGTTTTCATCAACGCTCTCCTTCTTCACGGACTTGTGAATGCTGAAAACTGAGCACTACGTGAAACAACGTGCTTCATCAAGACTGTCTTGAAAATCTTCTTCCCCCCCGTTTCTGACCGGAGCAGTATCCTAGGTAATGAGAATTGTCAATCATCTTCCTCCATCAGGGGAAACGATCAGCCTCGTGCGACCGGCAGAGATCAAAAAGAAAGGCGCCACCGAAGCCGAAGCAGTCTCGCGCATGGTCAACTACGCACATGAATGATGCGGCAGCGCATCCAGAATTAAGAGAAGCGGCGAGATCGATGAGTGCTCCAGCCTGCACCAGGCTCTTGACATCCTCTCCTACAGCGTATAATCAGGCGCCCTGTTTGGATGAGACTTGACTGATGACACTGAGAAGCCTGGCCTGGCAGATTAGAACGATGCTGAAACTTTTCAACTCTTCAACCTTCGTTTTGGTCTACTTACTTCTTGCTGGCTGCTCGCTCATCGAGTCTTCGAAAGAAGAGGTAAATTCCCACTCACTCGTTTCCACTCACGCCGCAAACGCGAACGTCATCGTCGACAATAATTATCTGGAGTCGTGCCGAGCAAAGGGTGTCCCCATTCCACCAGACTGGAAGCCGGCAGCATCAGACTGGGAACGCCACGGCAACCTTCACACCATCCTCCTGACACCGAACACATTAGATCAAGCTCCGGTGGATGAGGCCTCATTCGCGAGTGTCTGGTCGTACGCACCGCCTCAAGGAAGAGGTGCTTGCATTGCGCTAGGGAGAAATGGTGGATCATTCCAAGTCATCTGTCAAAGCGCCACGACGGGGTACGCCTGTTTTTGGAGTAACGACCCGCTGTCGCCAGCGACCAGCTGGACCCCAGAGACAGCCGGCATGCCCATGATCTCACTCCGCGATCCGGTTCAAGGATTTGCTCCTGGCACCGCAGCATGTACTGACTGCCATCGTGGGAACAACGCCTTCCTCTATGCTCCAGACGATCCGACCTGGGCCACGGTATTGAGACCGGAACAGAGGCGTCAAACCTTCACCACTCAGATTGAACAATCATTCCACCATGGACAACTCACATTCAGCGCGACCACAACCACCTATCCTCGCTTTATCCCGATCGGAGGAAAAGCCGTCGCACTACACAATCCACTGCCGACAATAACTGGGTGTTCAGGGTCCTGTCACGAGCTTCACCTTGAGATCTTCCAAAAGAATCGTACAGCTGAAGGCTATGTGCGGATCCCGTGGCCTATGGGTCCAAACTGCGCGCAGAACTCCCCACCGGATGATCCGACGAGGAATTGTTATCACCGTAACGGGTCATGATCCGATGCAGCCACGTGACTACAACAGGCATAGAGAGTCATTTTCATCAACATTTCCAATCACATGGTGATTAGCTACTGAGTAACCTCGTCGAATACTTCGCCTCGGCGTAGTCTTTCCCAGGATCAGACGTCACATGAAAGACAAGAAACGCGTTCCCATCAATGGTGAGCCGACCAAGTGGGCGAGTCCCTTCGCTGCGCTACAGCAGGTTGAACTCGCGCCGACTTCACCCGCGCGATCTGTTTCAAGGCAGGGCGACCAGATACCCATTTCCCACAAGAAGAACCGTGGGCGAGTGGACATCATTCGTCAGACGGCACATCGTGGTGGGAAGACTGTCACGGTGGTCACAGGGTTTATCGGGATTGGACTGGCAGAAAAAGAACTCCTCGCCAAGCAGATGCAGAAAGCCTGCGGAGCAGGCGGAACGGTCAAAGAGGGAAGAATCGAAATTCAAGGGGATCAGCGTGACGCGGTCGCCCGCATTCTCATCAACGCAGGATTTCGCCCAGTCTTCGCGGGAGGATAATGCTCTGTTCTATCGACGAGCAATACCTCTTGCATGAAGGAGACACATTACGGTCGAAATTCTCTTCCGCTCCTGCGTGTGGATCTGACGAGGAATTGGAGCATTGTCCCGTCAGTCGTTTTGGTCATGACACTATGAGACGCTGCCGATGGCCATCGGCGCAGCCTCCATTCTCTGTACAACACGACTCCGACCGCTATCGCCGCTACCCCACCCAGCAGCCACCACATAATCATGTGTCCTCCAAGATCGTCAGACTCAATGCCCCACGAGCGCGTAGGACCACCGTCTAGAACTCGACTTCACAATATTCTATCGTGAACGGTCAGAACTCAACGTCAGCCGGTTACTGTCGACAACCTTCACCATCTCTTTTACCATAGTCGTACGAGATAACATATCTTTTGATACAGCACTGCGCTGTATCCTCCATGCAGATTTTTCCATAGCCCGTACCCTTCATGTGCTAGACCTAGCCCGGTACAATAGCTTATGTTTGAGGAAGGACGAGTATGACCTTCATTCCTGCCCCCTTCTATATTCTCTGCGGCTCCCTTGGCGCCGGCAAGACGACCCTGCTGATGCGGTTGCTTGAGTATTGGAAAGCACAGGGTCGACGGACTGGTGTCCTGATGAACGAAGCGGGGTCCGTCAGTATCGATGGCCCTCGCGCGGGAACGCTCGCCGAGCAGGTCATGAATCTGGCCGGGGGCTGCGTCTGTTGCGACACAAAGGAAGATCTTTCCTGGGGCATCGCGCAGCTCGTGCGCGATCATGGATCGGATGTGCTGATTCTGGAATGTTCAGGCCTTGCCGATCCGGCTGAAGTCGTCGACGCCGTGACGGATGCCTACACCGCACGCTTGGCTTCCCTTGAACGGGTGATCGCGCTGCTACATCCTGTCTCAACCGACGAAAGCCATTCCAGCGCCTATGTGACGACGCAAGCCATTCGCTGTGCCGATGAACTCATCTTGAACAAGCGAGACCTGTATGTTCCAGGCCATTGGGAACGGTTCCGCGCAGGCATCGTCGAACAAAACCCCTATGCCCGCCTATGGGAAACATCCCATGCCCGTCTCGATGCCGCAGACCTCTTGGCTCCACACCCTTCCAGAAAACCGACAGCTCCCACCAATGTACTTTTTGACAAGACACAGATCTCACCCCGGCTAAGGGCGGCCTATCATCCCATCGCCACAACAGTCCCGTTGCCTGGCCCTCTGAATCGTCAGCGTTTTTTAGCCTGGATCAAGACGATCCCCAAAGAACTCGAGCGGGCGAAGGGGTATTTCCGATTTGGAAGCGAGCCGGAGCTGCAAGAATTCCAATATGCGCT
Organism: Nitrospira sp.; assembly: GCA_005116965.1. GTDB lineage: Bacteria > Nitrospirota > Nitrospiria > Nitrospirales > Nitrospiraceae > Nitrospira_D. Next base: position 13,512 of record SWDG01000001.1, on the reverse strand, counting down.
GCCAGGACAGTCCACGATTACGCCCGTCACGTTGCTCGACGAGCCAAACCCTGTGCTGGTGTTGATCGGTCGAGGATACGATCTGGATCGTCTGCAAGATGGGCTCTTAGCGACCGTTGAGGAACAAGCCAAGACTCCTTAAGTCTCAGGTCGTACTTCCACTCGCTTGATTGGCGCAGTGACTGCCCCCACCTTCTGCCGGAACCTCGGCCATTGAAGGAGGGCTAATGCCGCCCCTCCACCGAGTACTCCTCCGAGCATCCATCCTCCAAGCACGTCAGTCACATAATGAGCGCCGATGTATACTCGAGCAAATCCTACGAGCGCGACGATCGGCCACGTCACCCAGCCTGACTTGGGATAGAGGACTTGCAGGAAGGCCGCGATGGCGGCAGTGTTGGCCGCGTGGTTCGACGGGAAGCTGAACAACCCACCGCAGCCACTCGGTTCGATCTTGACGGCTTCGGCCAACGCCCGACATGGTCGGACTCGTTCAAAGACCCATTTAAGCTGTCCACCAACGAAATCGGTGAGTCCGACTGCTGCTCCCAGAACCGGACCTCCCAAGAGCGCCTCTCGGCGGGTGTTCCAGATCCAAAAGGCAATCGCGCAGGCACCAGGAAGATAGAGTGTGCTGCGGTTTCCCAGTTGCAGGAAGAAGTGATCGGCAGCCTCCAACTGGCCTGCCATGCCGTTGATCGCTAGGAAGAGAGCCTCATCCACGCCCATGCGTGCGACGATAAAGCGTTACTCGCTACCCGTCAAGCGCCAACCGATCTTTGGTGGAATACGCACCGAACAGCAAATGAGCCAGCACAATTGATGTGGCTTACCTAGTCCGAAAATGGATTCTGACCGTCAGTTCTCCGTCCACCGGATCGTCCCCTTTCATTTGGGGATCGAATGTCCACTTACCGAGCGCCGTGACTCCAGAGGTCGTCAGTTCGCGATGCTTGCAGGGTTCCAGGACCACGACGGTCACCTTTGCATGCTTGGAGACCAACAACCGGGCCTTCATCCAATCATCGATTTCTTGACTATTGAGCGAGGCAGGAATGCCGGGCCAGGGCGTTGACTTGGCCACAGGGCCCAATTGTTGATCCTTATTGAGTGTGAGTCCATGAACATGTACCTCAGGCAGCTCAAGCACATCCTCTTCATGATCGCTCTCGTGCGTGGCGTCATCGCCCGCCGCTGCAAGAGCAGCGGCGGGGCTCAGTAGCACACACAGTGCACAGACCGACACTATCTGTCTGATAATCAAAGGCATGGTACCGTTCAATAGATTCATGAGGATACTTTATATATCAGAAGAACCATTGTCCTCGAAAGAAGAAGGATCGCGGCATACCGGCATGAGACACCCCAAGGCCGATGCTGCCTTCGCCTTGGTTGATGAAATACTTTTGATCCAACGCATTCACAATATCGAAACCCACCACGAACTTCTGCCCCTGCCAGGGTAACGGAATGACATGGCTAATCGAAAAGTTATAGATCGTGTAGGTCGGGCTATGACTCGAGTTTGTCTTTGCACCTTCTTCTGCCGTCCGCAACCCCGATCCAAACAGAAACTGGCCTGTGAAGGTCGTGCGATCAAGCAACCGGTAACTCAGGATCCCCGAGGCAGTCAATGTCTGCTGGTGATCGCAATGGACGCCGCTGCGCGAATTGATATCGGCGATTTCTTCAAAATGCACCAGATTATGCCCGGACTGCAAGCCATAGCCCTTACATTGACCCCAGGCAATGTTGGCCCGACCCGTCAGATTTTCCATGAACCAGACCTTGAGCGCGGCATCGGCACCCCTTGTCCATCCCCGTTCAAAGGCAATATAGTTCAGCAAGGGAGTCGTGCCTAACTGGTGTGCGTCCGACATATAATTGGCGAGCTTATAATACCCTGTGAGCTGGAGGGTTGCCCAATCCGTGAGTGCATGGACGCTGCCGATTTGAAAGTAATGGGCCCGCTCGGCCCGTGGCAGATTATTGGTGGTATCTTCCGGATTCGCCTTCGTTCCCTCTGTATTCAAGCTCGCAAAGGCAACCCGCTCAAGATTCGGGGGGGTAAAGAGCCTGCCATAGTACGCGTGAAAGGCGTTGGCCGAATTGTATCGGTATGTGACACCGACCCTGGGACTGATTTGCCCCTCGTCACGAAGGTACTGCACCGTGTCCGCACGGAGCCCAATGTTAACGGTCCAATGTTCATTCGGCGTCCACTGATCTTGAATCCAGAACTCCTGTCGCCACCCGACGAGCCGGTTGTCGCCACCAGCGTTGATCACGCCTCCGGTCGGGTTTCCCGCGCCGTCATCGAGAAAGGTAAACAATCTCGTCTTATTGATCGCCTGGGTCCGATCGATCTGGAACCCGGCCTTGATCAAATGTTCCTTGCTATGGACGTATGTGTAATCCATGCGCACGCCGCCTGAATAGCCAATACGGTCTTGGCTCCCAGCCGAGAAGGGTTCTTCTACCTCCGGCACATAGGCGAGCACATTCAAGGGATCTGTTCTAAATGTCGCCCTCGTGTGACGGAAATACCCGGCCAAGCTGAAAAAGTTTTGGGTGTTGATGTCGCGCCGCCACACCATATGGCCGTATTGGTTATTTTCTTTCTGATTTTCATCAATCATTTCCGAGGGCACAGGATTGAACCCAGGCCGGTTGATCCGCAAGAGCGGCAAGAGCACTCCGCTGGGATCCACTTCCAGTCCCGGCTGCGTCGGGATCTGATATTTCGCGATGGAGTTCAAGAACAGCAGGGTAATGTTATTGTTATTGTCGTACTGATAGTCGCCGCGGAACATCGTCTGATTCCGCTCGCTCTGCCCATGAAAAATGGAATGGCCAACGGTCGGCGGCTCGATCCCGCGATTCGTCGCCGTATGGCTGTTAAAAAAGTAATAGCGGAACTTCTCGCCGATCGTGCCTCCATACTCGAATGACGGGTTGATCGTTTTATTCGACCCGCCGAACATCTGGACCGACCCAAATCCAGGCTTCGTGCCGCTCTTTGTCGTAATATCAATAAGCGCCGTCGTTTTATTTCCTACACTTGCGTCCATCCCGCCCAGCACGATATCGGCCCGCTCCCATGCCCGCGGCGAAATCACATCGGAAAATGTTGCGGAGACCGTCTCGGGAATCGGCACGCCGTCGATCCTGAGTTGCAGATTCGCATGATCCTGCCTGATATGAAGCTGCTTCAACGAGCCATAGGCCGCGCCAGGAATCGTCAGCAACACGTCGTGTAAGTCGTTGTTGTTGCCTCGCGGAAGAATATCGATTTCCTTCCGACTGAGTGAATAGGTCTCGCTGGACGCCTTGGTGTTGATCGGCGGCAAAGGTGCCACCACCTCCAGCGACACTTCCTTGGTCTTGGAGAGTGTCAGGGTCACGGGATTAACCGGCTCTTCGCCAAGCATCAGCACCATATACTCACTCCGATAGGTCTCTTGTACCGCACTGACGGAGTAGGTACCACCCTCGGGGACGGCGACTTTGAATTCGCCGGCATCATTCGAGACTCCGGATGACACCATATCACCCGCTTGATTTTTGACTTCAATAATGGCCTGTGGCACACGCCGAAGGTCCTGTTGTTGCACAACTCCCTTGATCGTTTGGGTTTGCTCGCTGTCGGCTGCCTGAAGGACCGAACACATCCCCCCAACGACCGCCACGACGATCGTCACGAATATCGCATTCAACGCACCTTTCACACATGAGTACATCACGCTCCTCCTCACTCACACATCCAGAAATAATCAAGAGAACGGACGGACGAGGCGTACCTAGATCACACGCCTGTCGACCATCCTGAATGCTTGGCTTGGTGGCTCAGCTATACTTGAGGAGGAGCGCGGGAAGGGCCGGTAAGAGAGAGGGTAGCCGATAGCAAGACAGATTCGGACGGCAGTTCCTGCTGTCGAACAATATCGCAAACGGCAAACCGTGGAATATCGAGATCTACTGATCCTGCAATGTGGTGCTGGACCCACTGACAGATATCGGTGTCCGAATGTTCATGACCATCCGAATCGGCTGCGGCCAACTCATGGTGGACATCCTGAGCGACGGCGAACGGAGCCAGCCCCAGGATGATGCAGATCATCCCCAACGCCACCCCTGCGCGGAGTAACGAGGAGAGGTCTCTCAGTCGTCTCAAAAACATGGCCGTAGAATAGGCATCCAGTTGTCAGAATTGCAAGAACCGTTGAAATCAGTCGCCAGATAGCTCAATCCAGCCCCATCAGCAACCGGTATGGACTTTTCTGGTGTGATTCGTTAGATTAGTTCCCCTTCAAAACAAAGGCGATTAAGACCGTTCAAGGACATGACCATTCATGAATAGGCCGATCGATAATCAACACGTCATTGAAATCAAGGCGCTCCCCTCTCCTCGCGCCATCAAAACCAAGCTGCCCATTACTGATCAAGCGGCGGCGCTCGTCGTGGAAACGAGAGAAGCCATTCGCCGCATTCTTCATGGAGAAGACCGCGACCGGCTCCTGGTCATCGTCGGCCCGTGCTCCATCCATGACCCCGAGGCTGCCTATGAGTATGCCGGCAAGCTGAAGCCCATCGCCGATGCCTTGCGTGACCGCTTCCTCATTGTCATGCGAACCTACTTCGAAAAGCCGAGAACCACCGTGGGGTGGAAAGGGCTCATCAATGACCCGCGTCTCGACGGCACATGCGACATCGCAGCAGGGATGGAATTGGCGAGAGCAATTCTCCTCAGGATCAATCAATTGGGCCTTCCCTGCGGAACGGAGCTCCTGGATCCGATCAGCCCGCAGTACGTCGCCGACCTCATTAGCTGGGCAGCCATCGGTGCCCGCACCACGGAAAGCCAAACCCATCGTGAAATGGCCAGCGGGGTCTCCATGCCGGTTGGATTCAAGAATGGGACGGAAGGCAGTTTGCAGGTCGCCATCAATGCCATGACGTCCGCCCGCGCGCCACACCATTTCGTCGGCATCAATGCCGATGGCCAGACTGCCATCATCAAGACTATGGGCAATCCTGATCGCCATCTCGTGCTCCGTGGCGGAGGCGGACGAACGAACTATGAAGCACAGGATGTTGCCAAAGCTGAGGTTGCGGTTGCCGGAGAGGGGATCGCCCGCTCGATCATGATCGATTGTTCGCATGATAATTCCAGGAAGGATCACACCCGCCAGGGCTTGGTCGCTCACGAGGTCCTTCGGCAGTTCCGCGAAGGCCGCCAAACCATCATGGGACTGATGCTCGAAAGCAACCTGAATCCCGGCAAACAAGCCTGGAAGGAAGGGGTGGCTCTTCAGCACGGTGTCTCCATTACCGATGCCTGCCTCGGCTGGGGAGAAACCGAACATTTATTGCATGACCTCGCCGCCGCCATCACTCCAAAACCCGTCTCCTGATCTCTACCTTTTCCCACCACTAAGAGCCGTTGTGTTTTAGCACCGATGCTTACTGGACTCCGTGCCTCCCGTGCCGTCGGGATGCCGATGGCCGCAGCCGAGATCACCGAGTCCGCCGCCAAACATATTCTTGAGCGTGGCGGGCGGGGCCAGTGAATCCACAGGCAGATCCGATAGACCGGCCATATGGGCGGCCAGGTCAACTCCCGCCGAAAAAGACGACAGAATCCGTCTCAGTTCCGTCCCACAACGAGGGCACACATCAACCGGAAGAGCATTCATCGATTGCCGAAATGCGAACCGTTTTGGACAGTACAGCGATTCCACGCAATACTCGGCTACATACTCATAGATAGGCATGGCTTGCGTCCCTTCTCATCCTTGGCACCGAACCGAGATCGACCGATCCCTCTTCACAACATCCTACGAGCTCAGCCTGTATTGAATCGGGACCCGCAGAACGATTCGCTCCTGACCCAGCGGCTGGGAGAGGGTCAGAGGGCAGGATTCCTTGATGGCCTCAAGAGCGGCGCGATCCAGCACCGCATATCCAGACCCCATTGCCACAGAAGCATCAAGCAATTGGCCCTGTGCATTGATCACGACACGCACGATCACGCGTCCCTCCCACTGATTCATTCGAGCCTCGTGCGGATACCGCTTCATTTCCGACACCCGACTCCAGAGCATCTGCATCAACCAGCCTAAATCGGCCTTCGTCTCAAACGAACTTGTGTTCGTCACGATTGAGGACAGCCCTGTGGCCTGAGTGGGCGGATCTGACGAAGCGTCGGCACGTAGAGCGGCTGTGTCAGCTGATTGAACGTTGGAGGATTGAGGTGGTTGAGCCTCCTCACCTACAACGTTCTGAGATTCTTCTATGGTCTGAGGAGGCGACACCCTGTCACTCGAAGGCGCTGCGGTGGGATCCTCTGCATCGCTCGGATTCGGCACAGCCTCTGCAACTTCAGATTGGGTTGACCCGGATCCTGCTTCGGATAGAACCGGCTCCCTGACAGCTTCTGTCCTATGAGTCACCGACTGAACAGATGGTGCCGCTGCAGCAGACTTACCTATCGAGCTGGTAGCCACTGAACGTATTTCATGATCAAGCTGGGGCGATGCAGCAATCGAGGATACGTCATGGCTTGATGGCTGAGATTGGCTGACCAGGGAGACCTCCCACTGTAAGATCGGCTGCAACACGATGGCTGGTTGCGAGATCAGCCACAAGCCCAATCCCCACAGGGCGCCATGCAGTGCGACGGAGCAACCCCAGCTTCGCATCATGGTCCCAGACTCGATCATCTCCATTCCCCTGTTCATCGCTGCCGAGCCTTCATGCCTGGATCGACAAGCCCCATCCACATCCCGGATCCGGCCAATCCGGCTCCAAGCAGACACCAGAGAGACATCAACATCCGACGCATATCGCAATACTGCGAGAGCCAGGCCACATCCCAGCGATGCAACCCATCGAAGAGTCGGTGATAGAGTCGGCGGCTGGAATCCATGTGCTCCACGACGGCACCGGTCCACCCGTTGATCAGCACTCCTCTCAATTCAGGACTATCAGTCTCCACCTGCAGAAGCTGTGACGCGGGTTGAGCATCAGTCCTCAAACAGCTACCGGCGTTGATTTCGCCAGGCCTTGTGATTCTCAGGACCCCATCACCGAGTAGGGGCCTGGCCGCTGCCTTCACCACCTCATCCTGAAATGTTTCCCGCGGACTCTCATCTGGCTCCGCTATCGCCATTATGGCTTGATGCGAGGAAGACGTGCGGGCCATGAGGTGGACGATGCCAGCCATTTTGGTCAGTCGAATCTCTTTGACTGTCTCGCCCGCCAATGTCGTGGAGAAATCCGGCATGGCCCCGACATCCCCTGAAATGAGCCGTCCGCCCATGAATCGCTCACGGTTTTCGACATTGACCTTCCCATCAGAAAACCAGCGCCCATGATCCATCGACAACCACCCGCTCGCCATCCAGCAACAAGCTGAAATGCCGGCGATCATACCCAGCACTCGATGAACCCTCCACCGGCCGACGAAGAGCCCAGACCAACCGTGTTTCATCCACTCTCGACCAAGAATCAGACCGCCGGCCACCACCATCACTGTTCCGATCGCACTCACCCACCAGACGACTTGGTCCCACCAACCCCAGTGGCGGCGCAGCCAGGGGAGATACCACCAGTGAATAATCGCTCCAACCAGATTCCATCTTCGCTCATCTGCTGTCGTGTCTTGTACAACGTCGCCGGTCACACTTGAGACATACAAGACAGAACGGCGTTCTCCAGACAGTTGCACTTTCCATAATGGTCGATATGGATCAAATCGCTGATGCACTGTCCAGACATCATGATCGATCAGATTCATCTCCTCGACTGCGTGACCGGGAGCAATCTGCAAAGCAATGCGCTGGGCCCATTCCCGGCTGAGGGGAGCGATTGTTTCCGCAGTGTCGGCTGTGAGCGACGCTGTCATTCCATTGAGCGACTGTGCCGTTGCCACCGGCCTGCCGCCCACCATTCGGATACGCACCGACTCGATTCCTTCTGGTCGATCCAATCGCTCCAGCAGTTGGCTAAGCGACGCACAACAGTCGGGTAGCTGAATGGTTTCAGCAGTCAGCAGCCACTCTCGCTCCGTCAGAGTGGGATAGGGCACCCACAGCAACACCACCCCCGACAGAAACCAGAGCAGCACCGCCGGCCCTGCTATGAGACCGAGCCGGCGATGCAGCGTCATCACAACCTTAAGGTTCGTCATCTCCTTAGAAGCGCGCAGTGAGCATCACTTCCATCGTCCGGGGGGCGCCGAGCAACACCTGGCTGGGATAGAACGGATCCGCCCAGAGGGCATAGGTCTTATCCGCCAGGTTTCGCCCTCGGATAGTAAGCGCAAACTGCTTATACGGAATCGTGACCCAGACATCCGCTGTGGTGTAGCTATGCAGGCGCACCGTATTGGCATTGTCCGCGAAGCGTGGGCCCACATAGCGGAACGAGGCCCCCAGGTCGAACGGCATGACGAACGGCACCCGGTACTGACTCCAGAGATTCGCCACCGTCTGCGGCACGTTCGGCGGCCGATTGCCAGCGTGCGAGACCAGATTGCCGCCAGTCTGCTCGGCGAAGTCCTCAAACTCCGCCGACAGAAACGTCATGTTTCCCTGAATCCGCCACGCGTCCGTCGGGCGCACGGCCGCGCTCAGTTCGAAGCCTTTGGAGGTCTGGCGTCCCGCATTCTCTGCCGTCGTCAAGGTGGTTTGGGTCAAGATGTTCTTCCGGAAGATATCGAAGTAGGCCACAGTCCATTCCGCCCGATTGTTCCAGAGGCTCTGCTTCAGGCCGACCTCCCACTGGGCGCCGGTGGCCAAATCGAAGTTCTCCGCCGCTCGCACAATGAAGATGTTCGTGCCGACGGGATCCGCCGCCGTCGCATAGTGCCCATACAGCGTCAAAGTCGGGAGTAGGTCGTACACAGCGCCGACGCGCCAGGTGACCGGCTGAAAGTCCCGCTCAAAACTGGCCGCCGTATTGAACACCCCAGCGTTGTTGAACAACTTCCGGTTGAGATCGATATGGTCGAACCGCATCCCGCCGACCAGTTTCAATGCGTCGGTCACATGGAACTGGTTTTCCGCGAAGATGGCGGTGGTGGTGATGGTGGACCGCTGTTCCGCCGAGACGATCGGCCCGAAGGAGCCGGAGGGAAGGGCCAAGGGGTCCACGCTGTCTCCCCCGCTGAAAAAGCTCGGGCGATTCAGGTGCAGGTGGCTGAAATCCACCCCGACGACGAACCGATTCTTGTGGGAGAAAATCGGCTCGTTGACTTGCATCTCCAGCCGGTCTCCGAGGATGTACTGATCATGCTGAACGAAGAACCGATCCCGGTCGATCAACAGGGTGCCGGGGTTGAATTGGTAGGTCTCGGCATTCTGCCAGTCCCGCCCAGCCCAATAGTAGTAGCCCTGGTTGCGAATCTGGATGGTGTCGGTCGGTTGCCAGTTCGCTTTGAGTTTGGCCCAGTAGGTCGTGGAGCTCATGTTGGCATCGACGACGTTGAAGTTCTGACGGAGGATGCGCGCATCGATAGTCCGCCCATCCCGTGTCGTGACGACATCGGGAACGGCAGAGGCCCCGGCGAAGCTCCTAAGGACCAGCGGGGTACCCCAATAGGGGACGCTGCGGTCATGGCTGACGTCGAACGACAGTTCAAAATTCAAGCGTGACGTCGCGTCATACAGCAGGGCACTGGTCATGTTCCAATAGGTGTACGGCGTGCGTTGGACGCCGCTGAAGCTGTCCGATGTCTGATAGCTCAGATCGACGCGATAGTGCAGATTGTCCCAGCGCAGAGGGCCGCCACTGCCTGCTGCCGCACGCAGCGTATTGAACGTCCCGTATGACAACAACGCATCCACGGTGACCTGCTCACTCCGCACCGGCCGCTTGGTGACAAAGTTGATGGCCCCGCCGAGCGCGCCTTCGCCGTAAAGGACTGAGGCGGGGCCCTTGAGGATTTCGATGCGCTCCAGGTTCCAGGTGTCCCGCGGCCGGGAGGTCATCGAAGCGGGTCCGATCATCAGCCCGTCGTAGAGCAATCGAAGTTGATTGTTGGTGAAGCCGCGCATGGAGAAGTTGGCGGGATTACCCGGGGAATCCCCCACGGTCACGCCGGTGGCCCCTTCCACCGCTTCGGAGATCGTCCGTAGTCCTCGCTCCTGCAACAACGTCTGATCCACAATTTCGACGCTGGCGGGAATCTCCCGCATCGAGAGCCCCAACCGACTCGCCGAGGGACTTGGCTGGTCCACATGCAGCGTGCCCGTACCGGTAGACTTAATCGATTGATCGCGAACCTCTACCACCGGCACTTCGACCTCTTGAGAGGCATCTTTCTCCTTTTCGGCAGCCTCCGACACTGCTGAACACACGACCCCGCTCACAACTATGACTGTCGCGAGAAATAGATACAGCCCCATACAACGCAACTGGCTCACAGCGACCCTCCTTGCAATCCAAATAGTGATCGTATTCTTTCCTCAGCCAATAATTGCCAACAGAGCGTTTCTGTCACTCCATTGACGAACGGCTCAGATTGACTGTGATACTACAGGGAAGGATCAGGAGGGCCACGAACGGAGAGTCTGATAGCGATTGGCGATTGGATGTGTTCTGTAGGGAATAGCCTCAAAAGGGCAGCACTATCGATCAGAACAATTTCGGGCTCGCCAGAAACAAGCCCCGTCCCGGCGGCACAGTCCAGCCAGGCATGGTCGTCTAGGGTTGTATGGGCGGGATCGCCTGTCAGCAGTCCCAGCTCATGATCGAGCAGGACGAACGGCAAGGGCAGTGCTAGCGCCAGATAGGCCAGCAACGCTCCGGCCAGCAGGATGCGATGAAGGCGAGGCTGTGTCACAATCGTGTTACCGCTTTTCCTTATGCACCGCGTGCTTGCGGCAGAAGGAACAATATTTCTTCAATTCGATCCGGTCCGGATCGTTTTTCTTATTTTTGGTCGTCGAATAGACCGACTTACCCGGTGTCTCACAGCCGATACAGGCGACGGCAATGACTTCACGCATCGTGAATGTCCTTCCTTAGAGTTAGAGTTTCTCCCCCGCCGCCCGCATCTCCGCAACCACCCGAGCGAGTCCTTTCTTATCGATAATCTTCATCCCATGAGTTGAGACAGAGAGCGTGATCCACCGATTTTCATCCGGCAGGAAGTAGCGCTTCCGCTGCAGATTCGGCAGAAAACGCCGTCTCGTCTTGTTGTTGGCATGGCTCACGTTGTTTCCCGAGACCGGCTTCTTCCCGGTCACTTGGCAATAGCGTCCCATCATTCCTCCTTCTCGTTGATCCGCTGTCCTGGTTATCCGTCATGCGCTGGGGAGATCATCAACGCCACCGCTATCCCAAAGCGCCAAGGCAATTTGGCAACATCGACAGAGTTGCCACACCCCTCCCGTACTCGCGCGCCGTTCCAGATCGGCGAAAGCCAGGATGCGAGGCCCGACATCCCCCGTCTCGGTCGAGGCACACAGACTGCAGAGTTCACAGCCCAGCCCATTCGTCGCCTGAATCTCTTCGAGGTTGAGCATCGACTCAACCCTCTTCCTCGGGCAACAAGTCGCGCTGTACGGATCGTGTGTGCCGTTTTTCCCAACTCGGCTTCTTGAGTGGATCTCGAAAAGCGCGCCATAGCTCCTCATCTAGACACAGCTCACCACTGGTCAACAGACAGGCATCTAACCGTCGGGTAAGATCGACACGATCGATCTCTTCGCCGATGAAGGCCAGTTCAATCCGGCGATCCCCGAATTCGAGATCCCACACCTTGCGCAGTTCTTCGAGTGCTCCCTCCCCCTGCGGCCAGTGCCGATCCGGAATCGCCACCCACCAGCGGCCCAGCCGCTCGTATAGGCAGTTGGCGCCGGCCTGCGACCACATGTAGCAAGTCTTTGGTTGTGAGGCGACCCAGAAATAGCCCTTAGATCGCAGCACACCCGGCCATTCCTCTTGCATCAATAGCCAGAATCGAAACGGGTGGAACGGACGCTTCGCCCGGTAGACAAACACCTCTTCTGAGTCGTGTTCTTCTTCCAGCAATGGGGCGCCGTTCAGCAAATGCATCCACCCTGGTTTTGGATCACGCCCGTGGCCGTCGAGAGGACAGCACATCTCAAGAAACGACGGATTGAGCGTTCCCTGAGACGTCGTGATACAAACTGCGTCGGGGTTGATCCTCCGGAGAAACCGCTCAAGACGCTGCCGCTCCGCCTGCGTCACACGATCGCACTTGTTCAGCACGAGCGTCGTGCTGCATTCAACCTGATCTGCGAGCAATTCTGCGATCGTTCGCTCATCGTCAAACCCCGTGCCGAGTCCACGCTCACGGAGATTGTCTCCGGACTCATAGTCTTTCCAGAAGCGCTCCGCATCGACGACCGTCACCAAATGATCGAGCCGTGCAACAGCGGAGAGCGCACATCCCTCGGCATCGACGCCATCGAACGCGTTGGTGACCAGCAGCGGGTCTGTACTACCGGAACTCTCGACGAGGATGGTCTCGAAGCGACCCGAGCGAACCAGCTGCATGATCGTGTCGGCAAGATGCTCACGCAACGAACACTGGTTGCACCTGCCGCTCAACTCGATGAGCGCTTCGCCTCGGATGTAATGCTCGGCGTCAAACGAGCCATGCTCCGCCCCGAATCTACTCAGATCATTCGTAATCACCGCCGTCTTGCGCGGATCCAATTTGCGCACCAGACTTCGCAGAACGGTCGTCTTGCCAGCGCCGAAGAAACCCGACACCGCGATCACACTTACCTTGGACATCCTGCTCGCCCTCCTCTAGATCCGATTTGCCTGGCCCGATGTCGTTTCAGCTCCAACGCGGAAATGGGTCCTGATATTTCCGCCAAGCAGCCTTACCCTCGACCAGCTCCGCGTCGGTCAACAGGCACTCGTCGAGGCCCGCCCGGATCGCCGCTTCATCCATCCGCTGACCAATGATCACAACCTGTTGTCGCCGGTCGCCGAAATTGGGATGCCACATGGCCTTGATCTGTGCCTTCACCTCCGGCGAATCAGGCCACCGCTCTTCCGGAATCATGGCCCGCCACCAGCCCATTGGTCCGAGTTGCCAGACGGTCCCGGCCAACGAAAATAACCCGATGAACTCCAGTCGGCTGGCTAAGTACACCAACCCCTTGGCGCGCAGCACCCCTGGCCAGGGCCGTCGCAACTGGTCAGCCAACCGCTGCGCGTGAAACGGACGGCGGCTCCGATACACGAAACTCCCGATGCCGTACTCCTGGAATTCGGACCGCGCGCCTTCGCGCAGCGCCTTCATCCAGCCGGCCGCCTGTGAGGCTCGCGCAAATTCAAACCGCCCCGTGTTGAGGATCTCCGTCAGTGGAACCTGCCCATACCGCGCCGGGAGGATCGCTGCGTCTGGGTTCAAGGTGGCCAGAATCGCCGTCAATGTCTGCAGTTCACCTGGCTCTATGACATCGATCTTATTCAGGACGAGCACGTTGGCAAATTCCACCTGATCGATCAGCAGATCAGTGATGG
>SWDG01000019.1 GCA_005116965.1 Nitrospira sp. | reverse complement strand
CCCGGCCCGTGCCGGCAGGGCTCTCGCTGACCGCGTTGTAATCGAAGCGATCGGCGCCATCTCCACCAGTCAGCTCGTCTTTGCCGGTGCCACCCCTGAGAGTGTCGTTGCCGAAACCGCCATTCATCGTGTCGGCGCCGGTTCCCCCGTTCAACAGGTCGTTCCCGAAGCCGCCGAGCAACGTGTCATTCCCAGCCCCGCCATTCAGTTGGTCATCACCGAGTTCACCAAAGAGCAGATTATTGGCGCCATTGCCGGTGAGGACATTGTTTTGCGCGTTGCCCACACCTGTGCTGGCGACCGTCCCGGTTAGGATCAGGCGCTCGATGGTCCCGTTCAGCGTATAGCTGATACTGCTCTGAACGGTATCGACCTCATTGCCGGGGCCCCTGTCGATCACGACATCCAAGGGGCTATCGACCACATAGGTGTCGTGCCCGGCCTCGCCGTCCATTGTGTCGAAGCCGACCCCCCCGTTGAGCAGGTCGTTGCCGGCCCCGCCAATGAGCGTGTCATCGCCAGCCAGGCCGGACAGCATATTATTGGCGGCATTGCCGGTAAGGCTATTGTTATTCTCATTGCCGGTGCCGTTGATGGCAACAGGACCGGTCAGGATAAGGTGCTCGATCCCCAAGCCCACGTTATGGCTTATGGATGAGATCACGGTGTCCATCCCACCAGTCGCATCGGCAGTGCCTTCCTCATAAAGATCGCCCACATTGTCCACAACATAGGTATCGTTGCCGGAGCCGCCGAGCATAACGTCGGCCCCGGTCCCACCGTCGAGCAGGTCGTCGCCCTTGGCACCGACGAGGCGGTCGTTCCCTCCACGGCCATAGAGTTCGTCGTTTCCATCCATCCCCAAAAGATAGTCATTGAAAGGTGTTCCCTCGAACTTCGCCATGATCGTCTCCCTCTGTAGAATGCATATTGGTTTGTCTTGCTGACCGGATCATCCCGGCCACGCGTATGTTCGCTGAGGGGGACCGGCTCCCCGTAAAGGCCACCCCCTGCTCTATGATTCAGAACCATGTTCACTACGTGTGTTTACTCTGCCCCCTCTCCACAGCTCTCTCTCTCCACTCCCTCCTTCCCTGCCGGCGTGGTCCGTCTCGTGCGCACGACACTGGCTCCTCCACTCTCTCACTTTATCGATCCGCAACGGTGTTCCCGCCTCACATCCACGTATGCTGAGCAAATACGATGCCGATCTAGATCTTGTCCAGGACGCCAATGGGCTTGGTTCAGAATGATACGTGCTGTCAAGAAGATCGAAGCCCCCTCTCGAGTCGTCCATCATCAAATCCTTCCCTACGGTTCACCGAGAGGTGTATCGGAAGAGATAACGATTCATCGAATCCGATACAGTGACGAGCGTCCATGGCTGCTCCCGCACAGGGGCTCCCATTTCTACGTCGGTGACCATGCAGGTAAATGCACTTGCACGTGTCTCACGTGACCTCATTGCCGTGCGACTCCGAGACCAGCCAAGGCATCAGTCCCGTCAGGCTCCTTTCCTCAGTAATCGATAAAAACCAGATCGCTCACATTTCGATGTACGTATCGTGACAGAGACGATCTGATGTAGGCCTGGTTCCCAATCAGCACCATCGAGCCCTTCCGCTTGCGTGCGAGCCCGTGCCCGTTCCACTAAGTTGCCAGCGATGTCCACACCGGTCACCTCGATGCAGTCTTTCGCCGCCATCAGTGCCAGTTGACTGGATCCACAGGCGACATCCAGCAAGTGGCATCCTGGGGCGATGGTGAGTCGCTCGTAAAACTCTCGCGCACCGCCTTCCAGGTAACGCGAGAAGCGATCATCGTCTCCCGCTGTCCAAATCTCTTTGAGTCGAGCCGTGAGACTGCCCATTTCTTTACTCGTTGGAGTTGACATGAGGTCCTTCTCCCTTGTATCGAGGACGCCGCTTCCTGCGCCACGCTCTCTCTGTTTGCACTGTACCGGACAGTCGCTGTGGCGTCTTAGCCGCGCGTCTCGATCTTTTATCAGGGCAGTGCTAAGCTGCACGGCGCGTATCAGAGCGTCCAGCTCATGTAGCCGAGCGACTTGGTTGGGAGATAGCGAGATGGATGTGCTATCTGAAGTCCTGAAAGCCCTGACACTGGATGGGGCGGTGTTCTTCAACGGTGAATTCTCGTCGC
>SWDG01000018.1 GCA_005116965.1 Nitrospira sp. | reverse complement strand
TAGACCTTGAATGGTTTCATACGTCGTCTCCTGTAGTCTGCTACCGTGCGCCCATCTCTCTCCGTTGACGGCAGAGGGATGGGCCTGTCTGTTTATAGCCAGGAGTTACGCCTTATACCGCCGACTGACGCCGTCTCATCACACCGACCAACCCCGCCAGCCCACTGCCGAAGAGCCAGACGGCAGCGGGAACGGGGACGGGGGTGATGGTCAACGTGCCGCCGATACCACGGGCGGCCTGAATTGCTTGGCTGTTGTAGTTCACGCCTCCGACAAAGGCGATGTACTCGCCAGGCGCCAGGTTTTGAAATGTGCGCGACGCCACGCCGTCCGCCACACCATCCGCTCCAGACACAAGGTAGGGGTTATTGTCATACAGCGGCGAGTTCGCGCCGGGCAGGGTCACATTATTGCCGTCATAGGCGTGGCCGACATAGGTGAAGACACTCGGGCTGGTTCCTGTGGGATCGGCATCATTGGTGATGCGGAAGGTGGCCAGCGACTGGAACGACCCTTCCGTGGTAGTACAGCCGGGCGTAGCCGCACAGTCGGCGGTGCGCAACAGTACTGATCCAACGCTAAAATCATGATCCCCCGCATACTCCGCCTCTGCGGAATAGAGGGTAAACCCAGGCGTCAGACCCGTCCCCCCGAAGGCATTGTTCTTTCCTCTGAACGAGAGCGTCACGTCCGCCGCCTGGCCGGTGAGCGAGAATGTATAGTAGCCAACTTTGTGAGAGTCAGCCCAGTCGCCATCGGCGCCATCGATCCAGCCATAGTTGCCACTGGTACCGGCATTGACGCCGGTGCCGGTCCCGTTGTTCGTGGCCCCCACCGAACCATCGAAGGACCCAAAGTCGACGGGAACAATATGTGCCGAGGATTCCTGCCCAGGCACAACACCGGCCAATGCGGCGATCGCCGCGATAAACATGATCAGTCGTTGTCTCATCAGCTACTCCTCTCGTTGATTCGTGATTTTCCGCATAGGTAGGCCACCTGGTGTGGCCCACCCTGTTGCTGTCTGGTATCGTTGGCGCGTCGGACGACAAGTCCGTACCCACACAATAAGTCCTTACAACGCCTGCCGGTGCATCCGTCGGCGCGCCAGGCCGACCAAGCCCGCCAGCCCAGTTCCGAACAGCCACACGGCCGCCGGTACAGGCACCGGCGTGGGGGACAGTAAAAAACCGTGCCAATCGGTCTGGCCTAATTGCGCGTTGGTGTCGGTCGCACCGACAATCCAGCCCTGATCGTTGATCCCGGCCGCCGAGCGTAAGATCCATCCGGCTGAGACTGCCTCAGAAGGCAACAAGCTGTTGAGGTCGATGATCTGGCCGTCCTTCCACAGCGTGGCACGCTGGGAGCCATCCGCCAATTCGCTCCATCCGACAATGCTGCCGTCGACGTTGATTGCCAGGGCCTGGCTATTGACCCCGCCTAACGTGCCCAGATCGGTGATTGCGCTGCCGTCCCACAAAGTGGCATGCTGCTCCTCACCAGTCACATTACTCCACCCCGCGATCAGGCCATTCGCATTAATCGCCCAGGCACTGCTGGATGCGCCACCGAGTGTTCCGAGATCATCAATACCAATGGTCTGACCGGACAGCGTCCAGCGCGTTGCGTGATGCGCGGCATCGCCGTCGAGATAACTGTAGCCCACCATCTGTCCTGTATTATTGATCCCGTTCGCTTCACCAGAGGCACCGCCTAAGGTCGGCAACACCGTGGGATCGACACTGTTATCCCAAAGAATCGGCTTGGTCGCCTCCGCATCGGCCGTCACGGAGGCCCCGACAATCTGCCCGGCTTGATTGATTCCTTGAGCAAGGCTCCACCGAGGAACGATAGGGTCTGTTGTACCAGTAAGATCATGCAAGTCCGTCCGCGTACCATCGGTGGAAAACATCGCCGCATGGAACCAACCGTTAGGATCCGAGGTAGTTCCCCCAGCAATCACACCGGACGAGTTAATGGCCCACCCGCCGTTCGACCGACCCGGGTCTGGAAATGTCTGCATGGTGGTTCCGTTCCAGCGGGTCATGATTTCCCCGCTGCCATCGCCGTTCCTCCCGGTGATTTGATTTGAATTGTTGATGGCCAATCCCTCAGAAAACGGTCCCCCAGCCGTGCCTAAATCAAAAAAATTATACGCCGCCTCGGCCTGGTTGCCAGCCAAGAGAACGAGGCCGAGCATGGCCATGCCAATCAAATGGTGCCTTGAGCGATTCTTTCTAGTTGGTCTCATAAAGGACTCCTTGCGTTTGTTGTGATGAACACACTGGCCTAACGTTGCAGCCAATTCAAACTGTCACAAAACCTGCGTCTTCATCCGGCGACGCGCCACTCCGACCAATCCCGCCAACCCGCTGCCGAAGAGCCAGACTGCGGCAGGAAGCGGGACGGGTTGCACGTGCAACGTGAACGTCGCGGTGTGTTGGATCCCCCCGCAGAGCGGGCTACTCTCGTCACTACACCGTTCTCCGGCCACAGCGACCGAGTAGATGCCGGGCTGCAGGTAATGCTGCAACAGCGATTCGCCCGTCCCCACTGCGGTGTCGTGATTCCCGTTGCCGCCCCAGGTCAGACTGCGGCTGGGATCTGAGTCTGACGTCCCGGACACGGCGATCACATATTCCAGCGTCGAATGTTCCCCCGCATCGTTCGCCATACTCCAACTGCCGAACGCATCGAACTGACCCTCGTACGTGTGGTTGAGGGTATCCCGATACCCAGAATGCTTGAGATACAGTCCGCTGGGGTCGGCATCGATCACGCTCTGGATGGGCTCGAAGGTGACAGAATCCACTGGAGTTAAGAGGTCGGCCAGAGTATCGTCATGGGCCAGTCTGGGAAGCTTTCCCGCATAGACGGTGAAGGCCGGGTCAAGTCCTTCGGTGTTCTGAATCACGGAGAGATCAACCAACCCCGGTTGAGTCAAGGTGAAGAAGAACATGCGCGAGCCCGGTCCGAGCTGGTGGCTGTCGCCCAAATCCGCGTCAGTGCCCTCTGCCCAACCAAAGTCATAGTACGAACCTGCGGTCCGTGAATAGGTTAGGATGTCTGTTCCGTTAAACGTCCCGGCGTCGCTGAAGGCCATATGGGCAGCAGCCGGCTGCGGATAGCCCAGCACCAGTGCGCACAGGCCGACGCACCAGCTCAACCAGACTGTGAGGACATAGGTTTTCGCAGGGACGGTCGGGCGTTTCTCGCCGAGGATTGCGTGTGTCATAGCGATGGTCTCCTTTCAGGCACTTCAGCCATGTCCGTCCCTCAGACAAGCACGGGACGGACTCCACGACAATCAATGCCTCTGCCATTTTCAGCAGTGCTTCTTGAAACCATCCCTTACAGGTTTGTCTTCATCCGCCGCCGAGCCAATCCCGCCAGCCCCGCCAGCCCGCTGCCGAAGAGCCACACGGCGGCGGGCACCGGGACGGGGGTCACGCTCAAGGTGAGGCCTGTGCCACGGAGCGGAAATCCGACAGCGGCATAGTTCATCCCCCCGACAAACACGGTGTAGTCTCCCGCAGTCAAATTATGAAACGTTGTGGACACGGCTCGATCCAGCGTCCCATCGCCGTTG
Source organism: Nitrospira sp. (assembly GCA_005116965.1). GTDB lineage: Bacteria > Nitrospirota > Nitrospiria > Nitrospirales > Nitrospiraceae > Nitrospira_D. The sequence goes on along the minus strand of SWDG01000018.1, from coordinate 15,125 downwards.
GGCACCAGATACGGCTGATTGTCATAGAGCGGAGAATTGGCTCCAGTAAGGGTCACGCTCCCGTCATAGGCATGGCCGACATAGGTGAAGATGCTCGCGCTGGTGCCCGTCTCATCGGCGTCATTGGTGATTCGGAAGTTGGTCATCACCCGGAACGAGCCTTCCGTAGTCGTGCAGCCCGGCGTGGCCGCACAGTCGGCGGCGCGCAGCAGTTCGGAGCCGATCGAATGGTCATGGTCTCCGTTTCCAGCATCCGGGAGGCCCTGATACAGGGTAAACCCCGGGCTCAACCCGCTCCCCCCGAGGGCATTCGTTCGGCCTCTGACGGCCAGACTCACATCGGCACTGCCCTCGCCCACCAACGAGAAGATGTACGCGGCGGTATCATGGGTATCCCCCCAATCGCCGTCCGCCCCATCGATCCACCCTCTATCGCCCTCGACCGCACTGTTTCGTTCGGTCGTGGTGACGGCCGTGCCGAGGTTAAAATCCCCGATATCAAGCGGAGTAACATGCGCCATCGCCGACGTGGCCATGAGACTGCAGGCTAGAACGAGCGGGAGGGCCAGAGCACCAATCCTAAACCGGACCCACAGTGCGCGGGGAGTCTGCAGCTGCATGAACGTGTCCTGTGTCATTGTCAGTCCCTCCATCTATGCGTGTTCATCACGCGTGAGCATTCCTGACGACAGATCCATCCATCGCCGCCCGGCCCAATACCGGACAGCGACTCTCCTTAGTGTGTTGACTGCATACGACGCCGGGCCAATCCGGCGAGCCCCACGAGCCCACTGCCGAACAGCCAGACGGCAGCCGGCACGGGGACGGGGGTGAGTTGGAAGCCAGCGACCCCATCATGGGTCCATCCCTTTTGTGCAATCCCGACAATCACGCCGTGGTCGTTAATGTCTGCGGCAGAGGTCAGGCGCCAGCCGGCCGTCGCCAACTCGGGGGGCAAGAAATCGTTCAGATCGATCACCTGATCGCCGTCCCAGAGCGTGGCGGTAACTTCGACCCCATCCACCACATCCACCACGCTATAGCCGACGACTTGACCGACATTGTTCAGCTGAATCGCCATGTCCTCGTACGTGCCGGGTAACGAGGGCAGATCAATCGGCGCATCAGCAGCACTCAACCATTTAACGGCACTGACACCGGAGTTATCGACATTCACATAGCTATAGCCGACAATTTGTCCGGCCTCGTTGATACCAAACGCGGCACTGTAGCCGCCCAACGAACCGAGATCCGTGATGGTGGAGCCATTCCAGTGCGTGGCGTGCAAGGAGGCATCGTTCGGCGTGTGGCTTTCTCCGACGATGGCTCCGGCATCGTTGATGTCGTTGGCAGTGCCGGACGTTCCGCCAAGGGTGCCGAGATCCGTGACGGCCGTGCCATCCCACCGGACCGGGCGAATGGTGCCGTGGTCATTTGACACTGCGTTGCCGACGAGCTGGTCATGGTTATTGATGCTCTGAGCATACGCCTGGGTCCCGCCGCCCAATACTTGCAATGGCGTAGGAATTGCCCCGTCGTATCGGACGGGGATAGTTGCGTCAACTTCCTCGCCCAGAGAGATCCACCCGGCAGTGTGGCCTAAATCGTTCACATTGCCGACTTGAACCTCTTTGCCGCCCGGCAGGCTCTGGTACCGAGTATAGGTTCCGGCACTATACAGGTAGTGATTGGTTGCGCTGATCACGACCTGGCCTTGATTGTTGATGTACTGTGGTACGGATTGCGTTCCTGCTAACGGCCCGGTGATCGTCCCCAAATCGCTGAAGACATAGTCGAGCGCCAGCGCCGGGCTGCCGGTGAGGGCGAGCACACCGATCGCCAGGAGTGCACTGCGTTGTAGCGTCTGACGTGTGTGGAACACGGGACTTTTCTCCATTCGTGAAATTGGTGCGTTGAGAATCCTTAGTTTAGACCGTGGGATTCATCTTCCGCCGCGCCAGTCCGGCGAGGCCGACGAGACCCGTGCCGAACAAATAGACCGCAGCGGGCACCGGCACCACGGAGACCGAGACGGTGGCTGTTTGAAACGGCCCACGGCAAGCCGTCGACGTGTCCGTACAGGCTTCTCCGTCTGCCGCAATCATGTACTCTCCGGCAGCCAGAGTCAGAAAGACGCTCTCCACCGACCCGTTGTTGCCCGCCACATGGCCAGGATTGAGAAACCCGCCGCTCGTGGTGGAGACGCAGTTCGGACCCTCGCATCCCGTCAGGCTGGCGGAGGAAATGTAGAGGGCGTTGCTCCACTCCCCGTCGCCGTTGGACATGCTCCAATCCCCGAAAGGATCAAACTGACCCGTGAACCCTTCGGTCGGCCCATTCACCGGGTCGAAGTTGTTGGGCACCCATCCAAAGGCGGCATCGAATCGCAAGCCACCCTGGGTGGTGAAATTGAGCGTGTCCCGATAGCCATTGTGCGGCGTATAGTTGGCCGCATACCATTCGGCCGGGCTCAAACCTCCGAGATTCGCATCGGGCTGATTCCACACCGGGTTTTCCACCAACACCGGAAACCCGTTGACGTCAAGCACGGGACCATCGGCATTGAAGCCGGTCGGAATATACCGGCTGATCTGCGGATCGTTCGGCGCCATATCTCGGTCTGACGCCTTGTAGAGTAACCCGCCGTTATCAAAAAACTGATAGAGTGCCGTGAGATCGCCCGGATCCTGATCATGCGAGCCGCTCGGCAATTGCCCGGCATAGACGCTCAGCGCCGGGTTCATCGTGGCGGCTGCAGCCGCCACGGAAATCTGCACCGTCGCCGCCTGCGTCAACGAAAACCTAAAGTAGCCCCCTGCGCCGCCCACTTTGTGGCTGTCGCCGAGGTCGGCATCGGCGCCGAGCGCCCAGCCATACCGAGAAAACGCGTTCTTGGTCACACTGGCGGTATCGCCGATATTCGACAACGTACCCAACTCGCCGTAGCTGATATGGGCGTGGGCCTGAGCCGTCAGGAACACGAGCGCGATCGCCAACGACATGGAAGCAAGATATTTCAGGTAGTTCATGGGTACATCTCCAGATGTCTGATGCAGGGGTGGTCTGTCCTTGGGATGACAATGATGAGAGACGAGTCCAGGCCCCGTCGCCCGGTTCACACCGGGCGACGGAGTTCCGCAATTGATCTGGTTACGACGCCTTCCGTCGATACATCCCCCAAAGTCCCGCTAAGCCGGACCCAAACAACCAGGCCGCAGCCGGCACTGGAACCGGGGCCACGGTCAGGGTGAGGCCCATGCCACGCGCCGGTGAGGTCACGGCGTTGTAGTTCGTCCCGCCGGCAAACACGAGGTAGTCCCCTGCGGTCAAATTCGAGAAGGTGAAGGACACGGCATTGCCAGTCGCCATCCCATCCCCATTCGGCACCAGGTACGGCTGACCGTCATAGAGGGGCGAATTGGCCCCGGGAAGCGTCACGCTGCCGTTATAGGCGTGGCCGATATATTCGAAGACACTCGCGTCGGTGCCGGTCGGATCGGCATCGGTGGTGATGCGGAAGCTGGTCAGTGCTCGAAACGAGCCTTCTGTGGTCGTGCAGCCCGGTGTGGCGGCGCAGTCGGCAGCACGCATGAGTTCTGAGCCGATGGAATAGTCATGATCGCCGCCGACATGCGCCACTCCCTCGTAGAGGGTAAAGCCCGGGCTCAGCCCGGCGCCCCCGAAGGCATTCGACCGCCCTCTGAGGGCAATCGTCACATCGGCGCTGCCGTCGCCGACAAGCGAGAAGGAGTACGAGGCGAACGCGTGCGTGTCCCCCCAATCGCCGTCGGCGCCGTCGATCCAGCCTTTATCTCCCGCGACCCCGTTGTTGCGCTCCGTCGTGGTGACAGCCGTCCCCAGATTAAAATCCCCGATATCAACGGGGGTGATATGGGCCATCGCCGACGCGGGCATGAAGCTGCCGCCCAGGATGAGCGACAGCGCAAGAGGACCGACCGCGGACCTGTTCCACATTGATTGACGAGTCTGCGGCTGCAATATGTTGTCGTGTCTCATCTTGATTCCCTCCAAACAAATAGACTCACACGTGACAGCTACTCAAATTGTTCTCTGCCTCCGCCGACCAGTCCACAGCGGGCGGCAGCTCTCCTTAGTCTGTCGCCTTCATTCTGCGGCGGGCTAGGCCGACTAAGCCGACCAGGCCCGTCCCGAACAGGTACACTGCCGCCGGTACCGGCACCGGGTTTGGCGTCAGCATCAGGGGAAGCGTATTGACGAAATCTCCCTGATAGAGGGTGCTGATGATGACGCCCTGGTTGTTGATATCGAGAAAATCAGAAGTGAAGATGGTACTTTCCAGGACGGGATCGTCATTGATGTGCCACCCGGCCGCGACGAGATCCACCGGGATGAACTGGTTGAGATCGATGATCTGGCCATCGTCCCATAAGGTGAGATGCGCCCTTCCGTCGAGGGCTTCGCTCCAGCCGACGATCTGCCCATTGTCATTGACGCTCATGGCCATGCCCCTGGCGCCGCCGAGAGTCCCCAGCAGGGTCGGTTGGCCATTCACGCTGTTCCAGAGGACCGGCACGTTGATGTCGCCGTTGTCGTCGAATGCCCCGTTGTTGGCCGCGCCGACGATCTGACCCAGGTTGTTGATACCATCGGCCTCGTTGTTGGTCCCGCCGGGCAGCAGTGCCAACACCTGCGGCGGCCCCCCGTTGTCCCACGCAATCCCTCGAGAAGCCTCGCCGTTCTCAGTCTGTCCAAAGCCGACTACCAGGCCGGCATCGTTGTTCGAGTGATTATAGACCCAGGTATATTGTCCGCCGAGGCTACCCAATTCGGTCAGGGTCGTGCTACCGGGCTGCCACAGGGCAGGATTGAGCCCGCCGGCCGGGGTCCAGACCCAGCCGGCCACCGCGCCGTGATTGTTGATTGTCATCCCGGAGTCGAAGGGTAAGAGGGTCTGGGTGACGTCCAAGGGAATCAACCCGGCCAAGGCGGTCGGCTGTGATGACAGGCTGTCCCAGCGCATAGCCACGACGGCGTCGACCCCGGTGGGATTTCCCGCGCCGGCCACTTGGCCGGCATCATTGATGTCCTGCGCCCCATAACCCCAGCCGGCGAGACCGGGTAGGTTCGTCCAGCTGCCGTTGCTCCAAACGCTCGCGTGGCCGTCGCTAGATTCGGCAACGACTTGGCCGAGATTGTTGATCCCGCGCGTATAATACGTGGTGGAGGGATTGCTCAAGACACCCATGTCGCTGAAGACATAGCTTTGCGCGAGGACCGGGCTGCCGGTAAGGGAGAGCAGACCGATTGTTATAAGTGCACTGCGTCGAACATTTTGAAGTGTGTGGAACATAGAAGTCCTTTCTGGTCGCTCCTAGATGGAGAGACTCGTTTCAAGTTTCTGGTTTCACGTTTCAAGCACGACGTTTCACGCTTCACGTGCGACGCTTCACGACGGACAACGCTCGTCGTCAAGCGGTTCCCTTCATCCGCCGGCGCGCCAGTCCGGCCAACCCAATAAGGCCCGATCCAAACAAATACACCGCCGCCGGCACCGGCACGGGCGTCAGCATCCAAGGGATAATTCGATCGTTACCGTCATAGAGATTGGTCACGATCTGCCCTTGGTCGCTGATGGCGATCCAGTCGGAAGAGGTGGCGGAACTTTGGCCGATGGGATCTTCGATGATATGCCAGCCGGCGGCGATGAGATCCGCCGGGATGAATTGCGTGAGATCGATGACCTGGCCGTTGTCCCACAGGGTGGCATGGGCGACGCCATCGGTCGTCTCGCTGAAGCCGACAGCCTGGCCGCTGTCATTGATCGAGAGCGCCATCCCTCTAGCCCCGCCGAGGGTGCCCAGCAGCGTCGGTTGGTCGTTCACGCTGTTCCAGATGACCGGCACATTGATGTCCCCGTTGTCGTCAGAGACGCCGTTATTGGCCGCGCCGACGATCTGCCCCAGATTGTTGATGCTGTTGGCCTCGTTGTTGACACCGCCGGGCAAGGTGTCCAGCAGTTGGGGCGTGCCGTTGATCCAGGCGGCGCCGCGGATCGAGTCGCTATTCTCGGTATGGCCGGTCCCCGTCAGCACTCCGTTATCGTTAAGTTGGTGATTCCAGACAGACACAAATGGTCCGCCCAAGTTGCCCAAATCGGTCAGGGTCGTGCTGCCGGGCTGCCAGAGGGCGGCATTGGTCCCGCCGGCCGGCGTCCAGACCTGGCCGCCGACCGCGCCTGGATTGTTGATCGACATTCCAACGTCGAAAGGCAACAGCGTCTGAGTGACGTCGAGTGGAATCAAGCCGGTCAAGATGGTCGGCTGTGTCGTGCTGCTGTCCCAACGGAAGGCGACAGAGGCGTCCACACCGTCCACGACTCCAATGCCCGCGATCTGCCCCGTATCATTGATGTTCAGCGCTGAGTACGCGCTAAAGCCGGGGCGCGCGGCGATATCGCTCCAACTGCCGTTGCTCCAGATGCCCGGCACGCCGGTCGTGCTATCCCCCACCACCTGTCCGAGATTGTTGATGCCGCGCGGCAAATACGATCTCGAAAAATCGCTCAAGCCGCCCATGTCGCTGAAGACATAGCTTTGCGCCAGCGCCGGGCTGCCAGTGAGGGCGAACACACCGATCACCATGAGTGCACTGCGTTGTAGTGCCCGAAGTGTGTTGAACATAGAAGTCCTTTCTGGTTGCTCTCGGATGGAGTAAGCGTTTCACGTTTCTAATTTCCGGTTTCAGGTTTCGTGTTGTGGACCATGTGTCTTCTCTTTCGCACGGCGTTGATAAATACGGCGTCGCCTCTAAACAGGATCGGTGCGCACAGACACAAGACTGCACGCGTCCACCATCAGTGCGGTGCTGCTTCGCAGCCAGAACATCACGGCGCTCATTACTTGTATTACGTGCGAGGATGTATCATGGGCTAAGTTCAGCCGACTACCGACAGGCACCGACGGGTGCAACAGATGTGATGAAATCAGACTCGGAGAGGCAGGGACAATGTTCTCGATGTCACGGCCGTTTGGCCCGACTGTTCACCTACGCTCCTGAGTGTTCGGTTTCACGTGTCATGTTTCAAGTTTAAAGTTGCCCGAAAACCTGAAGCTTGAAACCTCAAACCTGAGGCTGCCTCTAAAACGTTGAACATGAAACCTGGAACTCAGAATCGAAGGAACCACGAGCGACGGATCTTGTCGCAGCGGCGTATCGGCCTGCCTGTGCGTGTGGCATGCAGGCAGTTGCCGTAGAACCACTCATGAAGAATGTGAGGCCGAGTCGATCACGAAAAGGAGCAAGGAGAGGACCGATCTTGAAAATGAAGGGAAGAAGAAATTGTTGAGTGAGCCGTCTTCCTGAAGACATCCGGCGCTCGCCACCACCCGTGGCCGGTATCGCCCTAGACGATACCGGCCACGAACGGTCATAGAGAACTCTCGTGCGGTTGAGACCGCCTATGCGTCTGCCTTCATGCGACGGTTCGCCAGTCGAGCAAGGCCGAGCAGGCCTGTCCCGAACAGCCACGCCGCTGCAGGCACCGGGACCGCTGAGATCTTGAAGACCTCTCCGGTCACCCCAGCCGGCCCCAGCGAGCTGTTGGCCAGGACATAGAGCTCGCCTTCGGCGTCTTGACCGAAGCCGAGCAACCAGCGATTCAGGGGGGTCATGTTGTCGATATTGAGTTCCTCAATCGTGCCTGTCGCCAGATCACCGGCAAACAGCCGTCCAGTTGGACTGGCAAAGGCGCCCCAGTCGCCGAAGATGTACTTTCCCTGCAGTTCAGGCAGCCCACTGCCGCGATAGACGAATCCGCCGATCAGCGCAGTGCCCTCGTCATGGTCGTATTGCAGGACCGGATCGATCAGGCCAGGGGGAAGGCCCGTCAGGTCGTTGGACACCTCTCCGGTGACGGGATCGAACTTGAACTGGCCCTCCTTGAAATTCCAGCCATAGTTGCCACCGGCGGTGATGATATTGATCTCCTCGACATTGACCTGACCGGTATCACCTTCGATCAACGCGCCGGTCTGGCTATCGAAACTGAAACGCCAGGGGTGGCGCAGACCATAGGCATAGATCTCCCGGACGGCACCCGCCGTGGCGACGAACGGATTATCGCTGGGAACTCCGTACTGACCGTTGGCGCTATTATTGCCGTTCGGATCAATACGGAGGATGGTCCCAAGTGGGTTACTCAAGTCCTGTCCGTTTCCGTTGGTACCATGTCCCGGCCCGACATCATTGCCGCTTCCGCCATCGCCCATGGAGATGTACAGATGGTTGTCCGGGCCGAAGGCCAGCATGCCCGCATTGTGGTTCATCTGCGGCCAGTCGACCCTCATGATCTCGCGACGGGACGCAGGATCGACGATGTCAGGATTGCTAGGATCGACAGTCCATTCGGTCACTACATTCTGGTGGTTGAAAGCCGTTCCAGGCGGCATCGGAACAGTAAAATCAGCCGGCCTGGTAACCGTTTCACTGGTATAGGTGTACACCTTGCCAAAGCCTGCAGTGCCCGGAGTCGAAAAGGTCGGGCTGAAGGCGAGGCCCAGCAGGCCGCGCTCGTCATAGGCAGGACTCAGAGTCGGTAGCCGTGCGGTGACGTCCAGGAAGGGTGTGCTTTGGAGAACCCCCTCCTTGATCAACCTCACCTGGCCGATCTGGTCGGTGACGAATTGCCGATTGGTCCCGTCACCGGCACTGATCAATAAGTTGGGAGCCGTCAAGCCGCTGCCGGACGAGACGATTGGGGTCAGCCCAACGTGCAACGACCCTTTGACGATCGGATCGGGAAAGGGATTGAACGGATCGAAGGGGTCCGAGACGTTCAGCGCGTGGGCTTCTGTGGCCAGGAGAAGACAGGGCAACAGGAGCCAATATCGAACGTGAGGAGTCAGTTGGTCAATCATGGTAGTCTCCGCTTGTTACTTCGAACAAAGATGCACAAGACCTCGTTGTCAGCTCCGACTGGTACGGCTCTTCAGCAGCTCGTCCGCTTCCTGCGTCGAGCGACCAGCCCCAGGCTCCCCAGAGCGCTGCCCATGAGCCAGAACGCAGCGGGAAGCGGAACCGGTTGGACGTGCAGGGAAAAGGTCGCGGAGTGAAATGGGCCACGGCAGGCTGCGGAAGCGTCGTTACAACCCTCGCCCCCCGCTGCAATGGAATAGGTGCCGGCCGGCAAGAAATACTGCAACAGCGATTCGCCCGTGCCTACGGCGGTGTCGTGATTCCCATTGCCACCCCAGGTCAGTCCTCGGCTAGGATCCGAATCCGACGTGCCGGACACGGCAAGAACATATTCCACGCCGGACGGCAGGTCCGCAGCGTTCCCCATGCTCCAACTGCCGAACGCATCGAACTGGCCCTCGTACGTATTGTTGACGGTATCTCTATACCCGGAATGCTTCAGATACTGTCCGCTCGGATCCGCGTCGGTGACGCTCTGAATCGGGAGAAAGGTGATCGGATCCACGGGATTCAATTGATCGATCGTGCTGTCATCATGGGCACCGTTCAGAAACGCTCCCCGATACAAGGTGAATGCCGGGTCGAGGCCGGCGGTGCCCTGGATCAATGAAATATCCACCAACCCCGGCTGATTCAGCGTAAAGCGGTACCAGCGGGCGGACAAGCCGCCGACCTGATGGCTGTCGCCCAGATCAGCATCGGTGCCGTCCACCCAGCCGAAAGCCTTGTACTGGCTTAGTGCATTAGAAAAGTTGAGGTCCGTCCCGTTGAAGGTGCCGGCATTGGTGAAGGACACATGGGCCATCGCCGGCTGCAGATTGCACAGCAGCAGCGCGCATGTTCCAAAGACTACACCAGACACGATTCTGCTTACGTAAGACTTCCGAACGACCGACTGCCTTGTGCAACTATGCATTGTTCGTCCCATCGGCAGGTTCTCCTAATTTCTGGTTTCAGGTTCCGGGTTTCAGGTTTCAAGTTTCGCGTTCAGGCACGACGTTTCACGCTGCACGTGCGACGCTTCACACAGGACGTTTCACGACCGACAACTCTCGTCGTTAGGCTGTCGTCTTCATCCGGCGAGCCAGTCCGGCCAAGCCGACCAGGCCCGTCCCAAACAAGTACAACGCTGCTGGAACCGGTACCGGAGATGCACTCACATTCACGGTTCCATTGATAAAGGGACCGGTGCAGCCGGCGCCCGTGGTGTTACAAGCAGCGCCTGACGCGACAATCGTGTAATCGCCGGCTGGGAGAAAGTAGCCGAGCAACGATTCGTTACCAGTGGTCTCGTTCTTATGTGTCAGGTAGTCAATGACACGCCAGACTCCGCCATCGGATGGGTCGCTGGCCATGCTCCAACTGCCGAGCGCGTTGAATTGACCTTCATAATCGATGTTTGCGGTGTCCCGGAAGGGAGACACGCGACCGAACGCATCCGTCGTGACACCGTCATCCACGGGGGAGGCAATCTTATTGAAGCTTCCGTCCACGGGATTGTTTGGGTCGAACGCCGTGTCGTCATGCGCGAGGTCTCCCATGAGACCCGCGTAGAGGGTAAAGGCCGGGTTCAAGCCCAGTTCGTTGGCCCCGGTCATCGTAATGTCGACTAATGAGGCCTGAGTCAGGCTAAACTTAAAGAACGAGACCTGGTGACTATCGCCCAAATCCGTGTCGGCGCCAGCAATCCAGCCGTACCGTTTCATGGCATCGGTCGCCGAGCCTCCACCCCCAAGATCAATGTACTCCACGTGCGCAGCTGCATTGCCTGCCCATGCCATGGCACTTGCGGCAATCACGGCAGTGATCAACGTCCTGACTCTGCGACTTGTTCTTTCGGTGTTCATCGTATCTCCTCTTGTGACGAGTTCGTGTGATCGCTCAACATTCATCTATAGCCCTAGATCTATGGACCTAGGAAGCCACAACGTTCTTCCGGCTCGGACAGTCGCACCTTCACTATCCACCGTGCGTCTGTGTATCAAAGGCTGCGTCTGTCCTCTACAGCCACGTGCACCAGGTGCACCAGATGCGACAGAACTTTCCTCGAATCTCAGAATAAGGATTCCCCTGCCACCCTTCGACGCACAAGGCCCACCAGGCCACTGCCGACGAGCCAGACGCGGAACAAAACCGACTCCTGCCGTGATGATCAGGAACACACTCAACGGTTGGACTCTCATGTGTTCACCAGCAGGATTGGTCGTGTCATCCGGACCCTAGGCTCCTCTATCGCACGGCATTGTGTCGCATCGGCATCTCCTCTCGCTACCGATCGATACCCCTCCGTGCACCAGCTGTGAAAGAATGATTCGTACGGGAGGGACGAGAGGAGACGTGTGATATCGAAGTTCGAGGGTTCGAACGGAATACAGGGCGACCCTCTTTCTCGTTCCCCGCAGCGGAGCCTGTTATCGTTGAAACCGTGATGACCCTAGCATCAATGCGTATAGTGAATGCACTCGTGAATGTAGCAGTCGATGCTGATGCAACGATGCCTGCGCTGCTTACTGCAATGTCTAGCAGGCGGTTGACAAAGTCCGCCAGCGGCGTTCCCGCGACGCACGCCTCGCAAAGTCGGCGATGCGGGCTCAGAGGCTCAACGTACAGCCTGCGGGCCATTCGGGTTCCGTCTGTGACCGTACACGAAGCTTCATTTCTTGGTCGTCATAGCCCATCAACAACCTGTTAGCAGCTCAGTTTTCGTCACATGTGTTGCAGGCATAGGCAGGAGTCTGTAGTTCTCCCGATACAGAATTGGTACTTTCACGCTCATCAATAATGTACCTGCCACCTTCACATGCCTTGCTGAGCGAGGACTGACGCTCAGACCATAAGGCCAGAAAGGATATGAACAGAAAATGAGGAAACATTCTTCGAAGAACATCCGTTCAGGGCTTGCCGTCACACTTGCCTTGCTGTCGGGGCTCTGGATATTCCCAGGGGCATCACAGGCGGAGACGATCACGGAACTGGACTTTACCAGCGGGTCGGTGGCGCTGAAGAACGGCAGTACGACGATCGCGTCCAGAAATTTCACCACCAGCGGAGAAATTGTCATGGGGCAATACCAGCCCCTGCCGGACATCATTGCGCCCATTTCGATCAACGTGCCCCTGCTGGGAACGCATACCTTCTCCCTGTTCACTAGCGGCCCGAATCCCGCCCCGAGCAGCAGCACGAGCGGCTCGACAATCACGGCCGATCTCAATTCGTTGTTTGCCCAACTGACAGGAGGCCTTATTCCCGTCGGTGGCTTAAATACGAACATCGGCGGCAATGCGACCGGCTCGTTCAATAGCCTGACGAATGCCTTTACCGGGTTAACCTGGTCACACGGTCTTGGCGGAGTCCCAGGACTGCCGAGCAATCTCAGCGTCCAATTCACGCTGAACGGCACCGCGCAGCTGGCTGCGGTTCCCTTGCCGGGAGCTGCGCTGCTGTTCGGTTCAGGATTGGCAGGGTTGATTTTGCGACGAGTGAGACAGTTGTCGGCGTAGCGACTTCACGGACTGCAACTCCTCGATCATCGTCACAATCGTCGAGTTCGGTAGCATGTGAGGCGCTGAGATCCGCCATCATGTGAAGAAATCGGCTCAGATGACCTTCTGATGAAACCCACTGGTGGCGATGATGCTGCCGGTGGGTTTTTGATTTTCACGCGAGGTCTGATACTCGTTGTCAATCATCAGATGGCCCGACGTATTCATGCAGCAGAAAACCTCCTGAAATACAGAGCGCAGCGGCACCGCCATCCGCACCCTCCTCTTCATCAGCCTCCTCCCCACAGCTCATCCCGGAACGACGTGACTATCTAGACATCTTCATTTTTGAGCCCTGAACGAAGGGCGTCAGAGCCATCTGCCATAAGGTAGGCCGTTGAGCAAGGCGAGCGATTTGCGGGTCTTGTGCAATTTTGTGTCACATCTGGTGCAACCACTGGCTTCGTTGGTAGCCCGCCCTGAAGTGGTTCTGATATATCCCTCCTTGGGAAAAGGTTCGTCTCAGGATGTGACCCTGACATGTCAGCAAGAGTAACACTGGAGCCAAAAGGAGATCCGGCGATGCAACACCGCCCGACCAGCAACAGCGCGTGCGTCATGATCGTGGAACAGGATATCGACTTTGGAAATCAACTGGTCGATTGGCTCACATCGCAGGGGTACCAACCAGTGCTCCTTCGGTCCATCGAGAGTGCGTTCCATGAGGTCTGGGATATCCGTCCTCAGGCGATATTCGTGGGCATCACGTCGGCGGCACTCTCGGCACAGGTCAGCCTCTTTAAACTCCTCCATACCATCGAGACCATCGACCCACAGATCCCGGTCTTTACCATGGGGAAGCAGGCCGTCGAAGGCGCGACGGACATCGCGATTCGACAAACCGTACGACGTTTCCTGGCCAAGCCGTTTGAGATCGCACGACTCCACGATCTCCTCCAATCAGAACTCAATATATCCGCAATACCCGCAACTGCTGTGGCCGTGTAGAGCCATCCACCCACAATAGTTGGCAGCCGCTCACGAGGGCCTCCTCATCCGGTGATGCCCAGGATTCCGAGGGCATCGGTTAGTCGAGTATTCTGTCTCACACCCAAGCATCTGGTGCCCCAGTGTGGATTCCGGCACCGCCGACACACATTCGTGACTCCATCTTCATCCGCCTTGTTGCTTATGTGTCACATCCGTAGCAGGCGTCGGCGTCCATCACTGGACAGCGCCTGAATCGATCACTACGTTGAAACTACGTGATCGGCCCTATGTGAAGGTCCGTCACCCTTGAGACATGCGTCCCCGTAGGACGCAGACGTCCATTGTCGACTGACGACTTGAACAATCGTCCCCACGTACGAATCGACAGACGTCGCCCTACATCTGTCATCACACAGGAGGTTGCCGTGCACGTGAAGCAACATCGTTCATTCATACCTTGCTCATGGAGTCGAGACAGGAGACCCGATAGAACGGGGTTTCACGCTGAGCGGACGCACTCGTTCCCAAACACGATTCTCTTCGCACTCGCCACGGGGTTCTGTCTCTGCACGTCATCCATCACCTCAGCCTCCGATTTCATTGACGTCGGGTACAGCGCCCTCCAAGCTGAGCTGGGCGGCGGGACACCAACCGGAGCCGGCATACGCGCCGCGCAGGTGGAGGCCCCCGTCAACGACACCAGCGGCGGTTCGGCTCCGATCTTCATGCCCAACCCGAGCGATGCCCAATTTGCAGGCAAGGTGATCACGGCACAGAACGGGAACCCTTCGGGCACTTTTTCCGATCACGCAACGGCGGTCGGGCGGCTGTTCTATGGGAACACCAGCTCCATCGCACCCGGCCTCACGCAAATCGACGCGTACGACGCCGTCAATTGGTTCACCAGCTTGTCGAACGCGTCCGGCACAGCCACGACCGGTCCAACCCGCATTACCAACCACAGCTGGGTTGGGATAGGAGGGACGCCATCGGAAACCGGACAGATCCTGCGCATGGTCGATCGTCAGGTCCACGCAAACGAGTCTATTCAAGTCGTCGGTCTGGCGAATGGTCCCGCCGACAGCCCGCTGCTGGGCAGCGCGTACAATGCGATCTCGGTCGGACGCACCGACGGTGGGCATCAGCGAAACACCGTCTCCGTCACCGGTGATAGTCTCTATGCGCCCCTCCGCGCAGCCCCGCTCCTCGTGGCACCGGAATCCACCACGAGCGCAGCCACCCCGGTGGTCGCCGCAGCCGCCGCCCTGCTCGTCCAAACCGGCCATGGCGCAGGCTTGTCTCTCTCGGAAGGTTCCACCACCATTTCCGGCGTCGGGACGATCTATAACGCCGAACGGTCGGAAACCATCAAGGCAACGTTGTCGGCAGGCGCAGACCGGGAGACGTCCAATACCGGCACCACCGCCAATATTACCGACTATCGCAGCGCCGGGCATGAGACGGCGAACGGATTGGACGACCGCTACGGGGCCGGACAGGTCAATATCGACAACAGCTATCACATCCTGGCCGGCGGCGAGCAGCAGAGTCTCCAGAGCGGAGGAGGCGATATCGGGTCGAGAGGATTCGATTACGGAACCATCGGGAGAGTCGGCGGCATCCAAGGCGCGGCTTCGTACTTCTTCAACGCGACGAGCGAGGTCACGCTCTTCGCCTCATTGGCGTGGAACCTGAGCC
>SWDG01000017.1 GCA_005116965.1 Nitrospira sp. | reverse complement strand
CTTCCTCGTCGGCGACGCACGATATGAAATCAAACACCTCAATCAGTGGTATGACCTGATCATCCACGATTGCTTCACCGGCGGGACGGAGCCGACTCATCTGCTTGCGCGAGAGATGCTGGACGAACTGCGTGGACTCTTGCGTGAAGGCGGGATCCTCGCGCTCAACTATGTCGGCTTTCAAACAGGCGAGGGTTCCGATGCGGTTACGGCCGTGTATCGCACACTCAAGAGCCTCTTTCCTCACCTCCGCGTGTTCATCACAGAAAAGACCGAGTTCACCGACTTTGTGTTTCTGGCATCCGACCAACCAATCGTCCTCGACACCTCCAGCCAAGACCGACGGATTCACTGGCTGATCGACCATGAACACCGGATCTCCGACACGGACGGCTTCCTCATCACCGACGACTACAATCCGATGGAAAGCCGCCAAGTCCGCAAGTCCGAAGCCTACCGAAAGCTGTTCCTCGAACGCATCGCCTTCGACCTGCTGCTGCGCTAAGCACGCACCTCGCGAAGCGTCGTGGCCGACGGTTTCACGTTTTATGTTTCGAGTTTTAGGTTGTTTGGAGACTTGAAACCTGGAACTGCTTCTGGAATACCGTGCGCGACGTGTCAAACATCCCAATTCGGAAACATGAGACGCTTCCCCTTTCACGGATAACGAGCGCCGAGCTGGACGTAGCGGCGTATCCGCCTTGTCCGTACGTGCCGTACGCCGACAGGCAGTTCCAGTGGAAGTACGTTGACTAACTTGATATCTTTGAAGGAGATACGCTCGCCTCGCGGAGCAGCAGGCGAAGCGGGCTTCACGTTTCACAAACAACGAATCTTTTCACAGCGGAAGAGTGCTGAATCATGCGGGCTAGAGAGAGAGGCTCGATGTTGGCTGTCGCCGGCGGTTCATCGCTCCCCGTCCGTCCGCTCGCCTGGGGCGTGCTCTTCGCGCGTCAACCGGAGCCGAGTCTGGAATTCACGGAAGTGTGGCCGGACGAGGCCACGATTGGATCGCCTTCGCCCGTAAAGCCCCCCAAGCAAACACACGGTCGCCCGCTTCTGTGGGTCTTGTTCTTCGTGCTGATCAGCGGTGGCGCCTATGTCGCAACGGAGCCGGAGATGGTCACGGAGTCTCTCAGGCCGCTCCTCGACGAAACCCCGGCACCGCAACCAGCGGCGGCTCAGAATCCAACGTCTGCAACACCTGCGCCTTTAAAGCAGGTTGAACAGGACTGGGCGTTCCTCGCCCCAGATCAACCCATCACCCCATCCTCCCCGGCTGCGGCACCGATACCGACGGCCTCCACTCCTGTAAAGGCTCCTCCAACAGCAACACCGGCGAACCAGCCTGAACAGAATTGGTCCTTCCTCGCCCCAGATGAACCCATCACCCCCTCGTCATCGGATGATTCACCAACCGCGACGGCCTCCGCTTCAGCAACAACATCCCTAACCTCCGCACCAGCGAAGCAGGTTAAACAGGACGAGGCACTCCTCGCCAAAATTGAAGCCTTCAGACGGGAGCGGAATTCAGTGCCGGGGACGAGGGGAGCTCCAGTCCCGACGTTTCACGAGGGACAGAGAGTCAGCGTACGGCCAGATCTTAACGCACCTGGTTGGGCCGTCCCGCTTCGCCAAGACGCCGAGGGCACACAGCCGGGACCGGCCCTTCCACTAGGAACCGTACTCACCATCCTTGATGGGGAATTGCAAGGACGCAGCTGGGTCTACTTCGTTCGCAGTGACGTCGGCAGCGAGGGGTGGCTGGCTGAAGGGCAGCTCAGATTGACACGCTGATTGTTGCGGCGACCACGTTGACTGATGCTCAACCGCGGGCACAACGCACGTAGCGGCGACGCTCAGTTCTCTCGCCGATGGAGGGTTGCCACCCCCTGCACGCCTTCTTCCCTACCGCCGTTTATGAAATGGACGACGATCTCCTGATCGGTTACTGTTCCAACGAATCGCGAGGCAATCCCATAGGTGATATTTTCTACGATTCCGTGAGAGTGGCCCTGTTCAACTGTTCCCGAAATCTTCAGCCGTTCTCCCGAGCTCATTTCCCCGGAGCCAGTCACCGTATCGCCCGCCTGCTGAAGGCTCACGCGAAACAATCGACCCAGAGAAACCATGCTGCCATCGCTTGCGCTGGACTCTTGCGACAACACACCGTGCCAATCCCCTGATAGGCCTGCTCCCCGCCGAGGGGCGAGCGCAATGGTCCTTGCCTGCTCAGGAGCGGCCGGTACGGCAATCCGTTCCGTCCTGGCATCGTTCCCAGGCAAAACTGATCGGGTCGTCTCCGCTGCGCGCACAGAACGCTGCTCAAAAAGTTGCTGAGGATTCAGCTCCGTCACGGGTGCGTTCCCGTACGGAATGCCGGTGCAGGCACAGAGGAGAGATGATGTGAATAAAGCAAGAAAAGGACCTTGCTTTACGATTGTCCTGCGAGATGTCCTCTCCAGCTTAGAAGAAATGGGTCGTATACGCACGGTGGTGATGTGGCTGAGCATCTGTTCGCAGAATGTCTTCATGATGGTGCACCTCCAGTCATGTCTTGGTTTCGGCAGGCCGTTGCGCTCGGAGAAGCCGTGCCGCATATTTCCCTGCATGATGCCCAACGGATTCACGTATGACTACTGATTGTGCAATTCCGGCACTCGCCTGACGCCGCCGGCAGAGGGAGCACATCCGGCTTCGCTCTTCTCCCGATTGATGCCGACGGTTGCAACAGATGTGACAATAGGAATATGCTTAGCGTGGGATACGAAGGCCGGTGGATGTGATGATTGTGGGATGTAATGACACAGGTTGTACCGTCAACCAACTTTCGGTTCAGTCAAAATGCGGCTGGGTCGTATGGAAGTTATCCACTCCCAACCCCTAACCAGTAAGGAGGATCCCATGACAATGAGAAGTTATCGCGGAACAATGGTTGTAGCGGCGGTTGCCGCGCTCACCGCTTTCCCGCTGTTCACTGGCCTTGCCCTTGCCGGGAACAAGCATGTGAGTGAAACCCTGGAGCATGCCAAGGAAGCGGTTAGCCATGGCAAACAGGGGCATGCCGATGCCCTGGCGACGCATGATGCAGAAGCGCTCAAGCATGCCAGGATGGCGCAAAAAGATATGAAGAACCCGCATCTGGATGAAGGCGCCAAGCATCTCGAGGAAGCCGTCGCCCATGGCAAACAAGGGCATGCCGATGTGGCGACAGAACACGCCGAACAGGCCGTCACCCATTTGAATGAAGTGAAGTAAGTCTTTCGATCAGAGCGCTTCTAACACGGGCAGGGGCAACCCTGCCCGTGTTGTTCTGGAGACAGGCCAAGCAGGTCTTTCAGGGTTGTTCAGTTCACTCCTCCAGCAGCCGAGGGGTCGCACGACTCAATCGGCCGTCAACAACCATGCAACACATCCCCGCGTTGGTTCCCAGGAGAATGTGCCGGTTTACTACCCGTGTGAGATGAATCGCATCGGTCGGGCACGCATGATTCACGAGGATTCGTGACCGACTTGTTCACAACGCGGAACAAGCGTCCTGCGGGCACGAGGATGATCTTGTGCCCCTGAAGGACAACAAGTAGACTAGTCCTGGCTTGGAAATCTATCATCGGCACTGTTGAACTAGTGGGCTGTAACGCAAGAATCGGAAGTGTTTTGCAACCTATTCATACAGTTTGAATGCCAAGTTTTGAATATTGATAGCACTAACGATTTAACTGTTACAGCCCACTAGTGTCGTGTCTTTGACAGATTGTCCACTCTTTGAGTATGATCCAAACCGACTCAGGGAACAGAGAGCCTCTCTATGTCGATACCTGCCACAAGACTCACGTTAGAATACTGGAAGGATAATGACTGGTATGTGGGCCAACTTCGCGAGGTGCCAGGGGTCATCAGTCAAGGCTCCACCCTCAAGGAGCTCGAGGCAAACATCCAGAACGCTTACCAGCTCATGATCAAAGAACATCGCGTAACCCTTCGCCGGCGTGCCAAGACCAAACTCATCGCCCTCACTGCGTGAAGCGCCGAACCTTTATTCGCACGCTTGAGGCGCGCGGCTGCACGCTCAAACGATCCGGCGCCAAGCATGATATCTATTTCAACCCCCTCACCGGGCTCTCGACCACGGTCCCTCGCCATCAGGAACTCGCCGATACGCTCTGTCAGGCGGTCTTGAAACAGCTCGGGCTGAGGACTCGGCAACCCTGATCACTTGCATTGTCTTCTCAAAAAGCAGCCCAGGAGTTCGGTCGTGGGTGTGAGACACATTGGCACCTCCATTGGATGCAGAACAAACGATCGAACCAAAGGGGCAACACAAAGAAAATGAATGACGTAAAACATGGCTAGGCTCCTTCAAGCCATTCAAGGCCCGTGCGCTCGCGCGCTCAGAAGTGAAGCACGCGTATGACGACCTGGCTGACGAATTCGCATTTCTCGACGAGGTATTCAAGGCGCGATCCGAGGCCGGCTTGACGCAGGCGGAGACCAGTCCAGCGCGCGACCGGTCGGTCCTCAAGGACAGGGGCACGCCGTTCTGCTTAGCTGTTGATCGTGCCGGTGAAGGGGGAAAGAGGAGGCTCACTCTGCGCGATCGCTATGGAGTGTGGAAACGTTCGTCCGGCCTCGACACGGTCCGCGCGTGTCAGACGACGGGCGCCCCGATCTCCATGGCCTGCAGCCTGGCCGGGTCTGCGCATTTCTTCCGGTACCGCTCGACGGCGTCCTTGCCATCTGCTGCGATCACCGTGTCCTGGCACACGAACCCTCGTGCTTCCAGATGCGCCTGTTGCCAGTGAGGACCATAGGCTCCGAAGACCACACACGACAGCACGCTTCCCACATTGATGATGAGAGTGCCGTGCTCCGTTCCCAGGCTCGCAGCCGCAATCCCCCACACCACCACAAGCGCGGCTAACACACCGACACCCACCGCCCACATCTTTTTGGACAGCGCCCAGAAGGGACCAAACCCGCAGGCATTCCACGACCACCCTGACTCAACCGCCTCATAGTCTCCGTGGGGATGCGCATAGACCTTGAATGGTTTCATATGTCGTGTCCTGTAGTCTGGTACCGTGCGCCCATCCCTCTCCCGTGGCGGGAGAGGGGCCTCGTGCTTACCTGATGGCTAGGCCTGTCGACTTACGCTGCCGACTGACGCCGTCTCATGACTCCGAGCAATCCCGCCAACCCGCTGCCGAAGAGCCACACGGCGGCGGGAAGCGGGACGGGGGTGATGGTCAAGGTGCCGCCAATACCACGGG
>SWDG01000016.1 GCA_005116965.1 Nitrospira sp. | reverse complement strand
CAGCATCCGCGGTTTGTCGCCGACGTCACCGGTGATGGGAAAGCGGACATCGTAGGAATTTGGGATGACGGTGTCTGGGTCTCATTGGGCAATGGTGATGGCAGTTTCCAAGCGCCAAAACTTGTGCTGGAGGGCTTCAACGTCAACCAGGGCTGGCGGGTGGATCGGCATCCACGATTTGTTGTGGACCTCACGGGCGATGGCAAGGCCGACATCATCGGCTTCGGCACCGACGGGGTCTGGACCGCTTTGAGCAACGGGGACGGGACCTTTCAAGCACCGAAACTGGTGCTGGCGGGATTCAATGTCAACCAGGGCTGGCGGGTGGAGCAACATCCGCGCTTTGTCGTGGACCTGACGGGCGATGGCAAGGCGGACATCGTGGGCTTTGGCAACGACGGGGTGTGGACCGCCGTGAGCAACGGGGATGGCACGTTTCAACCGGCACAGGCCGTACATGAAGATAGTGAGGTAGCGCAGGGACGCCCTCCAGGGACATGGGATTTTGGTCAGAGCGCGGTCACACTATTCAGTGAGCGACAATTTGCCGGCTCGTTCATTCCTCTGAACGATGGGCATACTCGGTTTACAACAGAATTCAACGATGCTGCATCGTCGATTCGAGTAGCGCCAGGCTACTGCGCAATCCTGTATGAACACGCTAATGAGTTCAGTGGGTACGGAGCGTATGTGGATCTCCTCGAAGACTGCCCCGACCTGTCGGTGTATGGCTTCGACAAGAAGACATCCTATGTGCAGGTCTTTCGTTCGGAGCGCGATGTCTTTATCTGGGCTCGAACGGCAACACGTGATGGACAAGTGGTGTCCGGGCACTGGGAACGGCGACGGGCTAACGGCGTCTCTCCGAACGGCTCTGTGGCCGTGGTGGCATCGCCTGTTCCGCCACGCACAACACCATTGCCGCCGCAGGAGGGAATTATCGTGCGCGACCACCGGGGCGAACCGCCCTGGCTCCCGCCCCCTGTGCACGGAAACTCCGGTGATGGTGTCGTACGAGACCATCGTCCGTCGAAGATCAAACACGTCTTCGTTCTTATGCTGGAGAACCGTTCATTCGATCATATGCTGGGCTTCTCCGGGATCACGGGGACCGACGCAGCAACGGGTCAACCGACGTCCATTGACGGCCTGAACGGGTCCGAGGCCAATTCCTACAACGACGTCAACTACACGGTGCAGCGAGGGGCTCCGGACCGGGCACCGCATGATCCGCCGCATGGATTTCCTGGTGTCCTCCGGCAGCTCTGCGGTGGAGAAGCTGTGTACGAGCGCGGCGCACCGTATCCACCGATCAACAACTCAGGGTTCGTCTCGGCCTATGCCAGATCTCATCCTGAGTTGCCGGACGGTCCTCTGCGCTGCTTCACGCCGGAACAGGTCCCCGTCATGACGGCACTCGCGCAAGAGTTCGTCGTCTGTGACCGCTGGTTTTCCTCTATGCCGGGACCGACTGAGCCGAATCGGTGGTTCGTGCATGCCGCCACCGCTGGTTTCTTCGATGAAGCCCCCTCACACTGGGAATACGTTCAGGCGTTCTCATCTCCGTGGTCAGGGATTGCGTTTGCGCAGGGCACGATATTCGATCGGCTGAGTAATGCCGGCCGTGCGTACCGGATTTACGCCTGCGACAGTTTTCCGAACGTTGCCCTGTTAAAGGGAATCAGCCGAACCTTCGGTGTCGACGATTTCGAGGATTTCGCATCGGATGTCGCCTCATCGTCCTATGACGCAGCGTACACCTTTATTGAGCCCAGCTACGATGCCTTTTCGGAGTTCTCTGAAGGCAATTCGCAACATCCGCTCGGTAGCGTCCAGGCGGGGGAGCTGCTTATTAAACAAACGTATGAAGCGCTCCGCAAATCGCCGATCTGGGGGAATAGCATGCTCATCATAACCTATGACGAGCATGGTGGTTTTTACGATCACGTGGCGCCACCAGCGGCAAGATCGACCGGCTCGACAGGGCGCAAGTATGGGTTCACGTTCGATCGGCTTGGGCCGCGCGTTCCCGCCATCATTATCTCACCCCGGATTCCTAGAAATCTGATCGACCATCGTCGGTACGAGCACTCGACGGTCGTCTCGACCGTGACACGGCTTTTTGATCTGAAGGAGCTGACGGTGCGATCATCGATGACGTCCGACCTGAAATCCCTGGCCACACTCGATGTACCTCGAACCGATGCGCCCATGACACTGCCGGAGCCGATGGGTGGTGCGAGCGCTCGCGCGTTCAAGACACCATTTGAAATGTCCATGGCTGGACAACCGGACAGGGCTCTTGAGGACGATCCCACAGGGAGGATCGCAGCGACCGTCGCGTCGGGTCTCGCTCAACATCTCGAGATCGCACCACCGAGTGAGCATGCAGCGATCATCGCCCGCGTCAACGCTCTGCGCACGCGCGGAGAGGCATTGGAGTATCTCAAGGAGGTCCATGGGCTCGTCAAAATTGCACGACAGAAGACTCGTGCCCAGCGAGGCATCAGTGTGCCGAATCGGTAGTCATCCGAGGGTGCGTGTCTGAGGGAGTTGTAGCCGGGCGCTCGTCGCGGCGGGATAGCTGGGGAGGCTGGGCACGATCGCGGTGAGGTGATGGAGGGTGTCGTACATCCATAACGTACGCACGTGCACGTGACATTTCCTAGGAGGAGATGGATATGACTTGGACTGGTCAGAATTGGGGTCCCGAGCAACCACGATTCATCACGGATCTGACTGGCGATGGCAAGGCCGACATCGTAGGCTTCGGCAGCGATGGGGTCTGGACCGCACTGGGCACTGACAGTTGGGCATTGGCCCCGGCGCACCGTGTTCTCACTGGTTTCTTCAATTATGATCGGGGTTGGCGCACAGCACAGCACCTCCGGTTGATCGCTGATCTGACCGGCGATGGCAAGGCAGACATCATTGGGTTTGGCAACAAAGACGGCCCCTATATCGCGTTGAGTAACGGGGATGGGACCTTTCAATCTGCACGTTTCGTACGCGCCGACGTTGGCCCTTCTCCTGCCATCAGAAGGAAAGTACTGAAGTGGGACTTTGTGCAGCGCAAACTGGATCAATTTTTTAATTTCCGGTCTCGACCACTGTTCAAGGTGCGGTTCCATAACCTGGGGGGCGGCGACCATCGCCACAGCACCGTTGATTTCTTATTTGATGATCCGGTGAAGGGGTACACCTCACAGCTACACGATGATCAACCTATGGATCTTGGCCAGCTCGAAGTCGATCTTCCCGGACCTTTCAATCCCGACTTCCACTTCTCTGATTTGAATAGCTCCGCACTCACGGCGAATGTCATTCCCGGTTTACCGGTCGGGATTGAAGTGAGGGTCGATTTCGAGGTTGAAGACGTAGAGATGATCG
Source organism: Nitrospira sp. (assembly GCA_005116965.1). Lineage (GTDB taxonomy): Bacteria > Nitrospirota > Nitrospiria > Nitrospirales > Nitrospiraceae > Nitrospira_D. Next base: position 1,992 of record SWDG01000016.1, on the reverse strand, counting down.
TGAACAACTTCCCCGACATCGACTTCGATGGCTTCAATATTCGGGTTGAGTTTCGGTTGGAACACGATCGGGATGCCGGCTTAGTTGACGTTCAATCAGGTAGGGATCGGATCAAGACTAATGCCTCAGTGAATGTGGGTGGTGTCTTCCTCCCTGACGGCAAGTTTGCTTCAGGGGTTGAGGAGAAATTTAATGCGAAGATTGTGGATGCGCTCAAGGAATACCGGGATGCCCTCAATCAGATCGCGACGCGGTGGCTGGTCGGCGGGGATTTCTACGTGGAGGGATTTGCCAGTAATGCCGAGAGACTCATCATCGACTACAGCATTCCTCCAGGGCAACTTGAACCATTCCCAGAGACCATCCAGCCTGCCCTCGACCCGGGTCCCTTAGCAAAAAAAATCGATCACATCGTCGTACTCATGATGGAGAATCGCTCGTTCGATCATATGCTCGGGTATCTCAGCAAGCAGGGGGGGCGATCGGACATCGATGGACTACGCGGCGGCGAGATGAATTCCTACAATGGGAAAGACTATCCGTCCTTCTTGCTGTCTGACACCACCTTCCTCGAAAGCCCAGACCACAGTCACGAGGGTGTCATGAAACAGATCGATCGAGGCAAGGGAGGCAAATTAGATGGCTTCGTCGAGTCGTTCGCCGAGGAGTATCCAGACGCGGATCCTGGCAGAATCATGGGGTATCACAATGCGGCGAATGTGCTGGTGTACGATGCGTTAGCCCGAGAGTTTCTGATTTGCCATCGTTGGTTTTCTGCCCACCCGGGCCCCACGTTCTGTAACCGGTTCTATACCCTGACCGGCCGGTTGAATCGCGATGCTTCTACTGGGGAGTTTGAATTCAATAATTTCTCGGGAGACGCGTTCAAGCCAGTGGCCACGCGCACGATTCTCGACCATCTGACGGAAGCGGGGGTGGACTGGCGATACTATGAGCACCGCTATTGCTTCCTGCGTCTCTTCGAACAATACACCATCGACGATCACTTTATCGTGGACGCAGAGGATCCCCTGAAGGGGTTCTTCGCTTGTGCCAAGGCAGGAACTCTACCAGCCGTATTGTTTATCGATCCGAACTTTATCGACGAGCCAGATGGGGGAGACAATGACGATGGAGCGCCTGCCAATATTACGGCAGGACAGAACCTGATCGGTCGCATCGTGAATGCCGTCATGCAGGGGCCGAAATGGCAGAAGACGCTGCTCCTAATCACGTACGATGAGCATGGCGGGTTCTATGACCATGTGAATCCGATGGCTGAGCCATACCGCAAGACAGCCGAGGCAGTATCAAACGCAGGCCACAGATCGGGGGTAAACCATTATGGGCTGCGGGTGCCGACCTTTGTGATCTCGCCGTGGGTCGATCAAGGGAAAGCGAGTGACGTGGTGTTCGATCATACGTCGATCGCCAAGACGATTGCCCGTCGGTTTATGAGTGCCAGTCCTCCAGATATGGGTGAACGCGTCGCTGCAGCACATGATCTGTCGATGGTGCTCCGCACAACTCCCCGGCAGGACATCCCGAGCATTCCTGTACCACCTGCGCCGGCACCAAGAGCCACTTTCGAGAGGCGCGTTGCTCCACCGCCGGGCGGCGACGATTTCAAGCAGATCATGCGAGCATTGCGCGAGCGGTATCCGATTCGACGGAAGTAGTTCAATTCCTTCTAAAGGAGGCTGTCCAGGATCGATAACAGGTACGTACCTGTTATCGATCCTGTCAGTATCAGAAAGGTTCTCACCATGCCGCCCGAGAAACGCTTGGCCTTCATCTGCTATCGCAACGCAGATAGTGGTCTTATCGCTCATTCCTTACACGGTCAACTCAGCAAGAAATTGGGGAGTGAGCGATTGTTTTTGGCACCTGCGTCCATAGACGGTGGCGAGAAATGGCCCTCTGAAATCGAAGATGCGTTGGTTGCCGCAGTAGTGATGGTTGTGCTTATCGGGCGTGACTGGATCAGAGTTC
>SWDG01000015.1 GCA_005116965.1 Nitrospira sp. | reverse complement strand
GAAAAGCTGGTCATGACCACCAAATCCGTTTATCTCGTCGGCACTGGTTGTGCCATTGAGGACGTTATTCCCTGATGTTCCGTTGATGATCGCCATAGTACCCTCCTAGTATTGGTTTGTTTTCTTGACCGGATCCTCCCGCCAGGTTTGATGGGAGACGGATCCAGTGGAGGTCTCATCCTCCCCTCATGATGCAGCACCATGCCACTACCTGCTCTGGCTCATTCTTTTGTTATCAGTTTCCTCCCTCCTTTCTTTCCCTGCCGAGGCGTTTATTAGGTCGTGCCCAACCCCGCCGCCAGCGAGTCGACACACGGGTCCTCGGAGCTGTCTCTCAGTGAGATCCCTACCAGACTGCGGGGTGGACAGTGCTGAACGATGCACGCATGGATACAGGCGTGCAGTGACGCCGCTGTTGCATCACTGCCTCTCTCACCTCTGCTCCCTGTTCGGATGGTCATGATCACTGTCTGGGTATGGCATCGGCAGTTGGTAAGAATAGACTTTCTGGGTATCTGTGCCGGTACTAGGTACAACATATTTGAAGCAAACTCGATGCCACCCTGGAGAGGAACACTAATGACATCCGGATGTGTTCTAATTATACGTAGTTCAAATGATATTAGGTATACGTATAGAACGCCACCTCTATGGATCACGGAAGGGTGTATCAGAATAGATTCTATTGGTGAATCGAATTCGATTCAGATGACGCCTAGGACGGGCAATACAAGATGATTCAGTAACCTTGCTCCTGAGGCCAAGAGCTTCATCCCGCTCAACATCCATCGCTAGTGGTCTGTGAGTGGGGTGGAGCGTACCCAGAATCAGACCAAGTCGAAGGTCCATGCGAAAGCCGAACAGGTATGGTTGGTGACGAAGCAGATCGTTGGGTGGGCTACGGTCCGCTACTGAAGAATGCCATCTGGTTTGTCGCCACGCTCAATCCATCGCGTGGGTACGAAGGTCTGCAAGTAACGAGTAGAAGTTCTCTAACGACGGAGAGAAATAGTCAAATGTTGTG
>SWDG01000014.1 GCA_005116965.1 Nitrospira sp. | reverse complement strand
CGCCGTCAGAGGGTCAATCGGGATCAACCCTGGCAGTGGCAACGTCTCCGACCTTACCACTGCCATTCAGCCTGAAGGCCGTGATGGTCGGCGCACCGACACCGTCGGCGTTGCGCGTGATCGAGAGCAGATTGCCGACGGCGTCGTACTGGTACGTCGCGACATTCCCCTGTCCATTGATCACTTGTGAGAGGCGGCCCAGGTCGTCATAGATGCATTGTGCTTGATCGGCAACGGTTGATGCCGGGACGGACACACAGAATCAGCAACAGACAGGTCACAACCGACACAAGTTTACTCAACATCATCTGCTTCATCCCCGCTCTTTCATCTCTGATGAGAACTCTCTCGTCCTTCCATTCCGAACCCACCACGCCAGAGCACGTACCCGAAAAGCTGCCTTTCTTCTCACTGGATCGTAGGCTCCCGCGTGGATGTAGTTGAGCGCGTCGGTGACCGAGCCAACGCGGTCAGTCGCATCCCCGCTTCGCTGGGCACTCATCGATTCGCGTTCAGCTACGGCTCTCATCAGAAATCCTGCCTTGTCCCTACTTTCTCTTCGAGACCGTCATAATTGTATTCCGCTTACTCGCCAGGCACCTCATGTGTCGAAGAGTCTTAGACATAAGGGCTACATCCCGGTATAATTAGCGTCCATCGGAGCCTTGTTGAGCATGCCCCTCCAAGCCAGCAATTCGGTGGTTGGGAAAATCGTGCAGCGGCTCGTCTCAGCCTTGTCACCAGAGCGCATTTACCTGTTTGGCTCACAGGCTCGAGGGGACGCGGGGCCGGACAGCGACTATGATTTCCTTGTCGTCGTGCGCACCTCGACGTTGCCGCGATATCGCCGTGACCAAGCCGCGTTCGATGCCTTACTCGGCATCGGTGTGGCGAAAGACGTGCTGGTGCTGACCCATGACGAGTTTGAGCGGCAGCGGACCGTGGTCTGCTCGTTACCCGCTACGGTGGAGCGGGAAGGGATGCTGCTCTATGCAGCCTGACAAAGCTGCCGCAGTCCGAGGCTGGCTCAGCAAAGCCGCCAATGACTTGCGTGGTGCCCGCATCGATCTGGACGTTGATCCCCCGCTGATCGAAGATGCGCTGTTTCATTGTCAGCAAGCGGCGGAGAAGTCTTTGAAAGCGTTTCTTACCGGCCACGATCGGCCCTTCAAGAAAACCCATGACCTTGACGAGTTGGGACGCGCTTGCCTTGAGGTGGATGCCAGTTTGGACGACCGCATGCGATCTGTCGCCACCCTTACGGTATTCGCGTGGGAGTTCCGCTATCCCGGAGACACCCAGGTACCCTCCATGAATGAAGTTCGGGACTATCTCGCCATTGCCGAATCACTGTATACGGCGATCCTCGCTCGACTCCCGCACACCTGTCATCCGTAACAGGCTCATCATCGCCCTCCGAGAAACACCCCCACGAGACGTGTCCCCTCC
>SWDG01000013.1 GCA_005116965.1 Nitrospira sp. | reverse complement strand
GGACGGCGTTGCTTCGTTTGCATAGTGAGACCCCGTTTTTTATCCGTAAAGTACTTGCTGATACGCTGGCGTGGTACCTTTAATTTATCAGCGATAGCATTGATCTTCCCATGTTCTCGTATAGACATTTGTTCGATCAACCAGGCTTCGAGCTTTCCACGATACTGATTAAGCGAAAGCGTGCCATCGAGAACATTCTCAAGTGTCAAATAGAAGGCCGTGCTTTCGTCCAAGCACTTCTTGATCTGGTCTCGCTTCGCGCACAGATATGCACTCTTCGGGAAGTTGTTACCAGGAATGACTTTAAGTGCCGCATCGTAATGTTCCCCAGCCTTCTTAGTATTAGTACGATCCACATGATATTGCGCGAGACATAGATGCGCATGGATCGCTTGTCGCTGGAGGCTTCGTTCCGTGGCGATCTTCAGAGCCTCTGAAAAGTTCAGCTCTGCGTTGGCATATTCCCCTTTGGTGAGATAGGCGCTGCCCAACGCGAGGTGCGCATCAACACGCGTGTGATGCGATTGTTTGTTTAATATACCCAGCGCATCTTCCGCATGGTCAATGGCATCCGTCAGATCTGGTGCTGTCTTCGCCAGAGCGAGCCAGCTTTTCCATGTCAAAATTGCAGCCTGCGCTCTGGATAGCTGCAATTCATCTGCCAGCGTCATGGCCTTGGCATAATAATTATCCGCCTCGCGGTAGTCCTTTTGATACAGGTAGTAGGTGCCGAGGTTCATGCAAACACGGGCGAGGTAAACTTTATGTTCAATTTCATTTTTATAGATTTCGTGGGCTTCGTCAAAACACTGCCGAGCTTTCTCGCTGTATTCCTTTCCTTGAGAGCGATACATCACCCCAAGTTCTTGCTCAGCGTGGGCCAGACCCAATCTATCCTTAGTTCTACTAAACAACCAGCGGGCCAAGTGCAACCGAGCTGGTCCGCGCGTTGGATCTTCTCCATGTCTATACGCCCCTGTCCCTAATGCAAGCATTACCTGAGCGAGTCTCCATTGAACGAGATCGGGCTGGTCCGTCTTCTTCTCCGAGGCTTCATGATCAGAGGCTGTCGGTGCCACAGTACTAGGTGAGGGCCTCATATTCGAGCTCGTCAGCTTGTCGATCGCGTGCATCGCGTGCTTTAGAATGCTCTGATAGTTTGCCTCCCCGAGTGCGATTCGTACACGGTAGTATTCAATCTCACCTTCCTCGTAGGTCTGATTCCTCGGCAAGCATACTTTCTCCAGCATATTTAATAGCTTCGTCGCATCATCCAGTTGTCGGGTTGCATAGTAAAAGTCTGCAAGGACGAGCCTTTCCCTCATTTTAAATGGAATTGTCCACTCGACATACTGCTCACGAATCTTCCGTGTCTTTGTGAATGGCGAGAGCAAGTCATTGCTTCGCTCGATGTTGCCGAAGTAGTCGGCTACTTCGGCCAACGTCAGGACATTCCGTAGCAGTGACCTTCTCTCCTTCCCAATCTCTGTTCCGGTATGAGCACGGTGATCCATTTCTTTGGCTAAACTCTCTACCATTGCCGCAGTTATGGTTCCATTC
>SWDG01000012.1 GCA_005116965.1 Nitrospira sp. | reverse complement strand
ATGTAGTATAGATGGCCTCCGAGATGAGGGCAATGTGTGAGTTCAAAATCAGAATGATGCGAATTCTGCCTATTTCTTGCGATCTGCCAAAAATTTTGGGCTCAACGCGGAATCGTGTGAACGATTGTACGTAGTATTGCCCCGGTTCGTAGCTGTAGGATAGCGTTTTCATGTGGTTATACTCCTTGCCGTATGGGAACACCGATGAAGCGTGCACGAACGTTGTGTGAGTTGTATTCGTTTCCTGGGTTCAGCGCGGCCGCGCAGCTCAAGGGTGTTTTCGGTGATCCGGATGTGCGCGTGGTGCGATTGCGGCGTAAAAAAAGACCGGCACCTGTTCGTGCTGTGCCCGGCCTCGCTGCCCGGTCTATGATCGGCGCGTGACGCGGACGCGGGATCTTTCGGCCGGCGGCTTTTGCATTGTGCTGGAGTTCGAGCGGGTTCGCGTAAGCTGTCCGGACTGTGGAGTTCGCATGGAGTATCTGGACTGGCTGGCCCACAACCCGCGGTACACGGCCCGCTATGCGCTGCATGTGGGGGCGTTGTGTCCCAAGACGACCGTCAAGGATGTGGCGGAGCCCGAGCGACTGCATCACACCACGGTCAAGGACCTGGACAAGTTGTATATGGCCGAGCAACTGCGCCGGCATCCGCTGCCGGCCACGACGGCGATCGGCGTGGATGAGATCAGTATCCGCAAGGGGCACGAGTACCGGGTGGTGGTCAGCGACCTCGTTGGGCAGCGGCCGATCTGGTTCGGTGGTACCGGCCGTAAGCAGACAGACCTTGAGCAGTTCTTCACGGCCTACGGCGAACGGCGGTGCCAGGGGATTCAGGTGGCGGTGAGGTAAGCTCGAAAAAGTGGACGCCTTCAAC
>SWDG01000027.1:684556-719245 GCA_005116965.1 Nitrospira sp. | reverse complement strand
GGGGGCCTGCTCCTTCAATTGTTTCTCAGTATTGCGAAGGTCTTCCTCATCTTTGGCGAGAAGCTTCTGTCTGGTCCCTACGTACTCCTTCAGTGTTTCAAGCGCGCGTTTCCCAGCCTTGGATTTTTCTAAGACGGATTGCGGGTCTACCACACCCATCTTAAACTCCGCAGCTTGAGCGTGAGGCAGAGCGAGTAAGAGAACGGGAGAAAGGGCCATCGCCAAAAACAGGGATCGCAAAGCAGAAATACGCATCTTGGTTCTTATGCCTCCTGGCCTAGTTTGGGAAACCACGCGAGAATACCCGCGCCTCGTGGGTCTGTCAAGCGATGGAATCGTTACCATGAATCAAAACTGATTGACTCTTCCGCGATCCAGACCTCGACGCCGTAGCGCCACTTGAGGCGGCGAGCAACCGCTCGCAAGGCATATTCATCTGCGTGGACTGGATCGAACGGATTCTTGATCTTCTGAATCTTTTCTTTTCTGAACGGCGGTGGGTAGCCGAGGTCTTTCATAGCGAGGGCCACGATATTCAATTGAAAAATGCGTGGCGTTTGGTTCAGTTGCGCCAGGATGATCTCGGTCGATCCGTCTGAAGTCGTGTGGGTTTTGTAGACTTCAAGCACTCGGCTTTTGAGCTGGGAGCGTTGCGGTTCTGTGAACTCAGGGATAGCCAACTCTATCAAGAGCGCATTGGTGGCGCCGTTGAACGATGGCATGTTGAAAAGTCTGCTTAGTAATCCCATTGGAATCCTCGCTGCAAATTCGTGAAACCGTGTGCGGCAGTCTTTCCTTCTGGCCAAGCGGCTCAGTGTCGGGAGAGTGTACTGAAACGGGCGGCGTTTTTCCAGACTACAAAAAGAGGGGGATGGGGAATAAAAGTCAGCTGAAATTCTGCCACAATCCGGCTGGTACAGTGTGATTGAGGACACGGTTGTTGCGTGAACTGCTCTTGCTTGGGAAATGGCCTTGACGAAATTGGGGGAGGTGGCTGAGAATGCGCCGCGGTTCTTCTGCTATTCGATAGATCTTGTGAGGTTGGGGCGCACAATCCCAGGCATTATCTTCCACAGTAAGCCCGCAGAACCGAGCAGTCTACCTTCATCAAAGCAAGGAAAACTCTGGCGCAAGCATTCACTAATGTCCAATGTTATTACTGATTGTTTCAGGATTGATACTGATGGGATTTGGTCTCAGCAACGGGTCAAGCGGAGAAATGTTCGCCGGTGAGAAACAGGTGCGTGCACGATCGCTGTCACGTCAATCGCCGGTACCGCTCGACAGTTTTCATCTTCCCGATATTGATGGTCGTCCTGTTGATCTCAAGACGTTCAAAGGTAAAGCGTTGTTGATTGTAAACACGCCGAGTATGCCGGTCTTCGGGAAATGTACGAGCGATATCGTGACCGTGGATTCGAGGTGGTGGCCTTTCCCGCCAATGATTTCTGGCAGCAGGAGCCGGGCACGAATCAGGCCCATGGGCGCACCCGTCAGACGTACGGACCAGAGCAACTTCAAGCAGAATTGCGTGCCGACGGGTTCCCCGCCGGAATCGCTCGCCTGCGGTATTTCCCCAACAGTGGGCCCGTCAAGAGTCGGCGGCGTGAGGCTGCAACTCATGGCGTCCATTATTGACAACCGAGGTCAGTGTACTTCGGGACAGTATTTGGCAACAGACCGCCGTCTCTCATTGGCTTGACCTTGGTTTCCGTCGGCACCTATAATCCCGCAGCGTGCTGGTTATAAGTTGCTGATTCAACGGACAAAATGGACGAATTTACGCATTTCAATGAATCGGGTCGAGCTCGGATGGTCGACATCAGTGCCAAGGGCTCGACGGAGCGTCTCGCCACTGCGCAGGCCAAGGTGTATCTATTTCCTGAAACCCTTGAAAAGATTCAACGAGGCAAGATCGCGAAGGGTGACGTCCTGGCTGTTGCTCAGGTGGCAGGCGTGATGGGTGCGAAGAAGACACCGGACCTCATTCCCATGTGCCATCCGATTCTCCTGACGAGTGTCGATATCTCTTTCAAGGAGGAGCCTCAGCCGAGTCCAGAAGGCCGCTGCTCCATCACCATTACAGCGATTGCCAAGACAACAGGACCGACGGGGGTCGAAATGGAAGCCATGACAGCGGCTTCGGTTGCGGCGTTGACCATTTACGATATGTGCAAAGCTGTGGATCGTGGGATGAGTTTTGGCGAGGTCTGTCTGCTTTCCAAATCGGGCGGGAAATCAGGGTTGTATACCAAGAATGGTTAAGGGTAGGGGCTAGGGACGATGATTACGGTGAAATTGTTCGGTATGACGAAGATGCTGGCGGGAAATCAGGTGGTCCTGTCGTTGAATGTGGCGAATGGCCGGCAGGTTAAGGATCTGGTCGGTGCAATCGAGGCCAGCTATCCCGCAATCGGGGAACTGATTCAGAAGAGGAAGGTGCTCGTGTCCGTGAATCAGGATGTTGCGCACGAAGAGACGATCATCAATGACGGCGACGAGGTTGCGCTTTTGCCTCCGTTCGCCGGAGGATCAGGGCAGGAACCGATAGACCTGGGGCAGTTCGCCCGTATCCAGCGAGAGAATTTCTCTCTCGATCGGGAGCTTGATCGGGTACGCAGTCGATCAAAACGGATCGGTGGAATCGCTACATTTTTAGGTATTGCGCGTGATCGATCTCGCGGGCGGGATGTGGATGGGATTACGTTTGAGCATTACGAAGGGATGGCGCAGAAGAAGTTGCGTGAAATTCGAGAACGGGCGTTGAAAGATTTCGATATCCTAGAGTTGCTCATCATCCACCGGTATGGCGAAATCACGATCGGTGAAAATATTGTGTTGATCATCGCCGGTGCAGAGCACCGAGCCGACGCGTTCAATGCCTGTCGGTGGGCGATTGATGAGCTGAAACAGATCACACCGATTTGGAAGCTGGAACATACTCCTGAAGGGGAGGTCTGGGTGGAGGAACATCCCTAAATTCGTGAAGCGTGAAACGTAAGAGAACCTGAGTGTTGAAGACTTGAAAGTAATGGTCGGCTGCAAGTGATGGATGAATTCACGGGGAATATAGTGCCTGTGGCAGTACAGGACATGTTCGGGCGGCCGTTGAAGAGTGTGCGGCTGTCCGTGACCGATCGCTGCAATCTTCGTTGCCGGTACTGCATGCCCGAGCCGGAGTATGTCTGGCTGCCGCGAGAAGACCTCCTGAGCTTCGAAGAAATGTCGACGCTCGTCGGCTATTTTGCCGACTTGGGGGTGGATAAGGTCAGGCTGACAGGGGGCGAGCCCCTGTTGCGTCGGGATCTGGCTCGGCTGGTTCGGCTGCTTCGACAGGACCGACGCATTACCGAAGTGGCCCTGACGACGAATGGTGTGCTACTGGCCGAGTCTGTCCAAGACCTCTACTATGCTGGCCTCGACCGCATCACGGTGAGTCTCGATACCCTGAAGCCTGAGCGGTTTCGTCAACTGACGGGGCGTGATGAATTTTCGCGCGTTCTAGAGGGCATTGAATCGGTTGGGAAAGCGGGCTTTACCAATCTGAAGCTCGACACGGTTGCGATTCGCGGGTTCAATGATGATGAACTGAATGAGTTGATCGAATGGGGCAAGCGGTATCAGGCCGAGGTGCGTTTCATCGAATATATGGATGTTGGTGGGGCCAACGAGTGGAAGATGGACAAGGTCCTGTCTCAGGACATGATCCTCGATACCCTCGCGCGACGGTACGGTCGAATCACGGCGCTTCCAGAACGGGGGGCCGCTCCCGCCCAACGATTTTGCTTGCCGGACGGCACGATCTTTGGGATTATCCCCTCGACGACCATACCGTTTTGCGCGCAGTGTGACCGCAGTCGTGTCACCGCTGATGGGATGTGGTACTTGTGCTTGTACGCGGGATCTGGCGTTGACCTCCGCAAGCCTCTTCGCATGAACATGCATCCAGCGCACCTGCGGGAGATCATTCGGTCGGGATGGGCGGCTCGTCGTGATCGTGGCGCTGAGGAGCGGAAGGCGCTGGAACGGCTAGGGCTTCGAGACGGAGGGTTGATCGAGATCGATCGGCTCCGGGAAGATCCCCATCTGGAAATGCATGCCCGTGGTGGGTGAGCAAGGCACCTGTTCTCATCGAGTCCGTGTTGGCCTCTTTCATGCTTGTGTTGGTACGGAGTGTGATGGACGCAGTCACCCCACTATTGGATTTCTGGATGCACGATGCCTGATACCGATTTGTTGACGTTGCTCGGGATTGGTTTTGTGCTGGGACTGCGGCACGCTCTGGATACGGACCATCTTGCAGCGGTCTCGACCGTTCTTGCTGAGCGGCCCTCATTTTTGGCGTCCGGCGCTGTCGGATTGTGGTGGGGGACCGGCCATACGCTGACACTGTTGCTGGTTGGATCGATCGTGCTTGCCTGGGGATTCCATATTCCTGCTGAATTTGAGGTCATGGCCGAGTCCGGAGTCGGACTGCTCCTGATTGTACTTGGGGGGAGTTTTGCGCTGAAACTGTACCGTGAGCGTTGGCATGTCCATAGCCATGACCACGACGGTCAGCCGCATGTCCACCTACACAGCCACCAGCAACAACGCGATCATTGCCATCGGCATTGGATGACGGACGCAATTCGTCCGCTGTGTATTGGTATGGCGCATGGGCTTGCCGGATCAGCCGCGTTGATGTTGATGATTTTGGCGGCAACGACAACCATGGTCAGCGGGCTTGTGGCGATCCTCGTCTTTGGCGTGGGATCGATCATCGGCATGATGGCGATCGGTTTGACCTTGAGTGTGCCGGTCATCTATTCGCGTTCGATGAGTCAGCGACTCTTTGTGGGAGTTCAGGGATTTGCCAGCCTTGCCAGTATCCTGGTTGGGGTATGGATGTTGGTGGAGTTGACCCCCTCAGTCCTCGGGCATTGATGCGGCCTGGTGTATCAGGTGCAATACGCAGGAGGGTGCATCAAGGGTAGCCCTGTGCTATTCTCTGCGAATTGATGGAGCGTATATGGGTCGAGAGAGTAGAACTGCACTAGGACAATAACCATGACGTGGTTCAAGAAAGAGAAACCTGCAGAATCCGCCCCGCCGCCCCGTTCAAAAGGCAGCGAGGGGATGTGGCTTAAGTGCAATCACTGTCGGGAGATCGTCTACCGCAAGGAGGTTGACCGGAACAACAAGGTTTGCCCAAAATGCGAGTATCATTTCCCGATCTCGGTCACTGAGCGGATTGGTTTGCTCCTTGATCTCGGTACCTTCAAAGAATGGGATGCGGGTTTAGAAGCGCAGGATCCGTTGAGGTTCCAAGATACCAAGCCGTATCGAGATCGGGTCAAGGCTCACCAAGAAAAGACGGGCCGGAAGGATGCGCTTGTTATCGGCGAAGGCCTGGTCAACGGGCGTCGGGTGGTGCTCTGTATCTTCGATTTTAGTTTTATGGGCGGGAGTATGGGGTCTGTGGTCGGGGAAAAACTCTGCCGCGCGATTGATCGGGCGTTGGAACTAAAGCTGCCGGTCATCCTAGTCACCACTTCTGGGGGTGCGCGGATGCAGGAAGGCATCCTTTCGTTGATGCAGATGGCCAAGACCTCGACTGCGGTCGCGAAGCTGGGCGAGGCCAAACTTCCGTTTATCTCGATTCTTGCCGATCCGACGTTCGGCGGTGTCACCGCCAGTGTGGCGATGTTGGGAGATGTCATCATTGCGGAGCCAAAAGCGTTGATTGGGTTTGCGGGACCTCGTGTCATCGAACAAACTATCAAGCAGCAGTTGCCGGATCAGTTCCAACGGGCCGAGTTTCTTCTCGAACACGGTATGATCGATATGATCGTCGAGCGCAAGCGTCTCAAGGAGACGGTTGGCACCCTCGTGAATCATTTTTAGCCTTCTGCGTCCTCCCGGCTTGTCGATGAGCGACTCCTCCATGATTGAGTACCTTTACGCGCTTCAGAAGCACGGCATCAAGCTGGGCCTGGAGACCATGCAGATTCTGTTGGACAGGGTCGGCAATCCTCATCGCTCACTTCGCGTCCTTCATATTGGAGGAACCAACGGTAAGGGGTCGACGGCGGCGATGGTTGCGGCCGTCCTTCAGCATGCAGGCCGACGGGTCGGGCTCTATACCTCGCCTCACCTCATCGAATTTCGGGAGAGGATTCGTGTCAACGGATGCATGATCCCGGAGGTCGGAAGTCGATGTTGCCGTATTGGAGGTTGGGTTAGGCGGGCGGTTCGATGCCACCAACGTGGTGGAACAACCATTGGCCAGCGCGATCACGACGATCGGTCTGGACCATCAAGAATATTTGGGGCACACGGAGGAGGCAATTGCATTTGAAAAAGGGGGAATCATTAAGCCCTTTGTCCCTGTTGTGATCGGACGGATGGGAGAGGAGGCTGAACAGGTTCTACGTCGGATCGCGCAGGATCGTGCAGCTCCCCTGTGGCAGCTTGGCCGCGACTTTGCTATTGATGAAAATCGTTTCGAGCGACTCACGTATCGTGGCGTGACTCGTCTGTGGGAGGATCTAACTTGTGGTTTGGCAGGGCGTCACCAGTGGGACAATGCCGCCTGTGCGTTGGCACTTCTTGAATCGGCGGATCGAGCTGGGATGGCTGTGGATGCGGCAGCCGTTCGCAATGGCCTGCGTACGGTCTCATGGGAAGGTCGGTTAGAGGCGATCGGCGAGTATCCCACGGTTGTGCTCGACGGCGCCCATAACCCTGCCGCTGCGCATGCGCTCGCGGAGTATCTCAAGGACTTCGCCGTCAGTCACCCCACATCTCGGATTATCCTCGTCTGGGGCATGATGCGGGATAAAGATCGGCGGGGATTTATTGATCCGCTGTTGCCGTGTGTGTCGGAAATCGTGCTGACGCAGGCGACCCTTGCACGGTCTGCTACGGTCCAAGACCTCCGTGCAACCCTGCTCGAATGGCAAGGGCCGGTACGTGAGGCCGTCCTTCCTATGGACGCGTTGACAGTTGCCAGAAGCCGAGCCATGCCGCATGATCTCATCTGTATTGCCGGATCGTTGATGCTTCTGGGGGATATCAAAGCGGCAGTGCGTGGCTGCGGGTTGTCACCGATTCGTGGCTAGCATGGCGGGTCCTCTCGTGTGGGTCCGCTGGCAGCTCATTCTCATCGTCGCCATCCTCACGCTCATTCCTTTTCCTGGATCAGCGGCAGACACCCAAGTTGGTGCCGGAACGTCGCCTGCTGGCTCCGCGCCTCTCGATATCACGGCCGAGCGGATCGACTATCGACAAGATCAAGACGTCTACGAGGCAAACGGATCGGTGGTGATTCGACAGGGGGCGATTACGCTCACGGCTGACCACGTCACCATTCAAGTCTTGTCTGGGATTCTCACTGCCGTCGGCCATGTTCATTTAACGGACCCGCAGGCCGATGTGACGGCTGAGCGAATGGAACTCAATGTGAATACAGAGGCTGGCGTGGCGACGCATGCTCAACTCTACGCTCCGACAACCAACTCCTCAATATCCGGCCGCCGCCTGCAGAGATTTTCTGAATACCACTACCGAGTCAAAGAGGGCAGCTTCACGAATTGTGATGCACAAGATGGAGAAGTGCCGGCGTGGCGTTTTCGGTTTAAGGATCTGGATCTGACCATGGGAGACACATTGGGATCCAAAGGCGGGTGGTTCTGTGTCTTGGACGTGCCCACGATTCCACTCCCTACCTTCTCCTTTCCCATGACCAAACGACAAACTGGCTTTCTAATTCCTAGCCCGAGTTATGACACTCGATTTGGATTCCATCTGAAGCAGAGTTTTTTTTGGGCGATTAATCCGAGTCAAGACTTGACGGTTACACCGTCCTACTACAGTGACCTTGGATATGGGTCCGATTTTGAGTATCGGTATGTTTTGGACCGGCGATCTCGGGGCAAGTGGTATGTGAGTTATCTGCAACAGACTCAGCTTCCCAATGTCTCCGGCCTCACCGACACCGGGGAAGATGTCAAACAGGCACGCGCGGCGCTCATCGGAACCCATACGCAATACCTCACCGATACGTTGCTGCTCCGCGCCAGCGCCAATTTGGTCACAGACCCGAACTATTTCCAGCAGCTGAGCAATTCGGGGATACTCCGTGCCTCGCCGAGCAGTGAATCAAATCTCTTGGTGACCCAGCGCTTGCCCTACGGGAACCTGTATCTTCTGGGCCTCTATCTGCAACCGTTACAAGCCGGAGGAAAGGATACATTTCAACGGCTTCCGGAGGCCGGCTATAGCCTGCCCCACGTCGCACTGTTCAATTCTCCTATCTTGTTGGGCATGGAAGGGAACTATGTCAATTTCTATCGCGATCAAGGATTTACGCTGAATCGAATCAATGTCGTTCCTAGTATTTCGACAGATGTACTGCATCTCGGGCATGTGATCGGGATTCGACCCCAAGCGAAGTTCCGTGAGGTCTATTACACCAGAGGGGCGCAATCGGATGAAGGGCAGCATCGAGAGACGTTTTGGTTGGGGGTGGATGCCACGTCAAAAGTGACGCGCCGATTCGCCCTTGCTGATGGGAACAGTCTGTTGCATACCCTCGAGCCCACGGTCACCTACGAATATGTGCCGTCAACTGATCAATCGAAGTTGACGCAAATTGACCAAGTCGATGATCTTCCGAAGAAGAATTTGCTGACGTATATGCTGCGTAGTCGGGTGTTGGAATCAGGGAAGACCAATGCTTTCAACTGGCTCGATCTCACGTTGGCGCAGAGTTATCATGTCGGTGATGTACAAACGCTGGCGCGTGAGTTTACGCCAGGAGTTGCCCCTTTCCTCGGATCATTTACCCAGCCGCTCCAGCCGGCCACGGTGCCCATTCAAGGCAAGAAGTTTTCTGATATCTGGATGCGGGCCGTGATTGGCAATAATCTGCCGACGTTGATGACGACGGCGTGGTTGGATACCCCGGTAGTCGGACGTGCGGCGCAGGCGTGGGCTTTGCGACCACCGATCAACCGGTATCTGACGGTTGACGCGTTCTTCGATCCCTATCAACCAGGGGTGAGTCAATTCAACACGGATCTTCGATTTCAAGAGGGAACCAACTGGTATTTCGAAGTGGGACAACGGTACACGAGAGATGGGAATCGGGTCAGGCGAGGCGACGTCTGGAACCCGATCTCATTTAATGAGGTGTTTGCTCCGACGAAGGATATTCAGTTTGTGACGATGGGCGGGGCCTTCCGCACCCCGTGGGGATGGACGTTCGGAGCCAAAGCCTACTACGACGTCAAGAATGGACGAAGTCCTGAATTGGACGCGGTCGCTTTGTATCAGAATCCATGTAGATGTTGGTCGGTGGGGCTGTATTACTTGAAGTTCCCGGATCGTGAGCAATACAGCTTTATGTTGAGTCTTACTGGAATCGGTTGGACCGAAAGTGCCGGGACCGTCGTCATGCGGACTCTTTTGAGCCCGCTTCTGTGGGGTGAACGGGGGCTACCTTGGGCGACTCTGGGCGGGCCCTATGGTATCCCTCCGCAGACCTCCGAGACAGGTGCCGCACTGCCCGTAGTTCAACCTGCACAGTGATCCCCGTTTGACACTAAAAACAGTGGTGGGGTACGATGCCCACGCAATCATGCATCAATGATCTCAACCCTGAAGGAGGGCGCAGACGTGGCTGGTGACGCCTTAAAAGTCGAAGATTCTACTTGGGATGCCGAAGTGATGAAGGCCTCCGAACTCGTCATGGTCGATTTTTGGGCGGTGTGGTGCGGCCCATGTCAAATGGTGGCTCCCATCGTGGAGGAATTGGCAAATGAATATGCAGGGAAGCTGAAGGTTCGAAAACTGAACACTGATGAGAATCCTGAGGTGGCGGGTCGTTATCAGGTGATGAGTATTCCCACGATTCTATTCTTTAAGAATGGCCAGCCGGTCGAGAAGCTGGTGGGTGCCAGACCAAAGCGACAGTTCAAGGAAGTGATCGACTCACTGCTGGCTCAGCACGCCGGGACCGCCTAGCAAGATGCTGAAAACGGCCGCCAGCCTCGTTCTCGCATCGTTCAGAGGCTCAACGTACCAAGGCGTACGCCTCACCTCTTCACTCGCTGCGGTCTCGCTGGACAGCCGTTTTGAGCATCTTGTCTGCTGTCACTGATACTTTTCAGGTGGCATGGGCCATTTTGAGTGCCCCGAGGTGTCGTCTGCTATTAGCTAGGCTTTGCCTCTGTTGCAGCTATGCTTACTGAGCTGCGTATTACGAATTTTGCTGTGATCGAACAACTGAGTCTGCACATGGACTCAGGATTTGCCGTGTTGACTGGAGAGACCGGGACCGGTAAGTCGTTATTAATCGATGCAGTGGCGCTTCTTGTCGGTGGGCGAGCCTCAAGCGACCAAATTCGTTTCGGTGAAGACGAAGCCCAACTTGAAGCGTCGTTCGAGATTCCGCTTGCACATCCTCTTCTTCAACGGCTGCGGGCCAAAGAAGTCCTTGGCCCACACGATTCTCAACTCATCATTCGACGCATCATTGCACGCTCAGGAAGAAACCGGGTGTACCTGAACGGAATCCTTAGCCCTGTCCATGTGCTGGAGGAGTTCGCCGGTACGCTTGTCGATATCCATGGCCAGCATGACCAGCAATCGCTTCTATCCAGCTCCGCGCAGCTTGAGGTTCTGGATGCCTTTGGTCGTCTGCTGGAACTGCGGTCCCAATATCAATCAATCCATCGTGAGTTAGTGAGTTCCCGCGAGAAGCGTACTACGCTTGCCATCACGCTCCAACAGCGGGCTCAGCAAGAAGACCTGCTGAGTTTTCAGCAGGAGGAATTGGATGAGGCTGCCTGCCGTATGGGGGAGGAAGAGCTGCTACAGGCTGAACGTCATCGGTTGGGGGCGTCTCGGCGTCTGACTGAATTGGCATTGGAAGCTCAGGAACGAATTCAGGGCGATGCGGCGGGTATCTTGGCGAATCTGGTGTCGATGGAGCGTGTGTTAGGAGAGCTCACTCAGATCGACCCTGCGATGGGAGGAACAGGTCGGCTCGCGTCCGAGGCCAAAGTGCTTCTGAAAGAAGTCGCCGATTCTCTTCGCGGCTATGCCGAGGGGCTAGACGCAGATCCTCAGCGCCTTAGTACGATCGAAGATCGTTTGGCTGTCATCCAGAAGATGAAAAAGAAATACGGGGGGACGATTGAAGCCGTTCTAGAGGCTCAGGATCGAGTCAAACAAGAGTTAGGCCAACTTCGCGAGGTGGACAGCGAGATCGATCGATATGATCGTTTTATTACGGAGCAACAACAGAACGTTTCGGTACTGGCCAGAGCGCTCTCAGGAAAGCGAACGGAAGCAGCCAAGCGGTTGACGAAATTGGTGGACAAAGAGCTCAGTGCGTTGAAAATGGGATCGGTACGGTTTCTGGTCCAAGTTATGCCTTCTTGGCCTGACGAAATATACGGTTCTGATGGTGCCGATCGTGTCGAGTTTCAGCTGTCGACCAATGCAGGCGAGCCGTTGAAACCGATATCTCGAGTGGCATCGGGCGGTGAGCTCTCGCGGGTGATGCTGGCGTTGAAATCCGTCCTTGCTGATGTCGATCACGTGCCGGTCTTGATCTTCGATGAGATCGATACGGGGGTGGGAGGAGCGGTCGCAGCCATGATTGGGAAACGGCTACGGGAGTTGGGCCGCTACCATCAAGTGCTGTGCATCACGCATCTCCCGCAGGTCGCCTCTCAAGCCCAGCATCATTTCTCTGTCGAAAAGTTGGAGGTCAAGGGGCGGACGGTGGCGACGGTGCGTTTGTTGACTGGCGTAAGTCGCGAGGGTGAAATTGCGCGCATGCTCGGTGGGGAGCGAATCACTGCAAAGACTCGATCTGCAGCGGCGGAGTTGATCGCCGGAACGCATGAATAGATTAAGCGGCGGGAGCGATCTCCATGGCGCGAGGCGAGATGGGGGAGTCCTTTACGACCTGAACGAAGAGTTCAAGCAACTGCGGGTCAAAATGCGTATGAGATTGAAGTGAGATCTGACGGATTGCGGCATCCAGGGGCAGGGCGATGCGTCCAGGTGCGTCGGCGGTCAGATGATCAAACGTTTGGGCGATGCCGACAATACGCGCCAGTAAGGGAATATCCGCGCCTCGGAGTCCATGAGGGTAGCCCTGTCCATCCCATCGCTCGTGGTGGGATGCGATGATTTGCCTCGCCTCAATTGGCAAACCCAACGGCGCACTCATTCGTGCACCGCTGTCGACGTGTTCTCTACAGAGGGAGGCCTCGCCTGACGGAAAGATCTGGTCCTCTGAGAACCTATATGATGGGAGGCTTGTTTTTCCTACATCATGCAGAAAGGCTCCCAGGGCCAACGCTTTTTGCTCGGACACGGTGAGATTGAGTCGGCTAGCCATCAACGTAGCATAGAAACTCACTCGGCTCGAATGATTGAGTAATTGGCGGTCTGTGGCTTCCAAAACATCGGATAGGAGTGGAAGCAGGGTCATCTCGTCTTGCTGCAAAGCATCATAGTTCTGCGTGTGAATAGAGAGCGACGCATATTCCGTCTTAATTTTGTCCCATGCACGTGCACTCTCTTCCTCCGAGCCCCACAGGTCTGGTAGTGTCCGAAGGCAGTAGCGAAGAAAGTCGAGTCGGCGCTTCTTGTCCATTGTCTGCTGAATAAGGGTGGTCAGCTCGTTCGCGTTGAAAGGCTTCAGTAAGTAACCAGCGGCTCCCTGACGGATACCCTCCATGGCAGACTTCAGGCTCCCGTACCCCGTGACGACAATGACCTCCACGTTGGGGTGATGGTACTTGATGTCTCTGAGAAGCTCGAGCCCATGACGATCCGGAAGCTTTTGATCGAGTGTGATCAAGTCAATGGGCTCCTGACCGATGACCTCGAGGGCCATCTTGGCGTTCTCTGCAGACCGAACGTTGCAGAAGGTACGAAGTATGAATTTAAGAGCATCGCGGGGCCCCGCTTCATCATCAACCACGAGGACTGTCGGTGGTGTTCCTGACTGACGAGAGGTTGTGATCATACGCGATACTTACTCCAAGTCACTCCCCAGTAAGCAATTCTCATTCCTTTTCAATTAGTGCAAGTAATTTCAATATAGAGTGGTGGTTGAATCATGAGCAACTATACGTAGACTTCTATAATGGTAGGATACCTATGTTACTAACAGGGTGGTGAGGATAATGTGTGCATAAGTGTGTCATTCTTGCATGGGCAAGTCTGGCTCTTGCGTGGATGAACTGTCAGGACGACCGATGCTGAGGGTGTCCATTCGGTATTTCAGCATCCGTCGGCTAATCCCAAGTAGGTTCGCGGCGTGGGTTTGTACGTAATTAGTCCGTTTTAACGCATCAAGGATAATCTCTCGTTCAAACTCCATCACGGCTTTTTCAAGCGACATGCGACCGGCGAGGGTATCGTCTCGAAGTGATGTTGAACGAGCGTCATTCTTGATCATCGTCGGCAAATGCTCCGGAGTAATTTGCGCAGCATGCTGGGACCAGATGAACGCCTGCTCGACGAAGTTTTCCAGCTCGCGAACATTGCCAGGCCAAGAATATCGAGTTAGAAGCTCCAATGCCTCTTTTCCGAATTCGATACGAGGGCGTCGTTCCTCGTCCAGCCGTTTCTCGAGGAAATGTTTGGCCAGGAGGGGAATATCCTCGCCGCGTTCACGGAGTGGGGGGAGAACGAGCGCAATGACGTTGATGCGGTAGTAGAGGTCTTCTCGAAACTGCGCTTTTCGAACGAGATCATCAAGATTCTTGTTCGTCGCCGCCACGATACGAACATCGACCTTGATTGATTGAACACCGCCGATTCTCGTAAATTCTCGCTCTTGGATGACACGCAGGAGCTTCGCTTGCGTGATCGGACTCAAGTCGCCGATTTCGTCCAGGAACAACGTTCCGGTGTTTGCCAATTCAAACTGTCCGACGCGTCGGGCTGTGGCATCCGTGAACGACCCTTTTTCGTGGCCGAAGAGTTCGCTTTCTATGAGCGTTTCGGGCAACGCGGCGCAGTTCAGGGCAATGAAGGGGCGCTCGCGTCGAGAACTGTTGTAGTGCAAGGCTTTTGCGACTAATTCCTTCCCTGTGCCACTTTCTCCGGTAATCAGCACCGTGGTGCGGCTATCGGCGACCTGCTCGATTTTTGAGTAGATCTCTTGCATACCCTGGCTTTTGCCAATCAGATTATGGAAGGCATAGCGCTGGACGACTTGAGCCCGCAGCTGCTTGACCTCTTGCTCCAATTCGGAAGAGTTTAGGGCGCGATCGATGATGATACGGAGCTCATCGACGTCGAACGGTTTTGAGAGATAGTCAGCAGCTCCGAACTTCATGGCGTCGACGGCTGTTTTGACAGATTTGGTACCTGTGAGCATGATGACAGGAGTCCTCTTGCTCTCCATACGAAGCGTTTGAAGCACTGCGAGGCCGTCGGTTCCCGGGAGAATGACATCGAGGAGGATGAGGTCGGGTTCATCCTTCCGAAACACATCGAGACCCTCCTGTCCATCACATGCCTGGAGAATGTCATAGATCGGTTCGAGAACTATCTTGAGGGAGGCACGGACTCGGGGATCGTCATCAATCAGCAGAACCCGTTTTCTAACAGCCAAACTTTCCACAAGCGCTCCTTACGTTCTAATCTCGATGGGAGGGAAGATTGATGAGGAAAGTCGTTCCAATCCCTTCCGTGCTCTGAACTTGAATCTCTCCTCGATGCTCCCGAACGATCTGATGAGCGATGGTCAGTCCCAAACCAGTTCCTTCGTTTATGGTGCTCGCATACTTCGTGGTAAAGAAAGGATCGAAGATATGGTCAAGGTTTTCAGGTGTGATGCCGTGTCCCGTATCCTCGATCTGTATCTGTATCCACACCTCACCGCCCGCTTTTTTTAGCTGAGTGGTCCGTACGCGAAGGGTTCCGTTTTTGTCGCCGATGGCATCCATCGCATTCAAGAGCAGGTTTAAGAGGACTTGTTTGATTTGCTGCCGATCTAACATGCCACGAGGAAGCTCCGGCGCCAAATCTTTTTCAATCTTGATCCCTCGGCTGTCGGCCTTCACTTGGATGAAGTACAGGCACGACGAGACGATTTCATTCAGATCCTCATCGGTCAACCGAGGTTCCATGTATCGAGCGTAGTCGAGAATCTCTTGAATCAACCGTTCAATCCGATTGACGTCCTCGAGCACAATACGGCTAAATTCACCGATAAATTGACTGTCATCCTTCCGTTCCGGAGCCAGCTGAATGAACGTCTTAATCGACGTCAAGGGGTTTCGGATTTCATGCGCGAAGCCCCCTGCAATGGTTTCCAATGAACGAAGTCGATCAGTTCGTCGCATGAGGACTTTCGATTGATGAAGGTCCTCGTACAATAGGAACGAGTCGAGCGCATTGGCGGCGCTCTGAGCCATAGCGCTCAGTAGTGCTAGGGTATAGGAGGGGATGACTGTGGATTCTATTTGAGATTGGAGGACTACGAAGGCGATCAACCGACCTCGATTCAGCAGCGGGATGGCCAGATTAATGGGAAGTGTGGCGAACTGGGCATCCGCTGTGTTGTCCAGCAATGTCGTGCGCAGGGAGTCGGCCAGCACGGACGAGTCGAGGATGTCCTGGCGATCAGCCAGTTGTTGAACGAGAGGGTGCTTGAGAGGAACGACGGGAGGCGCGGCTATTGAAGGAGTCGGCGTGGGTATATTCACCAAGCGAAAGCATTCTCGCTCATGATCAAGCAGATATAGTAGCCCTAGAGTGTGCCGGGATGCTTCGGAGAGACCGGAAAGAATTCGTTCTGCGATGATGGGAAGGCTTGTCGGGTACCCTATGTCCCGCGCGAATTTTGTGAGTCGTTGCAGTGATGTTGTGTCTGCCTGATCAGGGTTCGATTGAGGAGCTCCATGATCTGTCATGAGTATGGTGCGCGAAGTTGTATCGGTCCGCGTAGTTCGTTGTGGTGGAAACGAGTCTACGTATCATCACTAGGTTAGAAGTATACACCCGAAAGGCTGTTTCACCCAGCAGATTTGGTCTTCCGTACAACGGCGAGTAGAAGTTGGTTGTCGAGGACAGGAAAAAACTGGATTGGGCCCGCACCTGCATGAGTCAGTAGACGTGCCAACTCATCCCGCTCATAGATATGCAATAAGCCATGGCAAATGGCTTCACGCAGACGGCCGAGATAGTGAAGGACGATCTTGGCCGGAGACCCAAATTCATCGTGGTCTTCGGCGAGCAGGTGGTGGCGAAATAGTGTCGAGAGGTTGGTGTGCGGTTGAAGACAGGTCACGACGGCCGTTCCGTCCGGATGCAAGACTCGGAGCATCTGTCTGAGACAATGAAGGGGTGAGGACGTGAAGGAGAGCGAGAGATGGCAGAGAATGCGCTCAATCGATCCGTTGGTGAAAGGAAGCGGTGCATTCCAGTCTGTGCGCATCCAGCTTGTTGTTACCAATTGGGCAGTTGGGACGGCAGCCCTGAGCGTGCTGGGCAGTTCCTTAGCGAAGGTATGGAACTGCTGTTCTGCAAGTCTAAGCGATTCATGCGATTGGTCCAACCCGACGTAGCGGAGAGGGATGGTCGTCCGTTTGCTGTGATGCGCCGACCGATAGGCCTGATTAGTCAACATGAGACGGGCGAAGTGTCTTTGGCCGCAGCCGATATCGAGGACAGTCATGCCTGGTTCAAGGGGAAGAAGCCGGCGATACAGGTCATTCGTCATGCCCAAATAGTTCGGCAAGTGTTCGAGTTGAGGCAGGTGGGCCAAATGAGCTCCCCACAAGGCGCTACGTGCAGCCTGCGAGACGTGGTAGCGAAGGCGGATCCGCTCATGCTCTAACTGCCGTTGCTGATACACATCGCGGCGGTTCGACTTCTGGCTCTGAGCCAAGGGAGGACTGCCGATCAGGGGAGTTGAGATCAACTGCAAGATTATCTCGAAGGCTTCAGCACGACGATCGTCGTCGCCGGATTCTCCGGACAGGTCGGCCGGCAGCGATACAACGGGTGAGGCGGTTTCCATGGCACGACCAGGCTCATGTTGAGGACCGAAGATGTCTTCAATGGGACGGTTCTTCCTGGGAGAGGCGAGAATAATTGGCGGAGTGACCAGTTGAGCGAGGTCAGCCGGTAACGAGGCTAAGTCGACATACCCTCCAGTGATCGCATCGCCGACAAACTTGTCGAAGTTGACATTGAGGCCCCAGAGATTGACCACGCCCCGGCGATGGCCTTGTCGGTAGGTTTCAATGACATTGGAGTAAGTGATGGTCGAGAGGGCGGTTTCTAGGTCGAGGACAGGATTCAACAGGAAAATCCGATCAGCAGCTGTGCTCCGGGCCATAACTTTCATCGCCACTCGCGCAGTAATATCCTCGGCGAGGAGAGTGACTGGAGCGGAGGGCCATGTGGTGTGGACAAGGTCCAGAACGCTCTGGAGATCAGTCTGCATGCTGCTTAGAGTGATGTGTAGGACACTGCCCTCGCTTTGGCCGACATGGTTCGAGTGGTCATAGCGAAGCACGTGTAGATGGTTGGCAGCGAGGTGAAACGAGAGTGGGACGTAATCAGTTTGGGTCGATCCGAATCCCGGGATCACGATGACGATCGGGGTGTCGGGTGACATGTGATGGCGAGCATGGTCGGCTGTCACCGCAATAGCTTGACCGTGCATATTCCGGCATTCCCATCTGTCGCTGACGATCACTGATTGGCTATCTGGATCGGCAATGTCTAGGGAGGAGCCGATGTGTTGTGCAATCAAGCGGTTGATTTCCCGTTCTGCAAACGGCGTCAGTTGGGAAAAACGGATGCCGATGCGCTGTCTCGGCTGTGATGGCCCTGGTGTGAGCTCGGATGGAGCGGTAGCATCAGGCGCCAGATGGACAATGCGGCCGATCAGAATCGCGTCTGGTGTTTCTGGGTTTTGTTGTTTTGGTTGAGTAGGAGTGCTGATCGAAGAAAAATGAAGTGCAACTACCTCGTCAGTCATTTTCAGGAACGGCTCTGTGAGCAGGCATACACCGCCTCTGCTGAAGTTGATGACGAGGCCCAACAGACGTCCGGCTGCAACGTTAGAAGTTTCAATGCGGACCCGCAGCGCGACTCGAACTCTCATGGTCTCACGAGCTTCCGTGCCTGGTAGTCCCGCTTCGGTAAAGGGTGCTGCAAGGTCACCAGCCCTATCCATCGACGGAAGCTGAGCTTCGACCGTTATGGTAAGCGCGCGTACATGCGCTGCATCGATAAACGATGCGAGGATCTTCCGTTGGTTCTCATTGACTGCGTTGAACTCGAGTGCAAGACGGGACACTCGCCGCTCAATGTCGGCCTGTCTGGGCAGGGCTCCTCGGTCATACGCGGTGGCATCCAGTTCGATGATGCTCGCGACTGTCTTCAGGAGCAGGTAGACGGGCTGTTGTTCAAATGATGGGAGTGCACCTTCGACCTCCAACGCGGCTCCGCTTGGGCTCAGATCCACCATGATACCTTCATGCAGTCGAGTGCCAATGGTAACGCGCGCTGGTAGGTCGACAGCCGTCCGAATGTATTTGCGGCGCTCAGGCAAAGGCTTCGTTGATTGGGTGAAGGGGAGGGGCGTGGGTGACAAAGCGTGCGCCGGAGTTTTAAAAATCGCCTCGACGGTCCGTTTGACTGCGCCGGCTGTCGAAGAAACGGCGGAGAGTACAGGCACAGCGGGACTGTCTAGTAAAGGAGGTAGTTCCACCGGAATCCACACCTTGATCGACAAGAAACCGTTGATCGGGGCCTGAAAATCCCAACGGCCTCCGAGCTGTCTGATTACCGCATAGGCCGCAAAGAGATCACCGGTTGTTCCTTGCAGTGGCGGTTCCTCAACCTCGACGATGATGTCGGTTTCTTGGATGTGAATTTCGAATTCGGTGGCCGTCGCTTGTGGAATCTGAGCTGTTTCTTGGTCTACAGGGGATCCGGATGGGCTGATCCTGGTACTGAGTCGTAGTCGATGAGGGTTTCCCATGGCCGCCATATAGCGGTGGGCATGGGAGATGAGCATGCCCACGAGATCCACCATGGAGTCAAGGCTTCCGGTGTAGGGCGGAAGATTCTGTCCATATGCCCGTTCAATCCAATCGGTGTGTGTGAGGAGAGGTTGAGTGGAGGTTAGGACAGCCTCGATGATGTCATTGATAGTGTCCCGGCGGATGACGATGTCCGTCGCTGTCTGGATAAGTTCGCTTCCTAGATGAACGGCTTCAGCGGCGTAGGTCGCGAGCGAATCGACTTGTTCCATCAGATGCGCATCGCGGATAGTTTTGAGCAGGAGTTGAGATTGTGCTTGAATCGCACGGTGGGGGGCATGCAGAGTTTTTGATAAGGTTGACACGCGTCGTGCGATGGCGAGAAGTTGATCGGACTCACGAAGTTGATGCTCAAGCTGGTGAATGGTCTTGGTCTGCCGGCGGTGCTGTGAGATATCGCGCATCAGACCCAGCGTTCCAAGATACCGGTGATTCACATCGTACAGTCCCCTCGCGCTGATCTCGGCTCGGACTCGGGTATGGCCTGGTTTGTCAGCGGAGGTCTTGCGGAGGAGATCGATCTCTATACGCTGGGCTGCTCGCGGCCCTGTTCTGCGGTCATTGAAACGATGATGAGCGAGAGCCTGTTGATCAGAAGGTATGACTGCGGAGTAGAGAATGCCGAGTAACTCGTCCTGCCTGTAGCCCAGCATGTCAGTGACGAGTGGGCTTAGATAGACGAATCGTCCTTCCACATCGAGTTCGTATAATCCATCGCTGAGGATATCGATGAGGCGGTCGTGACGTTCCTGTGTCTGTTTGAGCGTCATACGGATGGCACGTGTTTCGAGCGCACCTCTTATGTACAAGACCAGTTCATCGAGAAAACCTGGTGATTTCTTGTAAAGGATACAATCCGCACCCGACCGAAGCGCATTCAAGGCGGTGGTAGAGTCGGTATGATCCGTTTGCAGCACGAGCGTGGTATAGGGAACAAGCCGCTTCAGTTCCGAGAAAATAGGCGCAGTGCGCTGGGCGAGCACATCCTCATCGATTAGGATGAGCTGCCATGATGCCCGATGTCCCCACTGAAGCGCTTCCTCCACGGTGTAGACTGCTTCGACGCGGCAGTTTGGGAAGAATCTTCTAAAAGTGAGCGTGGCTAGTTTGATTTCCTCGGCGATCGCATTGACGAGGAGGATAGTAACAGGCTCACTCTGCGGCATGGCACGATTCCCGTGTTTGTGGGCGAGCCTGCGGTCTGGGAGGTCATTCAGCGGGGCTGCTGTACGTCACCGCCGCGTGTCAATCAACTCAGCTATAAAGCACTGCTTGATACGTCAGTACAGACGGTGTGATTGTGATATCACAAGTGGTGGCGAGAAACCCAGGCTGGTGGCCTGTTCTTTCGTAGGGGAAAGAGGGCTATGGAGCCGTTTAACTGAACAATTTTGGACGATAGGAAAACTGCGGACTGCTTGCAGGCCTGCCGGATGTTCTTGTCGGCAGGCCTGCAAGGGGAGGTCAATGCGCGGCGGCAGTCTTGCCCTTTTCCGAGCAGGCACCTGGCGTCATATACAGCAGATAATTGCCCATGCCATGTTGGGCTTCAGTGTTTTGTAGAGAATGGTGGTAGACCATCACCATCTCATAGTCCTCGTCTTTAGAGATAGGGAATCCCTGGCTGTCTTTATAGACTTGATGGGGTAGGAATTCCCGAAGCGTTCCATCACGCTCAGCATCCGGAATAGTTCGGAGGAGGGTCTGTTTCTTGGTCTTATTCTCCAATGCGATCAGGAGCAATTCATCGTGGCCGTGCGGATATGCGTATTTGACGCAGCCGTCCATACTGAACTTCAGTGGAGCCGTACGGACTTGGACACCCGGACCGATTTCAATTCCTTCGTCCGTCTGATCCGAAGGTCGATCACCGAACTTGGTAAAACAGACGATGTTAACGCCGACTTGATAGACGTCCATTGCTTTGACCGGCTTGGCCTTCGGGGCGAAATACATCGTAAACGTTGCGATGACGTCCTTGGTGGGAGGGGCTCCGTGATAGAACGCGACGACCGTCATTAACTTGTCGGTCGCCGAAAGCTGGACACCGTATCCGTCAGGGAATTGTGTCTCGGACATTTCGAGTCCGGCCCCACCGAAGAAGAGCGGCTCACCGGGGCAGGAGACGCTGGGCTTGGTGTTGTTGATCATCAAGATATGGTGCAGATAGTTTCTCGGCAATTCTTTTCCGTCGACTGTAGAAAGAGCCGACTTGAATCCAATCAAATACTTGTCTTCGGGCAACTGGAAGTTGAACCGCGGCATGGAATCGCCCATATCGCCTTCGCCATGGCCTGTCGGGAGATCGATGGGGCCGAAGGTTAACACTGCGGTGTTCTCTCCATACGTGATCTTTGAGCCCACCTGTTTTTTCAGGGTGGGGATAGCGTGATGCTCATGGCCCCCATCAGCGTAGGCTGATGAGATCATGAAGAAGAGAGAGATAAAAAGAACGAGGGACCTGCGCATAAAACCTCCCAGAGGAAGTGAAGCGGTGATGGTAAACCGGACTCCGATGTCATTTGCTATGGCTCAGAAAAAACAAGCTGGCTCATTGAGGGACCGCCGGTGACGATGTCGTCTTCTTCCAGTGGTAGGTGCCGCCGTGTTCCTTTGGCGGTATATTCTTTCTCGTATCGACTCGTGTGTACCACCAGATTCCTTTGGCTTGTGTACCGTCTTCCGAGAGCAGAACCTCAAACCCGCCTTCGCGGTCGTTGCCAGGCTGGTGCCAGGTGCCTTGCCACAGTCGGTTCTCGATTTTTGTTGTGACAAACCGTCCACCCTGTTGTGTGTAGGGGCCGTTCCCATTCTTGTCTAACGTCGCCTTGTAGCGTTTGTCATCCTCGACTTCGAGGATATCCCATTCCCCGCTCACATCAGGCATGGCGGCAGTCGTCGTGCTGACGAGCTTCTGTGAGCCTGCTGCCGCTGATGGCGACGCAAGCGGGCCTCCCGGCTGAGCGGATCGGAATGACTCGTGCCAGGACAGCAATTGCCAACGACCAGCACGACGTTCCAGGACCCCGGTCTCACGGAGGGGAAGGACCATCCGTTTCGCAGTGGATCCTTCGCCGGTATAGCGAGTGTAATCCATCTCCATGGTAAACCAGGCGAGGTCACCTTTCGTCCAGACCTTGAGTTCCGTAATGGGGGTTTCTATTTTCTGAGTGTTGGCAAACTCCTCGCGCATTTCTCGTTCGAAGTCCGGCCAGCCGACATACTTGCGGCCACCCACGGTGTAACTCACGATGTCGGCATCATGGGCCATGAGGCGAGAAAGCGTTGGCAGATCTTTTTCCGCATTGGCCCTAACCAATTGACGAATGGCTGTTTCAGGGTCGAGCGGATCGCTGGCGCTCGCAACTGCAGCATAACCGATCAATAGCAACAGACTTCCACAGATGAACGATCCCCGACGGGGCATAAGGGTCTCCATGTGCATGATAAGGGTCAAAACGTTTAGGATGCGCAGAAAAACTACACGGCCTGATTGGCCATGTCAACAACGAAGTAGAGTCAGGAGCAACGAGGCGCGACCACTACCACAGTGACGTTATCTTCGCCTCCCCGATCGAGCGCCGCAGTGACGAGGCGGTTGCAGACCTGCGTTGGATCGAGCTCGCCTGCAGCGAACACAGTGCGGATCTCCTCGTCCTCCAACATCTTGGTCAGCCCATCCGAGCAGAGCAGGACCAGGTCCTCTGGGAGTAGCGGAAAGGCCGTGACGGTAGGGTTCACCGTCGAGCCGACCCCCAAGGCACGTGTCAACACATGTCGTTCTGGATGAGTCTTCGCCGTTTCCACCGTGAGGATACCGCGTTCCAGATATTTTTCGATGAGCGTATGGTCTTTGGTCAGCGGGGTCAACGTGCCTGATCGAAACCGATAGGCACGACTGTCGCCGACATGGGCGAGGTAGGCGATCGGGGCGGGACCGGAGACGATCGCCAGTAGCACGATGGTCGTGCCCATCCCTTTCAGCTTGGATTTTGATCGAGCCTGATTGACGATCGCTTCATGCGCTCGGCTGATCAGGTCTGTTAACACCTCCACGGAGGATGCTTGATCGCTATAAAGCAGAGTGCTTGTGGTTCGTGCTTCGGCTTGTACGGTTGCGATGGCCGTTTGAGCGGCAACTTCGCCACCAACATGACCGCCCATTCCATCCGCGACGGCCCAGACACCCACCTCATCGAGGACGGCGAACGCATCCTGGTTCAGGGTGCGCACGAGTCCGATCTCGCTCTGACCGATGCCGATCCAGCTGCTCATTGGGAACAGGCCGGTTGAAGGGTGGTCGATAATGAGGAAGGGCCAAACCGTGACATCATGTCCTCATAGAAACGATCAGCAAGGAGTACGAGGTTTTCGGTATCCGCCCGGTTGTAGATTAAGAGTGTATCACGAGCGATCATGTCACCTCCTCGCCACAGGAACCATAGGCGGACTGCATCCAATCCGTCGAGACCGCTGATGGTCTGGTTGCGCTCGATCCCCAGTTCTTGTTCGATGTGTTTCAACCCTCCACGTAACGCAAGCCGACGGGCGGCAAAACAGAGGTCGAAGTGCAAGGTGGGAAACCGGAGATCAGGAAACTTGGCACGGAGATAGGGGACATCAAAGACGGACCCGAAAAATGTCACAAGGAGGTCACAGTGATCAAGCTCCGTCTGCAACCGCTCGGTCGTCAAGGTTTCCCCACGAACCAGGCTTGTCGTGTTCCCTCCGTGATGAAGCCCAACCACAGTCACCTCTCCTGATTCCGGCGATGCGCCGGTCGTTTCAATATCGAGAAAGCTGGTCCGAGGTCGGCAGGTTTCGTACAGTCGCCAATGTTCTCGCCGTGGAAGGCGAGAGCCAAACATATGAATCTGTCCCTTCTCTGTCAGGGATTGCGCCTCTCGAAGCTCTTCATCGTACCAGGTCTTGCGCTGCTTGGAGAGGCCGGCTACGGACGGTCGATCCAGGAAGCTTCGCCAATCGAGCAGGCCCTCTTGCCACCAACGCCGTTCCGTGACTGGTCCGACGCCTGGGAGAAAGATGAAGCTGGAGGTCAGCATCTCGTGGATTGTAGCCTTGATTTCGCCTAGGAGACAAGCTACAGTTCGCAACATTACGAAGAATGCAGTAAAGAAACGGGTGGGCCTTCGATCGCATGACCGCGCCGGCGAAGAGAATTCGTATTACCGTGGGCGGAGTTCAGCTAGAGGCTGAACTCAGAAAAACAAAGACGGCTGATGAAGTCTACGCGGCGCTTCCGGTCACAGCTGCCATTACCACATGGGGAGAAGAATTCTACTTCCCAATTTCCGGAGTCCGCGACTATCGAGAAACCGCGACGACCCAGGTGAAAGTCGGAGACATCGCCTTCTGGGGAGCAGGGAAAGTCCTGGCGATCTTTTTTGGAAGAACCCCCATGAGTGTGGGGGCCGATCCCGTCCCTGCTGATCGCGTGAATATCATCGGGGCAATCATAGGGGATGCGACCCGACTTCGGCAGGTGATGGAAGTCCCGACAATTTGTCTTGAACCGGGGTGAGTGCCATGCGGCTGTCCAAGGAACGTGTACGGCATATGGCCGAGAACCTCACCGGTTGTCTTCAAGAGGAAGGGCACATCGAATTCATCGGAGAGCGCAAGGGATTCGTCGAGGTATTAGAGCAGGCCATCATCCATGAGCTATCCGTTGAAGATCGTGTGAATGCGGAAGTCCGACAGTTGCTGAAGGCCTATGAGCAGCAAATCAATCGAGGGCAGGTTGATTACCAAAAGATGTTCCAAATGGTGAAACAGAAGTTGGTTCGTGAACGAGGCATTATCCTATAGGACGTGATGATGTGAAGCGTAAAAGGTGAAAGAGCCGCTGGGAGTTAGCCCGGCCTCCTCACTGCTCACGTTTCAGGTAGTTCGTAGATATGTTGAGCGAAGATAAGGCGAATCATCTGGCTCATGTCATCCTCACGACCGTCAAGAAATATACCGGAGCGAGAGTGACGGGCAATGATGAACGGGTTTTAAAAGCGATTAAGCAGGTAGTGGCTGCTGAGTTGACGCAGGAACAGGAGATTGATCGAAGGGTGAAAGCCAAGTTGGCATCGTATGCTCGGGGAATTGTTGAAGGAAGCGCGGAGTGGGATATCTTGTATCGCAAGACGTTCGAAGAAGAGACGCGCAAACAGACGAGGGTCTGAAGGTTGAGGGTGTATGGCTATGATGAGGAAAACCGTAGCACGATTGGCAGTTTTGGGTCTCGTGTTGCTGCTGGTTGGGATAACGGCGTGTTCGCAGAAACGTAAACCGCTTGTCCCGCTTGTCCTTGATAATGAGGTAAAGGCTCAGGCCACGGCGCTGACAGAACAGGGTACGCAAGCGTATCAGGCGAAACAATACGAGGAGGCCAAACGGTATTTCGAGCAAGCGGTCGCGGCGGCTCCGCAATCCGGGCCAGCCCATTACAACTATGCGTTGGCCTTGAATGCACTTGGCGATTCAGCAGTCGCCAGGCAGCATTTTTTAGCAGCGGCCGACCTGTCTCCTGGAGACAAGACAATCTGGGACTCACCGGCGCTCTCACCGTATGGGAATCCTGAGAACAAGGACCGCACGAAGGATCGTCCCTATGGGACCCACCGACCGAACTTCGGCGGGATGCCGAGATATTGAAAAGGATGAATCTATGAGCAAAGAACTCGCGGTAGGGGATCAGGCACCGGAACTCTCAATCCCGGACCAGCATGGAAAATCCATGACCTTGAAGAGTTTCAAGGGCAAACAAATCGTCCTCTATTTCTATCCGAAAGACGATACCCCTGGCTGCACGAAAGAGTCTTGTGATTTTCGTGATGTGGAGTCGCAGATCCTCCGGGCGGGAGGCGCCATCGTGGGGGTGAGTTTGGATGGGAAAGAATCGCACCAGAAGTTTATCAAGAAATTTGGACTGCCGTTCCCGCTCCTCAGCGATGAAGATGCGGCGATCTCCAAGGCCTACGGTGTGTACAAAGAGAAGAATATGTACGGCAGAAAGTATTGGGGGATCGAGCGCAGCACGTTCGTCATTGATCTCGAAGGCAAGCTCAAAGCGATCTTTCGGAAGGTGAGCGTCGATGGCCATGCGGACGAGGTGCTGAAAGCGCTGAAGGCCTAGCGTCCACCCAGGATTTCGTGATCCGTCTTTTCTTGTCCAGTAAGGCGATGCGGCAGATGATGAGCCAAACCCGCAGAGCCTGTTTCGCTTTTTTCCTTCTCATTGTTGCCTCACCGAGTCTGCTGATCGCGGCGGAGAAACGTCCCGCTGCGATCCTTGTGAGAGACGCGCTGACGGCTCCTGGCCAGCCGGCCACCGTAGAGGCCAAACTCATTTCAAAACGTCTCATGCTTATTGCTGCGCTTGGCGGGGAACCACTTGAACTCGTGGTAGATGGGAAGGTTGTCGCTACGGCGTTGACCGGTGGTGATGGCAGGGCCTTCTTTGCCTATACTCCAAAGGCGCAAGGTCTCGCACCAGTCCACGTCCGCATTGGCAACAGCCCACGAGTCGACCAGGCAGAAGGACAAGCCAATCTCGCGGTGTGGGAGAAGCGGCAGCCCATCCTCGTGATTGAATTGTCGTCACTGATTGAAGAACCACTACCGAGTCGAATCCCTTCCATCGGGATAGCGCCTGAATCGGAGCGTAAGCCAATGGCAGAGGTCGCCGATGAGCTGGGAAAGCTCACACAGTTTTACTATCGTGTCATCTATGTCGTGACGTTGCCTGTGGGAGGGGATGGGTTTCAGAAGAGCGCTGAGGCAAGGGACTGGCTCAAGAGACACAAACTTCCAACTGGCTATATCTTGGCGCTGCCGGCTGATACGAACGCCTTGGGGGCAAAGATTGACGAGCTCCATGCCTCGGGATGGAAGACCATCAAGACTGGGGTCGGCCGATCCAAAGCATTTGCTGAGGCATTTCTGCAGCGTCGCCTCGATGCCATCATGGTGCCGGAACCCACGAAGGGCGAGGTCCTGCGCAAGGCCAAGGTAGCGAAGGATTGGAAGGATGTGAGGAAGAAGCTGTAGCTGAGGCTCTACTATACATGGTGCATATATGGTGTCGCTTTGTCTCCTGCGTTCAGTCTCTGAACTTTGGAAGAGCAAGACTTGCTACGACTCATTCTTGAAGTTGGCCAGGCCTCGACTTGAAGAACTCAAGTAACTGCGGCACAAGTAACCGACATTTCTTCCGTTAGTTCTGTGCAGGTGTGTCCATGAGAGGGTAATTGATATGCATGTAAAAGTGTGCATCGTAGACGATAATGAAGATATTCTTATTCTGTTAGAGGCTATGCTGAAAACTGATGGGTATGAGGTAGTGTCTTGCACTAATGGACGTGACGCACTTCAGCTTATTCGCGAGGAACAGCCCGATCTGATTTTGACAGACTTCATGATGCCCGATCTTAATGGGCTTGAGCTCATAGAACAGGCTCGACAATATAATCCTGATCTCTGCTTTATAGTTATGACCGGTTTTGCAACTATAGAACTAGCAACTGAGTGCATTCGAAGTGGTGCAACAGATTTTCTGGCCAAGCCCTTTACTTCAGAGGCGTTGAACATTGCGGTAGAGAGAGCGCTCAAAGGAGTACGCCTTCGCAGAGAAGTTCACATTCTACAGCGTGAGTTGCAGCCCACCTTGCCGTCTTATGGGACCATGGCTGAGGTAGAGACTCCGAATAACCAAGGCAATAGTGCCACTGTAATACGTTCTCCGTCTTCACAGGCCACTCAAGAATCTTCGTCTCTTCAAGACCATAGCCTCATGCCCATCTACCCGTTCATCATGGGTGGCTTGCTCCACAACGCCCTGAATACCATCACAAGTATTCTGTTTCAATTGGACCAGCCAAACTTTACTCAAGAACCCAACGATGCCGAAAGCGACCACAAGCTGAACTCCGCCGTACGAAACATCATTCCGACCGCTCGGCATCTCAGTGTGCTCCTACAGGTGATGCAACAGCTCACCCGTAGCTTCTATGCCAAAGACGAGAACTACTCGATTCATTCACAGGTCCAAGCAGCCATTTCTTCCTTTGTCGAAGGGAACCCATCGATCACATATCACTGTACGGTACCCACTACCCTAGATCACATATCAATGCCTGGTGGGGTGAGCACCTTTATCGTGGGTGAACTGCTCAAGAATTCCACCAAAGCGTGCTCCGATCGGCAGAATGCCGAGATCTGGCTGACAATCGAAGTTATGGAGCGCATGAACATGCTGTCGTTTGAGTGTCAAGACACGGGAAGGGGATTCTCAGAGGACATGCTGGCCAAGATTCGCGCGCATGAGCTACGACCAGCAAGGGACAAACAGGTCGGTGGATATGGACTCTACTTGATTCAGGAGCTGACGCATCGTTTGGGCGGCGATCTTTTGGTTTCAAACAAAATCGGGGCCCGCATTCAGGTGCTCCTTCCGTTGACTGTTAAGAAAGGCGAGGTGTGATGGATCGCCTCAACCGATTGACTATTCTCATTGTCGATGATCAAGACGAAGTCTTAAAAGTCTACAGGGATGTCCTCCAGGAGCACCTGGGCCATGAGGTCGAATGTGCGTTACTACCTGCGGAAGCAAGCCGCTATGTGCGCGAGCGGCTATTCGATATGGTGATCGTGGATGCCAGTTTGCGCTATAAAGGTGCCGGGATGGGTGGGCTTCTGCTTGCCGAAGAACTCGGGACCGTTCTCGGGACGCAGGCAATTCTGCTCATGTCCCAGTTTGATGTGCGTGGGGAAGTCTCCCACTTCAATCCCAACTTTACGTTTCTTCCTAAACCTCGAGATGGCAGTGGTCTAACAGTGTGGGCGGAAAAGGAACTGCTTGCGAGGGTAAAGTCCCTTGTGAGGCGGCAATATGGATTTGTGGTGATGCCCTATAACAACGGGGAGTGCGATGAGTGGTATCAGAATGTACTGACACCCTGGATGGCGGAGGCGGGTTACTCGTTGAGAAGAATGGATGAGATAGCGACCACCAAGGCCATTAACGTCGAGCTCTTAGAGAAGATTCGTCAGTCACACTTTGTGGTGGTGGGTATGCCTGACCACAATGCCAATGTATATTTTGAGGCCGGATTTGCGACAGCCTTACACAAATATTTGATCATGTTTGCCTCTGATCCCAAACGGGTACCTTTCGACATTCGTGCCAATCATATTCTTCCAATGGCGAACCTCGAAGATGCCGGTGCTCGAGAAAAACTGCTACGATTCATGAATGGTCTGAGACACGGGAAAGACTAGACCATCCGGTATCACCTCCAAATGGTCACATTGGTCTTGAAAAACGGTCGGGACTATTTATAGAGAACCTCCTACTCCAGAACTAGGGGTTGGAAATGGCTGAGTGGCTAGATTGAAAATGCGTTTACTGAGGCGATGAGGGGCATTCATGCCGCCGTCTTGTCGAGGTAGGCAGTCGGATCGATACGGGCTTGCTATGGATCCTGAATGGCCGTGATCTTGCGATGCGGCATCTCGATTTGCCCGTAGAGATCCAGCTTGTGCGGCGTTGAGAGTAAGGTATTCCCAGCACTCTTGACCAGGCGCGCTATCGGCGCCAGCGTCGTATGATGGTGGATCCGTTTGATGATCCCTATCTCGCCCGTATTCGGCGCCACAACTGAATCGACTGGATAGATGCCAACGATTTGGATCAATCGTTGGAAAGAATCCCTGTGATCAGCCTCGGTTGCCACTGGGGCTCTGCGGGCCAGGAATCCGAGCCCGAACGGTACAAGCTTATCGAGTGGCGACGGTCTGGGATTCTCGAGCAGCCAGACTCTTTCTACGATTATTGGAAATGGTGCGGTCGATCATGGCGCCGCAGTTGATGCATTTCCATGCATAGAAGACCAGAAAGAAATCCGAGAACCGCTCCAACATCAGCATCCCTTTACACTTGGGACATTCCATTGATTCCTCCTCGGGTGGTTGTGTTCACAGCTGCCAGCGAAGTACAGCAAGAGCTGTACCAAGGCGGCATATGTCAGTATTGCAAGGATTCATGAGTTACGTAGTTAACTTGAGTAATAGTTGTCATATCATTGACGGTTCCAGGTAGTTGCATTCGTCAATGGTTTGTCAGTCTCATGATTTATAAAAGGGGTCGGGAGTCTTATATGCGTGTGTGTTCTGGATGGAGCGGACGAAGATGGACGGCGCTAGCGGATCGGCTAGATTGAAGCCTTGTTCATTGCAGCGATGAGAGAGCTTCATGCCGCTTTCTTGTCGAGGTAGTCGGTCGGGTCGATGCCGGATTGCTGGGGATCCAGAATGGCCGCGATCTTGCGATGCGGTTTTTCTATCTGTGCGGCGAGGTCCTGCTCATAGGGCTTTGAGAGTAAGGTATTCCCTGCGCTCTTGACCAGGAGCACCACTGGTGTCAGCGGCACATGGTGGTGGATCTGTTTGACGATGGCGACTTCTCCTGTATTCAACTCCACGACTGAGCCGACCGGATAGACTCCTACTACGTGGATGAATCGCTGGACCAAGGTGGTGTCCAAATGTCCTTCCAGAGCCAGGCGATAGAGAAACTGTAGGGCTTCATGCGCGACACGTCCCTTGTGGTAGCAGCGATCGCTCGTGATCGCATCGTAGATGTCGACTACTGCGGCCATGAGGCCGAATTGGCTGAGTTCGCTTCTGACTCGTCTGTGTGGATACCCGGTGCCGTCCACCCGTTCGTGATGTTCGAGTGCAGGGCGTAGGTAGGAATCTCCTAATCCAGTCGTAGTGGTGAGCACCTCCACCCCCCGTAGGACATGCTGCTTCATGATCTCCATCTCATGCGATTCAAACCGGCCGGGCTTGTTGAGAATCTCTGGAGGGATCTTGGTTTTGCCGATGTCATGCAGCAGCGTTCCGACTCCGATCTGGTGCAGGGCATTACGTTCAAAGCTTAGATCGCGTCCCAGGGACATGGCCAGGATCGAGGTATTGACGGAGTGGTAGAAGGTGTATTCATCGAACTTCTTGAGCCTCGATAAACTGGTCAGGGCATCGGGATTTCTGAGCACGCTGCCGGTCATGTCGGAGACGACCCGATTGACTTCATCCATATTGATCGCTCGCCCAAGCCGTGTGTCATGCATGGCGTTCTGCACGATCGTCTTGGCGGCTTGATACACGCGCCTGGCGTCCGGCAGTTCCTCCTCAAATGGGATAGTGGGTGGCACCGATGCCGGTTCTTCCGCTGTCGTGAGCACGGGATCCGTGGCGATGTCCGGTGCCACGTCTGGTGTGTCCGGAATCTCCTCTGCGTCGAGATTCACCACCAGTGTGCGTACTCCGCTAGCTTTTAATTGTGCGATTTGCTCGAAGGATGTGACCGTCATTCGGTGCCGAAAAAATGGTGTGTCCAGCCAGGACCGATCTAACTTGTCGATCTGCATCCCCGGCTGCAATTCGTCGATGGAGATCTGTTTTTTCATGGCAATAGGAAGGTGAGTCGGACTCTCCAGTAAACGATATCGGACCAGTTCACACAAACCTTGAGGCTCAAGAAGACGCAGCGGTTGCTGTATCGTGTGGAGAAACGAGTGAAGTCCGATGCTGCGCTGACGTGGGTTATGCGGCTTTCTTATCGAGATAGAGGGTTGGGTCAATGCCGGCTTGTTGAGGAG
Source organism: Nitrospira sp. (assembly GCA_005116965.1). Classification (GTDB taxonomy): domain Bacteria; phylum Nitrospirota; class Nitrospiria; order Nitrospirales; family Nitrospiraceae; genus Nitrospira_D. The sequence goes on along the minus strand of SWDG01000027.1, from coordinate 687,489 downwards.
AGAGGACGGTCGTAATGCTCCGATGCGGCGTCTCTGTTTGCTCGGAGAGATCGTGCTCTATTGGTTGAGAAAGGAGCGTATTTCCCGCACTCTTCACGAGGAGCACCACCGGAGCCAATGGCGTCTCATGGTTGACCTGTTTGACGATGCCTGTTTCGCCCGTATTCAGCTCCACGACCGATCCGACGGGGTAGACTCCCACGACCTGTATGAATTGCTGAACTAATGTCGGGTCAAGGTGGCCTTCGAGCGAGAGGCGATAAAGCAACTGAAGGGCGTGATGCGCAGGTTGCCCCTTGTGGTAGCACCGATCGCTCGTCATCGCGTCATAGATATCGACGATGGCCGTGATGAGGCCGAACTGGCTGATGTCTTTCTGCGCGCGCCGATTCGGATATCCGGCTCCGTTCACTCGCTCGTGGTGCTCGAGCGCAGGCTGGACGTACGAATCTCCTAAGTCGGTTGTGCTGGCCAAGACCTCAACCCCCCTGAGGACATGTTGCTTCATAATCTCCATCTCGTGCGCTTCAAACCGGCCGGGTTTGTTCAGGATTTCAAGGGGCACTTTTGTTTTTCCAATGTCGTGCAGCAACGTCCCCACACCGGCGAGATGGAGCTGTTCGATCAGCATGCCTGCTTGTAATTCGTCGATTCCAATCCGCTTTGTCATAGGAATATCGGGTTGAGTCGCGCCTTCTCCGGAGCAGTATCGGTCTGCGTCAGCAAATCTTAAGGCTCGAGTGACTGCAACACAGTCATGCGCCCATGAAGACCTACATGGCATCGGGACTTGGACGCTGAAGCGAGAGCTGTCGCATCAAGACAGGTGATACTTTGCCATGCGGTAACGAAGCGTATTGCGCGTCATCTTCAGGAGGCGGCTGGCTTCCGAGATATTGCCGGACGTCTTTCGAAGCGCTTCTTCGAGCATCCGTTTTTCCATGTCCTGAAACGACAGGCCGAAGGCGAGCAACGACGGCTTGGGACCCTGGCTCACGCCATTGGTCGAGGAAACGGTTTTCACGGAGGCTGGTAAATGAGCAGGTTGAATGATCTCTGCTTTGCAGGTGATGGTCAGCCATTCGACAACATTGTGGAGCTCGCGGACGTTTCCAGGCCAGTCGTGGTTGTGAAGGACGGCAAGGGCTGCCGGGTCGATAGCCCTAATTCGACACCCGCGCTCCTGTTTGGCTCGCTCCAAAAAAATCAAGAGAATCGGTTCGATATCTTCGCGCCGTTCACGCAACGGAGGAATCCGGAGCTGGTACACATTCAGCCGATAGTAGAGATCCAGGCGGAACCGACCGGCCTTGATGTGGGCCAGCAGATCCTCATTTGTGGCGGCGATGATGCGGATATCGACCTTGCGACTGCGAGTATCGCCCAAGGGATCGATCGTATGGTTTTCCAGCACACGGAGGAGTTTGGCCTGTGCCGCCGAACTCATTTCCCCGATCTCATCGAGAAATAATGTTCCCCCCTCCGCCAGTTGGAATCGTCCGGGCTTTGCCCGCTTGGCGTCGGTAAAGGCACCCGATTCATAACCGAATAACTCGGATTCTAGGAGATTCTCTGGGATGCCGGCGCAATTCAGTGCAATCAGCGGACCCTTGGCTCGTGGACTGTAGTGATGAATCGCCTCGGCAAACAGTTCTTTGCCGGTCCCACTGTCACCGGTGACGAGGACGGTCGCATCCGTCAACGCCACTTCTTTGGCCAGTTGCTTCATGAGATTCATTTGCGGCGAGACGCTGATGATGGACGCAAAGGGATCAGGCGGCGAGGACGGGAGAACCGACAATCTGGACCGGTGGAGGGCTTGTGGGATAGCGAGCTGGAGGTCTTCGAGACAAACCGGTTTAGTCAGGTAATCGACCGCACCGGCACGCATAATCTCCACCGCGTCTCTGATGGAATGGCGATCCCCGATCACAAGGAGGGGTGGAGAGTGGGGCGCTTGACGAGCATATTCAAAGAGGGGAGTCAGGGTATGGGCATTCCCCTCGGCAACGACCAGTGCGGGTGAAATATCAGACCAGAGAGCGAGTCCTTCAGATACCGTATCGGCGGAGTGAATGGTGGCGTGAGGCGAAACTGTTTGGAGGAGCTCTTTGAGGTCGGAGTCTTGAGAAAAGAGGAGAAATGTCTGAAGGTTCATCGGAGTCCTCCTTATACATACAGAGCTCCTGTAGAACCAAATCGACAATAGCCTATACCTTTTGATGCAAAGAAAGAAAGGGGTGAGGGAGAAGAAGGTACGGTTCAGCTTCTTGCGCTGACAAGCATGGGGGCTGATGGGAAAGAGAACACGGGCTGTCAGTCGAGATTCTTGACTGACAGCCCGCCAACTATCATGTCGCAGAGTGAAAGTCTTTGCAGTTGCTATTCCTTGTCGACACAGAATGTTCGCTCATACGCGATGATCGTCCAGGCTTCTTCTTCGGTGATGATGTTACCCTTGAGCAGGGCAGGCATCCCTGTACCAGGGCTTCCGTTCTTTATGACCCAGAACAGTTCCCCGTCGTTCCGCTTCTTATGGAACTTACAATTTGTAAGATTTCGTGGGCCTGGTGTAAGCAGCATTCCACCGGCCCCATCACCCTCGCCACTCTGGCCGTGACAGTTTAGGCAGGTGCCCTTGCCTTCATAGAGATCCTTGCCCTTGGCGATGACGTCAGGAGTCACGGTGATCGGGCTCTTCATTTTTCGTGCTTCCCCACGTTCAGCCTCTGGCACACGAGGCTTCAGGGGGTCGGACTCAGGGCCGGACCAGCCGGCCGTACTCCACAAGGCAACGGCGATGAAACTACACAACGTCACAATCAACCGCGTCCCTCTCATGGTTCCTCCTTGGTGATGGCAACTGGTGCTCCTACCAGATGGCTGCTCTCGCTGCGCATCTTGAGGCACACATTCGGTGTTTATGTTAACAC
>SWDG01000027.1:680698-684456 GCA_005116965.1 Nitrospira sp. | reverse complement strand
CTCATGGAACGTGGCGTGATGGGGGTAGCGGGGGGCTAATCTCGTAGTAGAAATAATCTCGCCGGTCCGAACTCATTGGTCCGGACCGGCGAGAGACTCACGTGGAACGGTGGCAGTGTTCACCACTGCACGTCACTAGGGAACTTCGACGATATCTTTGTTCATCGGCCCGAGGACGGCGAGCAACTCGCCCTTTTCTTTCGCCGGCACGTTGAAGGTATCCAAGGCACTGACCAAGTCCTCCACGAGTGCGTTGAAGGCAGCGGTGGTGACCTTCATGCCCTTGTGCGTCGTCTTCATGTCACGGCCCGAGTAGGTGCAGGGGCCACCGCTCGCCGCACACACCTGTTCGACCAGGAGCTTGTTGAGCTTCTTGAGGTCGGTGGTCGCGAAATAGCTGTTAATACGCTTGTCTGCACCCACATTGCCGATGAACTTGGTGACAACGGCTTGAATCGCACCCTGTCCGCCGAGCCGGTCATAGAGCGATGCATCTGCGGCAAAGGACGTTGCGGTGCTCAGCGTCCAGGTGGCTGCTACGGCCACGACCATACTCATCATCTTCTTACTCAATGACATATCCTCTACTCCTTTGTGTGAGAATGAATTGACTGCAAGACCTCCGTACCCCGCTCATTCATTACGGGTTCCAGGGGGTGTTTGGCATCAACTGACCTTTATAGTCCTTGGGATTCTGGTTGGCGATCACAACCGCAATCGCACCACGCAAGGCGCCCGTCAAGGAGTGGGTCACGACTGGATACGCCCCTGGGTTGTCCGCGATCAGGTCAAAGGTGGCGGCGCTCCCTGGACCGACCACATAGGTCTGGACCCCGACGAACTTGTTGGCTGGATTGCCGCTTTCATAGACATTGTCCCAGATTTCGGCGATCGGATGGAGCGAGGAGAACTCGTTCGGACCGGCATTGACGAAATAGATGCGTACCCGTTCACCAACCTTGACTTCCAACGGCTCTCCCCCCGGGAAGAACGGATGGTACTTGAAGATCCCGCCGTTGAAAACCGTATTGTCCCACTTCCGGTCAAACATCGCCTGCACGTTGTCAGGGTTCTTCCAGAACTCGGACTGGACCAGGACGAATTCACGATCCGCTTTTGGCCACGCATTGGCGTCCTTTGGATCCACGATAATGGCACCGAACATCCCACGCGCGACGTGCTGGATCATGGGGCCCGCACCGCAGTGGTAGAAAAACACGCCAGGCTTCTTCGCCACGAAGGAGTACTTATGTGTCTCGCCTGGTCCAACCGTCTTGTGGTAGTTCTTCAAGAAGTCGAGCTCAGCCGCATGAAAGTCCATCGAATGGGGGAAGGTATTATTCTTGTCGCCGATCAGGGTGAAGTTCACCGTATCGCCTTCAGTGACCCGAACGACCGGGCCAGGCATCTGTCCGTTGAACGTCCAGGCTTTGTACTTCGTCCCGTTCCCATCAATGACGATTTCTGTTTCCATCGCCGTGAACGTGACCTCATGGACCTTCCCGCTGACAACCGCACCCGCTGGTGCCGGCATGGTATTACAGCCGCTGGCTCCCAAGATGACGGCAAGCCCTAATGTAGCTGTGAGCACACGAAACCTCTGCATAGTTGCCTCCCTTATGACTGTATTTTATGGAAAAAAGACGCTGCCCCCGAATAAGCGTGGCGAATTGACCCCCCTCCCACTCTTCATCGACAAACGTCCAGTGGACTATCTACCAAATTTAGAACAAAAAATACAAAGAAAAATTTTCGGTTGGGCATTCAATTGAGTCCAAATGGCCCTGCCTCGCCAAGACTGAGACCTCTAAGATTTTGCGATGCAGCACAATACATGCCGCGCGTACAGTTCTTGAGTGAGGTAACTATAATTTCTGTGCAAAATTAAGTATTTATTAGGTTGTTGGTAGAGATTGAAAGGCTCTGTTGGCAAGAAGTCGATGTTATGGATCAAGTGGTCCGGATAAGGCGAAGAATCAAATTAGATACAGGATGTATCTGATTCGATTCACCCAACGGTGCTCTCCAAATGAAGGGACAACAACTCCTCTGTCAGCCTGAAGGCGTGAAATAGTCACGAGGACTTCAGATTGCGTTGGGCGATGGCGACGTTCCGGAGAAGCCCTTGGTGTTTTGCGCGCCGAATCGGGCTTTGTTGAAATATTGCGGCAAAGGTCTGCTCATCTAGCTGAGACAGTTCGTTGAGGTGAGGTGAAAGGCTCCAGTGTGAAGGTTGAAAAGCAGGTTCCTGAGTCGGTTCGGCTCGGAGATTAAAGGGGCACACGTCAAGGCAATCGTCGCATCCGAAGATCTTGTTCCCCATCCCCCCTTGTAGCTCCTGAGAAATAGCGGCCTCATCACCGCGCAGTTCGATGGTCAGGTAGGAAATACAACGAGTGGCATCAACCACGTAGGGCTCGGTGATCGCTCCCGTGGGGCAGGCTTGAATGCAGAGCGTGCAGCTGCCACACAGGTCAGTTGCCGGCTCATCAGCTTCTAGCTCCAACGTGGTCAGGATTTCTCCCAACAGCAGCCATGAACCATGCTCAGCTGACACGAGATTGGAATGTTTCCCGATCCAGCCCAGGCCTGCCTGTTCCGCCCAGGCTTTCTCCATGATCGGGCCGGTGTCCGAGTACGAACGGGTTCGAGCGTCAGGTACAAGGCTGGAGATGCGCTGCTCCAGCTGCTTCAGCCGTGTGCTGAAAATCTTGTGATAGTCCTTTCCCCAAGCATATCGCGCAATGCGGCCATACCCAGGTTGTTCGTTGGCACGATGGTCGGTGAGGTAGTTGATTCCCAAGGAGATGATTGATCGGCAGTCGGGAAGTACCTGACGGGGATCGGCGCGTTTATCCGGAACCCGCTCCATCCAGGCCATGGTGCCGTGATAGCCTCGCCGGAGCCATTCGGTGAGACGATCAAAGAGGCGTTGGGGTCCCGCGGCTTCGGCATTGAAGGGAGGGCTGTTTTCCTGGTTGTCGGCGGCTGACGGTGTATGGTCACCCGACACGTGTGTAATCCCAACTGCATCGAACCCCAGCGCATGGGCTTCTTGTTTGATGGCGACCGTGATGGACATGGGATAGCTGGGAGAGTTAGTGCTGAGCGGAACAATCAAAGCGAACACTGAAGTGGGCCGAACATCGGACCGATTGGCATCGGTCGCAGGTGCCGACAATGTTTGTTTTCCAATCGGTCTTCGTTTCGTCAAACCGGCATTGCAGGCGACCGCCTTTCGAGATCGTGGTCCAGGGGTGCTTGGTTCCTGGAATGGAGGCGACCAGGCATCCTTGTGGAAATGGAACGTGACAAGGGCGTCCGGTTTCACCTTTTTCCATCGTGAAGCTGCAGGACAGTTCAGTCGTGGCTGCTGAGTCTTCCTGGTCCTGTGCGCTGGCGTCGGAAGACATTGCGAGTCCTGGCACCAGAAGTGCTATGAGCAGGGCAAACGTGCCCCAATGTGAGATCATCGTTGTAGAATCGTAGCACAGTCCTTTGTCTTGCAGCCATGGAGAGGGCCACGTAGAATCCTCCCCTTGGCCCACATTATTCATGAACGCTTCTACTGCAACCGCGCGATACGCCGCTGCGACCAGCTTGGCTGCGAGCTTCGCGCGGCCAGGCTCGCCCCTCGTGACCTCGACATACTGTTTCAAGTATGCCTCGGTCTCTCAGGGCTCCGCGTGCCCGTCTCGCCTGGCGTCTTGGCGGTTTCGTCACGAACCGTCATGAATAATGTGGGCTCGCTTCTATTC
>SWDG01000027.1:631272-680598 GCA_005116965.1 Nitrospira sp. | reverse complement strand
GATACAGACGGATTAGAGGTGAAGGTAGAACCTGGTGGTGGAATCCGTGCGACGGCCCATCCGCTTTTTCCAGCCAAGCCGGAAGTGATACAAGCTTTGTTGGCGGATTACTCCCATTGGCCGGATCTCTTTGAAGTTCGGATGCGGGTCGCCGAGTTGACTATCCGTGAAGGGGTGGCCACGATCGATCTTCGTATCGAGCATCCTCTGATGCCAGGAGAACACCGGTTGGTGACGGAATCGAGGAGCGTGCCGAACGGCGGCTTGGTGACCGATCTGAAGGGTGGGGACTTCAAACGTTATCATCGGGCGTGGATGCTCGAGCCAGCTGGAGCGGGGAATCAGACGCGTGCGGCATTCGAACTCGTGATTGAAATCGAATCTATGGTGCCGGATTGGTTGGTGGCGATCGCCATGCGGCAGGAACTGGAAGCCCACTTTCGTATTGTCAAACAAAAGGCGTTGGAGCACTCCAGGCGGTAACTGATATGGGTCACGTTTCGAGAGAGAAGAATCCTGGTGCATCGGTACTAGCCGGCCTCTACATCATCCTGGATCCGTCGGTCTGCACCGATCGTCCACTAGTAGATACCCTGAAACTTTCCGCGACGGAAGGCGCCAAGATTGTTCAGTACCGGAACAAGACTGCATCGATGAAGGTCGCGTATGAAGAGGCCTTGCCGCTGAGGAAAGTGGCGCAGGAGCTTGGCGTCCTGTTCATCATCAATGATCGGTGCGATTTGGCGTTGGCCGTGGATGCGGACGGCGTGCATCTTGGGCAGGGAGACATACCACTCCATCTGGCACGAAAAATCATGGGGCCTGACAAGTTGATCGGCATTTCGACGCACAGTCGAGAGCAAGTGATGGCAGCGACAGCCGGTGAGCCAAACTATCTCGGGTTTGGCCCGATTTTCACGCCTGGATCAAAGTTGGACCATGATCCGGTCGTTGGTCTGCAGGGGCTACGAACAATCCGTCCCCTGACAACACTCCCTATCTTCGCCATCGGGGGGATTACGGCTGATCGCACTGAAGATGTGATTCGAGCAGGAGCCGATGGCGTGGCAGTGATCTCTGCCATTCTCAAGGCACCAGATATTGCGCAGGCTGTTACTGACTTTGTCTCGCGGATCTCAGCAGCAACTTCGCCAGGTTCTTGAGCGCAGCGGATCGGGCCACATGCAGAACTGCGGGACGGAAACGGTTCGGCATGCCTGGTTCGTAGGGGAGGGGACCGAGTACAGGGACACCGGCCTGTTGACGAAGAATCTCGAGGGTTGTGCGTTCCTGAATGCGTGAAAGTGCCGATCTGACCGAATGGGTACGATTCAAGACCAGGGCGACGATGGAGATGCGTTTTCGGCGAAGAGCCTCGATGGTCAACAACGCATGATTGATCCCACCCAGTGCGGAACGTCCAACAATGACGACGGGAAGTCGTAGTTGTTTGATCAAATCCAGCACATTGTCGCTGCGCGTGACTGGTACGTGTACCCCACCGATCCCTTCCACGATCATATGGTCATATCGGACGGACAGGAGGCGGTAGACTTTCTTGATGGTATCCGGATTGATGGTCTGTCCTTCTGCGTGAGCCGCGGCAAGTGGAGCGATTGGTAGTTCAAAGGAGTAGGGACAGATCGCTCCGAGTGTTTCTTCACTTTCAATGATTGATCGCAGTCGTGCGGCATCCGATTGTGCGGCTCTTGCAGGCGACACGCCCGTCTCGATCGGTTTCATCACACCGACCAGGACACCACGCTTTTTGAGATAAAGAGCGAGCGCGGCGGTGACCAATGTCTTCCCAACGCCCGTATCGGTACCGGTGATGAAGATGCCGTGGTTCATATCGCTACAGCTGCCTGCTGTCGCAGTTCCACACTTGGCCTGATACATCCTTGAGTTGAGCCACGTGTACGATCGTCCTGACGACTTCTTCAATCGCCGGTGGATGCTGCAAGGCATGGTCGGCCCATCCTGTTCCTTCCGGAAAGATCCCCTCAGTCAGGTGTGTGTTCTGCCAGCCAGGCAGCACCAGATTGACCCGAATGTTTTGCGGACCCCATTCTAGCGCGGCTGTTCTGATGAGTCCGATCAGCCCAGCCTTCGATGTCGCATAGGCACTCTGGCCGGTCGCTCCGTGGAATCCCGTGTGGGAACCAATCACAATGATGGAGCCTCCGCCGCGAGCGAGTAGGGAAGGCGCCATGGCTCGCAGGCAATGAAATGTGCCTGTGAGATTCGTGGCGATGACGTTATCCCAGATCTCGTCCGTATGGCGCACAAGCAATTCGCTTTGTCCGATTCCGGCGTTGCAGACCAATGCTAATGGGCCGGAGGCGCAGGAGGAGAAGCTGTCGGCCATGCGTCGAACGGATTCAGCTTCTCGAACGTCTGCATGATAGAGATCGCCATTCCCGCCGGCATTGACAACCAGCTTCAAGGTCGTGTGCGCTGCCGGTTGGTCTTGATAGTAATGCACGCCCACATACCATCCAATCTGTCCAAAGGCCTGACTGATGGCGCGCCCGATCCCGCCTGAGGCTCCGGTAATCAGCACGGCTGGTCTCGATCCAATCGGGGGCTGCATGGTGACGAATTATGCGAGGAGTGTTGACTGAAGGCAAGCGATGGAGCATGCATGCTCATGCGGCACTTACGCAAAGAGCGTCGCAACCTTTGCCAGCACTTCGTCCATGATCGATGCCGGCAAGGTATCCACCTTGTGTCCGCCGCGTGTGGCGAGATCCAGCGCACGTGGTTGGTCGCAGCGTACGATACCTGTTGTCTTGATGCCGCTAAGGGGAACCGCAAAGCCGACTCGTCGAGCAAAGTCACCACCACGGGTAATGGGCACAACCACCGGACAGGCTGTGAGGCGATTGAATGCCTCAGGGGTTACGATCAGCACTGGCCGTTGGCCGCGCTGCTCATGTCCTGTTGTTGGCTCAAGATCAACCATATAAATATCGCCGCGTTTCATCAGATCAGCTCTTTTCCGACAGCCGGTGCATCGATCCATTCGCGTTCTTCCGCCGGCAGTGGATACACGCCCGCCGCTTCTGCTTCGGCCAGCAGTTCGGCCATTGTGTAACGCGGCCGTGCAGCAGGTTCGACGACGAGGCGACCGTTATCGATCACGAGGCCGACCGTCGCACCAGCTTGCAGGTGGAGTTGATCGAGGAAGGCGGGTGGCACGGTCAACATAATCGAGCCACCGACTTTGCGTAGACTGGTTGTGTGCATACGTGCCTCTCTGAGTCGGAGTTATATCTAAATATAACCCAAATCGCTTTGATCTGCACGTCATGTTTTGGAAGAATGATGATAGGTCACAGAGTGCCATCTGCACCATATCCAGCGTCTAGACAGGTTGAACTACGTACGCTAGACTCCTCGGCCACAGGTGAACCTTGATTCTTAGTTGTGGTCTCCAACGAAATACGTTCGTGGTGAGCTTGTCGAACCATGAACAGAGCAGTCGAGAGATATGACGGGATGCCATGGCCTGCAGATGGGAGCAATGCCGGGATTCGAGATTAGGCCAACCGCATGAGTGACATCTTCATCAGTTACGCCAGTGAGGATAAGGGCCGCGTCCAGGCTCTGGCGCGCGCGTTGGAAGGGAAGGGGTGGTCGGTCTGGTGGGATCGGCGTATCCCCGCAGGCAAGTCGTTTGACGAGGTCATTCACGAGGCGCTGAAAACAGCGAGGTCCGTAGTGGTGGTGTGGACTAACACCTCGGTCAAAAGCACCTGGGTCAAGAATGAATCGCGGAGCGGCTTGCGGCGAAACATCTTATTCCCCGTGATGCTGCTTGACGAAGTCGAGATTCCGCTGGAGTTCGAACATCTGCAAGCCGCGCACTTGATGGATTGGCAACCGGGCCAAGAGCATGCGGGTTTTGATCAATTTCTCGAGGATCTAGCCGGGGTCATCGGTGTTCCGTCGAGCGTTGCGGTTCAACCATCTCCCGTGATCCAGACCCTGGCGCCGCTACCTGCGCCAACCAGCCCGACGCCGGAAGCCGAAGAGTCGCTATCGAAGAGCGCCACCGAGGTGGACCCGGAACCTGAGCGACAGAAACCGAAGCCAAAACCAAAATCAAAACGAAAACCGTCTTCCACTATGGCCGGCGACGTTGGCCAGGACTCTTCCGTGGAATCTGCCTCGTCCACGGAGGTGGTGGACGTTTCGGGAGACGATCAGGAATCGGTGCGGTCCAGCGAGGACCGTCCGAGTGAAGCGACAGGTCCGGCTCCGTCCACCGAGTCTTTCCCATACCTCTCCATTGGGCTTGGCATCCTTGCGGCAATCGGAGCGCTGGTCTATTTTCTGATCTTTTCGCAAAGCCCTTCGCCTGAGCCAAGAGCGGTGGTGCCATACCAATCAACCGTACATCCGCCGACTACTCGGCCTGAGGTGAGCACACCGCCTCCTGCGCCAGCACCGATCACACAACCATCTGCGGCGACAACTCAAGAGAAACGAACTGTGAAGAAGGCCACGAACACTGGGGAGGCCGTGGTAACCAAACCTCGACCTGTAGCCGAGGTGGAAAAGACTATCACCGGCAAAGACGGTGCGCCGATGGTGCTGATACCCGCTGGGAATTTCCAGATGGGCAGTACGAAGGACGACGTGGACCGTGCAATCCAAACCTGCGTCAAAGAGTACAAGAAAGACCAGCAGACTTGCGAAGGATGGTTCAAAGGAGAACTCCCTCAGCACAGGGTTCAGCTGGACGCGTTCTACTTGGACAAGTACGAGGTGACAAACAGGCTATTCCAGCAGTTCGTGCAGCAAACCAGCCACCGGACGACGGCAGAGCAGGAAGGCAGCGCGTGGGCCTTCGTGGAGGGCAAAGGCTGGGAAGAAACCAAGGGGGCCAATTGGCAGAAGCCGGAAGCAGGCGCAACCGTCTTTGATTCTGGTCGGGCGGACCATCCTGTCGTGTCGGTATCATGGGGTGATGCGCAGGCCTATTGTCGATGGGCGGGGAAGCGGCTTCCCACGGAGGCGGAGTTTGAATATGCCACACGCGCGGGCACCACGACGCCATACTGGTGGGGGCAGGGGAATCCAGGGACCAGGCTGGTTGAAAATATCGCCGACGAGTCAGCCAAGCATCTGTTGAGCGTGATTATGTCGGGCTATAACGACGGCGCGGTGCGCACAGCACCGGTTGGGTCCTATGAGACCAATCCTTGGGGACTGTATGACATCAGCGGGAACGTGAGGGAGTGGACGGCGGACTGGTATGACGAGAACTATTACAGTGCAAGTCCCGCGCGGAATCCGAAAGGGCCCTCGAGCGGCCAGTATCGTGTGCTCCGTGGTGGGTCCTGGGACAATGTACCGGCCTCCGTGCGATCTGCACTCCGGCTCAGGAACTCACCGACGTATTGGAACGGCAATATTGGGTTCCGATGTGCCCAGGACCGTCCGAACTAACCTTTTTGCTTTGACCCTGTTTCCTTTTCTCTGAGTCTTCGTTTCTTGTTTCTTGCGGTGAAGCATCGAATCCTCATCGGAGGTCAGCATGACCGACGAAGCCACAGGAACCCTCCCAACCGCCGTCACGAAGGCCTACGATGTGCTGCTTTGGCTCATCAATCATGTGGGAAAATTTCCCCGTTCTCATCGGTTTGTGTTGGGAGATCGGATCGAGTCGTGGGCGGGCCTCATTCAGCTACCAGCACCGGCGTCTTTCTAATACTGTGGTTCCCGTACCACACGCGCCTGATTGTCGGAGTATCGTGCTAAGAATGCCTTGTGTATCAAATTGTTTTGGCCTATAGTGTAGCTGTGTTGTTAAATGTGTAGTAATGGTGAACGTATGGCTCTGAACATTCGAAATACGGAAACGGAAAAGCTGGCTCAGGCCATCGTGGCGCTGACCGGGGAAACCAAGACCGAGGCCGTGACCACGGCGTTGAAGGAACGTCTTGACCAGTTGAAGCGACGGCGCAGGCGGAAGCGGCTGGCCGATGAGCTGGATGAGATTGCGCGACACTGCGCCTCCCTGCCTTTGCACGATAGGCGTACCGACGACGAAATTCTCGGGTACGATGAAAACGGGATGCCCGCGTGATTGTGATTGATACGTCTGCCGTGGTGGCAATTTTGCGGGATGAGGCGGAACGGCGGACGTTCAATGAGGTCATTGAAGAAGCGAAACGGTGTCTGATGTCGGCAGTCAGTTTCGTCGAGGTTTCCATGGTGATGGAAGGCAGAATGGGACATGACGGATTGAGGGATTTTGATTTGTTTGTCCTGAAAGCAGGAATAGAGATCGTGCCGGTGGATGTCGAGCAGGCGAACATCGCGCGGGGAGCTTTTAGAAAATTTGGCAAAGGCAGACATGCGGCGAATCTGAACTTCGGGGACTGCTTCTCCTACGCATTGGCAAAGGCCATGGATGCGGCCCTACTGTTCAAGGGCCATGATTTTTCACGAACAGATATTGAGGCAGCAGTGAAGGGATGATGAACCTTCTGATTCCGGTGAACGTAGGAGGACGGTCAATGGGGGCCATGGTTTCTTCGGCGCCATTGAGTGCCTGGCTTTGAATCTGAAGAAGGACCTGCGCTTCTCCGGTGTCCACTGCATCTGGTATTGCTTCACGAAGTGTTTGCTGATTACTGAATTGATCGTCGACTCCACGAATGCCGTGTGACCTACCGGGTTTCTGCTGTTTCCAAATGTCTCAGATCTGTTCAATGAGGGTGGCAGATGTGTGGCGGACTGTCGCATCGTCCGTCCCATTGCCCCTGATCGGCTTGCCGCTGTTGTGATCCCTATGGTACCGTGAAAATCACGCATCTGCAGTGACATGAAATCGTGAAACCTGGAGTGACTATGCGATCGGTCTTGAGTGTGGGAGCCTGCCTACTGTTGGGTCTAGTGGCCTGGTCTGGGGTGTGCGGGGCGGAAGAGCCTCTCACGGTGACACAGTCGGACGAGTATTTCCCTGATACGATTGGAAGTCGCTGGACCTATCGTGGCCACATCAACGAAGGGCCGCTCCAGACGATCGAACTGAAGTTTTTTACGAATGTCTCGACTGTCACGGAAACCAAGGCCATCAAAGGCGTCACTGTGACTGTGTTCCATGACACGAATCCTGGGAATCATGGTCCGTCGGACAGTTACTATCGACGGGATCGGGTCGGGATTGTGTATTACGGGTCTGAACCTGGAACGCCCTTAGAGAAACAGATCACTCCCTACCAGATTTTCCGATTTCCCTTAACAGTCCCGTCGTCGTTCCAACAGTTTGATCGTACGGGCATCGACTTCGGGACAGATATGGATCGAGACGGAACAGATGAAAAGGTCGATACGCAGGGATGGAGTAAGGTGATGGGCCGCGAAACCGTCACGGTTCCGGCAGGGACCTTTCCGGATGCGGTGAAGGTGGAAGCGCGGATGAACATGAAGATCCACTTGTCCGGGAGCCGTCGGACCGTTTCCGGTATCGATGTGATGACGGCCTGGTTTGCCAAAGGGATCGGATTGGTGAAGTATGTGGAGCGTCAAGAATTATCTGCGGTCAAGGAGGACCGAGGCGTCGTGACGGAAATCACGGAAGAACTTGAAGAACACGACATCAAGCCTCTGAAGGCCTCACTGAATTGATTCGAATCCCCGACGGAGAGTATTTTCGCTGATCACGCGGGTGATCATGAACTGAGCAAGGTAGTCTTCCCCCCCGGTTTTTGCGCCTACCCCTGAGAAGCGGTGCCCACCGAATGGTTGACGAGAGACAAGGGCACCGGTGATCGGTCGGTTTACGTACAGATTTCCTACATCGAAGTGCTCGCGGGCCATTGCAAGATTGGCCGGACTCCTGGCATAGACCCCTCCGGTCAACGCATACTCGGTTTCGTTGGCCAAGCGGATCGCATCGGCAAAACTATCAGCCTTCATGACCGACAACACTGGTCCAAAGATTTCCTCCTGGGCTACACGGTGATGGGGTTGGATATCGACAAACACCGTTGGCCCGACAAAATATCCGGGCTGATCCACGGTTCGTTGCACGAGGAGCTGGCCTTCTTCGAGACCAAGTGAAATGTAGCGTTGGATGGTCGCTTGGGCTCGTGCGTCGATCACAGGCCCCACTCTGGTACCGGGTCTCGAGGGATGACCGATGTCCAAACTCAGCACGGCCTCACGCAGGCGGGAAACAAAAGAGTCGTAGATGGTGCGATGGACGATGACTCGGGAGCAAGCCGAGCATTTCTGCCCCGCGTAACCGGAGAACGATGCGACGACGCCGGCAATCGCTTCGTCGAGATCCGCCGTTTCATCGATGATCATGGCATTCTTCCCGCCCATCTCAGCAATCACCCGCTTGACCATTGGCTGTCCTGGGCCCACGCGTGCTGCCTCGGCCAAGATGTGGAGTCCCACGGTCTTCGATCCAGTAAACACGATCGTTGCGACTTGGGAATGTGCGATGAGTGCTTGGCCGACTTCCGGCCCACCTGGGAGGCAGGTCAAGCATCCAGCCGGTACACCGGCCCCGATGAAGATGTCAGTGAGCAGAGTTCCTAAACCGGGCGAGCGGTCCGATGGTTTGAACAGAACTGGATTGCCGGTCACAAGTGCCGCAGACACCATTCCGGCGGGGATGGCGAGTGGAAAGTTCCATGGTGCAATGACGACGGTCACACCGCGCGGCGCATAGGTGCGCTGGTTGAGCTCTCCCGGACGGTTGCCTAATCGTACTGGTCTGGCCAGACGGTCCATCTCGTCTGCATAGTAGCGAAGGAAGTCGATCGCTTCTGCGACATCCGCGTCGGCATCCCGCCAAGGCTTGCCGACTTCGAAGATCTCCCAGGCCGCAAGTTCGTAGCGACGGCGGCTCATCTCCAACGCTGCCTGACGCAGAATTTCAGATCGTGCTTACGGAGCTTTTCGCTGCCACTGTTTCCATTGATGGGGTCCAGATCGGATACCGCTGCGCTCTGCACCCGGGCCACGACTTCAGTTGGCTTACAAGGATTATGGGATTCCAGCCATGGGCCGGTTAGTCTGATACCTGGTGTTTGACCGTGCCATTCTCGGCCCAATTGAGATTGAACCGATCCAATACTTGCCTGCATGGCCTTCCGCACCGCCGCCTGTGAAAAATCGCTGTGCGGTTCGTTGCTAAAACTTTTCTCGCCATTCGTTGTTGTGTGTTGGATCTGGGCCGGCGCTGTCGGAGGAGCCAGGAGCTGGGCCAATGGTTGGGACTGGAGATATTCTTTCTGAAGAAACGATTCGTTCGACGTATTTTCCAAGAGTCGCCGCACCAGATAGGCCATACCGGGGAGCAGCCGACCCACAGGACTGTACAGGCGGACACGACGGCCCAATTTGACCATGGCCTGCTGGAACGGCTCCGCCATGCCGAAGATCATTTGATACTCGCGCGCGTCAGAGGCCAGACCCCGTGCTTCCGCATGGGCTTCGATGGCAGCTAACGTGCGAAGATTGTGCGTGCCGAATGCGGGGCGGATGAGATCGGCCTGTTCAAACAGCACGGGAATCAAGCGTTCGTACTGAATGTCGGTCTCCGCCTTATGGCTAAACAGCGGAAGCGGCCAGCCTGATTGCCGATACCGGACAGTGTCCGAATCCCAGTACGCTCCTTTGACCAGTCGGATCGTGATTGGTGCCTGACGTGTTCGCGTCCAGGCTACTAGATTCTGTACATCGCGTTCGGTTTCTCGGTGATAGGCTTGCAGCGCGAGTCCGGCATAGGGATAGGATCGATAGGCCGGCTCTGCGAAGAGTTGCTTGAAGATATGCAGGATCAGGTCTTTGGTCTCCGCCTGCTCCATATCGAAAATCAATCCGGCTGGCAGCGACTGCGCAAGATCCACCAGCGGACGGAGACGTGCGGCGACTGACTCGTAGCTTCCATCGGGATCGATCGGGTCCAGCCGAGAGGAGAGAGCCGAAATTTTGAGCGAGAGCTGCACGCGCGGGATGGACCCCAGGTGGTCTCGTTCGAGCAAGTGATTGGACGACCAGGTCTTCGTGGCGTGTCCCAGCTCGACTAAGGCGTTCAGACACTGGTCACGATAGCGATCGGCTTCCTGTTCGCTAATGGTGGCCTCGCCCAACAGATCGACAGACCAGGCTCGACCGTTTGTCCATAACTGCGACAAGGCTGGAACCGCCTCTTCAACTGAGGCACCGGCTATGAACGTTTTGGCCATCTGTTCGATCTGTTTCCTGATCGACTTACCGGTGAGGCGGGCACCTACGCTTGTTGAGGCCAGGGCCTTCAATCCCCATTGAAGGCCGAACAACTTGCTGCTCTCACGGCCGAAGTATTCTTCGGCAAGCGAGACCACTCGTTCGTCGTCCTGAATGACCGGAAGGACATCGATAAAGTGGAACAACCGGGTCTTAAACGATGCATCTTTCATTGCCAGATTGACGGCCGAATGGGACCACCAGCGGCTATCAAAGATGGAGGGCGAAAGGCCTGCCGACAGCTGCGCAAGCTGTTCTCCAATGCGGAGGATGGTAGGCTCAAGAGAAGGTGAGGTGGTCATCGATTGTCCTGAAATGAATGACTCTGTGTGGTTTCAGTATACATCCCAGACGACCAGCGGTCATCGTACTTGGCTGCCCCAGTCGGCGCATGAGCGATAGCCCGACCGGCCCATTTCATTTCACGTGGTGCATCCCTTATGATGAGATCAGGCGTGATGGCGCTTCGATGAGGGGCGTCATTACTGAACGATGCGGTTCCAACATACCTGAACTGGAGACTCGCTATGGCTATGGCTGATGAACATGCCCATGGGACGCAGCAATCCCAGGGAAAAGATAATTTGATTCCTGGCGTCAAACATGTCGTTGCGATCAGCAGCGGTAAGGGAGGAGTCGGTAAGTCCACCGTGTCATCGAACCTGGCTTGCGCCTTGGCGCTGGCCGGTGCGAAGGTCGGTCTCTTGGACGCGGATCTCTACGGTCCTAATATCCCCATGATGATGGGGTGTACCACCGGCCCTGAACAGAAGGACGGCAAAATCATTCCTGTTGAGAGCTACGGGGTAAAATTAATTTCCATGGCGTTCCTCGTGCCGGAAGAGACCGCGCTTGTCTGGCGTGGCCCGATGGTCCATCAATACCTGCAAGCCTTTTTCCGAGATGTGCTCTGGGGTGAGTTGGACTATCTGCTGATTGATCTGCCGCCAGGCACTGGTGATGTGCAGCTCTCCTTGTCACAAATGGTTCCGTTGGCTGGGGCGATTACCGTGACCACGCCTCAAGAAGTTGCGCTCTACGACGTTCGTAAAGGCATGGCGATGTTTCAAAAAGTGAATGTTCCGCTTCTGGGCATTATCGAGAATATGAGCCACTTTGTGTGTGGCCACTGTGGTGAGCGGACGGAGATTTTCTCCTATGGTGGAGGCGAGCGGGCAGCAGCCAAGCTTGATCTGCCATTTCTTGGCCGGATCCCGATTGATCCGGCTATTCGAGATGGGGGCGATACCGGCCATCCCATCGTCGTGGCCGATCCGGCATCCCCTCAGGCTGAGGCGTTTCGGGATATTGCCAAGAAGATTATGGGAGCACTCAGTGGCACTGAGAAAACTGGCCTGTCAGTTGATAGTTTGCTTAAGAAGATCAAGCAGCCGTTCAGTACCAATTGAGCGGTCTCATATTTGGAGGGAAGGCATGGCGGAGTTCGTGCGTGTGGCAGCGGCAACAGATATAAAACCCGGGCATGGGATTGTGGCAGAAGCCAATGGGAAGACGCTGGCGGTATTCAATGTGGATGGGACGATCCATGCGATCAACAACACCTGTTGCCATCGGGAGGGGCCATTGGGCGAGGGAGAGTTGGAAGGCAACATCGTCACCTGTCCGTGGCATGGATGGCGGTTCGATGTGACGACCGGCTCGTGCATGAATAACCCATCCTCGAAGGTGGACGCGTATCAAGTGAAAATCGAAGGCAACGATGTGAAGGTATTACTGGATGTCTGACGTCATCCTCTAGCTATCTGCCGGTACCTCAGACGGAGGGAAAACGTATGCCTGTCTCTACGAACGATCAAACAGATATCGCGGCCGCGCTCGTGCGTCTCTACGTATTTCTGACTCAGTACCTCGATCGTTGTTTCGATGAAGCAGCGCGGAAGAGCTACCCGGATTCCGAACTTCAAGGGCACCTCGATGACACACGACGCCAGCTCATGGAGATTGTGTCGGTGAATCCTGTCGTGAAGAGAAAGCTCGCCGACGAGTGTGACCGAATTCTGGCGCTCGGCGCCTCCTGTCTCACATCTGGTGCGGCCGATCCCAAGAATCGAGAAATGATTCAAGCGGAACGGGCCATACTCAAGAACAAGACCATTGCGTTGAGTGACTTGGTTGCCGTGTACCGAGCCTTAGCATGAATAATGATGGATGGAGAAGGGCTCGATAAGCATCAGCTCGCTGGGTTGGATAACCGGGAACGGGGGTTTAGCAGGCCGGTTGAGTTTGAACGTGCAGGAGAAGGCTATCGAGCTGTGTTACGGTATGAGACCGTCCGCGTCACGACGGAGATTCATCCGACCCAGGATGACGCACTCACCATCTTGATTCAGACTTTGCATATTCAGGGTTACCGGCAGCTCAAAACTCAAAGGAGTTTTCGCGACGGGATCTATCTGGGTTCACAAGAACTGTGGGTGGAATATTCGGATCCCCCACAAGCTGAGCCTGAGCAGTCTGGATTCTTTGATAAAATGAAGAATTGGTTCAGGCCACGCTCTGGGGATGGAGAGCGATCATGAGTTTTGTCCCATTGGACCAACTCCAGTCTTCAGCACCCAGCACCCAGCACCCATC
This sequence comes from Nitrospira sp., assembly GCA_005116965.1. Taxonomy (GTDB): domain Bacteria; phylum Nitrospirota; class Nitrospiria; order Nitrospirales; family Nitrospiraceae; genus Nitrospira_D. The sequence goes on along the minus strand of SWDG01000027.1, from coordinate 667,743 downwards.
AAGCATAGACCGACCTCGGCTCCCATCCTGGTTTAAGGTCAATGCGAAGACAGGATCAGACTATCTTGATATCAAACAGACGATGGAGCGGCTTCAGCTCCACACGATCTGTGAAGAGGCTCGTTGTCCGAATCGATGGGAATGTTGGAATGCCCGCACTGCGACGTTCCTGATCCTGGGCGATATCTGTACGAGGCGATGTCACTATTGTTCTGTCGAGACCGGAAGGCCGCAGTCGGTCGATCATGAGGAGCCAGGTCGAGTTGCAGAAGCAATCCGGGCGTTGGGCTTACGACATGCGGTCATCACTTCTGTGAATCGCGATGAGTTGCCTGATGGCGGAGCATCAGTCTTTGCTGACACGATCAGACAGACCAGACGGCTGAACCCAACCTGTACGATTGAAGTGTTGATCCCAGATTTCGAAGGTCACGAGGAAGCGCTGGCAACCGTCTGTGCGGAGAAGCCGGAGATCCTCAACCACAATATCGAAACTGTCCGGCGGCTCTTCCCATCGATCCGCCCGCAGGGAAAATATCAGCGGTCGATCGATCTGCTTGCGAGGGCGAAGCAGCATGGGATGAAGACGAAGTCTGGATTGATCCTAGGGATAGGGGAGACGCTCGACGAAGCGCGTGAGGTCATGCGCGATCTTCGAGCCGTGGATTGCGACATCATCACCATTGGTCAGTATCTCCAACCAACCAGAGAGCATCTGCCCGTCGCCCGGTTCTACGATCCCTCTGAATTTGCGCTGCTGAAAGAAGAAGGGCTTGCGATGGGCTTCACTCACGTCGAGTCAGGCCCGTTGGTTCGCAGTTCCTACCATGCTGAGCAACAGGTAGCTGGCGCATAGTTGTGGCCGAGCTTCATCTACCTGGAAAACATTTCCGTTAGTATACTCATAGCCAAAGAAGCTGGCAAAGATCCAGTGGTCATTGTAACTTACCTGCAGATAGCACCCTTGCATCGCAAGGTTTTAAAATCATAGACACTTGAGTGCCCTGGATCTCCCATTGGCATTGGGACGCCCTTAGGCACATAGAATGTTGCAAGATTCCCCCCATAGAGCCCAGCGGGATACACGAACTCCTTGAGTACAACAAACGCGTTATGCAGTGACGGTTGTCTGGGGCGCGGAGTACCCTTACTTGCAATAGGTGGTATGTCTGGCGTTGGGTTTGCCTCACTTAGCGCATTCACCCACGCTTCCGCATCTGCGCTGGTTGCTCTTCGGAGAAGGCCTCGCGTGACAGCATCTTCTAAACCGAGAGATCCTGCCAAGGGCGCACTCTCGTCCAGAAAGCTTTCTGGAGGTGTTTCTGGTGAGGTGACCAGCTTGATATCCTTGCCCAACGGATTACCTACAATGGCTTGTCCAGATTTCGCGAGAAATACTTGGTCGACGGACCGTCCAAATAAACGCCTCGATATGGGATTCAGGCTGCCCAGGGTTTCCTCTGACACATAGAAATATCCGCATGGACCTTTATTGTCATATGAGCTGATGAGGAGCGGTACATTCTTGGGTAGCCCTGCGACTACCTGACGGTGATATCCACTCGCTAATACGGCGAGAATTTTCGTTTCCGAGGACCATCCAATATTCCAAATAGTTGGCTCGTATGCACCCAATAAGAGGACAACCGGCCTTGATATAGAGTTTGCCACGACATCTATTTGTGTTGCTTGGTGCCCGCTCTGATCGATTTGGAAGTGAATCTCACGGCCAGTGTAAGAACCCGCTGCATAAATCATAAATTCCTGGGGAAGTTTCAGTTCTCCAAAGGAGCAGGTGCCAGCGCCGGAACCTTGTGGAACCTGCTTTTCTTTTGATTGTCCACGTAACTCAAAGGGAATCAGTTCTTCAGCTATTGCCACTGGTATGGAAGGTGCCAAAAGAAGACCGACTAGAGTTAAGGCAATTCTGCGAGACATCATCTCGAACCTCCATGTGTGCGGAGCCAGGTCTCATTCTTTGTTAGGAGCGTACATATTTTTTGACACAAGAGAGCAGTCAATCCAAGTTTTCGCTGAAATTCCGAAGCGGCTCCGATGTCGTGTCCATGCCAGCGCCGCCTTCCTGGAAGGGGGGTGGTCAAGGTGACCGTGCGAAATCCATACTCGCCCAGAAGTCAGTGGGGTCTGATCTTGTACTGTGCATTGTGAGAGTCGATATGGCTCCGAAGATACGTGTCCCCAAAGCGAACTAGTTACTCGTTCTGTGGCGTCGAGCAGCTGACGTATTGATGCAGGATTCTGGCGATCAGGCTTTGATAGGGCAGATCTTCCTCGGCAGCTCGCCACTTTAACATTTCAAGGTCGGTCGCGTCTTTGCAACCCTACAGTTTGGTCGGAGTGCTGATGTCCGTGGTTCGCTCTCGAATGGTTGGGGTGTTACGGTGTCAACGGGTTTAGATCAATGGTGAAAGGTTTGACGGGAAGTCCGTGGGCGTTTGCTTAACTTGCCTTTTTCTGTTCCTCTTTCAGTCGCTCGGCGATCCACAGCTTGATTACTGATTGTCTCGTGACTCCAAGTCGGCTTGCCTGAGCGTCTAGTGAGTCGATGATCCAGCTAGGAAAATCGACGTTCACTCGTCTCTGCTCATGCCCAGGACGGCGCGCTCTGGAGAGGTCAAGATGAGGTGTTACGTCTTTCCCCTCATCAAACATCTTCTCGAGATGCTTGGCTTTCATGGTAGAGCTCCCTTTCTTCTTCTCTGGATCTTCGGACCGAAATCAACCGAATGTGTTCCGTTCGATAGGTGAAAAAGGCCGACCAGAGCTTTTGCTTGAGGGCTGCAATGAGCACATACCTGGGTTCATCTTCTGTTCGTGCTGGGATTTCGAGTCGGTCTTCGTCTTCCCACAGTTGTTGGGCCTCGATAAAATCAATTCCGTGTTTTCCACGGTTGGATTTGCTCTTTGCCTGATCGAACTCAAAATCCATCCTGGTATAGAAAGTATACCCATAGGGAGTTGTTCGTCAATGCCGGAGGAGTCAACTTTAACCCTCGCAATCAGCAATCGCTGTCCGTTTCCATCCTGAGAGCACACAACGCTGTGCGATCAGCGGCGTGAATCGGGTAATGTCTTGAGCGATGTCGGCCATGAACCGGTCGGCGAGGGACTGATTCTCGAAACATTCGTATACGTCTTCGAGAAAGCCGCCACGAAGTAAAGGATGATAGAGAAACTCTTGACCAGGGCCAGTCGCCACTTCAAGCGGATACTCGATAGCCTCGACCCGTTCAAGATCGAGTTCCTCAAACCATCTTCGTCCATCCTGGGCTGACGGACGTTCCTTCAGATAGTCCTGGAATCGCTCTCGTTCCTTGATCAACCCCTGATGAACCATCGCCTGATCCACCAGCTGCCACAGTGAATCGAATGTTCCATAGGATGGAAAGGTCAGGACGAGTTGACCTCTTGGACTAAGTCGTTCGACGAGCCCCTGCACTGCTTCAAACCGATTGGGGCGAAAGAACATGACGGAGAGATTGCCTGTGACGCGGTCGAAGGTCGGCAGATCAGGAGGAAGGGAGCGCATGTCCATACATTCGAAGCGGAGCCATGGTAATTGCGTACCTTGAATGGCTCTCGCACGAGCGATTTGACCGGCGCTCACATCGATGGCTAGTACTTCGCCGGAAGAGCCGACCTGCTCAGCGAGATAGAAGGCCGGAATACCGTGGCCGGATGCGACATCGAGGATTTTTAGACTGGGGCGAAGGTCTAGATGCTGAAGTAACGATTCCGCAAACGGTGTGGACCAATAATCATGTTTTGGAAGAGGCCAGCGAGGAGGAGGCGAAATATTCATGTTAGAAATGAGGAATCATGCTTGGTCTCATACCCGTACAAAATACGGAATCGCCATCAACACCACTCCGACAAAGACGAGCATGTAGACGTTCTCGATAAAGTAGGGAAAGATGCAGAGGGCCACTCCAACGCACAACGGGACAATGGCCTTTTGTCTTTTGCCATAGATGGCAAAGCCGGTACCGATCGATCCGAAGATGATACCCCAGATCAGGGCTGCAGTATTCCCCAGCTCAAACATAGCTGGTTTCTCACTTGGCTGATGACAGGGCCTTGGTGATCAGTGCCTGCGCTTCCTCTTGTATCTGCTTCAGATGCGTGTGTCCCTTAAAGCTCTCCGCATAGAGCTTGTACACATCTTCTGTTCCTGACGGTCTGGCGGCAAACCAGCCGTTTCCCGTCACGACTTTCAAGCCACCGATAGCCGCGCCGTTGCCTGGTGCCTTGGTGAGCATCCCCACGATTCGATCGCCAGCCAGCTCTGTTGCCTTGACTTGATCCGGAGAAAGCTTGGACAGAATGGCTTTCTGCTCTGGCGTGGCAGGCGCATCGATCCGTTCATACACCGGCTCGCCCAGTTCGTTCGTGAGGGCTCGGTACAACTCGGATGGATCAAGGCCGGTCTTGGCCATCATTTCGGCAGCCAGTAGGTCCATGATAATGCCGTCCTTATCAGTTGACCAGACTGTCCCATCACGTCGTAAGAACGACGCGCCGGCGCTTTCCTCTCCGCCAAAGCCAAGCGATCCATCGAGTAGACCGCTGACGAACCACTTGAAGCCAACCGGCACTTCCACCAGTTTCTGTTTCAGTCTAGCCGCGACTCGGTCGATCAAGCTGCTGCTGACTAAAGTCTTGCCAATCCCGGCGTAGGATTTCCAACCGGGACGACTGGCAAAGAGGTAGGCAATCGAGACGGCCAGGTAATGGTTCGGATTCATCAAGCCTGAACGAGTGACGATGCCGTGTCGATCATTGTCGGCATCATTGCCGAATGCCACGTCGAAGCGATCTTTTAAGGCGATTAGGTTCGCCATGGCATAGGGAGACGAACAGTCCATGCGGATTTTGCCGTCCCAATCCAGCGGCATAAATCGAAAGGTTGGATCGACGGCGGGATTCACAATCTCAACATTGAGCCCATAACGCTCAATAATTGGTTGCCAGTAGGCGACACCGGACCCGCCGAGCGGGTCGATCCCAAGCTTGAGCCCCGAGGCTTTGATGGTATCCATATCCACCACATTGCTCAGATCGTTCACGTAGGCCCTGATGTAGTCGTGCTGATGTGTGGTTGATGCCCGTCGGGCCTGTTCAATCGGAAGACGTGTCACTCCGTGGAGGTTGGCGGCTAGAAGGGCATTGGCTCGATCCTCGATCCACTTCGTGATCTGTGTATCGGCTGGGCCACCGTTCGGCGGGTTGTACTTGATCCCACCGTCTTCCGGGGGATTGTGCGATGGCGTGATGATGATGCCATCGGCCAGACCGGAGGTTCGGCCTCGGTTGTAGGTGAGGATGGCATGAGAGATGACCGGGGTCGGTGTGAAGCCCTCGTCCTTGTCGATCATGACCTCAACACCATTGGCCGAAAGGATTTCAAGGGCGGTTGCACATGCCGGCTCCGACAGTGCATGCGTGTCTTTCCCTAAATACAGCGGCCCCGTCGTGTGCTGCGCAGCCCGGTATTCGCACACTGCCTGAGTGATCGCCACGATATGGTGTTCATTGAAGCTTCGTTTGAACGAAGAGCCACGATGCCCTGATGTACCAAATGACACGCGTTGTTCCCGAACAGATGGGTCAGGTGTCTCGGTCGAATAGGCAGAGAGGAGTTTTCCCACATCCACCAGAATTGAGGCCGGCGCTGGTTGTCCTGCATGGGAATGAATCGCCATAGGAGATGTGTAGTTCTAATGTCTGGTCGCTGTCAACTGTCGGACGGCCACGTAAGCTAAAATCAGACCTCACTCTTGTCCGGTCTCAAAAAGTGGTGTTTACCTCGGATGATCTTTTCCGTCTTACGTCTGGATGGCGATCGGACGTATGGTGTCCTGGAACGATGAAATCTGAGTGGAGAAATCCCTTATAGAACGCTGACTTCATGGATTTTGAATGATTGATCCGGTAAGATACCGATAAGGACTTGTCCGTAATCTGAAGGGGGTGGTGTGTTCCGTCTTCGGCTTGCGCTTGTGATTGTACTCGCTTTCGCGGTGTTGGCCGTAGCGTTTCTCTCATTTTCGAGGGAGCTGACCGGCCAAGACTATCTCAAAGATTTTGTCTTGGAACAGCTCGAGGAGAGTCTGGGTAGAAAGATCGACGTGCATCGCGTCAAGTTTGTGATCTTCCCGAGTATTCGCGTGGAACTCACCGAGGTCAAAATTCATGATCCTCAATCAGAGCAGGTCGTCCTGACGGCTAAGCGTATTGATTTGGTCTTACGCCTCCTGCCACTCCTCAAAAAACAAGTTGTCGGCAAGCGATTGTTGATCGAAGAGCCAACGCTGACGCTTCGGCGGAGCGAACGCGGTCGATGGAATATCTCCGATGAGTTGAACGGGCCCGTGGATGTCGACCAGCACACGATGGACATGATGGCGCGGACACTCATGATCAGAGAGGCGACGCTCGTCAACGGAACGGTCACGGTTATCGATGCCGCCAGACCTGATGGCATTCGGTCTCTCAAAGCGGAGCATGTCGAGTGTAGGTTGCTGGTTCGGCCTGATCGTGGTTTCGCCGAAGTCCATGTGTCAGCAGCTCATCAAGGAGAATCAGGCGTATCGGCTGTGTCACTGGACGGTGTGATGAAACGCGCAGAGCCCTCGGTGTCGTTGTCTGGTGAAGAGGTCGCTGAATCGGCCACAGGATTTCAGTTTGAAGGACAGATCGACGCCGCGGATCTCAACATCCGGGACGCGGCTGACTTTCTTGGCCCCCGGCCGGTTTCTGAGCATCTTCAAGGGGCGTTGAATCTCAAGAGTACCGTTCGCGTGATGCCGGGTGTGTCTGGATATGACATGGTTCTCTCAGACATGACTGCGCATTTGAATAACATCACACTGAGAGGAAAGGCCAATCTGGCCGGCCTACTGACTCCTCAGCCGACGTTTGCCGTCACATTCAGCAGTTCTCTCGTTTCCCTCCCGCAGCTCCTGAAAACCATTCCCCCAGACTGGATCCATGCGCAGCTCCCAGCCCTCCTAGCTGATCGCCAGATCGACGGGAAGGTGCAGGTGGTGGATGCAACGCTCACCGGGTCTGCCACGAGGGGTCCCCAACTTTCGACGATCGGAGAGTTTCATGTCAGCGAAGGTCGCGGCTTGATCGGTAATGATCGGATCGCCGCGAAAGACCTCGCGGCGGTGGTGGTGGTCGAGACTGGGCGTGTTCGCATTGCGAAGGTCACTGGCATGTATGGGGCGATGCAGATTACGGGTGGAAAGGCGGAGGTGTCGTTTCTCGACGCAGGCCCGTGGCTGGAATTGGAGATTACGGGAGAGATGGCGGCAGCGCGGCTCGTTGAGTTTCTGGCGAGGACCGTGAAAGCGGAGCGAGTCACGCAGTTGCTTGCCGGTATCCGCGACGCTGAAGGGACGGCGCAATCTGTATTTCGCCTCATGGGACCGTTGAATCAGCCCGGTGGGATCACGTTTGCTGGTGGGGAGATCACCGTTCATCAAGGTAGTTTCACCCATGTGAACGTTCCGGAGCGTGTGACCGGGATGCAGGGAAGATTTGTCTTGGCTGATGGAGCCACACAGTTCGATCACGTGACCGGACATCTTGGGGGAACCGCTGTGCAGGTTCACGGCACCGTAACTGGAGGACTCCAAAGCCAGTATCAGGATTTTGTTGTTCGTACGCGCGGCGATGCGGCGCAGATGGTTCGGTTGTTTCATTCCTCTGTGATTGAACGGAGTGCATTCGAGGGGGTGGTCAGTTCAACGATTGCAGTCTCTGGTTCGACGGCGAGACCGCATATCCAAGGCTCCGTTGTGTTGGATGAGACCAAAGTCGCGTTCGGGGCGATTGCGAAACCCGTCGGCCCTCACGCCACTGTGGAGTTTGAAGGGGTGATGCCTCAGGCTAGCAGCATCAAGTTGCATCGCGTCGCGCTGGTTTTACCATCGGTGATCATTCCAGCTAAGGGAACCATGCAGTTCGGGAATGGCTTTCTGATCGATATGGCCGTGGCGACCGGTACGGTATCGGTACCTAGTCTTCCCGAATGGCTAGCCAAAGGTGGGCTTGAAGCGGGCAATATCGAAGTCTCGCTTGATGTCAAAGGAAAGGAGCCGGATTGGAAGACCTGGCGGGTGACCGGATGGATGGGGCTGACGAACGGGCTGATGTTGGTGAAAGGGATTGATGGGCATCTGCAAGATTTCTATGCCCGCGTAAAGGTTGCCCGCAACGAGGTCGAATTCAAACAGCTGTCGTTTAAGATTCAAGGGAGTGACGTCGCCATAGAGGCCACGGTTCGAAATTGGGCGGCGAAGCCGATTGTTACCGGCAAGATCGAGTCCAACCAATTGGATTTGAGCCTGGTGATTCCAAAGGGGGAACGGACTCCGATCCGGGAGTTCCTCGAAACGTTGGCGGCGACTAGCCACGTCACTATGGCTGTGGCCGTGGCGCGTGGCCGATACAAGCATCTAAAAGTCGGTTCGCTTGCCGCTCGAATCAATATTCAGGACGGAATGCTTGATATCGATCGTCTTTCCGGAGAGTCCACCCATGGACACGTGGCCGGACGGCTCGTCGTGCAACTTCCCCCCAACGCACCGGCGGATTTTGACCTGTCATTCAGGGCTACCGGAGTAGAATTTGAAGACCTGTTGCGACTGACCAAAGCGCAGGTCCATAGCGCATCGGGAGAGATTCGCTTCAGCGGCGTTCTTCGCGGGCATGGGCGCAACCCGCATGGGGTCTATCCTTCATTGAACGGCAAAGTCGAGTTGTTGTTGGAAAATGGTCGCATCCTGAAAACGAATGAGCGGGCAGTCTGGAAGATCATTAGTCTGTTGAACCTCCCGGCTGTGTTACAAGGGAAGGTCGATCTTGAAAAGGAGGGGCTGCCATACAACAGAATTTCTTCTACCGTGGCCATTCAAGATGGGATGTTTCAGACAGAAAATCTGATCATCGACAGCCCCATTCTGAAAATTACAGCGGCCGGGAATTATGACTTGCCGACAGACCAGCTGGATCTGGCCGTCGCCGTGAGTCCGTTCGGGTCATACTCACAATTCCTTAAGACGATTCCGCTCTTTGGCCGAATCGTTGCGGGGGACCGCAAGGGCATCGCCACGGCGATGTTCACTGCAAAGGGAGCGCTGGAAGATCCCGAGGTCACCTATTTGCCGGTCAAGTCCTTTGCATCCGGCCTCTCGGGGTTAGCCCAACTGGCCGTCGATGTTCTCACGAACACGCTGACACTGCCGATAGATTTGGTGACACCGGATGAAGAGTCTGGAGTGCGACCGAGAGACATGACTCCATCGACGGCTCCCGCTGTGCCGTGAGAGCCGTGATTCTTGACCGACTACTATTCTTGACCGACCCTCGCCCCCATGCTAGCATCCGCTCAGGATGTTGAAAATTCTCGCCAGCTGCGTTCTCAGTCATTTGAACTCCTCGACGTACCGATCAAGTACGCCTCGTCGTTCAAATTCCCTGCGGCCTTGCTGGGCGACCATTTTGAACATCCTGAAAACTGCACTCCGATCAACTCAAATGGCCCACTCGGCGCCTCTGCTCCGCTAGTTCATCCATGAAACGCACCACTATGTCTCAACCAGAAGCCGCTACACTGTTTATTGCCGCCAGCGAGCAGGACTCGAATCTGTACTATGCCACACGCTTCATGGCGCCAGACCCGTTCATCTATCTGGAAATCAAAGGTGAGCGGTTGATGGTCATGAGCGATCTGGAAATGGATCGTGCCAGGACTCAAGCCTCAGTGGATCGAGTCTTGTCCTACTCAGAAATTGAACAGAAGGCGAAGAAACAGGGAATCAAAGATCCGACGGCAGTCGATATCGTTCATGTGGTGTTGAAAGAGTCCAAGATCCGCCGTCTTTCGGTGCCGGCGAATTTTCCGGTCATCCATGCCGCGCGATTACAAGAGCGGGGATACAGTCTCAAACCCAAACGGGACCCGTTTTATGAGCAGCGCGTGATGAAGACGGCGGACGAAGTGCGTCATATCGAAGACGCGCAGCGGGCGACGGAAGAAGCCGTGGCTGCAGCCCACGCGCTGTTACGCCGGGCCGAGATCAAGGATGAGCAACTCTGGCTCGACGGCGAGGTGGTGACCTCGGAACGGATCAAAAAGTTTGTCAATGTAAAGCTCATGGAGCGGGACTGTATCGCCCAGCATACCATCGTGGCAGGGGGAGAGCAGGCCTGTGATCCGCACAATGAAGGAAGCGGACCGTTGCCGGCTCATCGTAGTATTATCTTTGATGTGTTCCCTCGATCGGCGACAAGCCGCTATTTTGCTGACATGTCGAGGACGGTGATCCGCGGGAAGGTGAGCCAGGAACTCAAACGGCTGTATGGCGCCGTGAAGGATGCTCAGGAAGATGCCATCGACAAGATCAAAGACGGCGTCGACGGTATGAAGATCCATCAGGGCATCTGCGCGCGTTTTGAAAAGGCTGGATACAAGACCGGTTTGGTGAATGGCCGTATGCAGGGGTATTTTCACGGAACCGGACATGGAGTGGGGCTCGATATTCACGAAGCGCCACGGATCAGTCGAACTGGGTCACTCCTCCAAGAGGGCCACGTCGTCACGGTTGAACCAGGACTGTATTATCCAGGATTGGGGGCGGTCCGAATTGAAGACATGGTGCTCGTCACCAAGGACGGCTGCAGGAACCTCACCAATTTTCAAAAAGTCTTCGAGCTTGGATAGACTGCGGTCCGGACCAGGCCCCACATCTCCGCATCTTCCCGTCGGGTGAGCACTCCGCGTGGTCATAGGGATGTCCCATTCATTTTACTTTCTGGACGACATCGCCATCGCTGATCTGGCGTTCGACGCCTCCGGCAATTCACTCCAAGAACTTTTCCATGGGGCGACATGCGCGGTTATCGAAGCTTTGGCTGACCCTGGAACGGTGGGGGCCACTTGGCGGCAAACGATTGAACGAACAGATGAGGATCCTGCTGAACTGTTGTTCGATTGGCTCTCGGATCTCGTGTACTGGAAGGATGCGGCCGGGGTCGTATTCAGTCGGACGGAACTCACGCTGACGTGTCAGGACCACGGCTGCTGGAAACTGACGGGGGTACTGTACGGAGAGCCGGTCAATGGCTCAGCTCAGACATTGAGGTCCGATGTGAAGGGAATTACCAAGCATCTCTATCAGCTGAGCCAAAATGGAGGCCGATGGACAGTGCGGGTGGTGTTGGACGTATGAAGCTGAATACCAAGATGCGGGTCAATCGGATTACCGACGAAGTGTGGGAGATCCCCATGACCGAGAAGTCCGGCATGCTGGTACCCGCGCGGATTTATGCGACACCGACGATTCTCCGATCGATGGATGCTGGGGTGTTTGAGCAGGTCACGAATGTGGCCTGTCTTCCTGGAGTCAGGCGCTATGTCTTATGCATGCCGGATGGACATTGGGGCTACGGTTTCCCCATTGGAGGCGTTGCCGCCTTTGATGTCCGTACGGGGATCATCTCGCCAGGCGGTGTGGGGTATGACGTGAATTGCGGTATGCGGCTTATCAGAACGAATCTGACCCGGGAGGATGTGCAACCGTATCTGGAGCAGCTGATGACGGAATTGTTTCGGAGAGTGCCGGCTGGAGTTGGGGCAAGCGGGTTTGTGCGCTTGGATCATGCGTCATTCGATGAGGTGATGACTCGTGGGGCTCGATGGTGTATTGAGCGAGGGTTTGGGTGGCATCGTGATCTTGAGGCCATTGAAGAAGGAGGATGTATTGCGGGAGTTGATCCGTCAACAGTCAGCGATCAGGCGAGAAATCGTGGGATGAATCAGCTCGGAACATTGGGGTCTGGGAACCACTACCTTGAGGTGCAGGTGGTTTCAACCGATCGTGTTTTTGATCAAGAAACGGCCTTAGCCTGGGGCATCACCGGCCATGACCAGATTGTTGTGATGGTCCACTGCGGATCGCGCGGGTTCGGTCATCAGGTCGCCAGTGACTATCTCAAAGTATTTGAAAAAGCGATGCGGCGATATGGGATTTCCGTGAAAGACCAGCAACTCGCCTGCGCCCCGTTTGCATCAGTCGAAGGCCAGGACTATTTTTCCGCGATGAACTGCGCGGCTAATACCGCCTTCGCCAATCGCCAGGTGATTACGCATCAGATTCGCGAAGCTTTTTCTGCTGTATTGGGCCGATCTGCAGAGGAAATGGAGATGGAACTGGTCTATGACGTGGCGCACAACATCGCCAAAGTCGAGCGATATCCGGAAGGCGATCTGGTCGTCCATCGGAAAGGATCAACGAGAGCATTAGGGCCGGGGAGTCCTGAGCTCCCGCCACAGTATCGGACGACTGGTCAGCCGGTCATTTGTGGCGGCTCAATGGAAACCGGGTCCTATCTGTTGGCCGGAACGCATGGCGCGATGCAGGATACCTTTGCCTCAACGATGCATGGGGCAGGGCGTACGATGTCCCGCGCACAGGCGAAGAAATCGATCCGTGGCGAGCAGCTTCAGCAAGAGATGAAACGGCGCGGCATCCTTGTGAAGGCTGTCTCGATGTCTGGCTTGGCGGAGGAAGCAGGGTTTGCATACAAAGACATATCCGAGGTAGTCGAGACCGTCGATCGAGCAGGCATCACCAAGAAAGTGGCGGAACTACGACCGATCGGGAACATAAAGGGCTAGCAACGCACCGAATGACGATCGTGTGCGGGAACAACAAAATTCCCACACTGGTAAGCAATCAGGCTGCTTTCGCGCGGAGCGTTTCTTTGAAAAACCTACAGGCGGTCTCGACGCTTTGTTCGAGGGGGTTGAGGAGATCAGTTGCGAGGTCCAGCCGCTGGTCACGCGCGAGCCGCTCAATTTCTCCAGCGTGATGGGCGGCGGCGAGGGCCCCCACTTGTGCACTGGCGGATTTCAACTGATGGACCCCAGCGTTGAGCTTTGCCGCATCTCCACTTTGGATGGCCTCGCGGATTTCCACAATCAACCGCCTGGAATCGGAGAGGTAGAGAGAAAGAATTGTCTGCAAAGCGCCCGGACGTCCTGATCGTTCCATGGCCAGCAGGTTGTTCCATATGGACTCGTCGATCACCGGAATCCCTAACGGAGTATGATGGGTGATCTTGTTTCCCAACAGCACCTGAGGTGCAGGCTGGTGTTCGAGTGGTTTCGTCACCATCCAACGTTGGAGAGCGGCTCGCAAGCCTTCTTGCGAAAAGGGCTTTGAAAGGTAATCGTCCATCCCAGCCTCCAGGCACTTGTCCCGATCACCTTCCATGGCATTGGCCGTCAAGGCGATGATGGGAATATGGTGACCGGTACCGACCGAGGCTTCATGCCGGCGAATGGCGGCCGTTGCGGCGAACCCGTCCAGGATCGGCATCTGGCAGTCCATGAACACAAGATCATAGAGCTGTGTCGATACTGCCTCAACAGCTTGCTGACCATTCTCGGCCAGGTCGACGTGACAACCGAGAAACTCTAACATTCCCAACCCTACTTCACGGTTGACCGGGTTGTCCTCGACAAGGAGGACTCGCTTGTTGCTGACTGTGGGGGCTGGAGTTGCGCATGCCGTGATCGGCGTGGCCTCGGTCGAGGCATATCGTTGCCGCAGGAGACAATCCCGAAGCATCGACTGTCGGGCCGGTTTCCGGAGCCAGGCAAAAAAGTTCGATGATGCCGTCTGGCCGGGAGATGAGTCCGGTTCGACCGAACTGAGGGCCAATAGTGGAATGGTCCGGAGTGCGGGGTCGGCTTTCATCACGCGGGAAAGCTCGATGCCGTCCATGTCAGGCATGTGAATGTCGAGGATCGCCAGATCGACGGGTGCTCCCTCAGTCACGGCCTGTTGTAAGAGATTTAAGGCCATTGCCCCACTGGTCGCGCTGATGGTCTCGGCCTCCCAGGCCTGTAACTGTGCTTCGAGAATAAAGCGATTGGTCGCGTTGTCGTCGACAATCAGGACTCTGGTGCCTGCGAGCGACTGACTCGGCGCCGCTTCATTCGAGCGCTGCTTCGGGTTGTACCCCAGTTGCGTGGTGAACCAGAACGTGGAGCCTTGGCCGGGCACGCTCTCGATGCCGACCTCACCCCCCATTAAGTGAACCAGCTGTCTCACGATGGCCAAGCCGAGTCCTGTCCCGCCAAACCGACGCGTGGTCGAGCCGTCCGCTTGTGCAAACGCCGCAAAGAGGCGCTTCTGCGCTGCTTCAGGAATCCCGATTCCGGTATCCCGTACCTCGTATTTCAACGTCACCCGGTCGGCTTCCTGCGAAAGGCAATGAACGCGTACAGACACGTCCCCGCGTTCGGTAAACTTCATGGCATTCCCCACGAGGTTCAATACGACTTGTCTGAGCCGAACGGGATCGCCGATGACCGCATCTGGAATCTCGTGTGGCAAGAAACAGGTCAGCTCGATCCCCTTTTTGCCCGCTGGTTCGGCGAAGAGCTCCACGGCTTCCTCAAGAGTCTGCCGGAGGCCAAACTCGATCCGCTCCAATTCCAGCTTGCCCGCCTCGATCTTGGAAAAGTCCAGAATGTCATTGATGATACCGAGGAGTGCGGTCCCGGACCGTTGAACGGTTTCAGCCATGTGCCGTTGACGGTCGGTCATCTGTGTCGTTAAGAGGAGTTCCGTCATGCCGAGCACGCCATTCATCGGGGTGCGGATTTCATGGCTCATATTCGCGAGAAATTGGGACTTGGCTCTGTTGGCAGCTTGAGCGTCCTCCGCCAAACGACGAGCCTCCTGCGTGGCCGTTTCCAGCTCCTGGGTTCGCTCGGTTACCTTCGCTTCTAGGCCCCGTTGATAGTCGAAGACTTGCTCCTGCGACGTGTGGAGCTTGGTCGTCATTCGGCGAAAGGAGGTGGCTAAAATGTCTACTTCATAGACCCCTCCAGCAGGGACATCGACTTCGAACTGGCCTTCTGCGATGCGACCGGTCGCTTTCACTAACGACAGGAGCGGTCTGGTAATCGTTCGCGTAAGAACCAAGGCAAGGAGGAGGCCCACCGACAGCACCAGACAGACCACCAGCCCCGTCATCACGACAAAGTGCTGGAGGCTTTTACGAAGCTCCTGCTGGCTCTGGACAATTCGTACGTATCCGATAACGGATGATGTCGAGGAGACATCGGCTGATTCGAGAAATAGAGGATCTGACGACGAAGTTATTCGGCTCACTACCGGCGCCACAATGTTGATGTAACGGTCCCCGCTCACGGTGCGCACTTCTTCGTGCCGAGGTTCAGTGGAGAGCCACGCATCCTCCCATAGTGCTGTTGGAACGGATGCCGATGCCGCAAAGGTCTGCTCTAAGATGACCTGTTGTGTCTTGTTCAAGATGGCCACATAGACGATCTCTGGTGTCGCACGGAGGCCGGCAACATTCCGCCGAAGGGCCTCTTGGTTTTCAGTGTAGACCGCATACTCGCTGCTCTGGGCTACCATGGCGGCGATGGTGAGTCCTCGATTGACCAGGTCTTGAAGACGGGTGGTAATTTCTCGCTGAATCAAGAACCCGGCAATGCCCACTGTCAGCACCACCAGACCGATGGTGAGGAGATTCAGTATGCTCCGTAATCCCATGTTGAGTTTCATATGCCTGGCCCTCATTGAAATACCTGCAAGGCTCCCCGGATCAGGTCCTGAGACAAGTCCAGGTTGATCAGGTTCGCCGTTTTCAGGTTCAACACATAGGCCACTTTGCGTGGGTACGCGTGGGGAATCGAGTTCGCACTGGTTCCATTGAGGAGTTTCCCAGCCAGTTCTCCGGCCTGAAGGCCGATGTCGACATAATCGCGATCGAGTGCGTAGAGCGCCCCGGCTTTTACCCACGAGGCTGACAGGCCGACAAGCGGAATCTTGTTTTTGAGCGTGCTTAGTAGGATCGGCTCCGCCGTCTGAGGTGTCATCACCAACGAATCTGGAATACCCCACAGAACATCGACGGTGCGGGTGATGTCGTCTAAGGCGTCTGGAAGGGCACGAGGAGTCTCAACGGATCTTGGGATGAGCGTCAGCCCAGCCCCCTTCGCTGCCTTGGATGCCGCGCCTACCTTTATCTGGTTTTCCTTCGGATTGAAGAGGACTCCCACGCTGCCGGCACTGGGCACGATACGTTTCATCCACTCGAGTTGTGTCTCGAGGGGGAAATCCAGCAGCACGGCGGTCGTATTCGGAGAAGACCGGATGTCGTCCGCGGTGATGATCATGGTCGCCAGGATAGGGAGGTGGGTGATTTCTCGCACTGTCGCCTGTGTCGCCTGGTTTCCCAAGGTGACGACCAATTTGGCGCCATTGCGCTTCACATTCTCGAGCACGTCTTGCGTTTTCGTTGGGTTCCCCTGCACGGGATGGATCTCGATATTGACTGTAATCCCCTGTTTGACCAGCGACTGTTGAAATCCCGTCAGCATGTCTTGATAAGGCTTCAGCTCCTGACCGCTCAACACCACGATGCGGGTGGATTCGGCGAAGACGGATTCTGAGACTAGGATCGGCAGGACTGTTGCGAGCGCGAGGGCCTGGACGATACCGGTCATGAAGCGAATGAGAATAGCCATCATCGAGTGGGTCTCTAGAAGCGATACTTCAGCTTCACGAAAAATGTTCGGCCATCCTGGTCAATGATATCCTGCCGGTGTTCGCCAGACCCGGGATAGCCGTATTTCTGATTCGCAAGATTGTTGATGTGGGCGGACAGTTCCCATCCCTTCACGATGCGCTGGCTGAACAACGACAGGTTGAGGATGTAGAAAGGGCTGGCGTTGTTTCCTGCGAGCGTCAGGCGCGAGCTGGTGTAGCGGCCTTCGAATCCGGCGAAGAGTTTGTCTCCAACCACCGGTACAATGAGATTGGTCTTCACCAAGTGCTGAGGGGAATTGGTGAGCATTTGTTCCATCTGATCATTCCGAGTAGTCTGAATGGCGTAGCTGACTCGTCCCTCGAGACCGGTCGGCCATTTCCCTTCAATAGTGAATTCCGCGCCACGCGCGGTGATGTCATCCACGTTATCGTAGAAAAGCTTGCCATCCGCGGGATCGGTCGCCTGACTGATTAAGCCGGAAATGTTGTATTGATAGAGACTGCCGAGGGCGCGGAGATGATTGCCGAGGTACTGTTCAACCACGAGTTCGTAGGTCTTGATCTTCTCGGGTTTGATGTTCGAATTGGCCTTAAAGGTCGTTCCCGTCACGTAGAACTGCTCGTAGGGATTCGGCGCCCGAAACGCCTGTCCGTATAGCAGTTTCACCGTGGTCTTGCCCCAGGTGGAAACCAGTCCAATCCTGGGATTCGTTGTCCCTCCAAACGTACTGTACTGGTCATGTCGTACTCCCGCGACCAACACCAAATGGTTCATGATCGCCCATTCGTCTTGCAGATAGGCCGCGATGAAGCTGGAACGCCGCTTATCGTCGAGGTAGGTGGTCGGAGGGTCGATGTCCCGGTTGCTCTGGTTGAGGCGAAATTGATCTCGATACTCTGTTCCGACGGTGAGCTTGTGTTGGTCGAACAATCGCTTGGTGACGGTGAGTTCAGCCCCCCACCAGTCCGATTCGGTCACATCCTTATTGAGAAGAGACGGCGGACTGCTGATTCCGGAGTCATAGGGGAGATCTGAATAATAGTAATACCGATCAAAATAGAGCCGTGCCTTCACATTGAGCTGGTTGACGAACTCATGTTGATAAACCAGATCGAGATAGGTGCGTTCATCAACCGTCAGCTGGCGATTATCGTTGAACAGTGTTCCAAAGGCTGCGGTTGGGACATTCTTCTTGCGCCACTGGTGGCCTCCCATGAGGGTGAAGTCACCATAGGAGAGTTTGCCGGTGTAGTAATACAGATTGTCTCTGTCGGCATATTTGGTGATGCCGTTATTCGTGGAGGTGAACGCCGGATAAAACAGCTCCCGGTGTCCCTCGCTGTTGGAGTACGAGCCGGATAGGAGTATTTCTAGGCCGTTCGAGAATTTGTTGCCGTAGCTGAGCCGGCCTCGATAGGTGTTGAAGCTCGACGCTTCTCCTGACACCTCGCTGCCTTTGAGATCTCGCCCCCGTTTGGTAATCACGTTCACGACTCCGAAGAGTGCATTGGTGCCGTAGAGGGAGGAGCCCGGGCCTTTGATGATCTCGACGCGGTCAATCAAGTCGACATCAATCGGCGTTTCTGTACCGGCCCCACCTTGATCAAAAATGGCATCGTTCATTCGATGATTGTCGATCAGCAGCAGAACACGAGAGGTGTAGTCGCCTGGCCGGTTGAACCCTCGAATGCCTAGGTAGCCATAATTGCGATCGTTGCTGGTAAACAAGCCTGGTACGCTATCGAGAATCTGGGCGAAGTTTCGGTACCCGTATTTTCTGATTTGTTCAGCGGTAATGATGGTAACGGCGGCCGGCGCCTCGTGGACCTTCTGGTCGTACTTGGCTGCCCCATAGACTGAGGGGATTTCATCGAACAAGGTATTTTCTGTCACGGAGGTGTCGGAAGCAGACTGTTTTGCAGAAGAGCCATTTGGCAAGGGAGATTCGGAGGGCAGGTCTAAGGTTGCTTCTGTTTGGGTTGGAGGTGGCGTTTCGCTGAGGGATACCCTAGGTGATGGCAAGTCCCAAACAGTGAATAGGGCAATTGTCATAACCAAGCGACGGGCTGTCCTAGATGCCCGATTGACAGACTTCCAGTCGGACGTCTCCATAGATACCCCCGTGAATAGAGCTATTCAAAACGATATCGGCAGATGAGGTCGGTATCTTGACGTCAATGCTCGTTATGCGGGGTTTTGTGCCTGAAGATGGAGCTGCCAGATAGTTGGAGCGGAGAAGGCGTTCACTCGCCTGCGTAGGAAGCCGCAGTTGTGAAGCTGGGAAGGAATGCGGAGTGAGTGTCCTCTGACTGTTGGTGCAGGCGGTTCTCGCTCAGGACACCGATTCAGAAAGCTGGGTGAGGTTGTGTCAGGCAGCAGGGCAGAGGGTTCGGTTTGGCTAACAACGATTTGTCATTGTCTATCTGGGCAGCGATGCTCATGCTTCTTCTGGCAGTGACGCTAGATCGCCACTACGCGGCTTTTTCCGTTCGACGTTTTGCGACTTGCCCTAGAATATCGAGTGCAGCGATACGGTAGGCTTCGGCATAGGTTGGAAAGTTAAAGATATTGTCGATAAAAGATTCGACTGTTGCGGAGCCCTGAAGAGCCAATTGCCCCAGATGGACCAGCTCCGTGGCGGAATCCCCAACAACCTGTACTCCGAGTAGCCGCTCGCCGTCCGGATCGGCCACCATCTTAAGGAGACCATAGCCGGCTCCCGATATCTGTGCACGCGCGATTTCTTCAAACTTTGCCCGTCCGATCAGCGGGTCTTTGTATCGCTCACGCGCACTCTTCTCATCAAGACCGATACTGGCCATTTCAGGAATCGTATAGATGCCAAGCGGAATCGTTGACGCCGCATCACCGATCGGGAGGTTTAGGGCGTGACGGACCGCACGTCGACCCTGTTCCATGGCTTTGGATGCGAGCGCGGGTCCGCTGGCCATATCGCCGATTGCGTAAATGTGATCGATGTTGGTCTGGCAATATTGATTGATGGGAATCAGTCCTTTATCCGACACCGTGATATCAGCTGCAGAGAGAGCTAAATCTTCAATGTTGGCTTGTCGCCCAAGGGCGACAAGCATTTTCTCACTCTTGATGACGGTGCCATCCTGCAAGGTTGTGACTACATGTGCGACATTGTCCCACCGCACTTCTGTCATCTGGCACCCACCCAAGTAGCGACCGCCGTGATGCTCAAGACCTTGCACGAACTGTTCAACGAGTTCTCGATCCATGAACTGGAGCGGATAAGGTGCACGGTCGATCAGAGTGACCTCAACCCCGAGCAAGGCAAAGATGGATGCATACTCGCAACCGATGACCCCACCACCGATGACCGTCAGCGATTGCGGTAGGTACAACATGGACAGGAGCGAGTCGCTGTCGAGGATATGCTCATGGTCAACGGGAATCTCTTTAGGATTCCTGGGGCGTGATCCTGTGGCGACAACGATGGTCTTGGCCGTGAGTTGTTGACGCGCTCCATCGACGGTTTGCATTTCGATGAGATGTTCATTGACGAAGTGTGCACGGCCATGCAGCAGGGAGATGCCGTTGCGTCGAAGTTGCCGGCTCATGAAGGAATCATGCGCCTGAACGACCTGTTCGAGTCGGCTTAAGAGCGTGGCAATCTGCGTACCTGGTTTGAGGTTGAATTGGAATGCTTCGCCGGCCCGCTTGAGTCGATCGAGATGGAGGGCGCTTTCTCGTAATGTTTTGCTTGGAATGGTTCCACGATAGACGCAGCTGCCTCCAATCCCACGTTCCCGTTCGATGAGGGCAACCCGCTTACCGGCCTTGGCGCCCTGGACCGCCGCTTTCTGTCCAGCGGGACCTGCTCCGATCACAATGATGTCATACGTGCTTGGTGTACTCATAGGTTCATGGCATTCACAATGGTTAACACCTGATCTTTTGTCAGCAGAAGTTTATCGATGTCTTGGGGATACAAGTTTAATTCAGCGAAGACGGAATGATCGCGTAGGGTGTCCTCCGGCATTTCGTCAGGTGTCAGCAGATGACTGGCTAATCGATTGGCCACACAGGTCAGGAGGCACTCCTGCCGGAATTCTGTCGCATGGTCGTAGTCTCCGTAGTACTGAATGGCCACTGCGACTTGTTTAGGAAGGCCCCATTTATCGGCGATCATGGCCCCCACTTCGGCATGATAGCCGGCAATCCAGCCAGACAGGACGGGTTTCTCAAGAGCGATGCGCTGTTGATTCGCGAGTGTCGTCGCGGTCCGCAAGATGACGGGTTTTCCGATAGCGTGCAGGAGACCGCAGAGGTAGGCACTTTCGACGTTGACTCGCCTCATGCGCGCGACTTCCTTGGCGAAGGCTCCGCTTGCCAAGGAGTGGCGCCACAGTTGTTTTACATCGTCTTCGTATCCTGGTACTTTGAAGGCACCGGTTTTCAGGGATGCGGTAAAGGCAATTTCGGACAGCAAGGTAATGCCCAACATGGCTACAGCGTGCTGGAGCGAGACGACCGGACTGCGGGGCATATAGGCCGGCGAGTTAGCAATCCGGAGAACGTGCGCGGCGAGCGCTTGGTCTTGATGAATCAATGCTGAGAGCTTGGCCGCATCGGCAGACGGATCCGACGCCAGCGCCATCACCTGGCTGGCGGCTTGCGGGAGCAAGGGAAGTTCGACGTCGCCGGTTTTAATTTTCTGAACCAAGGCCTGTTCGAGTTGCTCAAGTTGACTCGCGGCCGGTTCGGTGTCAGA
Source organism: Nitrospira sp. (assembly GCA_005116965.1). GTDB lineage: Bacteria > Nitrospirota > Nitrospiria > Nitrospirales > Nitrospiraceae > Nitrospira_D. The sequence goes on along the minus strand of SWDG01000027.1, from coordinate 646,379 downwards.
AGGCATAGAGGGGCTCCTCAATGAGGACTATCTACTCATGACCGTCCTTTGTCGGTTGCTTCCAGAGGAAAGTTGAGTGGCTGTGACTTGGAAATGGTTGCCGACCATACATTTGTCTATTTCGAGAGGGGATGATGTATCAATATTCATTCATGATGGGGGTGCTATGGGTGGCAATGGCCGGATTGGTCGTCCCACAGGACGCTGCCGCTGAGCCAAATGCCGGGACCGAGAAGATCGTCAAAGAGGCCCGCGAGACGATCGAGGCGACCAAGGAGTATACCGTTCAGCAAAAGGAGGCGATTGAGCGGAAAGCGCATGACGAGTTGGCGGCGCTTCAACGGCAAATTGTCGAGCTGCGTGGGAAGGTGACAAAAGCGTCTGAAACGACACGAGCGGAACTACAGAAGTCACTGCATGAGCTCGAGAAGAAGAAAGATGGTGCCAAAGAGCGGTTGGACGAATTGAAGGGCGCTACGGATGCCAAATGGCATGACGTGCAGGAGGGGATGACGACGGCTCTGAACGAACTCAAGCAGTCATATCAGAAACTGCTGTCCCATCTCCCATAAATAGCATTCACGTGTTCAGGCATGGAGTCTTGAGGATGAAGGTGATTACACTCGCCGACTATCAACAGTTCAGCAGTGACAAGATGAAGAAGAATAACCTGTTTCAAACGGAGCGGTTTTTCTGTGACATCTATGGCTTAGAGCCTGGCCAGGAGCAAAAGGGGCATGTCCATGGCCATCAGGATAAGGTGTATATCGTGCTCGAGGGGCAAGGGACGTTTCAGGTCGGCACCGAGCAGCGAGTACTCGAAGCGGGGCAGGGCACGATGGCTTCAGCTGGAGAAGAGCACGGTGTGAAGAATCATACAAGCGGGCGGCTTAGCGTACTGGTCTTTGTCGCACCGAATCCATCTTGATAGATCCAGGGGATTGTTGTTTGCCCTGTCGGATCAGAATTGGATGATTAAGGCTTGTAGTCCGAATGCTCGGATGGCTTCCCGTCGTGCGAGTACAATGTGCTGATAGGCGATGACCTGCTAAATCTGCTGTTCTGACAACAGTCCCTACCAGGCCTTCATCGTCGTCTTCGGGACCCCTTCCGATACACGCCAGAACCAATAGCTGTCCGAGTACCGCGTCGTATTCTTCGGGTCTCGGAGGTCGCGTGCACCCTTCTTAACCGGCTTGCCGTCCTTGCCGTGGTAACTGGCGCAGTTGATGTCCGTATTGAGCTCGCCGCGATCAATCTTGGTCGCTCGTTCTGGAAGACCGGTTACTTGATGATCTGCTTCGCTGCCTCGATAATGGATCGCACGCCAATTCCATAGTGATCCACGAGCTCTTCGGGTTTTCCGCTGTGGGGGATCTCTCGCACGGCGAGTTTGTGGACGGCGATGCCTTCGGTGCTCACCGCGCTGAGGACCGCATCACCAAGGCCTCCATGGGCATAGTGATCTTCGACCGTCAGGATTCGGCGTTGAGTTGCGCGTCCACTCTCCACCAAGGTCGTCCGGTCGATGGGCGCGATACTATAGAGATCGATTACACGGACGGCGATCCCAGCTGCTTTCAGTTGATCATGGGCTTTCAGCGCTTCAAACAGCGTGACGCCTGCGGCCACAATGGTGAGGACATCTGATGTGCTCTCCCGGATGATTTTGCTGCCGCCGATGTGGAATGGTTCATCCTGCCCATAAATCACCGGGGTCTTCGGTCTTCCCGCACGGAGATAGACCATCCCTTTGTGCTGCGCTGCGGCTTCGAGTAAGCGATAGGTCGAGTTGCCATCCGAGGGATAGAGCACGGTCACGTTCGGTTGCACAGCCATCATCGCGATGTCTTCAAGTCCCATTTGTGACGGGCCGTCTTCACCGATGCTCACGCCGACGTGTGTGCCGACGAGTTTGATATTTGAGCCGCTGATGGCGGCCATGCGAATGAAATCGTACGCACGGCTGAAAAAGCAAGCAAAGGTGGCGGCAAAAGGGATCTTGCCGCACGCAGCCAGACCGGCAGCGGCTCCGACCATGTTCTGTTCTGCAATGAAATTCTCGAAAAACCGATTGGGGAATTTCTTGCCGAACTTGTCCGTATAGGTCGAGTTTTTGACGTCAGCATCTAGCGCAACGACTAAGGGGTTGACCGATCCTAAGGCTTCCAGTGCCGCACCAAAGGCCTCGCGTGTGGCGACGGCATCGCCGATCTTGTAAGGCGGTGGCGGGATCGTGCCGATGGTGACGGGAGCGGCGCTTGGAGCGGAAGGTGTGTGGATCTGAACGGCGGCACCGTTCGGGCTCAATTGTTTGGTGAGCTCGTCGATCGCCTTCTGGGTCTCCTCGCCTTTCTTCAGCGGTTTACCGTGCCAGTCTGCTCGGTCTTCCATGACCGAAATACCCTTGCCCTTAAATGTTTGGGCGAGTAACACGGTGGGCCGTCCTTTGGTGCGAGCGGCCTCATCGAAGGCCCTCAGGAGCGCTGAGAGATCATGACCATTGACGACCATCGCATGCCAACCGAATCCGGCCCAGCGGGAACGGTAGGCGTCCATATCGTGTTGCAGCATCGTGGGATCGCTCTGGCCGAGCCGGTTGATATCGACAATGGCGCAGAGATTATCTAGCCCGTGCTGCCGTCCGACCTCGGCTGCTTCCCACACCGAGCCTTCGACCGATTCCCCGTCTCCCATCAGCACATAGGTGCGGTGATCCAGCTTGTCGACGAATTTGGCATTCAATGCAATGCCGACCCCAACCGAAAGTCCTTGCCCCAGTGAGCCGGTGGCCATATCAACAAATGGCAATCGGGGCGTGGGATGTCCTTCGAGGTCAGACGTTAAGGTGCGTAACTTTAAGAGATCGCTTGTCGGAAAGAGCCCGGCTTCAGCCCACGCGGCATAGAGGAGTGGAGCCGCATGTCCTTTTGAGAGGATGAAGCGATCGCTGTTGAGTGCTTTCGGATTTTGAGGATCGTAGCGCATGACGGAGAAAAACAAGGCGGCCACGATATCGGCAGCTGAAGCACAGCTCGAAGGGTGGCCGCTGCCAGCCTCACTGGTGGCCCGCACACTGTTGATGCGGAGTTGGGTTGCCTTGTTGTGTAAGGCGTTGAGTAATTCAGGCGAAGCAGCTAAACCGGCCATGGAAGATCCTTTCAGGATAGAGATCACAACGCGCGTAGGTGTTGGTTGTACACTTCTGCAGAAGTTGCTAGGGCGTGAGGCTAACAAATCAGCGAGTAGAGGTCAATGAAGAGATGCGCTCCCCTGGCAAGATCCAGGGGAGCGCTGAAACAGTGATGACTCAGTGAACGGTGTGTTTAGCCTTGGGCTGGGGATGAGATCATGAGGACCTCATTTGAGCAGGGACTTTCTGCTTCGCCTTCTTCGCCTCCAAAGGCACTGATGGCAAAGAAATAGGGCGTATTAGGTTCAAGTCCACTAATAGTAGCTGGTGGAGCCTCAACTGATTGACTCGTCTCATAGGAGCATGAGCCTGGTTCTCCGGAAGATTCCTTCCCGTAATAGACACGGTAACCGGTTACTGTGGGATCAGGGTTTACAGCCCAGGTCAACCGCGCGGTGGCCTCGGTTGAACTGAAGGGCGTGCCTTCTCCCTCAAGGCCTGCCACAAGAGATTCAGGATCTGCCTCTGCAACCTCACTCGGGAAGGGTTCGATTTCTGTGGGTGCTTCAGAAATCGTCGGATCGTCCTGTTCATTTGCAGCGGTCTCGGTAGAGGTAGTGTCTGCCTCTGTGTTCTCATTCGGTTGATTGTCCGTCGGTGTAGAGAGGGAGGAAATGCTCGGTCCACCCTGTCCGCTGTCGCTACACCCGACAAGTGGGAGGACGATGGTGCTCAAAGCTAACAAGGAGACCAATGCGATAGTGAGATTCCTGAGAACCGGAATGATCGAAGGTTTCGGTCTTAGCATATGAAATATTCCTCACTTATGAAGTGCAATGTGGCGAACTGGCTTCGGTCAACTAGGGACAATGTCCTGCACAGCTAGCAACTGTTGTGCCCGTGATAATTCTCAGGCAACGTATTACTAATCAAATGGTTATATATTTTTTCGAACAATAGAAAATGCTAGGTGTGAATGGTTCAACCTTCAAGTACCTACAACAGTCATAGCTAGGTAGGTGTTTCCAGTCACCGACTACTGTGACAAAAGACTAACGGGAGATATTAAGAAGGGATCTGTCGGGGATCTGGGCGATCTCGGAAAAATCGAAACAGCAGATAGCCGTTTATCAGGACTACGATCGACAAGATGCAGTAGGTTGTTAGAGTGGACGCAAGGTTTAACTCAACTAACACTCGAGACAGACCGAATCCTACTATCAGCCCGTCGAACGCCATGCAAATGCGCCGGAATGTCTCAGGGTCCATCAAGCGGATCAGATATGTACCGAGAGGAATTCCAATAATGACGCTGGGAACGATATAGGGAATAATTTCCATGCTACCGGCGCTGTAGAAACCGATAAACCCGTAAGCGATGGCCGTGAGTGAAGACTCCGTTAGGCGAATGATCCCCAATGCTGCACGGAAGTCTTGTTTTGGATAGCCTTGATTGTTAAAGAGGAGAGCCAAGGGGGGGCCGGAAATTGTCGTAAGGGAATAGAGGGTACCGAGCCCCACCCCAAATGGCACGCCTATAGCTTTTTCAGCGCGAATTGGTTTCCGGATACCCGCTGCCTGGAGAAGAATCAAGGGCAGCAGAAAAAGATAGGTGACGAATTTAATCCAGGCTGGCTGCACCAAAAAGAGTAGATAGCTGCCAATACCCACTCCGACCGCCAGACCGCCAAGAATTGGGGCGACGCGCCAGAAGACATTGGGGATGCTCTTCCGATTGATGAAGAGAACATACGCGTTGATGACGAGTTCGATGAGCACGAGGGCCGGGTTCAAAATGCGATTGGTAAAAAATAAGAGGGCGACAGGAACCGTGATCGAGGAGAAGCCGTACCCCAACGCGCCGTTCGCTGTGGCAGCGACAAATGTAATGAGGACAAGAACGACTACGTCCATGAGTGCTTAGCCTTTAGGATGGCCGGCGGCAAAGTCGGCAAGCGAATAATGATCGAGGATCCCAGCAATCGCATCGCGGACTGTGCCCATTACTTGCTGTACGGGACAACGCGTCTTATTCGCATAGGGACAATCGCTGCATTTTTGGTACGCTGTCTTGCTGACGCAGCCGATTGGCGCCAGCGGACCATCGAGTATGCGTATGACTTGACCGAGGGTGATCTCGTTCGGCTGTTTAATCAGGTCATATCCTCCGTTTACCCCACGTCGGCTGGAGACGAGTCCAGCTCGTTTGAGCGTGAGGAGAATCTGCTCCAAGAATTCAAGGGGGATGTGCTGGCGATCGGCAATATCGCGGCGCTGCAGCGTTGTCTTTTCGTGAGCGAGCGTGAGCTCCACCAACGCCCGGAGGCCGTATTCACTTTTTTTGGAGAGTTTCATAATCTAGAGTTAGTTTATCAACAATAATTACAGTAGGGTAAATCGTAAAGGCTCGTCAAGGTCAAAGTTTTTGAGATGGGTGATCTTCGGTCATCTCACATTTGTTCCAGTATCTACTCCCAGCTTTTATTCCCTCCCTGCATCCATTAAGATAGGCGTCGGTTATCGTCCTTCTCCACGAGGCCATTTTTGAAATCCAAGAGTGTCTTTTCTTGCCAAACCTGTGGACATCAGGCGCCACGGTGGCTCGTACTTTGAAGGAGATAAGGGGCACAGCTACCGGATTCTCCGCGCCGTCAAGAATCGTTTTGGATCGACCAATGAAATCGGGGTCTTTGAAATGAAGGATGTCGGGCTCGAAGAGGTGAATAATCCATCGGAATTGTTTCTGGCGGAACGTCCTCAACGGAGTACCGGATCGGTGGTGGTGTCGAGCCTCGAAGGGACGAGGCCAATACTGGTTGAACTGCAAGCGTTGGTTTCCTCAACCACCTATGCTATGCCCAAGCGAATGGCGAACGGGGTGGAGGTCAATCGAGTATCGCTGCTGCTTGCGGTCATGGAAAAACGGCTAGGAGTGCATCTTTCCGGACAGGATGTGTATGTGAATATCGTGGGAGGGATGCATGTCGATGAACCGGCGATTGACTTGGGGATCGTAGCCGCTGTCACATCGAGTTTACGGGAAAGGCCTGTCGAGCCGGGGACGTTACTGTTGGGGGAGGTCGGTTTGGGTGGAGAGGTACGTGCCGTCAGTCAGGCTGAACTGCGTATTCGTGAGGCCGCGAAGATGGGGTTCAAACGGTGCATTCTGCCTGAACGAAATCTAGCGAAGCTCGATCCCATCGACGGCATGGAGCTGATCGGTATTCAAGAAGTGCGAGAGGCATTGGATGTGGTGTTGGCTTAGAGAGAGGGAAGCAAGTGGCAGACAAGACTTGCTGCTCGTGCAACGCGCACACAAAATTCATCGAATGATGATCGTAATGGGCGGTGCTCTTCGCATGCGCGCAGGAGAGCCTTATCCGCCTCTGCTTCCCTGTAGAGGAGAGAATAGTAGAAAAACAAGGCTCGCGCACTTTATTGGCGTGAGCATCGCGATCTTCATGTTGGCTGGTTGTACTTTCATTGCACCAAAAGAAGAAACACCGCTCAGGCAGGTGACGGCGCAGGAATTGACGGCTCTTTTGCGCCATCGTGAAGCGGCCATCCAATCCCTAAAGGGATTGTTCAGCGTGAAAGTGCGGGGTGGACTCATCCCCATTGCATCACGAATAGAGGGTACGGTCTACTACCGCCGTCCGAATGCGTTGCGGCTGAGAGGGTTTACTTCTCTTGGAGGCGAGCTGTTCGACTTTGCTCAAGCGGATGATCTGTACAGACTCCGCTTGCCTCTGGAGGGAAAGACCTATACTGGTCACCAGTCCGAGATGAAAGATGCAGGAAAATTGGCTCGATTCTCTCAGCTGAGTGTCTGGGCGGTCGGTGGCGTGTTGGGGACGAACGCTATTGCCAGGGATGAAATGGTTAAGGTCGTGGAAGACCGAGGTCGATATCGTCTCGACGTCTATGCGCCAGCAATCGGGGGAACGAGCCCATCGCGTTCGCCGATCCACCGGCTCTGGTTTGACCGCCGATTGCTTGTGGTACAGGAAGAGTGGCTTGGGTCGAGCGGGGAGGTCGAGGCGACGATTCAGTATGACGATTTTAGGCCGCTCGAGGAGTTGAAAAGTATTCCAGCACAGGCCATGGGCGATCAGGATGTTCGGCTCTTTCGCCCGTTCAAGATTTCTCTCGAAGATGGTCGCGGACAAGGCTCCGTGCAAGTCATCTTCCATGAGATGCATCACAATCACGCGATACGGGCGGAAGACTTAGGTCAGATCTCATAATCGTCGATGAAAATCCTTGCGGTTGAAACAGCCACGACGTGGCAGAGTGTTGCGATTCTTGAAGACGACCGCATTGTCGCGATGCATGAGCAAGAGGCCGGTGGTGCGCAGGGCTCTCTCCTTTTGCCCACTATCGATCGATTGTTCTCTCAATCTGGATTGCGGCTTGGCGATCTGAGTGGTCTTGCCTGTTCGATCGGGCCAGGCTCGTTTACCGGTATCCGAGTGGGTATTGCCACGTGCCTAGGACTTCGAGGAGCCACGGGTCTTCCTCTCATGCTGGTCCCGACACTGGAAGCCATGGCGAGGAATGTTGAAGCGGGAACCGTTCCCGTCTGTCCAATGCTGGTCAGTCGTCGTGGGGAAGTGTACTGGGCGATTTTTCGTTGGACAGGGGATGGGCGATTCGATCGTGTTGTCAGCGAACAGGTTGGCCCCCCAGGAGCCCTCGCGCAGAGTCTCACCGAACCTACGTTGGTATTCGGGGCCGGCTGGTCGTCGATGGAATCGGAGATTCGAGCGGCATTGCCTGCGTTGGTCACCGTGACGGTGGGACCACAGGACGTCTTCAAACCGTCGGCTATTCACGTCGCGCGTATCGGGCTGGAACAACTTCGATGCGGCGAAATTGCCGGAGATCTGGTGATGCCGCTGTATGTCCAGCGGACCGAAGCAGAAATCCAATACGAACGGTCCGGCGGTGTGTCATCTGTTGCGAGGCGCCGGCAGCGGGTTGAAACCAAAGTTGCCTCGCGGTTGGCTCGTGGGCGTCGGCGGTCGGACCGGCAGGACATGTGAGCCGCTACATGGTGATGTCTGAATTCCAGATTTTTCCAGCGACACCGGATATGTTACCGGACATCCTTGCTTTGGAGGAGGCTTGCTTCTCATCCCCTTGGACGCGCAAAATGCTCGAGGCTGAGTTAACGAATAATCAATTCGCACATTTTCTTGTCGCGAGGCGGCGAGAGGAGTCGATACTACAGGCCGAACCCACGATTATCGGGTACCATTGCTTCTGGATTGTCTTTGAAGAGCTGCGATTGATGAATGTGGCGGTACGAGAGTCGATGCGGAGAAGAGGGGTTGGAAAAGCGCTTGTCACTGAAGCCCTTCGTCTGGGATTAGAACAAGCGGCTACTCGAGCCGTCCTCGAAGTCAGAGCCTCGAACGATCCAGCGTGTTCTCTCTATGCTCGTCTAGGTTTTGTCCAGATGGGTCATCGCCCTCGGTACTACACGAATCCCATTGAAGATGCCGTGCTGATGGAAATGCATCCGCTCGTGATATCGAATGGCCAGCAGCTGGCAAAGGTTTTACCTTAGGGAGGTGGATCAGCTTCAATAGAGTCAATTTAACCAGGAGGTGTCGTTATGTTGACGGAAGATGCGATTGTTGAACAACTTCGCCACTCCAACACCGAATTTCGGGAACTCGAAGCGTCCCACCATCGCCTGGACCTTGAACTGAACGAGCTGCAGAAGCGCCATGTCTTGACCCCGTCGGAAGAAATCGAGAAAAAGCGGATGCAAAAGGAAAAATTGGTGAAGAAAGACAAGCTTGCAGAACTGATTCGTCTCCACCGTGAGCACAGGCTCGAACCGGCGCGGTAGTAGGTTGATCGGCCACCGATTCTGTAGGCGGCTGAATCTGTCGATATGGAACAGGCCATTCATCCGCTCGCCTCCCACATCCAAGGCGTCAAGAGACGACTGATCATCATTGGTGCGACGGTCTTGGGTGCGTTGGTGCTGACCTTCTCTTTTTCCGCCGAAATGGTGGCGTGGCTCAACCGACCCTTTTCAAACCAACTGGCGTTTTATGGCCCAACGGAGGCGCTGTTCGCTTCGATCAAGGTGTCGTTGTTGGCAGCCCTCATTCTCAGTTTGCCGGTCATTTTTTATCAGTGTTGGAAGTTTATTGAGCCCGCCCTGTTGCAGAAAGAACAGCGTTGGGCCATCCCGCTATTCATGGTGGCTGGGGGGCTGTTCGCGGTAGGGCTGGTCTTCTGCAATGTCGTGATTTTGCCGCTCGTGATCGATCTATTCGTGAGTTTCGGACTCGATCGTGATATCACCCCGCAGCTGAGCGTTGGCACCTATATTGATTTTAACGTGAAATTTTTGCTCATTTTCGGCTGTGCGTTTGAGCTACCCTTAGTCATGAGTCTCGTGGCGATGACTGGAGTGGTATCGGCGGACACGTTCGTTCGTTACCGCAAACATGCCATTTTGTTGTGTCTCATTGTCTCCGCCATCGTGACTCCTGATGCCACGCTCTTTACCATGCTTTTGATGGCGGTTCCCCTGATGGCGCTGTATGAGATCGGGATTCTCGGCGCTCGAATTTTCGGGCGAAAACCGGACTCAGGAGGAATCGATTTGCCGCTTGATCCGGACCTGCCGATGAATACCGCTGGAACGAGGCTACGATGAGGCATCGGACTGTAAAGGTTCAGTGCATACGCACGATTGCCTCTGTGATCGTCATGTGGGGTGCTTTTCTCTGCCTGGGCGGCGGTGAAAGTCTCCAGGCTTCCGATCCGCTGAGGGTTGCAGAGACTTCGACGGCCTCGGGGCCATCTGAACAATCTGCAGCCAGCGTGCAGGCTCTTGTGATGGGGAGCAATGGAGTTCTCTATGCCGGATCCTTCGGGCATGGGATTTTTCGAACCGTAGATCAAGGCGCGACGTGGGCTCCAGTGGGGGGTGGCATCACTGATCCGTTTATCTTGAGTTTGGCCTCCGCGAAAGACGGAGCCGTCTATGCCGGTACGTTTCGTGGTGGAGTGTTTCGCTCACGAGACAAAGGGAACAGCTGGCAGCCGGTCAATGTGGGGCTCAAGCGGCTTGAGGTCAAGGCCCTATTGGTGGTGGACCACGAACTGTTTGCCGGTACCGGAGATGGCGTGTATCGCCTGCATGGCTCCGAGGATCGTTGGACGCCTGTGACGTCGGGGTTAGACGATATTCTGGTCCATGCACTCGCTCGCTCTGCCGATGGAACTTTATTCGCAGGGACTTCCGGTCAAGGTCTCTTTCGGTTTAGCCCTGGCTCTACGGGCTGGGTACGCATGCGGCATGGATTGAAGGACCATGAAGGAATGATCGAAAATTTCATTCGTGTTCTTGTCATCGATCAGGATCAAAATATTTTGGCCGGCACGTTTGACGGCGGGGTGTTTCGTAGTGCCGACAGCGGACTGACGTGGCGTTCAATCAGCCGGGCACTGCCTAACGACTCTATCCGGGGTGTTGTATTCAGTGACGACGGAGTCGTCGTGGCAACCGGCAACGGTATTTTCAAGACCGTGGATAAGGGCAAGCAATGGATTCCCCTCAATAAGGGCCTGACGAGCCTTGCGGTGCAAGTGTTGATCGGATCGGGTGATAAAGGTCTGTACGCGGGGACGAGTTCCGGGGTGTTTCGTAGCGACGATGGCGCCTCCTGGATAGCCGTCAATCAGGGGCTGGAGGTGGGAATCGCGCCCCCGCCATTTCTTTTTCGCTAAATTTAGAAAGGACGAATGTAATGGCTGAGATAGGCGAGAAAACACGGGCAACAATAGCCGTGACAAGCAAAGGGCAACCCATGGGGGAAATCGTACTCAGGTTTTTCTCGGATCTGGCGCCCGGTCACGTCACTAACTTTGTGAAGCTGTCCAAGGATGGGTTGTATAATGGGACGACGTTTCACCGTGTCATTCCCGGGTTCATGATTCAGGGAGGGGATCCCAACAGTAAGAATTCTGACCGGTCATCCCACGGAATGGGTGGACCTGGTCATAAAGTAAAGGCGGAGTTTAACAGTACGCCACACAAGCGAGGTATTGTCTCGATGGCCCGTGCGAACGATCCGGATAGCGCTGGGTCACAGTTCTTTATTTGTGTCGCAGATGCCAATTTTCTGGATTGGCAATACACGGCCTTTGGGGAGGTGGTCAGCGGAATGGAAGTAGCCGATAAGATTGTCACGATGAAGCGTGACGGGCGAGACAATCCGCTGGAGCGAGCCGAGATGAGCGTCACGATCAGCGAGGGGTAACAGGGAAGGAGTGAAATGTGAGCTGTAAGGAGACTCATAATCGGACAGGCTGGATCATGACCGGACTCCTCGCTCTGTACTCCAGCTTGTCGGTCGGTTGTGCCGCTCCGCATGTGCCAGCGCGAATTATTTACGAGGATCCGGTCAATTTTGTGCGGTTGGAAGAGGACTCGGAAGTACTCGCGGAATGGCCACCGAGTCACCATACCCATCCATTTACAATCGAACCGGATAAATTGCGGACGATTTTGTCGGGCTTGAAGGTGCAGGAGCATTGGATTGCGCTGCAGCGGTGGATGCGAGGGGAGTCTCCTTTGGTTCCCGCCTTCACGGAGGAGGAGTTGACTCTCTTGTCTGTGCGTCTATCGGAGGCGCTGGCTGAGGCGAAAGCCAACGAACGAGTGACCTTTTATTTGAGCCAGCCGCAGACCTTCGCCCGGCGAATTATCACGACAGGTGGGTTCTACGTTCATGGGACGGAACTGCACATTATTCTAGGAAATTGGAGAATTATTTACGGCATCCCGGCCTATGGGATGATCTATGATCGGCGTTATCCGATGCGACCGACCGCCGCGAAAGGCTTTGATTTAAGGTTTCAGCCTGCTGAGGCCGTTGTTCCGATGAAGAGTAGTCTGCTGGATGGGATTTTAGCTAATGCCAAGGACGAACTCATCATCGATCTGACCAAGCTCAATCCACCCGATCCAGAGGTTTCTCTCATTCGATCGTGCTTGAATCATGAGTCTCTGTGTTAGCGACTGCGGGCGGCATCGCTCACGGTTGATTTGATGTACGTAGAGTTTGCCGGCAAACTCCAACAATGAAGCAAAACATCTTATCGACTGTCTAGACCCAAAAGATACATTTGGGGTACTTCCATCAGCGCTTCAGCGATGGACTGCCAGCCGAGCTTGCTTTGGCCTTCAATGCGATCGCAAAAGCGGATAGGTAGTTCATCCACATCCGCACCCAGCTGCACGGCCCGCCAGGCGAGCTCCACTTGGAAGATGTACCCTTTTGCTCGGACGGTGGCGAGGTTCATCCGTGCCAAGAGCTCACGACGATAGCAGCGGAATCCTCCTGTCCAGTCGTGGATGGTCGAGCCCAGGAAGAGGCTGACGTAGGTATTTCCGCAGCGAGAGACGAAACGACGGCGGGCGTTCCAGTTCTCGGTCCCGCCGCCAGGCACGTAGCGACTCCCGATCACCAGGTCGGCAGTGTGGCTTCGGTGTACCAAACGAGGCAGATCCCAGGGCGCGTGGCTGAAGTCACAATCCATTTCGAGGATGAGACTGTACTCTCGCTGCAGCGCCCACGTGAACCCCGCGAGATAGGCTGGTCCAAGTCCTTCTTTGTGTGGCCGGTGCAGGACGTGTACATGCTCATACCGACAACTGAGCTGGTCGGCTAACTCTCCGGTCCCGTCCGGGGAGTTATCATCCACGATCAAGATATCGGCGACAAGATATTGGCTGATCGCCCGAACAAGCGCCTCAAGATTGGCGAGCTCATTGTACGTTGGGAGGACAATGAGAATCGATTGTTTGAAATCGAATGGTGAAGCGGGGATGAGCGGTTTACCTTCTCCTACTTGGGAATACCCTAGAGATCGGTTTTCAGTAGAATGAATGGCAATCCGTGCGCTGTCAGCGCCACGGGCGATCAGCTCTTCAGCGAGGTCAAAGCTCGGTACAGCGTAGGCTTCATCCATGCCCAGCTCCTGGAGAGGCGTTACGCTGCCATTCTTGCTGATGTGACGGAAGCGTATGGATGGCGCGTGAGTGTCAGTGAACGGTGGAGCGATTGATGGGCTACCGGACATGGCGTTGTTCTATGAATTGTTCGCCTAGGGCATGGCATAGCGAAGGTTGACCTGTCTGCACACGAAGGATGTGAGAAATAGTGGGTGTAAGATCCGTGACGCTAAACAGGAAGTGGTGGAACGACAGAGTACTCTCCTTGTTGAAATCGGCGGTATTCTAGTTGACAGCAGAGAGGTGCGCAAGTAGAGATTAGGTCGGTATACGCGGTACGCTGGTTGCGCGTTTTGACAGTGCGGGAACGGCTATGCTACAGTCCGCGATCCATTGATATTGCAGGCTTTTCTATCACTTAACCTCTGAAGGAACACTGCATGAGCAGGACACAGACGCATGTGATTGTTGTGGCAGGAGCAGGACCGGCTGGGATGGCTGTTGCCAGCACGCTCTCGAAAGCCGGCCACGAAATCATTATTCTCAATCGGGATATCAAATTCGGTGGATTGGCTGAATACGGGATTTTTCCCTCTAAGCTGAAACTCCGTGGCGGGCTCAAGAAACAGTACTGGGAACTTCTTCAGCAGAAGAACGTCCATTATTTTGGGAATATCTCTATTGGGACTGGAAAGGACCTCACGGTCGAAGATGTGCGCGAGCTGGGTGCGAGCGCGGTGGTTTTCACGATCGGTGCGCAGGGGACCAAGGCCATTGGTGTCGAGGGGGACTCGGCGCAGGGCGTGTTTCACGCAAAAGATGTGGTCTATCACTTCAATCGTTTACCGGGCTTCGGCGACCGTCCATTTGAAATGGGACAACACGTCGCTGTGATCGGGGCGGGAGATGTCATGGTGGATATTGCCCACTGGTTGATCCGCTACAAGAAAGTTGCGAGGGTCACGGCCATCGTAAGACGGGGCCCCGTGGAACGTAAGTACAATCCAAAAGAAATTCGCAGCATTTGTGCCAACATGGACCTCGAGGGGATCAAAGCTGAGTTTGAGCGCATCAAGGACCGCCTTGCCAAGGTTGGCCAGAATCCCGATGAGGTCTTGAAGACATTCACCGACGAATTTTCAAAATGTGAGTCGACGGTGTCCGAGACGAAGATGGGGTTCCGTTTCCTTGCGTCCCCGAAACGTATCCTGGTTGATGGACAGAATCGGGTTCGTGGACTTGAAATGGAAGACAACAGACTTGATCCGAAGGGTGAAGATACGGTCGCAGCGGGCTTGAAGGCGTATTACGAGTTTCCTTGTGATTCAGTTGTCTTTGCGGTCGGCGACAAGGTAGATGAGGCGGTTGGTCTACCCTATAAGAATGGCATGTTTACCACCAACCCCAACAAGACTGGTAATGATCCTGATGATGCGCTCTTCCAGGCCTACGATGAATCTGCAGGTAAGGTGATGGACGGCGTATTTTTGGCCGGTTGGGCTCGAAAAGCCAGCGAGGGCCTCGTCGGCGTCGCAAAGCGCGACGGAGATTGGTGTGCGGAGGTGGTTGAACGGTACCTTGCAACCAAGGCGGGAGAGGGAGACGTCAACATGGTTCTGGATCGCTTGCACGCGCGCTTGCGGCAACGTCAGAGTCGCCCGGTCGACGTGAATGGGTTGCGGGCGTTGGATATGGCAGAACACTCATTCGTCGAGAAGTCCGGTTGTATCGGGGAGTTCAAGTTTTCAGCCAATCAAGAGATGCTCAAATATATTGAGCAGGGGAGAGTATGAAGTGTTTGGCAGGCTTCATCTTCACGCATGCCCCCATTTTAGTTTTTCCCGCAACACTTCGTAGTAGTGACTTTCCGGAAATCTGATCAATTGGGTCCGATAGTCTGAAGTTTGAATGACAGCGGTATCTCCTTGTGTGATGGAGACGCCGACCTGTCCATCGAGTGTGGCCATCGATCCTTCATCTTTACTT
>SWDG01000027.1:590469-631172 GCA_005116965.1 Nitrospira sp. | reverse complement strand
TCAGCGTCACTTCAATGACGACATTGCCCGGTACGATTAATGGGCGATGTGTCAGTGTGTGTGGGCAGATTGGCGTCAGGATGAGCGCCTGCAGGGCTGGATTCATGATCGGCCCTCCGGCAGAGAGCGAGTAGGCGGTAGAACCTGTCGGTGTTCCAATGATCAGGCCGTCCCCTCGCAGATTCGTCACGAACTGGCCATTAATGGCGATGTGGAGTTCAATCATGCGCGCCAGGGTCCCTTTGCTGATGACGACATCGTTGAGTACGATGCCTCTCGCAACGGTCTCCCCATGCCGATGGACGTGTGTGGCCAGCATCAGTCGTTCATCAAGAGTAAAATCGTTGGCAAATACCCGTTCGAGGGAAGGGTAAAGGTCGTCCAAGCGGACTTCCGTCAAGAAGCCAAGGCCCCCCATATTGACACCCAAGATGGGAATGCTTCGTTCTGCTGCGAGCCGTGCGGCATTGAGAATGGTGCCGTCCCCTCCGAGCACCAAGAGAACATCGGCTTTCTGAGCCAGTTGAGTCTTGGGAATTCCTCCGACCTCGTTCAAGAGTGCTGCGGATGTAGTATCGAACAAGACATCAATGCTACGGGCACGGAGCCAGCTAGCCACGCCGAGCAGCGTGTCCCTTACTTCGGGGAACTTGGGCTTGGTCAAGATCCCAATGCTTTTACTTTTCATGGATACCAGGCATATGGTTGGGCGAACGAGGAGTGGGATTGTATCGGGATGCTGATTTTCATGTCAACGGAAAGTCCATTGAGGTTCTGGTCCTGTTGACAGAGCAGAACAAGAGAAGGGATGGGGGTAAGGTGGTCTTCAACTCGCTGTCTTGTTCTCCGCTCAATCTTGACTCTCAATCATACTGTGGTTAGAATCACAACAAGGTTTTTCAAGGGGTTTGCTCGAACGCGGCCAGGAGTTTCACTCTCTGAGAAGGAGGCAGGATGTTCGAACGATTCACGGACAAAGGTCGAAAGATCATCATCCTCGCGCGCGAGGAGGCCGAGCGGCACCAAAACGACTATCTAGGGACTGAACATCTCGTCCTGGCCATCCTCCGTGAGTCTGATGGCATTGCCCTTATGATTCTGAAAAAGATGGGGCTTTCTACTGAGCAGATCAGGTTGGAAATCGAGCGAAATCTGCCCGGTGGCGGAGCGACGATGACGTTTGGGGAAATCCCATTTAGCCCACGCGTGAAGAAGGTCATTGAATATGGTGTTGAAGAGGCTCGCCTGTTGGGCCACAACCACATCGGTAGTGAACACCTACTTCTTGGACTGTTGCGGGAAGAAGAGGGAATTGGTGGAAAAATTCTTCGGAGTTTGGGCGCGAATCTTCTGACGGCGCGTCAGCTGACCGTCACATTTTTGCGGAAATCTGCTCCACGTGAACGTGATCGAAAGAGCAATACCCCGGCGTTGGATGAGTTTGGCCGTGATCTGACGCAGATGGCTCAAGAAGGTCAATTGGA
The DNA here is from genome assembly GCA_005116965.1 of Nitrospira sp. Lineage (GTDB taxonomy): Bacteria > Nitrospirota > Nitrospiria > Nitrospirales > Nitrospiraceae > Nitrospira_D. The sequence continues at coordinate 629,688 of SWDG01000027.1, read as the reverse complement.
CCCGGTGATTGGTCGAGCTGATGAAATCGAACGTGTGTTGCAAATTCTCAGTCGGAGAAGCAAAAACAATCCCGTCCTTATCGGCGAGTCTGGTGTGGGAAAGACGGCGATTGTCGAGGGACTAGCTCAGCGCATCATTCAATCCGAAGTTCCTGACAACCTGCTCTCTCGTCGGGTCATCGCCTTGGACCTAGGGTCGCTCGTGGCAGGCACCAAATATCGTGGACAGTTTGAAGAACGCCTCAAGGTGGTTATGAAGGAGATTGTCCAAGCGGGCAATATCATTATCTTCATCGATGAACTTCACACCCTCGTTGGGGCTGGGGCTGCGGAAGGGTCCATTGATGCTTCCAATATGTTGAAGCCGGCCTTATCGCGCGGCGAGATCCAATGCATTGGGGCTACGACCTTGGACGAGTACCGAAAGCATATTGAAAAAGACGGTGCCTTGAAACGGCGATTCCAACCCATCCACGTTCAGCCGCCCAATCTCGACGAAACGGTCCGCATTATCCAAGGGCTTCGGGATCGATACGAAGAGCATCATGGAGTGGAAATCACGGAAGACGCCATTGTTGAGGCCGTGAAGTTGGCGGATCGGTACATCACCGATCGGTTCCTTCCGGACAAGGCGATCGATTTGATCGACGAAACAGGCTCGCGTGCCAAACTCCAGACCTACGCCCTTCCTTCTGAATTGAAAGCGATGGAGCAAGAGCTGAAGAAGGTGTCGCGAGAAAAGGAGCTCTCGATCTCCATGCAGAATTTCGAAGAGGCCGTACGGCATCGTGAGGAAGAAGAGCGGCTGCGCAAGCTGCTCGACGAATCGAAGCGAGAATGGAAGAAGAATCAGGAAAAGAACAAGCCTGTGATCGGTAAAGAGGATGTCGCCTATGTTGTCTCAAAAATGACCGGCATCCCGCTCTTTAAGTTGGAAGAAGAAGAGTCCAACAAGCTCTTGCGCATGGAAGAGTTTCTCCATAAACGAGTCATCGGTCAAAATGAGGCGATCTCCGCGGTTGCTCGTGCCATCCGCCGTTCTCGTGCCGGTTTGAAGGAAGCCAAGAAGCCGATTGGCTCGTTCATCTTCCTTGGTCCCACAGGTGTCGGAAAAACGGAACTGGCCAGAACATTGGCGGAGTTTCTGTTCAACAGCGAAGACGCGTTGATTCGTGTCGACATGTCTGAATACCAGGAAAAATTTACAAGCTCGCGGCTCTTCGGCGCGCCTCCCGGCTATGTGGGGTACGAAGAAGGGGGGCAGCTGACCGAGAAGGTCCGCCGTCGGCCTTATTCCGTCGTATTGTTCGATGAAATTGAGAAGGCGCATCCGGATGTGTTCAATGTTCTCCTTCAAGTACTAGACGACGGCGTGCTGACCGATAGTCTTGGACGAAAGATTGATTTCAAAAATACGGTCGTTATTATGACGTCCAACATCGGGACAAAAATGATTCAGAAGGGTGTTTCTCTTGGTTTCCAGAGCACAGAGGGCGAAGCCGCGCGTCGGAAGAAGGAGGAAGTACTCGGAGAGCTTCGGAAGTCGTTCAGTCCAGAGTTCCTGAACCGGATCGACGAAATCGTGATCTTCCATCAGCTGGAAAAAGAGCAGCTCTATAGTATCTTGGATATCCTACTCCGTGAGTTGAACCTCCGCCTATTGGATAAAGGGATTGAGATTGATGTCGACGATGAAGTCAAACAATGGCTTATCAAAGAGGGTTATGAGCCGTTGTACGGAGCGAGGCCAATGCGTCGGGCGATCCAACGTGCCATCGGTGACCCGCTCTCCGATGAGCTCATCAGAGGACGCTTCAAAGAAAGCCGCAAGGTGAAAGTGGTTCTGAGGGACGGAGCCCCGACTTTCATCGAGCAGGAGGCAATGGCCGGAGTCTAGTGCCCTTTGTGATCATTCAGGTCCCCAGGCAATCGTGAGCGGCCTCTGTGGCGGATCGCTGCAGGGGCCGTTTTGTTATTCAATGCCATCTGGCCCATTCGTAACGAGATGTCTTCCTACCCCAATCAGTCTGAATTTCAACCTGGGACTCAATGGCGTCCGTGCCCGGTTCTTGGAATCGAGTCTTCATGCGATGAAACAGCTGCTGCCGTACTCAGTTGTACAGGAGAGGTGCTTTCTAACGTCGTATCTTCACAAGTGACCGTCCGTGAAAAGTTTGGTGGCGTCGTTCCAGAATTAGCCGCACGGGCCCACCTTGGGATGATCAATTTGGTTGTCGAAGAAGCCTTGGCGACCGCCCAAGTCTCAAAACATGCTCTCGGTGCCGTGGCCGTCACCCAGGGACCTGGATTGGCTGGGGCGCTTTTGGTGGGAGTGAATTACGCTAAGGCCTTGAGTTACGGCTTGGGGATTCCGATCGTCGGGGTCAATCATCTGCAGGGCCACATCGCCTCCGCATGGCTTGCCGATCCGACATATCCGTTGTCCTGCATTGTGCTGGTTGTATCGGGCGGCCACACTCATCTCTATCGCCATGAAGTCGGGGGTCGGTGTACCCTTCTGGGACGCACTCGCGACGATGCCGCCGGTGAAGCGTTCGACAAGGGGGCCCAGATGCTTGGCTTGGGGTATCCAGGTGGACCGGCTGTTGATCGAATCGCACGTTCCGGAGATCCACAGGCCATTCGATTTCCTAGATTCCACCGGGCAAAGAACAGTCTTGAGTTCAGTTTCAGTGGTCTGAAGACGGCGTTGTTGTATAAGCTACGAGAAATGGATGGTTCTCTGCGACCTGATCAGATTGCCGACCTAGCGGCCAGTTACCAAGAGGCTATTGTGCAGGTCTTGGCCACGAAGGCCTTTGTAGCCCTCAGGCAGTCACACCTGACCGCGCTTGCAGTTGTAGGAGGGGTCTCAGCTAATTCACGGTTAAGGGTCTTACTGAGCGAGCGTGCGGCACGTGAAGGCATTCGCCTATCGTTGCCGGCTATCGAGTATTGTACCGACAACGCTGCCATGATTGCTTCGGCGGGGCGCCAGTTGCTGATGAATGGAGAACGACCGCAGGCAGATCTTGATATCAGCCCAGCTGAGGGATTCGAGACGATTCATGACGAAAACCGATCGCATATCGGTTTCTCTAAGGGATAAGGAGAACGCCCATTCCTGATATCCGAGGTCAGATCACAGGACTGCGCACCGGCCAAGTCGCGTCGGTTGAACGACTCTACCGACGTCGTGTCTCACCCGACAAGATCATGACCCCGGAGCTCGCAAAGGCAATGGCCCAATTGACCATTGAACTCCGCCGCCCGATTGGCGTGCTGTTGACCAGGCGTGGACAAGTTCAGGACGTGATTGTGGGAACGGAATTGACGTTGTCTTCCACAACGCTGACCCTGTTCCGTACGGGCGCGCGATCGCTCCGTGGCTTGAGGTTCATTCGAACGCAATTGCACGATCAGCCTATCAGCCAAGAGGTGCTGACAGACCTCGCCTTCTTGCGACTTGATCTGATCGGCCTGCTCTCCGTCACGGAGGATGCTCAACTAGGCAATCTGTATCTCGCTCATCTGCTGGCACCCAACTCAACTGGGCAATTGTTTAAAGTGCTCAAGGCTGTTCCGTTTCACAATCTTACACTGATGTTCGACCAGTTCATCGAAGAGCTTGAGGCAGACCTTCAGCAGGCGCGAGCTCATTATGCGATTGAGAGCGGTAAAGAATCGGCGATACTTGTCAGCGCCTCTGTCAACAGCCGGTCCGAGCAAGAAGAGCGTTTAGCCGAACTGGCGGAGTTGGCAACCTCTGCCGACGTCACGGTGGTCGACCGTGTCGTACAAAGAACGCCGGACGGGCATCAGCGCTATCTCTTGGGCCGCGGCAAGATGAAGGATGTCCTGATTCAGACCCTCCATCGGGGCGCCGATATGGTGATCTTTGATCAAACATTGTCACCGGCTCAATTGCGAGCCATTTCAGAGATGACTGATATCAAGGTGATCGACCGGACACAACTGATCCTTGATATCTTTGCCCGACGAGCCCACAGCCGTGAAGGCAAAGTGCAGGTGGAACTCGCGCAGTTGCGGTATCTGCTTCCACGATTATCCGGGAAGGGCACTCAACTGTCTCGCTTGGGTGGCGGGATCGGCACTCGAGGGCCGGGTGAAACCAAGCTGGAGACTGATCGTCGCCGTGTGCGAGACCGCATCACGCATTTAGAACGAGAGCTGACACAGTTTGGGCGCCAGCAAGACCAACGTCGGTCCAGGCGAGATCGGCACGGACTCCCTGTCGTTTCCCTTGTAGGCTACACGAACGCCGGTAAGTCTACATTGCTCAATGTGCTAACAAACAGTCAGGTGTCAGCTCAAAACCGGTTGTTCGAAACTCTGGACACGACGAGTCGACGCCTGCGGTTCCCGGAGGATCGCGAAGTCATCATCACCGATACGGTAGGATTTATCCGGGATCTTCCGCAAGAACTGGTCGGTGCCTTTCGGACAACGCTCGAAGAACTACGAGAGGCTGATCTCCTGCTGCATGTTGTCGATGGCAGCGCCGCAGACATCGACATTCAAATTACCGCGGTCGTCGCCATTCTTGAGGACTTGCATTTGAACGCGATACCGAGATTAGTGGTGCTGAATAAGTGTGACCAGGTGTCCCCAGCGCGCGCGGAGTTGCTCTGCCGACGGTATGGAGCCATTGGTCTGTCGGCGCTCCAGCCCACGACACTTCGTCCTCTCTTCGCTCAGCTGGAAGCACACGTGAGATCTCTGCCAGTCGGTGAACGTCAGATTGCTGGCCTGCCGCTGCAGGACGATGCGCTGGCGCTTGCATCTCGTCGGTAACCTCTGCACAATCGGGCCGCCATGAAGAAAACCAAACGCACGAGGACGCCGTCTGCTCTCGACCGTCCAGCGCAGATTGCGATGAGTCTCCATCACGCCATGCCGGTGGCTGTGATGGAATTAACTCATCGTTCTCCGTGGGAGCTGTTGGTTGCCACCATTCTATCCGCGCAGTGCACGGATCAGCGAGTGAATCAGGTCACGCCGGCTCTCTTTAAGCGGTATCCCTCACCTCACGTGATGGCGAACGCAACGTCGACGGAACTGGAGGCGTTGATTAGACCAACTGGTTTTTATAAGAGTAAGGCGAAAAACTTGATTGGTTGTGCGCAGGTCGTTACGGCGCAGTTCAAGGGGCAAGTTCCCGATACAATGGAAGAACTCACAGCGATACCTGGTGTCGGGCGAAAAACAGCGAATGTACTCCTTGGAGCCGTATTTGGGAAGCCGGGTATTGTGGTCGATACACATGTGCGACGGGTGGCCAACCGACTTGCCCTGACCCATTCAAGTAATCCCGAGCGAATCGAACGCGACCTGCAAGCGGTGTATCCGGAAACCCAGTGGACGGATGTATCTCAGCGGTTGCTCCTTCATGGTCGGTATGTGTGCCTTGCGCGAAAGCCTCGCTGTCTTGTTTGCCCGATCTACGATGTCTGTGAGTGGGAAGGAAAACTACCGAGATGATTAAGAGTATGACAGGATTCGGCCAGCGACAGGGACTATGGTCCGACGGGACTGCCAGCGTTGAAGTGAGATCGGTGAACCATCGTTTTCTTGAAACCTCCATTCGCCTGCCGAAGTCGATGAGTGGGCTAGAAGAAAGCTTCAAGAAGACGATCCAACAACATTGTGTACGTGGAAGGGTTGATCTCACAGTGTTGCTACAAGGGAGTCGGGGAAGTACTCGCACAGTGCAACTTGACGTCGGACTAGCGAAGCAGTACCATCAGGCTCTCCGTACACTCCAGCGCACGCTGAAACTTAAGGGCTCCATTGACATCGGACTGATGGCGGGTTTTCGCGATATTGTCGCGCTTTCTGAGCAGGCGGCTGACGATCCTAAGCTCACAAAAATGGTGGAGAAACTGGGGCTGCTCGCGGTGTCGGATATGGTGAAAATGCGGGAGAAAGAGGGAGCCTTGCTTGCGCAGGATATCCTGGCTCGGCTCGACCACGTGCGTGAGTGCAGGAGTGCAGTATCGTCCCGTGCTCCTTTCATTGCGCAGGAAACCTTCGACCGTATGAAGCAGCGAGTGGAGAAGTTGTTGGCAGATGCTATCCCGGATCTCCCTCGGCTTAATCAAGAGTTGGCTCTGTATGCCGATCGGTGCGACATTACAGAAGAATTGGTCAGACTAGACACGCATATGATACAGTTTGAGCGTGCGCTCCAAGGGACCGAGTCAGTGGGAAAGACGTTGGATTTTCTTCTCCAGGAATTAGGCCGGGAGGTCAATACCATTGGATCGAAATCCAACGACGCGGCGATCAGAGCCGACGTGGTGCGAATGAAAGCCGAGCTTGAGCGCATACGTGAACAGATACAGAATGTCGAATGAGTACCGCGATGACCACAAGTAACCTCCCTTCAGGTCTGACGGGGGCTCAGCAAGCTCCTGAACGTCGGGGAATTCTGTACATTATTTCAGCTCCTTCAGGCGCAGGGAAGACGACCTTGTGTAAACAGGTCGTGGCGTCGGTCTCCGGGCTGTGGCATTCGGTGTCGTTCACGACAAGAAAACCGCGTCCAGGAGAAGAACACGGATGCGACTACTTCTTTATCGATGAGAACGTCTTTCACGATATGGTTGCGAGGAATGAGTTCTTGGAGTATGCGCACGTGTATTCCAACTGGTACGGCACACCGCGGAAGCCCTTAATGGATAAGATGGAGCAGGGTATCGATGTCTTATTGGAAATCGATGTCCAGGGTGCACTTCAGATTAAAAAGAAATTTGGCGATGCCGTCTATATTTTTATCCTCCCTCCATCGATGGACATTCTGCGTGCTCGACTCCAAGGTCGGGGGTCCGACTCTCAGGAGGAGATTGTCCGCCGATTGCAAAAGGTGAAAGAAGAAGTCTGGTGTTTCAGGGAATATTACTACATTGTTCGCAACGATGATCTGACGCAGTCTCTCCGTGAGCTGCAAAGCATTTTTATTGCGGAACGTCTGAAGACCAAACGGATGGACCTGCATTGGCTTGAGCAAAGCTTTATTCTTGAGAAAGATGCAACATCGCCGAAAACGGAGCCGTCATCCACTTTATAACGAGGGAGCGAGACCGACTATGATCGACATGCTGAGTTTGTTGCCGCAATACACGCCCAATGAGTTCGATTCACGCCACCGCTTGGTGATCGTCGCGTCACAGCGTGCGAAGCACTTGACTCAAGGCGCGAAGTCAACCTGGTCCTCTCGTTTCACAAAAGAAACCACTATGGCGCTCGACGAGGTGTTGAGAGGTCATGTCAGGTATATGACCGGCAAGGAAGCCCGCGATGCCATGAAGGAAGCCAAACGAGGGAAAGAGGGTGAAACCGAGCGCATCGCGATGATGACCGGAGAGGACGCCCGCGAAATCAAGAAGGAACTCAGTGTTTACGTCGATGATACGGTACCGCCGACGGTGGCTCCAGCTGAGGAGTAGGCATTGGAGGAAGCACAGGTGTCGACCAATCCGTGGGGCAAGCGACTTGTCCTTGGAGTAACGGGCAGCATCGCCGCGTATAAAGCGGTCGGGTTGCTTCGGTCTCTTGCGCGTGACGGTGCCAGCGTGTCGGTGGTCATGACTCAGGCTGCCACGAAATTTGTGACTCCTCTTACGTTTGAAGTCCTGTCAGGAAGGCGAGTGGCGACGGACCTCTTTGAATCTCATGAAGAAATGGTTCATCTCGCTATTCCAGAACAAGCCCGTGCAATTATTGTGGCGCCGGCGACGGCCAATTTTCTGGCAAAAGCGGCTCTTGGTCTGGCGGATGATCTGTTGAGCACGATGATGTTGAACGCTCGGTGTCCCGTGATTGTCGCTCCGGCCATGGATGGGGACATGTGGACACACCCTACGGTCGTTCAACATGTGCAGGTGCTCCGAGCTCGTGGCGTCGTTGTGCTTGATCCTGAAATCGGTCCATTGGCATCAGGACAAGTTGCACAAGGGAGGTTTCCGGCAGAGTCACGAATCATGGATGCAGTGCATGCCGCGCTGAACCCTCGGCGGGATTGGCACGGACAGCGGGTGTTGGTCTCCGCGGGCCCGACTCAGGAACCCATTGATCCGGTTCGTTTCATTTCGAACCATTCCTCAGGGAAGATGGGGTATGCCATTGCAGAAGCCGCGCGGGATCGAGGTGCGGAGGTGATCTTGGTGACTGGGCCATCCTCACTCACACCTCCTCCAGGAGTGACGACTGTTCCGGTCAAGACAGCGAGCGAGATGACCGATGCGTTGAATCGGCATTTCCCTGCTGCTACGGTTCTGATCATGGCTGCAGCGGTTGCAGACTTTCGTCCTAAAAGTCAGGCCATACAGAAGCTCAAGAAGCAGGGGAAATCTGAGCTCGTGCTTGAGTTGGAAGCGACCCCGGACATTCTCGCGATGCTGTCCGCGCGTCGGACATCGCAAATTGTGATTGGGTTCGCGGCGGAAACGGAACACGTAGTGTCGCATGCGAAAGACAAGTTGAGAGGGAAAGGGCTGGATCTCATCATTGCGAACGATGTCACGCAAGCGGGAGGTGGGTTTGGCAGTGACGACAATGCGGTTGTCATTCTTTCGGCCGCGGGTGAACAGAGAGTCCTGGGTCTGATGCCCAAGCGGCGTCTGGCCGACGAAATTTTGACTGTTGTACATGAGCTCTGTCTCATCTCGCCTCGTCGCGAGTCCCTGGTGGAGTGAGTAAATCTATGGCGTCAGAATCAAAAAAAATAGGGAATGCCGCTGAAATTGATCGGTTGGCCTTAGTCTTTGCTAAAGATCCAGGGTCCAAGGTGTTTATTCCCCTGGCAGAAGAGTACGGCAAAGCTGGTATGTGGGAAGAGGCGGTTGCTGTTCTTGAAGATGGGCTGAAGGCCTATCCAGGTTTTATCACGGCCATGGTGGCCTTGGGTCGCGCCTATGAGCAGATGAACCAACCGGTCAAGGCGAAGGCTATTCTTGAAGAAGCCATCAAGGTGAGCCCCGACAATCTTCGTGCGCATCGAATATTGGCCAAGCTCTACACGGCGCAAGGGTCTAAGGAAGCGGCGATCCGGTCGTGCAACGTCATATTATTGATAAATCCGCATGACCAAGAAGCCTTGTCGATTTGTGCTGGGCTCAGTGTGCCGACGACTCAGGGAATGGAACAATCGCAAGAGGCATTGCCTGAGAAACCTGTGGAAACAGCAAGCCTTGACTCTGACCGTCTTCACGGCGAGGGTATGACATCCGCCTTCGATCGTGCGACGCTGGCAACGAAAGATGGAGCTAACGGATTGTCCAGTAGTGTACCCCGTTTAGAAGAAATGCCTAGCTCTATAACGGGATCCACGGCTTCGGCTGCACAGAAAACAAGAAGTCCAGCGATCGCACGGCTCGAGCAGTGGCTCAACTTGATCCAGGACCGCCGCCGAGATCCCCTAGCCTCTTCTTCACTCCCCTCTTGAGCTTTCCCATGACTTCACTGGTTTGACCCTCTGAGAGGGGACTGCTAGAATGCCCCCCTTGACGTGGTAGGGTGAGGCTGGTGGATAGGGGGTATTGCACACGACATGCTGCGGATCCTGGTCCTTCACGGTCCCAATCTGAACCTGTTGGGTAATCGAGAGGAGTCCATGTATGGAACGACGACTCTTGATGAGATCAATGCGTCATTGGAACAGCTGGGTAGTGAGCTTGGAGCTGAACTGGTTATTCGCCAGTCAAATCTTGAAGGGGAATTAGTGGGCTGGATTCAGGAAGCACGACACGGGTATCACGGCATTATTATCAATCCAGCGGCCTACACGCACACCAGCATCGCGATACGCGACGCCCTAGCCGCCGTTGAGTTGCCCACTATTGAGGTTCATCTGTCTAACATCTATCGGCGTGAAGAATTCAGACAGCATTCATATGTATCGGGAGTTGCATTGGCACAAATCGCCGGGTTTGGTGCCACCGGGTATCTCTTGGCCTTGCGAGGATTGTGCGAGCACATATCTGCTACCGGATCTAAGGGGTCCTCTGGTGGTCGTACCTCAACAGACGGAGCGAAGACAGAGCGGCATTGAGGATATCACCGGGCCGGTTGTGTTCTTCATCAGAAGGGAGTTGCGAGTGATTTCTACGGTGGATTTTCGTAGCGGGGTACGCTTGATGGTCGAAGGCGAGCCCTTTCATATCGTCGACTTTCAACATGTCAAGCCTGGCAAAGGCGGTGCCTTCGTACGGACGAAGTTGAAAAGCTATCTCTCTGGAAATGTATTGGACCGAACGTTTCGCTCAGGAGAACGGTTTGAAGAGCCTGATTTGGAAGAGCGTGACATGCAGTTCCTCTACGCGACCGGAGCTTCCTATACGCTGATGGACACTGAGACGTACGAGCAATTGACGTTTGAGAAGAGTCAGTTGGGAGAGAACGCCGATTTGTTGAAAGAAAATATGGTCGTGAAGATCCTTGTCTACGAGCATCGCCCGATCGCCGTTGAATTGCCAAACTTCATTGAGCTCAAGGTCGTGGATGCGGATCCTGGTGTGCGGGGGGACACGGCGACTGGAGGAACCAAACCGGCGGTCGTGGAAACGGGGGCGACGATCAAAGTTCCGCTTTACTTGGAGGTCGGCACCGTCATCCGGATCGATACTCGAACCAGATCCTATGTGGAGCGTGTTCGGTGAGCCGTCGTCGACCTGCTCATTCAAAGACCAAGGCTCGTCGGATTGTGTTGCCGCAGCCTGGGGAGGAGATCGGTCATGAGCTCTCACTCACAGGGGGGTCGACCAAGCAAATCCAAGAACTGATCGACCTGCTTCGGCGTAATAATTTGACCGAGCTTGAGTTTGAACGACAAGGCATTCGCATCCGCGTCCGTCAGGACCTCGCAACCAGACCGCTCGCGACATCGGTGCAGGAGTTTGTCCCCACTCCGACTCAACAACCGATGCATTCCGCTTCAGCCACGACATCCGTATCAGACGCAAGCACGGGTTTCCTGACCGTCACGTCCCCCATCGTCGGCACGTTCTACCGATCACCCTCACCCGATGCGGATCCATACGTTGAAGAGGGTGACGCTGTGAAGAAGGGCCAAGTGTTGTGTGTCGTCGAAGCGATGAAACTCATGAATGAAATTGAGTCGGAAGTGGACGGTCGCCTTGTGAAGATCTTGGTGGAAAATACAAAGTCAGTGGAATATGGGCAAGCACTGTTTCTGATCGATCCCAAATCCGCTTCATAGGTCATTCTAAAGGCGGTTCTCGCCATTGTATCGGAGCCGAGACGTGTTTAAGAAAGTTCTGGTCGCCAATCGCGGAGAAATCGCGCTGCGAGTGATTCGCGCCTGTAAGGAGCTTGGCATCAAGACCGTGGCGATTCATTCTGAAGCGGATGCGCTTGCCCTGCATGTTCGAGCAGCCGAGGAAAAGGTATGTGTGGGGCCGGCTGAATCGGCATTAAGCTACCGAAATATTCCCAATGTCTTGAGTGCCGCAGAGATTACGGGTGCCGATGCGATCCATCCCGGATATGGATTTCTGTCGGAGAACGCCCATTTTGCTGAAGTCTGCGAGTCAATCGGCATCAAGTTTATCGGACCGAGCTCGGAAAACATCGCCATGATGGGGGATAAGGCGAAGGCGCGTGAAATCGTGGCGAGGCGAGGCCTTCCGGTCACACCCGGGAGCCCAGGCGAATTGCGCAGCGAGGAGGATGCCTTGCAGGCGGCGCAGACGATCGGCTTTCCCGTCATTATTAAAGCGACGGCCGGAGGGGGAGGCCGAGGTATGCGTGTCGTCAACAAGGCCGAAGAACTTAGTCGGGCCTTTCAGGCTGCGCAGGCTGAGGCAAAATCGACCTTCGGTAACGACGGAGTCTACCTCGAACGGTACTTTCTAGAGCCGCGTCATATTGAAGTGCAGATCTTGGCCGATCAACATGGTCGGGTGGTGCATCTCGGGGAGCGGGACTGCTCGATTCAACGACGGCATCAAAAACTGGTCGAAGAAACACCATCCCCGGTGGTCGATCATAAACTGCGTCGGGAAATCGGTAGGGTGGCCGTGGAGGCGGTCAAGGCTGCCCATTACCGAAACGTGGGCACCGTCGAATTTTTGCTCGATAAAGACCGAAATTTTTATTTCATGGAAGTGAATACCCGCATCCAAGTCGAGCACCCCATCACTGAAATGGTCACTGGCATCGATTTGATTAAGGAACAGATTCGTCTGGCCGCAGGTCATCCACTCTCCATTCGACAACAGGATGTCGTGCTGACTGGGCATAGCATGGAGTGTCGGATTAATGCCGAAGATCCAGAGAAGTTTACGCCATCTCCCGGGATGATTACCAAGTACAGTCCTCCTGGAGGGTTCGGCGTGCGAGTCGATTCCGCCATGGAGTCAGGCTCGGTGGTCGTCCCGTACTACGACTCGATGATTGCCAAGCTCATTACTCATGGCCGCGATCGACAGGAATCAATGGCGCGTATGAAACGCGCGCTCGGCGAGTTTGTCATCGAGGGGATTAAGACCACCCTCCCCCTTCACCGTCGGATCCTCGATGATTCAGACTTTCAGAAGGGCCATGTGTCGACGACGTTCCTGGACCGGTTCTTGGCCGGATAATCCTACGAATCTTTCCCTCCCCTATGACTGCCTTGACCGCGCTTCGCCATCAAGAGATCTCATTCCTTGGTGGGCCGTTGGGCTTGTGTTAAGCTAAATACCTGGGTTTGAAAGGGAGAGCCACCACTCGTGTGGGCCGAGAGGTGCATCGCTTCTTGTCTTCCTGTTAGGATAGAGACACCTCGGGACTACTTGTAGGGTATATGAGACGTATCGCCTTTATTGTCGGTGTTGTAGCCATTGGACTTGCCATCGGTGGCTACGTGTTTTTTAACGGGGAGCGGAAGGCCCCTGTTCGATACCGAACAGCGGCGATTGAGTTAGGTCAGGTTATTTCTTCTGTCAGCGCCACGGGGACGATTAATCCAGTTGTATCGGTTCAGGTCGGTACGCAAGTGTCGGGCATGATCAAGAGCCTGCATGCGGATTTCAACTCGCAGGTGAAGGCTGGGGATACGGTCGCGGTCATTGATCCTGAACCCTTCAAGGCCCGCCGAGAACAGGCTGCCAGCAATCTGGAGATGGCACGATCCAACGTTGCGCGATCCAAAGCCGACCTGGCGCAGCGAAAACGAGAACTGGACCGCGTGGAATCCTTGTTGCCTCAGCAGTTTGTGTCACAAAACGACGTTGATGTTGCACTCACAAATTTCCAAAGCTCGGAAGCACAGGTAAAGGTCGCTGAGGCGCAGGTCAAGCAAGCGGTAGCGGCGTTGAATTCGGCTGAGCTGGAACTCAAATATACCGTCATACGGTCGCCCGTTGATGGCATCGTTGTGGCGCGTAACGTAGAGGTCGGCCAGACGGTTGCGTCCAGCTTTGCCACGCCTAATCTGTTTCTGATCGCCCTCGATTTGACCAAAATGCAGGTCGATACGAATGTGAGCGAGTCAGACATTGGAGGAATGGCCGAAGGGAAGGACGCTGTCTTCACAGTAGACGCCTACCCTGGTGTGACCTTTACGGGGACCATCAGACAGGTACGACTCGCACCCATCAACGTTCAGAACGTCGTCACCTACAATGTGGTGGTCGGTGTGGATAACAAGGACTTACGGCTCAAACCCGGCATGACGGCCAATGTGTCGATTATCGTGGCACAGAAAGACCAGATCCTCAAGGTTCCTAATGCAGCTCTCAGATTTGCACCGCCGAAGGGTGAGGGGAGTCGTCGGGAGGCCGATGGGCACGTAGCAAACAGGCATGGAGGAGGTCCGACCAAACTAGATGCTGGTACGCTGCCGTCGAAAACTATCTGGAGGCTGAGCGAGAGCGGCGACCTCGCTTCTCTGCCGATCCACACTGGTATTTCGGATGGCCTCACCACTGAATTACTCTCCGGCGGTCTCAGGGAAGGGGATCTCGTGGTTGTTGGTATCGAACAGCCGTTCGGCGAAAGAAAAGGGAGTGAACTGATTTGACGTTTCCCAGCAAAACGATGGTGACCTATAGTTAGGAAAGCTATTATTTATTTTCTGAGAGGCCTATGTATGGCTGGCTCAGCACCAATTAGGAGATCTTCCATGCAGCAGACCTTTGCCGAAAGCCAGTTTTGAACAGTCCCTGAAGCCGAACCGCCGTGAGCGGTTTGAAAACGTAAGTTATCTATTGCACATTTTCAGAAGCGGGAACCTCTGACCTTCCCCCGATTTCACAGACACCTGTATAAGGAGGAGTTTGATGAAATTGGAGGACGGTATGAGCACCAAGACCAGACGGCAGTACACGGAAGAGTTTAAGACGGAAGCAGTTCGATTGGTCCGAGACTCAGCACGACCGGTCGCGCAAGTGGCCAGAGAGCTGGGCATTGCCGACCACCTGCTCTACCGCTGGCGGGCCGAGCAGCAACAGGCAGAGAGCCACGGCCACACACGGCAGTCGCTGCGGGCAGAACAGGAGGAGCTGGCTCGGCTCCGACGAGAAAATGCCGTCCTGAAGCAGGAGCGTGATTTTTAAAAACATGCGGCGGCGTTCTTTGGGAAGGAGTCCCGATGAGATACCGGGTAATCCAGGAGTACGACCGTCGCGATCCGATCCGCCTGATGTGCCGAGCCTTGGCTGTATCTTCTGCGGGGTATTATGCCTGGCGAGCACGCCCAGAGAGCACCCGGGCGGTTGCCAATCGTACGCTGCTTGCTACAATCCGCGTGCTCCATCAGGAGAGTCGCCAGACCTACGGCAGTCCGAGCATCTGGCGGGCGCTCCGCAAGCAAGGGCACCGGGTTGGGGAGCATCGCGTGGCGCGGCTGATGCGCCACGATGGCCTCCGGGCCAAGACCGTGAAGAAATGGCGGGCCACCACCCAATCGAATCACCACTTGCCCGTGGCGGCGAACACGCTGCAACGCCAGTTCACAGTGTCGCAACCCAACCGGGTCTGGGCCGGCGATATGGCGGCTTTCGCATCGAGCTTGAGTTTGAGCGTGTCGGTGTAAGCTGTCCGGACTGCGGCGTGCACATGGAGTCCCTGGACTGGTTGGCTCATAATCCGCGTTACACGGCCCGTTATGCGCTACATATCGGGGCGCTGTGCCGCAAGATGACCGTCAAGGATGTGGCCCAGTCCGAGCGACTGCACCACCCCACGGTCAAGGACCTGGACAAGCTGTACATGGCCGAGCAGTTGCGCCGGCACCCGCTGCTGGCCACGACAGCGATCGGCGTGGACGAGATCGCCATCCGCAAGGGGCATGCGTACCGGGTGGTGGTCAGTGATCTGGTGCGCCAGCGGCCAATCTGGTTCGGTGGCTCGGGCCGCAAGCAGACGGACCTGGAGCAGTGCTTCGCGGCCTACGGAGCGCGGCGCTGTAAGGGGATTCAGGTGGCGGTGAGGTAAGCTCGAAAAAGTGGACGCCTTCAACCTACAATGAGAGGTCTGGAGGTGTGAGATGGAACAGGTCCCGCGACAGCAGTATACGAAGGAATTCCGGGAGCAGGCCGTGCGGTTGGTCCTGGAACAGCAGGTGACGATTCCGGAGGCAGCCCGACGCCTCACCATGTCGGGCAGGACTCTCGAGCGTTGGGTGGGTCGAGCTCGGCAGGGCCAGCTCACCACGCTGGGAGAGAGCCGACGACCCGTAACGGAGCTGGAAGCAGAGCTATCCCGGCTCAAACGGGATCTCGCTGAGGCCCGGATGGAGCGCGACATCTTAAAAAAAGCCACCGCGTACTTTGCGAAGGCGCAGCTGCCCGGTACGCGCTGATGAGGACGCTGCGTCTCCAGTATCCTCTGCGTGTGTTGTGTCGGGTGCTGGAGGTGTCTCGAAGTGGATACTATGCCTGGCGCACACGCCGTCCCTCGACACGCGCACAGGAGAACGCGCGGCTGGAAGTGGCGATCCAGGCCGCGCATGTGCGCACGCGGCAAACATATGGTCCAGAACGGCTGCAAGCCGAACTGCGGGAGGACGGCTTTCCCGCCGGGATCGGCCGCATCAAGCGGCTGCGCAAGAAACTGGGGCTGCGCTGTCCACCGGTACGCCGGTTCACAACCACCACGGATTCGACGCACGCCCTGCCGGTCGCGGAGAATGTCTTGGCCCAAACATTTGTTGCCACACGACCGAATGAGACCTGGGTCACCGACATCACCTATGTGCCGACTGCGGAAGGCTGGTTGTATCTCGCTGGCATCAAGGATCTGTTCACCTGCGAGATCGTTGGATATGCCATGGGGGCCTGGATGACGACGGCGTTGGTGAGCCAGGCGCTGGGCGCGGCGGTGTGGGCGAAGCGCCCACGCCCGGGACTGATCCACCACTCCGATCGCGGCTCGCAATATTGTGCCCAGGACTATCAAGCGCAATTGCGGCAGTTCGGCCTGACCCCGTCTATGAGTCGGCGAGGCAATTGCTATGACAATGCCCCGATGGAGAGTTTCTGGGGGACGCTCAAAAATGAGCTGGTCCATCATCGTCGCTACGAGACCCGTGAGCAGGCTCGGCGCGAGATCTCGGAGTACATCGAGATCTTCTATAACCGACAGCGGCGACACTCCCGGCTCGGGAATCGCTCGCCAGTGGCATTTGCCCAGCAGTGGGCCCGTCAACAGCCGGCGGCGTGAGGCTGTAAGTCATGGCGTCCACTATTGACAACCGGGGTCAGGTCGAATGGCCGTCTGGGAATTTTATGCTCTGCGCTACAAGGCTGGGGTTCAAGCGTTACTTGTGATATGGAATTGCGGACGCAATGCACTCAGGAGATGACTGTCGTCTGAGTGGGAGGGAGTGCCACCGCTGAATAAAAGTGCAAAATCTTCTTGACGCTACCGCCAAACGAGTTCGTTGGACAATGTTAGACTATCAGGGCCGACGAAAAGTCATCAGCTCCAGTTAACAACTGGCTCGTTCTAATGAATCTCTGAGTTGCCGAAGCAGGCCTCGTAGCGCTAGAATCGAGACCTGCTTTGGTGTGCCGCAGTAGTACTTATTGCCCCATTAACATGCTTACTCTCAGGTTTGCAGGTGGTGGCGGCGGCGTTATATTTCCTGTACCTCCGCCCCCTTCCATCTCAGTGGCCGCGCCAATGCGCTGACCCGCATCAGTGGACCAGGCGGCGGCTAAGTAATGGGACACGGCGGCATAGCCAGAGCAGGTGCCGTTACGAAATCCATCAAGGGAAATTTCATTGATGAGGTTGCCTGGATGTAGTGACGTAGCATTGGAGGAGGACCAGTTCGCTGACCCACCTTCAGGCATCGTCGTCGCGATTGATGTGTCGATAATCTTTATTTCCGGGGTGTTATCTGTGACATTCTTGAGATAGACCTCCCACTTTGTCGCCGCCCCTGTGGGTGCCGCATTGTGGAGGATGATCTCGATGCGAAGCCATTTTCCGCGAATGCTCGATAAAGAGGGGCCAGGCACGCCTCCAGGCCCTTTAGAGCAACATTCACTGTACTGGTTCCAGATCCCCCCATTATTGGTCACTCCATAAAATGCCCAAGTACCTGCCGTTTCTGTGAAAATAGGCCCCATAGTCCCAGCGCCATTATATCCAAATTCTGCGAGTTTGTTACTGTTAAGGCATGCCCCACCAACCCAGGCATAATTCGTTGACCAATATTTATAAAAACGTACGGCCATACGGGCCGTCGGTGTCCCTGATGGCATCTTGCCACCGATGAAACCAAACCCCCGTCCCTCATTTGCAGCGAGCACATAGGTGTTTGTGTGCCCTACTGGAAGCGCATTGATCGCTTCTCCGCTACTGGGAGTATTCATGCCTGCCGAGAATGTACCTCCACCAATCTGTTCAAGCGGCCCTCCTGGGTTGACGCCTGATGAGCGGCATTCTTTGGATGTAGAATCGGCAGGGTTGTACCAGGCTCCGTTGTTGACTGTATAAGAATTTGTGTTGAAGGGCTCAGAGCAAACGCAGTTGGCGCCTAATTCATTGCATCGCTTTTCTTCTGCTTGCACGTTTGCGTCCCAAGCAAGCGACAGAACGGCCAATACCAGGAATTCGGTTAATCGGTGAATTGTCATATAGCGCTTAGACATGAATTCTCCTCCTCGGTGACCTCGCGTATTCAGCGAGTACTTACCGTTTGAGCAATAATTTTAGGCGTACAATTTTTCAAAGGCCGTCATGGTTCAAGTTCTCGTATGGTTGAAGTATGTGGAAGCAATTTGCAGGCCATGCTTCTGGTGTTATGTTATGTTTGATAATTCAAAGGTATCAATGCGAATCCTATCTGCCTAATGAAGGTAAATCCATCCATGTCAAGCCAGGCACCGACTTCACTGAAAAAGTAAAAATCTGGAGAGTGATCAGTCGTATAAGATTGAAACTGTAACATATTCAATTGGTTGTGAATTTGTCTCTGGTCAGCGCTGTGTCTGCTGCCTGCAAAGGCTTGCTTTATGGGTACTTTCTCGAACCGTGTAAGCGACAGAATCTGTAGCACTGTGCACTGGAGGTGCCGAAGGATATGTATTTCTTGATGATGGACAGGAGGACCTAGACCGACAGGGTGATCTAGCTTTGCGACGTCATTGCATTTTCAGATGTGCAGTAGAACTCGATGTACTATTTTTAGGCCTGGAAATTAGGATGAAGACGGCGACCCTTTCGGTTGAACGCTCAACTACTACTTCGGTTACCGCCGAGGGGAAGAGGGACGCTCCTGTGCGTGAGAAGAACAGCACCGAGGCTATTGAGCCCAGCATCGTGTGTGAGGCTACGCCGGAGCTGTGGGTGTGCGGACCGTGCAGGCCTTACTATAGCGCCTCGTGGAGAAAAAATGACCACCTTCCTCGGCCGATCCCGGCATGAACGTCGTGGGTTGGTATCACCGATTGATCCACCACGCGGAAGCTAAGACGGCTACGGAGACCCACGCACCTTCTCAATGATGAGCGGGACGGTGAGGCATCCCAGAGTTCGCGATCTAACCGAGCGTTTTGAGAGCACAGTGCTCCCGTTATTCAGGCGGTGGACCCAGGAAGTCGGCACACTGCTCCCGGAGCTGTACGGGCATGAGCTATCCACCGGAGATTTTGGTCGGCGCCACGCGGCCTGCGAGGCGAGGGCGATTCAACGACTCACTGCGCAGTTGAAACTGGATTATGAGGCCTGGAAGCAGTGAGGGGGCTATCAGGGTTTGAGGTGGTGTACTGGTGGACCGACGGCCTCGCATGTGAAGATGGGCATCGTGGGCCGTATGAGTGCGCTGCTCACAATCGACGGAGTGCGCACCATTTCTTTAACCGTCCCCCTGTCGTCGTTTCCAAGGGTGACGTCAATCGGATTAATACTGAACGCTGCTGTGTAAGACATTCAAACCTGTTGTGTGTATTTGAGTGTAGGGTTTGCCCTTCCATATGGATTTCTTACAGTAGGGCAGCGTAGGTAATTCGTTAATCTTGTATTGAAAATACAGGCACTTACATGAACTTATTGGTGAGAGCGCCGGTACGGTTATTGCGTGATGAGTTTTTCAGATTAGATGTATCTTACGATCATGAGTACGTGGTGATGGAGAAAAACTTACGATGAGACCAACTGGAACCATATATATCTGGGCACTGTCGCATTTTCTGGTAAGTCTATTATTTGGAATCGTGCTTCCCCTAACTCCAGGGCATGTATTGGCTCAAGTTGGGATTGCCAGTAAGTATATTGGCGATCAGGGGATCGCGAATGATCCCGATGTGATCTTCGCCGAGAATTTCGAGACGAATCTCTCGGTTTTCAGTACTCGGTTTAACGGAGGAGGTCCATCCGGAATTTCCACGTCCACGGACCATCCCTCTGCTAGCAATGGGGTGCAATCCGTTCGCCTTATCCCCAGTGGGGGAAACGGGACGCTCTATCGGCAGCTTCCTACGAACTACAACACGCTCTACTTTCGCTATTATGTCAAATATCTTGGGAACGTCTCGCATCATGCCGGTGGATCTATGGGCGGCTACTTTCCGCCATCCGGTTGGCCTCAGGGCGATGCCGGGTTGAAGGGAGTGCGCCCGAACGGTGATAGGCTCTTTATCTCAGCCTTGGAGCAGCAGGGCTCACCCAATGGTGGTCAGCCCGCAACCCGGCTTGATACGTATAACAACTTCGTGGGGATGCAAGGTTTAGCATTTAATGGTCTGTATTATGGTCGCAATTACCTTGTTACCGAGAATGTGCCCCTCAGTGTCGGGCAGTGGCAGTGCGTAGAGATGCGAGTGAAGATGAATACAACAGCATCTGGGCATGACGGTGAACTGCAAATCTGGATCAACGGCACTCAGGTTCAAAACTTTGTTCCTGGGGTGCCAGTTGGGACGTATGATGCGAGTGGTGGATGGAGGACTGGAGCAGGAAGTGGATTTCCTGGTCTCCGGTGGCGCGACGTCCTGACATATGGGGTCAACTGGATCAAGTTGCAGAACTATAGTGATGTGGGGACGCCATACGACGTTTTATTCGATGATCTTGTTGTAGCAACTAAACCTATAGGACCAATCAGGGCTTCAGGTGGTACTGTGGTTCCTCCTCCTGCACCAACCAATCTGCGCGTCATGTAGTAACATCTTGCGTTCTGCTCACCGGCTGATTCCGCAGTGTACAACTGGTTGTAGGTTATGGGTGGATACTGGCTGCCGAGTCCAAGCAGGATTGGGAACGTTGCCATCGGGGTGCGGTGCCGGTTGAAGCGAAAGGTAAACTCGTTGAGGTAGACCTGTAGCTAGTGGTGACCGCCGCCATGATGTGCGCCGAGGCAAATGACGGCGCACAATGGCCATAAGTTCGGTTCGGTTGGTCGGACGGCTCTTGCCGAGCCCGTTCGTCTTGACGTCTTGGTTCAGCAATTCATCGGGGTTCAGCTCCGGGCAGTAGCCGGGCATCCGAATCAGTTGCAGCCGCGACTTGTGTTTGTCTGCAAAGCGCGTGGCTGCTCCGGATTTATGCACGGGATGCCCATCCACGATCAGATAGATTGTGCCGGCGACCTGTTTGAGCAGCCGCTGCAGGAACGTCACAAAGACGGGGGCCTTGAAGTTGCCCTGAAACACCATGAAGGCGAGGGCTCCCTTGTTGGTGATGGCCGAGATCATGTTACACCCGAAGCGCTGGCCGGTAGCCTGCACGACTGGGGTTCGTCCGACCGGAGCATAGCTCGTCCCCGTCACATGGCCACTGCGTAGCCCCATTTCGTCGCCCCAATAAATGACGGCGTGCGCCCGCTTGGCCTGCCGGGCAAGTGCTGGGTATTCCCACTTTAGCCACCGCGCGATGGCTGCATCGTTCCTCTCGTAGGCGCGCCGCACCGGCTTCTGCGGGCTCAAGCCCCAAGCCCGGAGGTACCGCCCCACGCTGACGAGCGACACCGCGAGTCCATACTCGCGCGCAATCAAGCTCGCGACCGCCGCGCGTGTCCAGAGATAGAACGGCAACTTCAACTGATCGGGCATCTTGCCCACGATCAGACTACGGATGCGCTGTGCTTGAGCATCGCCCAACCGTCCGCCCTGTCCGGGCCGTCGGCCCCGGCGCTTCACCTTCAAGGCGCGCAGCCCGTCAACTTTGTCGATCGCCACCCACTTGTTCACCGCACGCAGACTTACCCCGTAGGTTGTGGCCGTCACGGTCTGCTTGAGACCTGCACGCACGGCCTGGATGGCCAGCCGCCGTATGTGCGCCTGGGCCGCTGGAGCCAATGTCCTGGCATCGCCTCGTCTGTGCATGGCACAAATATAACATACTACGCACTATTTAGTGAACTGATCAGTATGTAGATGCGCTTCTTGATCCCCTCCTTCTTCAAGCTGCTGAAAAAGGATTCAGCCACCGCGTTGTCCCAGCAGTTACCCCGTTGACTCATGCTGGGTTCTAGGTGATGTGCCCGGCAGAAGCGCCGCCAAGCATCGCTGCAAAATTGAGACCCTTGATCGGAGTGAATCAGGACATGCTGGGGCTTGCGTCGGCGCACAGCCATGAGGAGTGCGTCTAGTACGAGATCTTGAGCCAGCGTGGGCTTGGTGGATCAGCCGACAATGTGGTGAGATTACAGCTCCATCACGACGGCCAAATAGAGCCAGCCTTCCCATGTGCGCACATAGGTAAGGTCGGTGACCCAGGCGGTGTTGGGTCGGGGGACGGTAAACCCTCGTTGCAGCGTATTGGGCGTCAGGGTGATGTGGGGCTTCTGATATACCGAGGTGCTCAGTAACCGTATCGGGTTTTCAGGTTGTTGGCCCTTATGATCCGAGCCACACGATGCTTGCTGCAAGTCTCGCCCGCTTCACGCAAATCGAGAAAGATCCGTGGGGCCCCGTAGACGCTGTGGCTCGCCGTATAAGCTGCGCGGATCAGCCCGAGCAACCGCTGATCCCTCCCGTGCGCAATCGGAGAGCGAGTTCCGTAACCAGGCATAGAATCCGCTGCGCGACACGTCGAGGAGGCGGCACTCATGGCCGTATCACACTCTTGGCGATGAGCTTTGATGAACGTGTATTTCAGTTGGACATGCTGCGCTTTCCATCGATTACCCATTGGTCTTCCCCCTGTTCCCACGACCACCCTAAGGTGTCCGTGAAAGCCTGGGAAGTCCAAAGTGCTGCCTATACTCCAGGAGGGTCTTGGGAAACTCCGGTCGCACGCTGAGCTGGACTACCCATTGAGGTTGGTGGAGTCACAAAGATAGGCATAGCCTCTCTTTGTTCACGAAAACTCGCATTTGGATGCCCCGCCCGGAAGGGCGGGGATGAAAAATGCGTGCTGCCGAAGGCAGCAAGAATCCGGTAGAGTCGTGGCATGGCGATCAGGCGAGGCAGCCACTGTGTGTACGACACCCGCTACCATTTGGTCTGGGCTCCCAAGTATCGGAAATGGGTGTTGCAGGGGGCGATTCGGGAGCGCGTGCGGGAGTTGTTTTGCGAGATTGCCGCACATCATGGATTTGAGATGGAGGAATTGGAGGTCGACAAGGATCATGTCCATCTGTTTCTGAGTTTTCCACCACGGTACTCGATCAGTGCCGTGGTAGGGCTGCTGAAAGCGGTGAGCGCCAAGGAGATTCGAGAAGAGTTTCCGGCGGTTCGGAAGCAGTTGTGGGGCGGGGAGTTTTGGGAGGATGGCTATTTTGTCCGGACGGTGGGGGATAAGGTGACCGCCGAGGTCATCCGGAAGTACATTCGGTTTCATGAGGCGAAGAAGCGAGGAGATGACCAATTAGACCTCTTCTAGAAAGCCCCGCCTGGAAGGGCGGGGTTCTTTACTCGTCTGCGGTACGCGGCATATGTCACCCCCATCATTCCATCTTCATGATTCGCGTTGAAGGCGCGTAGGATGAGCTAGGCCTGTGAATCCATTGATCGTCGGCGAAGATATTTGGAAGGTCTATCGAGTGGGTGACGTCGAGGTGCAGGCTCTGCGTGGGGTGAGTGTCACCATCGAACAGGGGGAGTTTGTCGCGATCATGGGGTCGAGCGGATCCGGGAAGTCCACGTTGATGAATATTCTCGGGTGCCTAGATCAACCGACCAAGGGACAGTACCGGTTGAACGGCGTCGAGGTTGGACAATTGCGGCCCGACCAGTTGGCAGAGATTCGGAATCAGCAAATCGGCTTTGTGTTTCAGAGCTTCAACCTCATTCCCCGGACCAGTGCCCTGGAAAACGCTCAGTTACCTCTGTTCTACAGAGGACTGTCTCTGAAAGAACAACGTACGCTTGCCTCCGCTGCGCTTCAACGCGTCGGATTGAAGGGGCGGGAGCATCATTCCCCCACACAACTTTCAGGTGGCCAACAACAACGGGTGGCGATCGCTCGGGCGCTGGTGACCTCGCCCTCTTTGTTGCTGGCCGACGAGCCAACCGGAAACCTTGATACGGAGTCCAGTCAGGACATCATGGGGATTCTTGAAGGATTGAATCGGGATGGCATAACGGTGATCCTAGTCACGCACGAAGTCGATATTGCCGCCTATGCGTCGCGTGAAATTGTCGTCAAGGATGGTCAGATCCTCAGCGATCGAGCAACCAAGGGGCGGTCGCAGGTTGTGGGTGCGTAAATGCTAGCCTTCGTGTGGCTAACCGTCATAACGGCGTTGAGAGTGCTCGGGCGAAACAGACTGCGCGCGGGTTTGACCATGCTTGGGATTATTATCGGAGTCGGGGCGGTCATAGCGATGGTCAGCATCGGAGAAGGGGCGAAACAGGCGGTGCAAAAGCAGATAGCCACGATGGGGACCAACGTCATTATGATCTGGCCCAGTTACATGACTATCGGCGGCGTGCGGGGCGCACAAGGCGGTGCCGTTACACTGACGGTTGCCGATGCACTGGAGCTGAAGAAGAGGATTCCAATTCTGTCTGAAACGGGGTGGCTCATACGAAGCACCATGCAAATTGTGAATGGGAGCCGCAACTGGAATGGTCCGGTTCACGGAGTATCACCCAGCTATGTCACAATCCGAGACTGGTCCTTCAGCAGCGGAGGATCCTTTACTCAAACAGACATGGAGAGTGCGGCCCGGGTCGCGCTCCTTGGTCAAACCGTGGTCGAAAACATTTTTGAACCTGGTGAAGAACCAGTTGGCGCGATCATTCGGATTAAAAATGTCCCGTTCCGGGTCATCGGTGTCTTATCCCCTAAAGGCCAGTCTGTGCAGGGATCAGATCAGGACGATGTGGTCTTTATCCCCTTCACGACTGCCGAGCGAAAAGTCTTTGGAACATTGTTTCTTGGATCGGTCGGAGGAGTGTTTGTCTCGACGGAACGAACCGAGGATCTGGCGGATGCCGCAGAACAGATCCGTCAGGTGATGAGGGCTCGACATCGCTTACAGGGTGAGCAGCCGGATGATTTTACCATTCGCACACAGGTTGAAATTGGAAAGGTGCAGGAAGGGACGAGCGAAACCTTGACGGTCATGTTGATGATTATCGCGTCGGTCTCGTTACTTGTCGGCGGTATTGGGATTATGAACATCTTGCTTGTCTCCGTCACTGAGCGGACAAGAGAAATTGGAATCCGGATGGCGGTCGGAGCCAAACGGTTCCACATTCTCATACAGTTTTTGATCGAGGCTCTGACGCTCAGTGTGGTCGGTGGCTGTATCGGCATCCTGTTCGGAGTGCTGGCGGCGCGCTTGACGACAGTGATTGCCGGTTGGCCAACCATCATTTCAAGTGATACCGTCGCCGTTGCGTTTGTGTTTTCGGTTGTGGTGGGTCTATTCTTTGGTTTATATCCCGCCAATAAGGCTGCTCGGCTCAATCCCATCGACGCATTGCGCTACGAATAGGGGAAGCACTCACCAGTGTCCCTTTCTACGCATTCATGTCTAGTATTGTTTCAATGGCCCGGACCTGGGGATCGCCGGCCTGGTGCGCGAGATCGATGACAAACGGCGTTGGGTATTCAGTGCCCCCTGGCTGGTGGGTGATGGTGATGATCGGTTGGTGTAGTTTTTCTTGATGGAGTTTCGTGACCACTGCCACCTCTTGCGTATTCAGCCGCACATGACTATGGATGGGGTAGATACCGATTCGCGCGATGAATGACGACACAATTCGTTGATCAAGCGTGCCTTGCCGAGCCTCCTGATACAGGCGTTTAAATGTGTGGTGAGGAGTCAGTGGGGCAGTCCCGCCGAATCCAGTGATTAATTCATCGTATCGATCCACGACCATCAGAATGCGTGTGGGGTCGGAGGTAAATTGTCCGCGTGACTCTCGCGGATAGCCACTGTCATCAAGATAGGCATGATGATTCGCGATGAGATGGAGCGTGGCGGCTTCAATTCCCCTTTTCCCCTCCAACATCAGAACGGCACGGCGGGGATGGGTTTCGAATTCCTGTCGGTTGGTTTTGGAAAGGTCCGACGAGACATGCGTATGCCGGACAATGGCAGGTCGGATCTGTAAGAGTCCGATGTCATGTAAGAGAGCGGCGGTTGCAAGCTCGTGCAGCTCCAGGGGGTTGAATTGGAAGGCCTGTCCGACCACCAGTGACAGCGTACAGACTGCCAGTGCATGCTGGCTGAGCGTGGAGTCGTCGGCCCGGTTTTGACTCAAGGCCATGAAAATAGCAGAGTCGGTGAGCGTTCTCATGGCAATCGTGATTTCTTGGACCGCTTCGGCTGCCTGCTCAGGGTTGACCGTTCCTGTCTTCGCAATAGTCGTAAAAACGGATTGTACCGCTTGATCCATCTGTTGCTTGGCCAGCTTCGCCTGGGCATATTCTTCGTTCAGCTGGGCTAAAGGCTTGGGGTGTGTCAGGCTCGAAGTCGGTGCTGTCGTGGGTGCAGCCTGCGTGATATCCGTTGCGTGATGGGGCGGAGAAGTGATTCCACGGTCGAGGTCGATGTCGACCATCTTCACTCCTGCACGCACTAATTTGTCAATCTGGGAAGACTGTTCAATCAGGAATGAATGGCGGAGTAAGGGGGAGCGGAACCACGACAGGTCCAGACGGGCGACGTACATTCCGATCTGAAGTTCACTGACGGGAACGCGTGTTGTCGCCATCAGAAGGTCCGTCCATTCGTAAGCAGGGCTGTAGACATAGCTCTCTCAGGTATCGGCGTGAACCAGAAAGAACTGTAGCCGAGCGAGTGCTGGAGTGAGTGGTCAGTCTGAGTGACAAGGAGAGGAAATGAACGAGAGCGAGACTTCGATGCGAGGGTCGGCTTTGTCAACATGCTTATACAAATGAGTTTCGATGATGCGATTATCGTTTAAGCCAAGCCCTTCGCAGACCGCATCTTGGGCGATCTTCAGACCGCCATCAAGGTCGCGCCGTAAGGCGGATGCGAAAAAGAACCGGATCGAGAGCGTGAGCGGCCCCGATCGAAGTCGATTGTGTAAAGAGGATCTAACGGGGGACTGGGCCAATGCCAGCCATACGTACTGGCCGACGTATGTCTTATAGGTACGTCCGGCGGAGGATAGCAACCGACGGCCATTTACCGTTGCATATTGATGGTTGATGCTGGGGGGGACGGGCAATGTGACTTTGATCGTGTCTGATGTCACGACTGGGAGATGCGATGGTGTCCGAAGTGCAGTCTCTGGGTTCGATGGACCAGATTTCGGTGACAGAGTCGTACCGCTGATCGGCAGTAACTTTTTGGGGATGGATAGGAATCTTGATGAACGGAAGTTGTATCGAGGTCGGTCGGATGGCATGGAGCCGAGCTAGAGGAGATTCACGATCTTTGCCATATTCTGTTCAAAGCGATCTTCCGTACGCGCAAGATACCGACGCCATTCGCTTGGGTTCCAAATTTCCATGCGGTGATACAGGCCGACGAGTATGATTTCTTGATCCTCATCGACAGGAACCAGTTTTCTCAAACGACCAGGAATCAGAATCCGCCCGGTCTTATCGATATCCGATGAGCCTGCCTCTGACACGACAAAGTGCATAAACAGACGACTCTGGTCTTCGTCCAGAGATGTCCGGGTTCGTTCAAGCACCTTCTCCCACTCTTTCGTGGAATAGATCAGCAAGGACTGTTCCGGACCCTTCAGGAACATGACGGTCTGACCGTCAGCTTCGATCTGTTCACGGATCGGTGAGGGGACGATGAAACGCCCTTTCTCATCAACCTTGCAAAGGTATTCACCGGCAAACATTGTCATGTCCTGCATTTAGGAATTCACGGCAGTTCTTGTTCGGTCGCGAATCCATTGCTCTAGATCCGAACGGACAAACCGCCATTCCTTTCCCAGTTTGAAGGCGGGAATCTGTCGACTCTGAAGATAGCGATAAAGGGTACGTTGAGTAATCTTGAGATACTGGCATGTTTCCATCGCGGTCATCAGTTCGCTCTTCGGAGCCCTGCTCATCACTCCACCTGTGGCTAGATCGAAAAATCCGCATTCTGCCTCCAGCACTCTCGTTATTCTAGAGGCGACCCTGAGAATGTCAAGCGAAAATATATGACAGTGCATGTCAAAGGCCGTCAGCGCCTTCCGGCATTCTCGCACCGTCATCGGATTGCTCCAGCATCGCTTCGATATCGTCGACGTCCTCGCCCATTTCCTGTCCCATTTTCTTCATCAAACGGGCGACGCTCCGAGGATCATTCTCATCAATCCCTCCGAGGTTCGCTGGATCTGACAGCGATTCGAGTCGAGCATCCTCGGACTTGGGAGCGGCAAATCGAGACAGGAGACGCTCCATCTGCGAGCCGCCGCAATGCCGACAGGTGGCCGCGCTGGGATTGCGTAAACTTAATACCAAGACCGAGGATTTCCTATGACATTCCTGACAAGCGTACTCATAAATCGGCATCGATCAACCTCCCAGCAGCTCCAGCGACGGTGGGCGCTGAGCCATGATGCGGTCGGGAATCATAGTGGAATCCATCGTGCGCCCTAACGTTATCACAAACACGTCGCCAGACCCGGCCTTCCGGAGTGTCTTGGCGCACTCATTCACCGTCGTACCGGTCGTAAAAACGTCGTCGATCAGAAGAATGCGTTTCTTCACAACGGCATCGGGGTGTCGGACGGCAAATGCTCGACGAAGGTTTTTTAGACGGCTTTTGCGGGATAGTGTGGTCTGGGCTGGAGTAGGAATGGCTCGGATCAAATTCGTGTACGCGATGGGAATATCGAGGTTCCGTCCGATGCCATCGGCAAGCAGGAGGGACTGATTAAATTCTCGTTGACGGAGTCTCTCAATGTGCAGGGGTACTGGCATGATCACATCAATGGAATCGAGTGGAGGGAGTCGGGCGATCATGAGGGCAGCCAGTGGAGCCGCCAGGGAAACTTTGCCCTGATACTTGAAGAGGCGGATCGCATGCTGGAGTGGAGGCGTATACGGGTACAGAGTCCAGGCCTTTGTATAGGAAGGCGGACGTTCGGCACAGGGTTGGCAAACATGGTGTGGGCTGTAGGTCGTGGCAATAGAAGAAGGGAAGGGGTGGTCACAACGGGTGCATCGAGAGTCAGGCATGAGGGAAATCTTACTCCAGCAGTCCGAGCAAAAATGGGGGATCGGATCATCTGCTAGGAGCGAGTTACAGCTCGAACAATGAACGGGAAGAAAGAACCTGAGCGCGCGGCGCAGGAGACTTGAGGCCGATTCTGTGACAGGATTGGCCATGGACAGCCTTTCATCTGTGTATGTTCCACCTCTCTTTATGGCGGCGAGCCTGCCGGTGTCAAGGTTGTCGGCCTCCGATTTATTGTGATATACGAATGAGAATGACCGTACACCGGTCGACCAGTCATCGGAGAGAACGGACCGCCGATGGTGACATTGAAACAACTCTCCAAAACCCATTCGCGTGGAGAAGCCATGGTCATGGCTTTACGCGATGTCAATTTAGAGATTCAACCTGGGGAATTCTGTGCGTTCGTGGGCCCCAGTGGCTGCGGGAAAAGTACTCTGCTGAACCTCGTCGCGGGTTTGGACCTGCCGACTTCAGGAGAGATCCTGCTCGATGGGCGATCCACCCACAACTTGACCAGCTACGAATGGACGAAGATCAGGCGTGAAACGATCGGGATTGTGTTTCAAGCCTTCCACTTGGTGCATGGTTTGACGGCTGAAGAGAATATTGCGCTGCCTCTGATGTTGCGCGGGGAGAATGGGCGGGAGATAACCAAACGGGTCGGAGATATGTTGGAGTGCGTGGGCATGAGTCACCGGCGCCGACATCGACCAGCCGAATTATCCGGTGGAGAGCAACAGCGAATTGCGATCGCGCGGGCGTTGGCGCATGGGCCCCGTCTCCTCTTGGCCGATGAGCCAACGGGCAATATCGACTCTCAGCAAGGAGCAGGCATTATGGCGCTTATTCGTGAGCTCGCGATGGCTGAAGGGCAGACGGTCCTGCTGGTGACGCACAGCCTACAGGCCGCACAAGCTGCTGACTATGTATGGACCATGCGAGATGGACAGCTGATTGTACGCACTGAACGTATGACTGAACTGGCAACTTCGTGATCGATCTTTCTACAACGATCGCCGGTGTCACTTTCCCCAGTTGTTTCATGAATGCGTCGGGAGCGCTCTGCGTCACCAGGGACGAACTCGAGGCTCTGGGGAAATCTGGTGCGGGGGCGATCGTCACGAAGTCGATGACCATTGAGTCGCGCCAAGGCAACCCCACGCCACGGTACTATGGATTTCCCGGAGGATCGATCAACTCGATGGGCCTTCCCAACCTCGGCTATCGAGCCTACGCCGAGTTGATTCCTCACCTCAAGCGGTTTGGGAAGCCCGTGATCGCCAGCGTGGCCGGACTTGGGGAGGAAGATTTTCCGACCATCGCGGAAGCGATTAATGCAGCCAAGCCGGACCTCATTGAGGTCAATCTCTCTTGCCCGAATATTCCAGGGAAGCCCCAAATTGGCTACGATCCGGAAACGTCTGAGCGCGTGCTCAAAAAGGTTCGGCCTCTCATCACGGTTCCGATGGGCGTGAAGTTGCCACCGTACTTCGATCCGGCCCACCATGAGGCCATGGGGAAGGTCCTTGGGCGTTGCGGAGTCGACTTTCTCAATATGATCAATTCGGTGGGCAATGGCCTGGTTGTGGATCCGGAACGCGAAGCCGTCGTCATTAAACCGAAAGGTGGATTTGGCGGGTTGGGCGGGCGACTGATCAAGCCCGTAGCCTTGGCGAACGTTCGCGCCTTCTATAAGTTGTTTGATGGGAAGATGCCGATCATCGGAACCGGAGGAATCGTTGAGGGGATGGATGTGTTCGAACATTTCCTGTGCGGTGCGTCGGCAGTTCAAATCGGGACGGTGTTGGTGGAGGAAGGGTTGGATGTGTTCGGACGACTGGAAGCGGAGTTGACCGCAGTCTTGAGAAGAAAAGGATACCAGTCGATTGTGGAATGTCAGGGACGGCTCAAGGAATTATGAGCCTATTTCATGCCGAAGTTGCGAGGGAGCAAGTTTTGTTGCAGCGCCTGACGCAGGAGCTGGGCGACGTTCCGAACATTGAGTCGGCGCATCAAGTTGAAACGATGGACTTCGACCGTCCGGACGCTGATGTCCAGTGTCGCGCCGATCTCGCGATTGGTATGGCCCAGCGCGACCAATCGAAGAATCTCGCGTTGACGGGGCGTAATATGCAGAGAAGGTTTGGAACGGGTTCCCACCCGATGGAGCGGGCGTGCGGTGGTGGTGTGTTTGCTTCTGGCCATCTGTCCTCCTCTGGAAAAATCTGAGGTCAGTCTAGCAAACGACCGGATACGTGTAAACGAAATCACTAATTTGTGCCGAGCACGCGGATGTGTACATCGGAACCGATGAGACGTTTCCCAGCAGAAAGCTTATCTCACGTTCAATGCCTGCCTTTGTAAGGGTCTTACTCCTTCTTCTTACCGCGCATGTCCGGCAATGGCCGTTACGCACGCTGCTGACGATTGTCGGAGTGGCGCTCGGCGTGTCGGCCTCCGTCGCCGTGCGGACTGCTAACGTCGACGTGCTGAGGTCCTTTGAAGAGGCGGTCTTGACAGTGGCTGGTCCCACGACCTTGGAAGTGTCAGGAGGGGAGACTGGGCTTGATGAACAGGTCATTAGACAGGTCAGAACCATCGCCGGCGTAACGTCTGCATCGCCGGTGATTCTACAGACGGCCGTTCGCATGAGAGGAGAGCACGTCGACCAGGCGGTGCAAGTGGTGGGGCTGGATCTTCTGGCCGAATTCAATACACGCGGGTTCCGCATGAGCCAGCCGTCAACGGAAAGTCAGTTGATGGGGATGATCGAGCCACAGGCGGTGTTCTTGGGAGCCCAATTGGCCACGGAGTGGAACCTGTCGGTCGATGAACAGGTTGATCTTCTCCTTGGATCCAGGCGTCTCACCTGCCGGGTTGCGGGGATTCTTCAAAATGGGTCCGACCGACCGTCATCATGGGAACGCATGGCCATGATGGATATCGCTGCGGCACAAATTACGTTCGGGATGGTTGGGAAGTTGGATCGAATCGATATCGTGACCGACGAACAAAAGACCGTCGATGAAGTCGCACAGGACCTACGAGCTGTTCTGCCTCCCTATTTGACGGTGGAACGACCGGCCAACAGGACGAGGCAGGTTGAGCAAATGGTGCGCGCCTTCCGTCTCAATCTGACGGTGTTGAGCTGGGTTGGCCTGTTAGTTGGGATGTTCCTGATCTACAACACGATGGCATTCGCCGTCGCCCAGAGGAGACGAGAAATCGGAATCTATCGAGCCATTGGGATGACTCAGTCTCGGGTGGCAGTATTGTTTTTGATGGAAGCCGGGTTCTTTGGATTGTTGGGAGGAATCGCCGGAAGTACAACCGGAATGGTGCTTGCACAAGAGCTAGTGGCCCTGCTCAGTCAAACGATCTCGGATCTCTATGCTCCAGTCGGGGCCGGCGAAGGAGGGCTATTCCAGAGCGGCCAATTCTGGAGCATGATGTTCGAAGGCATTATGATTGGCTGCGTCATGTCCATGATCGGGGCCGTTGGTCCAAGCCTGGATGCCAGCCGCACCGCGACAGTACGAGCGTTGGCTCCTGGTGACTATGAAGCGAGCCAGCAGCTACGAGTGGGGATGCTCGCCATCATGGGACTGAGTTTGCTCGCGGTTGCGGGGCTCTTGAGTCTGCCAGGCCCCATCAATGGGGTTCCTGTCATGGGGTACGCGGCGACGCTCTGTCTGCTGGCCGGTCTTGCTTGTCTGGCCCCGATCTGTGTCACTGGATGGCGGCGTCCGCGACACTATGTGGGACGTGAAGGGGGAGTAGGGGGAGTCATGAGGGGGATTGCCGTGGAGCATGCCTCGCGCAGTCCAGGCCGAAACGGAGTGACCGTGTCTGCCTTGATGGTGGGATTGGCAATTATGATCGGCGTGCTAGTGATGGTGCGAAGTTTTCGGCATACGGTCGAACTATGGGTCACCGATACGGTCTTGGCCGATCTGGTCGTGGCGCCGTCGCTCTGGCTACGGGGTACGGAGATCGGAGGCGCCGGCCGGAGTCTCCCGCTAACATGGTTGACCGTCTTGTCTTCCATCCCTGAAGTCGCCGCAGTCGATAGTTATCGCGATGTCCGGATAGAGGTGAACGGCCAACGGGTGGCTATCGTCTCACGAGATCTGCGATTACATGCCCAATGGAGTCGGTATCTTGTCCGCCAGGGCGATTCTTCAGAACAGCTCGTACGGGCAGCCGATACCCGTGGTCTCCTCGTCTCTGAGGTATTGGCTAATCGGCTTGAGGTGGAAGAGGGATCGACGCTTGAGATTCTGACGCCGAGTGGCCCCGCGCGATTCCCGATCGTGGCCGTGTTCTATGATTATTCAACGGATGGAGGGAAATTGCTGATGGATCGGACGCTCTACCAGTCGCTCTGGCATGATGATCTGGTCACGGTATTCCCTGTGTACATGAGCGCTGGGGCAAGTATCGATCGTGTGAGAGAACGGATCATACAACAACTGAGCGGCGCAGCCGGTGGAGGGCTTCCGCCGCTCGTGATCAGCAATACGGAGTTACGGAAAGAAATTCTCGACATCTTCGATCGCACATTTCTGCTGACCTACGTGTTGGAGGCCATCGCGATCGTGATTGCCATGCTGGGGATCGTCAATACGCTGGTTACGTCTGTCCTCGAACGTCGCCGGGAGTTTGCGACCCTACGGGCCATCGGCGGCAGCCCGCAGCAAATTCAACAGCTCGTGTTATGGGAGGCGGCCTACCTCGGCGTAGTGGGGATTGCCTTGGGTCTGATTGGTGGCGGGCTGCTGTCGCTGCTCCTGATTAAGGTCATCAACAAGCAATCATTCGGGTGGACGATTCAGATGATTGTTCCAGTCGGCGCACTGGCCCAGGCCGTGGCTCTCGCGGCGGTTGCCACCTTGGTGGCGGGCTACTTCCCGGCCCGGTGGGCGGCACGACAACCGGTGGTGGAGGGGCTCCGGGAAGAATAGCGGGAGAGGCTCACCTCGATTCGTTATACTGTTTTGGCATCTCGCCCATATTTATCCAGTAACGTCTGCAGATCTTCAGGAATCGGCATGGATTTGAATGGTGGCACTCGCGCCCCGCCAGTATTGCCTATCGGCACCCACATTCGTGAGAACAGCAGAGCTCCCAGGATCCGAGGCAGTTGACCGGAAATTTCTACAAAATCTCGCCGCCTCCAACCAATCTTCAGCATCCACCAGTGTGTCCGCGCATGGGCAACCGAAAATGATTGTCCTAAGATGTGTGCCCGCTCAAGATGGGTAAATGCCTGGTCCAGTGCATCCGCATGATATCGCTCCACTGCCGCCTTCATCTCGGCACCATAGGCTTGTTGCAAGACCGAATGCATGTTCGTATCTTGAAAGATTGCAGTGTAGTCCGCGAGAAACGCTAGATCGAGAGACTCAAGAGATGCGTGTTCAGCCAAGTTGACGGCGGAAAGGTCATAAAACGTGTCTGGCGCGAGCAGACGTTGTTTGGTGGCGGTGGGCCGGATTGAACGGCCGACCCGCGGCTTATGAGTCCGCTGCTCTGCCAACTGAGCTACACCGCCACGTTGAAGAATGCAGATGATAGCCGAAGACGACGGTCACTGTCCACCGACTGGACATGGCATAGCCGCGCCATGTCTGGCTGAAGTTGTTCAAAACCTGCTATGGTTTTGAGGGACCGTTTGAGAGGATCAAAATGTCGATCGGAGACAATCGCGCGGTGGTCATCACGGGGGCTTCTACTGGAATTGGAGCGGCCTGTGCGCTGCATCTTGATCGATTGGGTTTTGCCGTGTTTGCAGGAGTACGGAAATCAGAAGATGGCGTGGTCCTTCAAAAAGCCAGTTCCGATCGGCTGGTGCCGGTGGAACTCGATGTGACGGATCTTGCAACCATTCGGAAGTCTCACGCAGTTGTTTTGCAAGCGACGAGGGATCGTGGACTCTTTGGACTCATTAACAATGCCGGGATTGCAGTCGTAGCGCCACTTGAAGCCGTGCCGATCGCCGACCTCCGCCAGCAGCTTGAAGTGAATGTCGTTGGACAGGTGGCCGTGACTCAGGCGTTTCTTCCATTAGTTCGGCAGGCACGGGGACGAATCGTCAATATGGGCTCTATCGCAGGACTCTCAACGATGCCGCTGATGGGCCCCTATTCGGCCTCGAAGTTCGCACTGGAAGCCATTACAGACGCCTTGCGCCTCGAAGTTCAACAATGGGGGATTCATGTCTCGATTATCCAGCCGGGTGCGATCACGACGCCTATTTGGAATAAGTCGGCGATGGAGGCAGCTGAGCGAGAGGCTGGCATCGAGACGGAACTTCGAACCCTCTATAAGCCTGTTGTGGCTGCGGTGAGGAAGGTCGTGGGAGAAGCCTCAAAGCGAGCGATCTTGCCTGACGCGGTTGCAAGAGTGGTTGAAGAAGCCTTGACGGCGCCGACTCCGAAAACGCGGTATCTCGTTGGGACTGATGCCAAGCTCCGCGCGCTGATGGTGAAACTGCTTCCTGATCGGATCTCAGATCGTATGCTTACCTGGATTTTGAAGCTTCCCCACTGAGCGCACACCGCAATCTCCGCACCGATTTCTTATTCAGATGGGTCATGGATCGCAAGCGGATCGTTGAGCTGGTTATGGCATGCCGACAGTTCGTGACCGAAGGATGATGCGCCTCGTACTGGGGTGTTAACTGTTTGTTACAGTTGGAAACGCGATCGAATATAGATTGAGGTTTGAGACAATCTCATGTAATCAGAGAAGTAAGCAGGTGTCTATGCGTGCATTCCTGCCAATAGTCAGTGAGAGGATCGGCTGTGAATATATATGTGTGCGCTTTGTTCAGCGTCTCGGAGCGATGGCACTCATCGTTGCTACGGTATCGCTCATC
This sequence comes from Nitrospira sp., assembly GCA_005116965.1. Lineage (GTDB taxonomy): Bacteria > Nitrospirota > Nitrospiria > Nitrospirales > Nitrospiraceae > Nitrospira_D. The sequence goes on along the minus strand of SWDG01000027.1, from coordinate 593,782 downwards.
TGGACATCGGAAGCTTTTGCCGTGCGTCCCTTCGTGACCGACGACGCGCGGATTATCTATAGAGGGCAGGTGGTCACTGAATCATACGGCGGGATCACGATGGCACAAGGAGGGAAACCGGCTATAGAGGTGCGTTCACTGCAAGGCATCGGTATCACCAACCGCCTTGAGCTTACTGCCGGTGGATTCGGTTTTACCTATCATGACAATCAAGCCCGACCGCTCGACATACTGATTCAGCCGAAGTATGTCCTCCATAGTTCTCTGGGTGTGATTCCTTCCCTCTCGGTTGCCGCTGCCGCGTTGTTTCCTCTCAACGGCAATCGGCAACACTGGGACGGATATGCCATGGCTCACCTCAGTTGGTTTCTCTTCACACCCGATCCCGACACCGATCCCTATGACAACAATCTGTCCATTCATTTTAATCTCGGGGCAAAGTCTCGCTATGATGCCGGCCCAGCCACGTTCCAGAGTAAGCTGTACTGGGCCGCGGGTTTTGAGGTTATTACGCCGATGACACGCGAGCTTCGCTTTTTAGGAGAAGTGTTCAACGGCGACCCGTTCGGGTTCGAGGAGAAATTTCCAGCCTATCAAACGGGATTCCGGTGGTACAAAGCGCAGAACATGCAGCTGGATCTGGTGTTCCGAGGTGTTCGGAATACCACGGAAGACGTTCGTTTTGTCGCGGGGGGCGGCGGGTTGCCGGAAGAATGGAACTACACCATCCAAATAGATGTGTATGAGAGACAAGGATGCCTGCTCTGTCGATTCTGATGAGGGAGTTCAGCCGACAAAATCCGGGTTCAGACGGGTCAGGGGTTTGACAGACAGGGCTTTGATCTCATTGTAAACGATCGTGCGGCCAACTTGCCTGAGGCGACTGAAGACACCCTCGACAATCACTTGATCACCTTCGTGGACTTCCAGCTGTCCAAGACTTACCACCTTCAATGTACCGGCCTGGTCTTGCAACAAAAAGCCATAGGCAGGTTGCCCTTGACGATTGGTGGCTAACTGCACGTTCATGACCTTTCCAGTGACCATGACGTCTTGATGATCGTACTGCTCCGGGTGGGCTAGGAGCTCCGAGATCTCAATCAGGCTAGCAGCTGCTGCCGGGGTCGCCGTGCCCAGTCCTCCTGGCAGGTAAGGGCAGATGAAGAGGAGTAGGAGAAAGACAGCCACTGATGTGACAAATGGTGAGGGAGTAGAGGATCGTGTTCTCATTGTTGAACGTAATTATACCGAACTGCTGGTGATTGGCAACTATGAAAGTTTACCATTTGTCGGAGGCTCGACCGCTGACATCCTCTCCGATGAAGTTGTGGAGAATGTGCTGCTGCAGTTCCGTCAGTTCGGCAGGGCTCGCCTCGTTCGGCGATGCGAGCAACTCCTGCTCTTTCGATTTCGGCGCCGTGCGTGTGAGGAGTTCTTCATCCAGCGCCTCGTCGCCGGCGTCCACATCTTTTTGTATGGAGACCAGCCGTTGGAGTCCAAACAAGGTCCGGGTTGATTCACTGTGCATGGCGTTGGAACTCGCTCCGTACACGAGCGAATTCCAAAATTTCGTTTCCGTGGCTTCCGGTATCCGAATCACGGCATAGGCAGCCAGTTTCTCAAGTAAAGCCGACTCCGTCTGCTCGAGCCCATCGTAGGTCGCGATCGATCGCTCGATGGAGGTGCGGGAGAGGACCTGCACGGTGTCCTTCCAGAGCTCCAGGGAGGGGGTGCTTCCTGGTGCCGGACGGATCCCTGAGCCTTTGGCCTGCAGTGCAGTGAGATACTGAGACAAGAACTTAACCTTGCGCGCGGCCAACGTACTGGCGGGGATTCCCCAAATATGGCCGATTTCATGATCGAGCAAGATCGTCTGATCCGATGTCCGCTGCTCGCGCTCAGCCAGGTCGAGACGTTTCTTGAACCGTTCAGCAAACCGGAGCAGTGTTTGCATTTCAATGGCCAGCCGTTGCCGTTGATATTCCTCCGCAGTAATCTCGTTGTGTTCCCAACGCTCTTCCAGCAGCCGGAGCGTTGCCGTGGGGACGGCAGACCGAGCCTGGGATTTGAGCGTCTCGATTGTTTCGGCAGACACCCCACGGTCAGCGAGCAGGAGAGCGGCTCGAGAGACGAAGGCCTCCGCTATGTGGGCCTGATGTTTCAGGACTATGCACTGCAGCCAGGTTCGTTCTCGTCGAAGCCGAGCCCGCCTGCGGTATTCGTCCCGGCGATTGATCATTGCCGTAATCGATTCCTGGGTCATCGTGGTGACAGGCTTCTTGCCTGAGACACATCGAGGGTCCGGCCGGTCCGCCACCATATACAAGATTTCCTCGTGGGTGACGTCGAGATACTGGATCAGCAACAGTCTGAGGATGATGCGACCTTGGATCGGCAAGCCGGCGACGACGTCTTCAATCATCTCGGCGGTCAGCGGCGATGCCATGACTGCGTGTGTCATATGTTCTTTCAGGCGGTGAAGGCCAATATTCTAAGGTGTACGCAGGGGTGAGACAGTTCGACTCATCTCTGATGTCTGACTACGCTGTGCCGGTCCGTTGCTCACGTTGTTCGAGTTGAAGTGCGACATATTCACGGATGTCTTGTATGCTGCCGCTCAGGAACATTTCCCGTGGGATTTCTATCCGCACAAGCTGGGAGGGGTCGATCCCTCGGTCTTGGGCATAGAGTTCATCGATATACAGGCTCACCGAGCCATCAGGAAAACGCAAGGCATAGAGCGCGGTGGTATCAGCCATGAGATTCCAACGAGTGACAGTGTAGAGGTAACACAGGCCTCGTCGGACTGTCAAAGCCGTGGACAGGTGCATGAGCGGTCAGCAGCCATTGGGACACAATCACTATTTTTATGAACTTTTCGTACTATCCGGCTTGGGGTGAGAACGGAGATCGTGGAGAGGATCTTGACAACCAGCCGGGGCCTGATGCGGTAAGGCTTGAACCATGTGCCCGTGCGAAGGCTGTTGAGTTCTGGGAGGACGATCGAACGCGGTGGGGACGGGTGTGACCCGATGAGGTCAGTACCGATGAAAAAAAAACAGGGCCTTCGATCGTGAGGATCAAAGGCCCTAGGACTCATTCTGACCTAGATATCTAGCCGCCGAGGGTGTCGAGGGTTTCCTTGAGACTCTTGCGAATGCACGTGAAGATCGGGGTATCCCGCAGCGTATAGCGTGAACCCTCCGTCTCCCGTAGCGCCATCACCAAGTCCAGAAAATCTTCCGGCTTGTCGCTTTCAAACGCCACGACCCATTCCTGATCGTCCAACCCGAACGAATAGGTCGTGTTCAGC
>SWDG01000027.1:547796-590369 GCA_005116965.1 Nitrospira sp. | reverse complement strand
GGCCTGCATGCGAGTGATGATCCACGTACACGGATCGTTTGGTGATCGCCAGATAGGAATAGGGGGTCGTAAGATACTGCCCAAGGCCGGAGGCCAGCATCTTGGTCGTCATGTCCTGGAACAGGTCGAGATCATAGCTGATACGCCAGAGCATGAAGTCGCAGTCACCACGAATACCAATGGTCGAATAGGGAACCAGGAGGACTTGTCCGTTATACTCCTCCACCGCGCGGAGGAATTCCTGCTTGCCCTGCGTCCGCACATCCTCAGGCAACCGCCGCCAAGCGGGATCGACTTTATAGAATGCAAAGTTGACGTACTGACGTCGAGGGGCCGACGGGGTAGGGGATGTTTCCGAGGTCGACATTACCAAACTCCTTTAGTATCAATTAGCATCAATAGAGGAGAGCCTCTCCTCAAGTCTTCTTCGTTTAGCACTTCCCCTTCTGTCTTGTCAACGGGAGGCCAGACCCGAACTGTTCATTGACAGGATACGGAGCTTCTGGTACTGGCAAGCGCGTGTAATCGGTGGAGCGGTTCGCGTTGTGATCAACCCGGCTCAGATAGAATAGACTCGTATCGCGTATGGCAACAGCATCGCCACATGGGTATCTCGCAGAAACGATCGCCATTGGCTCAGAGCTTCTCGTCGGAGGCCGCTCTGACAGCAATTCGCTGTTGATCGCCGATGCCTTGGCTGCGATCGGCGTCGAGGTCAGGTTCAAGACCATCGTCGGAGACGATCAGTCGGATATTGCCGCAGTCCTGACGACAGCCTGCCGTCGGGCTGGGATTGTGATCATGACCGGGGGGTTGGGTCCTACGGTCGACGATTGCACCAGGGAAGCCGTCGCGTCGGTCACGGGCTTCCGATTGGCTCGCCGCAAGGAAGCCTTCGAGAATATGAGGGCCCGGTTGGCTCAATGGGGGAGAATACCAAACAAGGGGCAATTACGACAAGCGTTGATTCCGTCCAAGGCGACCGTGTTGCCGAATCCAGTTGGGTCGGCGCCGGGGTTCGCGATCACCTGGCGGGGGACACACATGATCGCATTGCCTGGTGTTCCCAGCGAAATGAAAGCTATGACGGAGCAATCGGTTGTTCCACTATTGGCCGCTCAATTTGACCGATCGGCGCAGACGCGTCCCTCTCCCATCACACGATTGATCTTTCATACCTGGGGATTACCGGAGTCCGATGTGGATGCAAAGCTGCAGGGACTCATACAGAAACGAACGCCGATTGCCCTGGGGCTGCTGGCCTCGCCGACAGGCGTGCTGGTGTCACTGACGACTGAGGCTCATCGATCGATCAAAGAAGCCGTGCTTCAGTCATTAGCGGAAGGGGTTCGTACGAGTTTGCGTGAGTGGATCTATGCCGAAGGACATGACACGATGGAAGAGGTCGTCGGTCGACTGTTGGTCGAACAGGGGCTCACGGTTGCGGTGGCTGAATCGTGCACGGGAGGATTGATCGGACATCGACTCACACAGGTGCCGGGATCATCTGCCTATGTCGATCGTGGGGCGCTCTGCTACAGTAATCGATCCAAAACGGAGATGCTCGGAGTGTCAGCGGGTCTCTTTGAGCAGCATGGGGCAGTTAGTCGAGAAGTCGCGGCGGCGATGGCGCGAGGAATGAGGGAACGGGCAGGGGTGTCAGTGGCCGTGAGTGTCACGGGTATCGCTGGACCTGGCGGTGCGACTGAAACAAAACCAGTCGGACTGGTCTATATCGGACTCGACGGAGGCAACGGCGATACCGTGATAAAGGAGTGTCGGTTCCATGGAGACCGGTTTGTGATCAAACAGCGGGCTGCACAGGCAGCACTCGATCTGCTTCGACGTTGGCTGATCGGAAGGGGAAAAGCATGATTCGGACCTTTTTAGCCGTCGAGGCCGGTGACGAGGTTCGTACCGCGATCTCCCAGGCACAGCACGACCTCAAGGAACGGCTCGCGGCCCATCTCTCCAAGGAGATCCGCATCACCTGGGGACAAGCGAATTCGTTTCATCTCACGCTGAGGTTTCTCGGAGATACGGAGAAGCACCTCATCGACCAACTCCGTGAAGCGATGGCGAGTGTCAGGCGGTCTCATCCGACCATTCAGATCCCGATCGATCGGCTCCAGGCCTTCCCAAGTTTCGAGAAACCACGGGTACTGTGGGTCGGCCCATCTGAAGAGTGGCTCAACAGTGAACCAGCCAAGCGGTTGGCGGGGTTGCATCGGGCGATAGAATCTTGCTGCCACTCGTTCGGCTTTGCACCAGACGAGAAACTCTTCAACCCACATCTGACACTGGCGAGGATCAAACTAGGTGAACGACAGGTCGGGGAGCTGCTCGCCAAAAGTGGCGTCTGTGAGCAGGCACTGCCGTTAGGGTCGATGACAGTTGGGCCGATCGTGCTGATGAAAAGCCATTTGCGTCCAACTGGCCCCGTCTATACGAAACTCTGGGAAGTGGTGTGAGGGGCTGCTCCTCGTTCCACTAGGAGCGCCACAATGTCCGGATGTCCATTTTTGCTGGCAGAAAGAGCGGGGTCATGCCGCGCCCATCGGCTGCCTGAGGGTTAGGGCTTCAGGAGAGATAGAAGTGCGCGGTGGCTTTGTTGGCGAGCGAGGTCGATCGGGAGTTCACCGGATAGTGTTTTTGCCCGTTTGTTCCCTCCGTGCTTGAGCAAAAGCGTCACGATCTCCCGATTGCCCTGATAGGCTCCCACGTGCAACGGGGTTTTGCCGTCCGCCGTCTGTGCATTCACGTCCGCTCTTTTTTTCAAGAGGAGTGCCGCCATGTCTCGATGGCCTGCCGCTACCGCGATGTGAAGCGGTGTGGCACCATCGGGTGCTGGCTGGTTGACCAGCGCATTCTGGGCGAGTAACAGCCCCGCAACGTCTCGATGGTTATTTTGTACGGCGAGGAGGAGCGGCGTGGCATGGTTCCGTGCTTTCTGATTGATCGCTGCGCCCTGCTTCAGGAGGAGCTCCACGATTCCTTGATGACCGTTCTGCGCCGCGACATGGAGCGGGGTCACACCATTGTGGACGGCTTGGGTCACGAGGGCGCCCTGTTCGAGTAAGAGCGTCGCGACGGCGAGATGTCCGTTCTGTGCGGCGACAAGGAGTGGTGTTGCCCCATCCGTCATGGCCTGGTTCACCGCCGCGCCTTTATCCACGAGGAGTGACACGGTTGCGATATGCCCATGCTGGGCTGCGACGAAGAGCGGTGTCGAGCCATCAGGCAAGGCCAGATTCACGGCGGCTCCCTGTCGAAGAAGCAACTCGATCACGCCGTGATTGCCTTTTTGCGCGGCGATGAACAGTGGCGTCACACCGATGTTGGTGGCCTGATTCACCGCTGCTCCGTTATTCAGCAAGAGCGCAGCCACTGCCGAATGACCATTCTGTGCCGCAATGTAGAGCGGGGTGGCTCCGTCGCTGGTGGCGTGATTAACCGGTGCGGCCTTGCGCAGCAAGAGTGTCACGACGTCGCGATGCCCATTCCAGGCTGCAGCATGCAGCGCTGTCGTCCCCTGCTCATTGGCAGCTTGGACGTCCGCTCCTTCATCAAGCAGGGTCTTGATCTGGGCGAGATTGCCATCTCTTGCGGCGATCAGAAGTTTCTCATCTACGGGGCGCATGGCCAGGAGCAAGGGCAATAGGGCACAGATGACGCAGAGTCTCATCCATTGTGAAATCATGTCAGTCTCCAATGTCGTGCGAGCAGGGGCGGAGGATTATCAGCTAATCCGGTGGCTCCTTTCCACTCGTGTTCTTCCATTGTTGTAAGTAGGGTATGCCGCTACACAAACCAGACGTAATGGGATGGGCTGGGTATCATCCGGCCAACGCTGGATAATCGCTGTAGCCATCTGCTCCACCGCCATAGAGTCGATTGAAATTCACCTCGTTGAGCGGGGCCTGCTTCGTGAAGCGCTCAACCAAGTCCGGATTGGCGATGTACGGCCGTCCGTAGACAATCGCATCAGCTGCTCCCTCTGTGACCGTCTTTTCGCCGCTCTCACGGGTATAGCTTCCGTTGGTCATCAATGCCCCCTGGAAATGTTTGCGGGCAATCTGCAAGATCGCTAGTTCCTCCGGTAGCATGTGGTTCTCATGCCGGATTTCCAGAAACGCGATCGCGCGCCGACTTAATTCTTGTGCCACATGTGTCACCAGAGCTTCGGGCTGACTCTCCGTCATGTCGTTAAAGGGAACCAGTGGCGATATCCGCACGGCAACGCGCCCAGCGCCCCAGATGCCGATGACGGCATCCGTCACCTCCAGCAGGAATCGAGCACGGTTGGGAACGGAGCCTCCGTAGGCATCCGTGCGTGCGTTCACGCCGTCGCGCAGAAAGTTATCGATCAGATAGCCGTGCGCACCATGGACTTGCACCCCGTCAAAGCCGGCCAACTGTTCGTTCTGTGCAGCAGATTTGAACATCTCCACATATCGTGGAATTTCGTCAGTGCGGAGCGCCCGAGGGATTTCATAGGGCTTGGCACCCTGCGGGGTGTGAGTCGTTTCGTGACGAATTGCTTTCGCGCTGCTGGAGACCGGCTGCTCGCCATCGTTCAGCAACGAATGTGCAGCACGGCCTGGATGCCAAATCTGTATGAAGATCCGGCCACCCTTCGCATGGACCGCATCTGTCACGCGTCTCCAACCGGCTACGTGCGCGGGGCTGTAAATCCCACCTTCACCCATGAAGGCGCAGGCGTGGGCATCGACCATCGTGCATTCCGTCATGATGAGTCCGCTCGACGCGCGTTGGGAGTAGTAGTCCACCATCATGTCATTAGGGATGTGTGTCGATCCGGCCCGCACACGGGTGAGGGGAGCCATGACGATACGGTTGGGCAAGAGGAGCTCTCCAACTTGGAGCGGTGTGAACAATGTTGGCATGGGTGTTCCTTCGCGTAATGAGTGAATCGTGAGTGGCAGAATTTATAAGTGAGATGGGGAGAGAGTCAACTGATGGCTGGTGACCCTTCAGGTCTTTCGGCGAAGCCGCTAGGTCAGCTCCTCGCAAAAGCATGCAATTGGTGCCTATTCAACGGCTTAGGCACAAGTGGACAAGCTGCTGTGAGGGGAATATACAGTCTGTCCAAATATTGTTATGCATGAGAGTGGGAAGATGGCCGCAAAAATGATTTTCTTTCATGTACCACAGGACAGTGAACTGCTTGCTGCCGTTGGCGAAGTTACGATCCGACACGAACAATTAAGTCACATTCTGAAGATGACCATAAAGAGCCTCACAGGTGTGACACCTGAGGAGGCTCTCAAAGCAACTACACACGAAGGCTCAGCACAACTTAGGGATCGAGTAAGGAAAAATGCGAGAAAGAGGCTTGGTGAAGGAGCACCTCTAGTTAAGCTGCAAGCAATACTCTCTGATTGTAAACGGCTCACCGACAAGAGAAATGAGTTGGTACATGGCTTGTGGGCACAGGAACTTGATGGAGATGCCCATATCAGAGATTCATATGGAAATGCTAAACCAATACCAACAACCACAGAGTTGCGTGAACTTGCTCGTGAGCTCGTGGAGCTCACAGGTCGTCTAAATACTGAGCGGCTAGAAGGCTTCCTATTTCAAGCGCTTTCAAAGCGGCAACATAGCAGTGAAGATGCATAACAGCCGCGTCGAGTCTGGCGCGCAAAAGCGGCGCGCCATTCACGCGGGTCGTTATGCGGCCCGCGACACTCAGTCATAGAATGACCCTGGCTAGCGCAAGCGGAAGATACACACTCATCAAATCCCCGTTGTCGTACTTATTCAGGAGTAGATCATGCCGAGGATCGTACGTTTTCATCAAACAGGTGGTCCCGATGTACTCAAAATCGTGGAGGAGCCGCTCGTTCCACCCAAGGAGGGTGAAGTTCGCCTGCGTGTGCACGCACTTGGACTGAATCGGGCTGAGGCCATGTTCCGTTCTGGCGCCTACCTCGAAGTTGCGCAGTTGCCTAGCCGCTTGGGCTATGAAGCAGCCGGGGTCGTCGACGCCATCGGCCCTGGTGTCTCACGCGTGAAGATTGGCGATCGAGTCAGCACGATTCCAGCGTTTGGTCTCAGTGCTCATGGGGTCTATGGCGAATCGGCCGTGGTGCCCGCGTTCGCCGTCGCACCGTACCCTGAGCACTTTACGCCGGAGCAAGGGAGTGCTGTTTGGATGCAGTACATGACGGCGTGGATTGGATTGCTCGAGCGAGGCCAACTGCAGAAAGGGCAAACGGTACTCATCACTGCAGCGAGCAGCAGTGTCGGCTTGGCAGCCATTCAGATAGCGAAGGCAACGGGAGCAACGACGATCGCAGTGACTCGAAAGGCGGCAAAGAAGACTCGTCTGCTGGAAGCGGGTGCCGACCATGTTGTGGTTACCGACCAGGAAGAACTGCCCGCGCGAGTAGCGGCAGTCAGCGATGGTCAAGGCGCGAATCTCATTTTCGACTCCGTATCCGGCCCGTACGTGGAGACGCTTGCGCAGGCGGCGGCTCACGGTGCGACGTTGATCATCTATGGATTGCTGGACATGCGGCCTACACCTTTCCCCTTGTTCCCAGCGTTCCAGAAGAGCTTGCGGATGCACGCATACACCTTGTTTGAGTGCACGACCAACCCGGCAACGCTAGAGCGCGGGAAGCGCTACATTTACGAAGGACTGAAGTCCGGAGCGCTCAATCCCATCCTTGATCGGAATGTGTTCACGCTGGATCAGATAGCGGATGCTCATCGATACATGGAGAGCAATGAGCAGTTCGGCAAGATCGTTGTGAAAGTGTAACGTTGCAATCGCGCGTCGACGTAGTAATAGGGGTCAGAGCGCGATTTCGAGGATGATTGAAGGGGGCGGACTCTGGTGATTCATCCGAGACGGTAGGAGGATCCATTTGGGAAAGCCAGTTTGCGGGTGGCAAAGGAACCTGTGGGACATGGTCCCGTCGTTGCGATTAGTTACTGCGCTCTGAACTTCTCGACCAGCTGGCGCAGTCGTTTCCGCTGGACTGGCCGAAGATTCAGGAATTCCACTCCAAACACCTGTCCTCGGACCCACCGAACGACAGCATGGTTAATGTGCATGCGCCAGTTATAGTTTGGGGAAAAGATCCACAGGTCGAGGTTCATATCGGTCCGGACGGTGGTCTCGGACTCGGCTGCACAGCCAGTGCTGGACAGATCGAGGAGTGTCGCATCAGCCTCTACCAGTTCGGTACTTGAAAAGAACAGGCGGCAGTCCAATGGAATACGAGGAGAGGATCGTAATTCTTTTTTGTCGGTGTGATCATCGCCGCGCATGAGGCGTCCCCGCAAGATTTCGACTTTCCATAAATGAATCACCTCAGGCGGTTTCCCGCTATTGATTTTGCCTTTCTTACGCATCGGCTTGGCCTGCCTCGCACAGTGTGTCTCACTTCTCTTCGATGAGATGAGGCTAGGTTTTGCCACGTGGCTTGGGTATAATCGACCGGATTCTTTCCTCTCATCTTGTAGGAGATTCGCATGTCTGAAAAAGACGACAAGAAGCGTGCGCTTGACTTAGCCCTGTCCCAGATTGAGAAGCAGTATGGGAAGGGAGCCATCATGAAGCTGGGGGCGGAAGACAAGGTCGACGTACCGGCCATTTCCACCGGCTCGCTGGGACTCGACATCGCTCTCGGGGTCGGTGGGCTTCCACGTGGGCGGGTGATTGAGATCTTCGGACCTGAGGCATCCGGCAAGACGACGTTGACGTTGCACTGTATTGCCGAGGTGCAGAAAACAGGAGGCGTTGCCGCGTTTATCGATGCCGAACATGCGCTGGATTTAACCTATGCCAAGAAGCTGGGCGTGCAGGCTGATGATCTGCTGGTGTCGCAACCGGACACGGGTGAGCAGGCTTTGGAGATCGCCGAAACCTTGGTGCGAAGCGGCGCGATTGATTTGATCGTGGTCGATTCGGTCGCGGCGTTGACGCCTCGCGCGGAAATCGAGGGCGAAATGGGCGATGCCCACATGGGGCTTCAGGCCAGGCTTATGTCACAGGCCTTACGAAAGCTCACTGCGGCGATTGCGAAGTCGCTGACGACGGTGATCTTCATCAACCAAATTCGCATGAAGCTGGGCGTCATGTTCGGGAATCCAGAGACCACCACCGGCGGCAACGCGCTCAAGTTCTATTCGTCCGTTCGCTTGGATATTCGCCGAATCGAATCCATCAAAGAAGGCCAGGAGGTGATGGGCAGCCGCGTTCGTGTGAAGGTGGTGAAAAACAAGATGGCGCCGCCGTTTCGCCAGGCCGAGTTTGACATCATGTTCGCCGAGGGTATTTCCAAGGTCGGCGAATTGGTGGATATGGGCGTCGACAAGAAGATCATCGAGAAATCGGGTGCCTGGTATTCCTACAAGGGAGAGCGAGTCGGCCAGGGGCGTGATGCCGCCCGAGACTTTCTCAAGGCCAATGTTTCGGCGGCACATGAGGTCGAAATGAAACTCCGAGAAGTGGCTGGCGTCCCGGTTCGGAGCGAGAAGAAAGCTGAGACGAAAGCTGAGGCCAAAGAAGAGAAGCCTGCGGCCCGCAGCGAGGACAAACGGGCCCATCGGTAGCGGTACGCGAGTGGCCAAGCTTAATCAGAGCGGGCAATCCTCGGCAGATGGATGGATGCCACTCGCGATTCGGTTTCTCGCCCGTTGCGATCGTACCGTGGCGCACGTCGAACAATTTCTCCGATCCAAAGGAGCCCTACCACCTCAGATTAGGTACACGATTCGTCGATTGTCCGATCTCCGCTATCTCAACGATCAGACCTATGCTCAGCGATGGGTGGAACGGAGGCTGGTCTCTCGTCCGATGGGACCAGCGCGGATCAAGGCGGAGTTGGAGGCCAAGGGAATTACCGAGACGGTGGCGGATCGGGTGATTGCCGACGTGTTCCACGAGGTGGGGGAAGAACGAATGGCTCGTCGAGCGCTGAACGCCAGACAGCGCCATGGCAGCCGGTTGACCCCGGCGCAATCGGTGCGTCTCCTACGTCAGCGGGGTTTCGACGAAGAGACGATTGATCGTATTGTGATAGTCGCTCACGGTAGCGATGAAGGATGAGACTCATGACTCAGAGTGCGCAGGAACTTAGGCAATCGTTTATCCGGTATTTCGAACAGCACGGCCATCAGGCGGTGCCCAGCTCGGCCTTGATTCCCCAAGCGGACCCGACGCTGCTCTTCACCAACGCCGGGATGAATCAATTCAAGCGGGTCTTCCTCGGAGAAGAACCTCGTCCCTATACACGAGCGGTGTCTGTGCAAAAGTGCCTTCGCGCCGGCGGCAAACACAACGATCTTGAAAATGTGGGGTACACCAGGCGGCACCACACGTTCTTCGAGATGCTCGGCAACTTTTCGTTCGGCGATTATTTTAAAGATGATGCCATCCGATTCGGATGGGAGTTTCTGACGCAGACCGTCGGGCTGCAGAAAGATCGGATGTGGGTGACGGTCTTTCGCGAGGACGACGATGCGGAGAAGCTCTGGAAGAAGATCGGCGTCTCGCCGTCGCGCATCGTTCGGTGTGGCGAACACGACAACTTCTGGCAAATGGCGGACACTGGTCCCTGCGGCCCCTGCTCGGAAATTCACTTCGACCAGGGTCCGTCCGTACCAGGCGAAGACCGGCCGAACGGCGAGGGCGACCGGGTGATCGAGATCTGGAATCTCGTCTTCATGCAGTACAACCGTGATGCCTCCGGCACGCTCCACCCGCTGCCGAAACCGAGTATCGACACGGGGATGGGGCTTGAGCGGTTAGTTGCCGTGGCGCAGGGTGTCTCGAGCAATTACGACAGCGATCTCTTTACGCCGCTGCTTGCGGCGATCGCCGGACGGGCCGGCACCAAGTATGGCAAGAAGGATTCCTCGGACCGTTCGATGCGCGTGATTGCGGACCATTTGCGCGCCATTACGTTTTTGATGACGGATGGCATACTGCCGTCGAACGAAGGGCGAGGGTATGTGTTACGACGGATCCTGCGCCGCGCGGCTCGTCATGGCCGGCTGCTCGGCATTATCGAGCCTTTTCTATATGAACTCAGCGCAACGGTCGTGGACCAGATGGCCGGCACCTATTCGGAGGTGCTCGCGGCATCCGGTACGATCGCTGAAGCGACAAAAGGCGAAGAGGAGCGGTTTATCGCGACGCTCGACCAGGGTTTGCCGATTTTGAACGAGATGATCGAGCGGGCGAAGGCGGCGAGACAAACGGTTTTGGCAGGGGACGACGTCTTCAAACTGTATGACACCTACGGGTTCCCCATGGACTTGATCACCGAGGCCTGCCGGGAACAGGGCATGACGGTCGATGAACCTGGTTTTAATGCGGCAATCGAGGAGCAGCGGACTCGCGCGCGTAAGACCGGTGGATTTGAACAGGAAACGGCCAGGCCGGCTGTCGCGGAGCTGGCCAAACGGATCGGAGCGACGACTTTCGTCGGCTATGAGCATTTGGAAAGCGACGGCGTCTTGCGGGCGATTCTGAAAGGCGAGCAACTGGTGAAGGAAGCCGTCGAAGGGGAGACGGTTGAGCTGGCGCTGGATGTCACGCCCTTCTATGCCGAAGGCGGTGGGCAGGTCGGAGATCAGGGAACCTTGACTGGTCCTGAAGGGGTGGTTGATATCAAAGAGACGACGAGGCCGGCGCCGACGGTCATCTTGCACAAGGGAACGGTTCGCAAGGGGTGCGTTCGAGAAGGTGAGCGTCTGCATATGACGGTGCATGCGTCCACACGTCTGGATGCTGCGCGCAATCATACGGCGACGCATCTCGTCCATGCGGCTCTGCGTGATTTACTGGGGCCGCATGTGAAGCAGTATGGATCGCTGGTCGGACCCAACCGTCTTCGGTTTGACTTTGCTCATTTTCGACCGCTGTCGTCCCGCGACATCGACGACATTGAATCGACGGTGAATGAAGAAATTCGCAAGAACGAGACGGTGCGCACTCAGGTGATGAGTATTCAGGAGGCCGTGGCGAACGGCGCCCTGGCGTTCTTTGGCGACAAGTACGGTGAACAGGTACGCGTGGTGACTGTGGAGTCGTTCAGCAAAGAACTGTGCGGCGGCACCCATTGCCGACAGACGGGTGACATCGGACTCTTCCGCATTGTCTCAGAAGGGGGCGTGGCGGCCGGTGTGCGCCGGATCGAAGCGCAGACGGGCAGCGGCGCGTATGTCCTCATGAAGAAACTTGAAGCCGATGTTCGCGAGCTATCGGATCTGTTGAAGGCGGGGCAGTCCGAGCTGGTCGCCAAGACCCGCAAGCTGATGACACAGCTGAAGGATAAGGAGCGGGAACTGGAGGAGTTGAAATTGAAAATGGCCAGCGGCGCTGCGGTCGCCTCGACTGCCAGGACAGTTGCCGGGGTGGCGGTGCACGTGCAGCGGACGGATGGCCTGGATGGGAACGGTATGCGCGCGCTGGCGGATCAGCTCCGGGACAAGATGAAAAGCGGTGTCATCGCACTGGGCGCAGCGACCGGCGGCGACAAGGTCTCGTTGCTGGTTGTGGTGACGAAAGACTTGATTGGGAGCATCAAAGCCGGTGAGCTCATCAAGGTTATGGCCACTGAGGTGGGTGGAACCGGAGGCGGCCGGCCAGAAATGGCCCAGGCCGGGGGGAAGGATCCAGCCAAGCTCGATGCCGCGTTGGAAAAGGTTTTTAGCCTGGTTGAAACCACTCTCCAGCGGTAGAATCATGTCTAGCCGAATTCTTGCGCTCGATTACGGCACCAAACGGATCGGCGTCGCGCTCAGTGACGAATTAGGCTGGACGGCACAGCCATTAGAGACGATTGAGCGTCGGACACTCATTCGCGATCTCGCCCACATCGAACAGTTGGTGCAGGAACATGAGGTCAAGGAAGTCTTGATTGGGCTGCCGTTGCGGCTCAATGGTGAAGAAGGGCCGGCGGTGCAAGCGGTTCACGAGTTCATCGCCCATTTAGGAGAGGCCCTTTCGGTTTCGATCGTGACATGGGACGAACGGATGACGACGAGGTCAGCGGAGGACCTCTTGATTGCCGCCGATGTCAGTCGCAGGAAGCGCAAAGGAGTGATCGATCGTGTGGCCGCCGCGATTTTGCTACAGAGTTACCTTGAGTCTCACACTCCAGCGAAGGCTCACGACGGTCATACCTCTTCGGAGGAGATAAGAGAAGAGTGGGAGGAGTCTCTCCAAGACAGTTCAGCCTATGACGCTTCGTCTCATCCTCATCGTGGTCCTCGTGATCGTCGTACTCGCCGGATTGGCCGGGTACCAGATGATTCGATGGGCTGAGGCGCCGCTCCTGTCCGATTCGGATCGCGCTCCACAGAAAGTTGTGGTCATTCCCGAAGGCGCGACGTTTCAACAAGCTGCGACTGTGCTTGAGCGAGAGCAGCTGATCAGGAGCCGTTTCGCGTTTCTGCTGCTAGGGAAGGCCCAAGACGCTGACCGAAAAATTCATCCAGGAGAATATGAGCTCAATGCGGCGATGGCTCCTGCGGACATCCTTTCGAAGCTGGTCCTTGGCCGGGTGGTCCTTCATCCCGTCACGATTCCCGAGGGCTATACATTCAACCAAATCGCCGATGTGCTGGCTGAGCACCGGATTACGGATCGTGCGGAGTTCATCAGATTGGCCACTGATAAGTCTTTTTTGAAGACTCTTGGGATCTCGGCTGACACGGTGGAAGGGTATCTCTATCCCGATACGTATCGATTGACTCGTCCGACAACCGCCAAAGAGGTCATGCGAGTCATGGTCGACCAGCTTGCTCAGGTGATGACCCAAGAATGGCAGGCGCGGGCCAAAGACATTCACTTAACGGCCCATGAAGTGTTGACCTTGGCGTCAGTGATCGAAAAAGAAACCGGTGCGGGAGAGGAACGCCCACACATCTCGTCCGTGTTTCATAACCGGCTGAAGAAGCGCATTCCGCTGCAGAGCGATCCGACCGTCATCTACGGCTTGCCGAATTTCGATGGAAACCTTCACAGAAAAGATTTGTCCCATCCCAGTCCGTACAATACATATCGGTGGGCCGGTTTGCCCCCCGGGCCGATTGCCAATCCTGGGGCACAGTCGATCCGTGCCGCCTTGTATCCCGTGCCTTCCGCGTATCTCTATTTCGTCTCGAAGAACGACGGAACGCATCAGTTTTCCGCGACACTCGTGGAACATAACAGAGCGGTGGAAAAGTACCAGAAGCGCCCCTTCCGACGAGGCAATAATTCGCAGACCTTGATGTCCCCCGATGGTAGACAGACACACGACGAAGAAGGAGTTTCGTAAAAGATGTCAGGATGGAATCTCTCGGCGCTGATCGACCATACGGTCTTGAGGCCGGACGCGACGAAAGTCGAGGTACTTCGGTTGTGCGAAGAGGCGAAAGCGAACGGGTTCACGGTGATTTTTGTTCCACCCTGCTACATTGATGAGGCGGTGGCGGCGGTGGTTGGCACCAGCATTCGCGTCGGCATCCCCATCGGCTTTCCATTAGGGGGGCATCGCACACAGACTAAAGTGGCTGAAGCGGTTGACGCAGTGGCTCACGGCGCGCAGGTTTTGGATATGGTCCTGAATGTCAGCCGACTGAAATCGGGCGATTATGACGCTGTGCGGAACGATATTGCTGAAGTCGTGAAAGCGACACCGCACGTCGAGCACAAAGTGATTCTTGAAACGTGCTATTTGACGCAGCAGGAGAAACGGACGGCGTGCCATTTAGTGATCGAAGCCGGAGCGGATTATGTGAAGACCTCGACCGGATTTGGGGCCGCCGGTGCCACGGTCGAGGATGTCCGACTCCTGAAGGAGATTGTCGCAGGACGGGTGAAGGTGAAAGCGTCGGGTGGCATTCGCGATTGGAAGACCACGCTGGCGATGCTCGAGGCCGGAGCCGATAGAATCGGAACTAGTGCCAGTCTCAAAATCCTCGACGAGTGGCGGACGGCAATCCACAAACGCGCATAGCACCATGAAAGATAGGCGGTGGATTCCTCTGCTATCGGGGGATGGTCCGGGTAGTCGTGTGGCGGCAAAGATATCTTGGGAGCACGAGGTCGCCAGGATCAAAAGAAAACCTCTCTGTGACAGTATCAATCCACGGATTGTAAAGCATAACACTCAGTTATCTCCCGTCTAGGTCCTTCTGGATCCACCTGGTGGTCCCATACGTCCCTATGTCAGCCATGCGGTGAATTGAGTATAGTGCATCGATGATCAAACGAGTCATTCTTCTCGTCATCGATGGGTTGGGAATCGGAGCGTTACCCGATGCGGTCGACTATGGCGATGCTGAAGCGAACACCCTCATGCATCTCGCTGAGACGGTCGATGGCCTGAGTGTGCCGAATTTGGAGATGTTGGGTCTAGGGCAGATTGCTCCGATCAAGGGCGTACGGACCATGGCCCAGCCGAACGGATCTTTTGGCCGACTGGGATTTGCCTCGCCAGGTAAAGATTCCGTCGTCGGATACTGGGAAGTCAGTGGGGTGATTCAGAAAGAAGCCGCGAAAGTCTGCAGCTCTGGCGTCCCCACCAAGGTCGTCGATGTCGTGGAACAGCTCTTAGGCAGAAAATCGATCGGCCGAGGTCTCTCGCCCATGGGGGTGATGCTCCGCCGACATAGTATGGAGCATATGGCGACCGGAGCGCCTATTCTGTGGACGGACGGAGGCAATACGTGTTTTGTCGCTATGCATGAATCACTCATGGCACCGGTGGAATTCCAACAGCGATGTCGCGAGATTCGGAAAGCGGTGAAGGATGCGGGGATGCTCATTCGTGTCGTCGGGCAGCCGGTCATTGGTGGGCATGATTTGCTTCGGCCTCAAGTCGGGCGAAAGGACTATGTGAGCGAACCTCCGGGTGTGACGATGTTGGATGTCTTGAGCCGATCCGGCCAGATTGCGATGGGGGTCGGAAAGATCTATGACCTCTTCAGTGGGCGCGGGTTTACCAAGGCCCTCCCGGTAGCATCGGCGATGGTGGCTGTGGATGAAGTGATCGGCATGTTGAATAAGATGCCTCGCGGTCTCATCTGTGCCAGTCTGGATCTGCTGTCGGAAGATGCTGGACAGTCGGCCACTGCCCTGCAAGAATGTGATCGCCGCCTGCCAGATTTATTCGAGAAGTTGCGTCTCGGCGATATGGTGATCGTAACGGGTGATCATGGACGAGATTTCTCATTACCGGGACGGACCTCCACTCGAGAGTATGTGCCGGTCTTCGTGACCGGCCCCAAGTTGGCCCAAGGCGTCGATTTGGGAAGTCGATCAACCGCCGCCGATGTGGGGCAGACCATTGTAGAGGCACTTCAAGCCGAACGATTGCCGGTTGGGGAGAGTTTCTTGGATGCGCTCAGACTAGGGTAATAACAACGGGTGAGGAGCAGGGGGCGGGTGAGCGATGTCGTATGAACAGAAGTTAACACAGCTGGGTCTTGAATTGCCGGCTCCTCCAAAGCCTGTTGCTAACTATGTGTCGGTAGTCAGGGTCGGGGATCTCTTGTTCCTCTCTGGAGTGTTGCCATCACGAGATGGCCAGCTCATCATGACTGGCAAACTTGGACAGAATGTGTCCATCGAGCAAGGGATGGAAGCCGCACGAGTGTCGGTGTTGAATGGATTGAGTATCATTCGGCAGGAAGCCGGTTCTCTCGATTGCGTGAAGCGGATCGTCAAAATGGTCGGTTATATCGCATCGGCTCCTGGGTTTACGGATCAACCTCAAGTGCTGAATGGTGCCTCGGATCTACTCGTCTCGCTGTTCGGTGCTGCTGGGCGACACGCGCGTGTCGCCGTCGGTGCTGCTGAACTTCCCCGCCAGGCTCCTGTGGAAATTGAATTGATTGTCCAAGTCCTCTCTGGTCCACCTTGACTCTTCAAAAAATCGCTTGTTAAAGTCGGTTATGGCTTTGATGTGGTTCCCATTGTGTCTTCTTCCTTCCCGGCAGGCCATCCATGCATAGAATTGTCATCACGGTACTCTTTCTCTCGTGTGTCATCCCTGTTGGGGGGGCGATCTCTCTCGCGCATGCCGGGAAGACGGGTATTGAGCTGTCCACTCGGTCTGTGACGCCTGGCGCGACGTTGGTGCTGAGCGGAAAAGGATTTGGCACGTTCAAGTCGACCCAATTCAATAGGGTGACTATGAATGGGGTGTTGGCGTTGGTTCAGCGATGGGACCGGGAGGTGATCGAGGTCAAGGTTCCCCTCAAGGCGACCAGCGGGTTTGTCGAGGTGCTAATCGGAAAGAAAAAAATGCTCGCCGGATTTGTGAATCTCGCGATGCCACAGATTGAGACTATCACGCCGACGGAAGCGGAACGGGGGATGACTCTTCAGATCACCGGTCATCATTTTGGGCTCTCGGCTGGCGCGCGCGATCCGAATACCATGTTCGGTGTCAATGATGTGCTGGTTGGCGGGGTGGTGGTGCGTCCCAAACGATGGAAAGACGACAAGATCGAGCTTGACATTCCGACGAACGCGGTGAGTGGAGATGTCCTGGTGCGACTGGCCTCTTCTGATCCGCTCCCGGACGGATCATGTTGTGCTCCGGTCGAGTATGCCGTGAGCAATGCCGTTCCGCTGACCCTGATTCCGTCCATTCGAGTGGACCCGGTCAGTGGACCGGTTGGCACGAAAGTGGTCTTGTTCGGCCAGGGGTTTGGGAATACCAAAGAGCTGATGGATGATGCAGTCCTGATCGGGGGACGGCCGGTGACCATCGATCAATGGAAAGACGACATCATTGTCTTCCATGTCCCGCTCGATGCAGAGTCGGGTCCGCTTGTGCTGAAATATCAAGGACGGGAACGGGTGCTCGCACCGTTTACGGTTCACGTTCCTCGCGTCATTTCCATGAGTCCTGCCAGCGCGCCCATTGGGACCTTGTTGCGTATTCACGGTGAGCACTTTGGGTTTTACTCAGAGAGTGGGTCGACGCCCTACAACTTCATGGATTTCAATACTGGTGAGAACCGCGTCGAAATCGGCGGGGTGCCGGCGGTGATCTATCGCTGGAACGACGACCGAATCGATGTGTGGGTGCCGTTCAGCGCGAAAACCGGCAAGGTCATTATTCACCGGAGTGCCAACACGCCGAACGTAGGCGGGCTCTGTTGTGCCGAGCGGGGTACCCTCGCCATCGAGGCCGGGGACTTCACGCTCGTGACGCCGGTTATTGAGTCGTATGCCCCTCAGGCCGCCGGGTTGGATGCCACGGTAACCATTAAAGGCCGGGGGTTCGGAACATTTCTCAAGACCGCTGAACATGCCGATTTGGGGTTGAACCAGAAAGCCTACAAGCGGCGAGCCGATGTCGAAATCAACGAACCAGGCGAAAGTCAAAATGTCATCTCCAATGTGTCGCGGACGGAAGTGTTGTTTAATGGCGCAGCCGCGCTGGTGCAATCATGGACCGATGAGGAGATCGTCGTGAAGGTCCCGCACCGTAACCTCTACGGGATCGGGAAGAAAGGTGAGTTTTTTGATAATCTGGCGACCGGTCCGCTGGTCGTGCGTCGGGGATCATGGGATCTGCTTCTTGATGGAACGTGTTGTTCGCCGAAGAAGTGGATCACGCTTGAAGCCGGACCGTTCACCATCGAAGCAACAGGACTTCCTGACACAGGTTACTGGAATAACAACAGGCCTGACGCGAGTACCAATCAATAATGCTGGTGTGGTTACCTCTCGGTCGCGCTCATCGTCGAAACAGTATCGCGACACTGTTTCTCCTGCTCAGTATGATTGTTCTGCTTCCTCAATCAGCTGGGAGCACAGACACCAATAATTTTGTCACCATCCAGGGGAGTCACACACAATCAACCTTGATGAGTATTCAGTTCCGTACACACCAGAATGGGTGGGTGGTAGGAACTGGAGGCACCATCCTGAACACCACCGATGGCGGGAAGAAATGGAAGCGGGTGGTGAGTGGAACGTCTACCTTGCTAACGTCCGTATTCTTTGCCGACTCCTCGAAAGGATGGGTGACGGGGGCTGGAGGATTTCTGAGCCGCACGACGAATGGGGGAGAGTCCTGGCTTTCACAACCCTTGGATACTCAGCAGGCACTGTATGGAGTCTACTTCACGTCCCCAGCTGTCGGATGGGTGGTCGGGGGAGCTGGCACGATCCTTCATACCACGGATGGCGGCCAGCATTGGGCGGAACAGGCGAGCGGCACGACGGCGACGCTCTATGCGGCGCACTTCCTCAATGACCAGCAAGGCACGATCGTCGGAGCCTTGGGTACTGTCCTTTCGACGAACGATGGGGGCACCACCTGGACTTCGCAAGAAACGCAGCATGCGGTGACCTTGTTCGATGTCTTTTTTATCGATCCCATGACCGGCTGGGCGGTTGGTAATGCGGGGGCTCTATTTCAGACGACGGATCGTGGAGCCAAATGGGTTGACCTGACCTTACCCTGCGGAACGACCTGTACGCGACTCACGGATTTGCTGAAGGTGCGTTTCACCAGCCCGCAAGAAGGTTGGATTGTCGGTGAGCGCGGGATGCTCTATCGGACGACCGACGCAGGGCTCACCTGGAGCGAGGGGAAATCGATCGCCTCATCCTCGCTCTTCGGCCTCAGTTTTCCCGATGCCATGCATGGGTGGGCGAGCGGCGAAAACGGGACCATCGTCCATCTCCAGCCAGGTCGGTAGGTTTCTCTCCACTTATCTCATTTCCTTCTTTCCGGACATTGCCTGAGAATGTTTCCTTTGCTGTAAGGGAGACACTACTTGTTGAGGTGTGACTCTGCCATCATCCAGACAGAGAGGGGTAGGCGTTGAAGCGACAAAGAAGCCAGAAATGTGGTCATCATATGAATGGAATGGAGAACTGATGGAGCTAAGGAGCTATAACCGAAAGTTGTGTATGACAGGATCGGAAAGGGCGGCGTATTCTTGAGTCAGGAGATCGCCGCCTAATCTGATGGGCGTACACAACATTTGACTATTTCTCGGAGCTAAGCCAGGTAGCATGTTGTGTCGCTTCAACAGGGACTGCCATGCCGCCTTGTTGGATCAGCTCAAATCTTGGTATCGTGCGGACGTCAATAGCTCTGAACTGTGTCAGCCTTGTAGGGATAATGGATGGATATGATGGCTATGCCGAGACTCTCAACCAAAACTCACCGAACTCTTTCGCATGGTTCCTTGGTGGTTTTAATAATGCTGTTATTGGCGGCCTGCGAGAGGAAAGTTGAGCCTGAAGCGGTCCGCCCAGTGCGCAGCCTGGTTGTCCAAGCGCATCTGTCCGGCGAGCCTATCGCGTTGACGGGACAACTCCATGCACGGGACGAAACCAAATTGGCCTTTCGGTTGTCCGGTAAGCTCATTGAAAGGTCGGTGACCGTAGGCGATACGGTCAAGGCCGGTCAGATCGTTGCTCGGCTGGATGCCGCAACGGAACGACACGCCAGGAATGCCGCACGAGCTGATTATACTGCGGCCTCGGCTGTGCTGGATCAATCCGCAGCAGCAGAACGCCGTTTTGGCAACTTGCTCAAAGAGAGCGCGGTGTCGAAGGCAGAGTATGAAGAGGCGCTACGACATCTGAAGACTGCGCATGCGCAAGTCGACGCGACACGCGCGAAATTAGATACCGCAGAGATTCAGCTCGGCTATGCAGAGCTCAAAGCAGATGCCGATGGAGTCATTACCGCCAAAGGCGCGGAGCCCGGCGAGGTGATTCAAGCGGGGCAAATGATTTTTTCGTTGGCGCATCAGAAAGGTCGAGATGCCGTGTTCGATATGCCGGCACAAATCATTCGTGCGGGGATGTTGGCTCAGCAAGCGGTCGATGTGTGGCTGGCCGACAATCCCGACATCAAGACCATTGGTCATGTCCGCGAAATAGCCCCTCAGGCCGACGCCTCGACAAGAACCTACCAAGTGAAGGTCAGCCTCGATTCGCTTCCGTCTGGGATGTTTTTGGGGTCAACCGTAGTGGGGAGGTTGAGGCTTCAGATGGCCACGCTGATTGAAGTCCCATTCTCCGCACTCATGATGTCGGCCACACAACCAGCGGTGTGGGTCATCGATCCGCAGACAGCTGTAGTTCATAAACGCGAGGTTGTAGTCGCCCGTTACAATCAGCATGCGGTCGTTGTCGCGTCTGGATTACTGTCTGGCGACAGAATTGTCACCGCAGGCGCACAATCGCTCTATGATGGGCAAAAGGTCGCGTTGCTGGAGGGTGAGAGTGGCGGACGTTAATCTTTCCGAATGGGCCATCCGGCACAAGGCACTGACGATCTATTTCATGGCGGTGCTCGTGGTTGCGGGCACCTATGCGTACATGCATTTGGGGAGTAATGAGGATCCGCCGTTCACAATCAGGGTCATGGTTGTGCAGATGCTCTGGCCGGGAGCCACGCAAGATGAGACGATGCGGCAGGTGACCGATCGAATCGAAAAGAAGCTGCAAGAGACCCCCTATCTTGATTACCTCAAAAGTTATACGACGGCTGGAAAATCGACGAT
Organism: Nitrospira sp.; assembly: GCA_005116965.1. Classification (GTDB taxonomy): domain Bacteria; phylum Nitrospirota; class Nitrospiria; order Nitrospirales; family Nitrospiraceae; genus Nitrospira_D. Next base: position 569,849 of record SWDG01000027.1, on the reverse strand, counting down.
CTTCGTAACGTTGCTGGATAGCTCGCCCAAACAGGACATCCCTGACATTTGGTATCAGGTACGCAAGAAAGTCGGTGATATCGGGCAGACCCTTCCGCAAGGAACCATCGGGCCATTCTTCAACGATGAGTTCGGGGACACGTTCGGGGTCATTTACGGCTTCACCGCCGACGGATTTACGCACCGCGAATTACGGGATTATGTCGAGAAGACGCGCTCGCGGTTGTTGGAGGTCCCCGATGTGTCCAAAGTCGAAGCCATCGGGACGCAGGATGAACGGCTCTACATCGAGTTCTCCACCCAGCGCCTTGCCGAGCTGAAACTTGATCGTATGGCTCTGATAAGAGAACTCCAGGCGCAGAACGCCGTGAATCCCTCAGGGGGCATTCAAACACAAGACGAACGAGTCTTGGTGCAGGTGTCCGGAAAACTCCTGTCCGAACAGGATTTCCTGAACATCAATTTTGCCATCGGAAACCGGATGCTACGGTTGAGCGATATCGCGACCGTTTCCCGAGGGTACGTCGATCCCCCGCAACCCATGTTTCGCGTGAATGGAAGAAACGCGATCGGGTTGGCCATATCGATGCGATCATCCGGAGATATTCTCGCCCTCGACCAGAATCTTAAGGAGGCGATGCAGCGTATCACCGCGACTTTACCCATGGGCATCGACACGTATCTGGTCGCCGATCAGCCCAAGGTCGTTCACCACGCCGTGCATGAGTTTATGAAGGCGTTATGGGAAGCGATCGCCATTGTACTCGGGATCAGTTTTTTTAGTCTAGGCGTTCGGGCGGGCCTGGTTGTAGCGTTGTCAATCCCTCTGGTACTGGCAATCGTCTTCGTGATGATGGACGTCCTCGGCATCGATCTCCAGCGCATCTCGCTTGGCGCCTTGATTATTGCGCTGGGATTGCTCGTTGATGACGCGATGATTACCATTGAAAGCATGCTTACCAAATTGGAGCATGGCTGGGATACGGTGCGTTCAGCGACATTCGCCTACACCACCACAGCGTTTCCGATGTTAACCGGGACGCTTGTGACGATGATCGGCTTTGTGCCCGTCGGGTTCGCCAAAAGCGGAGCCGGAGAATATACCTTCTCGCTCTTTGCCGTCGTCGCGGTCGCCCTAATGGCCTCCTGGTTTGTGGCGGTGCTGTTTTCGCCCTTAATTGGAACGATGGTGCTGTCAACGCAACTTGAACACAAGCATACAGAAAAAGGGCGTTTCTATGCGGGGTTCCATCGCCTTCTTCTCTACAGTATGCGCCATGCAAAGGGAACGATTGCGTTGACGGGTGGTCTATTTTGTCTTGCGCTGGCCTTACTGCCGTTGGTTCCTAACCAGTTTTTCCCTTCCTCCGACCGTCCCGAATTGATCGTCGATCTACGTTTGAGGCAGGATGCGTCGATTTACGCGACCGACAAGGTTTCGCAAAGACTGGATGAGATGCTTCGCGATCACAAGGATATCGATCATTGGAGCTCGTATGTCGGACGCGGCGCCGTTCGGTTCTATTTACCGCTCGACGTTCAACTGGACAACGAGTTTTTTTCCGAAACCGTGGTGGTCACCAATGATCTTGAGGCGCGTGAACGCGTACGGACCTATCTGGAAAACGCGCTGCAGCAGCATTTTCCAGAAGTCATCGGGCGCATTTATCCGCTCGAATTGGGGCCTCCTGTCGGATGGCCGATTCAGTATCGTATCAGCGGAGAAGGAGTTGCCAAGATTCGCGACATTGCCGACAAGGTTGCGGGTATTATGGCGGCTAATCCCAGTGTGGAGAACATCAATTTCAACTGGATGGAACCGATCCAGAAGTTCAAAATTCAAGTCCATCAGGATGAGGCGAGGCTCTTGGGACTGACCTCATCGGATGTGGCGCAGGCGATCAACATCGTGGTGTCCGGCGAAACAGCCACACAAATCCGCGATGACATTTACCTGATCAACGTCGTGGCCAGGGCCCACGAAACGGAACGGATGTCATTGGACAGAATGCGGGCACTGGACATTCCGCTACCTAACGGGAAAACAGTGCCGCTGACGGAACTGGCGAGTGTCCATTACGAGCAGGATACTCCCCTGATCTGGCGCAGAGGCAGAGTGCCGACCCTCACGGTGCACGCGGATGTTAAGCATGGCGTCATGCCGGCGACGGCGATCGAACAGTTGCAGGCGCCGATGTCGTCCCTGCGGCAGGAGCTTCCTCCGAGGTATGACGTTGCCGTGGGTGGGATCGTTGAGGAGAGCACGAAATCTCAGGCATCGGTCGCTGCGGTGTTTCCGGTTACGCTCATTCTGATGGTCACGGTGCTCATGATTCAAATGCAGAATTTCAGTCGTCTTGTTCTTGTTCTCAGTGTCGCACCGCTGGGCCTCATCGGTGTCGTCCTGGCACTGCTTGCCGTGCAGAAACCCATGGGGTTTGTCGCGTTGCTGGGAGTCATCGCGCTCGTCGGCATGATCGTGCGCAACTCGGTCATTCTTGTGCATCAGATTCAAGTCGAGAAAGAAGCTGGTCGCTCGGATTGGATGGCTGTTGTTGAAGCCTCGCTGGTGCGTTTCCGCCCGATCATGTTAACCGCCGTGGCTGCTATTCTGGGTATGGTGCCCATTGCCCCAACTGTCTTCTGGGGTCCCATGGCCGCCGCGATCATGGGAGGGCTGGCCGTGGCAACCATGCTCACGTTGATCTTTCTGCCGTCGCTGTATGTCATGTGGTTTCGGATCCGAGAAGAGGCGTCGAAACCTGCAGAGGCCGCTGTGCCATAGCACACTGTGAATTGAATGTTGAAGCGCACCACTGCTGGTCTGTGCGAAGACTGATGTCGCATGTGGGGGAAAGAAACAGGGCACGGTACAGTATGTAGGCACAAAGGAGGGGTCCCATGCGCACAAGGGTTGGTCATTTCGTAGGTGTCGCAACACCTATGAGACTTACGCTGTCAGACATAAGTACTTCGGCTCAGGCTCAAGAAATCACAAATGATGGAGCGGTCACTAGGCTTGATTTGAGACGGCCTTGAGAGGCTAGGCCAGTTTCAGCAGAAAAACATAGCTGGGGGGCAGGGGGTTCTCGCCACGACATCGTCGAAAGCCTATCTAGAATAAGAGCCTCGGCCTGTCCTAGAGCTCGGTGCTATTTCACCGGCGCCAATTTTACCATGAATACGCCGACCCCTCTCGTAATAGTCACCTGCCCAGCCCGGCTCAACCGACCCACTTCCTGAAAGAGGTCGTTCCAGGTGAGATCGGGACATTGAGCCACGAATCGGTCAAAGTCACACTCCGGCGAGTCTTTGAGCATGGCCATGATACGGTCGGTGATTGGTCTGTTAGTAGTCATCGGCGACTCCTCTTGTGTGATGGCGGCGTCTGGTGATGGACGGAGTGTCCGACGGGGAGACCTCTGGGATCAATCCCGATTAGAATAGGCCGAATATGCGAGGAATAAGACAATCGGCCTGCTGAAACGTCGTAGGTGTATGCTACGCGGTAGACAACTGGTCCGTCAAGCGAGGTAGCCGGCCTACAGGCCTGCGATGTTCTTCGCACGCCGGAGCAATGGGACAGATGCTCGTCTCTGGTTTGGCTCCAGCACAGAGTCGCTCGTGGTGTTAGCTCTTCAATCGCTGTAATTCAAGGTGGAGAGTTTGCGCCCCATCTGCAATCCAGATATGCCCGTCCTGGATTGTCCATTGTAACTGCATGGCGGGTTTTGCTATCCCAGCTAGGGCATGAACGCTCTCCATCGGGAGCAGCGTCACCGTTAGATTCTTTAGCCGATCAAGCGTCGGGCTCTGGTTTGCCCACCATGCCTCGGCGCTGCGTGCGCCATAGGCATAGACAACGACCTGTTTGGATCGGCCACAGGCCTGACGCAGGGTCTTCTCGTCGGGCTGGCCGATCTCGATCCAGCAGTCGATGCCCCCGGTCAAATCACGTTGCCACAGCGCCGGCTCATTTTCGGTGCCTACCCCACGGCCGAATGACAAGGCTTCATCTGCGTGGAGCGCGAAGGCGAGAACTCGTACCATCATGCGTTCCTCAGTTTCAGACGGATGACGTGCGAGCGTGAGCGCATGGTCCTGGAAGTACTGACGATCCATATCAGAGATCTCCAGGTAGGCCTTGTAGATGGTTGCGTTCGAAGCCATCGTGCCAGGGTGGGCGCTAGAGGAGTTCCGCCACAAACATCTGTTCAACTCGCTTGCGGGCCCACGGTGTCTTGCGCAGGAACGTCAGGCTCGACTTGATCGTCGGGTGATGGCGAAAGCAGCGGATAGGCACTCGCGTACCCAGCTCAGCCCATCCGTGCCGTGCGACCAAGCTCGTGACAATGGTTTCTAAGGTGATTCCGTGCAAGGGATCGCGAGGATGGGTTATGGCAGGCGGCTGGGTCATAGCTGAACTGGACCTGAGTGGGTGCAGAGTACCGATTGCGGCTGAATTCCACAAGTGGGCTCCGTGGGCGCGGCGGCAAGATCGGAGCGGGATCGATGATCAACACGAGGGTCAGTGGGAGGCAGGAGAGCATCCAAAAACGCGTGAGTGATCGGTTCACACATCACAGGTCCGCACCCTTGTCTTTGTGCAGTCTGTTCTGACCCCTGAGTCCTTCGAGTCGGCTTCGATCAGGCTGTGGTGTTGTGCTTAAGCAGATTGGCAAGATGGGAAAATGGGGTGAAGGGGTGGTCTGGCTCACCGCTCGATCGAGATACGTTCGACTCGCTAGCGACCTGATCGCGCTGATGCTCATTGTCGTGACAGTAGAGGCAGAGCAACTCCCAGTTGCTGCCGTCAGGAGGATTGTTGTGATGGTTATGGTCCTTGTGATGGACTGTGAGTTGGTTCAGTTTCTTCCCGTCGAACTCGCGCCCACAGTGCGCACAGACCCAGGGGAATAATTTCAGCGCCCGTGCCCGGTAGCTCTGCTCTTGGCTCTTCTGCATCATGCGATGCCTCCGGGAGAAGGATGACTCGGCTCAGAGATATTCTACAGCAAGTCTACCAGACCCCGCCACTTCGCCATGAAACGTTTTCTGATTCGACTCTTCACCACTCGCCGAGTTCAAGGCTTGGCAGGCACCACGAAATTGCTCGCGCATTGCCGCTTGAACTTCACTCAATCCATATTCTTACCTGCTTCACACCATTCGCGCGCGTGCTCGTCGTGCGCCAAATCCATCTGTTACCTAGCGTATCCGGACTGCCGTTCCAGAGGCACCACAGAGATATTCAGACGAACCTCTTCCTGGCATGGTGACCGTTTCTTTCTCTGGAGGGATGGCGGCGCTGAAGATTAAGACGGAACCGTGAGAATCGATGTACCCATTCATTTTAACACCCGTCAGGGTATAGGACCGATCAACGGCGTGGAAGGTGCCTTCTTGGCTGAAACTTCCATGCGGCTTCACGGTATAGGTGAGTTCAGCAGTCTCTTCGAATGACGTGGAGGTTGGGCCGGGAAGGACCAGAGTGCCTTGTTGTGTCAGCTGGGCAGAGCCGTGGCCATCGTAGATGATGGTTCCATCAATGTAGAAGTGAGCCGTGGAGCCTGTTGCGTTGTCGGTACAGGTCTTGACCGTGCTGAACCGAAATGTGCCTGTGAGAGATGTTGCAGAGTCGTTGTGGGAGTCTTCGGCAAGGGCCGACCAGGTGGGGAGTGTGGCAAGACAAGCCGTGAGAGCGAGCACTGTGCAGGTCGATGTGCGCATGATGAGTCCTCCTTGTTGCACGGACTGACATGACGAACGAATTGATGAGACAAGGGACGCACAGGTCAGCATGAAAAACAGTGCATGATTCAGGCGAAGTCCTTCTTGGTACGGCGACGGTTGAAGGCCACCGTCGCCGGGTGCGGGTTGCTCAGTTCGTGGTGATGGTCAATCCCCATTCGTTCGTGATGGAACCCCGATCTTGTGCGGCATCGTCCCTCAAGAATAATTACACTGACACATTCCTTGTTGCGAATCTCACCATAAGGAAAGCCCTGTTTCCCTCACCGAACTGATGTCACCGGACTCAAAGTAATAAGTCTGTAGCGATATATCGGAAAAGAGCTTGTTGCTAACTTGTGAAAAGTGTGGTCGGTTTCCCTCGGTCTAGAGTGAGGCTGCAGATTCTATCTAGGTCGCTGCGCCATGGGATACCCTACACAGGTAGGGTAGGAATGCGGTGAGTGCGTTTCGTCAGTGATGGATTGGTGTTTCGCGCTTGATCCGGATACCCCGGAACTTCGAGTAGGCATGGATCCGTTCCGTTTCGGTCTCATCTCCGGTCACGACAGGATGTCCGGTGTTGGCTCATTGGATGATGCCGCCATGGACATTACAGGTGGCCACGATCTACGTAGGCCTCATGTATTTTTGGTGTAGGGTACGTTGATGTAAGTCAAGCTGGTTGCGGGCTGGGTCTACCTTACTTGCCGCACGATTAGTGAGCGCATGTGGTCTGATCGCATGCTCGACCTCAAATCCATCGGGGATTGGGCGGGGATATTGTGGGGCGTGAGCGTGAGGCCGGGAATTCCTTCATCGATAGGCTGAGATCGTGCTTGCACTGGGGGCTGGGCTTCCAAGACCTGGCATCTGTTCCCTCTCTCGAATTCTAATACTCGCTGATCGTTCATACGAGCTACGGCAGGATCTTATTTGGGCCGCCTGAGGCGACTGCTTGGATCGGTGACTGGAAGGATACAGAACTCTCCTGCCTTGTCTGCTGGTCTGTTGTCTCAACAGGTATCCATGGGAGTCTCGCGGAGGCAGTTTCCACCGCATCAATTGCGAGTTGAACGGCAAGGCCATCATGAAAGGATGCATCGATATCAGGATCGAGCTTCCCTCTCAGACAGGCATTCACAAAGCTCCGCATCATGATGCCGAGGGCGCTGGGAGATTCATTACGCGCCTCGGCCGGCAGCGGTACCTCTTCCCACTGTATGCTTGATGAGCGTACGATTTGTAGCGTATCGATACTGCCCCTGCTCAGCGAGGCGCGGAGGGCACCTTCTTTTCCGATCACTTCGATATGGGCCTTGCCAGCATATGATGGCGCGACCCGGCTTGAAAACCACTGACCCTGTACGCCACACTTGTGTGTAAACCAGGCAGTTGCCAGGTCATCAGTTGTCTGAGCTGATGATTTGGCGCGGTCGTCTTTTCTGTCGTGATGAACGTGAGGAAGATGGCGGTATAATCCGGTGACTGACTGGAGAGGGCCGAACAGGAATCGTGCCAGGTCAAAGAGATGTGGTCCCACATCTCGGAGAACACCACTACTTTTGAATAGGAGCCCATCCCAGCTGTTATGCTGAGCGCGCACGTGATAGGGCGCGCCAATGTCCCCTCGCTGGATCCGTCGTCGTAGCTCTTGTAATCCGTAGAGGTAGCGATAGGTAAAGGCGACCTGGTGGACCTTCCCGCTCAGTTCCGCGGTGCGAACCATTTCTTTCGCTTCTGTCAGGCTCGTCGCCAACGGCTTTTCACAGAAGACATGCTTTCCTGAGGCGAAGCCGGCTGTGGCCTGTGCGGCATGTTCGCTGTTTGACGTGACAATCGTGATTGCATCGAGATCCGTTCGCGCGCATAGTTCGTGATAGTCGGTGTAGACGTCGGGAATATTGAATTGGGTCGCGAGAGATTGAAGTCGCTCTGGACGACGGCCGGCAATGGCCACAACTTTGGCTTGAGGATGGGACTGAAGTCCTGGTAAATGACATTGCTCGGCAAATGCCCCGGTTCCGATTACGCCAATCCGCAGTACCTTGCTTTGGCTAGGTGATGAACCCTTAGCACTTGTGAAAGTTCTCCGGCTCATGAAGACGCCTCCTTAAAATGGAATCCAACGAAGCCAGGCCCGAAAGAGAACGAATTATTCAGACGTTTTTCGGGCGTTTGTGTGTCAGGAGAGTCGCTATTTAGTGAGGAGGATGAAATATTAAGTCACTAAGTAAAACATGATAGAAGAGGGGGGGCGCCTCGATGAAGAAACGAGGATTGGTTGGTCTCATTACTTCAGTAGGTTCAGTAGGAATCGAGAAGCCCTCAGAGAGCGAGGATTCCGCTGACGCATCGGGCGTGAGCAGGTCAATAAACCCCATCGGTGTGCCCAGTACTTGCAAGACGAGGCATATGGATAAGATCAGAATGGCTACGCATGTTCGACTCAATACAGAGGATTGTAGAGTGAAATGACTCTGAACTGCGGGTAAGTCACTGATTCTCTCTGAGAGTGACATCGCGCTATCCCTCTGACCAGGACGCCGATTTACCAAGCTCCATATAGATGAATGTGCGAACGGGTATAGTTTTCCATACACCTGTAGATTGTTATTCGCGATGACTGACAGCATCAGAAGCCCCAAATATTATCCAGAAAAAAGAACTCATCCCTGCCTCATAGGCAGGTAAGTCCAAGAATGATAATATATGCCGCTTGTCTTCATCAACATGCCCAGACTGTCCGCTTTGTTGGAAGCGAGCAAAGAGGGCATTCTGAGCCGGCACCTGTTCTTTTCGCTAACCGTGAATTCACACCGCGTACTTGCCCCCCTTCCTGTTGGAGGAATCCTGATCTAATCGCATTGCTTGAACTGGGACTGTTGACAACGTAGTGCCATTTCCTGCGCCTGTTCGATCTGCTCGGTCGTCATGTGTGAGGTCAGATAGTCTCGACGCTTCACGGCTGCCTTTCCCTCCTCGCCATGTAACAGGGTGCCAGCGATGTGGTACCACATGAGCGCGCGCACCATGTCTTTCCGGACGCCCCGTCCCCTCTCGTACATCAGACCCAGATTGCTCTGCGGACCAGCGTAGCCCTGCGCTGCCGCCTTACGAAACCACGCCAGCGCCGTTGGGTTGTCCTGTCGGACACCGCGTCCTTTTTCATGCATCAAGCCTAGATAGAACTGGGCTGATGCCACGCCTTGCTCCGCCAGGGGACTGAACAGGCGAGCCGCCTGCGTATACTCGCCACGCTCATATGCAAATTCCGCCTCTTCGAGAGAATTTGCGGCCACAATGAACCGTGGACTTGCGCCTGCCGCACAGGTCAGAATCAAGAGCATCGCAAAGTAAACACGCCGCATCGATCACCAACCTTTCAACGAAATCGTTACACCATGGGGGGCTGAAATGTTTTTTCAGGAGGGGCATTCGCGAGTCGGGCCACTCATATGAAAACCGAATTAACCCAACGAACAAGTCCACGCCAACGGTAAGTCTACTGCAAAATCGACGGCCAATCCATCATTCCTGAGTCGATAGGGGAGGCGAGAAAAGCCTCGGATTGTCACGGGGCGAGAAATTCAGAATATCCCCATTACTTTCTGCTTGCAGGGAAATGGTTTCTCAGAAAAGACTCCCGATCCCTGTACTTCAAACCCCGGCCAACTCATCCAAACTCATTTCCCCGTTCCTATTCGTAGATGGGTTCTCCGCGTGTGAGCCAGACACCCCATGATTTGGAGTAGGCGTGTATCCGTTCTGTTTCGGCACCATTTTGGGTCACGACAGGGTGCCTTGTGTTGACCCATTGGAAGATGCCGCCATAGACATTGACGACATGGGTATATCCTTGCTGGAGCAGTCGTTCCGCAATACGCTCGCTGCGGTACCCCACTGAACAATAGACTGCCACTGATGCCTGTGTGTCAATTCCGACCAGCCGGGCCAGATCAAAATCGTCGTAGCCTACCCAAGTCGCTCCTGCAATATGACTCACCTCAAATTCTCGGTACGTACGGGCATCGAGTACACGATACTGCCCCGATTCGACCTGGTCGACCGATACTTCGGGTACGCTGTGTGACAACAGGGTGGACAGCAGCAGGTCATAGGCCGTGTTGCTCACATGGGTCGGCGCGTGGCGGTGACGTTCCCACAAAAAGATGATCACTCCCAGCACGACCATTCCAAGAATTATGAGATAGCGCATCGGCAGCCACCGCTGGAATAGGATCGAGGTTTCTGCCACGGGGGCATGATTCAGTCAAATGTCGAGGATGAACTGCAGCTGCGTCAGTGTTCAAGAGCCTTTCGGGCGTCCCCGAGGGCGCAAGGTTGACTCCATGCCAAACCGTTTCGCCATGCGGCGCACCCAGCCTTCTTCACCAAATGGACGGCCACGCTGCACACTGATCCGGAGCCTGTCCAAATCCTCGCCGGTTTCAGGACGATTCACCCGCGCGCCCCAATTTCGTGGTAGGTCCACCGGCCAGTCACTCAGCCAGGTCGTGATTTTTGGATCGCCTTGGGCTCGTCGCCACAAACTAGACCATCGCCAATTTTCAGCCTGTCTGACCAGTTTGGCCCGCAGCGCATTACGCTCCACGTAGCGGGCGACTGTCAGGAAATGCGCATCGGTTTGGACTGGAAATGACCTGAAGCGGCCTTGATAGACCGGACCAGTGCCGGCGGTGTTATGGTGCGAATGCCAGCGTTGGGTGTGGGTGACGGTGATCCAGCGGCGTAAAAAAGAGTCCCGACCCTTTTCACTCATCCCGTGTGTGGATCTAGCGGTTTGGCGCGGGGGTGTTCTGGCCAGCCGTACATGCCAGGTGTGAGGGAATCTCAAGCTGTCCGGCTGAGCGGAAGCCCCAGGCGGTAGCGAGGGCTTGGCAAGTCAGATGCCGAACGGTCTGCTCGTTAGGTTCGACGCAGTGCGGGTAATGAGCGCCGCCCCGCAGGACGCTTGCTTCGTGTTCCACTGAAAGACCTCGCACATCGACGGTAATGTTGAAGCGTGCGCCACAGCTCGCTTGGATCAATGCCCCTTCCTATAGTTCCTCCCGCTCCAGGATGAGCACAAATGTGGCATTTACCTCTGCCGCGGCCGCAAGCGCCACCTGGCGATCCGATGGGAGGTAGGGAATCTGAGGGGGCATGAGGATGTTGGAATAGTGATGAGACCTGAGCCATTCGTTAGCTACACGGGCGAGGAGCGGATCTCCCCAGATCAGGATGCGCTGCTGCGCGCTAGGCAACCGCGTATGGGAGCCGTTGGTGATGGGAAAGTGGACGGCGGAGGGAGATAGTGTAGGGGAGCATCCATTCAGAATGAGCAGGGTGGAGAGCAAGTATGAGAGCGTGATGGCGGAGCTGATGCGATATCGTCGTCCCACAGTCTCGGATTATAACAAACAAGAAGGGTGGGGCAGGTGATTGAGATGGTAAGAGTGACTCGATTATTTGGATTCACGAAACCCAGGCTAGCTCACCACGGCCCCTCTTACTCGACGCTGAAACACGTGTAGCTAAAATTTCTCCTGATCCTTACCGACCGGGCCAGGATTGGATCGGTACGGTGGAGATTGAATTTTGTGGCGAGCCTTCGATCACGCGATCGCTATAGGCGAGATACACGTAGGTCTGGCGTTTCTTGTCGAAAAAACGGACAACTTGGAGGCTCTTAAAAATCAGGGACCGACTCTCACTGAACACCCGTTCCCCTTCTTTCGGCTCACTCACAACGCGAATAGGACCGACTTGACGACAGGCTAGTGAGGCATCGGAGGTTTCCTCAGCCAATCCAACCATGCCTTTCAGGCCACCTTTTTTGGATCGACTCAGATAACACGTGATGCCTTCAATCTTAGGGTCGTCAAATGCTTCCACCACAATTTTGTGATCTGGCCCCAACCATTTGAATTCCGTGTCGACACTCCCAATTTCCTCAGCCTGACTTGCCGCAACGATCATGGCGCAACAGAGCAACGTGGTCACGAAGATGGTTGTTCTCATCTGTTTCTTCTCCTGTCATGGTTCAGCGTGATCTCGATGTAACGTATATCTTGGAAATGCTCGAACGCAAGGGATTCTGATGAGGGCCGCTCTTGCGCAGTGAAAGAAAGAACGGTCGAGGGGAGCTAAATCACGCTTGTCGTTTGTCCGCCGAGCATGGAATGGCCGATCAGCCCGCGAAGTCATGAGAACAACAGCCTCTCCTATTTGCTTTACCTGATTTGTTGAGCAGTTACAGGCCGACTTAATTGACACAGCCTCGAATCTTGCTACAGTTGAAAGACCTCTTTTCTATGAAATGTCTCGATTGCGACAACGACCTGCTCAGGCTCCCAACGGCCCAAGGTCCTGATCTCGATGTCTGCCCCTCAGGCCACGGGTTGTGGCTCGATGCCGGAGAAGTCAATTGCTTCGTGGAAGATTACCTGTCTCTCAATCAAGCAGTGGGCAGTAGTGGAGGTGTGGCGGTCCGAACGCAGACGAAATGCCCTCGATGCGCCATTCAGATGGAATCTGAGGCGATAGCCGGGACTATGATCGAAAGGTGCAATGTTTGTCAGGGATGGTGGCTTTCTTGTGGATGCCTGACTCACCTCAACGAGACGTACAAGGGAGCCGCAGTGACAATCCGGATCGATGAGCAAGAGCTTTATGCCCGCGCTGTTGCTCGGACGAAAACCCTCCAGCCCATCGCTGATGATCAGCTCACGCGCGGAAACGCCGCCCCAGGGAATATGTGGTTTTGGGGTCTCTTTTTTGGAGTAGCGCTAGCCATCGCGGGGCTCATCTTCGTCGCTGGAATCCAGAAATTCCTCCACACCACCCGCTGGATCCGACCGCCGGATGCCATGTTGTTCTACCTCATAGGTGGCGCAGTCGGAGGCCTCGGGTTGTTCTGGTATGGCTGGACAGTTCAGCAGCGCAAGCGCCTCATTGAAAGCATTCCGACGTCGCCCATCCGTTCGCTCGCCCTTGGCTTGGTTGAAATCAGTGGACAGGCAGAGGCCGAGGGTGAGCTTCTGACCTCGCCGTTCAACGAACTGCCCTGCGTGTTCTACTCCTACGCGGTCGAAGAGCGGGTCCGTTCTTGGAAAAACACCCGCTGGAAAACGATTGCGAGCGGCACATCGGAACGGCCATTTTTCGTGCGTGATGCAACCGGGCGGGTGCTCGTGGTTCCTGCTGGCGCCACATTAATCTTGCCGGACGAGCGGATTTCCAAAGCCAATTGGCTGGGAGAATTGCCTCCTCTCGCTCTCGCCGGCGTACGGCGATTAGGGATTGCCACTCATGGATGGATGGGCAGCAAGACCTTGCGGTGTCGGGAAGCCCTTATCAGGCAGGACGAATCCATCTATGTCCTAGGAACCGCCCTTGCGCCTCAGGGGATGAGCCACCACATTCCCAACGAGTCCAGGCTCTTTATCGGCGACAGCCCTGACCATGCCTTTATCATTTCTGATCCCAGTGAAAAAGATTTACTGTCTCGATTGACCTGGCAGATGTGGGCCGGTTTCCTGGGTGGGCTGGTGTGTGTGGCGGCCTGCGCGGCCCTGTTCCTCAATCGATACGTGAGAACCCTTGACCCCTCGTGACCTTGGCAAAGGAGCATATCCATGAACGGCACATTAGTCGTGGGATCGCTGTTGGGCATCGGGCTGGTTTTGCTGATCGCCTATGTAGTCGGTGTCTATAACCTGCTGGTTCGGCTGTCGAACAATATCGACAAGGCCTGGTCGAATATCGACGTCATTTTAAAGCAGCAACATGACGAGCTGCCCAAACTCGTCGAGGTGTGCAACAGTTACATGGTGCACGAACGGGAGACGCTTGAAGCCGTCATCAGAGCCCGCAATGCCTATGGCGCAAGCCGCGATATCGATGATAAGGCGAAGGCAGAAAATCAAGTCGCAGGCGCGTTAGGGCAGCTCTTCGCAGTCGCGGAACAGTATCCGGATCTCAAAGCCAATCAAGAGTTCCTGGCGGTTCAGCAACGCATATCCGTCCTGGAAAGCACCATTGCCGATCGTCGTGAGTTCTACAATGAGTCCGTCAACCTCTACAACATCGCCATCCAACAAATTCCCGCAGTCTGGGTCGCGCAGCAGACCAGTTATACCGCACGGCCATTGCTGACCGTTGCTGCGTCAGACAGAAAGGCAGCGCCGCTCGCATTTGCCAATCGTATGCGCCCAGCGGCCTAGTGCTCGTCGGGCATAGCCTGGCAGAGCGGTTCAACTGCGAGGAATTATGGCCGGAGGGTATGGCGTCTGCTGGGGGGGGGGTGAGAACGAGGCCAAGCCTGCTTCTCGGCGTGATGCACGGTGCAAGATCTGACCAACCTTCCAGTTTCCGCTACTCAAGGCTATCAAATAAAGACTCCCGACCCTTTTATATTTCTTAGATAAGCCAAAATGGCTCAACGAGACGGGGAACGGATTCGTCTCGAGGGGCAATGCATAGCGGCTGCTTGGGTGTCGAAGAGCATGGCCGAACCGTTGTTTCTGTGGCATGCACGGTACAAGATCTGACTCTCATTGCATTCTTTGAAAATGATGACATATTTCATCGGCAGGCAATGGATAGCTACGCTCCACCCGCAGGTTTCTGTCGAACTGTCCCATTCCCATGGTTGGCCAAGTGGTTGAAATCATGAAGAAGGGATGGATGCGCTCGCCATGCAGGTGAGGGACATTATAAATCTCGCTAAGCCAGATGGAAGCGCCTATGGTTAAAGTTAGGCTTTTAGATGAAAGGAGCCACCATGGATATTAACCTCTTAACATTGACAGTCGCGTTGCTTGGACTTATGGGCGCTGGCATATGGGTCTACAAGAAAGGAACGTGATTCCGCACAGTAGTCCGCTAGAGTCTCTTGGGCATGTCTCGGGAGCGTATCTCGCGAAGTGTTTCAATCTCGAAGCCAGATGCGCTCCCTGAATTTCCCTCGTTGTGTTGTCTTGGCCAACTCGTGACCCCTTCACACGATGTCTTGTTGCGTATTCCTCGGGCGGCCAGGTGATAGAGCGCCCCAGGGAATTCGATGCGGAGTGGTCGAGCCATGGGTATCGTCTAGGTCACAGGCGATACAAGAAACAAGATCTGAACCCATTGCTTACGTATAGATGGCCACTGATCGGCTGGCATACACAGAATAAGACGCAACCCCAATACTTAGTCGCATGCACTCGGGATAATGTCCATCAATTGATCTCGGACAAATGCTTGAGGGCGGCCTCAAGGTGTTCGACTCCCACGTCAGCGTGACCGGCCTTAGTATGTGCGATGGCTTCTTTAAGGTGATGAATGCCTTCTCTCACCTCTATGCCCTTGCCACCCATCTCCGCAAAATCAAGCGCCGTCTCCGCATGCTTCACAAGCTCGTCAACATGCCCCTCTTTACCATGGGCCACTGCTTGCTTCGCGTGATCGATGGCGTGGCTCACATTACCCGCTGCGGTCGGATAGGCATTCACCATGGGCACACTCACGAACGCTCCAAGCGCAACCACGATGAGGATGGCACGGTAGTATCTACTGATCATATTGTTCCCCCGACATGGTTAGAATGCACGGCCTAAAAAGACTGTAGACAAATCAAACTCTACACAGCGTTTTCGCAAGCTGTCAAGAATGTTATGCCTCACTCCCTGGTGGGTGAACCTACAGGAACTGTATAAACTGGAAGGAGGGAGATAGTAAAATGTATACACCCGAAAGACGAAAGGTGCTTTCTGGTGGTCAATGCAGGTCTTTTCACTTCTCTTGGGAAGGGAGAATGCCGATGAGACGATCTACGACGCAACGAGCTGTCACGCTGGCCGGAGTCCTAGCCGTAGTCGCCACCATCGTGTTGCCTATGCAACCGGTATTCGGAGGAGGGGGCGGGGCGCGGCGTGACGTTCTGCGTCAAGAAGCGCAGAACCGCACGGACGCCCTCGATCACGCGACAGAAGCGGTGGACCATAGCAAACAGGGTCACATAGCGGAACTCGTGGCACATGCGGAAGCCGCGCTGCAACATGCTCTGAATGGTGGCAAGGATCGCCCGCATGTGGACGAAGGGATCGCACATCTGAAAGCAGCCATTGAGCATGGGAAAGCGGGCCATGCTGACGTAGCCACAAAACACGCAGAAACCGCTGTCATGCACCTGTCTCAGGGAAGGTAAGAGAGCACGGCAACATCACTCCGCGATACTCAGCTTGCTGCGGTACATTCATATAAAGACTCCCGACCCCTTTTCTTCATCCGGATCAACTATTTTGAGTCCACGGAAGAGGACTTTAGGCCCACCAGATTTTTGTTGACCTTCCCAAGCCAGCAGCCTATTGTGCCAATGCATTATACGTAGCACTAGGTAAGTCGGGATTCTTGAACTATTGATTGTGCTGTTTGCTGAATAATAACCATAAGGAGGCTAATATGCCTTTTGAAGCTCGTGCATTGAGGGTTCAACTGCCATGTGGGCAGGTGACTGTCATAGAGGCTGCGGCGCATGACGCGGAAGTGCTTGCGCGCGAATATTTGAGAGAGCGGTTCGCCGATGCCAATGGTTGCGGCAATTGTTCACCCGTCACCGACCGGTGCACCGGTCGATCGGAGCGAATCGAAGACATCATGTGCGCAAACACTGAGCCGCTTGATTTTCGTAAGGTCGTAGATGTCAGGATTCTACCGATACTTCGGAAGCAACTGGAGGAGCAGCTCGCAGTGATCGCCGTTGCGCAAGCGGCGGTTGAAAAAAAACTAGCGAGCTCGAAGTGAAATAGAGCACTTTATACCTGGATACAAGGTCAATGAGCCACAGCGGGGGCGCCTGTCGCATCCTACGACAGAGTTCGAGGTGCACGCGTGATTGATGGCACTTTCCGCGCGAACCCGTCGTATGAGCTCGTCCTGGGTGAGAACCTTTCGTCCACCGAGCGCGAGCTTGTCGGCGATGCGCAATCAGACAACTCCCTATATGGTTACCTTCGCCCTCATAAAGACTCTGGTCTCCAATGGCGCACTGTGTCGACCGACACGGCGCTGCTTCTCCTTACGCTCGCGAAACCCGGTCCTGTTCCTGCCTACATTCGGACGCACCTTGACGGCAAGACAGCCACCATCGTCACGAGACTCGTACTTGATGGTGTGCTTGAAATCGAGCACAGTGGCGCGTTCCATTCAGGACCCGAGGCCATTGAGCGATTGCTTGAGCTTACGGATCACGATCTGGGAACCATTGGACGGCTGTCCGTCGCAGCTCTACAATACGCGCAGACATTGGAAGGCTTGTCGCAAGGCGAGCTCGCAATGCGGCTGTACTGCTATGGGCGAAAGCCTTTGTCGCCCTCATGGCAGAACCGGTTGCCAAGTGAGGAAGCGATTGGGGAGTTCCTGGGGCTGGGTGGTGATAAACCGGTTCAGAAGGCGCTGGATGAGGGCTGGATCGAAGATCGGCTTCGCGACCAGCGCTTCTGGAGAATGTGGAGTCCTCGCGGCAACAGGATCGAATCGAATGCGATGGGGTACAAGCTCTACATCAGCCCGACGTGTAACGCCCTTCCCGATGCTCTACTCGCGACGGCGACTACCCTTGCAAGGGTGCCGGGTGTGCTGGGATTCAAAGTCGGGCGACACTTGCATGGGCTCTGCCGTCCGGACAAACTAGTCGCCTACTTTTCGAGATTGGAAAGTCTTCATGTCGCGGCAGCGCAGTTAAAAAATCGCTTGCGAGGCATGCCGCCACATGGCGTACCTTTCACCGCAGAGATCACACGCGATGGGCTGTTGTCATGGGGAATAGACCCTCCAGCCAGGCAACGACTTGTGGACGGGCCGGTCCACGGAAGCTGGCGTATATGGATCGCGAACAGGCTTGCCGAATATATGCTCGCCGCGAAGGGTCGATCGGACTCAGGGTGCTGGCAGTTCGCCTTGGATAGGCTGCGCCTTGACGGAATCGATACGGAGACCTGGGTTCCTACGAGCGGGCTCTGGTGCGAGCAGGAAACGGTGGACTGACATGTGGATCGAGTCAGCATTCGTCCTGCCCGCAGATGTCATTCTCGCGTCAGTCGAGGATGTGCCCGTCTCATCGGCAAATAGGTTCGAATATCGCGAAGGCGACTTTGTATTGACGCGCCCGCGCTCAAGGATGCCATCGATGATTGTGGATACACAAACCGCAAGGCTCCTCGAAATGTTTCGCGCGCCAGCGACGCTTGTCGACGCAGTAATCCGTTACAGTGCTGTGGCGAACCTGGATGCGCGCGAGACGCTCGAGAACGCGTTCCCTGCCTTACAGCGTTTGCTCAATGCGGAGCTTCTCGTCGCAGTCGGCTCGGAACTTGAAAATCCGATCGAGAGCAACTACGGCTGCGGCGATTCGATTGGAGGGTTTTTAATCATCGAGCCAATCGACGTCGTCGTCGATACTGAGGTCTACCTAGCGAGGGCGCCAGATCAAACGCTCGTCGCTCTCAAGGTCGCACGTCGCGGGGCTGAGCGTCGCCTGACAACACAACTCGCTCGCGAAGCTTCCATTCTCAATCGCCTCGATGGCTCGGTGACGCCCAGACTGCTCGGGCACGGCGACGAGGATGGGCGTCCATTCATTGCGTTGTCGTGGTGCCGAGGCGTGGATGCACACATCGCCGCCACCGAGGCTCGGAGTCGGAGCCATGCAGGACGGGTAGGTCTCCTTTGCATCGTCGAGCAGATCGCAGAAGCGTATGCGCATCTCCATTGTCAGGGAGTCGTGCACGGCGATGTCCATCCGCGGAATGTGATCGTCGATGCGAACAACCGGGTTAAGTTGATTGACTTCGGCGTTTCCATACTCACAACCAAGGCGGACGAACGAGTCGGTACACAGCGCGGCGTCGTCGATCTGTACATGGAGCCGGAGCTCGCGAGGGCTCGACTTGCTGCCATACCTTCCCCGCCGCCATCTACTGCTGGAGAGCAATACTCGCTTGCAGCGCTTCTATATTTTCTTCTCGTCGGAGCGCATACCCATACTTTTGTGCTGGAAGAAGCGGAGATGCTGCGCCAAGTTGTCGAGGACCCTCCCCTTTCCTTTCGTGAGCATGGTGTATCTGGACTCTCCCACATCGAGATCACCCTGCGCCGCGCCCTTGCGAAAGATGTCGCCGACCGTTTTGCGGATCTTCGCGAGTTCCTGCTCAATCTGCAGGTCGCTGCCAAGGCAGATCGAGCGACTGAGTCGCCGCATAATTACCGTTCCGAGCGTCGGCCTACTCAAGCGGGGCTTCTCCTAGATGAGATCCTTGAGAGAGTGGCGATTGGCGGTCCGTTGCTTGACGCGCCGCTTCAGGCTCCTACAGCATCGTTTCACAGTGGCGCGGCCGGGATTGCATATGCGTTGCTGAGGATGGCGTGTATCCGTGAGGACGATCAGCTTCTTGCCTTGGCCGATCTGTGGTCCAATAGAGCGGTTCGAGAGGTACAGTATTCCTCCCCAGATGCGTTCTGGGGGAAGGGCTACGAGCTGACCCCACCGTCCACTGGCGCTACGTCTCTTTATCACACTGCTAGCGGCGTTCATTGTGTCGAAGCCCTGGTCTCTCATGCTCGTGGCGATGAAACGTCGCAGCGATGCGCAGTTCGCGCATTCGTTGATGCCGGTCAAATCGCGTCGTTGGACTCCGACGTGTCGTTTGGACGTGCGGGCAGTCTGCTCGGCTGTTGTTTTCTTCTCGATGTGCAACCGTCTACACCTGAGGAGCAATCTCTTCGATCCTTAGGCGATGGCCTGTGCTCGGAAATCTGGCGTGAGCTTGTCTTGTCAGATCCCATTGGCGAAGCTTTATCGCGAACGGTTCTTGGCGCAGCTCACGGCTGGGCAGGCAAATTATACGCCATTCTTTGTTGGAGCGAAGCGTCCGGCAGCACAATTCCTGATGGCCTCGAGGCTCGCCTGGCCGAGCTCGCCGCCCTTGCAACCCCGATAGGATCTGGCCTACGCTGGCCTTCTGTGGTGGGACCGTATTCCCACGTAAGCGCCTTGTGGGAAACCTGGTGCAATGGGGCCGCCGGACTCGCTCACCTTTGGACGCTCGCTTACCGACGTTTCGGCAATGAACAATATGCAGAGTTGGCGACCGGGGCTGCATGGGCTGCCTATCAGGCGCCGCTTGGAACCTTCGACCTGTGTTGCGGCCTTGCAGGACGCGCCTATGCCTTGCTGAACTTGTACAAGCTCAACAATGAGGAAGCCTGGGTCGATCGTGCTCGCGATCTCGCCGAGCGCGCGGCACTGAGTGTTCGTGCCGGTTCACTCCAGAGCAACAGTCTCTATAAGGGCGACATTGGGGTCGGCCTCCTGGCAGCGGACTTGGAGTCCCCGCGACATGCCTGCATGCCCCTGTACGAAAATGAGGGATGGCGCTGAAGGTAAGTCTGCAAGATGGGGACATTAGGGGCAACAACTGTCTTGAAAATCAAATAGGCTAGAAAATGAATTGGGGTCCGATCTTGTTTTGTGCATGTTTGTGACCTGCCTATCACCGACTGACTCTGGCGACCATAGCAAAGTGAAAGAAGTAGCAGCCGAGGGAGGCCAGATTGCTGCTATAATTCTTCCCGCCGGACATGGCGTCGCAGAGGAGTTCCCGCGCGCGGGTCAGTTCTTTCCGCCGGTCTTTCCACCCTGAGATTTGTTGTTTCGGCGATTCTGAGAGGAACCGTCATCAATTGTGCCGGCTAAGAAGATGGTCCGGACAGTTTCTTGGGTCGTTTCGATCCAAGAGCAAGTTCGAGCGCAGTTTCAAGCCGTATGACACGACCGGTCAGGTCTTCGATGTGGTGCTGTTGTTTGGCGACGGTGGCGGTGAGTTGTTCGACTTTGTCGGCCAATCGGATCGTTCTGGCAAATGCGTCCCAGACTCGTTCGGTGAGGCCCATGATCAATGCCCTCTGTGTGATTTCGTCAGGGCTTGGATGCGAGCTTCCGATTGTGCGACCAATGCCAAAGTTCGATCGATCGACTGGATAGCTCGTTGAGTGGCCTTCGTGACCTGTTTGGCGAACTGATCTAGGGCGGCGTCATCTTCTACGGGAGAAAATCGTTCTCCTCCCTGGCGGAGCAATTCCCCCATGGTGAGGTTCGCGGCTTTGGCCTTGCGGGCCAGACGGCGTTTCTGAGCCGGGCTCATCAACACAGGGACTTGCACATTGGCTTGGGGCATATGCGACCTCTCAAAGAATATATATGCTCTATATATCAGATATATGAGCGAGATGTCGAGCGTGAGCCTGCGGCGTCGGGTTCACCTTACTGCCCAACTTTGGCAGCCATAGCCAAGCGCATTGACCGAGCTCTTTCCCATTCCTCCTATCTGTAGGGGCGGGCAGGTGGTTTCCAGGCTGCGCGCATTGAGGGAGCACCACCAATCGTCTTAAAATCCAATGGATTCTTGCGTGCGCACTCAGCGAGCACAGAAAAGCACCTATCCGCCCCTCCCACCCTTGCATCTCTTTCTCGTACCCCCGTACAATATCTTTTCTCAAGCCTAACTCATTGGCTTTGCTATTAGTTTGAGCCAGTTTGAGGGAAGGATCAGGCCGGCGTGAAGATCGAATTCTCCAAGGGCGAACGGGCCTCCAGCAGGATGCTGAAAACAACCTCTCGCGTCGTTCTCGGTTCGCCATCATCCTCAACGTACCCCAGAGGGTACGCCTCCGGTGCTGGCTTGCCTGCGGCCTTGCGAGATGCTGTTTTGAGCAACCTGGATTAGGGAAGGGCTAGTTCTCGATGAAAATAGAGTATTCGAAGGGTGAGCGAGCGTCCAAAGAGCTCATCCTATTGAATCGCCAACAGCTCGAAGCCACCAGTGGCCGGAAGATGAAGGTCATGCTGATCTTCCCGCCCGATTGGTTTCCCTCGGAACCCTATCTAAGTCTTCCCTCTCTCACTGCCGTTCTCCGCCAGGCTGGCCATGCGGTCATTCAAAAAGACATCAACTGTGAAATGTGGGACTGGTACTTCAGCGAGGACTTTTTGAAGAAGGTTCTGCGCCGGGTGCCGCAGCAGCTCGACCGATTGCGCAAGCTCTCTAAGAAGCGGGATCTCAACGCGAATGAGATGGATTTGCAGCTGGCGCTCTGCGATGTGACCCATCAGCGGATGGCGAAGTTGATTCAGAATGCTGAAGAGGCAAAGCGCATTATACGAAGTGAACAGTTCTATAATATCGATAAGTTAGAGTGGTCAATTCAAGTCTTTCGCGAAGTCATGTCGGTGATCTCGATGGTCTATGCGCCGGCGCGGATCTGCATGCCGCCGATGGA
>SWDG01000027.1:521359-547696 GCA_005116965.1 Nitrospira sp. | reverse complement strand
GTCTCATCCGAGATCATGGATGCGGTGAACGACACGCAGGTAAATATCTACCGTGATGTGTTCGACCATCTGGTGAAACCGGCCATTGAGCGAGAGCAGCCGGACGTGATCGGCATCTCGATTGTCCTGCAGCAGCAGATGTTCTCCACGATGACCTTCTGTGCCCTCATCAAGCAGCACTTTACCCATATCCATATCACGATCGGCGGCAATACGGTGACGCGCCTGAGAGATGTGCTGCCCCAGTCACCCCTGTTTCAGTACTTCGACAGTGCGGTCGTCTATGAAGGGGAGACGGCCTTTGTGCAGTTGGTCTCAGCAGTGGGGGCGAAGCGGAGTCTAGCCGAGGTGCCGAACACGATTTATAAAGACGAGACTGGGGTTCATACATCATCGATCAGTTACGCGGAGGATCTGGCGACTTTGCCGCCTCCAGACTTTGATGGCTTGCCGCTGGAGAAGTATTTCGTGCCGACGAGGATTTTGCCCTATTTGGCGACACGAGGCTGCTACTGGGGCCGCTGCGAGTTCTGCGACCATGGCGAAGGTTATACTGCCGGATACCGGTCGAAGAAGATTCAGGATGCGCTCGCGGATATTCAGTTTCTGCGCGATAAATATGGCACCAAGCACTTTCATTTCACCGATGAGTCCTATCCGCCGGCCTTGTTCCGGAAGCTCACGCGTGGGTTGATCGAGAGTCGGATGGGGATCGTCTGGACGACCCATATGCGGTTTGAAAAGAGTCTGCTAGATGAAGCGGTCTGGCAGGATGCGAAGGAGTCTGGGTGCAAGTATCTCCATTTTGGCTATGAATCCGGCGTCGAGCGGGTGTTGCAGTTGATGGATAAGGCCACGACGGCTGAAGTCATGACGAAACACCTCAGGCTCACAGCGGAGGCGGGGATCTGGAATCACTGTATGGGGTTCTTCGGCTTTCCAGGCGAGACGAAGGAAGAAGCCTGGCAGTCCGTGCAATTCCTTGAGCAGAACAAGGACCATGTCCATTCGCTCGGGTTTGGGACCTTCGACCTCGGGCGTCACAATCCGGTCGCGAAGCATCCAGAGAAGTGGGGCGTGACGGCCTACAAGAATCCGGAGTGGGATCTGGCGCTCGACTACTACTACACCGTGAAAAATGGGATGAGCATCGAGGAGGCCGAGCGGGTGTTCGAACAGTTCGAACAGCACCACAATCCTGGCTGGGATTTACGACTCTACACACGCGAATACATCTTTCTCTATATCTCAAGATTCGGTTTAGAGAAGCTGAAAGATCTGCAGTATCAGTCCGCTAAATCGGCAGGAGTGATACCGACGCTGGCGGGAAAAATGTGATGGGTGCCGTGAGGGGTGAGGCGTAAGGGGCGAGGATGGCAATCCTGGAGTTACACCTGACGCCTTATCACGCCTAACGAAGAACAAGCATGAGCAACATTGGACTTGTACAGATAGAAGGGCTTGCGCCTCTTAAGACGGAGGAGCGGAAGCAATCCAAGGTCATGCTCCTCTTCCCGCCCGAATGGGTGCCGACAGCGCCCTATCTCGCCCTGCCTTCCTTGACTGCTGTGTTGCGGGAAGCGGGCCATACCGTCATCCAGCGCGATATCAATATCGGGATGTGGGATCACTTCTTCAGTATGGACTTCCTGATCTGGGTGAAGGCCCGATTAGGGATGCAGCTCAAGGCGCTGCAAGAAAAGGAGAAGACCGGGCTGCTCGCGGAACGGGATGTCGACCAGAAAGCCGTGGTGGAGCAGGCCAATGGCGTTGATGTGTTTGATCTCGCTGATCGAGCGGAAGATGCCAAGCGGATTGTCCGTGGTGAGCGGTTCTACCATGCGGAGCTGTTGGAAGGCGCACTCAACACGTTCCGTGAGACGATGGCCTATATCTCTGCCGCGTACTATCCTGCCTCGCTTGTTTTCTATCCGATGGAGAGCAATCTCGGGTATCGCCCCGGTGTTTCGAAAGAAGTGTTCGCCTGTCTGGAGGATGAGCAGGTGAATGTCTATCGGGATCTCTGCAATCAGTTGGTTCTGCCGGAAGTCGCGAAGGAGAGACCGGATGTGATCGGCATTTCCATCGGGACGCAGATGCAGCTCCTGGCGGGCTTGACCTTCGCCAAGATGATCAAGGAGACGTTCTCACACATTCATGTCGTGGTCGGTGGCAATATCATTACACGATTACAGGAAGACCTTGTTAATCACACGAGGTTCTTCTCTGAAGTATTTGATTCAGCTATTATCTATGAAGGTGAGCATGCCCTGATCTGGCTCATCGAAGCACTGAATGGGCAGCGGCCTCTAGCCTCTGTGCCGAACCTGATTTATCGAGATGATTCAGGGCTCCACCGGAATTCCAAAGTCTATACGGAGAAGACGACCGCGCTGCCCTTACCGGACTTTGAGGGGATGCCGCTGGATCGCTATTTTGTCCCAGAACTGA
The DNA here is from genome assembly GCA_005116965.1 of Nitrospira sp. GTDB lineage: Bacteria > Nitrospirota > Nitrospiria > Nitrospirales > Nitrospiraceae > Nitrospira_D. Next base: position 545,245 of record SWDG01000027.1, on the reverse strand, counting down.
TCATTCCCTACCTGGCGACGCGTGGTTGTTATTGGGGCCGCTGCACGTTCTGTGACCATGGCCAGGGGTACTTCGATCAGTACCGCGGGATGCCGGCCCAGTTGGTTATCGACCAGATCAAGGTGCTACGGGACAAGTACCATTGCCGCCACTTCTTGTTCAGCGATGAGTCTTATCCACCGGCGCTGTTCAAGAAAGTCTCACAGCTGCTGGTCGATCAAAACGTTGGGATTAAATGGACGACGCTCATTCGATTTGAAGAGACTCTGCAAGATCAGGCCACCTGGGATCTGGCGGCCAAGGCGGGCTGCTGCACGCTCTATTACGGGATGGAATCGGCGAACGAGCGGGTCTTAACTCTCATGGATAAACACGCCAAGAAGGACGTGATCCAGCGTAATCTCCAGATGGCGGCGAAGGCGGGAATCTGGAACCATGTGATGGCGTTCTATGGGTTCCCGGGCGAAACGTTCGACGAGGCGATGGAAACCCGCCAGTTTGTCCTCGACAACCAGCCGGTGATTCACTCGTTGGAACTGTTCTACTTCGTGGCCTACCGCCACACGCCCATGGTGCGAAAGCCGGAACAATTCGGCATGACGATTCATAAGCAGGACGAGTACGACCTGCCGCTGGACTACTACTACACGTTGAATGATCCTAGTACGCTGTCATGTCTCGATGCGATGCAGCTCTGCGAAGAATTCTATAAGCACGATTTTCACCCCTGGGCCGTACGGGTGAACTCGCGTGAGCATGTCTTTCTCTATATTTCGAAGTTCGGAACCAACCGCTTGCCTCAAATCTATGCGCAGCAGGCGCAGCCGGTCGGATCGCCGGAAGGGGTATCAGGCTTGATCACCTGGCCAGTCGCGCTTTCGCAGGGCGATGAAGGGATGTCGCGTGTTACGAGTCATGATGCCGTCTGAGGTGAAAACCGTCAGCTGTCACTCTGACGGAGTTACATCCTACTCCAGGATTGAGGCATGACGAGAGACGTTGGCGAGGGGCGCGAGGTCTGTGGTTGACGATTACGGTTCAGGCTCGTCAGGGACGAGCAAGGCCGAGAGCAGGGCGTGAGAGGCCTCGATCAATTTGGTCATTTCTTCGGCCTTCTTGTAGGCCTGCATGTATTGAGTGGGATTATTCGTCAGGTTGGAGTAGCGCGTCGGATTCCAATTGTACAACTGCACACGCTTGGCGCGATCAAGGGCGTCGGAAGTGACGGGGAGGGTCAGCCCCAAAATATCCAGAGCGTGCGCTACGTCCTGTGCACTCACGTCGTTCACGAGGCGAGTGTCGCAAAGGCCCGCACGGTCTGTCAATTTATTCCAACCATTGGACGCCGGTCTCAGCCTGTTCTCATTTTCTGAAAAAAAGAGTATCGTAGCTGGGCAGATGATTCGGCGTTCCGCGTGCAGGTGAGGTTCGATACAAGACTCAACGCGCGGGACTTTTTCTACCGGCACGAATGAATAATGATGTCTGAAACTCGATCGCTGAAATTTTACCAAGCGGATGTGTTCACCAGCCAGCCGTTCGGCGGCAATCCCGTCGCGGTGTTTCCCGACGCGGATGGTCTGACCGATGACGAGCTGCAACAGATCGCTCGGGAGATGAATCTCTCGGAGACGGTGTTCGTCTTTCCACCGACTGATCCTGCTGCAGTGGCTCGGTTACGGATTTTTACCCCGACTCAAGAGATTCCCTTTGCCGGCCATCCGGTACTCGGTACGTTTTACGTGTTGGCTCAGCTCGGGAGGATCTCTATTCAGGAACCGGTGACGCCTGTTGTGCAAGAATGTAATATCGGTTTGTTTTCCGTCGAATTGCATGCGGAACAGAGTCGCGTGGTGCGGGTCGTGATGTCTCAACCCAAACCTGAATTTCTCGATCCCATCGACGCTGTCAACGATGTGTACCTGATTGGTGGAGCCCTCAGTTTGCCGAAGCACGTGATCGCCGATACGAAATGGCCCCTCCAAGTCGTGTCGACTGGCTTACCGGTCTTGATCGTGCCGGTGCGAACGTTGACGGCTGTCCGGTCGATCAACCCTGATGCGTCGGCCATTATCAATGTCTGTGAACGGTTCGGTGCCAATGGGATTATGGTCTTCACGACGGTGACGGTCGAATCGTTCGCGTCCGTTCATGCGAGGATGTTTGCTCCGAAAATTGGAATCTTGGAAGATCCTGCCACGGGAAGCGCCGGCGGTGCACTTGGCGCATACCTGGTTCAGAACGGCGTTGTTGAAGTTGGACCGACGACGAACATCCTCATCGAACAGGGCTATGAAATCGATCGGCCATCACGGATTTTCGTTCAAGTAGAATCGGACGACGATGTGATCCAAGGTGTGAAGGTCGGTGGGCATTGTGTGATGGTCGTGGAAGGAACGCTGAAGTTTTGAAATTGTGAGTACCGTCAGCGAGGAGTTCAAGCCGTTCTCACACTCAGGCCAGTGTAAGGACCCCGCTGCGGGTGGTTGAATGCCCACCTCACTGCCACTCATACAGAGGTAAAACTGAACCTGCGTGAGCTCTATGCCCGCCAGCTGAGTCGCTATCTCTTTTGAGCTTCCCTGTCGTTCTGTGCTACCCTGAATTCAATCAGAGTGAGCGTGGCCGGCGTTCTATCGTGTCAGTCCACTCGAACGCAAAGGAGGAAGCATGTCCACCGTCGCGAAGATCATGAACAAGAACCCCAAGAGCGTTGGACCGAAAATGTCGATTGCCAGTGCCGCCAAGACGATGCGTGCGGCGCGGGTGGGATCGCTCTTCGTGAAGAAGGGCAAACGTTTGGTTGGGGTGGTGACGGACACCGACATCGTTCGGCGTGCCGTGGCGAGCGGAAAGCCATTGGGCAAGTTGACCGTCGAGAAGATCATGACGACGCCGATTTGTACGATCGAGGGGAGTCAGTCTATCGATGATGCGCAGGATATGATGGCCGACCTGGGTGTGCGCCATCTCGGCGTCACCAAGAACGGGGAGATTTCCGGCGTCATCTCCGTGCGCGACCTCCTGTTACACTATAAGCGCTATGCGCAGTCGAAGATTTCAACGGAAGTGACGTACGAGGAGCCAAAGATCACACAGGACTAGAAACAGTGAGGGGTAAAGGGTAGGGAGTAAGGAGAATGCGGGAGCACCGTCCCCGACTATCCGCCAAGGTCGCACCGGTTGCCCTGGTTCTCCTTCCACGCTTGTTTCCGGTTGCAGAAGCGAACCCACTTCTCATCGGTCGAATTGACCTCAGGCTCACTCACTCAGTGTAGTCCGGGCAGGGTTCAGAAAAAGGTCTCGAAAGTGCCTTCATCCCTGTCACACATTCCGGTTTCTTATCAGGCTTATCCTGATCAGCCTTCTTTGCTGCCTCAACGTTCTTCTTTACATCCTCGCTCGCTGGTGGCTTCTGGTTGGTCTTCTTTGCCACTGGTGTAGGCTGGTTTCCTTTCTTCGGCGATTGCTCCGTAGCCAGCACCGAATGTGGCCCAATCAAGAATGTCCCAAGACTTGCGAAGACTACGAAGCACAGTAGAAGACCTTTAAACATGGTGAATCCCTTCGTGGTGTACGAGGACTCTGCAAAATGGAAAAATAAATGTCAAACACGACGTGTGTACGACGTCACGCATAGAATACCTTGATAAGTTTCGGCGAACCCCTCACCACTTACCATTACCGTTACTTGCTGAGTTCTTTCACGAGATGTCCGAGTTCGGCAAGAATGAGCTTTTCCATCGCAAGGCGGACCGCGTTTTCTGAGCCAGGGATGGAAAAGAGTACGCGGTCGTTGACGATGCCGGCAGTGGCGCGGGTCATGATCGCTGGTGATCCGATCTCTTGATACGTCAAATAGCGGAAGATTTCACCGAATCCGGATAGCCTCTTCTCTAACATCTCGTCCACCGCTTCGAAGGTCGAGTCTCTTCGTGAGATCCCAGTTCCGCCATTGATGATGACCGCCTGCACATGCTCATTGGATGTGCCGCGCGCGATCCACAACTGGATCTGGGCCGGATCGTCTTTCACGAGATGATATTCGACTATGGTATGGCCTTGCGCTTCAAGGAGCTTACAAATCAGCTGACCACTGGTGTCGGTTTCTTGTGTGCGGGTATCACTACAGGTAATGACCATGCACCCGATTGAGCTGGGTGCATGGTCTTTGTGTTCATGATGAGTTGGTGTACTCATGTGTCCAAGGGAACCCTATCAGCCATCAGCTAAAGCAATCAAGCGTCAGTCTCACCTGACCGCTCGAAGCCAACCGTCAGTGGCTCAGCTTATTTCCACACAGAGTCTGGATTCAGCTTCGCGGCCGGTGTCCCTTTCGCGACATGTTCATCAAGGATGGTGGCGACGTCCCCCTCAGTGACCTTGGAATACCAGGTATTGTCGGGATAGACGACAACCGTCGGGCCCTGCTCACAAGGACCGAGGCAGCCTGTCGCGCTGACCAACACTTCCCCCGGTGGGACGGAACGTTGCATCAGCCCCATGTTGAACGCCATCAGCAGCTGTGCAGCACCGGCTGATCCGCACGATGGTTTGGGGTGACCAGGAGGGCGGGAATTGGTGCAAACAAGAATATGGTATTTTGGTTTTGGCATAATCTCCTTAATCTAAGTCAAGCCACCAGCTGTCAGCAATCAGCCGTCGGCTCAAACGTAACATCTATTGTTATGGTTGATAGCTGAAAACTGTCAGCTGTGAGTTCCTGCATTACCTCGGCCTATACGACACCCATTGCTGGATCACGTCCTCCGGAAACTTCCACTGTTTGAGTCCCTTCAGCACCCAGTCCAGGTAGTGGTCTTTGGGCTTAAACTTCCCGATCGGGTTCGCTGCGTAGGTGGTGACCAGTTCCTTCTCTCCACGATCGGTCGAGATGGTGACTTGCAGATGGCGGTACGCGCCCTGCGGCACATCCTGCTCAAACTGGTCCATGCTTTTTATATCTTCGTCCGTGAGTTCGAACACTCCACCCCAAATCTTTTCACCTTGTGAAGGCACGATGCTGGCGAGCCCGCACCGCCATTGCGACGACCATCGGCAAAATTTCACGGTATGGTCCGACAAGGTGGCGAGGTAGAGAAATCGATGTTCCGGGGCTCGCCGTTTGAGTTGCGAAGGATTGAGGAGATCACCGTACAAAAAGAACTTCATGCACCGTACTCATTCTACGCCCGACCATCTTAGAACCTTCCCGTACTTGTAACACACCGGCTTTTCGCCAAACAAGCGGCCCTCGTCACGACCAGGTCTCGACGCTGCATTGACATGGCGTCCAGGTCTTCCTAAGATGCCGTGCAGGTAACAAGGTTCCTGCGAGTTAGTGAGACAACACCGCATGACTGACAGTAGTATCTTTTCGCGATCGCTTGGCACCCACGTGATCCACTATGCAGTCGTCGCAATCCTACTGCTGGGTGGACTCTACTATGCATGGACCACGCTGCCGTCGACAACCCCGTCGAGAGACCAGCGAGAAGTTGAGGCGTTGGCTTTGGTGCAGAGTCATGAGGCGATCGGTCACCCGACAATCCTAAAGGCCATGAACGAGCATGTTCGTACGATGAAGGATCGTGGGCAAGGGGTTCGACTCGGTGAATGGCGAGTCAAGCATGTCGAGGGGGATATCTACGAGATCCGTGTGCAGCTTCGCGATCAGGGGGTGCGTGGCCAATGGTTCGAGCGAGAATTCATTTGGCATGCCCATCTGGAACTCAAGAAGGTCAATGCGGCCTCGCTACCGGCGGACGGAGTGACGCCGAAAGCGCCTGATATCGAGGAAAGAACAGGACCTTCACCGCCTGGTCCGTCAAAAAGTTAGACCGGTTCTCTAAGTGTTGGTGGGATGGCGATCTGAACTTCATCCTCTTGGATTCGAACTTCGCAGCGCACAACCTGAAAATTCGGATTGCCCACGCGTTCTCCTGAGATCACGCTGAATTTCCAGCCATGCCAGGGACATTCGATAACCGTGTCGCACAATTTGCCTTCTCCAAGCGGACCGCCCGCGTGGGGGCAGGAGTTGTCGATTGCGTAAAAAGTTCCGTCCACGTTGAAGACCGCAATCCAGATCCCATCGACTTCAACTGTTCGTCCTGTGTCTGGTGGAATCTCGTGGGCGAAGGCCACTCTCACGAAATTGTTCATGATCGTCATCTCTCGCTCCGTCTGCTGTATGGGGTATCAGAAGGACGCTTGCTTGATTTCAGCGCTACCTTATGGCATAGAAATAGCAGCGAGTAGCAAGACCCCTCGGATACACTCCGTGACTCACCTGGAGGCCCGATTGGGGATGAGGTTCTTCTATGGAAATGACCCTCCTGCTTAACGCGACCTATGAACCCCTCCGTGTTGTGCATTGGCAAAAAGCGATTGCGCTCCTCTGGCAAGGAAAAGTCGAAGTCTTGGAGGTCTACGATAGGGAAATCCATGGGATTTCTCTGTCGATCAAGCTTCCCTCGGTGATGCGCCTGTTGAGGCTGGTGAAGTTGAAGGACAGTCACCGCGCCGTCAAGTTTTCCCGCATCAACATTTTTACGCGAGATGGGTACTGCTGCCAATACTGCAATCACAGATTTCGGACTGAAGAACTGACATTTGATCATGTCGTGCCCATCGCCAAAGGTGGAAAAAAGACATGGGAAAACATCGTCACTGCCTGCTGGCGCTGCAACAATCGGAAGAGCGGGCGTACGCCGGAAGAAGCCAGCATGAAGTTGAAAAAGCGACCGGTGAAGCCTCGGTGGAGCCCCGTCATTACCATTACCATCGGCATTCGCAACACACCGGAAAGCTGGCGTGATTATCTCTATTGGAATATGGAGCTGGATGCAGATCCGGCTGACACCTAGCGCGCAGGGTTAAAGCACTCGTCAGCAGCCAATCGATCCGCAACCGTCTCCTCCAGGAATTCTTCAAACCTCACGCACGAATTCATCCTAGCCGTTCGAGCGTGCTGCATTATAGCGACGGACTGACCAAAAGTGGAAATGGGCTGTAGATTTCTGAAATCGCACTTGCATGATGGAGGGTCATTCTCAGATACTGAGCCATTCGGTCGAAACGGGAGTCACGTCATGGTTGCCAATCCTGGTTTTCCCTTGGTCTTGGATGTAAAAGGCTGGCCGGTCCTGGTGATCGGTGGCGATGAGGAGGCATCGGAAAAATCTCAGCGCCTGCTTGAGTCCGGTGCGCGAGTCACGGTGATCAGTCCCACGCTGAATGAACCGTTACGCCTGCTGGCGGCTTCAGGTAAGATTATCCATCGTGGGCGACATTTTCGCGACACGGATCTCGAACATGTCATTCTCATTCTCAATACCCTGCGGGGCGATCGTGACTTTGCTCACATGTTGGTGGCTCAAGCCAGAGAAAAGCGTGTGCTGCTCTGGTCAGTAGATTACCCAGAGGCAAGCAGCGTCACGATGCCCGCCGTCGTGGCAGTGGGACATGTGCGAGTCGCGATCAGTACAAGCGGAATGGCACCGGCCCTTTCTGGATTCATGAAAGAGGATTTGGAACAGATCCTCGATGCAGAATTCATCGAGTTCGTCGAGTGGCTTGGGCAACTACGTGAACAGGCCAAGGCGAATGAGCCGGATGCCGAGAAGCGGCGGGCACTCCTGCGCGACGCATTAGACGGTTTTCGTTTCCTCGGCAAGGTACGATACCCCAACGTTTGGTTGGAAAGGCGGGCTCAGGCGGTGGTGAATGCACAACCTGATGCCACGCAACAATAGGAGAAACGATGGTCTTACTGGAGTTCAGCATGTCGCCGTTGGGAAAGGGCGAGAGTGTCGGGAAATATGTGGCCCGTTCTCTCGATATTATTGATAAGAGTGGGGTCGCGTATCGACTCAACCCAATGGGCACGGTCTTAGAAGGCGAATGGGAGGAAGTCTTCTCGGTGGTGCAGCAATGCTATGAGCGAATGAAAAAGGATTGCAACCGCATTTCCTGCACGATCAAAGTTGATTACAGAAAGGGCCATTCCGGACGTCTCCAGAGCAAGGTGGCCAGCGTTGAAAAAAAGCTCAAGCGGTCAGTGAGACACTAGCAGCGTGTATGCTATGGCGCTCTGCCGATACACGTGTCCCGCCAGCCGGGAGGGTCAGCCTCTCAGGTAGTTCCCTCACAGACAGTCCCACCTTTTGACCGGCTTCTCCCCACAGATGGAAGGGTCTCAACCTTCGTATTGCAAAGCTTACGCGGTCGTCGATATACTCCGCGAGCCATACGTGCTATTCCCGTAGGGGAACTGAGCAGGTGATCAACACCCCAGGCTCTGTGCGATCCCTCGGTCGCCGTACCGGCTGACTGCGCTTAACACTGCGCCCAGTTCCGTCCCATGGACCTGTTGTCTGAGGGGATGACGCCATGACAAGCAGCACGCTCGACATTGTCGAGGCCAAGTCTTTCCTGAACGTCGAACTCTTACCAAAAGATCGAACCATTCTTGAGCAGGGCGCCATGGTGTTTCGCCCGTTCGGGTTGGATGAACAGGGTCAGACGATCCGAGACCTTGGCGGCGTCAGCATCAGGGCGGTGACCGTCTTTTTAGAGAAGTTAGTGACGTCTGCGGGAGGAGCATCGGCAGGAAAAGAAGCGGTCGAGGAGTTGTGCGGCCTCTTAAATGATCGCATCAAGGATCCCATCTATCATGTGACTCCGGAGTTGTTGAAGAACCCGTGGAACAGCTACTCGTACGAATTTACGTCGTATCTCTATGAGTTCTGTGAGCGGATCTCGGGCGATACCCGCTTTGCCTTTAAGGCAGGGGCAGAGAAGGTCTCTCCCATCATGCTGGCCCTGACTCGCCCCTTTTCGCTGTCGCAGATCTACACGATGTTTCCCTACTTTGGGAATAAGTTTACATCTGGGTCCGTGGAATTCCGCGTGGTGGAAGTCACGAGCAGCACGGCTGCGGTGGGGATGCGGTTTACCGACCGGACGCTTCGGCAGTTCGGGTCGTACCGCAGGCGGTGTGCCTGCCTCGTGTGTCAATCTGCGCAAGGCATCATGGTTGCCATGGCCCATCGCATCCACGGCCTCTCTCAGGCGGAAGCGATTGAGACGTCCTGTATCGGCAATGATGATGAATGGTGTCAGTGGACAATTCGATGGCAGGAAGAGAGCCGGTATCGGAAGCGATTCTGGCGCGCGACCTCACCGCTTGAGCAGACACGTCCGACTCGACTGAGCAGTGAGTCAGTCGTCGGCGTCGAGAATGCCCAGGCCGCACACGCTTCGGCAGCGGCCCGCGTTGAGTCCTTGCCTCAGGCTCAACAGAGTTTTGCATGGTTCGTAGGGGGAGGGGTGATGGGGCTTGCTCTCATGGCGGGAGTCGGTATTCTGAATCCGACGGTGAGTCTCGGCGAGGTGTTGTTAGTCGGACTGTGCCCGATCCTTGCCGTCGGCATTATGGTCAATCGACGGCTGCTTCGTGAAAGCGAGCGACGCGAGGCCTTGATCCAAGAACAGATTACATTCGTCGAATCCCGTCATGAAGAATTGCGCGAAGCCTATTTGGAGCAAGAGCAAATGCGGGTGGAGTTACGCCGAAAAGTGGCGCAACTCACGGCGCTTCATCGAGCGGGGCTCTCATTCGGCTCGACCTTCGAACGAGATGCGCTCCTCCATCAAGTATTGGAAGCCCTGACGCACGAGCTCAACTACAACAGTGCCATGGTGTCCAGGTTTGATCCTTGTGAGAATACCATCCAACATATCCGTCTGATTGGCGCGCCTCCGGAGGTTGAAACGTTCGCCCAGTCCTGTCGGTTTCCGATCACCGATCGTGAGGGTCCGGAGGGGACGGTGGTCCTTCAAGGACGTCCACTGTTGGTCAAGGACATCGAGTCGATACGACACAGCCTCCATCCTCTCAATCAACGTTTAGCCGAATTGAGCGGAACGAAAGCCTTGGTCGTGGTTCCCATCAAGACCAAAGACCGTATCTGGGGCATGCTGACGGTTGATCGCTCGCACAATCAAAGCGTGACGGAAGACGATTTGGAACTGATGACGACGGTCGCGAGTCAAGTCTCCATCGCGCTGGATAATGCCTCAGCCTACCAACGGATCGAAGAGTGGAATCAGGGGTTGGAGGTCAAAGTCAAAGAGCGAACCGAAGCCCTTGAGCGGGCCGACCGTTTACGTGCGCAATTCCTCTCCCATGTGTCCCATGAACTGAGAACACCACTGACGTCCATCAAGGGATTCATTCAAAATCTTCTGGACGGACTGACCGGACCGTTGAACGAGAAGCAGCAGCGCTATCTCGTGCGCATGTCAGACAATTCAGACCGGCTGGTTCGTATGATTGAGGATCTCCTTGATCGCACCCGTATCGAGACAGGGCGTTTGGAGGTGCATCCGGCCGATGTCGCAATCGAACCCTGTCTTGCCGACGTGATCGAACAACTGAAACCGTTGGCTCAGGCAAAACAGCAATCGCTGGAATTTCGTTGTGCCTGCACTGACGTGGTCGTCTGGGCGGATCGCGATCGCTTGATTCAGACGGTCGTTAATCTGGTGCAAAATGCCATCAAGTTCACCCCGCCGGGTGGAACCGTGTCGGTCGCCTGCGAGTTGCCGAATCACCGCATGGCCACGGTTCTGGTTCATGACACGGGCCCCGGTATTGCCCCGGAATACCTGGACAAGATTTTTGACCCTTTCTTCCGCGTCCAGCAAGGCCAGCGCACCGCCCCCAAAGGGTTGGGATTAGGCCTGTCAATTGTGAAAACGCTGGTGGAGTTGCAAGGAGGGCAGGTCGCAGCGTGTAATCGTCCCGAGGGCGGCGCAGAACTGTCCTTTACGATTCCAATCCATGTCGTGAAGGTCCCACTCTTGCTTGAATCCCATCTCATGGGCCAACACATCTTAGTCGTGGACGATGATACCGACATTCAGCAACTGCTTCATGACCGGCTGAAGGCCGGAGACTACCAGACGTTCTCGGCGTTTGATGGCCGTCAAGCGCTGACACTTCTTGAGTCACGAGAGTTCGATGGGATGATTCTCGACATCGGAATCGGTCAGATCGATGGCTTGGAAGTGCTACGACGGGTGCGTCTGACGAATCAACGCCTTCCGATTATCATGATTACAGCGTCGGGATCTCAGGAACTTGCCGTGCGGGCTATCGGGTTGGGCGCTCAAGCCTACCTGCTCAAACCGTTCGACGCAGGCCAACTTCAACAAACCATGGATCGGTGGTTCCGACGTGCATGACCGTCACCGTATGCTAGGTCAGTACAACTGCGGGCTTGTCCGGAGGACTCAACATCAGTGCATATCTAGACCTTCCATTATATGCGGGTTCTCGCTGCTCTTGGTTCTTGTCACCACCACCTGGTGTTCCTCACCGGCGTTTGCTCAGATTCCCCGCATCCAAGGACAGGGAGCAGCTGCGTCTGGGATGGGCAATGCCTTCGCTGCCCAGGCCGACAATCCGTCTGCGTTGCACTACAACCCGGCTGGGATGACTCAGCTCCGTGGTGTGCAAATCATGGCAGGGGGACTCCTTGTCGGCGGGCCGCTCGACCATAGAAGTCCGAACGGTACCACAACGGCTGGTGATCACGATGGCGTCGTCGCGTGGCCTCCCCCCGCCCATACCTATGTAACGGCAAATCTCCAAGGCCTTGGTATCCCTCTGCTTGATAAGCTCACGGTAGGAGTGGGGGTCACAACCCCGTTTGGTTCAGCGACGAGGTGGCCAAGTACGAGTCCTTTTAGTGCAACCACGATATTCAGCGCATTGCCGTTGTTCGATATTAAGCCGACGTTCGCGTATCAGCTTTTCCCGGATCTCTCGATTGGAGCAGGGATCGACATCTACACCTTTTCCAGTCTGTTCGGAGAGGGCCATGCCGAATTCCAACGAATCCTTCCCCCTGGGAATAGGGTTGAGGTGAATGGAAAAGATACCGCACTTGGATTTAACATCGGCACGTTATATACCGCATTGCGGAACGGAGACGGATTACCGATTGTGAATGTTGCCGTTGTCTACCGAAGTCAGGCCACGCTTCATTTGGATGGAGTGCAGTTGGCCAACGGCGTGAAGGTCCAAGACACGACGACAACCTTGGTGCTGCCTCAAGTCATCACTGGTGGTATCGCAGTCTGGCCAGTCCGGAATGCTGAACGCGAGTGGAAACTCGAACTGAATGTCGACTATATAGGCTGGAACTCGGTCAGAAACTTAGATCTTCGACGACGTGATGGAACGGTCATTCTTGAACAACCGCAAAACTGGAAAAGTACCTATGCCATTTTAGTGGGAACTGAGTATCGATGGCTAAAGATGGATCGATTGCCAGGGTGGGAGGTAGCCGTACGAGGCGGCTATTCGAATCTGCAATCACAGGTCCCAGACTCCACCTACAATCCGGCAATTCCATCAGCGGACCTTCATATTATTTCAACGGGAGTTGGTTTCCTCTGCAAGGGAAATGGATCGCTCTTTGGCTTCGTGGCATGCGGAAATCTTGGAATCGGCTCAATAAAGGCAAAAACCATTGGTGTGGACCTGTCGTACCAGGTCTCACTCTACGAACCAAGAACTGTCGAGGGGAATACTGGGATTCGAGCAGGAATCAATGGGTTTTACGAAAATACTGCGCACGCAGGTGGGCTTTCCATCCGCGTTGGTTTCTGACCAAAGGCACTGTACCTCGCCTCGTATCTATCTTTGACTCAGATAACGAACAGATCCAGAGGAAGGACTCAGGAGGAGAGGTAGAGTCTAGGAATCTGGGGGCTGATTGCGCACAGGACTTCGTAGGGAATCGTATCCGTCCACTTGGCAATCTCGGAGGCCGTAATTTCGTCATTTCCCTGTCGCCCGATGAGTACCGTCTCATCACCCACGGCGGTACCAGGGATCTCAGTGACATCCACCATCACCATATCCATACAGACCAATCCCGCGATGGGGGCTCGTTGTCCTCGAATGAGCACAGAGCCACGATTCGAAAGCCGTCGGCTCAAGCCATTGGCATAGCCGGTCGGGAGCACGGCAATGCGTGTGGGGCGTCTTGCGGTGAAGGTTCGATTGTAGCTGACCGTTGATTCTGGTTGGATTGTCCGGAGCTGGGCAATCTGGGTCTTCAGTGAGAGTACTGGCCTGAGATCAGGAGTCTTAACCGTGCTGGGAAGGGTGTGGTATCCGTATAACATGATGCCGGGCCGCACAAGGGAAAAGTGCGCCGATGGGAAACGAACCGCTCCACAACTATTGGATACATGAATGAGAGAAACGTGGAACCCTCCTTCCTGAACGATTTTTAGCGCGTCCCGGAAGCGACGGATTTGTTCTTCGGTCGCGTCAGAATTGGATCCATCAGCATCAGCCAGATGGGTCATGAGTCCTTCTACTCGGAGGGAGGGAGGAAACTTGTGTGAGCGGATGAGCGCCACCAGCTCATCCTGCGTCAGACCCAGCCGACCCATGCCGGTCTCGATTTTGAGATGGATCTGGCAGACAACCTCACGAGATACCGCAGCCTGCGACAGTGCCGTGAGTACGGAAGGATCGCTCACCACAGGGGTGAGATGGGAAGCGAACATATCACCGAATTGTTCTTGAAAGACCGGCCCTAAGACGACGATCGGCACCGTGATGCCGGCTTGCCGAAGCGCCATGCCTTCTTCCGTCGAGAAGACGGCCAGGCGGGTGACACCCTGCTGTATCAGTGTCCGTGATGTCTCGATCGCGCCATGACCATAGGCGTTGGCCTTGACGACCGCCATGACGTCGCATCCGGGGGAGAGAATCTGACGAAATTGGGAGAGATTGTGTGTGAGTGCCGTCAGGTCGACGGTAGCGACGGTTGGGAGGAAGGGTGGCGTAATCGGCACGCGACGAAGAGAAAATCAGGTAGTCAGCATCAGACTTCCATGATTTCCTGTTCCTTTTTCTTGATCACGTCATCGATCTTCTGACCATATTGCTCAATCAGTTTCTGGGTTTCTTGCTCGGCCTTCCGCAGTTCGTCCTCGGTGAGTGTGGCACCTTTTTGGAGTTTCTTGAGCTCTTCGTTCGCATCTCGCCGAAAACCTCGAATCTGAACTTTCGTCTCCTCACCATGCTTTTTACAGATCTTTGTCAGATCCTTGCGGCGTTCCTCCGTCAGGGGAGGGAGCGGGACTCGGATCACCTTGCCGTCGTTGGACGGTGTCACACCCAACCCTGAATTGGATATGGATTTTTCAATCTCTTTGATCAGTTTCGGTTCCCAGGGTTGAATGGTGATGAGCCGTGCTTCGGGGGTCGAGACGCTGGCGACCTGTTTCAGCGGGGTTATGGTGCCGTAGTAGTCAACGCGAATGCCGTCGAGCAAGGCGACGGACGCTCGCCCGGTTCGGAGACCGGACAAGTCTTTTCGCAAGTGTTCAAGAGCCTGATCCATCTGTGAGAGGAATGCTTGCCGAACTTGGGCTGCGTTGGACATGAAGATACCTCGTGATGGGATTAGTGATCGCCGCTCGTAACCAGGGTTCCGAGCTGCTCGCCCAATGCCACGCGTTTAAAGTTGCCTTTGACTTTGAGGTTGAACACGACGAGAGGCAATTTATTGTCCATACAGAGGCTGATCGCCGTGGAATCCATCACCTTGAGCTTTTGATTGAGGATGGACAGAAATGAAATCCTCTCATACTTTTTGGCCGACGGCGTGGTCACAGGATCGGCATCATAGATGCCGTCAACTTTCGTTCCCTTCATAATCACTTGCGCGCTGATCTCCATCGCACGCAGGACGGCGGCCGTATCGGTCGAAAAATAGGGATTGCCCGTACCAGCGGCAAAAATGACCACACGGCTCTTTTCTAGGTGGCGGATTGCCCTTCGACGGATATACCCCTCTGCAAGCTGGCGCATTTCGATGGCGGATTGAACGCGGGTGATGATTCCGACCCGCTCCAGCGCATTCTGGAGCGCTAGCGCATTGAGTACGGTTGCCAGCATTCCCATGTAATCGGCCGAGGCTCGTTCCATGCCGGATGCGCTCGCCGCGATGCCACGGAAAATATTGCCTCCGCCGATAACGACTGCCACCTGAATTTCAAGGGCAACAACGGAGGCAATTTCTTCCGCAAGGTTTTCTAGAATGGACGGTTGGATCCCGTAGCCCTGCTCACCAGCCAACATCTCCCCACTGACTTTCAGAAGGAGACGCTGGTATTTGGCAGAGCTCATGCTTCGCCCAATTGATAGCGGGTGAACCGGCTGACGTTCATATTTTCGCCGATTTTTGAAATTTTCTGGGCGAGAAGGTCCTTGATGGTGACGGCCGGGTCTTTGATGAAGGATTGTTCTAACAGGCAGCTTTCCTGGTAGAACTTTTCAAGTTTGCCTTCGACGATCTTCGACCATGCGGCGGGAGGCTTGCCCATTTCCCTGGCCTGCCCTTCGTAGATCGTTTTTTCTTTCTCGGCAACCTCAGCCGGAACATCTTCACGCTTCACGAATGACGGCTTGCCAGCTGCCACCTGAAGCGCAAGATCGTTGACGAACGCTTTGAATTCCTCATTCCGTGCGACGAAATCGGTTTCGCAATTGACCTCGATCAAGACGCCGATCTTGCCACCCATATGAATGTAGGCATGAACCAGCCCTTGGTTGGTTTCCCGCCCGGCTTTCTTGGCTGCCGCCGCGAGTCCTTTTTGCCGCAGATAGTCAATGGATTTTTCGACGTCATTCCCGTTTTCATTGAGGGCTTTCTGACAATCCAGAATGCCGGCGCCTGTTTTTTCACGAAGCTCTTTCACGAGCTGACTGGATCCTGCCATGATTTCGTTATTCCTTCGTTCTGTCGATGAGGATAAGCCGTTGATGGATCAATCAGGTTACGTTACGACACGGGAACATTTTGAACGCGCATGGCAGGCTTCCTGTCGCCGCCGACAGGAGCGGCTTGAAACTCTGCTTCTTCGCGTTGGGCTTTCACATGCGCACCCTCGATACAGGCATCGGCAATTTTTGATGTAATCAGCTTGATCGAGCGAATCGCGTCGTCATTTCCAGGAATTGGATACGTGATGTCATCAGGGTCGCAGTTGCTGTCCAAAATAGCGATGACCGGAATATCGAGCCGCTTGGCTTCCTGCACGGCAATTTTCTCGATTCTCGTGTCCAGAATAAAGACCGCTCCTGGAAGGCCGCGCATGTTCTTAATGCCGGACAAATACTTTTGGAGTTTCGCGATATCCTTCTGCATGAGAAGGATTTCTTTCTTTTTGAGACCATGCTCGCTGGGGTTGAGGAGCGTCGTCTCCATCTTCTTCATCTTGTCGATGCTTCGTCGAATGGTCTGGAAGTTGGTCAACATTCCACCCAGCCAACGCTGATTGATGAAATACATGTTGGCGCGCTTGGCTTCTTCTTCCAGGATTTCCGCAGCTTGCCGTTTCGTGCCCACGAATAAGACGGACTCTCCCGCTGCCACAAGGTCTCGGACGAAGGCATAGGTCTGCTCCATCCGCGAGAGGGTTTGTTGAAGATCGATGATATAGATGCCGCTGCGTTCACCGAATAGAAACCTCTTCATCTTGGGATTCCAGCGGTTAGTCTGGTGCCCGAAATGAACGCCGGCTTCTAACAACTCCTTGATTGCCACTACTCCCATGCCTTCACCTCCTTTCACGCTTGCAGAGCGCCCACCCATGGGGCGAGGGAATCGCTTCCCTTAATCTCAAGCCGCGCAGCGTAACGACGCTGATAGTTATTTTAATGAATGGAGCTGTTCTCGCTTGGTGCGAGACCCAACCCCCTGTCAGACTCAGATCGGGGACGCTACCATAGTCCTGCCGAGGTTTCAAGCTACCTGTGCACTAAGATCGATAGCTTGCGTTAATCCGGACATAGTCATACGAGAGGTCTGTTGTCCACATATGGGCATGAGCTTGTCCCTGCCCAAGTTGGACGGTGATCGTAAACTCCTTCTGTTTGAAGACGTGTGCGATCTTGTGCTCCGCCTCCAGCCCCGTTCCTACCCCGCGTTGCACCATGACAATGTCGTTGAATCGAACCGATACTTTGTTTGGGTCGATGGCAACGCCCGATCGCCCGATCGCTGCGATGATCCTGCCCCAATTGGCATCCTCCCCAAACAACGCAGTCTTGACCAGATTTGATGTCGCAACGGTGTCTGCGACTCGTTTTGCTGCTGCTGTCGTGCTGGCCCCCTGTACTCGAATCGTGACGACCTTGGTGACCCCTTCGCCGTCACGACAGATCATCAGGGCCAACTCCTGTGCGGCATCAGCGAGCAGTCGCTCGAAGTCGCGATGGGATTTGGCATCTCGTTCAATCAGTCGATTTTTGGCAAGTCCATTCGCCAGACAGAGAACGGTGTCATTCGTGCTGGTATCACCGTCCACCGTAATGCAGTTAAAGGATTGATTGGTTGCCGATTTCAACGCCTGTTGGAGGGCAGCTGGAGTAATCGCGGCATCGGTCGTTAAATAGGCCAGCATGGTGGCCATATTTGGATGGATCATGCCCGAACCTTTGGCCATGCCCCCGATGGTGACGACGCGCCCGCCGATTCTCCCTTGTACCGTGACGGTTTTTGGCTTCAAGTCCGTGGTCAAAATTGCCCGCGCGGCTTGAGCGCCTCCTGCAATGCTCAGACGTGCGATCAAGGTTGGGATGGATGTGGTGATGCGATCAATCGGCAGCATACGACCAATCACACCGGTCGAACCAACGAATACCTGGTGCACGGGAATGCAGAGTTGCTGTGCCACGGCGGTCGCCATCGTCTTTGCCGCCACCAGCCCTTGTTCACCCGTGCAGGCATTGGCATTCCCGCTGTTGACGATGATCGCCCGCCCACAATGAGACCGTAGATGGCGCCGATCCAGGAGTACAGGCGCGGCCGCTACGCGATTCTTCGTGAACACTCCGGCGATCGGCCCGCTGACGTCGGACACGCAGAGGGCCAAATCGAGCAGGCCTGGCTTTTTGATCCCACAATGGATTCCCGCGGCTTGAAACCCCAGCGGTGCCGTGATACCCAGGTTCTTTGATTTCATAAGTTATGGTGTGTGGCGTACAGGCTTGTGGCAGTGGTCGAATGATTGCAACTCATGGATAACTGCCCGGAGCTGTCAGCCCTGTTTCTTCAGGAATGCCGAGCATGAGATTCATGGCTTGAATCGCTTGACCGGCAGCCCCTTTCACGAGATTGTCGACTGCTGCCACGGTGACGACCCATCCGGCCCGAGAATCCACGTACACGCCGATGTCGCAATAGTTTGTGCCCTTAATGTAACGCGGATTAGGGGTCACGTCTTCGAAGAGCCGGATGAACCGTTCTCCCTTGTAATGCTCTCGATACAAGGCCTGAAGATCAGATAGCGGTATGTTTTGCGTCAGTTTGCAGTATGCCGTACTCAGGATCCCTCGATTCATCGGTACCAGATGAGGGGTAAATGTCACGGTCACGGAGCCGACTGCCTTCATGAGTCCAGACAGTTCTTGTTCGATTTCAGGAATATGGCGATGTTGTCCGATTTTGTAGGGCTCTAAGGATTCGTGCGCTTCTGGAAAATGGTAGGGCAGGGCCGGACTCCGTCCTGCTCCTGAAACGCCGGACTTTGCATCGATCACAATCGTCTCCGGTTGCACGAGTTTGTTTGCGAAGAGAGGCGCCAACTGGAGGACTGCGGCAGTGGGATAACATCCAGGCGAAGCCACCAGTCTTGATTTGGCAATCGCGGATCGATGGAGTTCCGGTAACCCATACACGGCGTCTTGGAGCAAATGTGGATGGCTATGCGGCGTGTGATACCACTTCTCGTAGGTGCCGGCGTCCTTCAGCCGATAATCGGCACTGAGATCAACGACAGGTTTGCCTGCCTTGATACAGGCTGCAACGGGGTCCAGTGACTTTGTATGCGGCAGTGCGAGAAAAATGGCGTCCGCCCGTTCCGTCAGGGCTTCCGGTGCCAAGGCTTCAAATTGATGGTCGACGATTCCCTTGAAGCTTGGAAATACGGATGAGACCGACTGGCCTGCTGACTTTTCAGATGTCACGGCGGCGATGGTGAAATAGGGATGGGCTGCCGCAAGCCGAACAAGCTCCGCACCGGCGTATCCGCTGGCTCCTGCAATGGCGATTCGAAATTTTTTACTCAATGGGTCACCATCCATATCCTGCGCTGTCTTGGACCAACGCTCCCTTCCACAAGGGAGATATAAAAAGGGGAAGGCCTGGAGCCTTCCCCTTGTCGGATCGTCGGCCCCTGTGTCTAGCGCTTGGAGTACTGGAACCGCTTGCGCGCGCCCTTCTGTCCGTACTTCTTTCGTTCCTTCACGCGTGAATCACGCGTGAGCAACCCCTCCTTCTTCAGGGGGCTGCGGGTTGCAGGAGTCATCGCCACGAGCGCTCGCGCGATGGCATGACGGAGGGCGCCAGCTTGCCCGGTCGGGCCACCGCCATAGACGGTCGCGCTGATTGAGTACTTGCCCATCAAGCCAGCCATTTCAAGCGGGAGTTGGATAATTTGCCGGAGGGTGAGACGAGGAAACGCCTTCTCCAGCGGCTTCTCGTTCACGGTAATATCGCCTGCGGTGCCAGTGACCCAGGCTCGGGCCACTGCGCATTTTCTCCGCCCCGTTGCGTATTGTGTCACCACTGCCATACGACTCGTCTCCTTCTGGTTGAGGACATGTCTCTAGAGAGAAATAGGTTCAGGACGTTGAGCCTGATGTGGATGATCAGACCCGACATAGACACGGAGCTTCCGCGCCATGCCATTGCCAAGCGGGTTCTTGGGAAGCATGCCCTTGATCGCTTTGGTCAGGAGCTGCGTCGGGTCCTTCCGAAACAGGTGCGCGGCGGAGGCGGTTTTCAACCCTCCAGGATATCCTGTATGGCGCCGGTATAGTTTGGTGTCCATCTTGTCACCGGTCAAATGAATCTTCTCCGCATTCACGATGACCACATGATCACCCATATCGACATTCGGCGTGAATGTCGGGCGATGTTTGCCCCGTAAGATGCTCGCGACTCGCGCCGCCAATCGGCCCAGGGTTTTCCCCTCGGCGTTCACCAGATGCCAGGTTTCTGTTACGTGAGTTGGATTTTCGAAATACGTCATCATCTTGTTCTCCACCGTTGCAATTTTGTCGGTCGTTTGAGAGGTGTTAGACTTCTTGGGCACCGATATTCTAAGTTTCTAGCTTGGACAGCCACGCATCAAGATTCTGACCGGTGCGTCGATTCCACACGTCCTGCGTCACATAAATGGGCGCCTGGCAGCGGAGCGCCAATGCAAATGCGTCGCTCGGTCTGGAGTCGATGGTGCGTACGACTCCCTTATTTTCGAGGAAGACGGTTGCATAATAGGTACTGCTCTTGACGTCCGTGAGGACTGCTCGCTCCATCTTCACACCGAGGTGCTCCCCGAAACTCTTGATCAGATCGTGGCTCATCGGTCGTGGTGTCGTCGATGTGTCCAGGGCACGTCGAATCGATTCACCCTCTGATGCACCTACCCATACCATGAACAGGTCCGACGCGCCATCGGCTCGGGTCAGCACAACGATTCTGGTGTCCGTCGCCGAGTCTTCTACCACTCGATTGACCGTAAGCTGTATCAAGGCTTCAGTCGTGTGAGGCGCGTGCTCTTCCATACAATAATCACCAGAACGTGTCAGGAGTCTAATTTTCCGAAGTCCTCTGGCTTTAAATTCTCCAGCCACTGATCGAGTTCTTCCGAACTCTGCTTTCGAATCACGGACTCACTTGCAAAAATTGGAGCTTGGCTCCGGAGCGCGAGGGCGATGGCGTCGCTTGGACGGGAATCGACGGTATACTCCGAGTCTGCGTAGGTCAAATGGATCTTGGCAAAATACGTATGTTCAGTGAGATCGGTAATCACCACACTAATAACCTTGGCGTTGAACGCATCCAAGTAGGTCTTCATAAAGTCGTGAGTCATAGGACGGGGAGGGGCGACATTCTCAATCGCCAGACTAATCGAACTGGCTTCCGATTTTCCGACCCAGATCGGGAGCATTTCCGATTGATCCTCGTCCCGGAGGATGACGATATACGCATTGTTGTAGGGGTCGAACATGAGCCCCTTGACCTGCATCTGCGTGATCATCGCCGAACCGATATCCTCTCTCTCAGTAGTTATTTGTGAATAGCAAAACGTTGCACCCTAGCATTTTTGGATTCTCGATGTCAACGAACCCAGCGACAATGCAAGGGAAAATGCGCACTCGCGACAACGCTTCGGTAAGAACTGCTGATCAGCTAGTCGGCGGGCGATAGTTTTCGGAAACCTTTGACGAATCGACCTGTTCGCCTTCCAGTTTCAAGAAGGCTTTCATCTGCTTGCGAACGAGTTCGCGTCCGCTCTCATCGCCAAGATTCACTTGGTATTCATTGATGACCATCACCCGCATGCCTTCCCACTTCTTCCAGCAGCCCGTGCAGACCTTGGTTTTTATTTCTGCTTCAAGCTTGCCGAGAAACAAGGGGGCAGTGATCGCTTCACCGCTTTGACCGCACGTCACACAAGAAACCTCTGCCATATCCGAGCGCTCCTTTTTTCGATGTCACGTCAGGTTAACTAATCAAAGGCTGAATCGTAAGATGTCATGGTATGGGTGGGTATTCTATCAGAGATGTTTCGATGAAGAAAAGATGAGAGTTTTTCAATGCCTAATTTTCCTGGCAGAATTTGACTTGGGGGCTTTGTGATGGTGTGATTCCGACACGATCCGTGATCGCTGATTCTCGCGCCTATACCTCCGCCACATAATAGATAGCCGCAGAGCAGAAGGAAATGGCCCATCAAGATTGAGTGTGAGACCGGATTGATCTTGAGGTGTCTCCACGATCTCTTGCCATCACTTGCAGCGCACCCACGATTCAAGCCCGCCGACTGTTCACGATAGTCGCTGGCACCGTCGCTTCTCTCACACTCCCCGGTGAATCTGATTCGATACAGTCATGGTATCCATTCCGATGCACCTCTCCCTGACCAGCACGGACATTGACAGAGGTACGGCTCAATACGTATGATCGACTACTCCGAATTCTGTAACTAAAGACGCACCACCCGACGTTGTCGGTGTCCTTGCCCCAAGTCGGCATCGTGTTTGCTTGAAACACCTATAGTGTCCCGGAGCCGATTCACCGGGAGTCGCCCCATGTCGAATCACGTCAACCACACGGGTCAAGCACCCAGAGCGGGTCATGTCATATGGTTCGCTGTGGAGCGCGCCAGACCTTGGCTGACATCGGTCACGTCGCAACGGGTGTGAGATGGTGACGCAGTAGGAGGGAGGTGAAGCCCTGCACGCGAGCCAGGCGCTCTCATTTATCACCGAGACAGGCAGATCCCATCAGGAGGAAAACCAACATTAGGAGGTCACTATGGCGATCATTTTTGGAGATAGCCACAATAACAAACTCTTTGGCACCGCCTTTTCAGACCTTATTGCCGGACAGGGTGGAAACGATCAATTGTCGGGGCTTGGTGGGAACGACCGCCTCATTGGCGGCCTCGGCAATGATCTTCTCGACGGTGGGGCGGGAATCGACACCGCCGACTACAGCAGCGGCGTCTTGAAAGGCAAGGCCTTCTTCGGGGCGAAGGCGGGCGTCAGCGTCAACCTCACGCTGGCGGGTGCGCAGAACACCGGGGGAGGAGGCGGTATCGATACGCTCGTGAGCATTGAGAACCTCACCGGCTCGAACTTCACCGACACCCTCACCGGCAAAAGCTTCGCCAACACGCTCTCGGGCCTGGGCGGCGATGACACGCTCAGCGGCGAGTCCGGCAGTGATGTGCTCAACGGTGGGGCCGGCAATGACACGCTCAACGGCGGGGCCGATAATGATGTGCTCAACGGTGGGACTGGCGAAGATGTGCTCACAGGTGGGGCCGGCAACGACACTCTCATCAGTGGTATTGGTAAGGGCGAGATGTTGGGCGGCTCCGGTGATGACTTCCTTGACGGCCGCAACGGGGATTGCTTTATCATGATGGGCGGCTCCGGCAACGACACCATCTACGTCGGCCATGGACATAACTGGGTGGACCACTTCTACGGGGGTAGCGACAACGACACAATGATAGGCAGCGCTGAGCGTGACCATCTATACGGGGAAAGCGGCAACGACGTTCTCCAGGGCGGCGCTGATTCCGATACGTTGTGGGGCGGCTTAGGTAGCGATCACCTCACCGGCGGCTCAGGGGCAGATATTTTCCTTTACGCTGATGTTTTCGAGAGCCCAGACGGTGCTGGCAACAGAGATGTCATCACTGATTTTGATGGAAAGGGCGGTGTGACAGGCGATTTCATCACCTTGATGTTCGACGCCAATGAGTTGCTATCCGGCTATCAGAGCTTCACCTACATTGGCAGTAGTTTCTTTACGGCGGCGGGTCAGCTTCGGTATGCCGGCGGGGTGTTGCAAGGTAACAAAAATGGGGTGTTGTCACCGGATTTCGAGATTCAGCTCGTCGGCGCCCCGGCGCTCGTCTTCGGAGGGGATGGCTCCGACATTATCATGGGGGGGCCATAATAGAAGTGGCCAGGCTACTTTTCGGTCGAGATGCGTGAGCGGAATGTGGTTTTGAGGAGAAGAAAGGCTACTTTTCTGGAGAGGGAAGCTACGGGGTCGGGAGTGATGTGCTGAGCTGATAGCCCGAAGACTGAGGATGAGGCAGATGACGTTCGGCAAACTCGTATCAGTTGCGATCTGCGTGTTGTTGCTTTGTGCGTTCGCGCCGACCCCAACCATTGCCGATCAGGCTCAATACATCTACGACGACCTGGGCTGCTTCTCATACGTGATCGATGGACAGGGGAATGTCGCGACGTACCAG
>SWDG01000027.1:509682-521259 GCA_005116965.1 Nitrospira sp. | reverse complement strand
TAAACCGGACACTTCTCGTGCTACAAAAACCGGACAGATGATGTGCTAGCTACACCAGGGTTGATCCCGATTGACCCTCTGACGGCGGCATGCTAAAAACACACCAGTCGTGAAGCGTAGCTGTGTGCCCGGATGGCGGAACTGGCAGACGCGCCGGACTCAAAATCCGGTTCTCGCAAGAGAGTGGGAGTTCGACCCTCCCTCTGGGCACCACACAATTGTCAGCTATCTGTGTGTGGCAATGTCCTCGATTTCTCCTTATAGATGGCAACGGCTGTCGGTCTAGGTTGTTGTAATTCTTATAAGATTGTGATAGTGACAACGAGTAAGTTCTCAGGTCTCTGAGACATAAAAAAAGGCACTTCATGAATTTGGTCGGATTCTTCACAATGGTGTATTCCTTCACTTCTATTAAGGAGGCAGCACATGCGTAACGTGTTGGCGCTAGGAGCCGCGATCCTGTGTATCGGCTCTATGAGTGTGGCCATGGCTCAAGAACGTCTGCAGCAGTCTGGTGGCTCGGCCATGGGGGTCGGAGCTGGGGTCGGTGACGTGTCTGGAAATGCAAACCGTGTTCAGGCGTTCGATCGGAATGCGTTCCTCGATCGGCTTTCCCAGCCCGAGACCGTGATGGGCCGGATCTTCGCGCTTGATTTGCCGCAGCACCGACTCATGATTGAAACGGGTGGGGCCGGTCGTATGCAAGACGAAGGTCAGGAAGGCAAGGCGGGCTATGGTGCGCGGACGGTCATGACACTGCATCTGACGGATCGATCCAACATGCAAGCCATTCGCGAGCTCAACGTCGGAGACGAAGTGACCGTGCAGGTCAGGGAAGAAACGACTCAGCAGCAGCCGTTCGGAACCGGAAGAAAATTGGTGTCGGAGGCTTCCGTGATCAATATTGTCGCGACGAGAAAGGGGTTCGGCGGACTGGGACAGCGGCCTGACCCGGCGAATGACCGTGCGATCGTGATGAATGGCGGTGGGGTGACTGGTGGTGTGCCGGGTGCAGTCCTTCCAGGAAAAATCACTGGGACCATTGATACGACCGTTGGTGAATTTACCGGTGCAGCGCCTTGCTGGAATTGTGAGCCGCAACCGGGATGGGGATATCAGACGCAGAACAAGTCCGATTATGGGACTGACGCCTCAAAGCCAAATCTCTGTTGTGTTGTGCAAATGGACACGATGGACGAGCATCAGAATGAGTCGGATACACCGGTGTCCGAGCTTGATCTTCGCGGCGTGATTTGCCCCTATAACTTCGTGAAGACGAAGCTCAAGCTGGAGACACTGGAGCAGGGGCAGGTGCTGTCGGTGCTTCTCGATGATGGAGACCCCATCCGCAATGTGCCTCGTAGCGTTGAGAACGAAGGCCATACGGTCTTGTCTCAGGAACGAGTCGACCAGGCCTATCGGGTCTTGATCCGTCGAGAGGAGAGCGATTGAGCACGGCGCATATCTTGATCGTCTGATTCTGTCCCATCTTTCCCTGCAAGAACGAGTGTCACGTCCCGTCCCCGAGTCGAGCCGAGTTTCTTACTGACCTCACAAGCTGTTCCGCGAATGATGTGCTCATTCGGTTTCGTTAAATCGTACGCCACAACTACAGAGCAGTGAGGAGCGATATCGCCAAGGGTCTTCAGTATGCGCACGACCACTGTCCCTGTGCAGAAGGCAACGGTTGGACCATTTCTCTTCAGGGAATCCAGAAGGCGTTGGGTGATACGTGAGGAAGCGCTCGGCAGATGTCCAAGAAAATAGAAGGAGTCGCAGGGGAGTCCTGCGGCAGTCAGGGCTGCGATAATCGCAGAAGGTCCGGGGACTGGAACCACCGGGATGCCATGCGTATGCGCAGCGGCTACGAGAAGATGGCCGGGGTCGGAGATGAGGGGGGAGCCACAATCCGATACGAACGCAACATCAATCCCTTGTTGTAACTGTTGTAACAGAACCGCTACTTTTTCTTGGAGATTTCTGGGCCCGTAGCTCGTCACGGTGGCCCGAATGCCGTGATGCATCAGGAGTTGTTGTGTCACTTTTGGATCTTCGGACGCGATCAGGTCTACCGTGCTGAGAATTCGAATGGCGCGCACGGTCACATCGTCAGGATGTCCGATGGGGACCGCGACCACGTAAAGCGTTCCGCTCCGATGTGACCGGCTGACCGAAGTCATTGCCGCGCCAGCGTTTTGTTGACTCTGTTTGGTCGGCATCGATATAATTCCATGCTTATCTTGTCGAGGCTCGGTCTCTAGTCACTGCAGGGGTATTCCCGATGGCAGCCGTTTGTTTCATGGTCACCATGGTCCTGTACTTCGTGGCCACGATGTCATTTCTTGCGTATTTACTGCGACGCTCCGAAGCCTTGTCAAATGTGTCATTAGCGATTACGGCGGTCGGCTTCATCTCCCACACCGTTGGCCTCGTTGTCAGAATGGTCGAGGTCTCATCGACGGCGCCGCCCAGCTTTTCGGACGCCCTTTCTTTTTTCTCCTGGATGATCATTCTTGTATTTGTGCTGGTCGAGTTTCGCCATCGGATTCATGTACTTGGGTCCTTCATGGTGCCCTTAGCCCTGGTCTCCTTGGTCTCGTCCGCAGCCCTTCCGGAAACGGTCCCCACGCTTCAGCCTGTGTTCAAGACCTTGTGGTTTCATGTCACGCTCAGCATGTTGGGAACGGTAGGGTTTACCGTCGCCTTCGTGGCAGGAGTGATGTACCTGATTCAGGATCGGCTCCTCAAGTCGAAACAGTTCAATGTTCTTTACAGCAAGTTGCCGGCACTCGACTTTCTCGATCATCTCAATCAGCAATCCATCGTCTTGGGGTTCCCCTTGCTGACCTTGGGAATCGTCACGGGAGCCATCTCGGCTGAGTTTGCGCGTGGATCCTATGTCAGTTGGAACCCTGAGCAAATTTGGGCGCTTGTCACATGGGTCTTCTATTTCGTCGTGTTGCTTGGACGGCTGACCGTTGGGTGGAGAGCGAAGCGCGCGGCGTATCTGACGGTCATCGGGTTCGCGTGCGTCATTCTTACATTAGTCGGTGTGGTGCTGAAAGAAACTTAGGGCCTGGTCACTATATGCGGTTGATGGTCACATGCATCTGATTGTCGTAGGCTTGAGTCATAAGACGGCTCCGGTCGAGATTCGAGAGAGACTGGCGGTTCCCGAAAGCCGTCTTGGCGAGGCGCTCACTCGTCTCTGTTCGTACTCTGGGGTCAAAGAAGGCATCCTGCTCTCGACCTGTAATCGAGTCGAGGTCTACTCCGTTGTCGATGACGTAGAAACCGGCTATGGACGTATTCAGGAGTTTCTTGCCGACACCCATCTGTCGTTGTCTTCCGAGCAGTTGACCCCTCACCTCTATTGGCATACCGGCGATCGAGCGATTGGTCACTTGTTCAGAGTCGCAGCCAGTCTCGATTCTATGATTATCGGGGAATCTCAAATCCTGGGACAACTCAAGGGTGCGTATGAAGTCGCGCTGGCTCATAAGACGACCGGTGTGATCATGAACAAGGTCGTGAAGAAGGCCATCTCGGTGGCCAAGCGGGTGCGGACCGAAACGAAAATTGCAGAAATGGCGGTCTCGGTCAGCTATGCCGCTGTCGAACTGGCGAAGAAGATCTTTTCGGATCTTCACGAGAAGACGGTGTTGTTGGTTGGTGCCGGTGAAATGGCGAAACTGGCCGCGCGCCATTTGATTGCTCACGGTGTGAAGCATGTGCGCATTACGACGAGAACTCCACAACATGCGGTCGATCTTGCTTCAAAATTTGGAGGGACGGCCGTTCCATTTGATCAGTTCAAGGCTGATATGGCCTCGGCGGATATTGTGCTGGTCTCGACGGGTGCGGCCCATTATCTTGTCGGCGCGGAGGATGTGCACCGTGCGGTCGAAGAGCGCATGAACCGTCCGATGTTCTTGATCGATATTTCAGTTCCTCGGAATATTGATCCGGCCGTTCGCCACGTCGACAATGCGTTTCTCTTCGATATTGATGATCTCAAACAGCGGGTTGAACAGAACCGAGCCGGGCGCGTGCAGGAGGCGGAGAAGGCCGAGCGGATGGTTGTGGAAGAAGTGACCACCGTGCTGGATTGGATGAAATCCTTGGAGGTCACTCCGACGATCGTCGCCCTGAGGAGCCACGTCGACGACCTGAAGCGGGCGGAGGTCGACAAGGTGCTTGCGCGATTGCCGCATCTGTCTCCTCAGGACCGCGAACTGGTTGAAGGCCTCGCCTCATCGATTGCCAATAAATTGATTCATCGCACGATGGTCACCCTCAAGGCCGAAGTCAATTCCTCGAGCGGCCCGGCGTTTGTCGAAGCGGCCCGGCGATTTTTCTCTCTCGACCAACCGGCTGCGCCTGTTCAACAGATCGAGCCTTCTAGAGAGTCGCCGCGGTATCATACTGAGAGTGCTGCAGAGTCGGGTGCCGAGGATCCGGTTTCAGAAACAGCAGTCCGTAAACGAGCCCGCTGATCGGCGGGTAACGAAAAGAGTGTCATCGTGTCGATACCGAACGGCCAACGCGCAACCTTGGTTCTGGGAACGAGAGGGAGCAAGTTGGCGCTGTGTCAAAGTGAATGGTTTCAGTCCAAGGTTCAGGACGTGGTGCCGGAGGTCCGGGTTGTGCTCAAGAAAATTCAGACGTCCGGCGACAAGATTGTCGACGTGCCATTGGCAAAAATCGGGGGGAAAGGCCTGTTCGTCAAGGAAATTGAGGACGCCTTGCTCGCTGGTGAGATCGATTTTGCTGTTCATAGTATGAAGGATGTTCCGGCGCAATTACCCGAAGGGCTCGAGATTCTCTGTGTGCCTCCACGGGAGGATGCTCGTGACGCCCTCATCTGTCGCGCAGGGTATGCATTCCAGGATCTTCCATTAGGTGCCAGCATCGGGACAGCAAGCCTTCGACGCCAGGCGCAACTGTTACACGCCAGGCCAGACCTGAAAATCGCGATGCTGCGCGGGAACCTGGATACACGATTAAAGAAACTCAAAGAGGGCCAGTTCGATGCCATCGTCTTGGCCGCTGCTGGTCTGCATCGGTTAGGGTGGTCTCAGACCATCACAGAATATCTTTCTCCTATCCTCAGTCTGCCTGCAATCGGACAGGGAGCCCTTGGGATCGAAGGTCGGACGAGTGATGCCTTCGTGCGTTCCGTCTTATCCCGGCTCAATCATCAGATCACCCATACGACCGTGACCGCAGAGCGGGCCTTCTTGTGCCGCCTAGAAGGAGGCTGTCAGGTGCCTATCGCAGCCCACGCAACTCTGTCCGGTGAGCTGTTGGTCTTGGATGGGCTTG
The DNA here is from genome assembly GCA_005116965.1 of Nitrospira sp. Taxonomy (GTDB): domain Bacteria; phylum Nitrospirota; class Nitrospiria; order Nitrospirales; family Nitrospiraceae; genus Nitrospira_D. The sequence continues at coordinate 515,934 of SWDG01000027.1, read as the reverse complement.
TTGCCAGTGTTGACGGGAAGACCGTCCTTCGCGACCAGATTGAGGGAACAGGTCAGCAGGCGCACACGCTCGGTATTCAATTGGCTGAACGATTACTGACTCGGGGAGGGGACAAAATTCTCCGGGAGATTTACGGATCAGCGTGAACATGGTACGACGACACAAGGGGAAGGTCTATTTGGTTGGAGCCGGTCCTGGAGATCCTGGTCTTTTGACCCTTCGAGGAAAAGAGTGTCTTGAGCAGGCTGACGTGGTGCTCTACGACTATCTGGCCAACCCTACCCTCCTTGCCCATGCCCGAGATGAAGCCGAGCGGGTGTATGTCGGACGGAGAGGCAAAGGGAAATATCCTGAGCAGGACGCGATCAATCGTCTGCTGATTGAACGAGCCAGCGCAGGCAACGTGGTCGTGAGGTTGAAGGGAGGCGATCCGTTTGTCTTTGGGCGGGGAGGTGAGGAGGCGGAAGCGCTCGCGTCGGCCAAGATCGAATTCGAAATCGTTCCTGGGGTGACCGCTGCGGTTGCCGCCCCTGCCTATGCCGGTATTCCGGTGACTCATCGAACGTTGGCGTCTACGCTCACGATTGTGACCGGGCATGAAGATCCAGAAAAGCCTTCGACGGCACTGGATTGGTCGAGGCTGGCGACGAGCCAAGGGACAGTTGTCTTTCTCATGGGCATGAAAAATCTTTCGACGATCGCCGCGACCTTGTTAGCCGAAGGGCGAGCGGGGTCTACGCCCGTGGCGATCATTCGGTGGGGAACGAGAGCCTCCCAGCAGACCGTTGTCGGAACATTGGCTGATATCGTGGAGAAAGCCGAAGCTGAAAAAATGGAGCCGCCGACCGTCATTGTCGTAGGGGAGGTCGTTCGACTTCGGTCGAAACTCAACTGGTTCGAGCAGCGCCCGCTTTTTGGAAAACGTGTGCTCATGACGCGCGCGAAAGAACAGGCTGGTGAGTTGGCTACCCGCTTGGCCAGCTATGGCGCTGAACCGGTCGAGGCTCCGACGATCACGATCGTTCCCCCTCCAGACTGGGCGCCTGTGGACCACGCGATTTCCGAGATTAGGACGTACGATTGGATTATTTTTACCAGCGTCAATGGCGTGAGCCGTTTCATGACCAGGCTATTCACTCGCGGGCTCGATTCACGCTGCTTAGCCGGACGGCAGCTGTGCTGTATTGGGCCACGCACGGCTCAGGAATTGGAAAAGTTTGGGGTCAAAGCGGATGTGGTTCCTGCAGAATATCAGGCAGAAGGAGTGCTCACCACACTGAATCAGCAGGATCTAACAAAAACCCGTATCCTGATCCCTCGGGCGGAAGTGGCCAGAGAGCTCTTGCCGGACGAACTTCGTGCCGCCGGGGCGCATGTCGACGTCATCCCTGTGTACCGAACGCTCACCTCAGACCAGGATTCCGGGGGGTGGCGGCAGGAGCTCATGGATCATCGGATTCATGTGGTCACGTTTACGAGCTCTTCCACGGTCCGCAACTTTGTTACGATGCTCGGGGGTGCGGAAGCGGTGAAGCCGCTTGTGCAATCCGTCAGGATCGCTTGCATCGGACCCATCACGGCCAAGACCGCACAGGACTATGGTTTGACGGTCTCGATCATGCCGGATGAGAATACGATTCCCGCACTGGTGGATGCGATCGTCCACCAGTATGAAAGCCGTGAGCAGGTTGCCACGGGCGCGCTGCAGTAATGAACGTACGCACCATGTGCGATGGCCTTATACAAGGAGGGAGAGTGAGATGGTTCCTGTAAAGTCGTTCATGATTCCACGAGAAAAGTTCGTGACGGTGCCTCGTGATACCGATACACAAACGGCCGCGCGCATTATGCGTGATCGCGGGATCGGTAGTTTGTTCGTGACCAACGACCGTGAGATCATCGGCATCATCACGGACACGGACATGATGCGCCGGGTGGTGGCGGCCGGGGCAGATGCCACGAAGACCACGGTCGAGCAAATTATGTCCGCGCCGATCACGACGATCGAGGAGAGCAAGACAATCTTGGATGCCAACGATCTCATGGCGAAATCCCATCTTCGTCATTTAGGGGTGACACGCGAGGGCGCGCTGGTCGGGCTCATCTCTGTTCGCGACCTGGTCGTATTCTTGACGAACCTTCCACGAAAGTAAGGTGGGTCATGGGGTTTCCGATCCAGCGCCTCCGACGTCTGCGGCAACATGAATCGTTGCGTCGAATGGTACGTGAAACGACGCTGTCTCCGTCAGATTTTATCTATCCGCTGTTTGTGGTCGAGGGACAGGGTCGCCGTGAAGAGATTGCGTCGATGCCCGGCCAATTTCGGCTCTCCATCGATGTGTTGGTCAAAGAAGCGGGAGAGATTCTGGCCTTAGGGATTCCGGCCATCATTCTTTTCGGCATTCCAGCGCGCAAAGACGAGCGTGGCAGTTCAGGATGGGACCCAAATGGGATTGTGCAGCGGGCGATCAGAGCCGTCAAACAACAGGTGCCGGAATTGCTTGTGATCACAGATGTCTGTATCGACGAGTATACCGACCATGGACATTGCGGAATCGTCAAGGATGGAAAAGTTCTCAATGATGAGACGCTCGAATGCCTCACGGTGATGGCCCGCACCCATGCTGAGGCTGGAGCCGATATGGTCGCGCCGTCGGATATGATGGATGGTCGTGTCGCTGCGATCAGACGCGAATTAGATCGCTCCGGGTTCTCGGAGCTGCCGATCCTGGCCTATGCGGCCAAGTTTTCCTCGTGTTTCTATGCCCCGTTTCGCGACGCGGCGTTTTCCAGTCCTCAATTTGGCGACCGACAGTCCTATCAGATGGACCCGGCGAATGCGCGTGAAGCGCTTCGCGAGATCGATCTCGATATCGAAGAAGGTGCCGATATCGTCATGGTCAAACCGGCGTTGCCGTATCTGGACATCATTGCGCTGGCCCGCGCTCGTACACTCCTCCCTCTCGCGGCGTATCAGGTGAGCGGTGAGTACAGTATGATTAAGGCGGCAGCAAGGGCGGGGTGGCTTGATGAGTCACGTGCCATGATGGAATCGCTGTTGGCAATCAAACGGGCAGGAGCCGATCTGATCCTGTCGTACTTTGCCAAAGACGCTGTCAAGTTGCTTCATTGACCGACGATGAACGTGACCCGCGGATATTCGGATGAGGTCGTGCGGCCGTATCCAGTGGGAACCATCGGGAATTTCGATGGGCATCATCTCGGTCATCATACGCTCTTGAAACGGGTGGTTGAGACGGCTCGCGCTGCTCGGGGAACCGCGGTCGTCCTGACGTTCGATCCTCACCCAGTCAAAATTCTTGCGCCTCACGTTGATCTACGATTCTTGACGAGCGCGGAAGAGAAATGTACTCGTTTCGAGCAAGCGGGGATCGACGACGTGGTCTCCCTGGAGTTCACTCACGCATTTGCCGCCTTCTCTCCGGAGATGTTCGCCGAGCAGGTGCTGTCCAAAGGGCTCGGACTCAAAGAAATCTTTGTCGGACAACATTTTGCCTTTGGACATAAACGAGTAGGGCAGATCGGTGATTTGATCGCGCTCGGCAAACAATTCGGTTTTGTCGTCCATCCGACTCCTCCGGTGATGATCGATGGAGGAGTGGTCAGCTCGACGAGAATCAGACGGCTTATCGACGCCGGACATGTCGATCAAGCGGCTGTCTTACTCGGCCGATACTATGCGTTGAGCGGAGTTGTAACCTCTGGTGAGGGGAGGGGGCGAACGCTTGGATGTCCAACTGCGAACCTTCGACTGCCTCCTGACCGTGTGGCTCCGGCTGACGGGATTTATGCTTCCGTCACGATTCTGAATCAGGAACGGCATGATTCCGTCGCCTATATCGGTACGAGACCGACCTTTGATGGTGATGAGCGGGGACTGGAAGTTTCCATCCTGGATGGGACTCACGAGCTGTATGGATGCCCGCTCACGGTTGAATTTATTGGTCGTATCCGAGGCGACGCACAGTTTAATAGTGGAGAAGCGTTGAGCCGACAGATCGCGTCCGACGTGGATTCTGCAAGGGGCATCCTCCGGCGATATCATGAAACAATTGGAACGCGATGAGTCCTTGCAACCGGTCTTAAGCAGATCTATCAATACAATGGCCTGGCTTCCGCTAGTACATCGGGTGGTTCGAACGATTCGGTCCAGAAGCCTTTTTCAACACGGACAGAATATAGTGGTCGCGATCTCGGGTGGCCCGGATTCCGTCGCATTGTTATCGATCCTCTGTCATCTCCGGTCCAGTTGGGCGTTGACCCTGTCAGCCGTTCATTGCAACTATGGATTGCGAGGGGCTGAGTCCGAGGGGGACCAACAATTTGTAGAGGCGTTTTGCCAAGAGCTCGGAGTTTCTCTCCATGTTCGACGGGTTGGATTACAGACCGAAAGGCGCAGGGCATCCTTGCAGGCTGTGGCCCGTGACCTCCGCTATCGGGTGATGCAGGAGATTGCTGAGCAATGTGGGGCCGATCGCATTGCCGTGGGCCATACGGCAAACGACCAGGCGGAGACCGTCGTGCTTTGGATGCTTCGTGGTGCGGGATTGACTGGTCTGTCCGGCATGCCAGCGTTCCGAGATCACCATGTGATTCGGCCTTTGTATGAGACGACGCGGCAGGATATTCTGGCGTATCTTCGCAAGGCGGGCTTGTCGTTTCGTGAGGACTCCAGCAATGTCAAGCCTTGTTATCTGCGGAACCGAGTGAGGAGGGAGGTCATTCCTGTTCTGACTCAGCTGGTCCCATCGAGCGTCGATGCGCTCTGTAGGCTCGCAGAGATCTGTCGGGAAGACGATCGTTATTTGGATCAGCAGAGTGCCGCCCTTTCTGCTTCTGCTGTGGAACGAGTATCCGACGGAGGTTGGACGATCGATCGGGTGTCTCTTCTGGAACTTCCAGCGTCCCTTCAACGGCGTTGTATCCGAAACCTCTTTCGGCAGACTGATGACCAATCTCGCTCCCCCAGTCTCCGAACGATTGATCGCATCATTCGCCTGGCCTCAAAGAGAAAATCTGGTTCAAGTCTCGATGTGAAGGGGGGGCATGTTGTTGTCAGTGATCGCCATCTACGGTTTGTTCCGCTTCAAGCAGGAGCGATCTCCCATGTTGGACAACCGCACGGCAGCTGTCAGGAATTCTTATCTGTGCCTGGAGAGCTTTTATGGTCTGGAACGGGTCAGCGACTTCAGGTACAACAGCAGGCCGGTAGCCAACTGGGTGCTCCTCTCGGAAAAGGTCGGATTCTGGTGGATGCCGATCAGGTGTCTCAGCCACTGATGGTACGGAATTGGTTGCCGGGAGATCGATTTCATCCCTCTGGCATGGGAGGACAGTCAAAGAAGCTCCAGGATTTTTTTACAGATCTGAAGATACCGATTGCAGTCCGATCGCGCATTCCCTTGGTGGTGGCCCCTGAGGGAATCCTGTGGGTCGTTGGCTATCGACAGGATGAACGCTGGGTGTCCACTGCTACCACGAAACGCTGTCTGGTCTTCACGTGCGAAGATCTCGCGTGAACGGAAGGAACTGAGTGAGATGGAACGTATGTTTGGACGCCCGATCGTGACCCAAGAGCAGATGCGAAGCCGCATCCGTGAGCTGGGACGACAGATCAGCGCCGACTATGCGGGCAAGGACCTTGTGCTTGTCGGTGTGCTCAAGGGGGCCTATGCGTTTTTTGCCGATTTGGCACGAGCGATTCGAATTCCAGTGCAGGTCGATTTCATCATCGTGACGAGCTACGGAACGCAAGCGAAGACGTCCGGGAAGGTCAAGCTCGTGACCGAGCTGACCGAAAAGATCAAGAATAGAGATGTGCTACTGGTTGAGGATATTGTCGATTCGGGATTAACGGTTCAATATCTTACCAAGGCGCTGGCCAAGCAGAAACCGAGAAGCATCAAGGTCTGCACCTTGCTGAGTAAGCCAGAACGCCGCGTTGTTGATGTCCCGTTGCAGTATATTGGGTTCAGAATTCCTGACCAGTACGTCGTTGGGTATGGACTTGATTACCAACAACAGTACCGGAACCTTCCATACCTCGCCGTTCTCGACCAGCTCAACCAGCAAGAGGAGTAGAGTTTTCTCACGAGCTGTTGGCAATTTGCACAGGGCTATGCTAACATCACCACGATTTCTACATACGTGGCCTCCAATGCTATTGCGAAGGAGAACTGGATGAATTCCCGGGTCAAGAACCTGCTTTTCTGGGTGGTGGTCGGCTTGTTC
>SWDG01000027.1:426431-509582 GCA_005116965.1 Nitrospira sp. | reverse complement strand
AGCTCGACAAGGGTGATTTTGAAAAAGTCATCATCAAGGGTAATCACATCAGCGGGGTCCTGAAGGACAAAACTCGCATCCGTACCTATTCAGCTGATTACCCTGAGTTTGTGAAGGTCCTTCGTGAAAAGGATGTTCAGATTGAGGTGAAACCACCGGATGAGAGTCCGTGGTATATCACGTTCCTGGTTACGTGGGGACCATTTATCCTGTTTCTTGGTCTCTGGTTTTTCCTGATGCGTCAGATGCAAATTGGGGGGAACAAGGCTCTGTCATTCGGAAAGAGTCGCGCCCGCATGCTGACGGAAGAACGAAAGAAGATCACGTTTTCAGACGTTGCTGGCGTTGATGAGGCGAAAGAAGAAGTTCTTGAAATCATTGAGTTTCTGAAAGATCCTCGTAAGTTTCAGAAGCTTGGTGGGCGCATACCGAAGGGTGTGCTGGTCGTTGGCCCTCCAGGAACAGGCAAAACCTTGCTTGCGAAGGCAATAGCCGGAGAAGCCGGAGTGCCGTTCTTCAGTATTAGTGGATCTGACTTTGTAGAGATGTTTGTAGGCGTCGGAGCCTCGCGGGTCAGGGATTTGTTTGAGCAAGGGAAGAAGCATGCCCCCTGTATTATTTTTATCGATGAAATTGATGCGGTCGGTCGTTTGCGGGGCGCAGGTCTCGGCGGTGGGCATGATGAACGTGAACAAACACTCAATCAGTTGCTCGTCGAAATGGACGGCTTCGACACGACTGAGGGAGTCATTTTGGTTGCGGCGACCAATCGCCCTGATGTTCTCGACCCGGCTTTGCTGAGACCTGGACGCTTTGATCGGCAGGTGATGGTCAATCGCCCGGACCTCAAAGGCCGGTCTGAAATCCTGAAGGTCCATACGAAGAAAGTTCCTGTCGCCACGAATGTCGAATTGGAAAAGATCGCCAGAGGAACTCCTGGATTTTCAGGCGCTGATCTGGAAAACCTGGTGAATGAAGCAGCACTGTGGGCGGCTCGCCAGAACAAGAAGGAAGTCGAAAATATTGACTTCGAGATGGCGAAAGATAAGGTGATGATGGGGGCCGAACGGAAGAGCATGATTCTCACCGATGAAGAAAAGAGAATTACCGCCTACCACGAAGCTGGCCACGCATTGATGGCGAAGCTCATACCGGGAACGGACCCTGTTCATAAGGTGACGATCATTCCAAGAGGTCGGGCTTTGGGCGTGACGATGCAGCTGCCGACGGATGATCGACACAACTACTCCAAAGAATTTCTCTACAATACCTTGGCCATTCTGATGGGTGGACGTGTTGCTGAAGAGCTTGTATTCAAACATGTCACAACCGGAGCCGGTAACGATCTTGAGCGTGCGACGGACCTTGCTCGCAAGATGGTATGTGAATGGGGTATGAGTGAGAAGTTGGGGCCCTTGACCTTTGGACAAAAGGAAGATTCGGTATTTCTCGGACGAGATTTTTCTACGAAACGAGATGTCAGTGATCAAGTTGCGCTTGAAATCGACTTGGAGATCAAGCGATTAGTCACGGAAAATTATGAGCGTGCCAAGCGTGTGCTGACTGAGCAAATGACGAGTCTAAAGGCGTTGGCTGAGGCATTACTTGAAAAAGAAGTGCTCGACGCACCGGAAATTGATCAGATTCTTTTGCAATCCTCCTCTCAAACAGTTCCAGCCTAAGTATCGTGCCAACGCAAACAAGCGTTGGCACCGTTGCACATGTTGTGCTGTACATGTGGTCTACACTCTGTCTAATTCCTTCAAATGAACTGGAATGACAGTTTGCATGCTTTCTTCATTGGTGGAATAGTTTGGATCCAGTCTCACCTCAGGCCCTCATGGGGCAACCGTGGTTCTCTGCTAAAGGGCGAGAAATTCATTGCAAAGGGCGTCCACTTGTTATGGGCGTCGTGAATGTCACGACTGATTCTTTCTATGATGGTGGGCGATATGTTGAGTCTGAACGAGCGATTGCCCATGCGCTGGAACTTGTTGAGCAGGGGGCGGATCTCATCGATGTCGGGGGAGAGTCCACTCGGCCAGGCGCTTGTTCCGTCAGTGAACAGGATGAACTGGCTCACGTTATCCCGGTTGTGAAGGGTCTGGTCCATCGTGTGTCGGTCCCAATCTCGATCGATACCACCAAGTCGCGAGTCGCTGAAGTCGCCCTGAGTTGTGGGGCGTCGATCATCAACGACGTGAGCGCACTGCGGCAAGATCCTGCCATGGCGTCGGTCATTGCCCGCTTCGATGCGGCGGTTGTTCTGATGCACATGCAAGGGACTCCGCAAACGATGCAACAATCACCACAGTATTCTGACGTGGTCGGCGAAGTGGTGCGCTTTCTTGATGAACGTGTGCAAATGGCTCTTCGTGCAGGGATTGCCGGAACGAACATCGTGCTTGATCCAGGCTTTGGTTTTGGTAAGCTGTTGAATCATAACCTTGACCTTCTTGATGGGTTATCTGCTATCGCGGCATTGAACCGCCCCGTATTGGCTGGGTTGTCACGAAAGGCGTTTATTGGGAATGTGGTTGAACGGTCTGTTGGACATCGAGAATGGGGAACCGCAGCGGCAGTGGCACTGGCAGTTGATCGCGGCGCTCATATTCTGCGTGTCCATGATGTTGCCATGATGATTGATGTAGTCAAGATGGCTGCCGCGTTGAATCCACGCTGGTCGTCTCGCCGGGAGGAGCATGATGCGTAAATTATTTGGAACCGACGGTGTCCGAGGGGTCGCCAATCTCGATCCCATGACTAGTGAAATGGCGATGCAGCTCGGACGGGCCGCCGCACATATCTTTATGCGACGAGCGGGCCGTCATCAGATCGTCATCGGTAAGGATACCCGTATTTCAGGCTATATGCTGGAGTCTGCGTTGATGGCGGGAATTTGCTCGATGGGGGTGGATGTGCTGTTAGTCGGACCGATGCCGACACCGGCGATTGCGTTTTTGACCAGGAGTCTACGGGCTGATGCAGGGGTGGTCATTTCGGCGTCACACAATCCTTACCAGGACAATGGAATTAAATTCTTTTCAAACGACGGATTTAAGCTCCCAGACGATGTGGAAGCGCGTATTGAAGAGCTCATCGTGTCGGATGAAATCAGCCATCTTCGTCCGACGGCAGACCTCATCGGCAAAGCCTACCGTATCGACGATGCAGAGGGGCGCTATATTGAATTTGCAAAGCGGTCGTTACCCAAGGACTTGGATTTCCAGGGGATCAAGCTCGTCGTCGATTGCGCGAATGGTGCGGCATACAAGGTCGCTCCGACGGTCCTCAGAGAATTGGGAGCTACGGTTGAAGTCATCGCCAATAAACCGGACGGGATGAATATCAACGCTGGGTGTGGTGCCGTTCATCCTGGGCTTCTTCAGGAGGAAGTGCTCCGCCACAAAGCCGATCTCGGAATTGCCTTGGATGGCGACGCCGATCGAGCAGTATTTGTCTGCGAGCAAGGCAAGATTATCGATGGAGACCACGTCATGGCGGCTTTGGGCCTGGATCTCCATCGAAACGGACTCCTATCCAAGCAGACCTTGGTCGGAACCGTGATGAGCAACTTTGGACTGGAGCTGTCGATGTCAAAGGCGGGCGTCAAGCTGATTCGGACGCCAGTCGGGGATCGATATCTGCTCGAACGAATGTTGGCGGAGGGCTATAATTTCGGAGGAGAGCAATCGGGACATTTCATATTCCTTGACCATAACACGACCGGAGATGGTCTGATCTCAGCTCTGCAGATATTGTCATTGATAAAGCGAACCAAGAAGCCGCTATCCGAGTTGGCTCAGGCGATGACAGCTGTACCGCAAGTGTTGGTAAATGTGCAGGTCACGAAGAAGCCGCGATTGGAATCGATTCCAGACATTGATTGCGCCATACAAGAGAGCGAACGTCGCTTGAACGGGTGTGGGCGAGTCCTCATCAGATATTCCGGGACAGAGCCGCTATTGCGGATCATGGTGGAAGGAGAACAGTCTACCATGGTCAAGGAAGTGGCTGAGGAGCTTGCCAGAGTCGTACGAAAGCATATCGGCTGAGTCTTCCCTCCTCCCCGGTACATGAGGGAAACTCATGCTCCCGTCCCTCGCCGCAGTGTTTGTCCTCGGTCTTCTGTGCGGGGCACAGATCTCAGCTTTTCCGCTCTTCGTTATCGTGCTGTTGGCTGGCATCGCCGTTGGATTCAGCCTGCTTGAGCGAGCCGGTCATATCGACTTCCGCTCCGCACTGCTTCTGTATTCTAGCCTCCTCTTGGGAGTCGTCTACTGGAGCCTTGCCACGCCGACGTCGGAGCCTCGCCGGATGTCACCGCCACTTCATGAGACGGGTCATGCCTCAGTCACCGGTCGAGTTATCGCTCCAGTTCAACATAGTGTAGGGCGTCAGACGATCCTGATTCAAACAGATGCGTTGGATTCTGAAGCGAGACGTATACGCCTTGTATGGCACGATCCGGGTATCACGCTTCATCATGGTGACCGTATTGCGTTTCAGGGAAAGCTGCACCGTCCAAGAGGGTCCTTGAATCCGGGGGGATTTGATTATGCTGCCTATGTGGAGCGTCACGGTATCGACGGTATGATCACGGTGACCGGTGCTCAGGCGGTGAGGTTGTTAGATGCAGAGGCCTCAATCGGGTTGTGGAGCGTATGGAACCGGATCGATCATTGGAGGGCCGCGATACGCGCGGCAGCTATCAATACATTGGGCCAACCCACACGAGGGCTGTTTCTTGGCATGATCATCGGTGAACGAGGCTATCTTGACCAAGAGCTCCAAGACTGGTTCATGGTGACCGGAACTGTTCATTTGCTCTCAATCTCAGGTTCACATCTCGGGCTCGTGGCCGTCGTGGCTTTTTGGTTAGTGAGAAGACTTGTACTTAGGCTTCCCGCTGCTCTCTTATTGTCCCTTTCACGAACAGTCACACCATCGAAGATTGCCATTCTGTGTGCCTGGCCCACGGTTGCGCTGTATGCGTTGCTGGCGGGAGCCGAGTTAGCGACCATGCGTTCACTCGTGATGATCACGCTGGCAATGATCGCGGCGTGGCTAGGGTATGAACGCTATCTGGGTCATGCGATGGCGGTGGCCCTCCTGGCGATTCTCTTGCATGATCCACGTGCCCTTTTTGACATTTCCTTTCAACTGTCATTTTTGTCTGTACTCGGGATGATCAGAATGATCGTCATCACCACATCAGCGAACGCCGACCTTGTAGGGCACAACAGTCAGCTGAGAGACCGCCTCATGAGCCATGCGCTCAAAGCGCTGTCGATGAGCGCGGCTGTGACTGTGGCGACGTTGCCCCTGGTTGTGTTCTATTTCAATCAGGTTCCGTGGATGGGGATTATGACCAATTTGATGGCTGTCCCATTCACCGGTATCATCTTGGTGCCTCTGGGCCTGTTTGTAGCGTTGTGGACGATTATGACGGGGGCCGAATCTTTGATCCTTGGCTCAGCAATGGAGCAAGTGTTTGGTTTGATGGTTCTTGGATTGCAGTGGTGTGCCCGCGTCCCAGGAGGGGAGTGGTATGTGGCCGCACCATCAATACCAGCGCTCGCCCTCTTTTACTCTGGGTTACTGGTGACAAGCTTCCGAGCAATACCGTGGCGTGTCCGAGTTGCAAGCGCCGGGCTGATGATGATGTTGATTGGTTGGTGGCTGAGTCCACCTGGATCGCAAGCGGACGGCGACCGTTGGCGTGTCACATTTCTTGATGTTGGACAAGGCGATAGTGCTGTTGTTGAGTTACCGGATGGTCAAATCGTCCTTATCGACGGCGGAGGTCGATATGAACGATTTGACATGGGGAAGAATGTGGTTGCACCGTTTCTGTGGAGCCGTGGAATTCACCATATTGACCATGTCATTGGAACACATGAGCAACTGGATCACGTTGGTGGGTTGATTTGGGTGCTCCGGCATCTATCAGTCGGACAATACTGGAGTGGGGGGGGAGAACGTTCCGAACAGTTCGTTGAAGATCTACAAGCAGCCCTTCGTGATCACCAGATCCATCAACACATCGCTGTGCGTGGCCAAGATTTGTTACGGTCCGGTCAGTGCCGACTCAGCATTCTTAATCCACCTGAAACATCAGTGGTCCGTGAGTCGACTCAGCCCCTTACCGGGACACTCTTGAATAATCTATCCATTGTCTCGCGACTGCAGTGTGGACCTTCCTCCATTCTTTTTGCCGCTGATATTGAAACTGGTGGATTGAGACAATTGAACGAGGAAGGGTATCAACCGGTGACAGTCCTGAAAGTACCGCACCATGGGGCGCGTAGCTCGCTGGATTTCAACTGGATTCAGCAACTGCACCCACAGTATGCAGTGGTTTCGGTTGGTGCGGCCAATCCTTATGGACACCCGGTCGAATCAGTACTGCAAGCTTATCAAGATCAACACAGTACGGTTTTTCGTACGGACCGCGATGGAGCGATTTGGGTGACAGGTCGGCTCTCAACATCCGAGCTCACGGTGAACCGCATGCGAGATCTTATTGTACAACCGGTTGACTTTCCGCGTTGTCTTTGGCGCTGTGAGTACCTGAATTGGCACCGGCTTTTCCTCCAATTCTCATAACGACATACCGTCCTCTCTTTTGGCTTTAGTAGCCCCCTCCTCTGGGAGCCATCCATTGGCTGTACAAGACCGGTAACGAATGACAGTTTTTGGCGCGTTCCGGCAGGGATGCTGGGAGAGCATGCCGAAAGTATCAGCATTTTCACACTGTTAACAAGATGCTAGCAAGGCACAGCATGTGCAGAAGTTTCATGCCAGACTACTACTCTACCCAACGGGAGTTCTGATCATGTCCAAGCTTGTTCGCATCGTTGTGCAACTTCCTGTCGAGTTAAAGGAGCAACTCGACGCTCTCAAGCGACAAGGATACACGACGAGTGGTTTTATCCGTGCCACTTTGGAGCGGGAGCTGAATAAGCTTAACCCACAGACGGATATCGTCGTTAGAAAGGTTGTGCATAAGTAAGGTCATGAGGTGTCACACGTCACAGGAGCCAAGATAAGAATGGCACGGCTTTCTGACTTGATTCGAGAGCGGGCGCCGGATTCGCAGAACGAGGAGGTGTCATCCCGGAAGGTGGGATCCTCATCTCCGAGTGCTGATCATGCGTGGTGTGTTTCGGCAAGACAGGAACTAGTCAAGATCAGAGAGGCGGTTCGTTCAAGTACAAGCCTGCAGCTCACAGGATGTACGCCTCTTGCCAGGCAGTTGGTACAGCTTCTCAATCAGAGCGACACCCTCGCTGGGTGGGCCTTGAATGGCCAAACGGAGGACTATGTCCTGGACAATGCGCTACATGTCGCAGTCTTGGGAACCAAAGTTGGTATGGGGCTGCGGTACTCACAAGATGAATTGGAACGGTTGGCGTTAGCAGGTCTGTTGCACGACCTCGGTATGTGGACGCTCCCTGTATCGCTCATTGAGAAAAGAGAAGCGTTATCTGAGGAAGAGCGCGATATCCTTCGGACTCATCCTGAACGAGGCCGTCGGATTCTTGCTGGCCAGGGTGGCGTGTTTGAATGGGTTTCGACGATCAATGCGCAGGAACATGAACGATGGGATGGGAGCGGATACCCCTGTCGACTTAAAGACAGGCAGATTGCTGAGCCGGCACAGATCATTGGAGTGGTTGATACAGTGGACGCGATGGTTACGATGAGACCCTATCGCAAACGCCTAACCCCTCATCAGGTGATCCGTGAACTACTTCTCCGCGCCAAGACGACGTTTTCTCTACGTGTGCTAAAAGGCCTCGGGGATCAGATCACTCTCTATCCAATTGGAACCCAGGTACGTCTCAATACCGGAGAGAGTGGAACCGTGACAAAGATCAATTCACGCTATCCGCTTCGGCCTGTGGTGACCATCACTAAAGTCGGTGAAGTAAGTGATGTCGATTTATCTCGGGGGCCGTCAACGCACATTGTGGAGGTTCTGTAGAGCGAGACTGTCTGTAGGGAGAATCTGTATGCGAAGACTTGGGAGAGAGCTTGTGGCTGTCAGTGTATTGTTGGCCGAAATCGGTCTCTTGTCCTTAGGTGGGTGTCGAAACCCTGGGCAATCCACGTTGCCTCCTTCCGCGGTGAGTTCCGACTCGCAGGTGCTCCCTCCTTTGCCGAAAGGCGACGTGTATGCAGATGAGACGGTTCCAACTTCTGAGACACCCATCGAAGTAGGAGATACGTTAGAGGTCGTCATTCGTAGAGGGGCTGGAGAAGAAAAATTTAGCAGTTTGGTACGCGAGAACGGATCCGTTTCCGTCGGATTCATAGAGGTTGACGTTGGAGGGGGGACCGTGGCTGAAGCGGAAAGGCGTGTGCAGGAGGCAGCAAAGCCTTTCATGAAGGAGCCTCGTGCGCAGGTCGCTCTGAAAAAGAAGCTGCTCAAGGTCAAGCGGGTCTTTGTATTCGGAGACGTTAAAAAACCTGGAATGGTCCCCATGGCTCGGAACATGACAGTTCTGCAGGCGTTGGCCGCCGCGGACAATTTTCAAGAGACCGCGCTGTTGGAAGAGATTCGAGTGGTGCGGGGAGGGGATTTCGCTAAGCCGCATATCCTGACGGCGGATCTGGCTCGGTTGTTCACATACGGCGATCTTTCACGAAACCTCCCGCTCGAAGAGAATGATGTGATATTTGTCCCACGCGAACAGTTGGGGGATGCGAGAGAAGCGGCGCTGAAGATTATGCCTATTCTTCAAGTCGCGATCATGCCGATCTATCCAGCGTATCTGATCCCGGCGTTGGCGACATTCAAACCGTAGTGCGATAGTTCGAGACGAGGGCGACGCATGGCACAATATGAACTGAATGTCATTGACTACTGGTTGATCCTCAAGAAACGAAAATACCTCATCCTTCTTTCCACTGTCATGGTGGTCCTGTTCACATTCCTCTTTTCAGAGCTACTCAAGCCGAGCCCTATTTATGAAGCGGCTGCGAGGGTGAAGTTTGAGCGCAGTACAACCATGGCCCAACAACTCTTGGAATCTCTCTCGTATTCGAACGTGAATGATCTTGGGACACAGATCGAGTTTATCCGGAGCTTTCCGGTTATGGAACGAGTGGCAGTGGATCTCGGACGAATTACTCATGATGCGTCGGAAGAGGAGAAGCGTTCCGCCGCCTATTTGAATATCGTCTACAATCTTGGTCAAGAAGTTACGGCGCAACGCGCGGGAGACACCAATATTATCCGCATTTCTGCCACATCGGATCAGCCGGAACAGGCGGAACGGATGGCCAATGTCACAGCAACAGCCTATCGAGTAGAAAATATCGCCACGCGCAATCGACTTGTCACCGAGTCCCGCCGGTTCGTCGAAGAACAGCTGAACAATTTAGAAAAACGTCTCAATGACTCGGAAGAAGCGCTGAGAGCCTTTAAGGAAAAAGAAGGTCAAGTCTTTCTTTCGGACGAAGCCAGAGCAGCGTTGGAGACCTTCACGAAACTGGAAGAACAGCATAACGAAGTCTTGCGAAAGCGCGCTGAAGGAGAGCGACAAATCGACGTCTTGAAACGGTCGGATGCCGTCATTGGCAATCAGACTGGACGGATTTTTACGGAAGAACAGAATGCGCTTCTCACGATTCTGAATCAACGACTGTTAGACCTGATTCAGGAGAGAGATACGCTGCTCATCAATTACACAACAGACCATCCGCAAGTCATGGAACAGCAAAAGAAAATAGACAATGTCAAATCTGAGATGATTCAGGAGCTGAAATCGAAAGTTGTCACTCTGATTGATCGAGAGGACGCCCTTCAAGAACAGCGGGATCATTATCGAAAGCGCTATCTAGGGTACCCGCGTGCGGCAATTCACATGAGTCGATTGGAGCGTGAGGTCAAAGTTAATACGGACCTCCTCGCGACCTTGAAAGCTAAACATCAGGAATTGTTGATCAAAGGAGCGGAACGGATTGAAGAAGTGACGATGATCGCCCCAGCCATGACACCCTCAAGTCCTATTAATGCATCGAACCTGACATTGAATCTGATGATTGGAACGCTGATGGGATGCTTCCTCGGTATTGTGTTCGCGTTCGGTCGTGAATCATTTGACACGTCCATAGGAACCATCGAAGGGGTCGAGGAGTTTCTCAAGGTTCCCGTCTTGGGGATTATTCCTCAATTTGACCACAAAGTGCTCAAAGACTTGGCCCAAGAGTCTCTGCCTCAGGATGCACCTCCTTCCCTCGTGGACAATCTATCAAAACTAATTTGCCTGCTGGATCCGAAGTCTGTTTTGTCTGAGAGCCTTCGCTCGCTTCGGACGAACATTCAATTCGCCAGCATGGATCGTCGAGTCAAATCTGTCATTTTCACGAGCGCCGGCCTAGGGGAGGGCAAGAGTACCTGCGTCATCAATCTGGCGATCACGATGGCTCAAGAGGGTATGAAGGTGCTGTTGGTAGATGCTGATCTCCGCAAGCCTATCATTCACCAACGGTTGGGTTTAGACCGGGAACCTGGATTGGTTGATGCCTTGATCGGGACCACGTCGTGGCGATCGTATGTCCGCTCCGCCACGGATCTTATGCTTGGGACCGTCGGAGTTGATCGAGTCATGAGTACTCCTGGATTGGATAACCTTCATGTGCTCACCAGCGGGTCAGAATCAGGAAACCCGAATGAGTTCTTGAATATCAATAAAATCAAAATGCTGACGTCAGAAATGCAGGAGGACTATGACATCGTGTTGATCGATACGCCACCTATTCTCCCTGTCACTGACGCGGTGGCGTTTAGCTCCCGTGTCGATGGTACGATCTTGGTGTATCAGGTCGGTCGAATCGGGCGCAACGCGCTTAAGCGTGCCAAGTTCTTGCTCGATCATGCCCAGGCGAATGTGCTTGGCGTGGTCTTGACCAATGTGAAGTCGGAAGTGACGCCGGAATACGGACTGTATCGATACGAGTACAAATAACTCGACACGAGGAGCCTCCGTGTCATGCAACAAGCAGCCATCAGTTATCAAGATAGCCTGGTTATCGCTGTCCTGGCCGCTGCCATCGCCTTAGGTCTCACCCTCACGACCCCGGCAATGGGCATGCAAGCGGTCGCAGGGTTTCTGATCGTTCTGACGGCCCTTACGTCCGTATCTGCTGCGCTTTACCTGCTGATTGCTTCCATGCTGCTATCTCCTGAGGTTGCGATCGGGCAGATCGAAGGGCGTGGTGTGGGTGGGCGAGAGTTGTCATTTCGAATGGACGATATCCTCTTAGTCGTCATCGGAGTCAGTTGGTTGGTCAAGAACATTGTCTACCGTGAATTGGCCCTTTTTCGTGAGACACCGCTGAATCGCCCCATCGCCGTGTATATGGTGATCTGTGTTGTTTCCACGTTAGTCGGCGTCATCAATGGACATGTAAGACCAACGACCGGGTTTTTCTTTGTCCTCAAATACTTTGAATATTTTTTTGTATTTTTCATGGTCGTCAACCATGTGCGGTCTCAACAACAAGTCGTACGGCTTGTTGTGGCTCTGCTTGCCGTCGGCCTTGTCGTCAGTCTATACGCGATTTCTCAAATACCAAGCGGCCAACGTGCCTCAGCGCCATTTGAAGGCGAAATCGGAGAGCCGAATACGTTGGGCGGCTATTTAGTGTTTCTGCTGGCCATTATGACCGGGCTTTTATTGCATGTTCAGTTTGGCCCGATTCGCGTCGCATTGTTGGTGCTCGGTGGGTTTGCCGTTTTGGCCTTGATGGCCACCTTGTCGCGTTCTTCCTATCTGGCTGGCGCTGTCTTGCTGATGGCGGTCGGGTTGACCCAGTGGAGACGCCCGCGAGTGCTTACCGTTTTGCTTGTCATCCTGGCATTAGTTCCATTGCTGGCGCCTGCCAATGTGAAGCAACGGGTCAACGAAACTTTTTTTGGCCGTCAATATGGCGGAGAGATCAAAGTGGGTGCGGTTGGCCTGGACCTCTCGACAACTGAGCGTTTGAAGTCATGGGCCTATGTTCTCAAAGACTGGGTCCATGATCCTATTCTTGGGCGAGGCATTACCGGGTATGCATGGGCCGACGCGCAATACGTCAAGATCATCGGCGAGACCGGTCTCGCCGGATTAGGCGCCTTCGGGTTCATTATTTACCGTCTTTGGCGCTGTGCTCGCGAGTCGTTTTTGTCTCAAACCGATCCCTTTGCCAAAGGGTTGGCCCACGGATTTCTGCTAGCTCTCGTCGCCATGCTCGCGCATGGGATTGGAGCCAACACCTTCATCATCATCCGCATTATGGAGCCGTTTTGGCTGTGTGCCGGGCTGGTCATGCTATTGCCAGCCCTGTCCGCCCAGGTAGAGCCAGTGATTACACCACAGGAGGCTGTGTGACGTGGTTTCTCTTTTGTTATTGGTATGAGCCGGATGCTCCGCATGATCCAGTTGGACTGGTCCGAATCTGGCGATTGGCCGATACCCTGGCCAAAGTGGGGGACAGGGTGACCGTATTTGCACCTCGGTATCGGTCGGCATTGATACAACGAACTTGCGCCGTCATTCCCATTCATCTGATCCATCTGCGGCTGCTGCGTCCGCTGTCATATGCGTTGGTGTCGTTTCTGCGTGGCCTGATGCGTGCGCTCGTGACAAGGCCAGATATCGTGTACTACCGATGGATGGAGAGTCCTCATGCGCTGATCTTAGCCAAATTGCTCGGTGTGCCGTGCGTGTGCGAGGTCAACGGCGAACCAGTTCCTCAATGGCCTGGGAACCAGAGAAAGTTTGTGTGTGGCTTCAAGGATCTGCTGGCCCAGCTGGCGTTGAAACGCTGCGATCGTATCGTTGTTCTGACGGAAGGATTACGGGTATTGATTCAGGAGCGCTATGGGGTCCCACTTGAGCGGATCGTCGTTCTTCCCAGTGGAACAGATGTACAACGGTTTGCCGCACGAGATGCGGTGGCCTGTCGCTTGGAGCTGGGGCTTTTGCCGAATCATCCATACGTTGGGTTTGTCGGAAGCTTCTATCGATATCAGGGGTTGGCGTGTCTGCTCGATGCGATGATGATGGTCAAACGGGTCTGTCCCACGGCTGAGCTTCTCCTGGTGGGGGACGGGGAAGCAACTGAAGAGCTAAAGCAGCAGGCCAAAGGGATGGGGCTCGAGAGCAGTATTACGTGGGTTGGTCGAGTCCCTTACTGGGAGGTCCCAACGTGGATCGGTGCCATGAGCGTGTGTGTTGCACCATTTTCTGGGAATCGAGGAGAAACGTCGCCGGTGAAACTCTTTGACTATTTGGCTTGTCATCGTCCGGTTGTCGCCAGCGCGATTCCAAGCGTCGTCTCGACATTTACTGATGACAGTGGTGTGCAGCTTGTCCTGCCAGACGATCCTCGCCTGCTGGCTGAATCGATCCTTGTCCTGTTGAGCGATCCAGGTCTGTGTGTGATGTTGGGCAGGCAGGGGCGCCGATTTGTCGAAGAGCGGTTCTCCTGGACGGCGATCGTAGAACAACTTCGTCAATGCGTCGGCCAAGACCTGGGAGTCATCCGGAATGCGCATTCTCATGTACTGCGATGAAGACCTCGGGGTGGCGGCCGGTGGTTCACGGCAAGTGTTGGAACTTGCCAGAGCGCTGGCATCGCGTGGCCATGAGGTCACCTTGTTGGCTCCACAGCCAGAAGGAGGGACGGGAGCCCTTGCTGTCTCAGATCAGCTGCACATGCAATTCGTTTCAGTGCTGCGACGAAGAGCACTACGTCCTCTGTCATTTCTCTGGGGCTCACTGCGGATGATGGCGAAACTCTTACAAGGTCGGCCTCCGGACGTCTTGCTCTGGTTTGATTCGCCGGGGCAGATGGCACCCCTGTGGGCCCTGAGAAACAGCACCTGTCCAGTCGTGTATTTCGTGAATGGACTTCCCGTCGAGGAAGTTCGAGGTGTGTGGCGTCTTCCACCTCTTCGCGGCCTCCTATCCTACGGTCTTCGCCTTGCTTCTAGGAAGGCGACCGCGTTGGTAAGCGTGTGTCCGGAAGTGTTGAGCGGTCTTGGGAAGCTAGAACCTATCAATACGAAGCGATGTTCGGTCATCAGAAATGGAGTTGATTCAGATCAGTTCTTTCCTCAGTCGCCTGAGAAAAGCAGGGCAGAGCTCGGTCTCACCTCACCGGGACCCTATATTGGATTTGTCGGTGGATTTTTCCCATGGCATGGCCTTGAGACATTGATTGAAGCCATGGCCATCGTCGCCCAGTCGTTCAAAACGATCCAGTGTCTTCTCGTCGGTGATGGACAAACTAAAAACAGTCTTGAAGGATTGGTTCGACAGTTACGACTCTCGGCTCACGTTCAATTTCCCGGGCGTGCCGACTTCGACATGGTTCCAAAGTGGATCGCAGCTTCGGATGTCTGTGTTGTGTTGCATCGGCAGACCCGTTCTTACCCAGGTGACTCGATGAAACTTTGGGAATACCTGGCCTGTGCGCGTCCTGTTGTTGCGACAGCGGGACCAGGATATGGGGAGACGGTGGAGGCGCTGCATTGTGGTGTCTCGGCCATGGCCGATGATCCACATGACCTGGCTCGTCAACTGATTCGTCTCTTGGTCGATCGCAATCTTTGCACGCATATGGGAGAACAGGGGCGAACGGCTGTGGTTCAGCGTCATACCTGGTCGGCGCGAGCTATGCAACTTGAACAGGTTTGTGATCACGCGATTGCGGGAATGAAAGCGGTAGCCTAAACACGTCACGATGCTGAAAGGTAATGGTTGGCTTGTCAGCGATGAACACCCAGGATTCTGAATCGAGTCCGTTACGTTTACGCCATCGGATTCTCCGAGCCGGTTGGTGGACTGGAGGGGGATTTGTACTCGATAAAGTGATCGCGGCTGTCCAATTGGCAGTACTGGTAAGAATTTTGACTCCCGCTGATTTCGGTGTGATGGCAGCATCTGCCGCCATATTACTGATGATGCTCACGATCAGTGAGCTGGGGCTGGACTCGGCACTCATTGCCAAAGAGGTTGTCAGCGACGATGACCTTGTCGCGGCCTGGACACTGTCGGTCGCCAGAGGGTTCTTGATGGCAACTGGAATCTGGATCATGGCAGGGGTGATCGGTGAGGTCATGCGCATGCCGGCACTGGAGTCTCTGCTGCGAGTCCATGCATGGGCCCTGATCATGCAGGGTGTCCAAAGCCCGGCACTGGCGCTCATGATGAAGAAGCTCGACTTGCGTCGAAGAGTCGCGATCGACGTCGTCCGGCGCAGCGTTGAAGCAGTCGTGACGATTACGATCGCCATTCTCTATCGGACCGTCTGGGCGCTGGTCATCGGACAGCTGATTGGCCTGACGATTGGGAGCCTTCTTTCTTTCCGACTCGCACCGTGTATTCCCTCTTGGTCTCTCAAGAGATCAGCGCTCTCCTATTTCATCCGGTACGGCAGGCACTTGAATCTAACCATGCTGTGCGCCTTTGGCGTCATGACCGGGGGAGAGCTGGTGATCGGTCGCCTGCTAGGGCCGGAGTCGTTGGGATTGTATCAGGTGGCACTCGCGATTCCGCTCTTGATCGGGGCTCGTGCCACAGCGCTCATGCAGCAAATCAGCGTACCGACCTATGCCGCGTTGCAGCAGGATCAACGTGGTGTGATCCGTGTCTTCGATCTGCAGATGGGACTCATCGGCATCGTCTATATTCCACTTGCCGTTACGATAGGGTCGTTGGCGCCCATCATGGTCCCGATCGTGTTTGGTACGCAATGGATCGGCATCACTGACTCTCTGCGGGTTTTGTGCCTGTATTCTGTGTGCGCTGGTTATGCCAGCGTCATGGCCTCATTGCACTATGGTGTGGGACGACCGGATCTTCAGGTGAAAAGTTGGGTTGCGCAATGTGCGCTGTACGTGACGATGATTGTTCCAATGACGTTCTCATTCGGAGTGTTCGGCGCCGCAATCTCGCTGACGGCCAGCTTTCTGGTTGGCACAGTACTGCAAGCGATGGAGACGCGGCGACTTCTTGGCAGGCCGACCGATGAGACGTTTGCATCACTTGGGCGAACTGGACTTATTGGCCTAGTGGTCGGTGCATTGCTCTGGAATGGAGCGGGTCAGAATCGTATTGCCATCCCGTGGACGCCGGAGATCCTAGCCATGGTGATGGCCGGAGTATTCGGCTGGTATCTCTGGCGGGTCGAGCGGCCGCGACTCCAGACGCTCTGGAACTATCAATCGCAGGTGGGGGTGTAATGCCTGATGGTTCTGTAGATCTCTCCATTGCGATTGTGAGTTATAACACCAGAGTACTCATGCTCGACTGTCTCAGGGCGGTGTTCGCGTCTGGGGCTGAGATCCAATTCGAAGTGATCGTCGTCGATAACAACTCCAACGACGAGACAGTGAACGCCATTCGAGCACACTATCCCACAGTCCAGATTATCGTGAATCACGAGAACCGAGGATTCTCAAAAGCGGTCAATCAAGCGTTGTCGGTGAGTGCTGGACGGTATGTGCTCATGCTGAACAGTGATACACGATTGCAGAAGTCGGCGTTGGATCGGATGGTGCTATGTCTCGATGAAGATCCGGAGATTGGCGCAGTTGGGTGCAAACAGTGGACGGGAGATGGCCAGCTGTACCAGTCTTGTTTCCCCTTCCCTTCACTCCGGGACCATCTCATCCACGCATCCTTTTTTCGAACCTGTGCTCCAGCATGGCAAGAGGCACTGGCGGCAGAGCAGGCCATCGACTGCACACGATCGCAAGACGTGGATTGGATCAATGGTGCATGCCTGATGGTCAGAACTGATCTCATGAACATATGTAGTGGTTTGGATGAGGGATATTTTATGTACTTCGAGGATGTCGATCTATGCCGCGCGATTCATCAGCATGGCTTTCGGATTCGGCATCTGGCTGACGCCGATATCGTGCATCTGATCGGCAAGAGCGGAGAACGAGATCGTGACAAGCTCAATATCGTGTGGGAGTTTAGCCGCATTCGCTATGTGGAACGCCATTTTCCTCCGCTGAATCGGTTCATCATGAAAATGTGGATCGCGGTCGGTGCCTTCGTGAGATTGGCGCATCGATCGAGTGTGACAGGAGTGCAGCAGCCCGCATCGGTCTATTGGTCAGTTGTGCGTCGGCTGTGGCAGAGGAGGGTAGCGGAAGAACGACCACAGATGGCTGAAGCGACGGTGGGGCGGTAAGAGGAGCAATCTCACGTGGAACGACGCGCAGCCTATCCAACCGATACTCAACATATGGTGAATTTGTCCGGTTATGTGTGGGCGGCCCGCCAACTCGGACCGCTTGAACAGCGCTCCATCTTGGACCTTTCTTGTGGAACGGGGTACGGCGCGGACTATCTCGGCTCCAGGGCCGGTCGCATCGTGGGAATCGACTGTGCCCCGGACGTCGTTGCCAAGAGCCGGGCTGATTATCTTCGCCCCAACGTGGCGTTTCTCGCGATGGATGGGTGTGTGCTGGGATTCTGTGATGCATCGTTCGACTGCATCGTTTCGCAGGATACCATCGAGCACATTCAGGATGATCATCGCTTCGTGTCCGAGGTGACTCGAGTGCTGAAACCCAACGGCGTGCTCATCATCTTTACGCCCCACGGAAAAGGGCGGGCTGTCACGCCCAGCGATCCCTTTCACATTCGCGAATATACGCTAGATGAATTCAGAGCCCTGCTGGCGCCTCATTTTTCGACGATTCAATGGTACGGGCGTCGCCAAGGGCATCGTCTCAAGACGGTTGAACGTTCCATGGATTCTGTGCGCAAGTTGGATCCTGCGGGACTCCGCAATTGTGTGCCACGACCTATTCGCCATTGGCTTGGAAGTGTGATCAGTCGTCTACAGGGAGGGCCGGCTTTGCGGGACATTGTTCCTGACGATATCGAGTATCGCGAAGGGATTGCGGACGATACCAATTTAATTGGGGTCTGCATTAAATGAGTTCTTCTAATTATCCACTCATAGGAAGGCCCCAGAGACTCCTTCTCTCTGCAATTCTTGTCGGGCTATTCGCTCGAGCTTGGGTCATTTGGCATGGTCCGGGTTATGCCTTTGCTGTGGATGAATTATTCGATACATTGGCTTGGAATCTAGTGACGGTGCATCAATTCACACTCGACGGGGTGAATCCAGCTGCCCATGTGGGGCCTCTGTATCCTACGGTGCTTGCCGTCTTCTACTCCATCGTGGGGCATCGACCGGAATGGGTTCCAATGCTGCATGTTCTCTTCGATCTCGGCTCCGTGTGGTGTATTTATCGAGTCGGAACAACATTGTGGGGTTCACGAGTTGGGGCCTGGACCGCCGCCTTGGTATTTCTTTATCCGACATACTGGACGTTTGACCCAAGGATTCGCAGCGAAGCACTTCTCACGCTTTTGGTCAGCCTCTGGCTTTGGGCGACCGTCCTGTGCGGTCGAAGTCCATCTCGCCATCGATATGCGGTTCTAGGGATCGCGGCTGGCCTGACCATTTTGTGCAAGCCGGTGGTGTTGGTTCTGGCGTTATTTCTGGTGGGGCTTATATGGATCGGAATGGATCGTCTTTCACAAAAGATAGCCTATGCAGTCGTGTATGGAGCTACCTGTGCGGTGCTTGTTCTGCCATGGTCAGTACGAAACTACATCATGCTCGATCAGTTCATTCCAGTCTCGTCTGGAATGGGGGCAGGACTGTGGATGGGGAGTGATCCAGTTAGTCGCGGAAGCTGGCCCATGGCGCCGGAGCGCGAGCTAGCTATCTGGGAAAGCGCCGGCATCACTCCGCTTCCCCATGCGTATGCTATGTACGATGCGCAGATCGATCAGCTGTTGCGGGAAAAGGGTCTAAACCGCATTTCGGCAGACCCGGTTGGATACGTGGGCCTAACCCTTACAAGGGTATGGGATTTCTGGATCGGCAATTCATTCTATTTGGTGAATGAAGTGGGAGAATTGGCGCAGGGATTTCGAACGGACACAGCAGCGCGGGGATGGATCGTGGCATCTTACAGTTTGCTTAAACGACTACTCCTCATGCCTGGCTTCATTGTCATCGCGATCTACAGTGTCTGGGTTCATCGAGAACGATGGCGCGATCTTCTTCCGCTCTACATGTTTCCCATCGGCCTGACGGCGGGCTATGTTCCGTTCACGGTAGAAGCTGGGCGCTATGCTTTGCCCGTGTTACCGTGCCTCATGGTGTTGACGGTTGCCCTAATAGTACATCGTTGGGACACACGATCGGTAGGTTCGACAAGACTCATTTCTTCACCGGCAATGAGCGCATGATGGGATACGAGCTCACCAGACGGCACTTTGTCGATCTCTTGCACGCATACCATCCGTCTTTATACGAAGCCTTCGGGGCGGATGATACGCGTTTCTCAATACCGATGTACCATGCGATGAAATGCCGAGACCGATTGCACGTGGCGTTGAAGAGCGGCTTACGCAGATTGCCGGTTGAGAAACAGACGATTGTCGATCTGGGGCCATTTCCTGGAAGCCTGTTGAGACTTTTGCGCAGACTGGACTATACACACGCGGCCCAATTGTGTGGTGCTGGTCTGATGGTTTCGGACGAGTTCGTTCAGTTCATGCAGCGAGATGTGCAG
The DNA here is from genome assembly GCA_005116965.1 of Nitrospira sp. GTDB lineage: Bacteria > Nitrospirota > Nitrospiria > Nitrospirales > Nitrospiraceae > Nitrospira_D. Next base: position 489,964 of record SWDG01000027.1, on the reverse strand, counting down.
GCAGACATTCATGCCGTCAATCTTGATCCGGCAGGGGGACAGTTTCAGAGTAAAGGATATCCCGAGAAAGTACCGCTTCCGGATAACTCCGTCCAGTTAGTGTTCGCGTTGGAAATCATCGAACATCTGATGTCGCCGTTCCATTTGCTCTCAGAAGCCTACCGTGTATTAGGATCGGGCGGCCATGTGGTGCTCACGACCCCAAACGTGACGCGGATCGGGAATGTTTTCAAGCTTCTGATTGGCCGGACGCCGAACGATCGGCTTGCTCCTCCGGGGTACAACAATCCGGATGATGAATGGAGACCCCATGCTCGTGAATACGCGATGCATGAGCTGGCCGAGATGCTGTGCCAAACTGGGTTCGACATCGCTGAGTCCCGGTTCTTTTTAGGAGAGGACACACAGCAATGTCGGCAGTCTGTGAGGCAGCACGGCATCAATGGGGCCAAATGGCCGTTCTATCTCGTGCCGCATTTACGCGGCAGCCTTCTGATTGTGGGAAGGAAACCATGAAGCCGGTTGTGTTAGCAGAACTCGCCGGATCAGCCGGCTACGGGGGTGGGGAACGGTACCTAGAAGTGCTCTTCGATAGGTTGGATCGCAAGAAATTTATTCCGTTCTTGATCTGCCCGGAGTCTGGACCGTTTGTTGAGAAGATGATGGCTAAGGGAATCCCTACTGCTGTGCTGGATCTGGTGCCGCTCTTTAATCCATTTGCGCTGATGCGGCTGACGTGGTTGTTGAAGCGGAAACAGGTCAGGATTCTTCAAACCCACGGGGCACGTGCGAATGTCTACGGGCGTCTTGCGGCCTGGTTAGCGGGAGTTCCTTGTGTGATATCGACCGTACATAATTCCATTAGAGATTATGACGTGAGCCTCGTGAAGCGCTGGATATACCGACGCCTGTTGCGCCTGACGCTTCCGTGGGCAGATCGAGTGATCTGTGTATCGGAGGCACTCGCGCAGGACGTGCGTGCCGACTGTCCTGCTGCACTGACGACGACGGTCTGGAATGGTGTCGACTCGGTGTGGCTCTCCGCACGCGGGAACCGAAATAAGATCAGGCAGGAATGCGGTGCAGGCGAGGGACCTGTGCTCCTTACGGTTGCGAGACTCACGAAACAAAAGGGGCATCGGTTTCTGATCCAGGTGCTTCCCGAGTTATTGGCTGAATGGCCATCACTCGTGTGCGTATTTGTCGGAGAAGGGGAGTCTCGAGAAGTGCTTCTAGACTTGGCAAGAGAGTATGGGGTTGATCAGTCCTGCTGTTTTGTCGGATCAAAGGACGACGTGGTCGACTGGTATGCGGCGGCCGATGTGGTCGTGTTGCCTTCTCTTTCCGAAGGATGTCCTTTTGTGGTGCTTGAAGCTCTTGCTATGTCCCGTCCGGTCGTGGCAACGAATGTCAATGGTGTACCGGAGATCATCCACGACGGCGGCACGGGCTTGCTCGTGCCGCCACGGAATACCAAGGCATTGGAGGCAGCGCTTCGGACTCTGCTTCGTGATCCGTGTTTGGCTGCTCGTTTGGGAAAAGCTGGGCAACAAGAAGTCGCAGCGCGTTTTACAGCGGAGAAGATGGTGCAACATACGGTCGAGGTCATGGAAGAAGCGATGCCTGCGCTGCGTGGTTCAACCCAGTTTGCTCAGGGACAGATACAGCGAGAGAAAAAAGCGGCATGACCACGGAAATCACCAAACAAGAACCAAATCTCGGCTGTCCCTGTGAAACTGTCGAGCCGGTTACTGAGGTGTTTACGACCCTCACGCGGCGATATGTTCGCTGTCCTACGTGCGACCTCGTGTTTCAGCATCCTCGTCCAACCCGTGAATTGGTAGAAGGCTATTTTCGCGAGGCCTACGACGGCGACTACGGCGAGGTCGAGGCATCCGATGATCGGCAGCCCGTGTACCAGAGCGTAGTAAGGCACATAGCCTTGTATCGTTCGCCACCAGGATCTGTGCTCGATATCGGATGCGGAGATGGAGGATTCTTACTCCTCTGTCGACAGGCAGGGTGGAACTGCTCAGGGGTTGAGTTGTCGGAACAGGCTGCCATGCGTGCGGCTCAGAAGGGAATCACGGTGTTGCCGCCCCATGTGCTTGAGCGGGGGGAATGGGCCCAGCACTTTGACGTCGTGACCTTGATTAACGTGCTTGAAACCGTGGCTGATCCGGTGAGCATGCTGAGACAGGCGACGACAGTTCTTGCCCCCGGTGGGCTTGTGATTGTACGGGCCACAAACGGTCTGTTTCATCTGCCGATGCGGACACCCGCTTGCTGGATTGGGTCGCAATATGACCAAGCGTTTCATTGGTATCTGTATACGAGCAAATCCTTGAAGACCCTCATGGAACGTGTGGGGCTCACGATCGTCGGTCTGCGCAATTCCCGGCCAAGTCGAGGGCCGCTTTCCCCCGTGCATCCCTGGTTCAGCCAATTGAAATGGACCGTCAGTCGCACGTTACTGTGGCCGATTGCCCAGACCGTGTATTACGCAACGAATGGCCTCGTTGTCTGCGCTCCGTCATTTGAAATCGTCGCCCAACGATCAGGACACGAGAGATGAGTTCGTATCTCACCTACCATCGGTCTTGGAAACGTACGATGCGCGGATGGGGCGTGATTGTCTTGCTATGCCTCTTCGGGGCGGTGGCGGCGCTTGGCGTGAGGGCACTTCTCGAATCGGTCGGAAACGCCAAGCACACTCGATATGAACCGGTAGACGTTCCGCCTTCATCGGTCTCTCCGCAGCATGAACGTGAACGGCAAGAGCTGGAACGGCGAGACCGTAGCGTGCTTGAAAAGGGGAAGTAGAGAAATGTGTGGGATTTGCGGAGTCATCGGACAAGATGATGGCGCAGCACTCCAGCCGATGTTGCAGCGTCTGATCCATCGTGGCCCAGATGAAGAGGGTATCTATCGTCAGGCTGGAATCGCGCTCGGTGCGAGAAGACTTCGGGTCATTGATCCGGTCGGAGGACAACAACCGGTTCGTAATGAAAGAGGTACTGTGTGGGCCGTTATGAACGGCGAGATCTATAACTATCGAGACCTACGGGAACAGCTGTTGAGTAAAGGGCACAGACTCGCAACTCGTAGTGATACTGAAGTCCTGGTCCACCTATATGAGGATGAAGGATTTGAGGCCTTCCGTCGATTGCAAGGCATGTTCGCAGTGGCGCTGTGGGATCATGAACGTCGTATTGCGTGGTTGGTTCGTGATCGCCTGGGTATCAAACCGCTGTACTACGCGATCCGTCAAAACGAAGCCGGTCCGGGTACCTCCGTCGTATTTTCATCGGAGATTCCTTCTCTGCTCGAAGCCTTGCCGGATTGGCGGCTTCGACCGGAGGGGGTTGCCGAGTACCTGATGCATTTATATGTGCCGGGGCCGAGCACGATGATTGCCAGCGTGCACCAATTGCGTCCTGGCGAAGCCATGAGCATCTCTGACGGACGAGTGGAATTGGTGCGGTACTACTGTCCTGACGAGACACTCTACCATCACGACCAATGGACCATCAAAGAAGCCAGCAGAGAGGTGTTGCATACTTTTGAAGAGACTGTGAAATCCCATCTGGTCAGCGATGTCCCCTTGGGATTATTTCTTTCAGGCGGGATCGACTCGGCGTCCTTATTAGCCATAATGGCGAAAGAACACAATGGACCGGTCAAGACATTTTCAATCGGATATGAACATCCGTCTGATCAATCATTCAGTGAGCTGGATTCGGCACGATTATTAGCCAATCACTTCAAGACCGTTCATTCGGAGACGATTCTGAGGCCTGATGCAGTCACGCTCATCGGAAAAGTGGTGGAGGGCATGGGGGAGCCATTTGCTGACTCGTCAGCGATCCCCACCTATCTCGTATCGGAGGTTGCGCGACAGACCGTCACAGTTGCGCTTTCTGGGATTGGCGGCGATGAGCTCTTCGGTGGGTATCCTCGCTATTTGGGCCTTCGCACAGCCGCGCAGTATCAACGAATTCCCCGTGTGTTGCGTGTGCGCATGGCCCAGTGGAGCAGCCGTCTTGGTGAGCATGGAAACGCTCGTGACCAGGCCGCCCGTTTGAAACGATTTCTCGGCAATGGGCATCTGGCGCTTCCTGAGCAATACCGACGCTGGACTACGTTCATTCCCGCCGAATGGGAGGGTAGCCTCTGGGGAGACCGGTTGGAAGCAATGTTTGTCAACGATCGGCCGCTTGCACCGGCTGAGGTGCTGTTCAGCCAGTGGCCATCGTCCGACCCGGCGGACTGTGCCATGGGCGTCGACATACAGAGTTATCTGCCTGACGATCTCCTGCGCATGGCTGATCGAATGAGTATGGTGCACTCGCTCGAGTTGCGTGTCCCATTTTGCGATCATCATCTCTTGGCTGCAGCTCTGCGCATTCCCACCCGGGTACGTCTGACCGGTTGGCAATTGAAAGGGTTTATGCGCCGAATGTTGCGAGGCCTTCTGCCGGATCGCATTCTTCGTGCACCCAAGCAAGGGTTCATGGTGCCTATGGCCCGATGGCTTCGACAGGACCTTCGCGAGATGGCACACGATCTGCTAGCAGACGATGTGATCAAGGACCGGGGGTATGTCAAACCGGCGTACGTGCAGTGGTTGCTGGAGACACATGAGCGTGGGCACCGAAACTGTTCAGATCAGTTGTATGCGTTGATGGTGCTGGAGTTGTGGCATCGAGGGTTGCGTGCAGGCTCCTCTGAGCGAATGGCCGTGGTGGCTACCTCATGAATATTCTATTGCTGGCTGAAGTTTCGGCGGAGCGAGTCATTGGTGGCGCGGAACGGGTGCTTCGCAATCAGGCGAGTGGATTAGCGGCACTTGGACATCGTGTGGAGTTGTTGACGCGGGCTCCTGAGGCAGCATCAACGAGTATGATCGAGATGAATGGAATTCTGGAATGGCGCTACCCTGTCAATCGTAAGCATGAAGCTGCGTTTGTCTGGTCTTCGGTACGACGCTCGGTCGAGTACTTCGATCGCCTCCGTGCGACGGAACCCTTGGATGCCGTCATCATTCATCAAGCTATGGCTGGACTTGGACCAATTCTTGCTCGCCGTCATGCCGCCCCTCGATGGATATATCTTTGTCATTCCCTCGCGCACGAAGAGTATGACACGAGAAACACCTCGGCCCAGTCGGCGATTGCAAGCTTGCGTCGATATGCAAATCTTCGAGCGAGACGGTCAGTAGAAGGCGCCGTGATGTCCAGATGCCATCGCGTGGTTGTCCTGAGCCAGTTCATGCGTCAACGGGTCATGGCCGCGCATGACATCTCATCCACCCGAATCGGACTGATCCCAGGAGCGGTTGACCCGGAGCTCTTTAAACCTGCAGTACAACGCCATGTTGCACGGGCGACCCTCAACTTACCGAATGACCGGACCATCCTCTTCACTGTTCGCAACCTTGTCCCACGAATGGGACTGGAGAACTTACTATCCGCTTTCGAAATGCTGATCCCTGCTCAACCACGACTCATGCTCGTTATTGGAGGAGAGGGCCCCTTGAGAGCGCAGCTTCAAGAGGTCATACGCCAGAAGAATTTGCACGAGGTCGTACGTCTCGTAGGATTCGTACCTGAGTCGCAACTCAACAATTACTATCAGGCTTCTGATCTCGTCGTGATGCCGAGCCTCCAGCTTGAAGGGTTTGGACTGGTGATGGTCGAAGCACTCGCCTGCGGCACGCCCGTACTTGGAACACCGGTTGGAGCCATTCCGGAAGTCTTGAACCAGGTCGATCCCATCCTCGTCGCTCAAGGAACTGATGGTCGGTCGATTGCTCAAGCTCTTGAACGGGTGCTCAGACGATTGCAGGATTCTGGAGAAGCTGCCCGTCTCGTCCAAAAAGGGCGGTCGCTTGTTGAGAGACGCTACAACTGGACGCAACATTGTAGCGAGCTCGCCAGAATGTTGGACAGCACAATGTCGGCTCGGCTCGCAGCATAGGCATGATGGCAATCCAGAAAGTTGTCCATATTATCACTCGTCTTGATCGGGGAGGCTCTGCCCAAAATACGATGCTCACTGCACTTGGTCATGATCGTTCGCATTTCGAGCCGGTTGTGATCACCGGACAAGCTGGAAGGTGGGATGCACAAGGAGGGCACATAGCGACCATTGGTAACCTTCAGCTCTTAGAGAAAGAGTCGATCCAGTATCACATGATGGCGTCGCTGGTTCGTCATATTAGTCCACTGGCTGACCTAAGAGCACTGTGGCATCTGGTTCGGCTGTTGCGAGAGGAACAACCCCACATCGTACATACACACACATCTAAAGCAGGAGTGTTGGGTAGATTGGCCGCGTGGATCACGGGTGTTCCCGTGATTGTTCACACGCCACACGGGCACGTGTTCTACGGTCACTTCGGGTCGATCTTCTCCTGGGTATTTCTACAGATCGAACGCGCATTGGCATGGATCACCGATGTGTTGATCGCACTGACAGCGGCCGAAAAAGCTGAGCACCTAGAGGGAGGAGTTGGGTGGGCCGATCGATTTGCCGTCATACCAAGCGGGATCGACATCGACCGCTTCAAGCAGGTTCGGAAGGCCGGAAAGGTGATGCCGGAGTGGTTCGACTGCCCACCAGATGCGATCATCATCGGCTCTATCGGTTGGTTAACTGATATTAAGGGGCATCGGTTTTTGGTCGACGCCGTCGCTCGATTAAAACAGGAGCATCCTCATCTGCATCTCGTCATTCTCGGTAGCGGAGGGCAGTATGAGGCTCTGCTGCACCAGGCACGCAGTGCCGGAATCAGTCAGTCCGTACATCTGGTAGGTCATCGAGAGGATGTCGAACGTGCTCTGGCTGGGATGGATGGCTTCGTCTTGCCGTCGCTCAATGAAGGGATGGGGCGGGCTTTGATTGAGGCCATGGCAGCGGGACTTCCGGTGATTGCCAGCCGAGTGGGGGGAATTCCTGCGCTGATTGAGGATGAGAAAAATGGTCTCCTGGTTCCAGCCGGAGATAGTCTCGCGCTCGCCGTCGCGGTGCGACGGATATTGTCCGATCCTCTCTGGGCCCACACATTAGGACAGAACGCGATGCAGAGTATTGGAACAGCCTACGGCGTCCCCGCCATGGTTCGAGCCATTGAGTCGATCTATAGAGGGGGAGCAGTGGGCTATGCGTAGAACCAGCCGTAGAATGGCAATCGCCCTGTTTGCTGTTGGAATGGGCCTGGTAGGAGATGCAGCGGGTTTAACTGCTGCACCAGCCACGGGACAGTACTTTCTACGGGCCGCCATTCATGTGCACAGTACGATGAGTACGGGATCATTCAGCCTGGAATCATTGGCGAGAAGAGCCGAGGAACAGCAACTGGATGTCTTGATTCTTTCCGAAAATTTCACGTTGCGATACGACTATGGTTTCCAGCCGCTTGAAGGATTTCTGAAGTACCGCGTCGCATTTCCCTCAGTCATGGAGTACGGCGTCCAACGATTTCTCGATGAAGTGCGTGCAGTCCAGGATCGCCATCCGAATCTGATTATTATTCCAGGGGTTGAGGTCGCCCCACACTATTATTGGACTGGTTCGCTGCTGCACGGGAATCTCACTATGCACAACGCCCAGCGGAATCTCCTCGTCATCGGGCTCGAAAAGGCCGAGGATTATGAGCATCTTCCTGCTCGTGGAAGTGCTTACTCGTTTGTGTGGGGCTGGCAAAGTGTGGTCAATGGGGTTCCACTGCTTCTGTTGGTTCCCGCCGTTTGGTTGTGGAAGTCTCAGGATCAGAGATATTCTGATTGGAAAGGGCCTGTATTTCGCTTCCGGCCTGTGCTCGCTGTCTCTCTCTTGATCGCATGTGTGGTCCTGATGGCCAATGCCTGGCCAATGAGGATGCCTGTCTATAGCTCTCATGACGGCACGGGGGGGTATCGGCCTTACCAAGCCTTGATTGATCGGGCGGTTGAACGGGGCGCGTTGGTGTTTTGGTCTATGACGGAAGCACGAGATTTTAGCCAGCATTCATTTGGACCGCTCGGAACGGTCACCGTCAAGACTGAGCCTCATCCCGACGCGTTAGTCTTGACGCAAGACTACACAGGATTCGGTGGATTGTACCAAGACGCCAGGCGAGTGATTGCGCCGGGGGGTGTATGGGACCAACTGTTGAAATCGAGGATGGTACATGAACAGGACATGTTTCCCACACTGATCGGAGAAGTGGCATTCCATGGAACCACGGATCCCGGAAAGGATCTGGATCGGGTGTACACCATCATCCAGACATCCGAGCGAACCTCAGCCGGCATCCTGGCTTCGCTCAAGACAGGTCGGGCCTATGCGGTCGTAAGAGGTGATCAGAATATTCTGCTTCAGCTCGACGAGTTTCGTGTGTTGAACAACGGACAGTCCGCGGGGATTGGCGAGACGCTTCATGCAAGCACGAGTGGCGGTATCATCGTTCGTGTCGGAGTGTCCGCTGTCGATGGGAAGCCTTATACGGCGAAGCTTCGTATCATTCGGTCCGGTCACATCATCAGAGAGGTCGAGGGCCAGACTCCCTTGCAGGTGGAACTCGTGGATCATGAGGCTCAGCGAGAAGAGTGGGTGAATTATCGAGTGGAAGTTGTTGGCAGGGGCGGAGAATTGCTGACCAATCCGATCTATGTCTCACCTACGGATAGCTCAGACACTAACAAATCCCAACGACTGGCCGTTCGCCTCGGAGTTGTTGCGCAGAGCCGGATCGCAAGAAGCTGAACGACTGGGTACAGCATGCGCGTGACTATTCACCAACCGCAATTCATGCCGTGGCTTGGGTATCTCGACAAAATAGACCAAGCGGACCTCTTCATCATGTTGGATACCGTCCAGTTCAAGAAAAACGAATGGCAGAATCGTAATCGCATTCGGACTGCGAAGGGATGGCAGTGGTTGACGGTTCCGGTCCTGCAACATTTCGGGCAACGGATCGATGAGGTCCTAATGAATCCAACTGTCACCTGGAAAGCTCAGCACCTCCGTGCGCTGGACATGCATTATGCACGGGCACCGTATCGCAACCGATATCTTGCCCAGTTGCATGAGATCTACTCGGCACCCTGGAATAAGTTGAGCGATCTCAACAAAGCGACCGTGCAATGGTTGCTCGAGGCTTTTGGAATTACCACGCCGGTCCATCACGCTTCCAACTATGCGGCTCGCGCCGAGCCGACGGACCGATTGATCGACCTCTGTCAGGCGGCCGGCGCTACGGAGTATCTTGCCGGGCCAGGTGCTGAGCATTACATGGATAAGCCGCGATTCGAATCCTCGGGTGTTCGGCTGGATATACAGCTGTTCCAGCACCCGATCTATCGCCAGGTGTACGAGCCGTTTGAGCCGAATCTATCCGCCCTTGATCTCTTGTTGATGGAAGGGCCCGACGCACTCACGATCCTGCGTCAAACGCGGCCGATGAATCATTCGATGACGAGCGTGTAGGAGAATCAGGTATGAGGAGTGCTGCCGCCAAAGAACCGATGCGCATTCTTGCCCTGGGCGCCCATCCTGACGATATCGAGGTAGGGTGTGGCGGAACATTGATCAAGTATGCGGAGAATGGCCACCGCATTTTTCTCATGGTCATGACACAAGGTGGGGCAGGCGGCAATGTGTCAGTTCGCAAGAAAGAACAAGAACGGTCGGCCGAACTTCTCCAAGCCGAAGAAGTGTTCTGGGGAGGGTACCAGGACACGGAAGTTCCCCTGGCTCGAGATCTGATCCAAACTGTCGAGGGGATCGTGCAAAAGATCGAGCCGCATTTTATCTTTGTTCACTACCATGATGATACCCATCAAGATCACCGACATTTGGCGATGAGCACAATTACGGCTACGCGATATACGAAAAATGTGCTGTTTTACGAAGGACCAACCACACAGAACTTTGCGCCGACGGTGTTTGTCGATATTCAGCAGGCCTTGGATCGCAAGATCCAGGCATTAGAAGCTCATGCTTCGCAAGTCAGGAAGACCAACATCGAAGGGATCAGCATCGCGGATCTGGTTAGGTCGTCGGCGCATTTTCGCGGCATCCAAGGCCGCGTGAGAACGGCAGAAGGGTTTCTTCCATTGCGGTTGTTTATTAACATCGGGATGTAGCCTTAGCGGCGATGATCATTCCTCACTCACGACCCTCAATCGAAGCGGAGGACATTCGTGCAGCCGTCGGGGTTCTGCAATCCCGTCAGCTGGCTCAAGGCGGTCAGGTCGAGCAGTTTGAACGAGGGATGGCCGCATACTTCGGCCTGCGCGGTGGCGTGGCGGTCACCTCGGGAACGGTAGCCCTTGAAGTCGCCCTCCGTGCAATGGGAATCGGGTCAGGCGATGAGGTCATCCTTCCGAGCTATGTCTGTGCAGCTCCGCTGTTGGCAATCCAGCGTGTTGGGGCAATCCCGAGGGTAGTCGATATCGATCTCGCCAGTTTTAACATGGATCCCTCAGCCGCGCAGGAGGCCAGGACGTCAAGGACCAAGGCCCTCATCGTACCACATCTCTTCGGTCTTCCAGCCGATCTGACGGCGCTTGAGCATTTGGGTATTCCGATCATTGAAGATTGCGCACAAACGCTTGGGGCGCTAGAGCAGGGAAGACCCGTCGGGTCGATCGGTCTCGTGACGATCTGTTCGTTTTACGCAACGAAATTACTCTGCGCCGGCGAGGGCGGGATGTTGCTGTCGCGTGACGAAACCTTGCTGGAGAAGGCACGCAGACTGAGGGAATACGACGAAACGCCGTCGCTCCATCCATCGGCCACCAATGTGAAGATAACGGATCTTCAGGCCGCCATCGGTCTTGCGCAACTGGGACGTCTTGCTGCGTTCATCGAGCGCCGAAGCTCACTCGCGGAGGAGTATCGTGCGAGACTGAGCGGCGCAGCACTCGTTCAGCCGATCGTTCCCGCCGGTCGCACGCATGCTTACTATCGATTTGTGGTGCGCCTGCCGAATTGTGCCGGAGCTACAGATGGGTTGAGTGAAGTGATCGCCCGATTTGAAGCTCGCGGTGTCCATTGTCGAAAACCGGTGTTCCGCTCGCTTCACCGATACCTTGACTTGGACGGTTTTCCTTCCACTGACGAAGCCGAGCGGACCACACTCTCGATTCCGCTGTTCCCATCGCTGACGGATGAAGAAGTGGCGCACATCCAGGTGGCATTGCGATCGGAGTGGCCGTGAAAACGATTGAGACGCAACTGGCAACTCCATTTACCACCACGACCTGGCGTTGGATCACGCCGTTGGTCTCAGGCGCGGCACTGGGAGCCCTGGCGCTGGCGATTCCTTCCGTTCGAGAACTCTTTCAGCTTGAAGGCCTGCGATGGCTCTACGTCTTTCTGTTTGCGTTTCTCGGGACCGGAGCTTTAACCCCGTTGATGGTCCGTATTAGTCATCGATGGAACCTTGTCGATGCACCTGCCGATCGAAAGATTCACATCATCCCCACCCCACGGCTAGGTGGTCTTGCACTGTACGGCGGATTTATTGGTTCCGTGCTGCTGAACTCGATCGTGCCTGATTGGATGGTGGCCATTCTTGTGGCCGGCTCTCTTCTGTTGATCATCGGCGTCATCGATGACATTCGGGAGCTCCCGGCCTCGGTCAAACTGTTGGGGCAATTGCTGGCGGCGGGCATCGTCATTGCGTCGGGAAAGATTTTGACACTTTTCCCTCCAGGACCACTTGGAGATATGGCCAACATTGTTCTGACGCTCTTCTGGATCGTCGGGATTACGAACGCGTTCAATTTTTTCGATGGCATGGATGGATTGGCCACCGGGCTGGCCGTGCTTATGGCCGGGTTCATGGGCGTCGTCGCGTTCGAAACGAATCAAGCGGGTCTGGGCTGGCTCGCGATTGCCATGATAGGAGCCGGCCTGGGGTTTCTCCCGTACAATTTTCGTGGGACTAGGCCTGCCGTCATTTTCTTAGGTGACGGTGGATCAACCTTCATTGGATTTACGTTAGCTTGTTTGGCCGTCAAAGGTAACTGGGCCGATTCCAGCCCAATTGTGTCATTCAGCAATCCGTTGCTGATTTTTGGAGTCCTCATCTATGACATGATTCACATTACCGTGGAACGGGTCATTACGGGAAAGGTCAAATCCGTGAAGGAATGGTTGGACTACGTGGGTAAGGACCATCTCCATCACCGCCTGGAGCGAGCGCTCGGTTCCCGTCAGGCCAGTGTGGCCATGATTTGTTTCTTCACCATCTGTCTTGGGCTGGCCGCACTGGCGCTCCGCCATGCCGGTACGACGGAGGCTGTGCTGCTCTTGATTCAGGCCGGCTTGATTGCCGCGATGATTACCGTCTTGGAAATCAGTGGTCGCCGTCGATAGGGACTTGCACTCCTGCTCCATTCCCGTTACAAGAATCCTCCATGGTGCCAACCGTTGAATGGAAGGATGGAGCTGTCCGGCTGCTCAATCAAAGCCGACTTCCAGGAGCAGTGGAGTTCATCGACTGTCGGGACTACAAGGCCGTTGCGGACGCGATTCGCACGTTGAAAGTTCGCGGAGCGCCGGCCATCGGCGTGACGGCAGCGATGGGTGTCGCCTTGGGCGCACAAGCCATCTCTGCGACTGACTACCCATCCTTTGCACAGGCAGTCTTCACAATCTGTGACGACCTGGCCGCGACCAGGCCGACGGCGGTCAATCTTTTCTGGGCTCTTGAACGAATGAGGCGGAAGCTGGAGTTGGTACGAGATCAGCCAGTCTCGACGATCAAGCAAGTCCTTACTCTAGAATCTCAAGCAATACTTGAAGAAGACATTACGCTCTGTAAAACCATGGGGCGCCATGGGGCGGAGCTGATCCGTGATGGACAGACGGTTTTGACGCACTGCAATGCCGGTTCACTCGCGACGGCAGGCTATGGAACAGCACTCGGTGTCATTCGCGCTGCGTGTGAACAAGGCAAGAAAATCAATGTGATTGCAGATGAAACTCGTCCAGTACTTCAAGGATCTCGCCTCACAGCATGGGAACTGATGCAGGATCACATTCCTGTCACGTTGATTACCGACAATATGGCTGGCTCACTCATGAGGCAAGGAAAGATTCATCTCTGCGTCGTCGGCGCCGATCGAATTGCTGCGAATGGAGATGTGGCCAACAAGATTGGTACTTATTCGGTAGCAGTCTTGGCGAAGGCGCACAACATTCCCTTCTACGTCGCGGCTCCCTATTCCACCATCGATCTCAATACGAAGTCCGGTGATCAGATTCCAATTGAGCAGCGAAATCCATCAGAAGTGACGAGTATCCATGGCAGCCACCCCATCGCACCCAAAGGTGTGGCCGTCTACAATCCTGCCTTCGATGTCACGCCGGCTGAACTGATCACGGGCATCATCACCGAACGGGGTGTCTTTAAGCCAGGCGACCTCGCGTCACAGTTTCAGCCCAAGTAGTTTGCTTTTCCCCGTAAGGTACCGTGCGCTGCATAGCTCAACCTTCATCTCCTGCTAGGGAACGTCTGATTAATTCACGTTTACACGAAGCTCTCTGTTTTTGACTGGATCAATACGGGTACTCAGCTGGAAACTCGCTGGCCCGGAGTCGTTGATCGTGGGAATCGGTCGCCAGCGGACCGCCCGGAACCTTGTTCGCACACACTTCCGCTAGACTCCCGCCAATAGCCGCCGCCGCGCCACATAGAGATTCGCTAACCCGCAGCTGATCTGGAGCCAGTGGGTGTTCTTCGCCAGCCCTCGGTACCGGACTGTGGCCCACCCGAAGATCCGCTTGATCACCAAGAACGCATGTTCAACCTTCGCCCGGACCTTCGACTTCGTACGATTCCGGGTCCGCTCCTCCTCACTCAGTGGCCGATGCCGATGGGCTTTCGCCTGGATGAAACTCTTCGCCTTGGGGGCGTGCTGCCGGATGATGTCACGTTGCCCACTATACGCCGAGTCGCCCCACACCCGCGTTTCTTGACCATGCAGCAACTCCGGCAACACGTGGCTGTCATGCACATTCGCCGCCGTGGCTGCGACCGAATGAATCAGCTTGGTCTGGCTATCCACCCCAATATGCGCCTTCATGCCGAAGTACCACTGGTTGCCCTTCTTGGTCTGATGCATCTCGGGATCCCGCTCCTTGGTCCGGTTCTTCGTCGAACTGGGCGCACTGATGATGGTCGCATCCACGATGGTGCCTCGGCTCACCTGCAGCCCCTGCGTCGTCAGATACTCCCCGATTCGTGCAAAGAGTTGCTGGCCCAACTGGTGCGTTTCCAACAGATGTCGAAATTTGCAGATCGTGGTCGCATCGGGCACGGGCTCGCGGCCCAGATCAATCCCCACGAACTGCCGCATGGCCCGCGAGTCGTACAACGCTTCTTCCACGGCTGGGTCCGATAGGTTGAACCACTGTTGCAGGCAATGGAGGCGCAGCATCCGTTCGATCCCGACCGGTGGACGCCCCGGCCCGTCGGCCTTGGGATAGACCGGCTCGATCACGGCCACTAATCCCGCCCATGGTACAACGCGGTGCATCTCGTCGAGAAACCGTTCCCGGCGGGTAGGCTTACGATATGGTTCGAACGTGACCTCGGCAAAGGTCTGTTGCTGCATGGGTACGCTTCCCGTTCAGTGCTGCGTTTCTCATTGCACATCAGGAGAGGGGAATAAATCAGACCTTCCCTAGGTTTGAGAAGGCTCTTATTTACTGAAGCACCATGTGTGATATGTGGGTAGTGGATTTAAGAGGCAGGGTAGAAGCAGTGTAGACATTACTATCTCTTCCTGCACGCCGCCTCCCACACGCCTTGATTCAGACTTGTTGGTTCAATAGCGATCCAGTGGCCGTCGCTGGTGTGTCCACCACCAATCACCTCGCCTGTCCCCATGTGGCCGTAGAAGTCCGTGGCGGCAAGAGTTCGAACGCGTTTTTCCGCACAATCGAATTGCTTGGTCATCTTGGTGGAATAAAATCGAGTAGGGGATCTGTTGCCCTGCATCCACTTCCAGTCGATCAACGCGGAAATGGTCACCAGATTGTCTTCTCTGTGTATGGTAGCAGCATCGACGTATACCGTTTGCAATGGATGCGACTGATACTGAGCGTCAATAGCCACCCAGTGAGCATAGAGAGGCGTCGAGTTGAGAATTAGGAATATAGGCAGGAGCCAGACAAATCGACGAGACGTCAGCATTTCTGTGCCCTCCCGTTCCAACATCATTGTATCACCCGAGGTGTATGAAGAGAACGGGATCTCTCTTGGTCTCCCGTGAGAAAAGATCATTCAGAGAAGAATGTGGGGAGGGGAAAGTCGTATGGTGATGCAAATCGGGTGGAGAGTGGAGTTAGCCGACTTCATGCAGTTTGAGCAGATTGGTTCTGCCCGGTTGCGCCGCAAGCGTGCCGGAGACGATGACGAGCCTGTCGCCGACTGTGACCAACCCCTCCGTCTTGAGCACGCGTTCGGCTTCCTTGATCCGCGCATCTGTCTGCTCAACTTGCGGCATGGTGAATGAACGGACGCCCCAATAGAGTGCCATCCGCTGTCTGACCGCCTCATGAGGAGTCAGGGCCAGAATCGGTGCGGTCGGGCGTTGCTTCGAAACCAGCCGAGCTGTGGCACCTCGCTCGCTGAACGCTACGATGGCACGTGCATCGATTCCCCTGGCTGCAGAAGAGGCCGCAGCGCAGATGGCTTCTGGTATGGAAAGATTGTCCAGGTCGGCTTGCCGCTTGCGCAGTATGCCAGGTTCGGTGCCCTCTTCTGCCGCGCGAATGATGCGATCCATGACTTCAACGGTCTCGGTAGGATGAGCACCGACCGCTGTTTCGGCCGAGAGCATCAAGGCGTCGCTCCCGTCGAAGATAGCGTTCGCAACATCGGAAGCCTCCGCTCTTGTCGGGCGCAGGGCCTGTGTCATTGATTCCAGCATCTGAGTGGCAGTGATGACAATGCGCCGCCGCCGGTTGCCTTCTAGAATAATCCGCTTCTGCAGAACTGGCACCGCTTCAGGCCCCATCTCGACACCCAGGTCCCCACGGGCGATCATCACCCCGTCCGCTCGTTCCAAGATTTCGTCTAAGGTCGTCACGGCTTCAGCCCGTTCGATTTTGGCGATGAGTGGGATCGTACTTCCATGCTCGGCCAAGACAGCCCGTGCCGCGTCAATGTCCTGTGGTCCTCGCACAAAGGAGAGGGCGATATAATCCACGCCATGCTCGACGCCGAAGCGAATGTCTTCCTGATCCTTCTCAGTCAAGGTAGGAGCACTGACGGCTGTTCCAGGCAGGTTGATCCCTTTGTGTGAGGTGATTGTGCCCCCGGTCAGGACGGAACAGTCGATCAGATTGTCTGCAATGCGAACGGCTTGTAGCTCGATGAGGCCATCATTGATGAGCACGCGTGATCCTACATGAAGATCGCGGGTGAGCGACGCATAGGTGACGGGGATCTCGGGAAGAGGGGCGGGAATAGAGGTGTGGGTATCACGCAGTTCCGTCGATTGAGCTGATGTCCGCAACCGCACCACCTGGCCGGTGCGGACTTCAATGCCTTCCTTCGGCAACAGGCCCACGCGAATTCTGGGGCCTTGCAAATCCTGGATAATCGCTACCGCTGCTCCGCGTCGTGCGGCTGCGTCTCGGATGGCGGTGATGGCGGTTGCATGAGATTCATGAGTACCATGAGAGAAATTCAGCCGAGCAGCATCCATGCCGCTTTCAATCAATCGGCTGAGCATGGCCGGTGAACAGCTCGCCGGCCCGATAGTGCAGACAATCTTCGCTTTGCGCATGATCGCTATGACAACGCCTCTCTCAGGCTCCGTACAGTAGGCACATGATACCACATATGCATTGGGTGGATCGGTGTCAGCTGCGCCGAGGATCGTCCATTTAAAATCCTGTATTTTTCTTTTGTTTTTCCCGCCAACCCGTACAATAACTTCAGTAGATGAGTCTTTCGTTCCACAGACGCGAGACTCCGATGCACCTCTCCTACGAACGAAATGGCAGACACCATGGCAACTCTCATCTCAGTAGCATCCGGCAAAGGCGGAGTAGGTAAGAGTGTCGTCTCGGCGAACCTTGCGTTAGCGCTTGCGAAAAGCGGACGACACGTCATCCTCGCCGATCTCGATGTGGGTGGGGCTGATGCCCATATCATGTTCGGAGAATTGAATCCGGCGGTGACCTTGACGGATTTTCTGAACAAACGAGTCAACCGGTTGGACGATGTCGCCATTCCCATCACCGTTCATTCGAACCTCCGTCTCATTGCCGGTACAGGCGAAACGTTGGCGACGGCCAACATGGCCTATGCCCGTAAGAAGCGGCTCATGAAACAGTTTCGGCAGCTTGACACCGACATCGTAGTCATCGATATCGGCGCCGGCACCAACCTCCACGCCCTCGATTTTTTTCTGATGGCTGATATCCATTTGGCTGTGGCGACTCCCGAGCCGACGTCAGTGCTTGATCTCTACCGATTCATTAAGTTAGCCGCGATCCGCCGCGTATTGGCCTGTTTTCTTGCACGTAGCCCGATGTCGGAGGTGCTCTCCAACCGAGACTTCACAAGTGTGGAGGAGGTCATGGACGTCGCGGGTGCCACAGATATGGAGGGACGCGATGTGGCGGCTGCTGCATTACAATCGTTTCGGCCAGGGCTCATCATCAATCGTGCATCCGACAGTTCTCAGGTCAACGTCCTGTATCTCCGTAAGATTCTCCATCAATACGTCGGCGGTGACCTGACACTGCTCGGTGAGATTCCCGACGACCCAGCTGTGAGTCAGGCGGTTCGGAAGTTCCTACCGGTTATTGAAGCTGC
The DNA here is from genome assembly GCA_005116965.1 of Nitrospira sp. Classification (GTDB taxonomy): domain Bacteria; phylum Nitrospirota; class Nitrospiria; order Nitrospirales; family Nitrospiraceae; genus Nitrospira_D. The sequence continues at coordinate 472,134 of SWDG01000027.1, read as the reverse complement.
TCCCGAGTCTTTGGCCGCCAAAAGTCTGTTGGCTGTTTCCGCTGCCGTTGAACAGTTAGTTGCGGCGTCTGTCAGCAGAAGCCAAGAGCAGACGACGCAACCAGAAGAGAAGCAGAGAAGAGTCTTGCTATCAAATCCGGTATTCCCCCAAGATTCTCAGGCTTCTATGCCCGTGAACTCCGAGGTTCAGTCTTCTTCAATTGAGCCGAGACAGCCCGCTCGTGCAAGTGTACTGGTCCGCATGTATATGGATGACCCTAACGCGGCAAAGGTACGAACAGCGTAAGGGCATCGTCATATTGAGCCGTTACCCCATGGTGCTGTCTATCCCATATCCTCGGGAGATCTCTGACCGTCCGAGGGGACCGACCTTCGCTATTCCACTGAGGTGCTCACATCCGAGCGTTCTTTCACGCAACGCAAAGGGCGAGGGTTTCATGGCGAAACCTTCTGGCAACTGGAAGAGACAAGAAAGCTCTTGCAGGCACAAGGCCATTGAGGGCGTCCGAAGCTATAAATAATGGCGAGTGGTACCACGTAGGTGAAATCTGCAAGGATGCGGTTGCTTACAGAGACTGAGAGGAAGATAAGGACCAGGCTGGCGTTAGAACCCGAGTTCTTTTTCGAGGTCGGCTTTCTTCTTATCGAATTGTAGTTGTTCGGCGCCACTCTTTTGGCTAAATGACTTCTTCATGCCCTCACCGGCCTTCTCCATGGCCTGCTGAGACTCTTCGCCTTTTTTCTTAATTTTCGCGGCCATATCGTTTGCCTTGGGCGAACCAGAGAATTCGTAATACATCATGGCCTGCCCCTGCGTAAAAGTCGGATCCGGACGCTTCATGATGGTATCGCCGCGCTGTTCTGCTCGATCCTTTGCAGGCTTGTCTCCACCGGGAAGATACTTCATCCAGGCAGCGGCGGTTCGAAGCTTTTCGAGCGACTGTGTGGTGGACTTGCCGAGCTCACCGATGTGACCGGTCAGGCCTTTGGCATCTTTCTCCTCGGCTTTCATCAACCGATCGGCATTGGATGACGCCACCTTCGCCAGCTCTTGCTGGAACGCAGGTGGGGAAGAATAGGAGGCTTTCAAACCGGTATTGGGATCGACCGGACCGTATCGGTTGTTATCGATGTTCCAGGCCGTCTGGAACAGGCGCAGGTCTTCTGGTTTTCCATGAACGGCCTTAAGCAGAACACGGTTCGCTTCCTGATGGTCCCCAATCGTTTCGTAGTACCGGAAGGCCGACGTCTGGCCGTCGGCTCGTATCGCGTCACTGGAATATAAAGCACCTTTTGTTTCGGCGGCTTGAGCCAAATCTCGTCCAAGCTTTGGGATGTTCGCCGTGGCTCTGACGACTGCTTTCTTGTCATACCGGTCCATACAGTCGTCGACAATGATCTGCATATACGCAACAAAGATGGCGGTTGACTTGCCAGCTTTTTCAGCTATTTCCAGAGCGGCCGATCGGGTCAGAGCAGCTTTCTTTTCATCGTCGCCCAGGCAAGGATCATCCGCATAAACGGCGGGCGCATCTTCTTGTCGCCTTCTTTCGACAGCATGTCCATCTTGACGGTGATGCCTTCTTTCGTGGTCCAGAAGAAGCCACCGAATTTTCCGGATCCATCCTTCTTCACCGCAACGACCTTGGATTTGGTGGTCTTCACGCCGTTGATGGTTTCCTGGCCCACTTCAGCCTGCTCGACGATGTCAAACGCATCTATGCCGGATGTATTGGAAGTGTCCATCGGCATTTCCATATACATATTCCCCATCAGTTGCCACACGACCTTCTTGTCCTTCCGAGTGATCGACGTCATGCCATCTGATCCACCCATTTCCATTCGGTCCTTGTTGGCCGTATGATAGATGCGTGACTTCATCGTCATGCCGCCTTCCGTCTCCATCGTGCTGTCGGCAGAGTAATCTACTTGTACTTCAGGTGGGAGTGCAGCGCTCACTGCGAGAGGGATAAGCAGTACGCATGTCAACAAGCCGGCATCGCGAAGTCGTTTCATACGCACGTCCTCCTAGAGAAAGGTGTATTGTAACTATGCAGGTTATCGGGATTCGCTATGGACCGTCAATACGCAGAAGTTTGGAGGATGGCGCTCATGAAAGATCAAGCCCAATGGGAAAGGTTGCCGCATAGCCACCACTTGTTTCAGACGGCTCCAACATCAATTGATCACCGCCATCGCGAAAGATGAAATCATGGTGATTGCGCACTCGACGCCGTCCTTGTGATGCGTAGGGCAGCGCGGTATGAACGCGGTCTGTCAGTTCATCGGGAACGTACAATTGGGAAGTAAATTCGTACTGTTTCCTGGCCATGAGTGCTGTCCGAATCTTGAAATGAATGTGTACCGTTCGTATAGGGTACCAGCCAGGATAGATGGTCTTGAATCGTGCTACTCCATTCGCATCGGTCAGCTGATATCCACGCAAAAACTTCTGTCCCACAGTACTGAATCCTGGATCCTGCACATCGGAATAGACCCCCGTCGCATCGCAATGCCAGATATCGACTTGGGCATCTGGTACAGGACGGCACTCCTCGCCACGAATACGAGAGATGTGAAACGTCAGGGCTAACTGGGTGCCTGGTGTGACTCTCCCGTTGGTCGGATCGGAGCGAATGTCCGTCCGAAGCAAGCGCTCATCGACGAAATAGGGACCTTCCATCTGTTCTGGTCGGACGATACAGAGTGATCGAGGTGTATTGGAATCGGCTTGCGCTTGGCTTCGTGTTCCGGTCATTAGCCAGATAGCGCCGGTTGTTCCCAACCACACCATTGCTTCTCGGCGAGAGAGCCGTAGCCCACTCTGCTCATTCATTCTGAATGGCCATTTTTCACCGTATCAAAAGATCTCTACCTTCTCCTCAAGTTCGGAGGAACGTGTGACGGAGATAGCGGAGGGGATGAAAAAGATGGGGAGCCTGAGAATCCGCGTCCTCCATAAAATCCACGACCTCCGTAATAGCCACCAAACGGTCCTCCCCCCCAATAGCCACCATACGCACCGCCATACGGATAGAGCCCACTCGGACCATAGGGTGGGTAGTAGGCACCGTAGTATGGACTTCGATCTCTTCGTCTCTGCGCCGCGATGCTGTTCCAGTCGATAATGTGTTTGACCTCAAGGATGGGGTAAGTGTAGTCGCTCTCATCAAGTGCTCTCGTGGTCTCGCCTTTCACGGTACCGATCACGGTGATGGGTGTGCCTTGTGGGAGGCTGGCAGGGTCGAGAAATTGTTCTCGAACCGCCAGGAATCGTCCTTCGGACCGAAGACGTTCCTCTGTCAAGGTGCCTTCTTTTTCGGTCGGCAGTTGCAAGATTTCCAATTCGGTTCCTGCTTCTGTTCGTTTAGCCTTAATCACGTTTCCGCCGATCATGACCGTTCGCCCGACATATTCGCTGGGAGCTCTCTTCAAGTCTGCAAAACTGACGCTGGTATCGATCTCCTTTTCCAGCCCGAAAGGAACACCGAACAGCTCCGTATCGCGTTGGACTTGATGGAGAGACTCTGCACACGCAGACAACATCAAGGCAGCACAAAACAAGGGAGCGAGGACAGTCATGCGAGACATGGTCGTTCTCCTCTTCTAGAAATGATATGACAGCCCACCAAGGAGAAGCTGTGCTCTGTAATTGCCGCTGAAGCCACCTAAATCACCAAAGGCTTGATCAAATTTCAGCGTTGCGCCGGTATGCCTATACTCTCCGAAGACAGCGATTTTTGGTGTGATGAATGCGCGCAATCCCACCAACACATTCCAGGCGACCGCTACATCTGTATCACTTCGGACGGTCGCGGTATCTCCAATGTGCGCGATGGCTGCTCCAACACCTGCCCCCACATATGGCTGAAGTGTGCGACCTGGATATCGTGCGATGAAGTTAACGCCTATCGTCGTCAACCGAAAATGGATGCCGGGAACTTCATCCAACGTCGCGGTGCGTGGCAAGCTCTTAATGTGTGGGGTTGCGTGCAGTACCTCGGCTTCAATCCCGTACCAACTGTGTCCATGAAAATATCCGACCTTGCCACCATAGGTAATCGAATTTTGAAGGTCAAAGTCTTCGAAGGAACCAGGAGCGCCTGCTAGCGGTCCCGTTCCTGCAATGCTGTTGATGCGATCCGCAAAGTTCACCCCAGCCTGACCTGCTACGTACATTTCTGCAGAAACAAAACTGGGGGAGCAGAAAGAGATGAACCAGCACCCTGCCATCAAGAAACTTGCAACGAATGGAGTGTTCTTTTTCATCATTGTTCTCCCGAGCTACATCATAACAAATAAAAGTTGATTGCATAGCCTCTCAAAACCGTAGGTTGCCGCTGGTTAAGATCTTCGGCTCGGAGCCTCACGTATCCGCTGTATTCCAAAGTAATGATCATGGCTGACCGGAGAAATCCGTAAGTGTCCATTGGATTGTGGTTCATATCTGTGGTACATCCCACGCTACAGATGACGGGCACAGTGATCTTTGGCTGACAGCTACTTATTTATTTACTAAAAAGAAGGAGCAAATCAATGGGACTCATGGATCAATTGGGGCAAGCGGTGGGTGGCATGTTGGGTGGACAGGGAGGGCAGAATCCTCTGTTGCAAGCCGTGACTAGTCTCCTCGGAAAGGACAGTGGTATTGGAGGACTTGCCGGGCTTGTTCAGGCGTTTCAGAAGAACGGGCTCGGTGAAATCGTGAATTCCTGGGTGAGCACGGGCCAGAATCTGCCGGTGACACCAACCCAGATTGAACAAGGCTTAGGCAGTGATCTGCTGAACCAACTGGCCGGTAAGGCAGGACTTTCCTCTGGAGCGGTGGGTTCACAGTTGGCTGGCCTTCTTCCTGATCTGATCGACAAGCTGACGCCCAATGGCAAGATTGAAGCGGGTGGGCTCGAACAGCTCATGAAACTGGTCCAAGGGATGAAATAGGCGTGGAACGAAGCGGCCGACGATTTGGTTTTAGGTGTTGGTTCCATCATCCGGCCAGAATACCGGCATGCGCATCAGGGACCGGCTCGTAGTCTGGATTGCTATCGGTCTGGTCTTGCTCTCGGTTGTGTGGGCGCTTCGTGATTTCCGAGTCTCCAGCCCGGCACCAACTCAACCCACGAATCTCGCATTCGCGCCGGAAGCGATATCGCTAGTGACGGGCGATGAGCCTATCGTCGAGGTGTTGACCAGACCCGGCTGTCCGGTGTGCCACATCATTCCCGGGATTCCCGGGGCCACCGGCCAAGTCGGGCCTCCGTTGGTGCTTGGCACGACCGGTGAGCAACGGCTTAAAGATCCTGGCTACCGTGGGGAAGCCAAGACGGTGCATGAGTACATCGTTGAATCGGTATTGGAGCCTCAGCGATTTGTGGTCCGAGGGTATCCTGAGAAGACCATGCCGACGTGGTATGGATCTAAACTGAGTGCGCTGGCTCTTGAGAAAATGGCGTCGTATCTTGAGCGTCAGACCGAAGAGGGGCTAGCCCCCTGAAGATGAAGTCGTGTGACTATCGCTTGCGGATTGGCGTGACATTTCCAGAAGCGCCGCCCTGAATCTTAAAGGCATCGGCCCCCTGTCCCCCCATCTGCTTATCAAGCAGAGCGTTCACGGCATCATCGCCTTTCAGCCCTTCAAGCTTGATCTTGAGGCGCAAGTTATTCGCGCTATCGGCGTTGATGAGGGCCTGTTCCAGCGAGATCTTGTTCGTCTTATAGAGCTGAAACAGGACATGATCGAAGGTCTGGCATCCTTCGTCGATGCCTTGTTCCATGGCTTCCTTGAGTATGTCGACCTCGGCTTTCTTGATGAGATCCTTGACGCGAGGCGTGTCCAGCATGATTTCCAGGGCTGGAACCCGTTTGCCATCGACCGAGGGAATCAATCGCTGGGAGATAATCGCGCGCAGATTGAGGGACAACTGTAAATAAATCTGGGCATGGCGCTCGACCGGAAAAAAGTTCATGATGCGTTCGATCGCCTGGTTGGCGTTGTTGGAGTGCAGCGTTCCGATGCAGAGGTGACCGGTCTCGGCAAAAGTGATTGCCGCTTCCATGGTTTCGGTGTCGCGGACCTCACCAATAAGAATCACATCCGGAGCTTGACGAAGCGTATTCTTCAGCGCGCTTTGGAAGGTTAACGTGTCGAATCCGACTTCGCGCTGGGTGATGATCGACTTCTTGTGCTGATGGACGAACTCGATCGGGTCTTCCACGGTAATGATATGGCCCTGGTGGACGGTGTTGCGATGGTCGATCATGGCGGCCAACGATGTCGACTTTCCGGACCCGGTCGCGCCTACCACCAGCACCAGTCCGCGTTTGGTCATCGCGATATCTTTGATGATCGGAGGGAGTTCCAACTGCTCGACGGTCTGAATTTCCGCTTTGATGTGACGGAAGACCAATCCGACATTACCCCTCTGCCTGAAGATGTTGACGCGGAAACGACCTAACTCTTTGTAATAGAGCGCTAGGTTCATCTCCATCTTTTCTTCGAATTCGCCGCGCTGTTGACCACGCATCAAGGCTAATGCCAGTGCTTCGAGCTGTTCGTTGGTGAACAGAGGAGCGTCGGTCGGTTGAGTGGCGCCATGGATGCGGTAGATCGGCGAGGCGTCGACCGTCAAATACAAGTCCGACGCTTCGCGGTCCACCATCACTTTTAGAAGACTTCGAACATCCATCGGCTGTACTCCGTCGCGTGTGTGTTAGGCTGCTCCGGTCATCGGTGAACTGAAGAGATTGGGGTTCATACTACGGGACTGTGCTTCGGCCTTATGAACGATTCCTCGCGTCACGAGATCGACCAATGCCATGTCCATCGTTTGCATGCCGTCCTTTTGGCTTGCCTGCATGATCCCGGGGATTTGGTGCAGTTTGGCCTCACGGATAAGATTGCGTACGGCCGTTGTCGCCATCATGATTTCGAGTGCGGCGACGCGTCCGCCGGTTTTCTTCTTCAGCAACGTTTGGGTAAGCACGGCTTCCAACGCCTCCGAGAGCTGTGTCCTGATTTGTGCTTGCTGCGCCGGCGGGAAGGCGTCGATGATGCGGTCGATTGTTTTGGGCGCGCTCGAAGTGTGGAGGGTGCCGAAGACCAAGTGTCCGGTTTCTGCGGCGGTCAAGGCTAACTGAATCGTCTCCAAGTCCCGCATTTCGCCCACCAGGACGATGTCAGGATCTTCGCGAAGCGCCGACTTCAAGGCATTGGCGAATGAGAGCGTATGTACGCCGAGTTCTCGTTGATTGACCAGACATTTCTTGGATTTGTGGACAAACTCGATGGGATCCTCGATGGTGATGATGTGACCTTCGAACGTGTTGTTCAGATAATCCACCATCGCCGCAAGCGTGGTGGATTTTCCGGAGCCTGTCGGTCCGGTCACCAGGATCAATCCCTTTTCCTTGTCACACAGTTGCCGAAGAATCGGCGGCATGCCGAGTTTTTCCAACGGAACAATGGTGGTCGGAATGTTCCGAAAGACGGCGCCCAACCCCCGTTGCTGCACAAATACGTTGACGCGAAAACGGGCAATGTCTCCAAGCTCGAAGGAAAAGTCACATTCTCGCTTTTCCTCAAACGTCTTTCGTTGAGAGTCGCTCATCATGTCGTAGATGAGGGCGTGCGTTTCGTCGGGAGTCAGGGGAGGGTGGTCAAGTTTTTTGAGATCGCCATGAATGCGAATCATCGGAGGTTCGCCGGCACTGATGTGACAGTCGGAGGCACCTTCCTTGACCGAGAACGTTAGCAGTTTCGAAATATCCATCGCCCGTGATCCTCGTGTGATGGGTTGCTTGTGTGGTGGAAATCTCCTGTGATCATGCCATAGGAACACATGAAAGCAAGAAAATAGCCGGAAGATGCGGGCCGATGAGGAGGTGGGCTAGAGGAGGCCGGTCTCACGACCGGAGAGGTCAAGTGCATGAAGGGCTTCGTCGATCTGCTCCGTCGTGTGTTCCGACGTCACCGTGAAACGTATGCGACTGGTTCCATCCGGAACAGTTGGCGGTCTGATTGCGGAAGCGTAGATCCCATGAGTGAGCAGCCGTTCTGCGAATGCTGATGTAGTGGCGGCATTGCCCACCAGGATTGGTAGGATTGGACTGACGGTCGGAGTCATCCGAAAACCAAGCGTCTGCAGTCCATTGAACAGCCGTTGTCGATTGGACCAGAGCCGCGTCCGACGTTCGGGCTCACGTTGAATGACCGCAACCGCAGCCGAAGCTGCCGCTGCGATGGAGGGTGGAAGTGCTGTTGTAAAAATAAACGGACGGGTCACGTTGACCAAATATTGAATCAGGTCGTTGGGTCCAACAATGTAGGCGCCATGGCTTCCAAGTGCTTTACTGAGTGTCCCCATATGAAAAGGGATCCGCTGCTCCAAACCGAAGTGCTCGATCGTTCCTCGACCGGTCGGCCCCATGATGCCGGTCCCATGGGCGTCATCGACGTACAAGGTTGCTTCATATCGCTCGGCCAGCGAGGCCAGATCAGACAAGGGAGCGAGATCGCCGTCCATGCTGAAGAGTCCTTCTGTGATGATGAGCGTGGGACGACTCGCGCTCCGTCGCCGAAGCAAGGACTCCAGATGTGCACAGTCTCGATGGCGGAATACTCGAAGATCGGCACGGCTTAATCGACATCCGTCGATGAGACTCGCGTGACACAGTCGATCCGCCAGGATCAGGCCTCCTTGCCCAATGAGGTTTGGAATGATGCCGATATTGGCTAGATAACCGGCTCCGAATAGTAGCGCGGCTTCCGTCCCCTTAAACGTCGCGAGGGAGGTTTCGAGATGCGTATGGGGAGGAAGGGTTCCACTGACTAAGCGAGAAGCTCCGGATCCCGCTCCATACTGTTCAGTTGCATGGATGGCGGCACGGATGACTTCCGGATGGGTTGCCAGTCCCAGGTAATCGTTGGAGGACAGCAAGATGACCTCGCGCCCTGCATAGTGGATTGTCGGCCCTGTGCCTGATTCCAATGGAGACAGTCGGCGCATGAGCGATTGGTCGGCGAGTTCTTTGAGTCTGCGTCGAAACATGCTGGTTCAAAATCTCCTAATCAGATCGGCAGCTGTGTCATAACTCTGTGAATGAGTCCGTTCCGATTACATTGACAACGGGAATTCATCCTTAGTATAAAGCAACGGTTCTGGCGCAGAAAGCTGGCTCTCAATCATTTAGGGTAATGATTTCTGATGACATACCGAATTAAAGTTCCACCGCGGACGTTGCCAGTGGATGAAGCTCACCTCGTGAGCGGGCTTGAGCACTGGGTGCATGGGCTGGCGACATACCGCTGGTCGATTGTGGTTGGGTTTTTGCTGCTCCTTTTGACGGGGGGAGGGGTTTGGGGCGTCTTCTGGTATGACGCACAAAATGCCAGTAAGGCTCAGGAGCTGGAACGAGAAGCGACCGTCCATCTTTTTGCGCGTGCGGCCAGTGATCCGCAGAAAGCGGCCACCAACTTGAAAGAAGCCATCGCCCTGTATCAGCGGGTGGTCGCTGAGTATCCTCGAACTCCGACGGCCCCGCTCGCACAATTCAGTCTTGGCAATGCCTACCTTCAGTCGAACGATCTCGCGTCAGCGATTGAGGCCTATAACCGGTTTATCTCTACGTACGGGACTCATGTGTCGCTTCTCGGTCTCGTGTATCAAAAACTAGGTTATACTTACCAGCTCAAGGGAGATCTTGAGCAAGCGGTCAAGGCCTACTCGACGATCCTCGAGATTCCTGGCGCAATGAACCGGGATCATGCGCTCTTTGAGGCTGCTAGATTGGAAGAGAATCGCTCGAAGCCTGATGAAGCTTTGAAGCATTATCAAGAGCTGATGAAGACCTATCCAAACTCTCCACTGACGAGCGAAGCCGCCATGCGTGTGAAGGTGATGGAGGCGAAGAAAAATCCTGATCCGGCACCGGTCGCTCCCGCTCTTTCAGCACCCCCCAAGCCCTCCAAGCCGTAGGCAACGTACCCTCTCGGTTGACGAGCAGTAGGTGCAGCAATCTTTGCGGGAACGCCAGCTGCTATCGACCGATGTTCAGCAGTTCACCGGTTTTAAGAACAGGACCCGAAAGGTTATTGTGGGACTTGAGGGTCTTAATGGAAATCCTGAATCTTCGAGAGATCTTTTCAAGCGTATCGCCCCCTCGGACTCGATACAAGTGAGCAGAACCGGCCTTGGCCTGTCGAACCTGTCGATCCTGAATTGCTGGCAGGGGAGGAAACTTGTATGTGGGAACTCGTTCGATCAATTCCAACACTTTTGCACTCATTCCAACAGGAACCTTCAGATGGTAGGCTGTCTCGCCTGGAGGTGTCGCGTCTCGCCGAAGCTCTGGATTCAATAACCGAAGCTCGTTGTAGGGGATGCCGGTGACGTTCGAAATGGCGCGGAAATGCAACGAGCGGGTGACGACGACCTCCTCGAATTCATGCAGAGGGGCGGGATCTTGCTTGAACCCGTATTGGTCGGGGTTTTTCGCAATGATCGTCGCAGCCATAATTCGAGGAACGTATTGCTTTGTCTCTAGCCGAATGAGCTTCGTTCGTGAGATCTCTGAGAAGGATTCAGCTTGCGCCTTGTGAAGGGCCCGGAGCACCTTCCCTTCACCCGCATTGTACGCTGCCATGGCCAAAGGCCACGCACCGAATAAATCATAGAGGTCTCGTAGATACCGCGCTGCGGCCACGGTGGATTTGATAGGGTCGCGTCGTTCGTCAACGTAATGATCAATCCGCAACCCATAGAGTAGCCCGGTCCCTTTCATAAATTGCCATGGACCTGTGGCTTTTGCCCGTGAATACGCGTACGGGTTGAAGCCGCTCTCCACCAGGGAAAGATTCACAAGGTCGCTCGGAAGATCGAACTCGGCAAAAATGTTTTCGACCAGCGGGCGATAGCGGCTGAAGCGCAAGAGCCATTGTTCAAAGCGACTACGAATAGAGGTATTGAAAAAATGAATGTGGCTCTGCACGGACTGATCCATGACGACGGGAATGTTGTAAACGGTGTCCTGATGGTCTGTATTCGTGGTGCCTTGTGCGGTTGCGTCTCCGAGCTGTTCGGGCTTGTCCTCGGTGGAAGATAAATCAGAGGGCGAGAGCGTCAGTTCAGGCTCCAATGGGACGAGGTTCGGATCGACATCGTCATCCTCCTGCAAGGGGCCCACATCGGGAGTTGAAACAATGCTTGAAGGAAGACCTGGGGGAATGTCGTCTGCCCAACTTCCACATGGGTGCATCAGCGTACTTGCGCCGAAGATCCACAATGCAACGACTGTCGCCTTGGTGATCGAGGGGGGGGATCGCTTAGACATCATGAACAGCATCTGTGAAGTGAGCCTATCGATCCATTGCAGACTTGTCAAGAAATTGAGCGGGTAAGGCGCTGGTCTTTATCTGTCATATCGGGGCCGAGACATGACGGTGATGCGGAAGAGTCTGAAGATGTTCCATCGCATCCCCGCGAGAGGAAAATTCCTGATGTGGGCTTCGTTTGCGCGGGCCGATTTCTTGACAGCCTCCCGGCGCAAATGATAGCGTACCGCCTCTCCTAGTGGTACCCCACCAGAATTGCAATTGTGAAGGAGGATCGATCGATGTTGAAGCGGTATCTCTTGGCTCCCGGCCCAACGCCCGTTCCCCCGGAAGTGTTGCTGGCGATGGCTCGTCCGATGATCCATCATCGCGCGCCCGAGTTTGATCCGATCTTCGCGGAGGTTCGCGAAGGACTGAAGTGGCTGTATCAAACGCGGAACGATGTCCTGATGTTGGCGGCGTCCGGTACGGGCGGTATGGAAGGGGCCGTGTCGAACTTTTTGTCACCCGGCGACAAGGCGCTGTATGTCAACGGAGGCAAGTTTGGCGAACGCTGGGGCAAACTCTGTAAAACCTTTGGTGTGCAGGCGAGCGAGATCAAGGTCGAGTGGGGACAGGCGGTCGACCCGCATCAGGTGGCCGATGCACTGAAGAAGGATCCTTCGATCAAGGCGGTGTATGTCCAGGCCAGCGAGACGTCGACGGGGGTCTCCCATGACGTCAAGGCACTGGGTGAGGTCGTTAAAGGCTATGAGAATACCATCTTGGTGGTCGATGCCATTACGGCGCTGGGCGTCTTTGATATCAAGACTGATGCTTGGGGCTTAGACGTTGTGATCACAGGCTCTCAGAAGGCCCTGATGCTTCCTCCCGGTATGGCGTTTGTCAGTGTCAGCGAAAAGGCGTGGGCGCTGGCCGATAAGGCGAAGAATGCCGCCTTCTACTTTAATTTCAAAAAAGAGCGTGAAACTCAAACCAAGAACCAGACTGCCTGGACCCCAACGGTCTCCCTCATCGTTGGACTTCAAGAGGTGTTCCGAATAATGAAGGCGGAGGGGCTGGAAAACATGTTTGCACGGCAGGGACGGCTGGCTCTAGCGATGCGAGAAGGCGTGAAGGCTGCCGGAATGGCGCTGTTTGCGAAAGAATCGCCGAGCGATGCCTTGACGGCTGTCTGTGCCCCTGATGGAATTGATGGGCAGGCTATTTATAAGAATCTCCGTGTGCAATACGGCATGACGGCGGCCGGCGGCCAGGATCACCTGAAGGGGAAGATCTTTCGACTGTCTCACATGGGGTATGCGGATTCGTTTGACGTGATCGCCGCATTGGCCGCGACCGAAATGGTCCTGAAAGGACTCGGTCATTCCGTGAAGCTGGGAAGCGGTGTCGGAAAAGCGCAAGAAATTTTAATGGCAAAGTAATCACGACAAGGATGTATATGGCCGCAGCGGGAATGAAGATTCTGATCAGTGATAGCCTGTCAAAACAGGGCGTTGAGGCGCTTGAGAAGGCGGGATTCACCGTGGTGGTGAAGTCAAAAATGCCGAAGGACGAGCTGTTCAAAGAGATCAAGGACGCCGACGGGCTGATCGTACGATCCGGCACCAAGGTGACGGCGGAACTGATTGCAGCAGCAGAGAAACTCAAGGTCGTCGGAAGGGCCGGGTCCGGCCTGGATAATGTCGACACGCCTGCCGCGACTCGTCGCGGCATCGTCGTCATGAACACGCCGGGAGGCAACACCGTCACCACGGCTGAACATACGATGTCGATGATCTGTGCGATGAGTCGGCGCATTCCCCAAGCTACCGCGTCGGTGAAGGCGGGTAAATGGGAAAAAGAAAAATTTATGGGCGTCGAGCTCTACAACAAGGTGCTCGGCATCATCGGCGCCGGACAGATCGGCAGTCACCTGACCAAGATGGCCCAGGGGATCGGCATGAGCGTCGTCGCGTTTGACCCGTACCTGGCCCCTGAACGGGCCGAGCAAATGGGCGTGACGATGCTGGAACTTGAAGACCTACTCCAACGAGCAGACGTGATTTCGGTCCATACGCCGCTGACGCCGGAGACACGCGGGATTATCAACGCGCAGGCCATCGCCAAGATGAAACCCGGCGTGCTCATCGCAAATTGCGCCCGAGGCGGCATCATCAACGAACAGGATTTATGCGAAGCCTTGAAAACCAAGCGCGTCGCCGCCGCCGCCTTCGACGTGTTTGAAGAGGAGCCGGTCAAGCCTGACAATCCGCTCCTCGCCTTGGATAACTTCATCTGCACCCCGCATATCGGAGCCCAAACGATTGAGGCTCAGGAAAACGTCGCGATTGGCATTGCGGAGCAGATGGTCGACTACTTTACCAAGGGAGTGGCGAAGGGGGCCGTCAATATTCCGTCGGTCGCTCCTGAATTGCTGCCTCGATTGCAACCATTTCTGACGTTGGCCGAAAAGCTCGGCGCGCTTCAAACTCAACTTGTTCAAGGGGGAATCGAACGAGTGACGGTGGAATACAGCGGGGAGGTCACCACGCTCTCCATCGCACCTTTGACCATCGCCGTCTTAAAGGGCCTACTCACTCCGATCATGGAACATCCGGTGAACTATGTGAATGCTCCGATTGTGGCGAAGGAGCGAGGTATTGAAGTCAAAGAAATCAAGACCACGGATGCTGGGGATTTTACCAGCCTGATCAGGGTTCGGGTCGAGGCCGGCAAGGTTTCACATCAAGTCGCTGGGACGCTGTATCATAAGAAAGATGCCCGTGTGACGGAGATCGAGCAATTTAAAGTTGAAGTGGTACCAGAAGGGCATATGTTGTTGATTCATAATGTTGATCGACCAGGGGTCATCGGTATGGTTGGAAAGGTCCTAGGGGATCATGGCATCAATATCTTACGAATGCAGTGTGCCTTGGAGAAGCGAGGGGGGGACGCGTTGCTGATCATCGGGTCCGATACGGAATTCCCATCTACGGTCCTGGATCAGATTCGTTCCAGCTCAAATATTTTGTCCGTCAAGGTCGCCAACCTTTTGTAACGGTTTTTGCGACCAGGTTATGTATGGCCTCTGCTCCTCCGGTGCGTAGGACTTCTTCGGGGCAGCTCCCTTCTTTGCGTGAGCACTCCTTGGTTCCGGTCGGGATGGCTACCATCTTGCCGGAGGCCGCCCGCCAGGTTCGGCACCTGGAAGCTGAATTGCTGGCGTACTGCAATCGTTTTGGGTACGACGAAATTATCCTTCCGACGTTCGAGTACCTCGATGTGTTGGCACCAGGCCTCGAACCGACGCTATTAGAGAATTCCTATAAGATCGTTGACCGGACGACCGGCCGTATTCTGTTGTTGCGGCCTGACGTCACGGCGCAGATTGCCCGTTCGGTGGCGATGGGCATGGTGGGCACGCACTTTCCGTTGCGCCTGTCGTACCGGGCGACCGTCTTTCGGTATGAACCGGAACATGCCGGCCGAGATCGGGAAATCTTTCAGGTCGGCGCCGAGCTCATCGGGGCTGATGATGCGTCCGCCGATAGTGAAATCATCATCCTGTTGATCGAGTGCCTACGACAGGTTGGATTGCGTTCATTTAAGATTTCACTGGGGCATGTCGGGTTTTTTAAGGGGCTCCTCATCCGTGCAGGACTGTCGCCAGAAGGGCAGAAGCGGGCTGAGCAGGCAGCGGCAAGAAGAGATCTACCGAGACTGGGAGAGATCCTGTTGCAGGAGCGAGTGACCAAACGGTCAGCTCACAGAATTTTGGACGTGCTGGAGCTGTGTGGACAAGCTGAAGTCCTCTCGAAAGGACGCACATTAGCCAAGGGTGAACGGCCACTGGTCCAAGCGTTGGACCGACTGGAAAACGTGTACCAGTTGCTCTGCGCAACCGGGTTTCAAGAGACCGTTTTGTTGGATCTTGGAGAATTCAGAGGGTTCGACTACTATGACGGGATCGTCTTTGATGTCTTTACCGAGGGTATTGGGGTGGAGTTAGGCGGTGGTGGGCGCTATGACCAGCTCATCGGACGATTTGGTCGGAACCTTCCATCGACCGGATTTGCCCTCACTGTGGACCGACTCTTTCGAGGGCTGAGCCTTCCAGATAGGACGAAGTCTGTGGGGCCAGAGGTCTTGGTCGTCGCGCCTCGTGGGTTGTCGACGCGATTAGTTTCGGTCGCACAACAACTTCGCCAGGCGGGGATACGAACGGTTCAACAAGCGGTAGATCCATCGGGGCGGGACTTGGTTGGTGTTGCGGTCAAGGCTGGTCTTAAAGCGAATATCGGTACCATTATAGTCGTCGGTGTAGACCGTTCCAAACCCGAGCAGGTCGTGGTGCTCCATTCGAGGGATGGCCGGGGAATCGCAGGATCGCCCGGTCGCGCTCATCTTCGGAAGAGAACGGTCTCGACCGCAGGTCTCATCGCAAGCCTGCGTGCCGACCTTGAAGGGACCGTATGAAATCCGTCGGGATGGTGGATCTCTCTCAACCAAAACTTCCTCCACAGAACTTGGAGGCAGAGCAGTCGGTGCTCGGTGCCATCCTCCTCGATAACGCCGCCATGCCGAAGGCGATGGAGCTGCTGGTAGAAGAAGATTTCTATCGGACAGCCCACAAGAAAGTCTTTCAAGCCATGCTTGAGCTGTCCGACACCGGCGAAGTGATCGATCAGATTACGCTGACCGAGCGATTGAAATCTCGTGGTGAACTTGAAGCGATTGGAGGCGCTGCCTTTCTCGCAGAACTGGTCCAGATCGTTCCCAGCTCAGCCAATATTCGGTATCACTGTAAGATTGTTCGGGACAAAGCAGTGGCCCGTCAGTTGATTAGCACCTCTACCGAGGTGCTGACGAGAGGCTATGAAGGTACTGCCTCAATCGATGATCTGCTAGATTTTGCCGAGCGATCGGTTTTCAGTATTGCGCAAGGCAAACTGGAACGGTCGTTCAGCCCGATCAGCCAGGTCATTAAGGAAAGTCTGGATGTCATCGATAAACTTTCCAAGCGAAAGGAACACGTCACGGGGGTTCCCACGGGGTACTACGACCTCGACGATATTACCGCCGGACTTCAGCCTTCGGACTTGGTGGTGGTGGCGGGGCGGCCAAGTATGGGTAAGACAAGCCTCGCGTTAGGGTTTGCTACTCATGCCGCCATTCATGCCAATACGGTGGTCGGGATCTTCAGCTTGGAAATGTCCAAGCCACAGATCGTTCTGCGCATGCTCGCGTCGGAAGCACGGGTGGATTCGCATGCGTTGAGGACTGGAAAGCTTCAAAAAGAAGACTGGTGGCGATTGGCAGAGGCGGCCGGCCGCTTGGAGCTCGCGCCGATCTATATCGACGACACTGGCGGCATCACAGTCCAGCAAATGCGAGGCAAAGCCCGCCGGCTCAAAGCCGAGAAGGGGCTTGATCTTCTCATCGTGGATTATCTCCAACTGATGCAAGGGCGAAGTGATTCAGAATCTCGCCAGCAAGAGATTTCCGATATTTCCCGCTCATTAAAGGCCTTGGCGAAGGAACTGAATGTGCCGGTGGTTGCCCTCTCCCAGTTGAGCCGAGCGGTGGAGGCCCGTAAGCCGCCAAATCCCATGCTGGCCGATCTGCGGGAGAGCGGAGCGATCGAACAAGATGCCGATGTGGTTATGTTCATTTATCGTGAAGATGTGTATGACCAGAATTCGGAGCGCAAAGGGATTGCCGACATTATCGTCAGTAAACACCGTAATGGACCCATTGGGAAAAAAGAGTTGTTTTTTCAGGACCGATTCGCCAAATTCGAAAGCCTCGATCTTCGTGAGTCGTAGTGGAGTGTCGTTTGCGCATCGTCCGGACACTCGGTATAATCATCTCCTCGGCTCACCTTTTACCTGTCCTAACCTAAGAGAGATGCGGAACACAGGAATGATCTTCGACAATCGGTTGCTCAGACTGTATGGAAGGCCTTTGTTGGGCACGATGCTGCTCTTTCTGTTCCTTTCCGGCACCATGGTCGCCTGCGCAGCCGCACCTCAGCTGCGGGCAACGCTTCCGCCACCAGCCACAACGTCGCCATCTCCGCTACCGACTCCGGAGTCCGATGCGACCTACCATTTCATGATGGGACATCAAGCGGAACTTGCGCAGGACCTCGACGGCGCGTTGAAGGAATATCATGCCGCTCTGAAGGTTGATCCCAAATCTCACGAGGTCAAGTCTCGTTTGGCCGCACTGTATTTTGCATTGGGTGATGTAACCCAAGCGGTGCAGTATGCGGATGAAGTCGGAGAAGGAACGGGACAGGAACCGCAAATGTTGACCCACATGGCCGGCATCTTGGCCAGCGCGGGGAAGCCGGAGCGTGCCGTGGAGTTATTGGACAAGGCCATCGAGAGTGATCCGGAACGAGGCGAATCCTACTTCCCGAAGGGACTCATTCTCTTGAACCAGAAGCGCCTGGCCGAGGCGGAGCAGGTCGTCAAAAAAGGGTTGCAATATACCGCAGATTCGCCGATCGGCTACTACTATTTGGGCCGCATATCGATCGAAGCGGGAAATAGCGAGCAGGCGGTGGCCAACTTCGATCGGGCCATTGCCGTGAACCAGGCGTTCGAGCCAGCGTATTTAGCGCAAGCATCGGTCTACGAATCACGTCAAGAGAAGAACAAAGCGATCGCCGTGCTCAAGAAGTATCTTTCACAAGTTAACCCTCGGAACCGGGATATTCGACAACATCTGGTCCAGTTGTATGTCGCGACCAAAGATTACGCTGGAGGTCTTGCGGAGCTGGAAAAACTGCTGGAAGACAACCCTGGCGACCTCGATGCACAGTTACGCATGGCGCTCATCTATGGAGAGAAGAAAGAGTTTACTAAGGCGATCAGCCAATTGACCGAGATCTTGAAGGCGAAACCAGCTGAGCTAAAAGTGAGAGATTATCTCGGGTACTTGTACGAAGAGACTAAGGACGTCTCCAAGGCGATGGAGACCTATCGCTATAATATTCATCTGGATCCAAAATTTGCCGACAGTCATATTCATCTGGGTGTGCTCCTCTATCGACTCAAGCAATTTTCGGAGGCAGTGACGCATCTCGATGAAGCCGTTCGTCTCACACCAAAACAGCCTGAACCGCATATCGTCCTCGGGCTGGCCCATTTTCAGAGCGAGCAATTCGAAAAGGCATCTCAGGCGTTTGAGGAGGGGATTCGGCACAATCCCAAGAATGCCGATCTCCATTTCAATCTTGGCACGGCCTACGACAAGCTGAATCGGTTTGAGGAGGTGGAGCGTGCCATGGAAACGGTGCTTTCCCTCGACCCGCATCACGCCGATGCCTTGAACTATCTTGGGTATAGCTATGCGGAGCGCGGCATCAAGATCGATCAAGCCTTGTCCCTGACGAAACGGGCCGTCGCGCTTAAGCCGGAGAACGGTTACTACGTCGATAGTCTAGGATGGGTCTTGTATAAAACCGGCTTGCTGGCCGAGGCTCTTATGGAGATCAAGAAAGCTGTGGCGCTAGTCGGCGATGACCCCGTCATCTATGAGCATCTGGGAGAAATTTATTTGAAGCAGCAGAAAGTGTCCGATGCGCGTGATGCCTGGCTCCATTCACTGGAGATCGATCCCTCCAATGACAAGCTGCTCCAACGCTTCCGCGAACAGGGTCTGGCTAATTCAGCCAATGAAGACCGCATCCAGCAAGCCAAACGCCGCATATCAGAGAAGGTGCCCAGTCCAGTAGCTACTCCGTAAGTCTATTCACGATCTCCGTCACCAGGCTCTCCTTTCCTAGCACCTCAACGCACTGTTGAGGACATGCTTCTTCGTCCTGGCCTCTGCCTGTCCACGTTCAAAGGGGACAGGCACCACGCGCAGACCTGCCCGCCGCCAGGCAGGCGGGCGCGGAGAAGGGTGTCAGTTCCCTTCGAGACTGGGCAAAAGTGTCAATTCTTGGCTCTCCGGAGCAGATTACGGAAGGAACGAAGTCTCCTTCCTGACCGATCACGCGCCGATTTCTCGTAAGTTGTTGCATCATCAGGGATCGATGGTACGCTAAGCCTCGTCATTGATCGGCACCAAACCTGCTAGAGCAACCGGTAGGCGGCAACAGAAGCGCCGCAGGTTATGACAGGGTATGAAACGGGCCGTCAGTGAACCATCAACAAGGAGGCAGGATGATGTTGAAGGCAATGCGGAAACAAGAGGGGTTTACCCTCATTGAGTTGATGATCGTCGTGGCGATCATCGGGATCTTGGCGGCCATCGCCATTCCCAACTTCATTCAGTACCAGATGCGGTCGCGCACCTCGGAAGCCAAGACCAATCTAAGCGCAATCAAAACGGCAAACCTGGCGTTCCAAGCTGAGAACCGATGCTACCTTTCCTCACTGGTACCAGCAGTCGCTACGCCGGCAGCCATTCCGAACAACGGTGCTTTGGTGGCATGGCCGATTGCGGCTGCGGCTGCTTCAGGTGTGGTGCAATGTTTCACTCCCGCTGGTGTGGCCGCTCAGGCAACCGGTACGTTTGGTGACATCGGATTTGTGCCGGCTGGTGCGGTTCGGTATCAATATAGTTTACAGGCTACAGCAGCAGCTACGGTAGCTCCTGGACCGGTAAAGGGTGGCGCGACGTGCGTTTCGCCTCTTGCAGCTGGCCCTGGCAACGCTCCGACCACCGGGTTCCTTGCTTCATCGGAAGGAGACTTGGATGGCAATGGTGGCGCTGCTGGTAATGCGGCAAATGGCTTGTTTATGGTATCAGACATCAGCAACGTGACCAATTGCTTGAACAACGTCTTGGCGGTGTTGCCAGGCCGTCAGCACGTGGGGCCGGTGCTCGAGATTATTCGAGGCGCCAGGGCGACACTAGTGTCGCTGACTCCACACAAGGGGTCGCTGGAAGACCTCTTTATTCGGGAGGTCAAGAACAAACAGCCGGAGTTGAGGGAAGCCGTATGAGAATTCTGTCTATTGCCATCAACACGTTTCGCGAAAACCTTCGCGAGAAGCTGCTGTACAATTTCTTCTTTCCAGAATCACGCTGGGCGATTACCACCGACTGATTTTGGATCTTGGACTTGCCAGCATCAATCTGTTTGGGGTGCTTATCGCAATTTTCGTCGGGATTGGGCTCGTCAGTAAGGAAGTCGATCGAAAGACGATCTATACGATCGTATCGAAGCCCATTCCTCGATATGAGTTCCTGTTAGGGAAATATTGTGGGTTGGTCATTACATTACTCGCGAATACAGTGGTGATGGTGGTTGGATTATTGATCGTGCTGCAGGTCATGGACGTGCCGATCACCAGTCTGGTATTTAAATCCCTGGCCCTCATCTTTTTAGAACTGATGGTCATCACCGCAGTCGCCGTTTTGTTCTCGACGTTTACGAGTGCGACGTTGAGCGCTATTTTTACCCTTGCTGTATATGTGATCGGGCACTTGTCCGCTGATCTCAAGGAATTCGCCAAAAAGTTGGACGAAGTCAGCGAGATGGTTGTCAATGCCATTTACTATACGCTTCCCAACCTCGAACGATTCAATCTCAAAGGACACGTCATTCATCATCTCGACTTCGGCATGGCTGATATGACTCTCACCTTGGCCTATGGGTTGACCTACGCGGCGTTTCTACTCCTTCTGGCGAGTGTGATCTTCCAGCGACGAGATTTCCAGTAATAGATCGAGAGGCCCTTCCTCAGCGGGTACACGCATGATGGCGTGAGGAAGGGCGAAGACTGCCTTCTGAAGGTCAGATGGAGAATGGAGTCGATCAAGCCTAACTCGTGATGGCGCCTTCCGATGCGGACGAAACGTGTCTGGCATATTTCCCCATCACGCCCGAGGTGTAGCGCGGTACTGGTGGTTTGACTTTCTTCAGCCTCATGGCGATTTCTCTCTGCGAGAGGGCCACATCCAAACGGCGTTTGGGAATATCGAAGGTAATCGTGTCGCCGTTCTTGACCGCCGCGATCGGCCCTCCCTTCGCGGCTTCAGGGGCGACGTGGCCTGCCATCAATCCATGGGTGGCTCCGGAGAAGCGGCCATCAGTGAGCAAAGCCACAGAGTCGCCAAGGCCGGCACCCACGATGGCCGCCGTCACGCCCAACATCTCGCGCATGCCTGGCCCACCGGACGGGCCTTCGTATCGAATGACGACGACATCACCAGGCTTGATCTGTCCCGCCTTGACTGCCACGAAGGCATCCTCCTCCCGCTCATAGACCTTCGCCCGTCCCTGGAACTTGGTCATCGAACGAGCGTGTGATGCCTCTTCACCAATCGTTCGACCGGTGACGGTGGGCTGATTCCCATGAAGGAGCCCAGCCTCGAGCAACCGTTTAGCCACGAGGGTTGTGCCGCCAGCCGCATAAAGATCTGCGGCAGCAAATCGGCCCCCTGGTTTGAGGTCGGCCAGCAAGGGGACCTTGCGATTGATCTTGTCGAAATCGTCAATGCTCAGCTTGATCCCGGACTCACGGGCGATGGCAAGGAGATGTAGCACGGCGTTCGTCGAGCCCCCGGTCGTGGCGACGGCGGCGATGGCGTTCTCCAACGACTTTCGAGTAATAATCTGGAGAGGGCGCAGATTCTGCTTCACGAGCTCCATCACCATCTTGCCGCACTCGAAGGCGACATCGTCTTTCCGTCCGTCCATGGCGGGCACTCCGTTGAGGCCCATCGGTGAAATGCCGAGAAATTCAAACGCAATGGCCATCGTATTGGCGGTGAATTGACCTCCACAAGCTCCAGGCCCCGGGCACGCGTGATCTTCCAAGTCCTTCAGCTCTGCGTCGGTCATCTTTCCCGACGCATGTTTGCCGACTGCTTCAAAGACATCCTGAATGGTCACATCATGTCCTTGAAACTGTCCCGGCATGATCGAGCCGCCATACAGCATGAGTGATGGCAGGTTCAATCGAGCGAGAGCCATGACGGTGCCGGGAATTGTCTTATCGCACCCAGACAGGGCGACAACGGCATCGAACAAGTGTCCACGTGCGACGAGCTCGATCGAATCCGCGATGACCTCGCGGCTGATCAGGGACGCTTTCATTCCTTCGGTTCCCATCGAGATCCCGTCGGACACCGCGATGGTGTTGTACTCGATCGGAGTCCCTCCGGCGGCTCGAATTCCAGCTTTCACTCGCTCTGAAAGCCGTCGTAAGTGAAAATTGCACGGCATGACCTCGATCCAGGTATTGGCCACGCCAACGAGAGGTTTCGACAGGTCATCGTCCGTAAAACCAACGGCTTTTAACATGGCCCTCGCCGGCGCGCGGCCGGCCCCAACGAGGAGATCCTGACTCTGGAGCTTCATTGCTTTTTTCATCGGTCTTTGTGGCTCCATCTACTGTACAGGCATGTTGCTGGGTGGAGTTGGGGGCGTGGTTTCATGGGGATTCTTGCCGTGCGGAGTGGCACCATGGGGATTCGTACCGTAGGGCATCACGCCTCCATGTGGAGTGCCATGGCCCTTGGGCTGGTTCATCATCTTGGCGTGCTCGGACTGCTCCTTCGCTCGTTGTTCCGGAGTCAGCAAGCCCATCACGTCGCGACGGGTCTTGATGGATGTCATCCGTAGCCCGACTTGCAGATCTTCGCTTTGTCTCAGCTTGGTTTCGATCGCGGCGAGATCGAACTGGTCATTGTCGGTCAGCGCCTTCAGTTCACGCTCCGCAATTTGGATATCGGCTTCGGCCTTAATCCGTGCTTTGTCAAGATTGAGCTGGATGTCCTTCAGTTTGGCAACCTGATCCGCTGTGAGCCCAATATCCTTGTCGTGCTTGAGCAGGTGCCGGATCAGATGGCCGGTCCCGCTATGCATCACTCCTTTGCCATAGCCGTGGGCCCCGCCGCCGTGCCCCCCTCCAGCATGACCATAACTCGGATCATTGGCCCACAGACTTGGTGTGTTCACCATGAACAGACATGCCGACGCGACGACAACAGCTACCGTCGTCTTTGTGAGAGATATCATGAATTCCTCCTTGGTTGAGAGGCCCTGAAGTCGAAGATTGCCATAGCAGTCCACGTAACGCAAGCGAGGGGCTTGGCGTTACCAAGGTCGATCATGTTTCTGGTTTAACGCCGTTGGGCGCTCTGGAGAAGTTCCATTCGCGGGTCTGGATGTCGTTGTGTGCTCAAACGTTCGTACAACATCCGTTCGTCTTCGCTGACGCTGGCTAGCATGACAATCTGCAACGTCAGGAACAGATCGCCATGCCCACCTGTGGCCGAGGGAAGCCCCTTCCCCTTGAGTCGGAGTTTCCCGTCAGCTTTGCTGCCCGGTGGAACCTTGACCTTGACCGGCTCTGCTAAGGTTGGCGCAGTCACCTCTGCCCCGAGCATGGCTTCCCAAGGATAAACGGGCAGACTGACGTGCAAGTCTGAACCTTGTCGACGAAAGACGGGATCGGAGGGGATGACCACATGCAGATACAGGTCCCCGCGCTTCCCGCCATGCGTTCCAGGCTGGCCTTTTCCGGCAACCCGAACCCGTGTTCCGTCTTGCACTCCAGCGGGAATCCGCACTTCAATGGTCTTGGATTCGGTTGTCATCCCGGCACCCTGACAGGTTATGCAAGATCGGCTACGCACGGTGCCGCTCCCTTGACAGGTCGAGCAGGTCCGAGGCTCACGCAGATTCACACGCCTTGTCACACCGGTGAGCACCTCGCGCAGCCCCAACTGGACGTCGGTCTCGATGTCCTCTCCCGGCATTCCAGCTCCGCCGCGGCTGCGGTTTCCAAAGATGTTTTCAAAAAAATCGGAGAATTGCTCGCTCCCGGCGCCGCCGCTTCCTGGACGGCTGTAGCCTCCATCGGAGCCCCAGGGTCCGCCAAACCCTTGTCCTCCGGTCTGCTGACGAGCTTTCTCGAAGGCTTGCGCTTGTTCCCAATCGGCCCCGTACTGGTCATACTTCTTTCGCTTCTCCGGATCGGTCAGGACTTCCTGCGCCTCATTGAGCTCTTTAAATTTCTTTTCCATCTCGGCCTTCTTCACCCCCGCATGGAGATCGGGATGGTACTGGCGGGCGAGCCGGCGATAGGCTTTTTTGATATCGTCGGGCGAAGCCGTGCGCGGGAGGTCGAGCACCTGATAGTAGTCGCGTGGGGTCGTTGCCATATCGTGATTTAGGAGATGAGAAACATCATCATCTTGATCAGCTTACGGAGTGTAGGCCTGGTTTGCAAGGGCCGAACGGAATCAGCAAGAAGTCGAAGTTTTCTCCCGTGCCATGAGCCTAGCTTGAGAGCAGATTTCGCATGCGGCTAGCCAGGCACGGACGAATAGATACATCAAATAGAAGGTGTCCTCAAGTAATAGGCCGAGATAAATAGTTAAAGTAACACTTTATAAGTATGAGCGTGCAAACAGCATCAGCGAGCAGCGTGAGAAGATTGAAAGGTCATGTGTGCTTAACAGGAGATTCTGCGGAACTTCAAAAATCTCCTGCGCGATTGACCTCCGAACCACGATCCGCTATGAAGTAGGGATGATTGATGCGAGAGACTCGTGTGGTGGACTGGCGACTGGCGAAGAGTTGAAAGTTTACATAATACATCTTATCAGACCATGACGTTTGAGCTGCTTGGCCGCGTACATAAAGAGCTTTCAATTACCGGACATGCGTTCTACGAAACGATTCTCTCGATTTCCGAACTCGTTAATCGAAAGGTTCAGATTATTCGGCTCCATTGGCAGGCGTCTACCTTGCTTCAGCGCATTGACGATGTGACGGCTAAGGTCGGCCAACAAATTGTTGCGCAGATCTCTGATCGACTTCAGGACCAGAGTCACCCCGATTCAGTCGTCGGCGTGATCGATCAGACGCTTGCCGATGCCATCTCTCGTGTTCAAGAGTTGAAACAAGTGTTGATCAGCGTCGATGCCGAGATTCGCGAGCTCAAAATCGAGACGGTCCATCAGGACTTGCTCTCTCTTCAACAGGATTTGGCACTTCGTTCAGGAGGTATCAAACGGCTGACCGTCGTTCGAGGAG
Organism: Nitrospira sp.; assembly: GCA_005116965.1. Classification (GTDB taxonomy): domain Bacteria; phylum Nitrospirota; class Nitrospiria; order Nitrospirales; family Nitrospiraceae; genus Nitrospira_D. The sequence continues at coordinate 446,812 of SWDG01000027.1, read as the reverse complement.
CGGCTGCGGCGGGACAGCCGCTCAGCGTGCTTCCACCGAGTTCCTCCGCCTCCGTGGCCGCCGTTTTGCGAGGGCCTTTTCTATTGGCTCCGACCCACGATCTTCAGTTCCGACCGGGTGACATCGTGGTGTTGGTTGGTGCACAAACGGAACTTGATCAACTTGTCTCATGGTTTGCCGGCCAGCGTTCCCCTCACCGCGTCGTTCACGAGATCGGTGTAGAGGAGTAGGCACATCGACAGAGATCAGATACAATATCGCCCAATGCTAGCCCGCGCATTCCGGTCAGTACGTGTGCTGTTCTATTGTATCGCTTCCCTCCTTCCAGCTGTCATCGGAGGCGGCGTGGCTGAGGCCGTATCGCCTGACTCACCCGGCATTCGCATGCTCGAAGAGATTCAAGCAGTCATTACCGAACTCGCTGAGCAGGCCAAGCCTTCCGTCGTCAATCTGTTTCCCATCACCAGCACAAGTAGGCTTCACGAAGGGTCCGGCGAGCGTACGCCGAATGCGTCAGGCTCCGGCTCGGGCCTGATCGTCGACAGTGACGGCCATATCGTGACGAACAATCATGTGATTGGTGACGCCAATGAGATTGAAGTGCGGTTTTCCGATAAGACGAAGCTTATCGCTTATGTAGTCGGCAAAGATCCAGACACCGATTTAGCGGTGCTCAAAGTGACCACCGATCGCCCCCTGCCCAGCGCACGATTTGGTGATTCCGCTGGCGTCAAGGTCGGCCAATGGGTGCTGGCCGTTGGAAATCCATTCGGACTGGACCGGACCGTGACGCTTGGGGTGGTCAGCGGCATCGGTCGAGAAAATATTAACCTCTCACGGTACGAAAACTTTATCCAGACCGATGCTTCGATCAACCCTGGAAATTCCGGAGGCCCGCTCTTTAACCTACGTGGTGAGGTGATCGGCATCAATACGGCGATCATTAATTTCGCTCAAGGCATCGGATTCGCCATTCCCTCGAATATGGCTAAGCAGGTCATCGAACAGTTACTTGCGAAAGGGAAGGTTGTGCGGGGCTGGCTCGGAGTCGGGATTCAACCGTTGACGGCTGAGTTGGCGAAAAAATTCGGAGTCACCGAAGGCGAAGGGGTACTCGTGAACGAAGTCTTCGAGAAAGACCCTGCAGCCTTAGCTGGGATCAAACCGGGCGATGTCATCGTCCGGATTGATGGGGCCGTTGTTGATTCACCGAATAAGCTGTCTCGTCTGATCGCGATGCTGACTCCGGGCGCGACCTCAAAGATTGAAATCGTTCGGGATCTGAAACACTTGATGATAGACGTTCCCCTCACCGAGCGGCGTGATGCAGCTGTCATCGCATTGCTTCCTCAACAAGAGGAGAAGTTGGACATCAAGCTTGGCCTTGATGTCCAAGACGTGACGGCCACCCTGGCGGAGAGGTTCAAGCTTCGTGAGTCGAAGGGGGTGCTCATCGCAAAGGTTGAACCCAACAGCCGTGCTCAAGCCGAAGGTCTCCGCGAAGGCGACCTTATCAAAGAGGTCAACCGCATGGAAGTGTCTTCCGTAGGAGAATTCATATCGGCCATTGCGCGATCCAGGCGTGGCGACACCCTGTTGCTCCGTGTGCTTCGGGAAAGCCGCGCATTTTATGTTGTGCTCAAAGCCTCCGACTAACGATCTCTCAATGGGCCGTAGCGGCTTGTCCTTCTGCCTTCTGTCGCTCGATGACCTTTGTAGCCAATTCTTTCGGTACTTCATCATACTGCGTGAAATCCATAGCGTAGCTGCCTCGCCCTCCGGTCATGGCGTTGAGGGCCGTCGCATAGCGAAACAACTCGGCCAGCGGAACTAACGCGGTGATCTGTTCGGCATGGTCTTGCGCGTTGACGGCCACAATGCGACCTCGTCGAGCACTCAGGTCCCCCATGACGGCTCCGACTGCGTCAGTCGGTGTGTCGATCTCGACCGTCATGACCGGCTCCAGTAACACGGGATGCGCAGTCTCTATCGCTTTCTTGAATGCCATTGATCCCGCGATCTTGAACGACATCTCAGACGAATCCACCGCATGATAAGATCCGTCATAGACGGCGATCTGCACATCGACGACTGGAAACCCGCTCAATGGTCCCTCCTGCATGGCTTCGAGGACTCCTTTTTCCACAGCGGGAATGAAATTTCGAGGAATTGCTCCTCCAACCACGCGATTCTCAAACGCGTACCCGTGACCGCGTGGGAGCGGCGCCACTTCAAGCCAGCAATCACCGTATTGCCCATGCCCGCCGGTTTGTTTCTTGTACTTACCCTGTGCGTGTGACGTTGTCTTGAGCGTTTCTCGGTATGGGACTTTCGGCGTGTGCAGTATGACATCGGCTCCAAACTTTCGATGGAGCTTTTCGAGGGCCAAATCGATGTGGAATTGCCCCATGCCGCTGAGCACCATCTCCTTGGTTTCGGCATTGCGCGCGAATTCCAGCGTGGGGTCCTCTTCGATGAGTTTGTGAAGCCCAAGGCTGACCTTGTCGATATCTGTCTTGGATTTGGCGTCAATCGCGAACGACAAGATCGGCTTTGGTAGGCTCAGTATGGGGTAACAGATGGGAGCCGTCTCTTGACACAATGTGTCACCGGTATGCGTGTCTTTAAGCTTCCCGATCGCCACGATCTCTCCCGCTCGTACGGAGTCGACGGCCACATGACGTTTGCCCAACACCGTGTAGAAATGGCCAAGCTTCTCTCGTACATGTTTGGAAGCATTCAGCACCGTGGCATCTGCATGGATGGTTCCGGACACGACACGGCAATAAGACAGTCGACCGACGAATGGGTCGATGATGGTCTTGAAGATATAGGCGGAAAACGGTTCCTGCAGACTCCCCTTCCGCTCACAACCTTCGTGCGTCTCTGGATGAATGCCATGCCATGGATGGGCCTCACCACGTTCGGAGGGTGACGGCAATAAGGCGACTATCGCATCCAACAAGGACCAGACTCCGACATTATGCGTGGCGGATCCGCCATAGATGGGAAGAAATTGATTTGTTTGGATGTCGCGTCGGAGTCCTTGCAGAAGGTCTTCTTGGCTCAACTCTCCCTGGGTCACGTAGGTCTCCAACAAGGTTTCCCCGCTTTCCGCGACAGCCTCCACAAGTTGCTGGCGCGCTCTGTTCAAGATGCTCTCTAGGGGGGGGACTAATAGGTGTTCGACCTTGGCGGAATTCGGCCCAGATCTCACCAGCCTCTCATGTCGTACATCAACTACGCCGTCTAAATTCATACCAGCGTTGATCGGTACTGTCATAGGGAGTGGAACACAACCGAGCTGCTTGCGACAGCTCTCAAGAGCGTTCTCAAATGACGCGCTTTCCTTATCAAGTCCATTGACGAATACCAGACAAGGAAGGTCCAACTCTTTGATCCTTGTCCAGAGCCGTGCCAGCTCTGTTCTTACCCCCACGGCTTCGCTCAGAATCAGGATGACCGCATCGGCGGCCTGCAGGGCAGCGAGCGATTCACCAAGAAGATCGAGTGCACCGGGAGGGTCAATCAGGTTGATGTTGGTGTGATTCCACGTGAACTGAAGAAGGCTGGTACTTGTCGATGTGCGATGCCGAAGTTCTTCGGGCTCAAAATCTGAAACGGTAGTCCCGTGCATCACGGAACCGAGCATGGGGATCACACCACCGACATACAGCAAGGCCTCACTGAGAGAGGTCTTACCGGCACCGGCGCTGGATACGACGGCCACGTTTCTGACGGGCTCCAGACGGGTTGTGTCCATAGTCTGCCCTCCTTGTTAAGTATGGGGTTAGGCCATTCGCGTCCTCACGTTTCTTGGGCTGGTGTTTTGGGCGGACATCATCTCAGGGGGCTTCGTACTCATTCCGCTGCTCTGTCAGCCATCCCTCGTCGGCAAAACTTACGTATCGACCATCTCCGATGATTACGTGGTCCAATACTCGGATCCCCAATAGGGTGCCAGCCGTTGTCAGTCGATCGGTCAATCGCCGATCCTCCGGGCTTGGAGTTGGATCTCCGCTGGGATGATTGTGAAGAAAAATGACGGCGGCTGCCGATTCACGCACGGCGAGCGCAAAAACCTCACGTGGATGCACGATGCTGAGCGTGAGGCTTCCCTCTGAGACCGTGGCCTCTTTGATCACGATATTTTTTGCGTCGAGCAGGATGACCTTGAAGAGTTCGTGTTTCACATCGCGGAGCGCAGGGTGAAAATGTTTGAACAGATCCGAGCTTGAGGAAATGCGAGTGCCCGTGGACATTGGAACAGCCAGCGACCGTCTCCCTAAGGCCAATGCGGCTTTAAGTTGGGCGGCTTTGGCGGGACCGACGCCAGGGATGGTGCAGAGTTCTTCAATACCACAGGCCGCCAATCCTCCCAGTCCACCGATTCGGTCGAGGAGTTCGATGGCCACTTGCACAGCGGATGAATCGCGGCGGCCAGTTCTCAGGAGGATGGCGAGAAGATGGGCATCAGATAACGCTTCGGGCCCCTTGGCAAGAAGACGTTCACGGGGACGTTCGGTCTTTGGCCAGTGCGCAATGCCCTTTCTCGCTTCCTTGCTTGCCACGAAGACCTCAGGTGACAAAAAAATGACGACCCGGGCTTTTTTGTACCGCCCAATAAGGCGAAATTACCCGTCTACGGGAAATACGTAATCCATAACCAATTGAAATTATTACGTATGACAAATTGGTGCAGCTCTTGCTTAAGTTTGCCACCAGCTGTGAACGTCGCCACCTGGGAGGGATCAATGGAATGTCCGAAGTGCAAAGGGATGATGATGTTAGAACGGTTCTCTGATTTCTTTCTCGTGTTCTATGCATGGAAATGCATTAATTGTGGAGCCATTATTGACCGCACCATCTCCAATAACCGTAGAAAAAGTCTGGCTGCCCGCGCTCCTCAGACCGTCACGGCTCGGTAAATCATAGCGTTTCGTATTCAGGGCCTGGTCCGCCTGATGGCCTACTTGGACTCCAGGACGGTCCTCTCGTCCTTGACGTACCAACAAGCTCAATGATCGTATTATAGTCTTCTGAAAGAAGACGGTCAAAAAAGTATTACGTGCTCCTCCCCGACTCAGTTGTGACCCAAATGGTCTCCCTTCCATTCCGCATTTCTTGACCCCTGTAAAAACGCTATGTTAAATTCTTACATTTAGTAGACGATGTTTCTGGTATGCGTGTAATCGCTGGTACCCATCGAGGTCGTCGACTCTACGGGCCGCGAACACGTGCTCTTCGCCCAACCTCTGACCGGGTTCGAGAGGCCCTGTTTTCAATTCTCGGTAATCGGCTGAAGAATGGCCGATTTTTGGACCTCTACGCCGGGACCGGAGCCGTGGGGATCGAAGCTGTCAGCCGTGGCATAGAACACGTGACCTCCGTCGAGTCGAACCGTGATGCATTAAAACTACTACACCAAAACCTGGAGCTGTGTCACATCGGTGAGGAAATAGCCGTGCGGAGTCAGACTGTTCAACAATTTCTCAGTTATCCCAATCAGTGGAAGGGTCCCTATGATATTGTCTTCGCCGACCCACCCTATGCGGAGGCGTCCGAGCTGCCATCATTATTGGCTGAGTCTCGGACTTACGATCTGTTTGCCATGGATTCCTGGCTAGTCATCGAACATGCTGCGAAAACCGACTTGCCCCTGTCGTTGGGATGCACCCAGTTTTTGCGCCGGTATCGCTACGGTGATACCGCCTTATCCCTCTATTTCCGTTCCTCCACTGTACAGGCATGAAAATCGGCATTTATCCAGGCACGTTTGATCCCATTACACATGGCCACGCTGACATCATCACCCGAAGCCTCCGCATATTTGACAAGGTGATCGTGGCTGTCGCTCCAAATCCGTCGAAACATCCGCTCTTCAATTTGGCTGAACGCCTTGATATGGTACAGCTGGTCATGAAGGATGTCGGTCAGGTTGAGGTGACACCGTTCGATGGGTTGCTCGTCAACTATGTTGAGCGTTCAGGTGCCCATGCAATCATCCGTGGCTTGCGCGCCATTTCAGACTTTGAGCACGAGTTTCAGATGGCGCTCATCAACCGAAAACTTGCGAAGACGGTGGAGACGGTGTTTTTGATGCCGAGCGAAGAATACTCATACTTATCTTCGACAATCATCAAAGATGTGGCACAACACGGTGGAGATTTAGTCGATTTTCTTCATCCGGAAGTCGCCCAACGCCTCCAAGCTCGTATCCGGAGTCTCAAATCATGAAATTGGCAGCACGTGTCGGTCGTATCGCGCCCTCTCCGACGTTGGCTATGGCGGCAACCGCAAAGGCCATGGCCGCACAAGGACTCGATGTCATCGACTTTTCAGCCGGAGAACCGGATTTCGACACGCCGGAGCCGGTAAAGGCCGCGGCAGAAGCAGCCATACGCGAGGGGTTTACGAAATACACGCCTTCGTCCGGGATCGATGAGTTGCGGGGAGCGATTGCCGACAAGCTCCAAACTGAACTTGGGCTCCGATATGAGAAGTCCCAAATCCTTGTCTCCTGCGGGGCAAAGCACTCGCTCTATAATTTGGCGGAGGCCTTGCTCGAAGCGGGTGACGAGATCATCATTCCGATCCCCTACTGGGTTTCGTATGCAGATCAGGCGCTGCTCAACGATGCGACACCAGTCCTGTTACCGACCAAAGAAGAGGACGGATACGCAGTTCATGCTCCAGAGTTGGAACGACTCATTACGCCGAGAACCAAAGCCATCATTGTGAACAGCCCATGCAACCCTACCGGGGCAACGTATGATCGGGTGACGCTGGAACAGATTGCCTCAGTAGCGGTTCGGCATGACCTTCTGGTGATATCTGATGAGATTTATGAAAAGGTGCTCTACGATGGGGCGACGCACATCAGCATTGCCTCGTTGGGATCAGAGATCGCAGCACGCACAGTCATTATCAATGGCGTCTCAAAGTCTTACGCCATGACAGGGTGGCGAATCGGGTACGCGGCCGGTCCCAAAGATCTGTTGACCGCGATGGCCAATATTCAGAGCCAGAGCACGTCGAATCCTTGCTCCATCTCGCAGAAGGCCGCCGTCGCTGCATTGCGCCTTGGGGAGCCCTTCACACGCATAATGGTGGAAGAGTTTTCCCGCCGTCGAACTGCCATTGTGGAAGGGTTGAACAAGATTCCCGGTGTGTCATGCCGAATGCCGAGTGGGGCCTTCTACGCCTTCCCTAATGTGAAAGGCTTGTTGGGGAGACGTGGACCTTCGGGAGTGCTGAAGACCCCGAATGACCTGGCGCAGTATCTCTTGCATGACACGCGAATCGCGGTCGTTCCGGGTGAACCGTTTGGAAGCCCGGAACATCTCCGGCTCTCCTATGCCACCAGCATGACAAATATTACCCGAGGACTTGAGCGAATGGGGCAGGCGTTCGCGAAGTTGGCGTAAGAGAGTTGAGGTCGCTGCAACGATAAGAGGGAGGAAACCGGTGCCAATTTATGAATATCAGTGTGACGGCTGTTCGTATCGTTTTGAAGTGAAGCAGAGCATCAAGGATGATCCACTCTCGACCTGTGAACGGTGTGGGAAAGCGATCAGACGGCTGATTTCATCGCCAGGAATCATGTTTAAGGGGAGCGGCTGGTATGTCACTGACTACTCCGACAAGCTCAAACCTCCGTCCAGCACGGGCAGCGAAACCGGTGGGGCAAGTTCAGGGGAAAAGAGTTCCGGAGAAAAGAATGCCGGGGAAAAGAAGGAGCCGGCCGCAGCTGCTCCATCAAGCCCTGCCCCTTCTTCTACAGTGACGTCGACAGCGGCGTCGAGCAGCTCATCAACGTCTACACCGAGTACAACGACGCCCTCCCCTTCAAAATAGGCTCGTGGGTCGATTATCGGACACCGATTGCCAGGGGGGCCTGGTATTTGCCTGTCGGCGTCTTCGGGGTACTTTTAGTGTGTAGTTTGGTCGCGGTCCTTCCGGTTGGTTGTGCCTTATTTTTATGAGGTGGTGTCTTCGGAGCCATCGCCTTCAATGCTCTCGCGCGGGTCGCATCCAGCTGATTTTGGAGGCTGGTCATCATACCGGTTTTTTCACGGCTGATGCGGCTCAGTTCATCAAGCTGCCCCTGCAGCTCTTGTTTGGTCTGAGTTAAGTCGGTGACCTGAGCCTGAAGCTGAGTCTTCTCTATGGTCAGGGTTTGGGCTTCCGACCGCAATTGTTCGATCTCAGCCTGCAAGGCTGGCGGCCAATAATCACATCCAATAAGGCCAAGGGCGAAGCCGAAACCAACGACTGTACTGAGTACCCGCATCGGATGGCGTGTCATGGCCATTCCCCTTTCAATTGAAATAATCTGTTTTTACCAGGTGCTGGTGTAGACATGCTGTGTCCCTTGCATGTTGTACACTGACTATCGTGGGGGCATATTGTAACAGATCGTAGGAATCGGCTGAGAGGAAGATCGGCCCCGGGTGTTCGGATCTACGGCAACGTATTGAGGTAGATCCAGGTAGCTCTAACAAGCTGCGTGGATGAGAGCTCAGGGTGAGATCGATGTGTTCACTGAATGGGTTGTTTGAGGAGAGTGATTGTCCCGGTTTATGTCTTCAGAGCCCGGTGTGCGATATCCGTTCGGAAGTGACAACCCTCGAAAGAGATCGTCTTCGCGACTCGATAGGCCTCGCCTTGTGCCTCCAATAACGTTCGCCCTCGACCGAGTACGCCGAGGACCCGGCCTCCTGCGGTCACAATTTCACGCCCCCTCTGTGCTGTTCCTGCATGAAAGACCACGGAGGAGTCCGATAAGGTTGTCGCCGTGGGGAGTCCAGCGAGCGGTATTCCCTTCTGATAGGTACCAGGGTAGCCTCCCGATGCCATGACCACGCAGACCGTCGCGTCCGAATGCCACTCAACAGGAAGTTGGTCAAGCCGGTGTTCTATCACCGCTTCAAGAACATCAACTAAGTCATTCTTAAGCAAGGGCAACACGACTTGAGTTTCTGGATCGCCCATACGAGCGTTAAATTCGAGCACATATGGCGTCCCATTCACCACCATCAGTCCTGCATACAGCACACCTTGAAACGGCGAACCAAGCCGCGCCATGGCGTCCACCATCGGCTGTAAGACCTCGCGACGGACTTGATCTTGGATCTTGGATGTTCCCAGTGGTGCCGGGCAATAGGCGCCCATCCCACCGGTGTTTAAGCCTGTGTCTCCATCGCCGACCCGTTTATGATCCTGCGCTGGTGGCATCGGCACCACGGTCTTGCCATCGGTAAACGCCATGATTGTCAGTTCCTCGCCGTCGAGAAACTGCTCGATCAGCACCTGTTTGCCGGCTTGGCCGAACACGGCTTTCTCCATCGAATCGATGATTGCCTGTTTTGCTTGGTCCGGAGTGGTTGCAATGATAACGCCTTTTCCTTGAGCCAGTCCGTCCGCTTTAATCACGACCGGTAACGTCTGTTGCTCAATATAGGCGAGTGCATCCTTGATCTTTTCGAAACTCTTGGCATGGGCCGTCCGGATCTTGGCTTGTGCCATGACATCCTTCGAGAACACCTTACTCGCTTCTAAGCGGGCGGCGTTCCTGGTTGGTCCAAACACTTTGAGCCGAGCTTTGCGGAATTCGTCCACGATGCCTAGCGCAAGCGGCGCTTCGGGGCCGATCACGGTCACATCAATCTTTTCTTGGAGCGCGAAGTTCTTCAGGCCTGCAATATCGTCCGACTTAATCGGAATGCAGTTCGCCAATGACGCGATTCCCGCATTACCGGGAGCACAGTACAAGATCGGCTTACGGGGACTTTGTGCGAGCTTCCACACCATCGCATGTTCACGTCCCCCACTGCCGACAACGAGAATTTTCATGTCAGGTCCTCAGTGACGTGTGATACGTGACGAGTGAGGAAGGAAGATGGTGCGGGTAGATAATCGTGGCAACAGGAGACGAGTCAACTACTCACCCATCACTCATCACGGCTCACGATCGTTCTCAATGTCTAAAATGCCGCATTCCGGTGAGAATCATCGCCATTCCATGTTCATCCGCAGCTTTGACGACTTCCGGATCTCGGATCGATCCGCCTGGTTGAATGACTGCTGTGATCCCGACTTCGGCTGCAGCATCGAGGCCATCGCGGAATGGAAAGAACGCATCGGAGGCCATGACACAGCCTTTGACAGGCATTTGCGCTTTCATGGCCGCCAACTTCACGGAATCCACACGACTCATCTGTCCTGCCCCGATGCCGACGGTCTGGCCTGGCTTAGCATAGATGATGGCGTTAGACTTGACGTGTTTGCAGACTTTCCATGCAAACGCACACGCGGCATATTCTTCATCTGTCGGCTTACGGATGGTCGGCACAGCAAGTGTCCGAAGATCCGGCAACACCCCGAGATCCCGATCTTGCACGATGAGTCCGCCGACAAGTTTCTTCAGATCGAATCCTTCCTGCTTTACCTTCGTCAAGGGACCCACATCCAATAAACGCAGATCCTTCTTCCTCTTCAATTCCGCCAACGCCTCTCCAGCGAATCCAGGAGCTATGACGACCTCAACAAACGTAGACGTGATTTCCTTGGCAGCCGCCAAATCCACCGGCCGGTTGAAGGCAATCACCCCGCCGAAGGCAGACACGGGATCCGTCTCTCTCGCCTTGACGTACGCCTCCACCGGCGTCTCACCGAGCGCCACCCCACAAGGGTTATTGTGCTTGATGATTGCGACGGCCGTCTCCTCATATTCCTTCACCAACTCGAGCGCGGAATTCGCATCAAGGAAGTTATTGTAGGACATCGCTTTGCCATGCAAGATCTTTCCGCGAGCAACAGATGGCTCCTTGCTGTCCAATTCACGATAGAACGCGCCCTGCTGGTGAGGGTTTTCTCCGTAGCGGAGGGACTCAGCCAACTCAAACTGCAGCGACAACACTTTCGGGAACTTGACCTCCCTGGCCTGAGCGTGTTTCTCCAGGTAGCTGGCGATCAATCCGTCATAGCGAGATGTATGCTGGAACACCTTCATGGCCAACTCACGACGCAGTGCTGGGGTCACCGTATTGCCGTTCACCGCTTCCAGTACACGTGCATAATCGGCAGGATCGACGACAACGAGCACATCGTCATGATTCTTCGCGGCCGACCGCAGCATGGATGGGCCACCGATATCGATCTGTTCAATGGCATCCTCGAAACGGCAGTCGGGTTTGGCGATCGTGGCTTCAAAGGGGTAGAGGTTGACTACCACCACATCGATGGGACCGATCCCATGTTGAGTCATCTGCTCGACATGCGCCGGAAGCGACCGGCGTCCTAGCAAGCCGCCATGAATCTTGGGGTGCAACGTTTTCACCCGACCATCGAGAATCTCCGGTGAGCCCGTGTAGGCTGCGACATCCGTGACTTTTATCTCGGCGTCGCGCAACGCTTTGGCTGTTCCCCCCGTAGACAAAATCTCCGCGCCAATCGCGTTCAGCCCCGTTGCCATTTCGATGACCCCGGTCTTATCTGAAACACTGATCAACGCCCGCTTGATGCCGGCCATGTGAGTACTCCTTGGAATCGTGTGTGATAGTGGACGAGATATGTCGGCTACGAAAGGTGGGCGAAGAATAGCAAATGAGTGGGGTAAGTTCAAGACAACAGGTGTCCAATTGTCAACCCACTTTAGAAATGTCCGCTTCCTCCCACAATAGAACTGTCCGGTTTAGGTGCTGCCCGCTGCCGCGAGGAGTTCGCGTGGCGGCAGCACCCGTTTGCGCCACGGATGCGTCCTTGCCGGTGTGACGGGTCGGTGCCGGCGGGACACCGAGCGCGGTTCTGCCGGGCGCACCGGACGTTCGGCGATCGGGTGATCGGCGAGCACGTGGCCCCGATGCGTCAGGCCCAGCGTCCCATCCAGCCGGTCTTCCATGACCACCTGCCTCGCCCGCACGTTGGTGTGCACCTGATAGAGATGCCCGTTGTGGGCCACGGTCCAATCGCGCCGGAGGACCCGCGTCGTCTTGATGCACAGGATGCGATCCAGTGCTCCACGAGCCGGACACGGTCGATGCAGATCGGTCGGCTGCGCGGGTGGGACCGTAAAGCGTCGGTTATACCGGGACAGATAGTCGTCGAGAAAGTGGTTCGCGGCCGCGAGGGTCGCAATCTTTGCCAGGCGGAGCTCTTTGACCAGCCGATCTTGGAACGTTTTAAAGAGCCGCTCCACTCGGCCTTTGGCTTGTGGCGAGTGCGCCGCGATCAGCTCCACTCCCAACTCGTGGAGGGCGCGCCCAAACTGGCTCGTTGGTTCCACGCCGGCGAGCTGTTCCTCGATCGTCGGCGCGGCGGGTGACGGATAGGTGCTATGCCGATCCGTATAGAGTGCCAGGGGCAGTCCATAGCGCCGCACGTAGCGCTGAAAGCTGTCCATCGCCGGAATCGTGCCTTCATGGGTATAGAACCGCGCGAAGACCCGACTGCTGGCATCATCGATGTAAGCCAGCAAAACACACCGTGGGCCGCGTCCTTCGAACCAGTCATGGTGTGAGCCATCCACCTGCACCAACTCCCCCACGTGAGCCTTCCGTGCCCGCCACGCACGGTGTGGGCGCTTTCGGCGTGAAAAATGCGCAATTCCCCGTGCCCGTAACCAGCGCCGCAGCGTTTCATCACTGAGCGTGCGCCCATGCCGCTCGGTCAACTGCTCGCTCGCCAAGGGTGGTCCGAAATCTCCATACCGCGTCTCGTAGAGCTGGAGGATCGTGGTCTTTCGTCCCTCTGAGATCCGCCGGTTCGAGGGGCGGCCACGCGCCCGATGCACCAGACCGTGATCACCTTCCTGGTCCACCCGTCGTGTCAGACGCCGGATCTGCCGATCGGTCACGCCCAACAAGGTGCTGGCTTCCTTCTGCGTGAGTCGGTGCTCCAGCACTTGCCGAATCACATGCACCCGCCGCAATTCCTTCCCACTCATCGTCACCCTATCCTCTCTGATCATCCCGCCCTCCTGGTAAGGGGCGAGAGTCTCTCGAGATAGAGGACAGTTCTATTGTGGTAGAACCGGACATTATCATTGTGGGATTACACGAGAGTAATGTGGCCGAGGATATTCCCAAAGGCGAGCCACGGTTCTCCGCTGCGAAGAAGATTCATGGTTTCGTTACCAAAGGCTGAGAAGGTGGTAAACCCCCCGAGGATTCCGACGATGAGAAAGCCACGGGTTTCGTCTGAGATGAGACTGCGCTGATCTGCCAGCTCCGCGAGACAGCCAATCAGCACACAGCCCACCACATTGACCGCCAACGTGCCGAAGGGAAACTGGAGGCCCTTGCTGAGCTGCTGCACATAGCTACTGAGCAGATAGCGAAGGATCGACCCGATATACCCGCCGGTGCCGATGAGAACAAGCGTGCGCATGGTGTGACTCGCTGAAAAGTGTGAGCCTGTTTGACGTGTCATTGTACTCAAGTGAGGTGATCCAGTCACGGGATTCGCTATGATTCTGGCAAAGGGGACATAGTACAATCCCGACGCAAACAGTTCTATTGTGGTAGAACCGGACATTATCATTGTGGGATTACAGGCAACAGGTGTCCAATTATCCAACCTGCGATGAGGACTTCTTTCGATTCTGTGAGAGGAGCGGCGGAGATGGTTGAAGGGCATGCTTCTCTACACTGAGATGGGAAGGGGGCATCTGCCAGCCCCGACGAACGTGTCATTGACCTTGACGGCATCATTCAAGTATTGTCTGCCCTGGCGCGGAAGCGCAGATATTCCTGTACACAACCAATTTAAATGGAGGTGCGCTATGCCGGCACGCCGATTGGTGCGGCTCATCGAGAAAAACTCCGAACAGCTTGCCCGAGAGCTCAGCGAAAAGGTGTGGAACTCTCCCCGCTGTAGCGATCTCCGTAAAGTCCCAGCGGACGAGCTCCAAGCCCGCACCCGTGAGATCTACCAAAACTTGAATAACTGGTTGATGGACCTGACCGAGGCGGAGGTCGAACAGCGCTACACAGAGCTAGGTGCCCGCCGTGCCGCACAGGGTGTCGCCTATAGCCACTTTCTCTGGGCCATCACCGCCACGAGAGAACACATGACCGCCTTCGTCCAACGCGAAGGGTTTTCCGATACTCCCATGCAACTGCAGGGAGAGCTGGAACTGATGCACATCCTCGGCCAGTTCTTCGATCGCGCCTTGTATTACACCGCCATGGGGTATGAGCGTGAGCGGACGCGCATCGGATCGAATCTCCGCAGGCGCCGGGACGATCATCAGAAAGTGCACGCCTAACATTCCACAGGAGTGGAATGTCTGTAGCTGCAGTGCCTACAGGCTCACCATAAAGAAGGTGAGCCTGTAATTATGTCCACTGAGCCATGCCGGCCCTCAGAGGCTGTCTTTACTACACTGACAGTCCGCACGTGTTAATACTGTTCCAGCCAGTGTGACGACCGGCCGCCTCCACGTGAGCGGAGACATGGGCCTGGCCGTACAGCTCAAATCGCTGTTGCCCACTCTCGGGGCCTGATTCTCATATCATCGGTACTGCTCGATTTCCGGTGACTTCCTCTACGTGCAGGGCCTGTGCTTGACGTCTCTTGCCCCTCTCTGCGACGCTGTCAGTCTGTCCTCTTGATCTGAAAGATGTTCAGTATGTCGATACAGTGGTTTCCTGGTCACATGAATGCCGCGCGCAAAGAAGCGGCCAAGACGATGGAAGTGATCGATGTCATTGTCGAGGTGCTGGATGCGCGTGCCCCCCAGGCCAGTTCCAATCCATTGATTGAAGAGCTGCGTCTGCCCCGGCAGCGCTCGTGCTTGAAAGTTCTTAACAAAGCCGATCTTGCCGACCCGGCGGTCACAAAGGCCTGGCTCGAACGGTTCAACCAACAAGAAGGCGTCTTGGCCGTGGCTCTGTCGTGCAAAGGTGCGGGTGATGCTGCCAAGATTCCCCGGCTCTCCCAGCAGCTCGCGCCCCATCGCAATAGCAGTGTGAAGCCGCTGCGCATGCTGATCATGGGTGTTCCCAACGTCGGCAAGTCGACCTTGATGAATACGCTCCTGAAGCGGCGCATCGCCCGTGTGGGGGATGAACCGGCGGTGACCAAAGTTCAACAGCGGCACAAGCTGGGCGACCAGATGGCCATCATCGACTCGCCTGGACTGCTCTGGGGGACGATCAAGGACCCTGAGGTGGGTTTGTTGCTTGCGACAATCAATGCTGTAGGGCACACGGTCGTGGATGATGAAACTGTCGCCGAGTTTCTCGCTGGGAAGCTGCTCATGCGGTATCCAGCCAGACTCACGGCCCGCTATGGATTTGGGGTGGAGGGGCTGACCAGCGCGAGGGTGATTGAAGCCATCGCCAGAAAGCGCGGCTGTCTGCTGGCCGGAAGCGGCGGGGCGTTGGACCGGGATAAGGCCGCGAGGATTCTCCTCGCCGACTACCGCGATGGCACGCTGGGCCGCGCCAGTTTGGAAGTTCCAGGGGCAGGGCAAACAGCGCAGTCTGAACCAGCCTGAAGGGAGTCGGCTGGAGACTACTCCAGCGCCGGAAGCGGGGTTATCGGTCCTACAAGAATGGCGGCCTGCGGCTTTTCCTTCTCGGATTTTCTCGGGTGCCACTCCTCAAAGATCATAGACATCGTGGGCACAAGGAAGAGGGGCAGTAAGGTTGAGATGTTGAGTCCGTCGCCGCCGGATCGTGCGAGTCGCACTATAGGGATGTGATAGAAACTGCTCTCCGTTATCCCCTCAACGACCGTGGAGCTTCACCAATCCGCGCCTGCCCGATCAATGACGATCTGATGCACCACTGCATGCTTTCCAAGCGTCGAAAGGTAAATGGCCGCTTCCGCTATATCGAACGGGTCGATCTTTTCACTGCGCTCGATGTCCGCCGGAGACGCATCTACCAGCTCGTCTGCCACGGCTCCTGGACAGATGGCGCTGACTTTGACGTGATATTGACGGCCTTCATCCGCCAATGATTTGGTGAGCGCCATGATGCCGTGCTTTGAAGCGCTGTAGGTCCCGGTGTCTGCCCAAGCCTGTACGCCGGCCACACTCGCCATGTTGATGATCACTCCGCCGCCCTGTTGCTGCATCTGTCGGAAGCCTGCTCGACAGCAGAAGAACGTGCCGCGTAAATTGACATTCATGACCTGATCAAATGCTTCGGTGCTTGTGTCCGCCACTCGACTTCCGCCGCCGATACCAGCATTGTTGACCAGAATATCGAGCCGGCCATAACGGGCCACTGTGTCGGCCATCAATCGCTCAACCTGCACTCTTGAGTATACGGACCAACTGGAAATGGGAGCGAAAATATGCGATGAATTCTACGCTGATTCGTTGCAGCCGCCAATAGACCAGTTCGATCCGAGGTTGACGTCATTCATCGGGCTGGGGATGGTGGGTTCAATGGCGCCATTGATCGAGCTCCGCCCGGAGTTCCTCATTCGATGGATTCTCGCGTTATTCTTCGTCCATCTGAGTCTCCACACCTCGTGGTCTGATATTTCCGTGGGTCAGCTCTGACCGAGCCGCAAAGAAAGCCTGTGCACCCTCTTGCTTGACCCACTCGACTGGCCAAATCTAACCCTAGTACATGCATCATAAAATGTGGTACCGTCACACGTCTAACCCCAGTGGTCCTAATTCATGTCAGCTGACTGAGCTCATGAGGCCTGTGGGGATTCTCTCCCAAGTGCAGGGTGCAATATGCAACTGAGCCGGACTAGTAACGGACTCACGAATCCGATGACCGCAATCGGTGATGGTTCGGCATGTACCCGCCTTCATCTGAGATCTCAAACCTGCCTTCAAACAGAATTTTTCCATCGAACTGCTGATCTAAGGATTGAGTGACGTATGAGTACACTGAACAGATGGTTGCAGCAGAGCTCTAAGGATTCGTTCGAGCAGCAATGCCAGCAGCTCACCAATTTACTGCGGGCGAAGGAACAGGCGTTGGAAACGACCTCGCATGAGCTGAAGGTCAAGAATGCAGCGATGCAGATGCTCGAACAGAAGATCATGTCGTCCGAGACGCAGTCCACCGCAACCCAACGAGAACTCACCGCGCGAAGTGAGCGGGTGAAGGCGCTCGAAGCAGAGGTCGCGGCGCAATCGAAACATCTGACGGACGTGGAAGCTGAAGGAGTTGCGGCACGCCATCGCGTGAGTGATCTCAATGCGACTATTGGCGCCCTGGCCAACGAACTCCGCGGAGCGCAACAGGCTTGTCAGAATGCCGAGCAAACCCACGAGGTCCTGAAGGAAGAAGTCCGTGTCCTACGCGAGCACATTACCCAGCTCAATGAAGGCCTTGCCGATCGGGATCACCTCCGTGCCCGGGTCGAGAAGCTTGAGTCGGTGCAAGACCGCGTCCATCAGTTGGAGGTCGAGCTGAGTGATCGAGAGGCGGCTCATCGGGGGGCGCTCCAGCAGTTCGAACAGTCTCTGGTCGAGCGCAACCACCGGATTAGTGAATTCGATCACAACATGGCCGCCCGGATTGATGAGCTTCGCGGGGCGCAACAGGCTTGTCACGCCGCCGAGCACACTCAGGAAGTGTTGAAAGAGGAAATCCGGGTGCTGCGCGACCATATTGCCCAACTCAACAATGACCTCGCCGATCGGGATCGTCTGCGTGCCCATCTGGAGAAGTTGGCCTCAGTACAAGATCGCGTGCATCAGCTGGAGGTCGAACTGAGTAATCGGGAAGTGGTCCATCGGGGAGCGCTCCAGCAGTTTGAACAGTCGCTTGTGGAGCGCGATGGACGAATCAGTGAGTTCAATATGAGTGCGATTGCTCAGCTGGATGAGCTTCGTGGGGCCCAACAGGCTTGTCAGGCCGCCGAACACACCCAGGAGGTGTTGAAAGAGGAAAATCGGGTGCTGCGCGACCATATCGCGCAACTCAACGAAGGCCTTGCCGATCGGGACCGCCTGCGCGCTGAAGTGGAGAAGTTGGCCAAGGTGCGTGATCGTGTCCATCAGCTGGAGGTTGAATTGAGTGACCGGGAAGCGGCCCATCGAGGCACTCTCCAGCAGGTCGAACAGTCGCTGGCGGAGCGGGATGGGCAGATCAGTGAGCTCAATAGGAGTGCGGTGGCCCAGCTGGACGAGATCCGTGTAGCCCAACTGGCATATCAGGATGCCGAGCATGCCCAGGAAGTGTTGAAGGAAGACATTCAGGTTCTGCACAACCGTATCGCGCAACTCAACGAAGACCTTGCTGATCGGGACCGATTGCGCACCCAGCTGAAGAAGCTGGAGTCAGTCCAGGGCCGTGTGCATCAGCTCGAGGTCGAATTGAGTGACCGAGAAGCCGTGCATCGGGGAACCAACAAGCAGCTCGAACAGTCCCTTGCGGAACGTGATCGCCGGATCAGTAAGTTCGATGCGAATGCGGCAGCTCAGACGGAGAAACTGCACGAAGCGCAACAAGCGAGTCGAACCGCCGAGCAAGCCCAGGAAGTCTTGAAGGAGGAAATCCGGGTGCTGCGCGAGCATATTGCCCAACTCAACGAAGGCCTTGCCGATCGGGACCGCCTGCGCGCCCACCTGAAGAAGCTGGAGTCGCTACAGGGCCGCGTCCATCAGTTGGAGGTTGAGCTAAGTGACCGAGAAGCGGCCCATCGGGGAACCCTCAAGCAGATTGAAAAGACCCTTGCGGAACGAGATCGTCGGATCGAAGAGCTCGTGCCAACCGCCAACCTCCTCCGTGAGAAGGGAACAGAGCTTAAAGAGTGGGAAAAGAAATACGCACGCACGGTTCAGGAACATAAGTCAGAAGTAGCCCAGCTCCAAGAACAATGCGCAGCACAGGAGCGCCTTCGTGAGCAGCTGCTGCTCAATGAGCAACAGCTGCAGGGACGAGACGAACAGATGGCCAATCTCAACCGTCAATTACAAGATCTTCAAGCAGAACGTCAGAATCTCGCACAAACGGTACAAAGCATTCCTGGGAAGGATGAACAGATCGATCGCCTGCAACAACGTCTCAAAGAATTGCGTGGGACACTTCGTGACAAAGCAGTGCCGGCAAAGGCAGCCCCGACAAAGGAGGGGCCTCGCGAGGCCCGTCAGAAGGGAGCCGAACCGAACACTTCAGCGGGACAGCCTAAGGTCACCAAGAACAAGCAGGAAGATGATCTCAAGAAGATTCACGGGATTGGGCAAGCCATTGCACAGACGCTTCACAAGCTGGGCACTCATACATTCATCCAAATTGCTCGTTGGAAGCCAGAAGATATTGAGAAAATCGCCAAGAAACTCGAGACCGATCCTGAGCGCATCAAACGGGAAAAATGGATCGCCGACGCCAAGAAGCAACACTATCAAAAGTACGGGGAACGGCTATAACTAGCCTGCGGTTGGTATGACAGTCGAGCCCCTGATGGGGGGCGACTGTCCAGTAGTTCTTTCCACTCTAGCAGCGCTTCATATTTACCAGGCCCGATCAGCAAACCGTGTTGGTGTATGTTCCTGATTTCTCCGCTTGACTGGCCATTCTCATCCTAGTACAGACATCATCAGACGTGGCGCCTCGCGCCCCAGTTGTTCCATCATCCACAGCGAGTTGATCCCATGAGACGTGCAGGGGTTCTCACCGGAGGGGCAGTTGCGCTCATGCTTCTCGGCGTGGTGTGCCTTCCTCGGCACCTTTCCTCCCCGCCACGGTCCCTGATCGCGACTCCCGCCAGCCTTCACATCAGTGTCGAGCAAGGCAGCTTGGTCCTTCGCGGGTCATTGCCCACTGAACGCAGTAAGACCATGATTCTTGAGCAGGCGCATGCGCTCGCTGCGAAAACGCGCATGCGTGTGATCGACCAGTTTACCGTTGATCAGCAGGTCAAGACGGCGGCGTGGGTGGATATGGTGCCGCAACTCTTGCCGGTCTTGGGCGTGATGGTCGAGCGAGGCTCCATCATCATCGATGGACGTTCGCTGCTGGTCAACGGTCAGGTGGCCGGTCATCGTGAGAAGGCGGAGATCTTACAGGCGTTGGCTCCGGTGATACGAGCAGGCTTACGAATTGAAGACCGTGTGGTGGTAGCATCGAGGGCAGCATCGTCTTCTGCTACTGTTCCTCTGTCGGCACTCCAGCTGCTGTTGAACCAAGTCCTGATAAAATCCTCGATCGAGTTTGAACCCAAGAGCGCGACGATCACGCCCAAAGGACAGGTGGTGCTCGATCACATCATCACGCTTTTACGGAGAGCTCCCGACACGCCGATTGAAATCGCGGGCCATACCGATGCGGGAGGCGAAGCGGAGTACAATATGCAACTGAGTCGGCGCCGTGCCGAAGCGGTCAAGCAGTATTTGACCAGTCATGGACTTCCGAATCCGTTTACCGTAATCGGCTATGGTTCGACACGCCCCCTTGCTC
>SWDG01000027.1:411948-426331 GCA_005116965.1 Nitrospira sp. | reverse complement strand
ATCGCGGCGTGATCCAGCAGCTGGAACAGACTATCGGGGAGCGCGATCGGCGGATGAGCGAGTTCGATGCGAACGCAGCGGCCCAAGGGGAAGAGCTTCGAGGGGCCCAACAGGCGTGTCAGGCCGCTGCGCAAGCACGCGAGGTGATGGAGCAGGAAGTCCGCGTGCAGCGCGAGCATATTGCCCAACTCAACGAGGGCCTTGCCGACCGGGAGCAGCTCCGAGCCCGGCTGGAGAAGTTCGAATTGGTACAGAGCCGGGTCCATCAGTTGGAGGTGGAACTGAGTGATCGAGAGGCGGCCCATCGCGGCGTGATCCAGCAGCTGGAACAGACTATCGGGGAGCGCGATCGGCGGATCGAAGAGCTTGTGCCGGTCACCCACCTCCTTCGTGAGAAGCAATCAGAGCTCAAGGAATGGGAAAGAACTCATGCGCGCACAGTGCAAGAGCTTGAAGGTGAAACGGTGAAGTTCCAGGAGCAATGTGCCGTACAGGACCAACTCCGTTCCCAACATCTACTCAACGAGCAACGTCTGCATGAACGAGACGAGCAGATTGCGAGCCTCCACCGTGAGTTGCATGTGCTCCAAGCGGAGCGTCGAACTCTTCTCAAGGAGGTTCAGGGTATTCCAGAGAAAGATGAGCACATTGATCGCTTGCAGCAACGCCTCAAGGAACTGCGCGTGACTCTTCGCACGAAACCGGATTCAGCAACCGTGGGGCTTCCTCTGACTCGTCCGAATAGAGCCACGCTAAGGTCTAAAGAAGGACCACCCAAGTTGGTGAAGAACAGTCAGAAGGACGATCTGAAGAAGATCCACGGGATCGGGTCAGTGTTTGCGCAGACCCTCAATAAGATGGGCACCTACACGTTCATCCAAATTGCTCGTTGGAAACCAGATGATATCGAGAAGATCGCCAAGAAGCTCGAGACCGATCCAGATCGTATTAAACGGGACAAGTGGATCGCTGACGCCAAGGAGCAACACTTCCGAAAGTACGGAGAACGGCTGTAATCCCTTCACTCAAAGCGGTATCTTGTCACTATTCTTAGGGAAGCGTTCCCCTGGCCACTGTGTCTGTCACCTTCTCAAGTGCGAGGGACTGAAGGATATCGCACTCCCGTCATTCGAGTAGAAAATGAGACTTCCGGTACCGCGCCCCTTCTGTCTGTATTAAATGGCCTGCGAATTTCACCAAGGCGCAGATTCAATCATAGCGCAGCCCTGCGACGGGTTCGAGTTTGGCCGCTTGAAGTGAGGGATATACGGTGGCGGAAAAGCTAATAAGAATGGCGGAGCTCGCCACCCACATCGATAGACTCGCAGAATATAGGTGGTGGTGGTGGTTGTCGTCGTCTTTACGAGGCACGTATCGTTTACTCCCATGAGGAAGAACAGGCACTCACTCGGAGCAGCGAGTCCATACTCTGCGGCAATGACCTCGCGTAACGCGCTAGCCGAAGGAATCGAATGGGTGACGGGAAAGGGATTGCTCATGCAGTAAACCCTATGATGGCCGAACCGATCGCCAGTGCCAAACACAGTGGTGAATACACGGCGGTATCCAGACGTGCGAAACAAGTATGGTGAATACGTTTAAAGAACCCCACCAATCGAAAGTCCCCAATCGCGCGCAGCAGTAAGACCACTGCCAATCCACGCGTCAGCCACGCAAGGATGGTCTGAGATAACGGTAGCGCGAGCATCCCGGCGGTGCCGGCAATGACCACGGCACACAGTGCTAACCCCATCGCGACCACCAACGTCGACAGAGTCGATGGCTGGAACACGGGTTTCCCGTCGATTTCTGGGATCGCCGCACGTTGCCCGGCTCGACGGCCAAAGAGCCAATAGATATGTATCAATGAGAGGCTGGCAAACACAGCGATCAATACCCACGCGACGAGAGTGCTCAGAGCCACCGGCGCACCTCCCTGGAGTAAGCCAGGTACCGCTCGCCAAATACGTCACGCAACAGCCGCTCCTCACGGGGAATATGAATGCTGTTGAGGATCAGCACTGTCACAGGGCCCGCCAGGTAGAAGGGCCATGCTCCGACCCAGAAGGCGATACCCAGCAGCGAAACAACGACGCCAACGTACATGGGATTGCGCGAGAAGCGAAACGGGCCGTCGCACACGAGCTGCGAGGACGGTTTCCCCACAAAGAGCGTGGTGTTTCTTGATGTGAAGAGGATCCGCGCCCACATCATGAACAAAAATCCGAAGACGACCAGTGTGCCCCCCAACACCGGCACAGAAATAATGGTCGGCCATGGGCCCAGCAGCGCATGAATGAGCCATGCCGATAGGACGACGAGCAGAGTCACAACTGGAGGTTGAAATACCATGGGCATGGCAACTCACTACCCTTGATGCCTAACGTTTGAGTTAGGCGCTACCCCGCTCCACCCTCTGCTTGAGCGCGCGGTTCATGGCCTCAAACCCGGACCGGGTATCACGATCCAACATACCGCGCAGCATCGGCACCAGCAGACCGGTGAAGCGCTCCCCATGAGTGAACGCTGTTGACCCGGCGCCGCGCGAAGCGAGACAAAAATAGTGCTCGCCATCGAAGATGCCCGGAAGAACGAGGTTGCCTTTCCACTGGAATTCGTGGTCCGCGCTGTTTCGAAGAATGACCGGCCTAAAGGTCATGGCCTTGCCCGTGGGCGACTGAATTGTGACCTTGATCGTCGAACCATCAGAAGGCGACCCTTCGATCGAGCGGACAAACGGGTTCCACTCCGAATAGCGCGCGAAGTCCAGCAGCACTGACCACACCCGCTCGGGAGGAGCAGCGATGGAAATCGTGGTGGTGATCTCGTGTGGCATCCGGTTGAGCGAAGGGTTAGGCGGCTGTGTCACGGGCAAGTGACCCGAGGTGAACGCCAATGCGCCAGAACAGAACGATGTTTACGGCTGCAATCGCGACGGTGGAACTCCAACCTAAAGTTTCTTGGCTTTGGCCGCCTAACGCGACAGGCATGAGCCAGACCGTGACAAACATCGCACCAACGAATTTCCAGCCAACCGTGACAGACAACGGGAAGTAGCGGTAAAGAAAGTGTTGGCCAGCTCCGCCGCCGTTCTTGCGATACAGGTAGAGCAGGCCCAACACCGTCACCACGAAGGTGGCCCAAGAACCTGCTGATGACCACGGGCTGATGCTGGGCGTTGGAGTTGTCGCAATGAAAGTGAACTGCAGCCAGTCAAAGGTCATGATCGTGAGGAAGTAGCCGAAACTGGCGGCCTCTGACAAACGGTCTGTGCGCAGCCGATCTCGGACGAAACCAGTGCTCCACATGTAGCGATGATCGAATGACACGGGCCTCTCTCCCAAATACGGTCGGCTGGAGCGCCGTGTTAGGCGGGCTCTTTGGCAACCCAGCTCACTCGTTTCTGAACGCCCACGCCATCTTCGACCGTATGGCCTTCGTAGGTGCCTGCACAGGCTTGGACAACGACGTAGTACAGCTCGTCTGTGTCGGATGTGTTCCGCCAGCATCGCTCCCCTTCCTGGGCGACCCGGACGACCGTCCCTTCATGAATTGGCAGGACCTTGCCATCAATCTGGAATTCACCCACGCCTTTCAGGAAGATATAAATCTCTTCGTTGAGGCGGTGCGTATGGTAAAACGGCATCGACGTCCGCGGTGGGAGCTTGTTGATAGATATCTCGCTACTGGTCATCCCCAATAGTTGATTCAAGAACACCTTCCCGTCGGTTTCGCGCGGCAACGCCGGATGTTTGTATTTGTACTGGTCCAACTGGGCCAGCGGGCCCAAATCAATGGCCGTGAAGTTTGGCCCGCGCTTACTGTTCGTCATGCTCATGCCTCCATGATATCGTGCCTGCCTAAATCGCGCCCGCCTAACAATGCTTAGGCAACTCCGCATACAAGCCGACTCTACCTGTTCCTATCCGTGTAACACGCGACCACAGTTGGTTAACTATGCGCCAGGAATATCGCCGTTTCAATGCTCTCCACCTGTGTGACCAGTTCGCACCGTGGCTGTCCTCTGACATCCTCCCTACCCTACAAGCTCATGTCCCAGATCTGCCGACATGGCCAGCCACGATACATACGCGCCCGATCCTGACAAGAAGATACAGGACTAGCACGATCACGGTCGCCATGAGCAGCAGTGCCCACTTCGACCAGAAAAGATGCGGATCAACCAGCGGTGTGGTGTAAATGGACAAGTCTCCGTTCCGCTGCACCCGCCAGGGCATACCAGGCGCGAGATAATGGGCGACATATTGGTACGTTGCATTCCCTGAGACCATCTTGTCCAGTTCACGGTCCAGCAACATCACCCAGTCACGACGAAACTGTGGAATGCCGTGTGCACCAAAAAACTGGGTGTCGATGTTGGTGAGTTGCAACAACCGAGCGCTGTTGGCCTTGTAGGCGACGAGATCAGCCTCAGTCGCAAAAGCGATGATGCCGCCCAGATGGCGATAGACAAAATCACCGGCGAAGACCTGATTGCGGTTTATATCAAACAGCACAACCGACTCTGTGGTATGCCCCGGCAAGTTGAGCAGGGTAAGGCGACGCCCTCCCAAATCGATCACTTCGCCATCAGGAATGAGGGCGGCCACCTTGAGCAAGCGCCACTCCCTGTCGAGCGATTCCCACGGGCTGATCGTGAAGATCTGGTCTGTGATGAGGGTGATCGGTTTGTCTGTGTAGTGCTCAGCGACTTCCCGCATGGATCGAGAGCCGGCTGGCCGTTCACCGCTGCCCGCATCAAACATGAGCGCCCGTGTATTGCCGACGATCAGATAGGCCGTGTTGTATTGAGATGATTTCGGCTCATTGATGGCAAAGGTCTGAAGGTCAATCGCTTCCACCGCATACCAGTCATCGATCATGGTCGACGCGGGACTGTAGGTTTCTCCTTGTTTGATGTCGCCGAACACGTTGGCTGGTTCAACAATTCGTTCATAGCACCCAGCAAAACCAAGACACATGCTCACTATGAGCATGAACGGCCAAGCCCTCATGACAAAAACCGGCTCTCTATCAGTGTTGATTTTCGTTTGTAAATCATGTTTGGAATTTGGCAGGTTGGCTATCTACTCAAGTCATCAAGGACAGCCTTCTTCTTGTCGGCGAGACCTCGTACCTCACCCCGATACAACCTAGCGAGACAGCATGAAGGTGTCAATCAAACCATCTCGCTTCTGCATGAACATTCACCGGAATCTCGGGTTTAGAAAGTCTTATGTGACGTCGTACGGTACTCGGTTCATCACCACTTCCACTGTTTGACTTCCCCTCCTCGTCTCCATAGAATCGCGCCATGGCTTCGTCCTTTGTTCATCTGCATCTCCACACCCAATTTAGCCTCCTCGACGGCGCCAATCAGATCGAGCCGCTGGTTCGGCAGATCAAGGCCTTCGACCAGCCGGCGGTGGCCATGACCGACCATGGCAATATGTTCGGCGCGGTCGAGTTTTATCGCAAAGCCAATGAGGCTGGCGTCAAGCCGATCATCGGCTGTGAAGCCTATATGGCCTTAGGAAGTCGGCATGCCAAGAAAGACAGCGGGCTTGCACATAACGATTATTACCATTTGATCCTCCTTGCAAGAAACCTCACGGGCTATCAGAATCTTATTAAGCTTGTGAGTAAAGGATACCTTGAAGGATTTTACTATAAACCACGGATTGATAAGGAGCTATTAAAGCTGCATCATGACGGGATTATCGCCCTCTCCGGTTGCCTGAGTGGTGAGATTCCCTACTTGATTGGCCAGAGCGATATGGCCGGCGCAATGGCGGCGGCCGGTGAATTTTATGAAATTTTCGGTAAAGATCATTTCTATCTCGAGGTGCAGGCCAACGGACTGGATCATCAGCGGGTTGCCAATGCTGGCCTCATGGAGATCCATAAGAAACTTGGGATCCCTCTCGCGGGCACCAATGATTGTCACTACCTGAAGAAGGAAGACTCGCGACCGCATGAATTGATGTTGTGTCTGCAGACCGGAAAGACGGTGAGCGATCCGAATCGGATGAAGTTCGACACGGATCAGCTGTATGTCAAATCGACGGAGGAGATCACCTCGGCGTTTGCAGAGTTTCCTGGCGCCGTGACGAACACCTGCCGCATTGCGGACCATTGCGAGCTTGATCTCCCGCTGAACAAAACCTATCTCCCACAGTACCGAATTCCGGACGGATTCAAGGATCGTGAGTCCTATCTGGACCATCTCGCGCTCGCCGGGCTGAAAGAACGATTACGAGAAAGGCCCAGCCGGGTCGCCTCCGCTGTCTACGATCAGCGTCTCCGAGAAGAATTGATGGTGATCTGCTCGATGGGATTTGCCGGCTACTTTCTCATTGTCTGGGACATTATCCGTTTCGCTCGATCAAAACGGATTCCTGTAGGGCCAGGGCGGGGTTCTGCCGCGGGCAGTCTTGTGGCCTATGCCCTGCGCATTACCGACCTCGATCCGCTCGTCTATACCCTATTGTTCGAGCGCTTCTTGAATCCTGAACGCGTCTCGCTTCCCGATATCGATATGGATTTCTGCATGGACCGGCGCGGGGAAGTGATCAACTATGTGGTGGAGAAGTATGGCACTGACCATGTCGCCCAGATCATTACCTTCGGGACGCTCGGCGCCAAGGCGGCGATCCGCGATGTGGGACGTGTGCTGGAAATGTCCTATGCGGACGCCGACAAAGTGGCGAAGCTCGTCCCTACCCAATTGAATATCACGCTGAAGCAGGCCTTGGAGACAGAACCCCGCCTGCGCGAGCTGGTTGACACAGATCCCAAGGTCAAAGAGCTGATGGCCAACGCGCAATCGCTTGAAGGACTCGCCCGTCACGCCTCGACCCATGCTGCGGGTGTCGTGATCTCTGAAGGACCACTCACCGACCATGTGCCGCTCTACAAGGGTGCCAACGATGAAATCGTGACCCAGTACTCGATGGGGGATGTCGAGAAAATCGGGTTGGTGAAGTTCGACTTCCTCGGTCTCAAGACCCTCACGATGATTCGACGAGCCGAGACCCTCATCAACGAGACTCATCCTCAGGCACCGTCCTTGGCGATCGATCACGTGCTCTTTGATGACGCGGCCACGTTCGCGCTGCTGAGCTCTGGAAAAACAACGGGTGTGTTCCAGCTGGAAAGCTCTGGCATGCGGGATCTGCTGACCGGACTGAAACCCGACCGATTCGAAGATATCATCGCCATTATCGCGCTGTACCGGCCCGGTCCAATGGATCTCATCCCCGACTTCATCAAACGAAAACAAGGCAAGATCCCGATTGCCTATGAAGTTCCGGAATTGGAACCTATCCTCAAGGACACGTATGGCGTGATCGTCTATCAGGAACAGGTGATGGCGATCGCCAATAAGATGGCCGGCTTCTCGCTGGGCCAAGCGGACATTCTTCGTCGAGCGATGGGAAAGAAGAAGCCGGAGGAGATGGAAAAGCTGCGCGTCAAGTTTATCGAGGGCGCGACACAGAAAAAGATTCCTGAGAAGAAAGCGGAGAAGCTCTATGAGCTGATCCAGAAGTTCGCGGGATATGGCTTCAACAAATCGCATGCAGCCGCGTATGCCGTCGTCTGCTATCAAACAGCCTATTTGAAAGCCCACTACCCGACCGAGTTCATGGCGGCCCTCATGACGACCGATATGGGCAACCAGGATAAGCTGGTCGGCTATTTCACGGAATGTCGGGACCTGGAAATCAAAGTCCTTGGGCCGGACGTGAATGCCAGCCAAAAGCATTTTGCCGTGGCCGACGGGGCCATTCGGTTCGGCATGGCGGCCATCAAGAACGTCGGCGAGGGGGCTGTCGAATCGGTACTGGAAGTCCGGGCTCTGACCGGCCCATTTGGTTCGTTTTTCGACTTCTGCAGGCGGGTCGATCTGCATAAAGTCAATAAACGCATGCTGGAAGGCCTGATCAAGGCTGGTGCCTTTGATTCTACCGGTGCAAAGCGATCGCAACTCATGGCGATACTCGATCAAGCGGTAGAAGAGGGGGCGGCCGCGCAACGGGAGCGGGATCTAGGGCAAACCAGTATCTTCGGCGAAGAGCTGAACGGGAATGCCGCCTCGGCGCCCTTGCCTGCTCCACCACTGCCTTCCCTTCCGGAATGGGATCAGGCGCAGCGGCTGAAGTATGAGCGGGAGTTGACCGGGTTCTATATTTCCGCCCATCCCCTCACCCGCTACGAAGCGACGCTGAGTGCCTTGTCGACCACGACAACCGTTGGATTGAAAGACTGCGGGGACGGCAGCGAGGTAAAGCTCTGCGGCATTATTGCCTCGGTCAAATCGATGCTGACGAAGAAGGGCGATCGGATGGCCTACCTCACAGTGGAAGACCTACAGGGGACCACGGAAGTGATCGTGTTTCCTGATTTGTTCAGGACCGCTGGTGAGCTGATCGCACCGGAACGGATCGTTCGTATCACAGGTACGATCGATCGCGGTGACAAAGGCACCAAACTCCGTGGCAGCAAGATCGAACCGCTGGCCGAGGTGCAGGTCCAGGCGATCAAGCGCATCCGTATCAACCTCATGGATCGTCCGGAGCTGCCTGAGCAATTGCCTCGATTGCGTGACGTTTTCCTGCGACATCCCGGCAGCACCACGATCTCCATGTTGTTTCGAACCGATGCAAATTGGGAAGCTGAAACAAATCCCCTCCCCAACCTGACCGTGTGTCCCAGTGATCACTTTGTGTCGGAGGTTGAGGAAGTGCTAGGCAAAGGGGCTCTTTCTTTGCTATCCTAGCGATCTGAGTTGGGCCGGTTGGCTGATTATTCTACGGAATTTGGGCTATGCGCGACTACCTTGAATTTGAAAAGCCGAGCCGTGAGATTGAAGAGAAGATCGAGAAGCTATCCGCTGCGGCCACCAATGGCAAGTCGTCGTCACAGAACGACATACGGAAGCTTCGCACCAAACTCGCGCAAGTAGAACACGAGCTCTATAAAAATCTGACCCCCTGGCAGCGAACGCAGCTGGCCCGCCACCCTCAACGCCCAAGCACGCTGGACTATATCAACGAGTTGACGCGAGATTTTCTCGAGCTGCACGGCGACCGTCTGTTTGGAGACGATCGGGCCATCGTGGGAGGGTTTGCCCGATTCAACGACCGACCGGTGATGATTATCGGTCATCAAAAAGGCAAAACGCTTAAAGAGCGCATGCAACGGAACTTCGGCATGCCCAACCCTGAAGGGTATCGGAAGGCCCTTCGTTTGATGAGGATGGCGGAGAAGTTCAATCGTCCGATCATGACCTTTATCGATACGCCCGGTGCCTACCCCGGTATCGGCGCCGAGGAGCGTGGGCAAGCTGAAGCCATCGCTCGCAATTTGTTTGTCATGTCCCGCTTGAGCGTGCCGATTATTGCCGTGGTCATCGGTGAGGGGGGAAGCGGGGGGGCTCTAGCTCTCGGCGTTGCCGACCGTGTTTTGATGCTGGAACATTCGGTCTATTCGGTTATTTCCCCCGAAGGCTGTGCCGCGATTCTCTGGGACAACCCGGAAAAGATTCCCGATGCCGCCGCCGCATTGAAAATGACCGCCAACGACCTGTTTGAGCTTGGCGTGATCGACACGATTGTTCCTGAACCGGTGGGTGGTGCGCATCGCGAGCCGCGAGCCGTCTGCGACCTGGTCGGAAAAGCGCTGACGAACCAATTGTTTGATCTGCTTGATCTGCCTGTCGAGCAACTTCTTGCCCGGCGGGAGCAGAAGTACCGCAAGATGGGGGCCGTCACCGGACTACCCTCGGGCCAAGCTTGATTTCATTCAGGGGTCCGTCCCGCCCTTCAGAAGTCCACTTCCGATAAATCGTTGCTCGACTGCAGTGAGAATCTGAGTCGCCAGTGTCAGTCGAAATGGCTCGAGTACCGGCGCCTCCAAATACCGATGGACGGTTCGGGGCAGTTTCCGCCACCACGCACGGGCAGAGATCCGTGCCTGTTCCGCAGACTCGCCCTTCCCTTTCAGGATACGGTGCACCTCATCTTCAAAGAACCCTACGTGCACGACCTCGTCTTCCAGAATCGAGGAGAGGTCCGGTCGTAGCGGCAGAAGCAGCCTCGCGAATTCTAAACCCAATGACTCATAGCCATAGATCTGAACAGCCAGGGCCGGCCATTGTCGTGGCACAGACGGAAGCCGTTCCCGTTCACGAGGCTGACGTCCGATCATGGTTTCAAATTGTGCCAGATGCTGCTGCTCATCCTCCTCGTGTTTTCGGAGAAAGGTATAAACGTTGGGAGGCACGTCCTGTAAGCGTGCTGACCGTACGGTCCACAGCGCCATGGCCTCGGCCTTGAGAAAACGCTCCAAGAGAGCGGTTTCACACTCTGGGGGGAGCCGAATGGACATGGCCGCATCAGACGACATGATGGCCCATAGTACGCACACTCCGACTGGTTATCCAAGCGTGCGTCCAAGAGGGAGTGAGCATGGTTGACGGATGGCCATCAACTGTGTACATCTTACGCGTAGCTACTCACCGGACCGACTGCAAACTTGGTCGCACGGGTTGCAGTTTGGCTAACCCATGAGGCATCGCCTATGACACGTCCTACCGGAACCAGGTCCCTGGCCGTTCAACGAGTTGTCTTCTGTGTGCTCGCCGCGGTTGTGTTCTTGGAAGTCGGCTGTGTCAGTCGGCGTACGTACGAAAAAGTCAAGGCGGAGACGCTAGAACAGACTAAAGCCTTGGAAGCGGTACGCGGAGACGTCAGGGAGCTGGATCAGGAGATCGCGGGACTACAGGCTTCGAACCGACGTGAAGATGCTGCCATGTCCCAACTGCGGGGCACGATTCAGCGAGAAGAAGAACAGCTGCCGATTATGAGACAGCGAGCGGAGGATGCACTCGCGTCGCTGAAGACACAGGTGGCGACCTTGATGAACCAGAGTTGGCAGCTGGCGCGTAAGATTGTGGATATTCGGCAAGAGAGCGTCTCCTTGCAAACCAAAGTGGCTCAGTACAAGGAGGAAATACAACGGCCCCAAGCATCAGTGATGATGGATTCGGAAAGAGAGAAACTCGTCATAACCGAGCCGGTGATCTCTGAAGAGTCCATATCCTCAGTCGGACCCACTCAGAATTCCGAAATGATACAGGTTGTACAAGCTGTCCCTCCTCCTCCGAGTCCTGCTCCTCTCAAATCTGCAACACCATCACCCTCTGTGAGGATTGATCCACCATCGATAATCGATTCCTGGATCGAAATGATCGCCAGCTGGCTTTCCAAAATCTGGAACTGGTTATTGGCGTGATGCGGACGCATCAGGCCTGACAGAACAGGATGATTTATCAGGAGGCTGTGCGAGTTGTTCGTGAGCCCACGCGGCTGCGGCGGTCCCGGCGAGCTGTCCGGTCGCCATGCAACCAGTGAGCAGATATCCTCCGGTCGGCGCTTCCCAATCCAACATTTCGCCCGCGCAAAAGACACCAGGCAATGCGTGCAGCATCAAGTTGCCATCAAGAGCGTTGAACGAGACACCGCCGGCCGTGCTGATGGCTTCTGCCAGTGGTCGAGGTGCTGTGAGTGTGAGCGGGATGGATTTGATGGCTGAGGCCAGGCGAGTAGAGTCCCCCAACACTTCTTTGGACACCACTTCGCGCAAGAGACCGGCTTTGACTCCCGCGACACCGGCGCACCGTGTGAGATGCGTCGCCATCGTCCGTTTCCCGCGTGACTTTGAAAGATCCTTTGTGAGTTGCTGCAGCGATCGATCAGGGGCGAGGTCGAGCCACAGTGAGGCCGTTCCTTCTGTGGCGATGGCATCGCGAATATGGTTTGAGACTGTATAGATCACGCCTCCTTCCACACCGGTCTCCGTGACGACAAACTCTCCCCGTTGGCGGATCATGATCCCATCCACGGTCTTTGCGGTGACCTCGACGGTCTTCACTGGCTGACCGGCAAACTTCGTCCGAAAGTGCTCGCTCCACCGTACGTCAAATCCACAATTGGCCGGCTTTAGCGGAACGATCGGAATCTTTTGCTCAGCCAGAATCTGAGTCCATGCGGCGTCGGAGCCGAGGTGTGGCCAACTGCCGCCGCCCAACGCCAAGACCACGGCGTCGGCATGAGCATAAACCAGCCCTTGTGGAGTGGTGAACTGCACCCTGCCCTCTTCATCCCATCCACGCCATCGATGTCTGACATGGAACTGTACACCGGCTTGTCGCAACCGACGCAACCAGGCGCGCAAAAGCGGCGCCGCTTTCAGATCACTGGGAAAGATCCGTCCGGACGTCCCAACAAATGTTTCCACACCAAGCTCGCGAGTCCAATCCCGCAAGGCACTTGGGGAAAATGATCGGATCGCGGGCTCGATGAATGCGCGTCGGCGGCCATAGCGAGAAAGCAAGAGGTCAATCGGTTCCGAATGCGTGAGATTCAACCCGCCCTTTCCTGCCAGCAGAAATTTTCTCCCCACTGATGGCATGGCATCATACAGCTCAACGTGCGCGCTTGTTGCGGCTGCCGCTTCCGCCGCCATGAGCCCGGCAGGACCTCCGCCGATAATGACGATCGTTGGCATCAAGCGCCTAAGAGTCCGAGACCGCACATCATTGTCCCTACAGAGTAACACCTGTAGTCAGAAGAGGTCTGAGCTGCAGGATGCTTCATTCGAAGGATTCAGCCTACGTTGGCACGTCACTACGGAAATACAATTTGCGTGAGAACGCATATATCGCGATATGCCCTATTCACATGCGATTTGTTCGTTGGTCATGGCGGCCTGACTTTTGCTTTTGACTCTTGCTGATATCGAACGTGTCAACCGCGATGGCCATCGCTTTACCACATTGTTCATGTTCCCGTCTGGCTTGAGAACAGGCGCAGAATTCAACTAGAGGAGGAGTTTCAATGCACGTTCGAGCAACATGTGTCGTTGTATTCGGTCTTGCCGGCCTGCTTTCCGGCACAACCGAACAAGCCATTGCAGCCGAGGATCTCTCGGAACGAAACAACTTACACGTAACTAAACCCACACGTCCACGTTTCCCAGACGATGTGTATAGCCGTATGTTTCCAGGGCTCCCGCCCTTTGCTCCGCAGACCAATGAGTCCAGAGAACTAGCGAAAAGGCTTGGCGTGAAGGAAGGGGTCCTCGATGCCAAGGACAACCTAAACGATCCGATCTTGTCGATTACAGACCCGAACTTAAGTCTGAACAATCCCAACAATCCCAACATGACGGCTGGGGTGACATTCTTCGGGCAGTTCTTGGACCACGATCTTACCCTCGCGTTGAAAGCCCCGCTGCTCGAGAACACCAAACCCAGGCAGACCACCAATTTCAGGACCGCCGAGTTTGATCTCGACAGTGTCTACGGGAACGGCCCCACCGGGTCGCCTGAACTCTACGACGCCAGTTCCGGAGACATCAAATTCAAGGTGGAGGCCATCTCGGGTTCGGAGCAGGTTTCTCGAAAAGGGGCTCAGCGGTTCGATCTGCCCCGCGACGGCAACAACAATGCGATCATCGCAGACAGCCGGAACGATGAGAATCTACTCATCAGCCAATTCCACCTCACCATGCTAAAGTTTCATAACGCTGTTGTCGATCGGTTGCGCGCAGACCCGACGAATGCCAGTCGATCCGCCCAAGAGATTTTCAAGGAGGCCCAGCAACAAGTCCGGTGGCACTATCAATGGATTGTGCTCAATGAATTCCTGCCTCTGACGATCGGGCAGGATCGGGTGGATGAAATCTTGAGGAACGGTCCGCAGTTCTACAGAGTTCACGACCGGACTCAAGATTCAATTTTTCGGAGTCCGAGGCGAGAGCCACTGATTCCCGTCGAATTCGCGGTGGCGGCCTATCGATTCGGCCATTCGCAAATTCGTCCTAGTTATCGCGCGAACTTCGGTCCGGCTGACGGCAGCGAGTTCTTTGCATTCGTCTTCGATCCTACTTTGGACGATATGCGTGGCGGCAAGCGGGCCCCGCATCGGTTTATCGATTGGCAGACTTTTTTCAAGTTCGATAGTGTGAACTTCCGTCCCAATAAGCGGATTGACACCAAACTCTCGACCCCGCTCTTTCTCCTCCCTGGATCACCTCCTGGACCAACGGCTCCTGGCTTGCCAACAGATGGTGTTCAGTCCTTGGCATCCCGAAATCTCATACGCCATGTGAACTTTGGCATTCCATCAGGACAAGCCATCGCGCGAGTCATGGGCGCCCCGGTTCTCACACCCGCACAACTTGCAGAACTGGCTCCCTTCAAGATGGACCAAAGTACCCCGCTCTGGTACTACATTCTGAAAGAAGCAGAAGTCCTCGAACAAGGCTTACGGTTGGGACCGGTCGGCGGCCGGATTGTCGCAGTCTCTCATACACATCT
>SWDG01000027.1:397147-411849 GCA_005116965.1 Nitrospira sp. | reverse complement strand
CCTACCTGGTTGTCGACAAGAATTGGAAACCGACCTTGCCGTCCGCGAAGCCAGGAGACTTCGAGATCACAGACCTTCTGAATTTCGCTGGTGTGGTTCCTCCGCTCCAGTAGGTCCTACCTTATGACAGCGAGGGGTATCTTCCTCAGAGGATACCCCTCGCTGCGACTATAGATTCATGGTCGAGGTGACTAGCCTACTGATAAAGCGCTCATGTTCGTATGTGTTTTGGCAAAGCAGTCATTGAGATGGTCGTCCACCATGCCGACTGCCTGCATGAAGGCATAGACGATCGTGCTTCCCACGAAACGAAACCCACGCTTCTTGAGATCTTTTGACAGCGCATCGCTCTCCGGGCTTGTAGCTGGGACATCGGCCATCGTTCGCCGACGATTCACTTTTGGTTTCCCGTCGACAAATTGCCAGACATACCGATCGAACGATCCGAATTCTTTCTGCACCGCCAGAAAGGCCTGCGCATTCGTCACTGCCGCGTCGATCTTCAACCGATTACGGATGATGCCAGGATTGCCCAATAACTGTTTCTTTCTGGCGGCTGTAAACTTGGCGACTTTGGCGGGATCAAATCCGCCAAAGCCCATTCGATAACTCTCACGCCGTCGAAGGATTGTATCCCAGGCGAGGCCGGCCTGGGCTCCTTCGAGCAGCAACATCTCAAACAGCCGCCGATCGTGATGCACCGGCCTTCCCCACTCCCGGTCGTGATAGCGGATCATATGCGGTTTGTCTCCGGCCCAGGAGCAACGAGTCATTGGTTTTTTCTTAATGGAGATCGCAACCATTGGTTCGGCTCCGCTTTCAACGTTTCCTGCGTGTAGCGACTGGCGCTGGTTTTGTCGCTTTCTTGTGATGGGTTTGCGCGTGGCAGGTCGTTTCAACAGGAAGCTTCTGAGTGCGACGGCCTGATTGTGCCGTTCATCCTTGGCGGAGTAAAGGAGCATGACGGAGCTGGTCTTGGCCTGTTTTGTGATCGTTGCGAGGAGTGCGGACTTCTTTTTCAGCTCAGCATGGTAGCGGCGGTTGAATTCCGCCCATCTGGCAGGATCGTGGTTGAACCATTTGCGGAGGATCGTCGAGGGCCCAAGATCGGGCAACCAGAGATCAAGCTTCGCGTCGTATTTGGACAGCCCCCGCGGCCACAAGCGATCTACCAGCACCCGGAACCCATCAGACTTGGCCGTGGGCTCGTACACGCGTTTGATCTGAATCCTCATCGCTACATTAGAGACCGATGGTTTCGATGTGCTGAACCTCTTCTGGGAGGAGGGTGAATCGATCCGATTGCAGGTCTTCTTTCATATGTTGAGGATTCGTCGTGCCGGTCAGCGGCAGCATGCCGACTTGCTGGGCAAAGCGGAAGACAATTTGTGCGAGACCTGTCTGGTATTTGGCTGCCATGGCCCGCAAGTCCGGTTCGGCAAAGATTCCTGAATTGGCCGTGAGGAGCGAGAACCCCTGGTAAATGATCTGGTTTATTCGGCAGATCTCCCGCACCTCCTTGTCCCAGCCAAAGGCCGCATAGCAACGGTTCTGCACCATCATGGGCTTGTGCTTGGCTTTGACGCAGAGCAAGGTCAGCTGATCGGCCGTGACGTTACTGATCCCGATCATCTTTGTCTTCCCGGCATCATAGAGGGATTCGATCGCCGCCCACACTTCCCAATCCTCAGCTCCCAAGCCACGCCGTGAATAGGGTCCATGCAGCACATACGAATCAAGGTAGTCTGTATGGAGGTGACTTAGAGAACTGGTGAAAGATTGTTGCACCTGCGTTGTGATGCTTGCTCGTGCATCGTAGGGGAGACGATGGTCTTGACCGTTGACGGATGTGAACTTCGTTTGCAGGAACAGCTTCTCACGGGTAATACCCTGCGTTGCCAATTGCAGCAGCGCTTCCCCCACCCTCGCTTCATCATAATGAATGAGTTGATTGGCCGTATCGATTGCCGTGAATCCGGCTTCCACGGCTTGCAGCACCAGCTCGGTGGTGGCCTCTTTTTTCCAGGCCGTGCCGTACATAAAATAGGGAATGGCAACTTGATTATAGGTCGTTAATGGCATCGGAGTATCTCCTTGGGATGCCTATACCATACACAGATCACGCTGTTGGTCTCAACGTGAGAATGATTGGGCCCTGGTATGGATGATGGAGATATCTTTCAGGAGATACACAATGCAAGCTCTGCCCCCGATGCTCGTCACGGAGCATCGGGGCGTGCATGCAGGCACGTGAGCCATCGCTTGAAGCAGGCTGAAGAGGCGAATGTGTAATTCCAAGCCCTAACCCTATTTACTGGGAGTTCACGAGCTCTTCAACGGCCCATGCTGGGCGCCCTTCTTTGGGGACGCCCAGCATGGAGGCACGAAGGTTACAGAAGAATGTGTCCGCTATTGAGTGATACGTACCTCAATACCTCGGCTGCTCACCGAGGGATGTATCGAAATCGATTCTGTGAGTGAATCGAATTCGATTCAGTGGAGAGAGTCTGTGGATGCATTGGAAATCTCTGACTCGGACGTGTTGAACCGTGGACGGTGAACTCGATCTCGCCACGAAAGGCGGATCCTTTTCAGGGCCACGGCGAGGAGGTAAAGATCCCCGTCTCGGCCTACGGAGGGAGCCTGGCGAACGACGTGGGCTATGAGTTCGAGCCGTCCTTTAATCGCGCCTTCAAACGGGAGTCCGGAGTCCCCCCAGCTTAGAGACAAGCGCTGATGGTAAGCCCGTTTTACGTCTCCATCATTTCCAGCCTGACATCGAATTCATATCCGCAGGCTGTGCAGTGGATGCAGTCCGATTCGATGACGAGTTCGTCGAATCGAATCCCCATGCCTCCGCAATCCAGACAGCGGACAAGGTGGACACGCGCATCGTTCATCGTTTCGTATTGAGTTCCATGCAGACAATAGACTGGCTTTCCATTGAGGAGCCATGGCCGTCCTTGTTCATCGATGACCGGCAGGGTGAGATAATGACGGCTCACGTATTCCTCCATGTCCTGCCGGTTCGTGAAACCGTCCTTGATCAACTTACCCCCCAACGCTTCATAGAGAGCATGTCCTTTCACGATTGCCTTTGTCGGTCTCATCGCTCCCTCCCCTCGTATAGGTTCAGATCATCCAGCGAATGCGTATGGGCACACCCACGCCTCCGATTCCCGCATGACACAGGTCGCCCGCTCGCGCTATACGACGCGAGTCCTTTGTGCGGTTGCCAACACTGGCCCATACTGTAGGAGTGCATCAGACGTCTGTGTGTCGTCCGCCTTCCTTGCGGGAGGCAGTCGGCATCAGACCGTCTATGCACGAATGTGGCTCGGTAGGCAGAAAGGGCCTGTCTGGTGAGGAACTTACACCAGGCAGGTCGGGACCGTTGGAACTGTGCTCCACGGAGGACCATAGTTACCACCTCCAGAATGAGGCGGCGAAGTACTGAGCACAGCCTACGCCTGGAGAATAACCAGGTCAATGTTGAAAATTGAAGAACGCTGTGACGCTCCATTGGTAAGTCCTCTGGCTGGAAGCTGTCCAGCCAGCTTCTATGACCGTTTACCCATCTGGCAGAAATCATTACAATGATTGCATCGTTTGAACTTCGTCATGAAAGGAGGGCTCATGTGTAGGACAGGACGAACATTGGGGCATCAATTATCCCTACTGGGAGTTGGTTTGATACTCGGTCTCTACATCCTGACACTGGAGCTGGATGCACGAGCCGAGTCGCTCAACGTGAAACCCGGTGTATGGGAAATAACAGTGACAACCGTTGCATCGGGGATGAAGCTCTCACCGGAGATGGCGGCCAACATGCCGCCGGCACAACGGGTTCAAATGGAGCAAATGATGAAAGCCCGCGAGGGTAAGCCTCACACGATGACGGTGCCATCCTGTGTTACAAAAGAGGATGTATCGCAGGATCGCATTATCAAGGAGATGGAAGACGAAGATGACGATGCTGAGGTGAACTGCAAGGTCAAAGTGATTTCGAAATCCGCATCGAAACTCGTCATCGATCAAATCTGCCCCGGCCCACCGGCGTCAACTGGACACCTCACGATCGAAGCAAAGACACCCGAAAGTCTCGTGGCAACCGGTGACAGGAACCTCAAAGGATCGGGCAAGGCTCACCTGGATATCAAAGGCAAGTGGCTTCGCGCCAGCTGTGAGGGAATTGAAGAGTAGTAAGGAAAAATTCCGTGGTGGGAGTAGCCCCCCTCCGTGCGCTCGACCTGTTGACGGTTATGTCAGTTCTTGTTGAGTATTGATGGGAGCGCTGATTCGATTCTTCGAGCTGGTTGATGAAGGGAGTCATCCATGATCCGCCTCAGACTGTGTGCGTGGTGTGTCTTGACACTGTTGATCAGTGCCCCGACTGCCGCGAGGGCGTTGGAACCTTCCGATCCAGAGTCCGCCATCCGCCGCATGGTTCGCGCCAATGCCGAAAAGGACCTGCCGACGCTTTCACGACTGATGGCACAAGATGCCGATATCATCAGCTACGGGGTTGCCGGCCGTAAGTATGTCGGTTGGACGGAGCTTGAGGAGGGCATGCGAGAGGAATTCATTAATTCCCAGAAACTCGAGATTCCGATCAATGAACTGAAGGTCTGGACGAAAGGAAATCTGGCTTGGTATGCGATGGAGCTCGACTATATTCGCTATGTGGCCGACGGACCTGACGTGAAACGGACTGTGCTTCCGATGCGGGAAACCGGGGTGCTCGAACGCCGCAATGGCCATTGGCAATTGTTGTCGTGGCATGAATCCTTTCGATCCGCTCAGTTCGGCGAGCCTCTTGCTTCACAGCCTGCTGCATCTTCCAGCCCAGCTCGGCCATAGCAATATATTCTGTTTGGGGCAGTGGCGGCCTCATAGCCAGACTTGATAGAGTGGAGCGATGGAGTCCGAAGCGCAAGCCACGATAATAGAACTGCGACTGAGCTATCGCTACATCAAGGAACAGCCCTGGGTCGTGACGGCCGTGAACGGTTTTCTCTCCGCCTACTTTATGGAGCAGCCCAGCTTTCGTGTGCAGCGCCATTTTGATGAATTGGAATCCGGTATGCATGTCTGGATCTGCGAAGTGCCCAGCACGATGAAGATGACGACGCTCTTACGAAGACTGCAAGCCGATATTCCTCCCTGCCGGTACAGTCAGGCCTCAGTCGCGCCAACCGACCGTCTACAGTATGTTGTCGATGCTCTCGATCAACACTGACGACTTGCCCTGTTCGGTGCTCCATTTCTCAAAGCCAGTGGTCAGAAAGCGACGGTGGAGTATAATGTCTCATGATGCATCGCGTGCTCGTCCTTGGTGCCGGCAAGATCGGGTCTCTGATCGCCTGTCTCCTTAATCAACGTGGCCAGTACGAGGTCCATCTGGGCGACATGACCTTGGATGCGCCGAAACATCTGGTCGAAGAGCTCGGTTTGGAACGGGTCACCCCCTGTCTGCTGGACGTACGGCATCCGGATGCCGTTGGCACCTATCTCTCCGCGCATCGATTCGACGCGGTTCTTTCGAGTCTCCCCTATTTCTGTAATCCGACCGTCGCCGGTTTGGCCTTGACCCATCATCTGCACTACTTCGACCTGACCGAAGATGTCGAAGTGACGAACCAGATCAAGGTCTTGAGCACAGGCGCCACGCATGCGTTCATGCCGCAATGTGGGCTGGCGCCAGGCTTCATCAGTATTGTGGCGCATGAGCTCATGACGCATTTTGAAACGCTCGATACGGTCAAGATGCGGGTGGGCGCGCTGCCGGTCCATCCCAGTAATGCGCTCAAGTATTCGCTCACCTGGTCGACCGATGGGCTGATTAATGAATATGGCAATGTGTGCTACGGCATTGAACAAGGCGAGAAAGTCCCGCTGCAACCGCTCGAAGGGTACGAAACGATCGAGCTGGACGGGCTGCTGTACGAAGCCTTCAATACATCAGGTGGATTAGGTACCTTGGCCGACAGCTACGAGGGAAAAGTTCGAACCATGAATTACAAGACTCTCCGCTATCCCGGCCACTGTGAAAAAATACAACTGTTGATGAAGGACCTTAAGCTCAACGAAGACCGAGGGACGCTGAAGCGTGTGCTCGAACATGCCGTTCCCCAGACCCTTCAGGATGTCGTCTTGGTCTATGCTTCGGTCATGGGCAAGAGGGAGGATGGGTTCTTTGAGGAGAATTATGTGAAAAAAGTGTATCCGCAATGTATCAAGGGAAAACTCTGGTCGGCGATCCAAGTGACGACTGCATCGAGTGTCTGCTGCGTCATGGATCTTGTGCTGACCCATCCATCGGCGTACCATGGATTCGTCACTCAGGAATCCGTACTACTGAAGGATTTCTTGGCCAATGATTTAGGAGCCTGCTTCCGATGAGCACGAGTCACACTGCGCTGAGAGATCTGGGTATCCAAGCCGTGAATTCCGGGGGGAGTACCGGCAGTAGTTGGTGGTCCGGTCGTAATGATGGATCTCTCCTCCCCTCGATCAATCCTTCTACTAGTGAGCAGATTGCCGGCGTCTATCCCTGTTCACCAGAGGATTACGAACGGATTGTGAAAGAATCGCGTGAAGCGTTCCGTACCTGGCGGATGGTTCCTGCACCGAAGCGTGGCGAGATTGTTCGGCTCATCGGCCAAGCTCTCCGTGAGAAGAAGGATCAATTGGGCACGCTCGTCTCACTGGAAGTCGGGAAGATCAAAGCAGAGGGCGATGGTGAAGTACAAGAAATGATCGACATGGCGGATTTCGCCGTCGGTCAATCTCGAATGCTCTATGGCGCCACGATGCAGTCCGAGCGCCCGGCCCACCGGATGAGCGAACAGTGGCATCCGTTAGGACCGGTCGGCGTGATCACCGCATTCAATTTTCCAGTTGCTGTGTGGGCCTGGAATGCCTTTGTGGCCGCCATCGCCGGCGATACGGTCATCTGGAAACCATCACCCAAGGCGCCGCTCTGCGCCGTGGCGGTGCAACAGATCTGCAATCGAGTGATGCAGCAACAGGGTTATGCCGGCATTTTTTCGCTCTTCATCACCGACCAACCGGCGCTGGCGGATAGCATGGTGCAGGATCCCCGGTTGCCGCTGATTTCGTTCACGGGGTCGGTGCCGGTTGGGCGCCGAGTCGCCGCCGCGGTCGGTCAGCGATTGGGACGCACGCTGCTCGAACTCAGCGGTAACAATGCCGTCATCGTTGATGAGACCGCCGACCTGGACATGGCCGTGCGCGCAATTGTGTTCGGTGCCGTCGGGACTGCAGGGCAACGATGCACGACAACCAGGCGTCTGATTGTCCATGAATCGCGGTGTGAGGAGCTCGTCGGCAGACTCGTGAAGGCCTATGCGCAAGTGCAGATCGGTAATCCTCTCGAAAAAAATGTGCTCATGGGGCCGCTCATCGACCAGGTGGCGGTAGAGGGCTATCGCGCTGCGCTGGACGAGATTAAGAAAGAGGACGGCCAGATTCTTTGCGGAGGCTGCGTCCTGAGTCGAGCTGGATTTTTCGTCGAGCCCACGATTGTGCGGGCACAGAACCACTGGCCTGTCGTACAGCGCGAAACCTTTGCGCCGATTCTGTATGTCATGACCTTTCAGACGATCGATGAGGCCATTCAGATGCAAAATGACGTGCCTCAAGGACTCTCCTCCGCCATGTTTTCCAATCATCTGCGTCATGGCGAACGGTTTATCTCCGCCGCCGGCAGCGATTGCGGCATCGCCAACATCAATATCGGAACATCAGGAGCCGAGATCGGCGGGGCATTTGGTGGAGAGAAGGAAACAGGGGGAGGCCGCGAAGCGGGTTCAGATTCCTGGAAAGCCTATATGCGCCGCCAGACTAACACGGTCAACTGGGGAACGGAACTCCCGCTGGCTCAAGGCATTAAATTTGGATCGTAAATGAGGTGTGACCATGGATCAGACTCAAGAACTTGATGATCTCATGGAGCAGATGGTTGCCAACTATCTGGCGCGTAATCGCGCCGCCACGGTGCTGAAGGTGATGCTCGATGAAACCGGTGTGGGATTTTCTCCTCTCATCGACCATGTCACAATTCGGACACTCGACATCGACAGTGGGGCGGCACCCTTTGTGAACCTAGGCTACGCCTATGATGAAACCCTGCAGTACGACGATTGGTATGCGAAGGTCTATCGGAAGCTGGGCTACCCGGCGCTCTTTGTCGACCAGGCCTATCCGGATGAACGAGGCAAGACCAGCATTATTCCTGGGTGGGTCAATAAATTCGGTGACAAGGTCTTTCACCACGTCGCCGTTCGTGTGGAGGATATCGACCACGCAGTGGCCCGGCTCAAGCAGAAAGGCGTGGTATTTGCCGGCAACATCGTCGGAGCTCCGGGAGACCATCTCCGACAGATTTTTTCCTCTCCGGAGATGGTTGACGGCCAACCGTTCTCCGTCTTGGAATTGGCGGAGCGGCACCGAGGCTACCTCGGTTTCCTACCCCCTCAGGCCGACAGTCTCATGAAGTCCTCGACTGGACGCTAAACAGCTTCGCTGTGTTCGGCGCATGTACGTCTTGCGCTACACGGAATTCACCTGGATGACGCCACCTGCCGTTTACTGATCGCCGTCAGCTGCTATCCCATGTCTCGCAGCACGTGGTCGGGATTCCGATCGCGGGCGATATTCTTCATGAGCTGATCGCCGAACAGAACGACGACTCGATCCCGTTGGTCTTTCACTAGCATCGAGGCCGACGGTGACTTGAACGTGGCTGGGTCGCCGTCCAGCCAGGCACTACAACTAAATGGCAGCGCATCCAAGATGGTTTCCACACGATATTCGTGGCGCAGTCGATATTGCAACACATCGAACTGTAGTCGACCGACTGCAGCAACTAATACCTCTTGATCATGGAGACTTCGCATGATCTGCACCGTGCCCTCTTGCGCCATCTGGGACAGGCCCTTGTCGAATGCTTTGCGTTTGCCGACATCAGTCGGTCTCAGACGCGCAAAGATTTCTGGCTGGAATTGTGGGAGCGGTTTGAAATTAAAGCCCCCAGTCAGCGACACCGTATCACCAATGGCGAAGACCCCAGGATTGATGATGCCGATGATATCTCCAGGATAAGCCTCTTCGACCGTACTGCGTTCCTGCGCCACCAAGCTGTGCGGTCTCGCTAGTCGAATATCCCGACCCAATCGGTGATGCTTGACCACCAGATCCCGCTCAAACCGCCCGGAGCAGACTCGAAGAAACGCGGTACTGTCGCGATGCTTGGGGTTCATGTTGGCTTGGAGCTTGAACACATAGGCGCTGAACGGTATCTCAACCGGGCTGACGGAGACGTCAGTTCCATCCTCACGGTCGGCCGACCGTGCGCCTGGGCTTGGCGCCATCTGTACGAAGGCATCCAAAAAACTCTCGACGCCAAAGTTGGTGAGTGCCGATGCGAAAAACACTGGGGTAATGTCGCCTTGCAGAAACTGTTCGCGCGTAAAGGGATTGCCGGCGATGTCTAAGAGGTCCAAGTCGTGTTGGACCTGG
The DNA here is from genome assembly GCA_005116965.1 of Nitrospira sp. Taxonomy (GTDB): domain Bacteria; phylum Nitrospirota; class Nitrospiria; order Nitrospirales; family Nitrospiraceae; genus Nitrospira_D. Next base: position 402,306 of record SWDG01000027.1, on the reverse strand, counting down.
TCCAGGTTCTCCTGCGAGACCCGACCTGTGGCGCCGAGTTCGGTGAGCGGTAGGGTCTCCGTCGCCACTTTCGCGGCTCCGCCGTGCGCGGTCTTGCTGAACAGTTGTACCCGGTTGTCGGCGCGGGTCACGATGCCCACGAAGTCGCTGCCTGATCCGATCGGCCAATTGATCGCGCTTGCGTGAATGTTCAAGGCCTGTTCCACTTCGGTCATTAAATCGAGCGGCGGGCGACCCGGCTGGTCCATCTTGTTGATCAACGTCAGGACTGGAATCCGCCGGAGACGGCATACGGCAAAGAGCTTGCGAGTCTGTGTTTCAACGCCTTTGGCCGCATCGATCACCATGATGGCGCTGTCAGCCGCTGTCAAGGTGCGATATGTGTCCTCAGAAAAATCTTGGTGGCCCGGCGTGTCGAGCAAGTTGATCACAGCGCCTTTATAGGGGAACTGCATCGCAGAGGCTGTGATGGAAATGCCACGTTCCTGTTCCATCCCCATCCAATCCGACGCGGTCGCTTTACCACCCTTGCGCCCGCGCACCATGCCGGCGGTCCGGATCAGCCCTGAATACAACAGCAATTTTTCGGTCAGGGTTGTCTTGCCTGCATCAGGATGGCTGATGATGGCAAAAGTCCGCCGTCGCCCTGTGGCGGCTGCCAGTTCCGTTGAGAGAGTTGTCTCAGTCGTCATGATTGGAGGCGCAGCATACCATATCGCATGTCAAAGGGGATGATCATGAGGAGGGCATCGAATTGGAGAGAGACTCATACTTGGCCCGCTCCAAGGCGCGACGGACGGCACCCAGCACAGCCGGAGTATCCGAATGCGGAAGCACAGCCACGGCTGGGGCGGCACGGAGTTTCGCCAACAGATCCTCCGTCTGAGCGCCCGCCAACTTGTCGCAGGTGGCGTACAAGCCGTCTAGGCCTTCCTCGACCTCGTTGTGCTTGTTCAAGATCGAGCGCAGTACGGCGATGAGTTTGGGTGTGGGAGTGGGCATGAGTAAGGCTGCAATGGCCGCATGGTCGAGCCGAAGCGTTGCCGCAATTGATAGTGGCGCGCCGCCGTTCGATCGCTGAGCCGCAGGCAACAGAATCTTCTCCTCCATCCCAATGTGGCGAAGCAGCCCCGCTCGAAACTCATCATAGTGTCCCTGGTCGATTCGGCCCCCGGTGATCATGGCTTTGTTGAGGAGTTTCTCCAGCCGTCGGTGGTCGTCTTTGAGAAACCGTGTGACAGGGTATGATGATGGATGTGTGTCTGGTTGCATGTACCGCTGCCGTTCAGCTGCGCTATTCGACGAGTCAAATCACCCCGTTGCTGTTTTCTGAGTCTGCTTGGAAGACTACACTTCCGAATACGGGGTTATAGAGAATACAGCCGAACGAGGTGCAAATTCCACAGGTGTTCGTTGGCGTGAGAATGCACAGGGTTCGCATTCGGATCAGACGGTTGCATCCCTCTCTTGAAGGTCGGTCTGGCAAGATCATGAAGGCGATGGTCCACTCACCCCACCTGCCTAAATTCCTACTCTTGCTTCATATTTTAGAAGTCTGGTCGTAGGATGTTTAGGGGAGGTGTGTATGTATCTTCGATTGGTCTCAATCTTATTGGCAACTCTTCTGGTGAGTTTCTGGGAGACGGTTGGTGTTGCCGAGACAACCAGAACCACGAATGAGCTCATTGGGCCTGTTCGCAGCGTGACCATCAAGAAACTGGGTTACTCTACGACGGAAACCTATGATCGCGCGGGCCACCTCATTGAGGCCGTCATCGACATGGCATATGCCAATACTGCCACGTATTCCCTCTTCCGGTACGACCAGGACGGCCACCTTGAGGAGGAACTCGCGCTCGATCCCAGCGGGAGGCTCATGTTTCGGAAGCAGGTCGTGTATGCGCAAGACTCAGAGGGCCGTGACACGGCATCTGTGACGACCTCAGAGAACGGCGGTTTTCAGTATGCCGAGTTTTCTTTGTACGACCAGCAGGGCCACCTCTCGGAACAACTGTGGGTCAACCATTCGATGGCCTACAAGAGTCTGTTCGACATATTCGGGCGGCGCATTTATTCCGCGAGGTACAGTAAGGGTGAGTTGTTCAGTGAGTTGAAACACCAGTATGACGCGTGGGGACGGCTACATGAGCTCGTCATTTACAATGCGCACGGAACTGTGGCTGGTCGGGTTGCGAACGACTATGACGAGAGGGGAAGGCGGGTGCGAGCGACGACCGAAGCGTTTGGCCAAGATCAGCAACAGAAGTGGATCACCACCTATGAGTATGATGACATGGGCAACTGGATCAAAGAGCTGACCTCAGAACACTCTTCTCCGTCACAGAACGCGACGGCTTCCGCTCTTCCGCTCGTGCAAGAACGCCTGATTCAGTACTACTATCTCACCGAGAACACGACTCCATAAGAACCGCTCCTCCATCGAGTCCAGCCAGGCACGTCTTCTGGATCTGGCTCTTGAGGTCTGACCACTCAGCCCAAAGCCATGCGGGGTGAGGTGTCATGGTATCGTTGCGGAGAAACAAGCAGGCTGCTTCTGAGGCTCTCAACGACGCGCACGGGCCACGTGTGTCGTAGAGCCGGGTCAGACGAAGATGGAATAGTCAGTTAAACCGCAGACAGGCTGTGTTCACGACGAAACGCGGGAGCGTTCTGGGAAGGGACTGATCCCTGTTCTTGTTGTTGACGGAACGCGGATATGGCAATGGTTTTCTCGATAGGTGTAAGACCTGGAACTTGAGAAGCGGCTCGTTCAAACTCACGCAGAGTCACATTCTTCTGACTACGAAGCCATTGAAGAAATGGTTTCCAGACTGGCTCAAAGTGATGGAACCACCAGTCTGGCGATATATCTTCTTCTACTACGCCTTCTCGTGATGACGCTCGCAAGGCCTGAAGTTGTGGCATGGGGCTACGTGCCATCTCATTCTGAAGAGGCTTCGTGGCCATCAGCTGATGCAGAAGAACAATTCGCTCGGTCGGTTTTACGTTATCCACAATTTCCCCATACCGCTCTGTACTACGCACTGCATTGCTTGCAGTGTTAAGCAATTCAGGTGCCCAATACGTAATATTTCTGTTTACGAAGGTATTGTGAGATATTCATACATAGGGTGAGTAAGGTGCTGTATGAAATCGTACCCATGTGTATTATTTTAGGACACTCATTTATCTTGCGTTCGACTCTTCCCTTCTAAATTTGGCAGACTCCTTTCTCCGATAGGAGAAAAGAATGGCCCATGTTCTTGAGAGTCTGACGTTGATTTTGTTTCACGCATGATGATGGTATGCCAATCATGGACTGTTTTATTATGGGACACAGCGTGCTAACTTTTCGAATGCGCTAGGACCCGTACCATCGTCTCATCTGATGTGTTCACCACATGGAATACGAATCATCATGAAGACATACCTAGATGTTGCGTAAAATTCTTCTTCTTCATGGTGTTGCATTATGAAACACTTCTCAACTATATGCTGTTTGACGAGTCGACAATTTTAAGCACAAACGAATGTACATTGTGAAGGAGTGAACCCTCCCCTCGATGGTTGGCGCACAGACATACTGGAGGAAGGCAATTCTTTTGTAATGAACCAGCTCTACGAGCTGGTTAAGAGAGTTGATGCACCGGTTCCAAGGGGGTACCCACCGGAGCAGATTCAGGCGATTCTCCACACCTGTTCTCCTGCGCGGAGGGTGTTGCCGATTTCTTCAACCTGGTTCTGGAACTAAGAGAATGCGGGGTTGCGGCGGGCACAAACTTTTCAAGCCCATAGGCTCGTAGTTTGCGATACAACGTCGAGCGGCTCACCTCCAAGTCTCTGGCTGCCCGGGTCAAGTTCCCTTGATGCAGACTGATCGCCTTCACCAGCAACTCCATCTCAATCCGGCGGTGAGCGGCTCGCAGGGAATCCAGTGTGTCCACCGGATGGAGTTCTTCGCCGGCCAGATCTAAGTCCTGCGGAGTAATCTCCTCTCCCTCCGCCATGACGACGGCGCGTCGAACCTGATTGCTGAGCTCCCGCACGTTTCCTGGCCAGGAATAGGTACGCAGCACGTCAATGGCGTGGGCCGTATAGCCTCGAATCGACTTGCGATAGGTCACGGCAGCCTGCTTGAGAAAGACCATTGCCATGAGCAAGGTGTCCTCGCCACGGTCCCGCAGTGGTGGCAGATGAATGCGTAACACGCCAAGCCTATAGTAGAGGTCCTCCCGAAACAGGTTTTTGTCGATTGCTGCTTTCAGGTCGACATTGGTCGCGGCAAGCACACGCGCATCCACGTGGAGTGTCTCTTGCCCCCCGACTCGTTCGAAGGTGCCCTCCTGCAAAAAACGAAGCAGCTTGACCTGTAGGGTGGGCAGCAGATCGCCGACCTCATCAAGAAACAATGTCCCGCCAGCTGCCGCTTCCAGTTTGCCTTTTTTTTGTTGAACGGCTCCTGTGAAGGCGCCGCGTTCATGACCGAATAATTCCGATTCTAATAATGTTTCCGGGATGGCTCCGCAGTTGATCGGCACGAATGGCCCGTGTTTTCTAAGGCTTCGCTCATGGATTGCTTGCGCAGTCAATTCCTTGCCCGTGCCTGTCTCGCCGGTGATCAGTACCGGCATCTCGGTGGTCGCCATCTTCCGAACCAAATCAAAGACTGCGCAGATGGCGGGACTGGCTCCCACCATTTCGTTCACGGTTTCCACAAGCACCTCCCCGGTGTGGGTTCCTGAAATGACATCTTCAAGATCTTGTCTTCCTGAAACACCTGTCCACGATACGGTTCTGCTATGGTTCCCACCCTAGCAGGCCTGAGTGGCCCTATTCAGAATCATGGTCATTGGTGATGGATGGATTCATGCCGTCTTAAGTTAAGACGATACTTGGTACGTATGGCTCTAGCGTATACCATAGAGAAGCACTACGGCTCTAGTTTAAAGTACCTGCGAGGTTCTACATACTCACTCTGAATTTCAGAATAGAACCTTAGCTTGATACATAACATCGACTGCCAGATGGTGATCAGTGCCTAATAGTCCTGTTTTGTGTTTTAAGCTAGGGATGTTTGGCCCTAGTGATGTCTCAATTAGAGGCGTGGTGCATAGTGCTCACCATGGCATAGGGCGTGCTACGCCCAGTATATTCAGTAC
>SWDG01000027.1:356507-397047 GCA_005116965.1 Nitrospira sp. | reverse complement strand
CCCGTCCATAGACGCTGGTGATTTCTACTTTGTGGTGTGTCGTCCCTGGCGCGCTCTTATAGGTCAAAAAATAATGCTGAAGGCGATCCATGAGCGCCGACGGACATTGTGAAATGTCCGTGAAGCCGCCGTACACGGCATCGTCCCGCATCACGGCGATGATCTTGTCGTCGGCTTCGCCGCCGTCAGCCATGCTCAATCCCCCGATCGGCAGCGCTGTGAGGAGGATGTCGCTGTGGGGAATGCTCTTTTCCGACAACACGCAGATATCAAGCGGATCGCCGTCTCCGACCATGCCTTTGCGGCGAGCTCGTTTGGCAAAGATGCCGGCGACTTGGTCTCCTGAGTAGGTCTGCGGAATGAGTCCATAGTAGACGGGACAGAAGTTTGAAAACCGTTGGGGCCGATCCACCTTGAGAAAGCCGCTGTTCTTGTCCACTTCATATTTGACCGTGTCGGTCGGGACGATTTCAATGTAGGCCGTGACCACATCGGGGGCCTCTTCCCCGATAGACACGCCGTGCCACGGGTGGGCCTTAAACATCAGCCCGAGCAGACGTTGAAAGGGGTCGCTCCCTGCGCGCACCTCGGCTGTCTTGTCTGTATCCTCTCCCCTTCCCTTTCCCTTCCGCTCTTTCATGTCCCCTCCGGTTCTTTTCTGAATATTTTGACGAATTGCAACGCTTCTGAATCGTGCCCCAGTATCCCCCAAGATCTTGGTGGGAGCAATGGCTTCCTACCTTTGACCCCACAGTCGTCTCAAGTGATAGGCACTTGAGACGACTGCACCGGGATCCTCACCCGACATAGGCCCGACGACGGGGATTGTCTTCAAGATGGCTCGGGGCTATTGAGGTCCACGGTTGCTTCTTCTCCGGCCGCCATTGTCGCCATTACCGCAAAGCCAGGCCGACGATCAATGCGAGGGCGCAGGCCATGACCATCATTCGTCGCTCCATGAAGTCCTCCTTGTGGGTAAGTACGTACGATGCCACAACGGAAGCCGAGGATACCGCGGGCATGGCAGAATGTCACCTGGCTTCAGGCCTAATCATCAGCCCATAGATATTGGATTAGCGTGCCAATTAGGTTTCAGATTGGCCGGCTTCTTCTACGGCAGGTTGAGGATGTTCCGATCTATCTTGATCGGAAGCGCGATTATCATCGGCTGATTGCTGAGGCGTCGGATTGGGAGAGACGTTTGACGCACCTGCAGGGCATGAAACCAACCGACTGAGCTTCGTGTTGTTTCCTAGACCATTCTGTAATACAACGCTGGCCAGTACCATTGTTGCTGTCTGCTTGAGAATGGTAGATGTATCAGTGCTTTCTATTGGATCAATGGCGTCATCGGGCTCAAGAAAGTCTTTACGCTCTGCCTCGGCTGTGGCGGAGCGGTGAACGTCTGTCTGATCAGCTGGTACATCCGATCCACGCTTTTCATTCTGGGTGGATGATTGCTGCGGCTCTTTGGAATTCACACCATTTCCAATGAGTTCTTCGGTTCTGTCGCCACTTCGGAAGCTGTGGCTGCCGCTGCCGCGTCGAACATGAGCCGTTGCTCGAGCGACATGAGTGACCCTTTGATACCAGCCGATGGTACTGGGATCTGGCGATCCTTCTGATCATTCGAGGGAGATGCTTTCTTTTTTCTCCCGAAACCGAACATAGGGATGCCTCAGTCAATCAAAGATAAAGATCCACATCACGTATCGGCTGAATCCCGATATCACTGAAGATGAGCGATCAATAGCAGGCAGGAACGGATCTCACCCACTCGGGATAGACCGCTGAACAAATCGTGACCATGGAAACGCAGCTGGCAGGGTCCGCTTTTGAGGGCTCAACAACGTAGTCCTTGAGGAACCGCGTGAGTCAGGGTACACTGAATTTTCTGCGCTCTTCCCAAACCCACGTACGGTACAGTCATCAGAAGGAGATTCTTGCATGAAGACCATGAATGGGTTAGCCATCTGTTTCGTCTCTGTCCTCATCGGCGCCTCCCTGTCCATATCTTCTCCCGCTCTCGCTCAGAGCCTCCAGCCGACCATCAAACAGAACGTTCAAGCCGCACCGAAACCTGTCAGAACAATCGGTATGGAGGACTATCGAAAAATCGTCGAGAATCCTGGACCAGCCTTGATCGTCGATGTCCGTGAGCCTCAAGAATTTGCAGCCGGACACGTCCCAGGAGCGATCAATATTCCGCGCGGCGTGATCGATACTCAAATCTGGAACCATGTCGGATCTGCGGAGAAGGCCGACCGAGAGCGTCCGATTGTGCTTCAGTGTCAAAGTGGGAAGCGTGCGACTCTTGCTGCTCAAACCCTTGGCGAGCTTGGATTCACGCAGACCTCTGCGGTCATCATGAACCTTGACGACTGGAAGCAATCCGGCAATCCTTTTGTGAAGTAATCGTTCACGCATTTAGATTCCAACTATGGAGCATCCCATGACAGTCGACGGCTCTCTTCGTGTGATTGCCCGTGCCAAGGCCAAGCCCGATCAGGTGGTTCAGGTGCGAGAGATCCTGACTGCCTTAGTTGATGCGACTCGCCGGGAACCTGGCTGTCTGAGTTACGAGCTCTTGCAGAACCATGCCGATCCGACTGACTTTGCGTTTATCGAACGATGGGCCAGCCCCGCAGCAGAACAGGCGCATTTCCTGACGCCTCATCTGTTGGCCACGCTGCAACAGTTGACCGGTCTTCTAGCCTCTGAACCTCAGATCTGTCGGTACGGTGTCGTGCGATAGTTGGCTGTTTTGGTCGATCTCTGTCAGGGTGAACCCCAGGATGGGACATCCTGAGATTCCCCTCCAAAATTGACGTTGGCACAACCGCACCCGCATGGAGAATCTAGACAATGACACTCGTGACGCCAGACACAGAACTCACTCTCTCGTACCACAATCAGCGAGCTGTCGTATCCCCATGGGGCGCGTCGTTACGACGGTACTTCTTCATCGATGAAAGCGGACAAGAAAGCGACATTGTGTGGGGGTATTCGGGTGGCACCCACAAACGCGGCGGACAGGGCGACGTGCTCATCCCCTTTCCCGGCCGCATCGGCGATGGGCGCTACTCCTTCGATGGACAGCAATTTCAGCTGGAATGCAACGATAAGGAAGGGCCGAACGCCATTCATGGGTTCGTTCGCAGTCTGCCGTGGCAGGTGCAGGATGTTCACGCAAACCAGGTGACGTTTGAAATTCGTCTCGATGCTGAGACATATGCTGGACGAGGCTATCCTTTTTCACTCGCCATACGAGTGATGTATGACCTCGGTACCTCTGGGCTCACCTGCACATTCAGCGTGAAAAACGAAGGGCAACAGGCTGCGCCGGTCGGAGTCGGGTTTCATCCCTACTTCACCGTTGGAACGTCTGTGATCGACGAGGCTGAGGTGCAGATCCCGGGAGCCGCCTCTGTGGAATTCAACGAGCAGCTTGTTCCAACAGGCAAGGTTCTGAGCGTGACCGGTACGTCGTGTGACTACCGACGATTTCGGGAGATCGGTCGTCAGCGCTTCAACCATTGTTATCTACAGCTCGAGCGCGACGCACAGGGAATGGCCACGGCATCGCTACGTCACAGGGCACGCAATCGCGCAATTGACATTACAATGGATCACGCGTTTTCCGCAGTGGTCGTGTATACCGGAGATGCCATTGCCGACGCGCCACGAGCCGCGCTTGCCATCGAACCAATGACCTGCGCAAGTGATGCGTTCAATCACCCAGACTGGGGGCTGAAGCGGCTCGTTCCCGGTGAGACATTCTCTGGGCGGTATGCCGTACGGCATCGGGTCATATCGTAAGGCCGCTTGCGGCCATCATTCGCAAGAAGACTCAATAAGCAAGCGATGAGGCATCAGGCAACTCCCTGGACCTAAAAACATGTGCTCTGATGTCGGAGAAGATCCAACGAGAGGATAGGCCTGAGTTCAGCTCAATGCAGGGAGAATAACTCTGACTGTGTTAACCGAACAAATGGCCGAGCCGTTGGTCTCAAGCCACGGGCTCAGCCTTGCGTCACAGCAGACAATCTCTCAGGCGATTTTCCGGAGAGGAGCAGGCTTGTCGACGGTTCGCTCACGGGAGAGGTGGCCAAGCTTGAGCTGCAGCTCTTCAAACGACTCTGCTTGAATCTGTTGGTCGGGAGAGCTCTGCAGAGAGGCACGCCACTTACCCTGATCTTGCCAAATCATGTATTTCGTCATGTTCCAGAGTGTAGCTGTAAGTCGATACGCTGAAAAGAATTTTCTCTGTTTTTGCCGTGGTGCGTAAACAAACGGGGCGGCAACTCCTCTGGGCGGGCAGGACTCCTCGTGCAGACCTTGTTTCCAGTCTGGCAGTGGATGGATCTCAATACAGCTGATGCGCAAGACATGACCTTTCAACAGATTGTCGCGAACGGACTGTCCTTTCGAGTGGCCATGGCCGGGTCCGGCGAGAAGCTGATACTTTGCCTGCATGGATTTCCAGAATCCGCCATCTCATGGCAACATCAAATTGACCCGCTGGCACAGGCAGGGTATCGGGTCTGGGCGCCTGATCTCCGGGGATACGGTGGTACGACGCGACCCACGGGCATAGACGCCTACCGAATTGAACCCTTGATGGACGATGTCACCGGACTTCTCGATGCCGCGCAGGTACAACGCGCCATCCTGGTCGGGCATGATTGGGGTGGAATCATCGCCTGGTACTACGCGATGCGGCACGCCGGGCGCGTCGAAGCATTGGTCATTGTGAACGCGCCCCATCCGGCCTGCTTCGAACGGGAAGTACGACATTGGCGGCAGTTGCATCGGTCCTGGTACATGGGATTGTTTCAAATGCCCTGGCTGCCGGAAGCAGCAATGTCTGCCGGCCATGGCTATGTGATCGGTGAGATCTTTCGGCTTATGACGAAGCAGATGCCGGATGATCTCATTCAACTGTATCGACGGCAAGCTTGCGAGCCAAGAGCGCTCACAGCCATGCTGAATTACTATCGCGCGGCCCTACGCGGGGGCGGGGCATTGCGTCAGCGGAGGTTGGGATATCCTACCATTCACGCCCCTACTCTGGTGATCTGGGGAGTACAGGACCAGGCACTCGTCAGTCAGAATCTTGATGGGCTGCATAATTTGGTCGACCGGCTGACGGTGATGACGGTCGTCGACGCCGGACATTTCCTGCATGAAGACAAGCCGGAACAGGTCACGCGCGACATGTTGATGTGGTTGCAGCATCACGAGCGGCCTGATTCATAGACGCCATAGCTGATCTTCCTCATCGAACCGCCATACACCTTCTCCTTCTGATGTGCGTCAACCCGCAAGTCCCATTCGACTGTGTGCCTCCTCATGATTTCACCGTTCTCCATGTGCCCAAATCCAGCCCTGTATGGGCTGAGTGAAAGCCTCCACAGTCAACGTCACGTCTCACCGCTGTCTTATCCCGCTGAAAGTAGCCAAGTTGTTGACCAATAAGACAACTGCGTTAGTATGCAATGAATTCCTTCTACGTCATTCACAGTCCGACGAGATGAGGTTCCCATGAGAGAAGCGACCACAGCCACAGCTTCGCCTGTCGACACTGGATCCGATCGGCAGACCAGAGTCCTCCTTGCGGTCGGCTGCGTGATGCTGGCCGGCCTGATCTATGCCGTGGTGGTTCGGGACGAAGCCGTCTCTTGTCCACACGAACTGATCGGCGCATGGGTTACCTCGGCGAAAGGATACGAGGACGGAATGATCGTGTTTACCAAGACCGGCGTGGCTTTCAGCGTCGGAGCAGAACAGGTGGATGCGCAGGCTGTTCGTCGCCTCGAGGTGTTTCCTGATGGTCCTCGTACGTTGTACACGGTGATCTACGGCGACTCGCGACGCGACGAGCAAACCATCACCTTCAAGAACCAGTCGCATCTCGTCTGGACGAGAAAAACGATGCAATCATGAAGGGAGTGTTTCACCGCAGACAGCTCTTTGTTCATCCGGTTCAATACTGGTTTGTGATCACCACCCTCCTCTACTTTGCCTGTCTCCTGCTCACGCTCTATGCCGTAGTGTTCCTGCCGATGGCTCAGCCGCTCTATGATTCGTCTATTTCCTGGGAACAACGTGCAGACATTGCGACGCAGTTTCTCGAATTGAATGGGAGGATTTGGCCCTGGTTGATCATCACGTTTCTCGTGGTGCTCCTCCATTCCCTGTACTTCATGCATCGCATTGCCGGCCCGCTCTATCGTTTTACGGCACTCTTTCGGTCGATCGGAACCGGTCAACTGCATCACCGGGCACGCTTGCGGAAGCATGACTATTTGCATCGGGAAGCACAGGCGTTGAACTGCATGCTGGACCATTTTGAAAAGAGGATACAAGCCATCAACCTGCAGTCGGCACTCGTGACACAAGCCTACGAAGCCGTCGCGCGGCGGATTCAGGAGCAGTCTTCCGAACAGATCACCCCTGCCCTTCACATGCTCGATGAGGAGATGAGACGGTTCAAGACCTGTCTGGAAGAATGTGAGCTGCAGACACGACCATCACACATCCAACGGCAGTTCGAATGTACTGGGTCGAGTGGTTCGAAATCCTCAACTGCCGTCGAGGCCGCGTAGTCATGGGAGAACCACTTCGATCGACAAGCCCATCCGACCAACGTGCCGACACTCCAACCGACACCAACGCCTCCAAAGAATCCTCCGGTCCACGTCCCGCACTGGTGTCAGTGCCATTGCAAGACGCGCGAGCGAAGCCGAGCAGCGATCGCACGCACAAGCGCCGATTGATTAGCTTCGTGCATCCGCTCCAAGCGCGTGTCCTGAGCCACGTGATTGCCTATTCGCTGATCGTGTTCGTGCTATTGGCCATCCCGGTCTTCAAGCCACTCCTGCAGTCGCTCGACAACCCAGCCCTCTCCTGGCAGGAGCGCGCCGTGGTGGCCAACGACTTGCTCAGTCTGCATGCCAGATTCTGGCCCTGGGCGCTTGGCGCGAGCGTTGTGGTCCTGATCCATTGCATTCATTCCTTGCTGCTCATGCAACGTGTCGCCGGCCCGCTCTATCGTCTCACGCGGGTGTTTCCCCAAATCGGTGACGGGAACTTGTGTATTCGGGCCATATTTCGAGAAGGTGACTATCTTGTCCCGGAAGCCGATCTTGTGAATCAGATGACCGCCCAGCTGCAAACGAAGATCAACACGTTGAAACATGCGCAGGTCATGCTGGCGCTCGACACCGCGCGGTTCAAAGAAGTGGCTGTCATGAAGAACGATCCAGCCTTGACGGCTCTGGCCAAGCAAATGGAGCAGAACCTGGCCGGACTGAAGACCTCCCTCGATACATTTAAAACCTACAGCGGGTAGACGGTCAGGATGCGAAACGGAACAGTGCGGATTATTCGACAGCACCCATCTTGTGCAGCGCCGCAGTCTGTGCTCAAGCAGGCTGAAGGCTTCACCCTCATTGAACTCATGCTCGCGGTCTCGATCGTCGGGGTGTTAGCTTCTCTTGCCGTCCCTAACTATCTCGACTTTGTCGAAAAAGCCCGCCTGGCCAAGACCGTTTCGGAACTCCACGGCCTCACGAAAGAGATCAAACGGTTTGCGTTCGTTGCTAAACAATATCCAAATTCTCTCGCGGAAATCGGACGGAGCGCCATGCTGGATCCATGGGGAACTCCGTATCAGTACTACAAAATCAACTGCGGGACCATTTCGGACATTGGAAGCTTGGCCAGACTGAAATTACGTACGAAGGACAGTCCTCGAGTTATTCCTGCTGCCGACTCCCCCTTCACGCATAGCAATGGGCATATTTCTCTCGCCATTGATAACGGGGGCCATCAACATCTTCTCCATTTTGTTCAAGGTGCTGGTGGTGGCAATAGAGGCGGAGGGAATGGTGGTGGAGTTGGCCCACCCTGTGGAGGTGTCGGAGGAGCACGGAAGGACCGGTTCCTCGTCCGGATCAACTCGGACTTCGATATCTACAGCATGGGAAAGGACAAAGACACCGTTGCGCCGCTGAATCCGCCCAAGAGCCATGATGATGTCATTCGCGCGAGTGACGGCGGATTTTACGGCTTGGCCAAAAACTTCTAATGTGTGGAGCCCATGCAGACGACGTTCTCCCATTTACTCTTCCACAGCCGTATCGCGCGTCGGATTCTTGGTCTGTTCGTGTTCTGCGCCCTCGTGCCGACCTCCATTCTCGGATGGGTCTTCTACCGCCAAGTCACGGAACAACTCATCATTCAAGCCTCTGCCAGTCTGAAACAAGAGAGCAAATCCCAGGGGATGGTTCTGTATAACCATCTCCTGACCTTGACCGCCGATCTGGACCGGATCGCTGCCGAACTCCCGCCAGACGGGACGGTCACCGAGGGCACCTCCATCACGGCATCGGTCAAAGAACTCGGACATCGATTTGGCGAGATCCGTCTCCTAGCGACTGTGGGCGTGGAGCGAGGCCAGTTCACTCAACCTCAGGTTGCCCATCTTCAGGGAGGGAAGGTCTTGCTGGAGATACACCCTTCACCAGAGCACGCACCTCAGCTGGTCCTCACCCGACTCGTCAGTCGCAATCGATGGGAAGCCGGGCTCCTCAGTGCCCAGATCGAGAAAAACTCCCTCTGGAGCACCCAGATCAAAGAAGCTCTGCCTGGGGATACGGATCTCGTGATTGAAGACGGCGAACGACAAGCGCTCTATTCGACCTTCCCACAGCCGGTCACCCTCCCAGATTTTCGCCGCCGGGACGCTGTTGCCCCGATGGGCGAAGGGGCCATGTGGCGATTCGGGAGACAGGAGTATGTCGCAGGGGCTTGGTCGATGCCACTCCGGCATACATTTCTTGTCGAACCATGGGTCGTTGTGCTGAGCCAAACCCGTGAATCGGCGTTGGCTCCTGTCGAGCAGTTCCGCCACACGTTCCTGCTTGTCATCGCGTCCGCATTGAGCGCAGTCGTTCTGCTCAGCCTGTCTCAAATCCGTCGCAGTCTCCGACCGGTCGCACTCTTGCAAGAAGGCACCGCCCGCCTCGCGGCAGGCGATTTTACGACTCGTGTCACCGTGAATAGCGACGATGAATTCCACGATCTCGCAGGCTCGTTCAATAGCATGACCGGAAAGCTCAGTCAGCAGTTTCAGATGTTGGAGACCATTTCGGCGATCAGCCAAGCGATTCTTTCGAGCCATGAACCAGCGGCCATGATCAAGATCGTACAGTCACGCATTACTGACACAATCACGTGCGACGCCGTGGGGATGACCTTGGTCGATCCTGAAGAGGGAGGCTCCGCCGTCCTATGGGTGCGTGTCATTGACGGTCAATCAGATCATGAGTCGCAGACCTATCCCTGCCAGTTTTCCGACGACCATCTCGCCGCTATGAAGGCCCACCCCAACTACTTCATCACAACGGCCTCTACCCTGCCGCCATACCTGACGTCGATGCAGAAGCCGGATCTCTCCCTCTTTGTCACGTTTCCAATCATCGTGAACGAGATCGTCAACGGCGTGTTGGTGCTGGCCTATCGACAGAGACACAAGCCACCGGCGGACAGTCTGGCCCATGCCCGTCGCCTGGCCGATCAGGTGGCTATAGCCCTGGCCAAGAACCGAGCCATGAAAGCGCAGGTACAGGCGCAGATCGAATTGATTGGGGCCGTCGACGACAAGCAGCAGGCAGAGGAACGTGCGACGATGCTCAAGGTCACGAATCAGTCGTTACACACGAAGGAAGAGCGGCTTCGCCATCAACAGAGCGCCACGCTGGCCCTGGTACAGGACCGCACGGTGTTTGAGGGGGCTCTCCCGATTACGGCCAAACAGCTGACCACCGTCGCGGCGCAGGCGCTTGTCGTTGATCGTGTCAGTGTGTGGATTTTTGAAGAGCAGACACAATCCCTATATTGTCTTGATAGTTACGATCGACCGGCCAATACGCATGCCTTCGGTGGAAAACTGGTTCGCGCACAGTATCCCATCTATTTTGAAGCACTGAGCTGCGGACACCTGCTCGCTGCATCACAGGCACAGCAAGACCAGAATTTTCAAGAACTGGTCACAGGGAGTCTCGCACCTCAGCAGATCGGTGCCCGAATCGACGCGCCGTTTCAGACTCAGGGCAAGCTGACAGGTGTCATTACCATAGAACATGTCGGCTCGTCTCGAGACTGGGCACCGGATGAACAGCAATTCGCACAGGCCTTGGCGAACTTTATGACGCTTGTGCTGGAAGCCGCGCGGCGGCGTGAGTCCGAGGAAGCCCTCGCCCTCGCCAAGCTCGCGGCGGAAGATGCGACGAAGGCCAAAGCGGAGTTTCTGGCCAATATGAGTCACGAAATCAGGACGCCAATGAACGGGGTCATTGGCATGACGGAAATTCTCGCCCGCACTTCCCTCTCCGACACGCAACGCCATTATGTGGACACGATTCACAACTCCGGCGACACGCTCTTAACACTGATCAACGACATTCTCGACTTTTCAAAGATCGAAGCCGGCAAACTGGACATCCAGTCGGTGCCGATCGATCTCAGAGATCTCGTCGAGCGCACCGTTGAGCAGTTGGCCGAGCGCGCACAGCGCAAACACCTCACCCTGTCGGTGGAGTACGATCCAACCCTCCCAACCGCGGTGATGGGCGACCCGATCCGAGTCCGACAAATCCTCACCAATCTATTAGGCAATGCCATCAAATTCACCCAAGCCGGCGACGTGAGTGTGACCGTGGCACTCGATCCATCTCTTTCCAGTGAGGGGACTCCACCTACGATCAGACTGGCCGTCACGGACACAGGATCCGGCATCAGCGCCGAAGGCCAGGCGAAACTCTTTCAGTCTTTTTCCCAAGTGGACGGCTCTTCCACCAGAGTGCATGGAGGCACCGGCCTAGGACTCAGCATTTGTAAACAGCTGAGCGAACTGATGGGTGGGACGATCGGAGTCGAGAGTGTCATCGGGCAAGGCAGCACGTTCTGGGTCGTCCTTCCGTTTCCGCTTCAAGCTGGAACGGTGGTCGAGCACCAGGCTGATCCCGTACTGGCAGGTGTGCGGGTATGCGTGGCTGTCCATCACCCGGTGACCCGTCGGATTCTGGCCCGCTATCTCACGCACTGGGGCCTTTCGATCAAGATGGCCAGCTCAGGCTCAGAATTTCTTGAGTTCGTGATGAACGAACTCGCCACGGATGGCGGTAAGGTGTTGGCTCTCGTCGATGAATCCTGTGCAGACATGACCGGCCAGGAACTGTTGCAGGCGCTGACCTCCGATTCGTCACTGAGCGAAGCCGGCATCCTCCGCTTGGTGTCGTTCACGCAGCGGGCGGATGTCGAACAAGACCCCGTATTCGGTGGGATGCACTGTCTCACCAAGCCACTCCGTTACCAGACCCTGCGTGATGGGCTCGTCAATGGGTTGACCAACACATCGGTGATGGTCTCGCAGACACAGATCACGCCGACTTCGGCCTCGGAGTTGTGCGGACACGTGTTATTGGCCGAAGACAACCCAGTCAATCAAGAGATCGCGGTGCTCATGCTCCAGACCCTGGGTTGCACCGTCACGGTGGCTCAAAACGGCCAAGAAGCGGTGGACCAGGCGAAGAGAGTCGCCTATGACCTCATTCTCATGGATTGCCAAATGCCGGAGATAGACGGTTTTGAAGCCACCAAGGTGATCCGTGAATGGGAAACGGCTGGATCTCGGTCCGCCATTCCAATCATTGCGCTCACGGCCCATGCGACACCGGGCGACCGCGAACATTGCTTAGCCGCCGGCATGAGCGACTACATCGCAAAGCCCTTCTCCATGGAACGGCTGCGGGCTGTGCTGACCTCCTGGCTGCAACCGGCTCCGACAGCATCAACGGTCGAACAGCCTGCTCCACAGCCGACGATGACGCTGGTCCCGGCGACGCCGGAACTAGAGGTAGAGACGTCCTTGATTGTCGATGTGAAGGCGTGGAAGTCAATCACGAGCCTTCAAAAGCCAGGCAAAGAGGATATGCTGGCAAAAATTCTGACGCTGTATTTGGCGGACTCACAACAACTTGTCGATACGCTGCATCACGGCATGGCTGCTGGAGATGCCACGGCTGTCAACCAGGCTGCGCATAGCTTGAAAAGCAGAAGCGCGGTCCTCGGAGCCCTCTCTCTCGCAACGCTCTGTCAGCAGTTCGAGACCCTCAGTCGCCAGGGGCAGCTCACAGAGGCCGAACCGTTGGAGGATCAACTGGATGCGGCATTTGACCACGCCAGCCAGATTTTTGGAGCTGAACTCAACAAGAGGAGAGCCGCATGACGTCCCTTGTCCAACCATCCCTTCCCCTCGCACTGATCGTCGACGATGATCCCGCGTTGCGCGCCTTATCACGGATGAGCCTGGAACAAGAGGATCTCCGGGTGGAGGAAGCCTCGTCGGGGCAAGCTGCCATCGACTTTGCCGCGGTCACGATGCCGGACATCATCATCCTCGACTTGCAAATGCCGGGCATGAATGGGTTTGTTGCCTGTCAGCAACTCCGGCAGCTGCCGCGCGGGGAATTTGTGCCTATTCTCATCATGACGGGGCTGGATGACATCGATTCGATCGCGCAGGCATACGAAGTGGGTGCCACCGACTTTATCGTGAAGCCTTGTCCTGGGCTCATCCTGAGTCAGCGCGTGCGGTACATGCTTCGGGCAAGTGAGATGCTCAACGCCCTTCGCAGCAGCGAATCCCGGCTTGCTCAAGCCCAGAGAATCGCTCAATTAGGCGGATGGGAATGGGATCTCGTCAAAAACCGCATGCACGTCTCGGATGCGGCGTGCCGGATCCTCGGAATCGCTCCAGCCTTGTGTGATCACTCCCAGGCTTCGTATCTTGCTCGTGTGCACGAAGCGGATCGCGCCTTGGTTGCCGAGGCCATGCGAGAGGCGGTCGCGGATGGAACAGAATTTGATCTAGACCATCGCCTCGTCCAGAACGATGGTACTGAACGCATCGTCCACGTCCTCGGAGAGACCATTATGGACGACACCGGGCAGGCTGAGTGTATGGTGGGAACGGTCCAGGATGTCACCGATATGCGGGCGACGGAAGCGAAGATCTATTTTCTCGCCAACTATGACAGCGTGACTCATCTTCCCAACCGAAGCTTATTCCTCCATCGCGTGGCAGAGGCGATGACCTGTGGCGCCGGCAGCCATGTTGTCGGCGCACTCCTCGTCGTAGGCCTCGACCGGTATCATCGCCTGCGTGACATGCATGGCTCGCGAAAAGCAGAACAGCTCATCAAGGACGTCGTGGAGCGCCTCCAGCATACCCTTTCGGCTGGTGTCACACATGTACCGTCCACCGGTGCGGAAACTCCTGTCCTGGCGCGCCTGAGCGACGATCAATTCGCGATGCTGTACACCCATCTGTCTGCGCCTGAGGACTCTGCCAAAGTGGCTCACACATTGATGAGCGCTCTCAGTACTCCGTTTGTGATCGACGGGACGAACGTGACGCTTTCGGCGCATATTGGACTCGCGATACCTGGAGCCGACGGTGAGGATGCTGATGTTCTCCTGCGCAATGCCGTAACCGCTCTTCAAGCCGCCAAAACCACGGGCCAGAACAGTTACCGATACTACTCCTCCGCGATGAACACCTCACTGGCCGCCCGGATCAGCCTGGAACAGGATTTACGCGCCGCCATTGCCGCGAATCAATTCGTCCTCCACTATCAACCACAGGTCGATATTCTTTCGGAGAAGGTCGTCGGCTTTGAAGCGCTCATCCGATGGCAACATCCCACTCGTGGGTTGATCTCTCCGGCTGAGTTCATTCCGGTGGCCGAAGAAGAGGATTTGATCATTCAGATGAGTGAATGGGTGATCACAAGCGTGGTGCAGCAGCAGCGGATGTGGCACAAAGGAGGGTTAGCTCCGACAGCCGTGTCCATCAATCTTTCCGGGCTGCATTTCCGACAGCCTCATATCGGCAGTCAGATCAAGTCACTCGTTTATGAGCAGGGCGGGAATCCTCAGGATATTGAGCTGGAACTCACGGAGAGCGTGTTGATGACCGACGCGTCGACCACCATTGCCACGCTCAGGGAGTTGAAGGAATCCGGGTTTCGCTTGGCCATCGATGATTTCGGCACGGGATACTCATCGCTCGCGTATCTTCAGCGGTTTCCCCTCGACACGCTCAAGATCGATCGGGCGTTCGTCAAAGATCTCAAGCTCGGCACAGCTGATTCCCCCATCATACGAGCGATCATTGGCATGGGTCGCGCCCTCAAGCTTCACGTCGTGGCTGAAGGAGTGGAGACTCGCGACGAGCTGGCATTTCTTCGCATGCAAGGCTGTGCCGCTTACCAGGGTTACCTGTTTAGCAAACCGGTCCCCGCGAATCAGCTGCAGCATCTCCTGCGGGATCGCCGATCCGAAGACGCATCGATGGCAGCCGAGCGCTTCCGAAATCGCCTGGCCAGCTGAAAACCAGTACAGCGAGTGGAGAGGTTTCGACACCTAACCTATGGTCGGCCAGGCGTCGCAATCGCAGATGGTGTGCTTCCGGCTAGAAAAGGATTACCTAGCAAAGCCGTCAACGGGACAAGCGCCCCTGTTTCGGGGGTGATGGTAAAAGCCGACACACGCCCCCCCAGGGTCGTCACGTTGGTTGCCACGTACAGGAATCGCCCATCTGGTGATATCGTCAGGGCTACGGGGCTTGCATTGGCTCCGGCTGATACGGGATTGAGATTCCCTGCCGCGCTTGGTACGAACGTTAAGAGTCCGTCGCTCCCGATCGTGAATGCCGATATGGTGCCGCCGCCATTGGCGGAATAGAGAAATCGTCCATCAAGGGAGATCATGATGGAGTTGGGAGTCGTCCCGCCTGTGCCTGTGGAGATTGGATTTGTCGTGCCCCCTGCAGGCGGCACCAAGGTTAAGAGGCCGTTTGTTCCGATCTGAAAAACCGTCACGTTATGAGTGCTGCTGTTGGCGACATAAAGAAACGATCCGTTCGGCGAGATGGCCATGCCTTTCGGGGCCGTCACACTGGTCTTGATAGGGTTGGTGTTTGCTCCAGACGGAGCGATCAGACTGAGAAGCCCGGTGGCTCCGATCGAAAACGCCGTGATATCGTTGGACCCGCTGTTGGCGACATAAAGGAATTGCCCGTTTTGAGTGATCGCAATAGCTGCGGGATCTGCTCCGTTGACTGATACAGGATTTGTGGTGCCGGTCGTTTGTGGTATCAAGGTTAAGGCGCCGGAGGCCTCGATGGTAAACGCGGTCAGCTTGTCCGTGCCACTATTTCCCACATATACATACTTCGTGTTTGGAGCAATGGCCAATGCACCTGGAGCTGCTTCGACCGGCGCCGGATTGGGATTGGATGGCGTCGTTGGGACTGATAGGAGTGCGCCTTCTGTAGAAACTCTGAATGCCGCGACCGTACTTGTTCTACCGTTCGTCACATAGGCGAAAAATCCATTGGAGGACACGGCCATGGCAGAAGGACCCGAGACATTCGAGAACGGAGAGCCGGGAATTGCCGCGAGGATTCCGCTTGTGGCATTGATGCTGTACCCCGACACATTATCAGAGCCGCTATTTGCGACATAGAGAATGGATGTCGTTCCAAGCCCTCCTAATGTTCCCCCAGTTCCTCCACCCTCTCCTCCATCGTCGCCACAGCCTGATGAGAGCACGACCAATGAAAAGAGCCCTCCCAGTAGTGCCTTCTTCAGGATCAAAGTGGTGTGAGTGTCTCGGTGGACCATATGTGTTTTATACCACCCTCACGAAGCACTGACAACGACGCAGTTTGGAGCGTTGGTTGGATGTTGGCGGCAAGGCCTGCCATCGTCAGGCTCAGCGTCTTTGTACGCACGTAGCCAGCGGCGCAGTACATGCGCCGCTGGCTACTATTCGTTTATAGAAGAAGACTTACGGCTGACCGGGCGTGGCGATAGCAGACGGTGTCGTTCCTGCGGAAAACGGGTTTCCCAACGCGCCACTGACCGGAGTCAGGGCGCCAGTTCCTGCTGTGATCGGCCGCAAAGGGTGAACCGGCCACTGGCGTGAGTACGCCCGTGCCGGCCGTGATGGTGTAAGCGGACACATTCCCACCGCCATTGGCGACGTATAAGAAGTTTCCGTTGGGGGAGACCGTCACCGCATTGGGGGTGGTCCCAGCCGCAAAGGGTGAACCGGCCACAAGCGTTAACTCGCCCGTCGTGCTGTTGACCCTGAATGCCGAGACAGTGTTGGCTCCACCCTGATTGGTGACATACACGAATGTGCTGTTGGCAGACACAGTAATCGCGGATGGGGCCGTGACGCCAGAAAAGGGAGAACCAATAATGGTCGTCAGTGCTCCGGTTGTCGCGATCATGTACCCAGACACATTGTTGGATCCGCTATTCGCGACATACGCTATTCGCGAGCTTAGTCCACCGCCGTTTCCGAATCCCCCATCCCCACCGCCTCCACTTGGGCAGCCGGTCAACAGCAGGAACGGCAAGGCGAGCCATGACGACATTCGTGTTTTCATGTGGTGCCCTTTTGTGTGTCTCGGAGTATGAGATCGCTCAGTTCTCGTATAGCACGATGAAATACGTACACCAACTAAAATGACGTTTTTCGTTGGACTCTGATGGGTTCGCGCTGGCACACTGCGGACCCATCAGCATGGAGTATGATTGATCGTGCATCGCTCCCTCATTCTTCTCGGATCAGGCTACACGGCCAAGTTTCTCTTGCCGCTCGCCCAGCACCACTACTCCCAGGTCTTCGCCACCAGTCGGGATCCAGATCGGCACCTCACACATCTGAATCCTAACCAACGGATACAATTCGATTTGGCACAACCTGAGACCTGGGAGGCGATTCCGACAACAACCGATATCGTATGGTGCTTTCCCGCAATACCGATCGAGTTGGTTCGGCAGTTCGCTGACGCGGCATCTCTTCATACCCGTCGACTGGTGGTGCTCGGCAGTACCTCCGCCTATGACGTCGATGACTCAGCTGAGTACCCCCCACCCTGGGTTGACGAAACAGCCCAAATCGATCTGAAGAAACCTCGCGTACAAGGCGAGGAACTCTTACGAACATCATATGGAACCATCATCTTACGAGTTGCGGGGATCTATGGCCATGGCCGCAATCCTGTCGAATGGATCAGAACAGGCCGTGTGAATCGTTCGCCCAAATATGTCAATCTGATTCACGTTGAAGATCTGGCTTCATCCTGCCTCGCAGCCCTCACGCATGCCGAGTCCGGCGAGGTCTACAACATCAGCGATGGATATCCGAGGACCTGGATGGAGATCTGTCAGAGGGTCGAGCAACGATGGGCTATTCGATCTTCCAACTCTCAAGAGGTCCAGGCGACAGGGAAGCGGGTGTTGAACAAGCGGATGTGCGAGTTACTGAAGTTGGGTGGTACAGGTTTGCGCTATGGGGATCTCTTCGAGGCACTTGAACTGATGCAGAGGAACTCGCTCAACGAAGCAACGCCATCACCGTAAGGCACACGAGCAAGTTGTTCATTGCGTGGGCGACCATGCTGGGAATCAGGCTCCCCGTCCGTTCGTAGATCCACGCCCAGAGGAACCCGCTCCAAAACACGCTGACGAATCCAATCAGGCTATAGCCATGGGCTAGCGCAAAGAGACTGGTACTGATCAAGGCGGCGGGAAGGAATTCGAATCGGCGACGAAGCATCGCGAACAGCAATCCACGAAACGCAAGTTCCTCGAAGATCGGCGCGAAGACGACGTACTCGAGTATGCTCACGGCTATGACGGGTGGAGTTCCCCACACGAGATCCCGATCAAACCATTCCGTCCAGTGGTTATTTAAATGCAGGAACTCGGCGGCACGTCCCATGACCCATTCACCCCAGAGTCCTGCTGCGACCACTGCGAGCACGGTGCAGGCCAGGCGTCCAAACTGCAGTCGTGACGACCCCCATGGCACCACCACGGAGGATGACGGCAGCAGCAGTTTCTCCAGACCAAGGCGGTGGAACGCCGGGTACATGGAGACGCAGGATGTCCATCCGCTGTCCCCGTAGTCTGGCAACCGCCAACAGCATAATCGATCCCATCACCAGGCACATCAGTTCGAACCCGATCAATGGGCGGATCCATTGCTGAACCCGATCCTCTCGGAGTACGCCCTGCTCTTTTACGGATGTGAGGAGATCCTGATTGCCCGCACGTCCTGCCAATCTTGCGGCAAGATGATCATAGAACCATCCGCTCGGCAGCGCCTCCGCCAGCGTGGCCTGTAATTCTATTTCTTGTGTCCTGGTGAGTGGCTGGGTCCCGTATGCGGCTTCGATCAGTTGTCCGAATGGGAATGTAGACGTGCTGCGGCCTTGCCACCTCGTGGTTTCAGTGAGTGCCGCCGCTTCCTGCCCAAACTCCCCGAGTAAGATGGCCAGCCGAAGCGTGGAGAGAGGATCATCGGTCGTCTCGACCAGTTCCCGGTACCACTGAATCGCTTGTTCTCTCGCTTCATCATCACTGCCCATCGTCCAGTCTGCCATCCATTGCTGCCATTCCGGTGCTCGACGAAGGCTGTCTTGTGCGTCCAACGTACGGCTGACCATCAGATCAAGCGCGTGATCCGGGTCCTCAAATCGCTGGAGTTTTGGAAGGGTCACCGAAAACCACAGGAGCGTGCCGAGTGCCACCACCAGGATACCGGCGCAGACCCCACTCACAACCAGAGACCATCGAGAGCCATACGGGGCAATCGATGGCTCGGGGACTATAGGCGGGTCATGCTGAGGGAAATCCGATGGCCGTTCGATTGAAAGTGCTTGGTCGCTCATAGGTGGCTGAATATAGCATGCGCTCCTAATCCTCCAAATCCCCTCAAAGTGGCTACGGCCTAGTTCCGGCGACAATTTCTCACATAGCCTTGCCCCGTCAATTTAGCTATACTAACCGCGCGGATGGAAGGAGCCTATTGGGTGATGGAGAGTTTTCTCGCTCCACGTCGACTGCTTCTGGGACCCGGTCCTAGCATGGTGCATCCTCGGGTACTCCAAGCCTTGTCCACTCCGCTTGTCGGACATTTGGACCCGACATTCTTGCGAGTGATGACCGATATTCAGACCCTCTTGCGCCGCGTCTTCTCGACGACGAATCAGTTTGCGATTGCCGTCTCCGGGACTGGATCGGCCGGTATGGAAGCGGCGATTGTCAATATCGTTGAACCAGGTGACGCTGTCATTGTGGGCATTAACGGTGTGTTTGGTACTCGACTTGCCACAGTCGTTGAGCGCTGCGGAGGCAAGGCCATTCGACTGGAAGTTCCGTGGGGGCAGGTGATCGAACCGGATACGATTGCCGCGGCGCTTCAGCAGTCGAGCCCGGTGAAGGCCGTTGTGCTGGTACATGCAGAAACGTCGACGGGAGCGTGGCAACCACTCGAACCGATTAGTTCCCTGTGTCGCACGTACAACGCGCTGCTGATCGTCGATGCGGTCACCTCGCTTGGTGGAATCCCCGTGGAAGTTGATCGATGGGGCATCGATGTGTGCTACAGCGCCACGCAAAAATGTCTCAGTTGTCCGCCTGGCTTGGCTCCCTTGACGCTCAGTGCGCGTGCCCTTTCTGTCATCAAGCATCGCCGCTCCCCTTGTCAAAGCTGGTATCTGGACCTGTCACTCATTGCGGAGTACTGGACAGAGCACAACCGTGCCTATCATCATACGGCGCCGATTTCGATGCTGTACGCGCTGCGGGAGGCATTGCGCCTGATCGAGGAAGAAGGGCTTCCTGCCAGGTTTGCCCGCCATCAACTGAACAGCCGTGCGTTGCTCGCAGGACTGAAGGCGCTCGGTCTTGATCCGTTGCCTCCCCCTGATCGACGGCTTCCGACGCTGATCTGCGTCACCATTCCAGCACACATCGATGAGGCAGCCGTCCGCTCCCAGTTGCTGGAGAGGTTCGGCATCGAAATCGGCGGAGGCCTTGGCCCACTCAAGGGAAAGGTCTGGCGAATCGGACTGATGGGAGAATCATCCACGGAGGCCAATGTCTTGACTCTTCTCAATGCATTGGAGGAAATCGGTATTCGTCGTGGGTGGGTGTCAACTCCTGGCGTTGCGCTGCAAGCGGCTGCGCATGTCTATAGTGGAGGACGGTAGGTCGTGACGATTGCCATTTATCACGTGCGCCTCATCGATGGGACTGGGGACCTTCACGATAACGCGACGCTCCTCGTGCGCGGTACAAAAATCTCGGCAGTCGGCCCAAGCAACGAGGTCAGAATTCCTAAAGGAGCTGTTCGTATCGACGGACGTGGCCTCTCGATTATCCCAGGACTCATCGACTGTCATGTCCATCTGTGCTTGGGCGGAGAGCCGGACGTTGTCGCCACACTCGAATCAGAGCAGCCTTCCTATACGTTGTTGAAGTCGGCTCGGCATGTGAAGTCGACGATCGACGCCGGATTTACCACGGTGCGCGACGTGGGATCTCGGGATCATTCGATCTTCACGTTGCAACAGGCCATCGAATCTGGCGTGATGCCCGGGCCACGCATCGTCGGTGCAGGACTCGCCATCTGCATGATCGGTGGCCACGCACGGTTCATCGGGCAAGAGGTTGAAGGAACCGAACAAGTCAGGAAGGTCGTGGCTGAACAGGTCGCTGCCGGCGCAGGGGTCATCAAGATCATCGCCTCGGGGGGAGTGCTGACGCCCGGCACCTCGCCGGATGAGGCCCAAATGACGATGGAGGAGTTGGCGGCAGCAGTCGATGCGGCACAGCAAGCAGGGAAGAGAGTCGCCGCCCATGCCCACGGTGCTGCCGGCATGAAGAACGCGATTCAGGCTGGGGTGCGATCGATCGAACATGCCACCTTGTTGGACGACGAGTCCGGAGCACTCATGAAGCGATATGGAGTCTACATGGTCCCGACCCTTTCAGCGCTGGCGACGACGGCGGCCTGCCGGCCAGGCTGCGGCATCCCGGAAAGTGCACTCGACAAGGCCAAAGCGATGACCAAGCGCCACCGAGCGAGCTTCAAAGCCGCCCATCAGGGTGGCATCGCTATCGCCATGGGCACAGATGCCGGCACGCCATTCAATTACCATGGGGAGAACGCGCAGGAGCTTGAACGGATGGTCGCGTTTGGCATGACGCCGATGGAGGCCATTGTCGCCTCAACCGCCACGGCAGCCCAGCTCATCGGGATTCAGGACTCAGTCGGAACCGTGACCAAAGGAATGGAAGCCGATCTTGTGATCCTAAAAGGAAACCCCCTTCGACGGATCGAGGTCCTACGAGACCGGGACAAAATTATGGGCGTGATGAAAGCCGGCAAGTTTGTGTCGGGACCACTCTCGCGCTAGTGTCACTTGTCGGCTATCATGTGCGTTCGTAGAACAGCTCCAGCGCCGAGGCCACGCCGTGGATGCGGCCTTTGTGAAAACGCTCTTCCAGACGAGATCGGAGTGAACGAATTCCCCCTTCGTCGCTTCGCTTGGCGAGTCCTTGGGACACCAGCATGTCCGTGGCGACATCGACAAGCCGTTGTTTCCGCTGATTCATGTCTGTCGTCACGAACTCATCCAAGATTTCAGATGCTCTTGCCGCCACGACCGGTTCCAGGAACGAATCGTACCCCTGTTCTCGGATGGTTCGCTCTCGAATCACGCCCAATTCCGCCCGCACTCGCGCGACGTTCTGCATCAAGATTGAAAACAGTTCTTTCCGGCCTTCATCAAACAGTTTTTGTTCGATGTCGTCGAGAATGAGGCCGAGATCAACCGCCTCCGCGCGCGGCTCGTCTCCCCAAGACAACCGGTCGTAGCTGTGGCGCTTTTCCGCATCACCGATGATTTCATAGGCGGCATTGAGTTCGCGGATCTTGGCGTTGGCGTCCTTGCTGTCGGGGTTGCGATCTGGATGGTACTGAAAAACAAGCTTGCGGTAGGCTTTTTTGATGTCGTCATCAGACGCGTCGCGGGAGACTCCCAGCACCTGATAGTAGTCCATCCGAAGCATGCGCGGAACTATAACATGGCGCTTCAAAGTCCTTCACCTGGACTCCGATTGTACCCGACGTAGTTACGAGCGACAGGAGCCGGATTCTGTTTTAACGCGAGGCGCGTCTTGGCGTCGGCTTCCCTCCTTCTGATCGGTTGGCTGGTCACAACATTGGGCACGTTCAGACATGCAGCCAGCACCGTCGCGTTGACCTATCTTCTCGAACTTATTGTGATTTTGTTCTCCCCAGAAACGAAAGGCAGATGCCTTTCTGGCTAGCTCTTGACTTGGTAGAGTCCGGGCTTATCTAATTGATCATGGATACGACACGTACCCCACGAGTCCTGACTCATGATGAACGAAAAGCCGCCGAAGCAGCGTTCGCTGGTCGACCCTGTAATCCCGTTTGGTCTGAATCAGCCAAGCGAGTGTATGAAGGCCTCATCCATGCGCTTCCCGCTTTGCCGGATGAGACTGTTGTGACACCCAATCAAAACACTCCAGGCGAAAAGTCGCCTCTTGAAACGGTTCCAGCGTTACCGACAGCAGCAGAACCGAAACTCGAAAACCCCACTCATTCAGGCAATGTGCTGGAGATGCGGACCGATATCCCGGCCAGCCAGCTGATCGCGAATCGCCAACAGGCGATTCAAGACGGATTTTTGATCGATGTGTCAACGGATGCGCAAAAACTCGGCCTGACCTTTCCAGTCACGGTGACGAAGCCGCTTTGGGAAGTCGGGATTGTGCCTGATCAATCAATATCAGAAGAAGAGAAGACCCAACGGTTGCGGGATGTGTTGATGGCCTTCCGGCTGCGCATTGCCAGCCAAGCCACGCTTTCGCCGCTGATCGATTTTCCAGCGATGCTGTCGATGCCGCCAGGAGAGGTCCCTCAGCCGGTGCCGTTGTTTGCGTTGATTCAACCTGACGAACAGAATCGCGCGGCGGCCACCCTTCGGCGAGGCATCTTGGGCGGCGCCGACCACGTCCGGAATCAGAGGTAGTGCGTCGAACGGCTAGAAGTCGGTCTTGTCGGTCTTCTCTTCTTGGCGATCTGGATCGCTTCATCGACCTCGATGACTCCGACGCCATGTGCCTCGGTTACACGTGACACGAACTTGTTTTTTGCCGCACTAGCCAATTTTTGTGCAATGCGAGCCGTCCCACAACGGGGACACCCAAATCCAGATAGAAGGTTTCCCGGTCGGACCATCCAAGAGCCATGGGTCTCATCAATTAAACACCGCACCTTCATGGGCTCCAATGCCGACAAGTAGGTGCCGACTGACGTGTCAATTGCCATTAACCCGAAAATTTCGTTTACCTTGTGCTGGAGAATTAAGGCGGCTTTTAGCCTTCGTTGGTTTTGAAAATCGGCTCGCTTCCCCCTTGCGCACTTAGGGCAACCCCTTCCGGAAAGCAGATAGGTTGGTGTCGTATTCCACCAACCATGTGCTGGATTCCGAAGGCAACCAACCATGATTATTGCATTACCAGAGGTGTAGGTAGCATGCGAAAGGTCAACTACTCCTGACCCATGCCGTTTAATAACGCTCTCTTTAAACTTGGTGGCATTCCCTTTAACACGTATCTTGGATCTTTGTGCAGCAGCGCACTTAGGGCAGCCGCGTCCTTTCTTCAGATTAGACGGAAGCACAAGCCAAAAACCATGCGCGGGTTCTCTAAGACAGCCAACCTCTACCTTAATTTTTGAGTTTAAATAGGAAGTGCGACTTAAATCGATGATTTTGGGGCCATGCGTCCCTATAATTTCTGTCTCAAAACGTTCTCGCGCTTTTGCTGATTTCTCCTGAGCCCTTGCCCGCGTCTTTTCCAAAGCACAGCGAGGACAACCTTTGCCTTGTCGGATGTAGCTCAGTCGTGTCGTGAACGGCCCATGGCTTGAGCAGATGACGGAAATTATTTCTTTTCCGTAATAGGTTCGTTCAGGGTCTAGGTCGGCGAGGTATCCTAGTTGTGAGAGATCAGATTGAAGTTCTAAGCTCGTAACCCCACTCCGCGCCATGACAGCAGCGAGCACACGTTCTCGCCCACATTGAGGACAACCTTGTCCTCTCAGTACGTTATTCGCCAAAGCCTCCCAAGAGCCGTGTGCAGGATTTACCAGGCAAGCAAATAAAGCTCGCTTTTGAGTTCCCTTATATGAGCTTTCATCAAAGGCTAAAACACCAAGCCCAAATTTATGTTCGATCCGCTTAAGTACTTCTGTGGCAGTAACCTTAGCCATTAGTTCTAAGTATCACTTCGACTAACTTTGAGGTCAAATCATTGATGAGTCCCGTCTAGAGAGGGGACTCCAGAAATTCGGGCAGTGTGATAAGTGGTAGCCTGGCCTCACCAACGCCATCTCCCGATGGCGCACCAAGCCGGAGCAGAATCGCATCGGCCCACACCATAAGCGGATGGTCAGTAAACGTGAAGTGGATCTTCGGGTAAAGCGATGACGCGGGGAGCTGACGGACTCGCATGTCAAACTCCTGTCCAGACAGAAGAATTTGGCCGCGCATTCTATATCAAGAACAACCACCTGCGGAATTCAGGATGATTCATGGTCTCTGCACGGCCACCATGAGCAAGTTGCTCACGGAATCACGGATGAGTTGGATCAGCGGTTCTGGATAGACTCCTAGTACGAGGATGATCGATGCAACAAATCCGAGCGAGCATACGGCCGTCCAACTGACGAACTCTGACCGTTGCACCGTCCCCTGTTGAGGAAGTGCTTCCTGTACTGCTACCTCACCGAACAGGGTCACGAACAATCGAAGGTAATAGTAGAGACTCACGACGCTGTTCCCAATCAGCGCCAACACGAGCCACCATAGGCCAGCATCAACACCGGCCGTGATCGCATAAAACTTCCCGATGAATCCTGCCGTCACTGGGATGCCGGCCAACGACAACAGGCTCAGTGCCAACATGCCCGCGAGCCAAGGACGAGTCCAAAACAAGCCTTGATAGTCCTCGACATGGTCCTTGTCCCCTCCCTCACTCGAATAGACTGTGACGACGCCAAAAGCCCCTAACGACATGGCACAATAGACGATCACATAGAAGGTGACGGCTTCCGCAGCGGGAGGACCACCGGCCAGCAAGGCCACGAGCACGTAGCCGAAGTGGGCAATCGACGAATAGGCCAGGAGACGTTTGACATTCTGTTGCAAGAGCGCAAGCACATTTCCTGTGACCATCGAGAGAACAGCCAGAAGACTGAACAGGTGCACAACGGGTGGCAGTTCCAATATCCCGACCTCAGTGGCAAGGCGGAGTAGCAGTGCCATCACCGCTGCCTTGGAGACCGTTGCGATGTATGTCGTGATGGGAGTCGGTGCTCCCTGATACACATCGGGAATCCACATGTGAAACGGGGCAAGACCGAGCTTCAATGCGATGCCGACCAGGACGAGGATCAATCCTCCCAGCCACAGTGCTGGAACTGTCTGCCACTGTTTTACACTCACGCCAATCTCGTGGAAGGTCATGGCCCCGCTTTCGAAATACAGCAAGGCCAGACCAAATAGGAGGAATGCTGATGCCGTGATGGAGAGCAGCAGGTACTTCACTGCGGCTTCAAGTGGGTTTCGTCGGGTTCGTAAATAACCGATCAGACTGCAGAGAGACAGCCCAAGGAGTTCAAACCCGAGAAAAAATGATACGAAGTGCGCGGCAGTGGTCAGGACCAATCCCCCGAACGTGGCAAGTAGTAGGAGTAGGTAATATTCCTCGACACCGTCTTTCTCATGAAACTGACTGTTCAGGTATCGGTACGACAGTGCAATGATGACCATCGTCGCACTCAATATGAGCCCCATATACAACAAGGCATGTCCATCCACGACCAGCAAGGTTGTCACGGCTCGTGGCGCCACCGTGGCTGCCCAGGGCAACGTCACGAGGGTCAACAGGCACGATAGAAACGCACAGACCGCAATCCTTGCATGATTCCGTCTGAAGGCAATCGCAAGCATCGTCACGAGGCAGAAGGCCCCGAGATCCAGAATGGGCGACAGAGCGATGAAATCCTGGAGGATCATGGGGGACCCCCCTGCGAGGTCACGATGTGGGACGACAGCAGGGATTCTGATGGCACGTGAGTTGGATTGGCAGACACTACTGCATGCTGTATCAGTTGTTCCATGACCGGCTTCGTCGTGGTCAACACGGCCTTCGGATAGAGCCCCAGCCAGATCTGCAGACCTGCGATGAACAGTAAGGTTCCAAATGCGACATTCGACAGGTCTGGGGCTGTACGGCTGTCTTGTTGTCGGCCAAAGAATGTGCGCTGCATCATACCCAGGGAATAGATGGCCGCCATCACCATGCCGAGGGATGCCAGAATGATCATGACCGGTTGAGTCGCATAGGATCCAAAGAGCACGAGGAACTCACCAATAAAATTCGCCAGCCCTGGTAATCCCAATGACGCGCAGGCAAAGAAAAGCGCCATCGTGGCTAGACGTGGCGTCACGCTCCAGAGTCCTCCCATCTGACCCATGTCCCTTGTCTGATACCGCTCCTCAAGTGCGCCGGCCAGCAGGAAGAGGCCACCAGTACTCAGCCCATGCGCCACCATCTGCATCATCACTCCCTGCAACGCCAGCTCCGTGCCGGCGAAGGCGCCGAGCAGGATGAACCCCATGTGGCTGATGCTGCTGTAGGCCACCAGTCGTTTGATATCTGTTTGGGCACAGGCCAATACCGCTGCATAGAGAATCCCGGCCACACCGAGCCCCATGGCGATGGGCGCGACCTCGCTTAGGGCCTCGGGAAACATCGGAAGTGTGAATCGCAACAACCCATAGGCGCCCGTCTTCGCTAAGATCCCCGCGAGGATGATCGTGGCCCCGGTGGGAGCCTCTGCGTAGGTATCCGGTAGCCACGTATGAAAGGGAGGGGCCGGCAGCTTCACGAGAAACCCGATGAGAAATGCCAGCATCAACCATCGAGCTATCTCACTGGTCAGG
Organism: Nitrospira sp.; assembly: GCA_005116965.1. Taxonomy (GTDB): domain Bacteria; phylum Nitrospirota; class Nitrospiria; order Nitrospirales; family Nitrospiraceae; genus Nitrospira_D. Next base: position 370,070 of record SWDG01000027.1, on the reverse strand, counting down.
GTCAGTCCCATCAGATCGGCATAGTCGAAACTTGGTCGCCCAGTGGTCTGTTGATGCAGGAGCGCGAGCGCCACAATCGCAACAAGCAGCACCAAGCTCCCGGCCTGCGTAAAGAGAAAGAACTTAAACGAGGCATGCCGGCGCTGTGCATGGCCCCAGATGACGATCAAGAGATACATGGGGATGAGCATGAGCTCCCAAAAGAAGAAAAACAGAAACAGGTCGATGGCCAAAAACACTCCGATGACACCCCCCAGGGCAAGCAGGACCTGACTGTGAAACAATCCGACGCGACTCTGGATGTCTGTCCATGAGGCAATCGTGGCCACGATTCCGACGAAGGCCGTCAATAGAATAAGGACGACGCTCAGTCCATCGAGGCCAAGATGGAGACTGATGCCCCAACGAGGAATCCAACTGGTGTGGCTTTCTACAAGCCATGCCCCCTGTCCTGATGGCTGTACTGCGGAATGTTGTCCTCCGAGCAGAAGCGCCAGCATGAAATCAATCGCCGCAGCAAGCGAAGGGGCGAGGCGTACGCTTCGGTACGGTGAGCCTCTGAGCGATGCGAGAACGCCGCTGGAGGACTTTTTCAGCATCCTGTCACATCGCAAATAGACCAAGTAACATCAGCGTTCCAACTGCAATGCTGGCGGCATACCACCGGACCTGCCCCGTCTGGGTGTGACTCAACCAGCCATGACAGGACTCGGCGCAGACGGCCAGCCACTCGTACCCGCGATCGACCATATCACTAGAATTTCTGGTGATAGCAAACCAGGGCCGCACGAACAGCCGATCATACAGTCGATCGAACCCCCACCCTCCTTGCAACAAGGTCATCGAAGGGTGAGTCGTGGATTGATCTGTCCTTCGGGCACCAAAGAGGGAGCCAGGCAGGAACAGGAGCGCGGCAAGGCCGATTCCAAGCAGCGCCGCGACGGTCACTGCCAGCTGTTCACGGACTTCGCTCGATTCTTCCATCCCAGGAAGCAGCGCTGTCGTTGGGAGCGCATGCGACAGGTAGTGGCTAAACAGAGTGATATTCCCGAGTGTGTGGGGCATCTCGAGAAAACCAACTGTGAGCGCCAAGAAGGCCAGCACCAACAGAGGCAGGCGCATGGCCAAACCTGATTCGCTGGTCGGTTGTGTACGAACTTCTCCGAAAAAGACCCGAAAGATCAGCCGGAAACTGTAGAGCCCGGTCAGCATGGCCCCGAGTAGCGCACCAAACCAGATCCACCGATGGCTGAGGGGGGAAGACCAGACCGACCATAGGATCCAATCTTTGCTGTAAAACCCGGATGTGATGAGAGGGACACCAGACATAGCCGCAGCGCCGATTAAGAATGTCCAAAATGTCCAGGGCAGATGCCGCCGAAGGCCACCCATCTTGAAGATGTTCTGTTCATGGTGGAGACTGTGAATGACTGATCCAGCCGCCAGGAAGAGTAAGGCTTTGAAGCAGGAATGGGTGAGGAAATGAAAGAGCGCGGCGGACCAGGCTCCGACGCCGAGCGCCAGAAACATGTAGCCGATCTGGCTCATCGTCGAATAAGCGAGCACCCGCTTAATGTCCTGCTGCACCAAGGCGCTGGTTGCTGCAAGCAGCAACGTCACGAGGCCGAGCACCGCAATACCCTCTTGTACCATCGGTGCGAGCTCAAACAGATGATGCATGCGGGCAATAAGGTAGACCCCTGCTGTCACCATCGTGGCCGCATGGATCAGCGCACTGACGGGAGTGGGGCCTGCCATCGCGTCCGGTAACCACACTTGAAGCGGCAATTGCGCCGACTTTCCAACCGCCCCGATCAAGAAGAGCACGGCCACGATCATGGCCAGGTTCGAACCCACTGGCCAGGCCTCCGTCGCCAGACTCTGGACCTGTTGAATCGATAAGGTTTTGAATTGCGTGAAGAGGATGAAGAGCCCGATGGCCAACGCCGTATCTCCGATGCGAGTCACGATGAAGGCCTTCTGCGCGGCCGTGCCGTACTCGGGTTCGCGATACCAAAATCCAATCAACAGATAGCTGCAGAGTCCGACCCCTTCCCAGCCCAGATAGAGCAGAAGGAGATTGTCGGCCAACACCAGTGTCAGCATAGCGGCCACGAAGAGATTCATGTAGGCGAAAAACCTGGCGTAGTCATCATCGTGAGCCATGTACTCAGCGGAGTACAGATGGATCAAGAAACCGATGCCGGTGATCACCGTCACCATCAAGAGTGACAACGCATCTAGATTCCAGGAAATGCCGACCGTCATTCCAGACGTGTCGATCCAATTCCATAACGTTTGCTGGTAAGACTCGCGAGTGGGAAAGCCACGGAAAAAATCTGCGGCGACAAGCGCGGTCGTCACGGCGGCTGTCCCCACTGAACCGCACCCGACCCACGCGATGTGGTGTCGGCTCAACCGTCCACCACACAGGGCCAACAGCAGAAAACCTGCGAGCGGGAGTGCTGGGATAAGCCAAAGTAAGCTAATCATCTCGTCTCTCGTTCTTCGCCAACGAGAAAACGTTTCGCGTCACGAGTTTCATGTTTCAAACCGGACAAATCGCACCATGAAACCAGAAACTCGAAACAAGAAACGCCTTCGTTCTTCAACTGATCGTTCACGTGGGTTACCCTCTCATTTCACAGAATGCATCAGCGTCCAAGGTCCGGAACCGATACGACAGCTGCAGCACAATCCCCAGTGCCACAGACACTTCAGCTGCTGCCAGGGTGAGAATGAACAGGAACATGATCTCCCCATCGACTTGTCCCCAACGGGCCCCTCCGGCAATGAACGCGAGCGCGGCAGCATTCAACATGATTTCGAGCGAGAGGAGCATGTAGAGGATGTTTCGCCGACTCAATAAGCCGATCAATCCGAGCCCAAACAATATGATGGCCAATACCAGTGCAGGCGTACTCAGCATGAACGGGCCTCACTCGATAGACGACGCCCTAAATGATAGGCGCCGATCAACCCAGGCAACAACAGCATGGACGCCAATTCCACCCCAATGATGTAGGGTCCATAGAGGGCAATAGAGATCGCTTTCTGCCTAGGTTCTGTGACTGCCATGGTGGGATGGTCCCCGGAAGCAATGAGATATCCCACTTCTCCCAGAAGCACCAGGGCCAGGATGCTAGGCCCTACCCATGCACTGGGTGAGAGCCACGTCCGTTCCTGTTCAACCGCGAGTGGCCCTAGGAGCATCACAACAAAGATGAAGAGCACCATAATGGCACCGCCGTAAATAATGATTTCAAGCGCGGCGGCAAACTGTGCACCGAGTAAATAGAAAATCAGTGACAACGCGATCAGCGCGACGACCAGATAGAGCAGCGCGTGGACCGCATGCACATGCGTGATGACGCGTAGCGTCGCCAAGACAGTCACCGCGGCAGCGATATAGAATAAAACTTCCATGGCTTACATACCTCGACGTGTGTCTCTGTTGGGTCAAGGGTTTCGAGTTAAACGTTTCATGTTTCGCGTTACTCTCGAAATGAGAAACTAGAAACCCGAAACATGCTACAACGCATCCATCGCTTCACGAGCGACGCGTCACGTCCCTATTACGGCATCAAACTCTTCACATCCACCGGTGGAAGTTCGTGTTCACCTTCTCCCTTGTCTTTGTCGCGAGTCCTTACGCCGGCCATTCGATAAAAATTATAGTCGTGATACTTACCGGTCCCGCTGATGAGGAGGTCTTCTTTCTCATAGACCAGATTCCGACGTGCATATTCACTCTGTTCGAAATCTGGAATCAGCTGGATCGCATTGGTCGGACAGGCTTCTTCGCACATGCCACAGTAAATGCAGCGCGAAAAGTTGATTCGGAAGAACTCCGGATAACGGCGCTCGTGAGCCTCTGGATTGTCCGCAGCCTGAAGCGAAATGCAATCAACAGGACAGGCTGCAGAGCAGAGGTAACAAGCCACACACCGCTCTTCTCCATCGGGATCTCTGGTCAGGACGATGCGTCCACGCCAACGTGGCGGCAAATAGGGTTGCTCTTCCGGATACTGAACCGTCACCGGCTTCGTGAAGGTCCGTTTAAAGACGATCCACAACCCTACGACGAGATTCCGGGCGTATATCCACGTGTTCATCATACGTACAGCCGTTCTACAGAAATGATTCCCCTTTGCATCACATCCGATCCAAGCTCACTGTCACATCGTGAATCCCTGCTATCCTGCTCTCCACAACACCACCCCGCCCGTCACCAACAGATTGATCAACGCGAGTGGCATCACGACCTTCCACCCGAATGACAGGAGCTGATCAAAGCGGTATCGAGGCCAGGCCGCGCGAATCAGGATGATCAAGGCGATGAAGCCGAACATTTTCAAGCCAAACCACACCACCGGCGGCAACCAGGGTCCGTGCCATCCACCGAAGAAAAGAATGACGGTCATCGCTGAAAGAAGAAGGATGCTTAGGTATTCGCCGACAAAGAACATCCCAAATTTCATCCCACTGTACTCGGAGTGGTAGCCGGCAACGAGCTCCGCTTCCGCCTCAGGCATATCGAACGGGGTGCGGTGCGCTTCAGCCAGTCCCGCCATGAAAAACCCAAGAAACCCCAAGAACTGAGGGATCACAAACCATTGATGCTGTTGCGCGTTCACAATATCGCTCAGGTTGAACGAGCCTGCCAAAATTACAGCTCCCATCAGCGAGATTCCCATGAAGACTTCATAGCTCAACAGCTGTGCAATGGCCCGGAGGCTGCCGAGAAACGCGAATTTGTTGTTGGAAGCCCATCCCCCAATAATGACACTGTAGGCGGCAAGGCTCGACATGGCTAAAAAGAACAGGACGCCCACATTGAGATCAGCGACCACGAAGTTGGGCGCGATCGGTATCACCGCGAACGACATGAGTGCCGTGATCACGACGATGGCCGGCGTAATGACGAACACTGCTTTGTCAGCGAAGGGCGGGATCCAGTCTTCTTTCGTAAAGATCTTGATCATATCCGCCAGTGATTGCAGGCACCCGCCTGGCCCCAGACGGTTGGGGCCGTATCGTTCTTGCCACACTCCGAGCAGTCGACGTTCAACCCAGATCAGCATTCCGGCCAAGGTCAGACAGCTGCCAAGAATGACGGCGATGGTGAGTGCGGTATGGCTCCAATCGATCATGCAGCCCTCCGCTTGTGTTCAGTCTGAATTGCCTTCAACAAATCAACCCAAGCCGGCATGCTGACGCCAGATACCTCAGGCACAAGGGAGAGACCTGCTGTCCCCACAGGTGTAGAAGGATCGAGGTGCACAACAAGGCGGTACGTCGTCCCCTGCAACACCAGATCAACGGTGCTGTGGTCCTCAAGGGTCAACCGCGCTCCATCTGATGGATGCAAGGACAGGAACGGCTTGCCAATCCGTTCGGCAATCGCCGGAGATCGGTTGCTGAGTTCGTCGCTTCCAAACACGGCGGATAGAGGAAGCAGCAACCATTGATGAGCGGTTGGCTGAAACGCGCGTGGAATGGTGGTGAACCAACCGGATGCCTTCGTGGCAACTGGTTCGATGAGCCGGACTCCCGGCATTTCATCGCGCAATGGCCCACCGACTTCGTCTTGATACGTATTCACAGCCTGGATAGAATTCCAGCCAGGAGCCCAGAATTGGGAAATCAGCGGTGACGGAAGCGGTCCTCGATATCCTTCCATCGTAAATCCAAGCGGCGAATCATGATCAACGGGAGGAGGCGGTTCGTGCATAGTCAAATGAGAGATCAGTGACGTACGCCCACTGTATCGCTCAGACTGCCTGGGAACTTTTTGACCTACCAAACGAAAACTCGCTGACGGTGCGACCTCTCCGATGCGTGCCAGCGCAGGAGCCGCTGTCGCTGTTGCGGAGACCGCATCGTCGAAGTTGCGCCAGGCCGCCACTCCGGATTCACTCCCACCCTCCTGTGAAGTTGCACGGCCAAGCTCACTCAGCCACCGCCAGCTCTCTTTGACGTCACCATCTGGGACAAATACCTGGTAAAAACGCTGGGCTCGGCCTTCTTGATTGACAAATGTCCCATCGGATTCCGGACCTGTGGCAGACGGAAGCAGCACATCGGCATGCGCCGTCGTGCGATGTTCAACCGAATCGATGACAACAACCGTTTGCGCTGTCTCAAGGAAGGCATCGACGTTCGCCGCCTCCGCGCGACGATACAAGTCATTCTCCAGCACAATCACGGTATCGGCCTTTCCCTGACGGATCGCATCGAACGCGTCATTCAAGCGTCCGCCACCGAGCAAGGCGAGGCCTGCGCTATTACACTCTGGAAGCACAAAGCTGAGTCGTGGCTGTTTCCCTTGTTGATGCAGGGCCCAGGCCACATTGGCTGCTGCCTCTATCGTTGCCTGGGAGCCGCTTTTCGTTCCGGCAATGATCAGTGGGCGTTGGGCATGGGTCAGGGCCTCAGCAATACGCTGTGTGAGATCCTTGACCTCGGGACTGAGATCAGGAACTGAAGGTGTCCCTTGACCGATCGATCCAGCCACGGCAAATCCCAACCTGGCAATATCGTCCGGCGCGGCGAAGTAGGTGTCAGTGGCGTACTCATGAAACCACGTACGCTGATACCCAGCGAGGAACAGAGGGCCTCGTCGGTTTTGCACCGCGTTGCGCACAGCCGCCTCATCCCATCGAGGAATCTTCAATTCATCGACCTGTTCCATCGGCTCTTGCCGAATGGACTGGAGAAGAGCCAGCGCCAAGCGTGGCGCCTCGTTCAAGAGATCCGCTCCAAGAACGAAAACGGCATCTGACTGTTCGGCATCGTGAATAGACGCCGACGGCACCGGTCCAGTCTGAAATATCTTAAGGATCGTGGAGAGAAGTTGGCGTTCCTGTTCATCGACCCCCTGATAAAAGTGCTGCGGGTCGACTAAAGATCGCAGGGCCACATTGGCCTCGAGCGAGGCGCGAGGCGACCCAAGGCCCACAACACCGCGCGCGCGTCGTAAGCGATCTGCGGCGATCTCGATAGCCTGTGGCACTTCCTCTGGCTGTCCCGGCTTGGTACGATCACAATCTGGCCTCACCACGGCCCGCTTGATGCGATGCGGACTATTGACATACTCATACCCAAACCGTCCTCGATCGCACAAAAAGTAGCCGTTCACCTGACTGTTAAACCGATTGGTGATCCGACGCAGAGTCCCAGATCGTTCACCGGCGGTGGTATTGCAGCCAAGGCTGCAATGTGGGCAGATCGATTGGGCTGCTTGCAGATCCCATTTTCTCGTGTAGTGGTGAAAAAAGGTTTTGTCCGTGAAGACTCCAGTCGGACAGACCTCCACCAGATTTCCACTGAATTCATTCTCCAGCGTGCCATCCTGTTCCCGGCCGAAGTAGACGGCGTCATGCGAACCAAACACGTTGAGGTCACGTCCACCCGCATAATCTCGGTAGTATCGTACGCAGCGGTAACATTGAATACACCGATTCATCTCATGCCGAATGAATGGGCCGAGAGCCTGATTGCGATGGGTTCGTTTTTGATAGCGGTAGCGGCGGTAGACATGCCTGGTCATGACTGTCATGTCTTGTAAATGGCACTCCCCTCCTTCGTCACAGACTGGGCAGTCGTGTGGATGGTTCACCATCAGCCACTCAATGACTGATGCACGAAAGGCCTTGGCCTCTGGATCATCGATCGAGATCCGTGTGCCGTTCGTCGCTGGTGTCATGCAGGACATCACCAGTCGACCAGACTGATCGCGGTCGTCTTTGAACTGTTTGACCGCACACTGGCGGCAGGCTCCGACCGATCCCATGGCCGGATGCCAGCAGAAATAGGGCACGTTCAGCCCATGTCCCAGACAGGCGGCGAGCACATTCTGTTGCTCATCCACAGTATATGACTTGTTATCGACGATAATGGTTGCCATGGGTCTAGACCAACACCTTCTGTTGTGACGACTTCTTGCTCCAGGGACATCCGCGCGTCGAGATGTGGCGCTCAAAGTCATCGTGAAAGTACTTCAAGGCCGATTGCAACGGGGCCATTGCACCTGGTGCGAGACCGCAGAAGGTGTGTCCTGGCGCCAGCCACTTGGTATGCATCTTGAGAAGCGACAAATCCTCGCTGGTCGCACGTCCCTCCTCGAAGGACATTAAAAGTTTCGCGACCCACGGCAACCCTTCCCGACAAGGCGTACACCAGCCACAGGATTCTCGGGCAAAGAACTTCTCGAGATTCAACACGAACCCCACGGGACAGGTGTGATCGTCCAGCACAATCATGGTGGCAGTACCAAGACGACCAATCTCGGGCGGGATCGAAGAGAAATCTAGGGGGAGGTCCAAGTGTTCTTCAGTCATAAATGCCGTGGAGATACCGCCTGGCAACAAGCCCCGAAAGCAAACGCCATCAGCCATCCCTCCGGCATGTTGCTCTAAGACCTCACGCGCAGTGGTGCCGAGCGGCAATTCCCACCATCCAGGATTGGCGACACGACCACTGATACCGTAGATCTTCGTGCCACCGTCTTGAGTCCGACTCAATCGGTGATACCAGTCAGATCCCTGATTGACGATATGTGGGATGTTGTAGAGGGTCTCGACGTTCTGCACGACCGTCGGTTTCCCCCATAAGCCGACCGTCTGCGGAAAGGGAGGCTTTGCGCGGGGGACTGCTCGCTTGCCTTCCAGTGCATTAATCAACGCGGTTTCTTCGCCACAAATATACCGGCCGGCACTGGCATGCAGATGGAGGTCAAAGCGAAACCCCGTTCCAGGAAGAGGCGTACCCAAATACCCCGCTGCGTAGGCCTCTGCAATCGCCTCGGTCAGTCGTTGGGCCGACAGATGGTATTCCCCACGCAGAAAGATGTAGCCAACCTCTGCGTCGATGGCATAGCCAGCAAGGATCATCCCTTCGACCAGGCCATGGGGGTCGCCCTCCATCAGCACACGATCCTTAAATGTGCCCGGTTCCATCTCATCGCCATTGGCGACGATATACTTGGGTTTCGGCGCGTCGGCACCCATCGGCACGAAGCTCCACTTGGTACCGGTCAGAAACCCACCCCCGCCCCTGCCGCGCAATCCGGCATCGGTCACCAGCCGCTGCAGGTCCTTGGGGGCCAGCCCGCTGGAGAGCCGTTGCAAGCAGCGATATCCACCCGTTTTGACGTACTCACGCAATGTGCGCGTCGTACCATCCGGATGAATATGTTGAGTGAGTGGTCGTTCCATGTTCAGTCGATGACGGATATCTTGGACTATTTGTATTTCTCCACGATCTGTTCGATCTTTTCGGGCGTGACGTTGCCATATACATCCTGATCGATCAACAGGGCCGGTGCCCGTTCGCATTGCCCTAAGCACGCAATCGGCAAGACAGTCAGACGTCCATCAGACGTTGTCTGACCTAAATCCACGTCATAGAGTTTCTTGATCTGTTCCTGAACTTGCTCGCATCCCTTGATCCAACAACTGATACTGTCGCACATGAATGCGACATGCCGACCGACCGGTTTTCGAAAGACGAGGTTGTAGAACGTGGCGACACTATCCAGATCCTCGGCCGTGATCTCAAGAAATTGGGCAATCTCGAAGAGCGTGTCATCCGAGATCCAGCCACGTCGTCGCTGGATGGTCAGCAGGGCATCGATAGCCGCCCCCCGTTTGTCAGGATAATGCTTCACAGCGTCTTCAAGCTCTCGGCGTTCAATCTCGCTCAGCATGACGTTCCTCGTATTTCGCAGAGCAATTGTTTCAAATTTAAAGTTGAAGGTTTCATGTCATTTTGAAACTCGAAACCAGAAACTTGAAACATGACTGCTCATCGATCCACATCGGATAACACATAGTCCACACTCCCCAGCACGGCCAGGAGATCCGAGAGCAACTCGCCACGTGCCATCAGGGGCACCATCTGGATATGGGCAAAAGAGGGGGTCCGAATTCTCGTCCGGTACGACAGCTGCGACCCATCGCTCGTCAAGTAATAACTGGTCTGTCCTTTCGACGATTCGGTGGGAACTTCCGCTTCACCGGGAGGAAGCACCGGGCCCCAGCTCACTCCGACGAAATGATTGATGAGCGTTTCGATGTCCTGCATCGTGTGTGTTTTCAGCGGAGGAGTCGCAAGAGCATCGAGTGACGTATAGGGACCGGATGGCATGGAGTCGAGGCATTGGCGAATAATCCGTAGCGACTGACGCAATTCCAAGACATGCACCAGCGCTCGGTCATAACAATCGCCGTTTGAAGCAACCGGGACCTCAAAGTCGAACTGCTCATAGCCGGAGTACGGACGGACCTTGCGCAAATCCCACGGCAAGCCGCAGGCACGCAGCATCGGACCAGTGGCACCCCACGCGATGGCATCATCGAGAGACAAGACCCCGATCCCGACGGTCCGCTGCTTGAGAATCGGATTGTCCATCACCAGTTGCTCATAATCATCGAGTCGGCTGGGAAACCAATCGATGAACTGGCGAACCAGTGTGTCCCATCCAATCGGAAGATCTCGTGCAACTCCACCGATCCGGAGCCAATTGGGATGCATGCGGCCACCACAAATGGCTTCGGTGATCGAAAGGATACGTTCTCGATCGTTGAACATGTAAAAGACTGGTGACAAGGCACCAATGTCGCCCGCAAAGGTCCCGTACCAGACGAGATGACTGGCGATTCGATAGAATTCAGACATCATGACGCGGATGACTTGTGCTCGTGGTGGCACCGTAATCCCCGCCAATCGCTCGACGGAGAGACAGTACGGCATTTCGTTCAGTACACCCTGGAGGTAGTCCACACGATCGGTGTACGGAATGAACGAATGCCAGGTTTGCCGCTCGGCGATCTTTTCCTGGGAACGATGGTGAAAGCCGATATCCGGGACGATATGGATGATTTCCTCGCCCGCGAGTTGCGCCACGAGTCGAAGCACCCCGTGCGTACCAGTATGGGCTGGACCAAGGTTGATGAACATATAGTCGAAATCTGAATCCTGATCGTGGTGGGTGCGGGCTAACCCCCAATCCTCGGGCTTGAATTGCAGCGCGTCCTGTGCCACGACCAGTTTCTCCGGCGGCATTTGGAACTGCCCGACTTCTGTCGCACGCGAGGGATGATCCTTCCGAAGCGGATACCCTTCCCACCACGAAGGCATGAGAAGACGGCGGAGAAAGGGGTGTCCGTCGAAACGAATCCCGAACATGTCAAAGATTTCTCGTTCATACCAATCGGCGTTTGGCCACAGATCGATGCTCGACGGCAGAGAAAGTGTCTCACTCTCCAGCGCCACCTTGATGCGGAGTGATTGGTTCCGATCAAAGGAAAAGAGATGATAAAACACGGTAAAACTTCCGATCGGTAATCCGTCATGATGGCGACGAAGCCGCTCGTCGGTCGCACTTAGGTCAAACAGCATGGGAAACGGGCGAGTCAGTTCGGATTTAACATAGCGGAGAATTTCATGAAGCCGATGTTTCTCAACCCAGATGGTTGGAATCTCATCCTTGGTGGATTGCACAGCGGTTATATATCCGTCAGAGCCAAAGCGGGCTAGCAACTCCACCACGAGTCCTGTGTGTTCGCCGATTGGGATGTCTCGCGTGGCCGACAGTCGTGGAGTCATGACTTGCCTTTCGGGCGACCGTCCGGCTGCCCTGCAAAATGGGGCGAGAGAAGGTCGGTCCGCGGAAGCACATCGATACCGGGATATTCACGTTGGCTCATTCGCTCGGCTCGTTTTGCATCACGCAGCGAGGGCATAATGGGTCTCTGAACCTCCTGTGGACCGAAGTGCCAGCTCAAGGGACGGCGCTCTGACCCAACCATGTTCTGGAGGAGCAGCAAACATTCCATAAAGGCATGGGGCGGCGGTGGGCATCCCGGCATATACACGTCCACGGGAATGAATTTGTCGACGCCTTGTACGACAGAATAGGCGTCGAACATCCCTCCGGAGTTTGAGCAGGAGCCCATCGAAATCACCCAACGCGGCTCCAGCATCTGCTCGTAGAGCTGCTTGATGACAGGCGCCACCTTCAGAAACACCGTCCCGGATACGACCAACACGTCGGCCTGCCGTGGTGAACCGCGGACGACTTCTGCGCCAAATCGAGAGACGTCATAGACGCTGGTCAAACTTGTCGCCATTTCGACGAAACAGCATGACAAGCCGAAGTTCAACGGCCACAATGAATTCTTCCGTCCCCATGCTAAGAGATCTTGGAGCTTTGCAAAGAGGACCGAGTCGCCAACGACAGAGGTCAACGAACCATCGCCACCATCGGTGATCCGTACCCCCTCCAGTCGTCCGTTACGCCACTCGGTCATCGTAGAGCTCCTTTGACTCCTGCATGGTTGGGCTCTGGCGGTGACGGACTCGTGGACGTTGAGACTGTGCATGCCAGTCCAGCGCTCCGGTGAGCCATAAATACGCAAGAGATGCCAACAGAATGGCCACAAAGATCGTCACTTCAATAAAACCAAGCCAGCCAGTCTCGGGTACCGCGACGGCCCAGGCATACAGATACGCTGCTTCCACATCGAAAATAACGAAGAACATGGCGATCAAATAATATTGCACCGGTGGGCGGACTTGAGCGTTGCCAGTGGGCCGAATCCCACATTCATAGGGAACGCCGGTTGCGCTTTCAGAGCGACGCTCAGCCTTTTTCCAGTGACGCTCGCCAAGCAAAGGTGGAAGTCCCAGCATGACGGCAATCACCACGCCGACACACAAGCCATAGATACAGATCTGCCAAATCGCGTCATCTACCATGACAATAACTAACCACCTGCAATAGCTAACTATCGGCAATAACCAGCTATTTATTGAGGGCAATGAGGGCCTTCCCAACTCTTGGATATCATGCTGAGAGGGGCCTGGCTCTAAAAAAGCATAATTTTACGATTGTTTATGGGGTGAACTGCTGCGAGCGGTGGCGCGAGAGAATAATTATGGGGAGACTATTCTGGCTGGTGCGCTACGATTTCTGTAGGTCAGCCACTAAGGCCGTCGAACTGATGATCCTATGCGTGGCATTCCCATCCGTATGTGTGTGTTTCCGATCCGTCACACACCTCCCTTGGGGTCTTGAACCAGCTGATGAAGGAACTGCCGTTCTTCTGCTTCAGTTCTTACGTCGCCGTTCAGATGTGCGGCGAGCAATCGGTCGAGGATTTTCTTGAACTGCGGGCCTGGTTTCAAGCCCATGGCTTTCAGGTCAGTACCCGTCAGAATTGGCTTCACATGCTGATAGGTCGTGAGGAACGCTGAGACCTGGCGCTTGACTGTTTCCCCTTTGCTCTTCGCCATGAGGATCAAGAGCGTTTCATCGGATAGTCCCGACAAGAGATGGTAGACCTCTGCCGGTTTGAGGGGTCGTTTCGATGCGAGTCGACGGATCATGTTATGACAGCCCACGCGGGCCATTTTGAGTTTGGTCGCTTCCTGTTCGGATAAGGGAAAGCGCTTGAGCAGGTCTTTCACAGCATGCTCGGGCAACACCTCGAGCAGTCCCATCATGTAGACCACCCAGACGTCCATCTTCCGATCTAAGTATAGGAGACGGTACCAATC
>SWDG01000027.1:353470-356407 GCA_005116965.1 Nitrospira sp. | reverse complement strand
CCATAGAAGTCCAGCACATCGCCGAAGCCCTTCCCGTTCAAGCGAACCGCCAAGGCATTGATCGTAAAGTCACGTCGATACAAGTCTTTTTTGATGGAACCCTGTTCGACCGTCGGTAAGGCGGTGGGATACTCGTAATACTCCGTCCGTGCAGTGGCCACATCCAGCTTGAGGCCATCAGGCAATACCAGAATTGCCGTGCCGAATCGCTCATGTACCTTGACCTTCGCCTGCAGCAGGTCACCAAGCGTTCGTGCGAAGGCGATGCCGTCGCCTTCGACCACGAGATCCAAATCCAGATTCTTGATGCCCAGTAACAGGTCTCGTACGCAACCGCCGACGACAAAGAGCGAAACCTCGGAGCGGTCAGCCAAGTGACCCGCGTCTTCCAGCAAGGTCACCAGGCGATGTGGCAAGCGGCTCTGCAAGAGTCCCTTCACGTTGCGGCGCGGCCCTCCAATCTCAACGTGAGCTTCACCTGGACGCATCGTCCGCATTCGGGCAGCCTTCAATACATCGTCGTGTAGGGTCCGCAGCAGATCCGTCCTCGTAATGACGCCGACGATCTTCGCGTCTGTGACAATCGGCACAAAGCGCTGGTTTCGCTCGATCATGGCCGTTTCGATCTCATGAAACGGAGTGTCTGGCTGCGCGATATAGGCGTCGGTCTGCATGATGTCTCGCACGGCCATTTTACCCAGCCGATGAAACAAGGCTTTCTGAATCGACTCCCTGCTGACGATCCCGATGTACCGATCTTTCTCATTCAAGATCGGAAACACATTCAGCCCATAAGCCGTCATCCGCTGCCCTGCTTCAGTCACGCTGGTCTCGACCTCGATCGCTTTGACCGGGCCGGTCATAACATCTTGAGCCAGCAGAGTCGGGCGATATTGTGTCGTCAGCAGTTGAACAACTCTCTCTTTGACTTCCGCAAGCGTCTGCCCTTTGACTGTGGCGGCTGCTGCCACGGCGTGGCCGCCTCCTCCGAATTCCCGCGCGATCCAGCCGACATCGATTTCAGGCCTGCGGCTTCTCCCGATCACTTCCACTCGGTCTGCCATCATCACTGCCACGACAACGGCATCGACCGCCTGTAATTCGGCGAGTCTATGCACCACGCCGGCTGCTTCTCCGCGGCAGCGGTCGATCGTGCTCGTGGCCACCAGGACCTTGCGGCCTTCCAGGTAATGCACGTCGCTATGCTCTAAGAAGTCGTTCAGCAGCGCGACAGCATCTGCATCGAGAGGACGGAGCAACGTATCCGCCACCATATTCAAATCCGCGCCGGCTGTGGCGAGAAATGCGCCGGCCTCAAAATCACGGCTGGTCGTAGAGGCGAAGACGAACGATCCGGTCTCTTCATAGAGGCCCAGGGCCATTACGGTCGCCTCAAACGGCGTCACGGGAATATGCCGCCGTCGAAGTTGTTCTACGAGAAGCGTCGTCGTGGCCCCAACCGATTCAATCACAGACTGTTTCGAACGGCTGGCGAGAGATGAGTCTGGTTCGGGGTGGTGATCGAACACTACAACTTCGACCGCCGGATTCTCGATGCACGATTTGAGTGTTCCGATCCGGTCGGGTTCTTGTGTGTCTACCAGGACAATTCGGGTTACTTGCGAAAGATCGATGTCTTTCAGTTTGGTGATGTCGAGATCGTGCACAGCAAGAAAATTACGAACAGCCTCCTGGCCGCCGGCCGGCAGGACCAGCTTGCCTTCTGGAAAGAGTTTGCGCGCCGCCATCATGGAGGCAAGGCCATCAAAATCCGCGTTGTTATGCGTGGCGATGACATCCATGCGTGCATTCTAGCAGGGTCTTCACTTAGGCGAAACGAAAGCTTGCTAGGAGTACTCACTACTCTCGACCGCTGCATCACACCAATCATGATGGGACTGGATACTCTGTAGGTGTGTTTGCTGATACGGGAGGCCAGCAGTCAGGTCGATCTTGTGACTTATGCTCACGGTCTTCTCAGCATCCCTGATCTCCACGGCTGAATGAATCACGTAGTAATGATTTCAGAAAAAGGCGCACCGTTATTTACAAAATCCATTTTGTTTCGTCAAACAGTGGGTAAGGAGGCCCCCTACAGACGCCCTGAGTAATCGCGAGACTACTAGAATTCTGAAAAGAAGTTGCATTCCAAGCCTGAGAGTCAGGGGTGGGCAGAGCACAGAGAGTACAGCTAATCTCAAGCTCAGAAATTGGAGAGCGATTGATGGATTCGATCATGCCCAAGGGCAGCACCATAGCCACTTTACTCCTTGTTCTTTGTAGTTTCACGGCCTGCAGCACTCCTCAGAATCTTGTCATCCACGAGTCAAAAGCTCTCTCAGTCGTTCTCCGCGAGATGCCGGCCGGGTATCCCTCGCTTGCTCCGTTTAACTACGCGCACATGATACTACCCAAGGATGCATTAGCTATCCTTGAGTCGGTCAACTATGATGCCGATTCAATATTGCCGTTCTCACAAAGGCAGCGACAACCGGTGTTTACCAGGCTCCAGGCAGAATTTTTGGCACCGGAATTATCAAAAGCGCTGAACCTCGCCCTCCCCCAAGAGGTTGCGGCGTTTATCGTGTCCGACCCTGAGAATCCTAATCAACACACGAAAGGTGTGGCGTTTGTGCACGGTGACGAATTGCATCTCATCATCGAAGAGCTGCACAAACCTGTGTATCGAGGACAAGGAAACACCTATCAGCAGCAAACACCTAGATGGGAGTTACTTCCCGGCGACAAGCAACGGCACTATACAGGCCGTCCAGGAGGCAAAGGAGCGATAACGAACTGGGTCATTACCCTTCTTCGATAAGGAATCGAGAAAGTATCGGCCTCGTTTTCTTAGCCGTATCGATGTATGGGCACCCAGGTGGCGCGCGATCACACGAGTGACTCTCCGCCTTGGCACGTACTTGCTCGGGACCTTGT
>SWDG01000027.1:285881-353370 GCA_005116965.1 Nitrospira sp. | reverse complement strand
CTACGAATATCGCTCAAGCCGTTGAGAAGGCTCTAGCAATTTTTATCGCTGTCGGTACCCCTCCGAGCGCAGACGGGAGCGCCGACTTGTCGTTTGTGAAAGAGGTGGGAAAAGGCATCGCCCAGCATATGAGCAGCTACAAGGTCATCGTCACCAAATCGACCGTACCGGTCGGGACCGGGGAAACTATTCGGGAGGTCGTCAAGAAGACACAGAAATCGCCTGTTCGGTTCGACATCGTCTCCAACCCGGAATTTCTTCGCGAAGGATCAGCCATCGAAGACTTCATGCGACCGAATCGCGTGGTGATCGGCACAGATAGCGACCATGCCGTCGCCATCATGAAGGACCTGTATCGCCCACTCTATCTTATTGAAACGCCCATCGTTGTCACCGATGTGCAGACGGCTGAGCTGATTAAGTACGCGTCCAACGCATTCTTGGCAACGAAGATTTCGTTCATCAACGAAATCGCGAATCTGTGTGAAAAAGTTGGAGCCAATGTGCAGATGGTGGCGAAGGGGATGGGGCTTGACCATCGAATCGGGGCGAAGTTCCTTCATGCCGGCCCTGGCTTCGGGGGATCGTGTTTCCCCAAGGATCTGGCGGCCCTTATTCAAACCGGTGAACGCAACGGGTATCCCATGCAGATTGCCTCAGCGGCCTCACGTGTCAACGATATCCAACGTGGACGGATGATCGATAAGATTCGGGAAGCGATCGGAGGAATGAAGGGGAAAACGTTGGCCTTTCTTGGCCTCTCGTTTAAGCCGAACACGAACGATCTCCGAGAGGCTCCGGCGTTAGCGATTGCCCGAGAACTTCTGGCGGAGGGAGCCACGATTCGTGCGTATGACCCGGAGGCGCTGACGGAAGCCTGCCAGATGATCCCGGAGCTCAAGGCCTCCCGAGACCCCTATCATGCAGCGGAAGGGGCCGACGCGCTGGTCATCATGACCGAGTGGAATGTCTTCAGAAATCTCGAATTTGAGAAATTGAAGTCCATCATGCGGACGCCCCTCATCATTGACCTTCGGAACGTCTATGATCCTGACCGCGTGACGACAGCCGGCTTTAGGCATGTGTCGGTGGGGCGTTCGTCACGCAGTCCTAAAAGCAGCTGAAGGGGTCTTGGCTAAAGAGGTTCAAGAGCGTGAGGGATACCGTAGCTGATATCTCGGAACAGGCCGCGAATTACGTACACGATCTGATTTCATGCGACAGATCACCGCTGTCATTGAAGCCAATGGGTTGCCCCAGACGGAAGTAGGCGTCACATGTGCGGTCACGCAGCCGCAGAACAAAGCGCAGCCCAGCTCAACGTTCAGAAATTGGGAGACGAGTGATGGAATCGATCACGGCAAAGTGTGGGCTAGCGATGGCTTCATTTCTTACCCTTTGCAGCTTCCAAGCCTGCCAGACTCACCCCAATCGTGCAATTCATCAAACTGAGGTAGTCACGATTACGCTCCGCGAGATGCCGGCCGGATACCCATCACTCGAACCATACAACCACCCGTACGCGATACAACCTCAAGAGACCTTCGATATGCTGGGGGCCTTTGATTATGAAGCTCGTTCACTCCTCCCGTTTTCACGAGGACCGCGACACCATGTATTTACAGAACATCAGAGGGGACTCTTGGGATCTGCGCTATCCGAAGCGTTGGGCCTCGCTCTACCGCAAGAAGTCGTCGCATTTAGCGTGGCTGATAAAGAGAAGCCCGATCGCCGCACAAAAGGCTTCGTATTCGTTCTCCATGATGAGCTGCATCTGATCATTGAAGAGCTGCACAAGCCTGTATATCAAGGAGAAGAAAACACCTATCAGCAGCAAACACCTAGGTGGGAGTTGCATCCAGGCGTTAAACAACGGCATTATGCAAACCGTCCAGATGGAAAGGGTGCGATCACCAACTGGATTATTATCCCGCTTCGATAGGGAGCTATATGGCATGAGTGCGCTTCAACTTCGGTCTCATGGATGCAATGACGGATGGCCTCCCATATCGTACGAGGTCGTGCTTGCAGTTCTCCTGATTTGCATACTCTATCCGAGCGCGCTGTTTGCTCAAGCCGCAAACCAGCCAGTCGGAATGCCGAAGGAAGAAACAATCGACAAGCTGAAAGAACGGCTCCAGCAGATGGAGGAACAGCACCAAAAAGAACTGACGGAATTGAAAGACCGCCTCGGGCTCGTAGAAAAACAACAGAGCAGCTTGTCAGATCAGTTTGCCCAGAACATCAAAGTAGGCGCCTATGGTGCTGTTGCATTCGAAAGTTTCAAGGACCGGCGCACGACCTATGACGGCAACTTGGAATTACTGATTTCCGGAAATATCCACGACCGGATTCGCATCTATTCCGAAATCGATCTGGGTCTTCCACGTGGAACCGCTGAGGCAGAGCAGGCATACGTTGATCTTCTGCTTACCCAGCCTTTCAACATTCGTGCTGGCATATTGCTGGTCCCCTTCGGCAAGTTCAATCTTGATCACTTCGACCCTCGTCGAGACCTCACGCGACCCCCCTCTGTCGCACGTCTCGTAACCCCCACCACTTGGGGCGATTTAGGATTCGGCGCGTTCGGTTTCTTGCCGATCTCGGAAAATGTCAAAGCCACCTACGACATTCAGGTGATCAACGGGCTGACAGATAAGTTTATCGCGGCACCCGGCAACATCCCTGACCCAGGTCTGCAAAGCGCGCGAACGGGCTTGAACCCAGATAATAACGGCGATAAGGCCATCGTCGGCCGCGGGACGTTGAAATTCTTTGATCAGTACGAAATAGGACTGTCAGGATACCGCGGAGATTACAAGACCGGTTCCCAAGACCTCATTACTGGTATTGCCTTTGACACCGAGTTCCGACCTCGAAACATAACAATCTTAGAAAACTTCGTACTGAGGAGCGAATTCGCGCGCTTTGACATACAAGGCACGACGACACCATCAAGCTTATGGGGGTACTATCTTCAGTTGACCTACCGTTTCTGGCCCTCGAGCTTGAATTCAACTATTCTGGGGCGCCACTTCAACAACCCAACGTTTGCACTCGTCGGCCTTTACGGCCGTACCAAGATCAATACCACCGCCAGCCCGACGGGAAGTCAGACCGGAGAACAGATGATTATCGGATTCAACTACCGTCCGGTCGAAGATTACGTGTTCAAAGCTGAGTATCAATTCAACAACGGCGAGTTCAATCAAATTGCTTCCGACGGATTTCTCACATCCATCGCGTGGATCTTCTAACCACCATACCATGATTCTCCTGCCCAGCATGAAGAACCGCTGGTGGAAGGTGTCGGCCATCGCCTCCGCTCTCTGGTTGTATGCGTCCCTCGCCTCCGCCGAATCACTCGCGGTGATTGTCAATAAGAATAACCCCAACAGCTCGTTAAGCACGACGACCGTCGCCAGCATGTATCGGGGAGAGAGTCTTCATTGGCCAGCGGGCGACAGAATTAAATTGGTTAATCGTGAAATGTCAGCTGAGACGAGAAAGGAATTTTACCTTCAAGTCTTGAATGCCAAACCAGATCAAGTCTTTTACCGCCAAGGCACGCCGATTCCTGTGCAGAGCGTGATTGAGCGGTCGGACGACGCCGTCTTGCGCTTTGTCGGCACAATCGAAGGCGCAATCGGGTATGTCAGTTTGTCACGGTACAGGCAGATCGATGACGGCCTCACTAAAGTCATTCTGATTATCGAGAGTCCATAACGAGACCGTCATGCTGATTCCACGGTTGCTTACATACTCACTGTCACACAAGGTGATGGCTCTCTTTTGCGCCGTCTTCATATGTGCCATCTCCGGCTTGACCTATTTCGCGTATAGCTCCAGCCGCAACGCCATGTTTCAGGAGTTCAAAATACGAGGGCGGACCATCGTTAAAACTATCGCATCACAAGCCCGATCGCATTTTCGCGAACAAGATGTGGAAGAGTTGACCTCTCTTCTGCAATCGCTTGGTGAGGGCGAGGATGTCGTGGCTATTCTGGCCTATCGGTCGTCAAAAACGCTGTGGCTCGAGTTCTCTGGTATTCAGCTCACGGTCGAGGACCTGGATTTTATGGAGACAGAGGAGGTGTGGGAGAAAGATGGGATCCTCACAAAAGGGTTTCCTGTTTCGGAGTTTGGAAGCATGGTGGTCGATGTGGCGAATCCGACCATGAACGATAGCCGGTTCACTCCCCCACCGATCGGATGGGTCAGGCTCTTCCTCGATCGGCGCGCGCTTGAACAACGGCTCAATACCCTAATCATCCAAACTCTGGTGACCAGTCTGCTCATAACCATGGTCGGAGGCGGTGTATTTATTCTGTTGCTCCGACGATCTCTTCATATCATTGGTCCCCTCACTGAAGCGACGAAGAAAGTTGCGGAGGGAGATTTGCACACGACCGTTCCTGTCTCCAGCAATGATGAGTTGGGCGAACTCGCGAACTGCTTCAACCGCATGACCGAGCAGTTATTACAGACCACCGTGTCTAAAAACTATGTGGACAACGTCATTCGTTCCATGACGGATATTCTGATTGTCTTCAATCCTGATGGCACGATCCGCAGTGTCAACCATGCTGCTCTGAATCTACTCGGGTACGAGGAACAGGAGTTGTTGGGGCAAGACGCTCACGTCCTTTTCCCCTCGAATGAAAACCAACTGGGTGGGACGAAGTATCAGGAGATCCTCAGGCATGGTTCGATTCATCAGATTACAACAACCTACCTCGCAAAAGATGGCCGTGCCTTTCCAGTGCTGTTCTCCGCCGCTGTGATGCAGAATGAGGACGGAAGCACGCAGGGCATCGCGTGTGTCGCCAAGGATATGACGGAGCTGAAGCAGCAGGAGGCGCAGCTTCGTTTGCAAGGTACGGCGCTGGAATCCGCCGCGAATGCGGTCATGATTATGGACCGATCTGGGCGCATCACCTGGGTGAATCCCTCCTTCACCGTGTTGACCGGCTATTCCTATGGAGAAGTAATCGGCCGGGATATCCGCAATCTGACATCTGATCGACAAGACCAGCCCTTCTATCAGAAACAGTGGCAGATGATCATGAACGGGAAAGTGTGGCATGGTGAGAGCACCAATCGGAAGAAGGATGGCCGCCTCTACACAGAAGAGGAAACGATCACTCCCGTCCGCGACCGGAACGGTGGGATCAGTCATTTTGTCAGCATTAAACAAGATGTCACAAAGCGAAAAGAAGCGGTTGACACGATGCAGGATGCCCATCAGAAACTGAAAGCGCTCGACCAGTTGCGGTCGCAATTTTTTGCCGACATCAGCCATGAGCTCAGGACCCCCTTGACCGTCATCAGAGGCGAAGCTGAAGTGACACTCAGAGGGAAGGAGAAGCCGATCTCGGAGTATCGGACCACATTGGAACGGATCGTCCAATTGTCCAACCAATTGAACAAGCTGGTCGGTGATATCCTGTTTTTGGCTCGGTCTGAATCAGGGACTCTGCAGATCGATCTGAAGCCCACATCGCTGCCGGTCATTCTTGACGAAGTATGCCAAGAGACGAATATTCTCGCTCGATCACGAAGTATGAGTGCTACACGTGAAGGGGCGTCGCATGATGCAATCGTGCAGGGAGACCCAGAACGGCTCAAACAGTTGTTTATGATCCTCACAGACAATGCCATCAAATACGGACGACCAGGTGGCCGCATTGTGATACGTCTGGAGAGCAAGAACGAAGCCGCACGCGTGATCATCACCGATGACGGGCTTGGAATTCCTGAAGCCGATCTTCCGCATGTCTTCAAGCGAGCCTATCGAGTCTGGCGGGGACGTCCATCGGCAGTCGGCGGAGCAGGGCTCGGCCTTCCGATCGCCAAATGGATCGCCGAGGCGCACCATGGAACAATCTCCATCGCAAGCGCTCTGGATCGGGGAACCACCGTCACCGTTGAATGTCCCCTGTCTGGATCCCAGACCTCCCGAGCGGACAGATAGGATTGCCGTGGTCCCTAAAAACACGATCATGTGTTTACGAAACTCAACCGCATTCGTCAAAAGGCTATCCACTCCCCTGACAGAGAGAAATGATCTATGAGTACGCATATTCTTGTGGTTGAAGACGACGAACGCATTTCGAGCTTCATCCGGCGCGGTTTGGAGGCGGAAGGGTATCTGGTGGATGTTGTTCAGGACGGACGCGAAGGAGTGGAGAAAGGCATGACTCCGTATGATCTCATCCTCCTTGACCTTCTGCTGCCTGACCAAAGTGGCCACGAGGTCTGTCAAACCTTGCGCCGTGAACAGGTCCAAACCCCTATCTTGATTCTTACGGCTAAAGATGCGCTTGAGGACAAATTGAGCGGCTTCGACCACGGAGCTGACGACTATCTCACCAAGCCCTTCGCCTTCGAGGAGCTTCTCGCGCGAATTAAGGCACTGCTCCGACGCAGGCCGTCTTACAACGAGGACGTAGTCCCCTTGCTGCAAGTCGCCGATCTCATGCTCGACCAAAGCTCTCGTGAAGTACGCAAGGGAGACACAACCCTTTCGCTGACCAGAAAAGAATTCGATCTACTGGCATTCCTCATGGCAAATCCCAACAAAGCACTCAGTCGTACCTCTATCCTGGAACATGTCTGGGGCTATCATTACGACACACTGACTAATACCGTCGATGTGTACATCGGGTATCTCCGGAAAAAGATCGATGCAGGATCAACGATCAAGCTCATTCAGACCGTGCGGGATTTCGGATACAAGATCTCAGACCACCAACCCTCTTAGCCCACATAATCCATAACTCATGACAGAAAACCATCGAGGCTCCAAACTGTGCGATGATAAAGGCCTGGTGTTGATAGGCTTCGATGCAAAGATGGGCTTGGCATGCAAACAGGGAGAGGCTATAGTAGCGACCCACCATGGCTCACGCCACACCCGTTCAGGCGCTGTCTGCTTCCACGCTTCAATTGCTACGGCCATTGGTCAGAATACTTCTTCGGAACAATGTGTCTCATCGAACGTTTGCCGAGTTGGCAAAGCAAGTCTATGTGGAGGTGGCGAACGCCGAGTTCGCAATCCCTGGCAAGAAGCAAACAGTGTCGAGGATTGCGATTCTCAGCGGATTGACGCGCAAGGAAGTACAACAGTTATTGACGCTCCCACCCAATTCTAACTCCAACGCGGATGAAGAATACCATCGGGCGTCGCGAGTCATCACCGGTTGGCTGCGCGATCCCAAATATGGAGATGGGAAAGGGCATCCACGTCCGCTTTCCATGGAGGGGAAGGGAGGCTCATTCAGTCAGTTGGTCAAGCGCTATAGTGGAGACATTCCTGTGCGAGCCTTGTTGGACGAGCTCGTGCGCGTCGGTGCCGTGAAACACTTGAAGGATGGACGGATTGGCCTGGTCGCTCGTGGCTATGTCCCTCGAAACGGGTCGGTGCCAAAATTGCGAGTGCTGGGTGCAGACACCGCCGACCTCATTGCGACCATTGATTATAATATCTATGGAACGCCCTCGAAGCCCCGGTACCAACGCAAGCTCATGTATGACAACGTCCCGCTCGAGGCTGCCACGGAATTTCGGACTCTCGCCGCCGCAGAGGGACAGGTGCTCCTCGAGAAGCTTGATCGTTGGCTCGCCCATCGAGATCGTGATGTGAATCCCGTCTCGAAGGGGACGGGCCGCGTGCGAGTGGGGCTCGGGATCTATCAGTTCGAAGAGCCAGAACCATCTGACTAATTCCAACTGGAACTATTTATCGTCATGAGCGATATAAGATATCAGAATCTGTTGGCCGCGCTGACGTTGTTCGCCGTGCTGGCTTCGTGCAGCCCCGGTCCACAAGCCGGGGGTGGCATCGGCGGAACCGGTCGCCTGACGTCCGTCGCCTCCGGCCCGATCACTGGGTTCGGCAGCGTCTTTGTCTCCGGCACGGAGTATGAGACGACGAACACCTCCATGACGGTCGACGGGCAGCCAGGGAGCCAACGCGATCTCAAGAAGGGGATGCTGGTGCGTGTCAAGGCCACGGTGACGGAACGGTCCGACACGAACGCACCACTGCGGACGGCCGAGACCCTAGTGTATGAGGATACGCTCGAAGGAGTCGTCCAATCCATGACGCCGACGGGCTCGCATCTCGTGGTCCTCGGTCAGTCCGTCACGATCACGCCAGCCACGCTGATTGATGCCCGCATTCCGGGAGGCACTGTGTTGAACCTCGTGCCGGGTCGAGATCTCGTGGAAATCAGCGGGTTCGTTATGGGAGACGGGGTCATCAGGGCCACCTTGATTGACCTGAAAACACTCGATGCCACCGCTACACCGGATTATCAGGTGAAGGGACTCATCGCCAATCACAGGGTGGATCAACGCACGTTCGAGATCGGCGGGCTGACGGTGGATTACCGGAATTCGCTCTTGCAGGATCTGCCGGGCCCGGCAGGTGGTGTTTGGGACGGGCTCTTAGTCGACGTCATTGGCACGCAGGTTTCATCAGAGACTGGGAGTTCTCCCCGTCTTCGTCTCACCGCATCCCGCGTACGACTCGATGGATTGGGGTCTTCCGATAGCGAGGACGCCGTGGTGGAGGGATTTGTGACCCGGGTGCTCAGTCCAGGGAACTTCTTTCTCGGCAATCTCCAGGTCGTGTCGGATGCCAGGACGGTCTTTCAGGGGGGCACCAATGCCGACATTCTGGTGGGCGTGCATCTCGAGGTCCACGGTCGTTTGGTCGGCGGGGTCATGACTGCAGCCGAGGTGGAACTGGAAGACGCGGATCTTCACGGCGCTGTGATGCAGGTCCTCAGCCTTGGTCATTTCTTTCTTGGAAACGTGCAGGTACTCACGAACGCCGAGACGATCTTCGAAGGAGGCACCATCAATGACATCGTGGTGGGTGTCCATCTCGAAGTGTACGGATCGGTCGTCGACGGCACCGTGAGCGCGACGAAAGTGGAGTTCGAACGCGTGACAAGCCTTTCTGAAATAAGCCCTCCGGAAACAAGCCCTGCCACAAATTCTGCCGACCACACCGTGCCGTGACTGCTTCACCAGCCCGTATCAGCGGCTTCGACGGAACGACATCGCTTCGCTGAAATAAATATGTGGAACCTCGCTTGTCTTTAGGGAAGGTCATCAACAACAGCGACAGGCCGTCTCTGGGCGTAAATCCGCTCTCACTCTACCTGTGCCGCAGTAAACCGTTTCCCGCATCTGACACCAGCGCCGGATGAGTACTGCGTTCTTGATAGAAATCCGGCGCTTTCCGCTCATCGCTCAATTCACGGACGAGGTATCGCACATCGGTGCAGAAGAGAAGATTTCTTTTATGGGACAACGGTCCCATTGACTCACAGTGAGCCAATCAGGAGAAAGGCGCAGCACCTCCGGCCGTCGCAGCATGACCGAGTGTATGTGCGTAGGCATTCCCTTACATCACGAGAGCCACCCGTTTTATCACGCGACTCCACTCGCAGAATAATTGCCGCCACTCTTGACTAAGATCGCTTAATTGGGATATATTTCCCATATTATGTGCAGGCCTCACTGCCGTACCTTTTCGTATCACTCTCGCAAGGAAGGCTAGTGTCGATGCAGTCATCTGCCTACAACCGAACTTCTGCGAATGAGAAGATGGATTGTCCGTCGACGCGGCCAATATTTCCTTCATCGAATGTTGTTCCCTCCCTAACATCGCCTACTTCATGTCGGTTCAGGTCTGGAATAGATATCTCTGGTGGGCATGTGGACGGCGCGACACCGCACTTGCTCCTATTTGCTCCATATGGGTCAATCGTCATGTGAAGTTTCTTTATGAGTTTCTCATCTCGTACTTAACCCATTCTCATGTTGTACCTCTATGATTATGGCCGCTATTCAAGTCCGTAGAGGTCAGTCTGTGGAGAGGAGAGGAGAAGAGAAGACTATGAACACCATTCATGCAGGCATGGCGCTGCTTTTCACGCTGCTCGTGGCGTGGCCCATGGCAACTTACGCCACAGAACATGAGACTCCGAGGGCACCGGAACCATTCCTCAAGATGAGCAATCCGGTCCCCCATACCACCGACACGCTGCAAGAGGCCAAAAGCCTCTACGAGAACCGATGCAGCAAGTGCCACGGCTCCAATGGGGATGGCAAAGGATCCGCCACCAAGGACATGGACGTCAAACCAAGAAATTATACGGCTAAATCCCTGATGGAAACGATACCGGACGGACAGTTGTTCTGGATTATCTGCTATGGCAGCGATCCGGACATCACAGAAATGAAGGGATACAAGAAGAAGCTCTCGGACGAGCAGATGTGGAGTCTCGTGCACTATATTCGGTCTTTTGCACGGTAGCGTGCCTCAATCTAATGGGAGGAATCATGCGTATTCGGGTGTTGATGTTGGCCGTTATACTCGGCAGTCTGGCCTCGGGGCTGGTAGCGATGCTCGCGCCTCAGGAGGCGGAGGCGATTCCGGCGTTTAGTCGGCAAACCGGAGAATCGTGTTCGACGTGCCATACGGCGTTTCCCAAACTGAACCAAACGGGGCAAAACTTTCGCACCAATGGCTTTCGCTTTCCCGAAGACAAAGAGTGGCACGACATCCAAGATATGAAACATGTCCCGATTTCAGGCGAGGTCGAGGTTGAAGCGGAATTCACCAAGGAACGCGGTGTGGGCGCCGGGGGGCAGGAGACCTTGTTGAAGATTGATGAAGTCGCACTTCTCGCGGGGGCTCCCATTGGAAAAGAGGGCCGGGTGTCCGCGTATGGGGTGCTGGATTTCGCTCAAGGCAATGTCAATGTGGGGCAGGCCTACGGGCAAGTCAACGATCTCGCCGGGGCGACCGGCCAGGGATTGCTCAATGTCAAAGTCGGTCAGTTCGATGTTGCCCTCCCGTTTCTCTCACACTCGCAACGGGTGATTAAACAGCGCTACTTTGCGCAAGAAGCGCTCGGCATCCTGGGCGCGCGTCGGAACGGCGGCAGTACCGAGGCAGAGGCACCGGAAGTCTACAGTACCGGGGTGGAGCTCAATGGACACCTGATCCAGAAAGAGCTGCTGGGGGGCATCACCCATCGCTATGCCATCGGGATCTTTCAACCAAAATCGCTCGGGGGGATTAACCATCTGGGCTTTCCAGGCCTCTATGCGACCTATTCCATTCACTTTCTGGAGCGCTTTACGCTGGGAGCTATCTACAAACGCGATGTAGTGAATTCGGAGCTCGATCCACTCATTCCGACTGGGAAGAAAGGCGTGGACAAATGGGGCATCGCGGGGGAAGTGAAGCTGGGCCCGTTTATCGCCACCGCCGGGTATTTTCGCTCTGATGGCCTCCCCGCAACCGGCAATGGGACCTTGACGAGCGCCACCTACAACAGGGCCCTTCAAAACTATATGGCGGAAGTCTTATTTATTCCCCACGATATCCCGTTTATCCCCAACAAGAAATTCGTGCTAGGGGGCCGCTTCGATCATATCGATCAGGAGCTCGCACAATCGAGCAGTCGCACGACCGTGATGGGTCGGTACTATATTGCCCCCAGCGTCTACCTTCAGGGAGAATGGCGCGTCCATGACGGTGGCGGTGTGGCGGGCGCCTCATCGCAAGATTCCTATGCCGCCCGAGGCTTCCTCGTCGCGCTGTATTAGGGTGCCGTTTGACAGAGTCCGGTTCGTGATGGGGGAAGCAGGGGAAGACCATTCCACCTATATGAGATCCAGTAACCGTCTTGTACGGCACCGCACTGAATCGGTGGTGCAGGAGCTTCTCGAATGAATAGCATAAGGGTCGGCGTTCCATTTCTGGCGAGCGTGGTGTGCCTGTTCATCAGTGCTTGTGCGACGTCTCGCACAGTCGAAGACACCGTCTTTGCGGATGGTCCTCGAGGCGCCGTGTTGCTCCAACGCGTGGACGATGCATGGTTCAGGACCGCCCACCCCGTCTCGGCGAGCCCTCTCCTGCTCACTCACGTGTTGCGTGGCGTCCAGGCTCACCCAGCACCCGATGACCAGACCACGGCCGTGCGGGTTTTTTCTGACGAAGAGATCGCCTTTCTCAGCCCGTTGATGAGTACCGCCCTCTCCAAAGCGGCCACGAGCCAGCTCGTGGCCTTCCGCGTCACCCATGACTCTGGTCCCAACAGTGAAATGACGGGTGGGCTGCTGTTTACCAGGGGACGAATCCTGCATCTGTGGCTGACCCAGTACCGGGCGAACGGTGCCAGAAACAACTCGTGGGCCACTCTGGATCGTCAGGCTCGTAATCCGCACGGACTGGCACCTCGTCAGCTGCGTTTTGTTCCAGAAACGGTTCAGCGGTCCAGTCGCAATCAACAGCCGGACGTGATCGATCCTCCTCCCCTCGCCACGCTCATGATCGACTACACCATGCTTGCCACCGCGTTGAATCTACCGTCTGAGGCTGCGCCATCTCAGCCGCTCCATGGAGATGCGCCTCTGCTGAACCACGCCGACACGCAGTCTGTTCGACCCGATCATGGCCTTCCCGCTTCTCAAGGCACACCACCGTCACCTGCCGAAGAGACGCGGGCGCTCAAAGCCGTGGTGAAGGAACAAGCCCTCGAACTCGATGCCCTCAAAGACGATGTGCGGGCGTTGCGTCAGCGGCTCTCCGAGATGGAGCCACACTCGCCGCAGCTGGCAGCACCGCCGATGGCTCCAGCGCGACGCGAGAAGACCCCCTAAAAGAGTACTTCTTGGCTCACAAGGGAGCCTGATGGACAAACACCGACCAATGGATACAGAGTCCGCGCACTGACCGGTGACCCCTAGCGGGGTCGAGCCCGACCAACGATCCTATGGAAAGTCTCATGAGTGAGTCCGACAATGGCTACGATTCTTCTGGTTGAAGATCATGCAGCCCTCCGGAAAGCGCTTCGACGTCAGTTAGAGGCAGACGGTTATCGGGTTGTGGAAGCTGCGGATGGGAACGAGGCGATTCACTGTTGGCGTATGCACGCGCCTGACGTGATCATTACCGACTTCCAGCTTCCTCACCTGAATGGGAGGGAGGTCATCCAGGTGGTGTCGGCTCAACAACCGGCCCTTCCAATCATTCTAATGTCAGGCGGAATAGACGAGCAATTGCGCGTGTGTATCCTGCACCAGTATCCATCAGTGCGCTATCTTGCAAAAGATGTCGTCAGCACTCAACTGTGCTCGTTTGTACGAGACGCCCTGATGTAACGCGTCTCGTTTCCGATCGACGTCCAGTGCCGGTGACCGCCGGCGAGCGAGGCAAGAGATCGACTGGACGGTGTGGCGAAGTTCGTTCCTCGTGCAACTGACGAGACGTGCCTAGAGGCTGCTAACGGATGGAGGGGGACCTTGGCGCCCACCGAGGTTGTGCGTCTCATGTCCTCCCGGGAGAGACGCCCCTCCATCCCATCCCAGTCAACCCAGTTTCCATCACTCACAATGGTACGCGCTGAATTCAATCAGATAGACGCTCTACAGGACTGATAGCAATGCAACAGCAATAGAAGGTGTACAATATCACCGGTGTGTCAGGGCCGCTCTTCACACAGGGCAACGAAATCGCTCATGTATGCACGAGCCGTTATACTCTTTGTGGGGGTGGTACTGTCCGGATTTGTGCTGGTCGTGGCTCCAAGAACGGCAATCGCGATTCCTGCCATGAGCCGACAGACGGGTGAGCCCTGTTCCACGTGCCACGACGTCATTCCAAAACTGAACCCCACGGGTCAAAAGTTTCGTGCAAACGGACTCAGATTTCCAGGATGCACAGAGCGGGACACCACACCGAATGTGACGCCTGTGCCACGCTCGGAGGAGAAGAAGATCGATGCACCACCTTCACCAGCGGAGAGCGGCCTCGAAACTGTTCCTGCAAAACGTGATAACTGATCTCACCGGGAGTGTGCCGATTTCTGATCTAGTCGAGCCCGGTTATTTCGCACTATCGGCTGCAGCGCGCGCGTCGAGCATAGCCATTACCGACTTCTCCTTATCTGAACACCGAACTAGGCGTCACATCTGCACACGCCTGCTTCCAAGTGTAAGCTAAGATCTCTTCTCTTCGAGTCTGTAGAAGGCGCTTCTCCAACTCCATCTCGTTTCTTACTAATTTCTCATCTTATGCTCATTCGCTTCTTATATTTTCCGAGTACGATCACTACCTAGGTCAGGTTGCGGGACTCCCCATATGCTCAAGAAAGGCAAGGCTGTGCACATCTTGATCGTCGAAGACGATGAGCGAATTGTTGGTTTCATGAAGCGCGGGCTTGAAGCTGAAGACTTCAACATAGATGTTGCTTCAGGAACGTCTCAAGCCATCGATATGGTCAACGCCCGATTCTACGACCTTCTCATCATCGATATCTTTCTCGGGGCGGATGACGGACTCGACCTCTGCCAAACACTTCGCCGGCGACGAGTGGAATCTCCTATCCTGATCATGACCGCCAAAGGCACCCCAGAAACAGAACGAGTGAGCAAGGCGGCGGGTGCGGATGCGTATCTTGCAAAACCATTTGCATTCGAAGATCTGGTTGCAACAATCGCAGGTCTTCGTAGGTCCTATTCTCCTTCTGGCCTTCTAATGGAAGTCCATGCAAAGTAACTCTATTCGTCAGGATCGCATCGGAGGCGTTTACGAAATCCACCTTGAGTCGTCCAACGATCATGACATCAACAGAACCGGACACCAGGGAGTGCCTCAGCCTTTTACGTGAATTGATGCGAGAGGGGCCACAAAGCGATCTGTTCGATGCTCGCAAGACCTTCATCCTCATGATGTCATGAGGTAAAGAAAGCTGGTATCACGCGTATGTTGATTATGCTCTACTCACACGATAGCTATGGTCTCGGCCATATTCGCCGCAGCCTTGAAATCGCGACGCACCTATCCGAAAGCATCCCTGATGCATCGCTGATCATGCTGACCGGTTCCATGCAGGCTCACGCATACGCGTTGCCTGAACGCATGGAATACATCAAACTGCCGGCGCTCACCAAGGATTCCGGCGGACAGTATTGTTCGCGCCTGCTTCCGCATACGATCGATATCACTCTAAAGCTGCGTCAACGAATCATTCTCGAGAGCGTTCGCAATCTGCGCCCCGACATCCTCTTGGTCGATAAGGCCCCGGCAGGCATACGCGGGGAACTCTTGCCGGCCCTCCAATTTCTTAAAACCAAATCGCCTTCAACCAGAATTGTATTGGGCATGCGGGACATCGAGGACCATCCCGACCATGTTCACGCCGAATGGGCCAAATCCGGCACCCTGCCGTTGTTGAAGAATACGTACCATGCGATTTTTCTCTACGGTTCGCGCGCGATCTACGATCCTGTCGAGGAATACGGGCTCTCGCACAGCATTGGAAAGAAGATCGTCTCTTGCGGCTATGTGGGCAGACATCAGCCCAAACTCTCTCGGGAGCGCATTCGAGAACAATTACAGCTGCAGACTGATCGGTTGGTGCTGGTTACGCCTGGTGGCGGGGACGATGGCTATTCGCTCTTAAAAACTTACATCGCCATGCTGCGGAAACAGTTTGGGGGGAGGCGCCCGACGTTCGATACGTTTCTCGTCACCGGTCCGTTGATGGACCCGCGTAAACGCCTCCGTCTACAGCAAGCCGCGAATACTGAGCTGGCCTTAACGGTCACGGATTTCACCCCGCGTCTGTACGAGTATTTAACCGCCGCCGATCTCGTCGTGTCCATGGGGGGATATAACACCATTGTGGAGATTCTGGCAGCCAACCAACGTGGGATCATCGTCCCGCGCGTCCATCCGCGCCTTGAACAGTGTATCC
This sequence comes from Nitrospira sp., assembly GCA_005116965.1. Classification (GTDB taxonomy): domain Bacteria; phylum Nitrospirota; class Nitrospiria; order Nitrospirales; family Nitrospiraceae; genus Nitrospira_D. Next base: position 337,582 of record SWDG01000027.1, on the reverse strand, counting down.
GCGCGGAACGTCTTGCGGCGAAGGGGCTTCTGGAGATGATTCACCCCACCAAGTTGACCTCCACTCGCCTGTTTCATGCCATCATGCAGTCGCTTCAACGGCCACGTCCCCCTCGCTCGGAGGATATCGGGATTCCCCTTGATGGCGCCGCCAACGTTTCGAAGGCCATGAAGCAACTCTTCGTGGATGTCCAAGACATCAGGACTAACCACCCTCTCATACCTCGCCCTTCAAATGTTCACACGCTGCCGAGACTGAGAGCGGAAAGCTTGCCGATCTAGACCATGCCGACCGAATCTACCACGAAGAAAATCGGCTATCTCCTTAAAATTTTCCCCAAGGTCTCGGAGACGTTCATTCTTCAAGAGGTCCTGGACTTGGAAGCGCTGGGCGTGAATCTTTCGATCTACGCTCTCCAATCCCCAACCGATACCATCACCCACGGCCTGGCCGCTCATGTCCGCGCATCTGTCACCTATCTGCCTGATTCGTTTTTGACCTTCCGCAACAGTCCCCTGTGGGCCCACATGCGTCTGGTCCTTCGATCTCCCCGACGCTATCTGACGACCCTGCGTTTTTGGCTTCACACTGTAGGCCGACCATCGTGGTCGAAATTTGTCCAGGCAGGCTCATTAGCCACCGCACTTCAAGACCAACACATTGGCCACCTCCATGTCCACTTCGCGAATGCCCCCACGAGCGTCGCGGAGCTGACTCACCGATTCACTGGAATTCCCTACAGCATGACAGGCCATGCCAAGGACATCTTCCTGGCCGCTCCGTCGACACTCCGCAGGAAAATGCGCCATGCAGCATTCGTCGTCACCTGCACCGAACATAATCGTCGGTATCTCCAAGACATATCAGACAGCGACACGCCGATCCATTGTCTCTATCACGGCCTGAATCTGGAGCGGTTTGATCAGCTAGGCACGAATGTCTCAGTAAGACCTGTGACGGTTCCCACCATTGTGAGCGTGGGGCGTTTCCGAGACAAAAAAGGATTTCCCACGCTCCTTCGCGCCTGCCATCTGCTGGCCATCCGTGGCTATCGCTTTCGCTGTCGCATTGTTGGATGCGGACCGCTTCAAGCCAATCTGGAAGCCATGATTCGTGAGTTAGACCTCGAACAGGTCGTGACATTGGTCGGACAAAAAACGCTCGAAGAAGTAGTGGCGCTCTACCAAGAGGCTGACATCTTTGCCCTGCCCTGTCAGGTGTCTCAAGACGGCGATCGTGATGGCATTCCAAATGTCCTCATGGAGGCCATGGCCTGTCGGCTTCCGGTTGTGACCACAGAGGTATCCGGCATTCCTGAGCTCGTCCGGCATGATGACAATGGTTTCCTGGTCCCCCAACGAGACCCAGAAGCGTTGGCCCTGGCTCTGGCCCACCTCATTGAGAATCCGGCGCTCCGTGAACGCCTCGGGCAGGCGGGACGCGAGACGATCGTGCAACGATTTTCGTCAAGCCAGGGCAGCCAAGGTCTCAAAGCGCTCCTTCTCAGAGAGACATTGACGGCCGACCGGGCGGACCTCTCACATGAGCTTACCCCGCTCGACCATCCCGAACACCGCAATATCCCCATCCATACGGCATCCACAGGACCAGCCAACAAGATTGGCTATGTCTTGAAAGGATTTCCCCGCCGATCAGAAGCGTTCATCACGAACGAGATTCTATTGTTGGAACGGATGGGGCTTCAGCTTCAGCTCTTCTCCGCCTTTCAAGGCGAACCAGTTTTCACAGATGGCCAAACAAGGCCCCTGCAATCGCTACTGACCTATCTGCCTGAAGACCATGAGCGAACGGATAGTGGATTTCTGGCATGGCTCCTCGGCAACTTTCCTCGGTATCTCTCCAGTCATCTTCGACTGATCCGTACCGTACCGCGTCGATACCTACGCACCGCATGGGAAGCCTGGACACTCAGCCTACGCTGCCGAAGCACGTTCTTCTCATGGCCGAAGAAAGTGTTCTACAAGGACTTTCTCCGTGCCGGTTCGATTGCCAGTTCCGTGCTCAATGCGGGAAATATTCGCCATCTGCATGCCCATTTTTGCCATGGAGCGACGACTATGGCCATGTTTGCCGGTCTATTGAGTGATCTCCCCTTTAGCTTTACCGCCCATGCCAAAGATATCTACTTGCCAAAACTCAATCCCGGCGATCTTCTGCGCCTCAAATTGCGCCGGGCAAAGTTTGTGGTGACCTGCACCGGCGCGAACCACCATCACTTGCAAGAGGTTTGCTCACAGGGTGCGCCGATCCATACCATCTATCATGGCGTCGATACGGCTTGCTTTGCTCCCTCCGTTGATCGACAGGTCCCTCCGATTCCGACGATCCTCTCGGTCGGACGCTTTGTGGAGAAGAAAGGGTTTCCCTTCTTGATCGAGGCCTGCCGCATCATCAGAGAGCATGGATTGCCGTTTCACTGCCGAATCGTCGGTGAGCCGGATGAACAGACGGATTTGGTACAGGACTTGATTCGCCGGTATCACCTCGAACAGGAGGTTTCAATCGGCTCTGGCGTATCGCAAGAGGAACTCCGCGCGATCTATCAGGGATCGACCATCTTCGTCCTTCCTTGTCATATCGTAGATAACGGTGATCGTGACGGGATTCCAAACGTCTTGGCGGAAGCCATGGCCTCCGGCGTCCCGGTCATTTCGACCGCAGTCTCCGGCATTCCAGAATTGATTGACGATCGATGCAACGGGCTTCTTGTCGCGCCACGCGACCCAGTGGCCCTCGCCAAAGCCATCGAAGAACTGCTGGTCGACGCTGACTTCCGGAACAGTCTCGCCCAGGCAGGGCGTGAAACAATTTGCCGAATCTTCGACTCACGCAAGACAACGAGAACTCTCTTTGATCTCTTTCAGGCAGAAGCGGCTGAGGCTACCGCCCACCAGCAGGAGGCCCATGCTGCTTGCCACTAGTCAGCATCAGCCGTCTGAGAAGACGGATCGCCGGCATATTTTCACGACACCCTTTCGAAGGTTGACCGCAGAAGCCCTACTGCAGCATTTCCAAACCAGGCCGACGGTCCACTATTTCCCGGTTCCAGACGTGGTCGAGACGGCTCGTTCCAAAATCGATCACATCTTGGACAACCAATTTGAGTTCAACGGCGAACGACACCAGTTGCCTGGATCGATCCAGTGGCTTACTAACCCCAGCAACGACCGGGAATGGCAGATCCTGCTGCACAAATTTTATTACGCTGTCGGGCTCGGCATGGCTTATCACGAGACACATGCGCCTCACTACGCCGAGAAATGGGTTGAGTTGACGAACTCGTGGATTGGTACCGTCCCCCGCGACTTCCTCCCGAGCGATGTTGCCGGACGACGCATCCAGAATTGGATCTTCGCCCACTACTATTTCGTGAGTAACGGACAGCCACACTGTGTCACACCCGAGTTCTATGGTTCTTTCTTGGAGTCACTGCATCAGCAGCTCTCCTACCTTAGAGACCATGTCACCCCGGCTCGAAATCACCGAACATTGGAACTCTGCGCGATCTTCTTGGCAGCCATCGTGTTTCCAGAATTCGTCGAATCTTCAGAATGGCTGAGTTGGTCTAAAGACGAACTGGTGAAAAATATTCACTCCGATCTCCTGCCCGACGGGGTCCACTGCGAACAATCCACCGACTACCACCATCTGGTGCTCAAGAATTACCTCTGGATCAAGAAGCTTGCCCTCCTAAACCAGATCGAAATGCCGGCGGAGTTTGACCTGCTCGTGAAGAAGGCTTTGGAGTTTTCACTCTATTCCCACAGACCTGACGGCATGATCCCCGCGCTCAGTGACGGCGATAGCCGCTGTTTCTTGGACCTCTTACAGCAGGGCTACGAACTCTATGGCGGAGAGGACCTCCTCTATGTTGCATCACGAGGAGCTCAGGGACAGCCTCCAGTCAGCCGCTCAAAAGGATTTCCCCACGCAGGCTATTACGTATTGCGAAGCGGCTGGGGCGACCAGACCGAAGCGTATCAGGATGAACGCTACTTGATCTTCGACTGCGGCCCGTTGGGCGTTGGGAATCATGGGCATGTGGATTTGCTCAGCTTCGAAGCCTATGCCTATGGCACACCGCTCATCATGGATCCAGGGCGCTACACCTATGATGAATCAGGACCGGTCAATTGGCGTGTCCGCTTTCGCAGTACTGCGGCTCACAACACTGTGCTGGTGGATGGACTGAATCAAACTCGGTATGAGTGGAAAAGGAATCGGTTCAAGATTTCCGGCCCCGAGCCTGAGCGGGAGAGCAAAGCGTTCATCCATGAGCCCGGGTTCGATTATCTGCATGGGGTAGCCAGGAGTCATGAATACCCTGTTGTTCACGAGCGGAAGGTGCTGTTCGTCAACAGGGAATACTGGGTGATTGTTGACCTCTTGAGAGCCCCCGAGTCCCATACCTACGACCTGTTGTTTCACCTGTCGCCTCCGGCGCAGGATCAGGTCTCGATCATGGTGTCGGATAACACACTGGCGATCCATTCGCCGAAACTTATTCTCGCTCAGCCTCTCATTCCGAACGTGCGCCCTTCTATCCTGGAAGGCTTTGTGTCCTGCGTGTACGGTGAAAAACAGCGCGCGCCGATCGTGCGGCTCACTCAACACGACTCAAGCACATGCTTCCTCACCGTACTGTATCCCTACAAGGGTGACGAACCGTTCATCTCCATTGAGACGCCGGAACCTGATAGAGGACCTCAGGCTCTCCTCTTGGGCGAACGAGCGTCGGCACAGATCACGATTACTCACAATGGACACCGATATACCGATGAACTGGTATTTACCGACGAGACGACCCAGGCATTCGAGGTACCTGAACACGCTTCTCCGAAACATGTGCGTGTCTCTCGAACAAACCAGGAGGGACGTCTTCTATTTCGGTATCAGGCCTGAATCATGATGGACCATGCCGTGATCAACAACATGTTTTCTTCCGCTCCTCCCAAGAGCACAAGGCTCAACGATCTCCCCACAGATGCTCGTCTTCCTCAGCTGCCGATCATCTTGGATGTGGAGGTTATGAGAGACAAGTTCGGGGACTACCTTTTCGCATCAGCCAGTGACCGAACACAGTTTGTGGTCCGGCAGTGCGAAATCATACAGATTCGCTACAAACCGGCCGCGTCCTGCATGGTCAGCTATCGCCTGGACATCGAGGACACGTCGACAGGAGAACGTGGAGAACACATTGTGTGTGGCCGTGCGTTCCCAGCAGGCTGTTCGCGATCACAGTGGGAGAAATCTGGAGCTCGCGCTCTTGTTCAGCCTCGCTTTAGGAACCCGCTCATTCATTTGCCAGACATCGAGATGGTGCTGTGGAGTTTCCCCAACGACCGCAAGATGCACACGCTGCCGGCGACGATGCAGCTGGCCCAGAGCACACCCGGACGCCTCTCTCAGTGGTTCCTCGCGCATTTGGGCACTGAGTGGCAAGTCGTCAATACACACTCTCGTGTTGTGCATTATGTCGGCGAGCATACTTGCACAGTCCGAACATCGGTCGAATTGTTGAACACTGCTCAACAGACACGCCAGACCATGAGCATCTTCGGCAAAACGTACTATGACGACGAAGGCGCTCAGACCGATCGCGTCATGCAACAACTGTGGAACAGCGAATCCCGACGCAGCGGGCAATTGAGCATGGCCCAGCCCTTGTGGTACGACGCCAGACTTAAGATGTTGTGGCAACTGGGGATTCCCGGCACCACACTGGAGTGCTGTGCTATCGAGAGCCCCGAACGTATTTCGTTCCTCCTCGCGGAGGCCGCTCAGGCGATTGCGGCACTCCATGCCACTCCATTGTCGAAGATCCGATCAGTCACGGTCGCAGATCTGGTCATCAACCTCGAAGCCGTTGGGTCCATGTTGAATCGTGTCCAGCCGTCGTGCCGACCCATCCTTATTCCGTTGCTGAGCCGACTGACGGACCAAGCCGAAATGATCAAGGTTCACGGGACCGCAACACTTCACGGCGATCTTCACTTGAAAAACCTCTTCCTGACAAACGGCAAGATCGCATTGATCGATCTCGATAACGTGTGCGAGGGACCACCCGGTTGGGACATCGGTAGCTTTACCGCAGGACTCCTCACGGGAACCTTGGCAAAACACTTGTCACTCTCCCGGATTGCCAGCCATGTGCAAACGTTCCTCAGCCACTATCACCAGTCCGTCACATGGAAAGTCGATCAGCCGGTCGTGGCCTGGTTCACCGCCGTGGCGTTGGTTATCGAGCGCTCGCACCGATGCATAACCCGCCTGAAAGACAATCAGCGGGGGCAAGTAGAGGATCTCTTGAAGCTTGCAGATAAGATTTCAGAAGCCCTTTCATTGGAACCGCTAGTTGACGGATGGATCCAAACCGATGAGAGGAGCAGGCAACCGTGACGAGCCAGCCAACATCTCGACCAACCACGATCTACCTGATTCGCCACGGCGAAAGTCAGTTGAACTTAGAAAAACGAGTTTCTGGCCAATTTGACACACCGCTTTCCCTAACAGGTATTCGTCACAGTCACCTGCTGGCAGACCAGTTTTGCGAGATCCGTTTTACAGGAATTTATACCAGCGCCCTCAAGCGAACCATTGAAACAGCCCGACCGATTGCTGCGATCCATGGCCTCCCTATCCAGAGGCAGGCCGCCTTGAACGAGCTGCATTTTGGCGTGCTGGAAGGCCGGTTTCGTGATGCACGGGATCCAGAAGCCCGTGCCTTGTGGGATGCGCGCAAGCACGACAAGCGCACCTATCGGATTCCAGGCGGAGAACGGTTCATTGATCTGGCGGAACGGGTGAAACAGGTACTGAAAGATATTCTTGTTCATGAAGCCGGTGGGACGATCCTCATCGTGGGGCATCGCAATACAAACCGGGCACTGTTCGGCATGTTGATGCATCAACCAGAAGAGCAGTGGCCGCACGTGACACTCAAGAGTCAGTGCGTTTATCGCATCATCACCGGCAGTCATCCAGAGCTGACCACGATCGCCCTTGGTGGCAAGCAGACCGGAGTGCTGTCCAGAGTGTAGAACCATGACGATGATCAGTCAGAATAACGAAATAGCGAACGTGCCCATCGCAGCCTTCGCACGATTCACCGACGCAAAGGCCATGGGGGACCTCTTGTGGCAGCGACTCGCTGCGGGCTTCGACGGCCAGGACCGTCCAACCGCCTGCGCCATCGTCTATGTGCGCTACAAGCATTTGAAGGCGCAGTCGCAGCTCAAATCTTCACTGTCCGTCTGTTACCGACTCGACGTGCCCAGCCGTCGAGAGGACCGGCACGAGGCCCTCTTTTACGTCAAGGCCTATCTCGGTGGGCGCAGCCAGAACGAATGGGAGAAACTGGCCGACTCAAGCCGCACCGGCCCAGGTCCGGGAACATTCCCGATTCACGTCCCGGAGCTCGACGCCATCGTCTGGAGGTTCCCACACGACCCGGTGCTCACGCATCTGCCGGAGGTGATTGATGCCGAGAGAGTCCGGCCCCACCTACCCTGGGAGCTTCTGCCGAACAGCGTGCCCGGACCAGGCGGACTCACTGATCTCACCAATAGAGTGGCTCACTACCTGCCGGAGAAAAGCTGCACCACACGCTACGACTTGCGATGGCAAACGGCCGGGACTCCGCACGAGCTCACCCTCTACGGCAAAACCTTCAAGGGCGAGGAGGGGAAGGAGATTTACGAGCGGGTGATGCACTTCTGGCACACATCGCGCCAAGATCCCGGGAGCATCACGGTGGCTCAGCCGCTCGCCTACACGGAAACCGTCAAAACCATCTGGCAACAGGCCCTCGTCGGCGTCCCGTTGGCTCGTGTCATCGACGAGACCAATTTCGAACACTATCTCGCTTCAGCGGCGACGGGTCTCGCAACGCTCCACAAGAGCCGCCTGGCCAGCTCGCGTACGGTGACCATCGATGACCATCTCGTCGAGTCCCGAAAGAAATCGCTCAAGCTGGGGCAAGCCATCCCCCTGTTGACGGCGCCGCTGCAGGCCCTGCTCCGGCGTCTGGAGACCGACGCGCCCTCAGTCGCTTCAGCCGACCACACGCTCATCCACGGAGATTTTCAGTTCGGCAACCTGCTGGCCCAAGATGACCGGGTGGCGTTCTTCGATTTCGACGACTGTGTGCAAGGGGATCCGACGCGGGACGTGGCAAATTTCATCGTGTATCTGCATTTCTACGACTTCTCTCCGACGCTCCTGGACGCGATGGGTTCTACCTTTCTCACGTCATATCAGCGCGTGGTCGAGTGGGAGGTGCCGGCCGAGCGCCTTGCTTGGCATCTGCGCGTCCAGTTCCTCAACAAGGCCTATCGGGCCTACTTCCAACAAGCGGCCGGGACCGAACAGGAGGTCCAGCGAATCTTGGATCTGGCCAGCAACGCAACGAGGCTCGCATCGAAATGCGCGCTGAGCGGAGTCGGGACTCCGACTGCCGCGTGGAGGCGAAGCTCATGGTGAAACAGGTCCATCTGATCAATCCGATGGGGAACGCGTCGGGCGGCAGCGAGTGGCGGACTCTGAGACTATTCGAAGAACTCTCCAAGCACTGCGACGTCCAGCTCTGGAGCTCTTCGGAGCCGAATCCCCGCTTCTCGGACTATCCGATGCGCAGAATCGACCTCTCGAGCAAGTCTTTTCCGATGACCGGCACCTTCATCATCGTCGGCGTCTATCACGAGCTCGGGCCCTGGATTGACCTGGCTCGGCCGACGCGCACCATTCTGATCTACAACACATCGCGACTTGACCAGCTCCAAGACCGCCTGCATACACTGCAGTGCTTCGGGAAGCCGAAGGTGGAGATCGTCTTCGCGGCACGGTGGCTTATGGATGCCTGCAGCCTCTCGGGACCTGTCGAGATGTCTCCGATAGATCTGCAACGGTTCGCGCCGGCCGCATGCGAGCGCGGCGATGGACCAAACGGGCACTTCATAATCGGCCGGCTGAGCAGGGACAACTCCAAAAAACACCACCCTGACGACGTCGGGATCTACCGCCGCCTTGTCTCGGAAGGCGGTAGTGTGAAGATCATGGGGGGCCGATGTCTTGCCGGCGAGCTCGAAGATGTACCAGAGGTGACCTTACTCCCATCCGGCTGGCAGGAGCCGGATGTATTTCTGAAGAGCCTGGATTGTTTCTTCTACCGCACGTCGGAGAAGTATTTCGAGCCCAGCGGCAGGGTCGTCTCTGAAGCCATGGCCTGCGGACTGCCCGTCGTCTGCCACAGGAGGGGTGGCTACAGCGAGTACATCGAAGACCGAGTCGACGGCTTCCTCTTCGATACCGACGTGGAGGCCGTCGAGATCCTCCGGACCCTCAAAGCCGATCCGGCGCTGCGGAAGCGTGTGGGACAGGCCGCGCGGAAGAAGTTGGAAGCGTCCCTCGCGCCGGCCGTCCGGGACAAATTCCTCCGCTTCTACACGCAGTGAGGATCAGTAGTTCGATGTGGGAAGAGCAAGTCGAGAACAATGTACAAACAGTCCGTCGAAACGACGATCCAATGTGCATGGATAGGACGCTGAGTACATGTTGATCATCTGTACAGGGAAAATAGCCAATGCCACTGCGGGTCATATCGACAGCATTATGGCCTATCCAGTTGGTCTGCAACGACTCGGCCATGAAGTGTACGTGATGGAGCATGTGGGCCGTGGACGCTGTACAGACTCAGCCAATCAACCAGTTCCTTTCGCTCAGTGGAATGGCCGACAGCACTTCGAAGCCGTGATGAGGGAGTACAGCATGTGGCCGCGTTGTTGCTTAATTTACAGGAATGGAGAGGCCACGCACGGCATGCCGTTCGCCGAAGCAGTCAACGTTGCCAAGCGGTGTGACGTGTTGCTGACGAGAAGCGGCGAAATGCATAAGGCTGAAGGAATTTTTTCGAATCCGAGATGTCGGCTTTACATCGATGGCAATCCCGGTAATACGCAGGTTTTCCTTCAACAACGTGGCGGCGAGTACGAGGCGTTGGATCACTACGATCACCTGTTCACCTTGGGTCTCAATATCGGAACGGACGCCTGTCGCCTACCGACAGGAAACCGTCACTGGCATCCGATCCTACGTCCCGTGGTTCTCCCACTGTGGCCGACTTGTCTGGATCATGAGAGCACGCGATTCACGACCATCTCCAGTTGGAAGGGACGAACCACCTTCCAGTGGCAAGGAACGGATTCGGGTGAAAAATCTGATAGTTGGCTCAAGTTTATCGACCTCCCGAAGAATACTGCGCAGGAGCTGGAAATCGCGCTGCGGATTCAACCCCGCGATGAAGTCGATGGTGAGATGTTTCGACGGAACGGCTGGCGGCTGACGGACCCCAGGATGTTTCGCACGCTGGCGGATTACAGAAAGTATATTTCACACTCCCGTGCAGAATTCAGCGTGGCACATCATCGCGTCGTCGAATTTTCGGTCGGCTGGTTCAGCGACCGAAGCGCTCTCTACTTAGCGTCTGGGAGACCAGTGCTTGTCCAATCAACCGGCATTGAATCGCACCTGCCGACAGGCAAGGGGCTGCTCACATTCCGCACGATGGATGAGGCACTTGCGGGCATCGAGGACATCAACAGGGATTATCTGGGCCATTGTCGTGCGGCTCGAGACATCGCTGAAACCTATTTCGATGCCGACCGCGTACTCACAAACATCCTGGCATTCGTGGGGCATGGATGATGTCTACCACCCACAGTCCGTTGAATATTGACCAGGTTTCCCAACCATCGGTCGCTACCGATTGGGCGAGCATGCGTCGAACCTTTCAACGATTCACGACTCCCATAGGCGCTGTTCAAATCCTTCGCTCCTGTGTCCCAGAGCTCTCCACTGGTACGCATGAAATCAGCGACTGCGTCATCCTCGATGCAAAACTGAAAACGTACCTCAAACCGGCCAGCAAGGGTAAGTCTACACTCTCGGCCTGCTATCGCCTCACGATGAGGGAGGGATCAACTGGGCAAGCCTCTCAGCGCATCTTCTACGCCAAGGTATTTCTCCGTGGTAACAGCAGGGAGGTCTTTCGCCTGCTGACTCCCAGTGGAATGTCTGACATGGAATTCCGATACGCCGTGACCCATATGCCGGAGTACGATCTGATCCTCTGGAGATTTCCACACGATCCGGCCCTCCCTCATTTGCGCCATCTTGTCGATCTCGTGGCTATCGAGCAGCATCTCCCATCAGAAGGCCTGAAGCAGATTGGCATACAGGGCACCCCTCAGGTCTTGGCGCAGCAAGTAGTGAATTATCGACCAGAGATTCGTTGCACCAATCGGTACACCCTCTATGACGCGACGCAGGATCGGACCGACGAACTGTTTGGAAAAACGTTTTGCGACTCACAGGGGCAAACCCTCTATGAGCGCCTACAGTTTTTCTGGGACCGATCCCTGGCTGATCCAGCGGCAATGGGCATTGCCCAGCCTCTTGGCTACAGCCCTGAGATCAATACCGTGTGGCAGCATGGAGTGCCAGGCACGCCGCTTCTCCAAGTACTGGACACCTCCAATTACAAACACTACATGGCAGCCGTCGCCCAAGGCCTCTCCTCACTACACACCAGCAACGTCGCTGGCCTCGCAGCCCATTTGCCGGAGGACCATCTGGTCGAGATCCGCAAGAAACTGAGGAAACTCTCCGATGCACTTCCACAGCACTCGGATATGATCAGTGCGATAGGTGATACCCTTACGCGGACAGCCCCTGCTCCATCAGCTGTCCCATTTTGCCCCATCCATTGGGATTTCCATATTGATCAGCTCCTTGCTGCCGAAGGGACACTCATTTTTTGTGACCTCGACGAACTCATCGTCGGCGACCCCTTACAAGACTTGGCAAACTTTATCGTGGACCTTCACGTCCGTCTCGCCGATCAAGAATTCTCGAGGCTCATCTCGACGGAACTGTGCCATCACTACAAGAAACTGGTGACCTGGGAGCTACTATCCGAACGGTTGGCGTGGCATATTCGCCTGCAACTAGTGAACAAGGCCTACCGGCATTTCCTGCGATTTGCGCCAAGTTTCGAGGACATCGTTGTAGGGATGATGCGACTGGCCCAGAGAGGACTCCCTGTATGAACGACGAGGTGCTTCCCAAGACAACGGCCGTGGAGCAACCACGCGTCCTCATCTATTGCCAGCATGTCCTTGGCATGGGCCATCTCATCAGAAGCATGGCAATCGCGCGCGCACTCAAACAGTGCGCGGTCACGTTTATCAATGGGGGTGAATCCCTCTCCGGCGTGGAGGTTCCACCGTGGGTCAGCATGGAAAACTTGCCGTCGATCAGTTCCGATAGTGAGTTCCAAGAGCTGAAAGTTCACGGCCACGGCACGACACTCGAACAGGTCCAACAGGTGAGGAAACATCGCCTAATGGAACTCTATGACGCGATTCGCCCCGACGTCTTGCTCATCGAGCTATTTCCGTTTGGGCGAAAGCGGTTCGCGTTCGAGTTACTGCCGTTGCTGGCTCACATCCGTCTTGCAGGAGGCTCGACACGAGTGGTGTGCAGCTTACGGGACATCTTGGTCACGAAGTCGGATCAGATTCGCCATGAAGACTGGGTGGTCAGTATCATGAACCAGTACTTTGATCTGCTCCTGATCCACTCTGACCCGACCTTTCAGACGTTGGATGAGACCTTTTCACGCTGCCAGGATCTCCGCTGTGACGTGCAGTACACTGGCTTCGTGACCCAGGACTCTGAAACAGAGTCCGATCTACCTGTTGGAGCACTGACACCATTACCCCAACAGATTCCGTTGATTCTCGCAAGCGTCGGTGGAGGACGCGTGGGCTATGAGCTGCTAGACAACACCGTACAGGCGTCGTCCCTGTTGACATTTCCTCACCGCCTAGCTGTCTTCACCGGCCCGTACATGCCAGGCCAGCAGTATGAAGCACTCCGCCGTCTTGCAAGCCAACACCCACACATTGAGGTCCAGCGATTTACTCCGACGTTCCAGGCTCTCATGCAACAGGCTGTACTCTCCATCTCAATGGCGGGTTATAACACTTGCATGAATGTCTTGAAGACCGGCACCAGGGCGTTGGTCCTGCCCTTTACCGGCCACAAGAATGACGAGCAAACCATTCGCGCCAAAAAACTCGAGACACGTGGGCAGCTCACCGTCTTGGAGCCGGAAGACCTGACTCCAGATCGGCTGGCTGCAAAGATCGCGGCGTCTTTGACGATGCCCCACCCTGGCCAGCATTCCATCAATACCGACGGCGGGACACATGCGGCGGCCACCATTGAACGGCTTGCCGCACAGACGCGGATGCGCCCCCTTGCTCCCGATACCATGTCGACTACCGTATCCAGCCATCAATCGGACCAATGGCTCATGACCTTACGACAATTCCTCGATGCTAAAGAGGCAGAAAGACATGATTTGCACCTTTTTCTCCGAGATGATGATGTTGATGAGGATGAGGACTCCTTGAAGCAGCTTCTTGATCTTGCCCTGGCGCGAAGCGTGCCGATGAACCTGGAAATCATTCCAGGCCGGCTGACGGCGGCCGGGACGGCCGTCCTCAAGAATACGCTTCGAGCCGACCATGCGCTATTGAGCCTCAACCAACATGGGTGGATGCACAGTAACCACGAGCCGGAAGGACGCAAATGCGAGTTCGGCCCTTCCCGTTCATTCACCCAACAACTGACCGACATCGCACAGGGGAAAGCCATTCTTGAATCCACGTTTGAGGAGCTGTTTTATCCAGCCTTTACACCACCGTGGAACCGCTGCACCACGGACACCTATCGAGCCCTTGAGGAGCTCGGCTTTCAGGTGCTGTCCAAGGACCGAGGGAAGGATCGTCTTGACGAGTACCGGTTCAGGGAGATTTCGACAACGCTGGATCTCTACTCTTGGAAAGAAGGAGCCCGTATGAAATCCCCGGATGACATCGTCCATACATTGATTGGGCAGTTGGAAGCACTTCCCCTCGTCGGGTTATTGCTCCATCATAAGGTCATGACGAAAGACGCCTTCAGATTTCTCGATCAGCTACTCTGCGAGCTGACCCGCCACTCCGTGGTGCGGTTCCATACGTTTCGTACGGTGCTCCCGCTCTCACAGGAATCACAGCTGACGCCACGATGATGCAGACCGAGATCCACCTACGAGGACGAGCGCGATTTCAAACGATCATCGTCTCGCATCTACGCTCAGCCAAGAAACACCTAGCCTTGGCCGGAGGCTGTCTATTGGGTGTTACCCTCATGCAACTGGTGGCGCCATGGCCGCTCAAACTCATTCTCGACCATATCTTGCTGGAGAAGCCGGCTCCTCCATCGCTCGCCTTCCTCAGTTCCCTCAATCACACCCAGCCATTGACCCTGTTGGCCGGCCTTGCCGCATCGATTGCCGTGATTGCCATCATGAGCGGGGCCCTCTCGTACGCGCAATCGTTCGTGACGAGCAAAATCGGCCACCACTTGGTGTTTACGATCCGGCAGCATCTCTTCGCCCATGTTCAAGGGCTCTCGCTGTCGTTCCATTCACAAACTCGGTCCGGGGAACTGTTGACGAAATTGGCAGGCGATACTCAGACCTTGAAGAATGCCTTCACCGACATTCCGTTGGCCGTCTCCGGCCACGTCTTCACGTTCATCGGCATGTTTACGGTCATGTTCATCGTCAATTGGGAGCTCAGTCTCATCATTCTCGCCACGATGCCGATCCTCGTCAGCGGTCTCTTTATCCTGAATCGGAAAATCTTAGCCACGACGCGTGATCAGCGGGAGCAGGATGGTCGCATGGCCTCACAGCTCAGCGAATCCCTCTCCTCCATCTCCGTCGTCCAAACATTCGGTCGAGAGCGGTTTGAACAAGATCGATTCAAACAGGAAAGCACGAAACACTTACAGACCGGGCTTCAAACGGCCAGAACCACCGCTGCGGTGACGCGCGTCGTCTCAATCATCGGGGCAATCAGTACCGCCATCACCGTGTTTTTCGGAGCCTGGCAGGTGCTGAATGCCCGCATGACACCGGGCGACCTGCTCATCTTCGTCAGCTATATGAAGAACCTCTATAGCCCTATCAAAGACCTGTCGAAGCTGTCGGCCCAATTTTCCAAAGCGATGGTCAGTGCCCAACGCATTGCCGATTTACTTGGCATCGAACCGGAAATCTATGACCGCCCGGACGCTATTAAAGTGCGCCACCTACGGGGCGATATTCGATTGGAGCGCGTCTCGTTCAGCTATCTCAAAGAATATCCGATACTGCGGAGCCTCTCTTTTCAGATTGCGCCGGGCCAGCGCGTTGCGCTGGTCGGCCCATCCGGAGCCGGAAAATCCACGCTGGTCAGCCTGTTGCTCCGGCTCTATCAACCATCGCAAGGAACCATCTGGCTCGATCGTATCGATCTCGCCGACTATGAGCGCGAGTCACTTCGCCGACACATCGGCGTGGTCCTCCAAGATACGATGTTATTCCGAGCCAGTATCGCAGACAATATCGCCTACGGCATCGAACAGGCGACACACCAGCAGATCATCGAGGCAGCCCAGGAAGCCAATGCGCATGAATTCATCATGGGCCTTCCCGACGGATATCAGACCATCATCGGAGAACGCGGTAGCACGCTGTCCGGAGGGCAACGGCAACGGATCTGTCTCGCACGGGCACTCGTCAAACAACCTTCCATTCTCATTCTGGACGAGCCCACTGCGTCATTGGACCATCGATCGGCCAGTTATATTCGAGAAACCATTGCGCGTATCCATGAGAACCGCACCACACTCGTCATTACCCACCATTTCGTTGGAATGGAACTATTCGACCACATTGTGGTCCTGGACCAAGGCCGTCTCGTCGAACAGGGCACACACCGGGACTTGTTGGACCACCAGGGGCTCTACGCCAGCCTCTACACGCAACAATCTGGCGAGCTGCCCCGTCTTCAAGCAAATACCCCGATATAGCTCAACATAGTTTTGATAATGGACACAAACAGGGTAACGCCAGCTCGCGCTTTGCGTCTAAAACGTATGACCCATGATCGTACAAGACAGCTGATCCTCATGGCAGTAGCTTGTACGCTATCGCTTACCTCCATCGCATACGCTGCAGAGAGCGGCGTTGAGCAGGCCCCACAATCTCCGACACTGCCATCGACAGGGTTTTCGTCCACAAACGGCCCACTTCTTCCA
This sequence comes from Nitrospira sp., assembly GCA_005116965.1. Taxonomy (GTDB): domain Bacteria; phylum Nitrospirota; class Nitrospiria; order Nitrospirales; family Nitrospiraceae; genus Nitrospira_D. The sequence goes on along the minus strand of SWDG01000027.1, from coordinate 321,367 downwards.
ACCTACGGCGCCGCTAACGGGCAGACGACCACTCCAGCGACCGAGCCCTTTGATCCGAATGCGCCACCGCGAGCTACGATCCCCATGGGTCGCAATCTCTTCGTTGGCGGCTATGTCTCACTCGAGGGAGAAACCAACCGCAACTATCGCCTCTCTTCCACCCTCGGCAAGGCCGATAGCATCCTGACCCCCATCCTTGCCCCCGCGTTCTCCTATGAGCCCAATCAGTATCTGCAGCTGTATGTGAACCCTGTGCTCGAAATACCGGTCGCGGTGGAAGAAATTGAAGACCGGCCTCAGACGACCGAATTGAATATGAACTTGGCCTATCTCACGGTGAAAAACGTCGTCCCTGGAGCCAGAATGCAATTGGGCAGACAGAGATTCATCGACTCCCGGCGGTGGCTGTTCAACGAAAACATGGACGCGATTAGGCTTGGCTATCAGTATGAACAATTTTCCCTGGAGCTGTCGGTCAGCCAACTCAACCTCGTTCAACGGAATCTACTGAGACGAGAGGCAGAAGAGGACGAGGAGGGGTTCGTCAATTATTACGCCTATGCCGATTATAAATTCGGCAAGAAAAATCATATCGGCCTCTTTGCGCTCTACCAGGATCAGCAACGAATCGGTACGGCTCAACCGGTCACGGTTGGCCTCCAGTCTGGGGGACGACTCTTCGGTGACTTGAAATACTGGCTGCAAACCGCTGCCGTGCGCGGTTCAGACGGCGGCCAGCGTATTCGAGGTGAGGCCATCGATATGGGGCTGACTCAACGCTTTGATGGAGCTTGGGAACCGTCTATCACCATTGGGTACGCCTATGGCACCGGAGACAGTAACCCGAATGACAATGTCGATGCGCGATTTCGGCAGAGCGGCTTTCAAGGTAATTCCGATAAATTCAATGGCGTGGCACGGTTTAAGTATTATGGCGAAGTGCTGGATCCCAGATTGACGAACCTTATGGTCTTCACCGGGGGGTTCGGCGTCCGGCCATTTGAAAAAACCTCATTCGATCTGGTCTATCATTATTACCTGCAAGACCATGTGTCGACGCGCATTCGTGGGTCAGACCTGGACACAGACCCAACCGGGCTGAGCAAACATGTCGGGAGCGAAGTTGACCTTGTGGTGGGGTATCAGGGAATACCTCATCTCCAAACCAAGTTTGTCCTCGGTTACTTCTTCCCTGGCAAAGCCTTTACCGAAACGTGGCACGACGGCGCATTTCTCGCCAGCATCTTGTTGCGGTATAACTTCTACTAACGTGCATCATTCGGTCGTGTGGCAGGTGAGCTTTTGACGAGGACAAGAGGCGTGCTTCTGTGAGCACAATCCAATGCTGAATGCTCAGCAACATCAACAGCTAGCCGCCTGCTCACCTGCACAAGATCGATATCTTTCAGTTTGGTAAAGGCGAAACGTGCGGGCTGAAAGAGCTTCTGATCGATCAATCGCGTCCACGGCCGGAATGGTCTGATCGTTCAGGGCGTTCGACTCGATCCACTTTATCAGGACGGTCAATTCGCTCGGATCGGTCTCGACTCCCGGACTGTTCCTGTCGGTCAGATCGATCTCTGTCAGAATCGTCTCGACTCCCCTTGCCTCCCCGATCGCTGCGATCTCCTCGCTCGCGATCGCCTCCGGATCCGCTGCGGTCGTCGTCCTTGAAGAGCCGATCACTCCGTTCTCCACGGCTCACTTGCTCGCGAAGCGCTTTGAGACTGGCTCGTCCTTCCTCAAAATCGGACCCTCGCCGCTTCACTTCTCGACTCAGATCTAAGAGTTCAGATGAGCGATACCCCTGTTTCATTCCTTCACCAACTAACGCCGTTCCGTCCTTTGAAGGTATTCTGCCTTCTTTCATCACGGCCAAGCCCTTTGCGCCGGCTGCGAGCTCTTCCTGGGTCGCCTTATGGCGGCCTTCTTGCGACAATCGACTCAGCTCCCGCACCTCATCGACCGTGGCTCCTCGCGCAAGGGCTTCCGCCATTGTCTCCACTGCGCGTTGCCTGTTGCCCTCTGAAATGCCACGTCCCTTCGCTTCCTCCAATACTTCGTGGGCAGATTCAAGCCGTGACGTCATCTGCCGCAGTACCGGATCGATACGCTTGGGTTCAACCCCTTTCGCCAGACCTTCTCTCATCTTATTCAGCAACGACTCGGTGGGAAGCCCCCTCTCGCCAGCCTTACTGACGTGATCGAGCAAGGGAGTGATCTCGTTCTCTGAACGGCCCTGCGCCGAACCTAGCCGGGTGATCGCTTCTCGATCCTGAATCGAGAGGGGTTCAGCCCAGACCGAGGTAGCGGTCAACACCACCATCAAGCTCAGCACCCCCATCTCTATGTCGATTCGCTTTCGCATCGTCTTACCGTACGATCACCACGCCGTTGGTTTGCCCGAACCCATCAATGACAAAATCCTCGGCTTGGGGAGGCGTCATCCATCTGATTCCATCGACCACATACATGAACGTATGTTCTCCTTCAGCCAACGGCACATCGACCAACCAGACCGAAGAACCATCTACGATCTTCATCGGCGTTATACCCTTGGCCCAACCATTGAAAGATCCGACGAGAACGACTTGTTTGGCGCCAGGCGCGAGCACCGTGAAACGCACGGCCCCGGCCAGTGGCTTGGGCATGCTCGGCTTCAGCACTAAGGGCTTGGCACAGGCCCAGAAACCGCACAGTAATATGATGGCGATGAGGCTTCTGGATAGGCGTCCGAGCCTTGTCAGTCTCATTCCCATGTGCGGGAGAGTACATACAGACTAGACCCGTTGCAAGAGATTCCTGGGACAATTTAAATTGCCACATCAATCACCGCATTCTGTGCGCCGAATCCATCGGTCGTTTCTTCGGGAGCCAGCGGATCGGCCATCCACTGTTTCCCGTCGATGACGAACATGTACTGATACCGACCGGGCTTCAATGGGATGGTCGCGGTCCACACACCGCCATCCGATCGCTCCAGTTTGGTTTGAGCTGGATCCCACCCATTGAAGTCTCCTGCCACTGATACCGATCGTGCTCCCGGTTGCAGCAGGACCAGCCGTACGAATATTTTTGGTTCTTCCTGCTTCGTGCTGGTCGCGATCGTCTGGGCTGGAATAGCCGGAACTTGCACCTCCACGACTCGCGGGGATATGACTGCGAACAAGCCCGCCACCGATACGATTGCAACACAGGCCGCTGCGACCGCACCGGCAAGGTTCCATTCAAACGTCCGTGGCGTCGTCACCGTAGCCCACAACTGTTCCCACCGACTGAGCGGGTGCGGAGCGACTTTGGCCTTCAACTCACTCAGAAATCTGACGGACGGAGTCATTCTCGGTAATTGGGCCGCCTCTGCGACCACCATCTCAAGATTAAGCCAGCGTCGACGTATTGTTGGATCGGCATCCACAGCCTGCAAAAACTCGACTCGCTCTTCAGGCGTCAAGTCCTGATCCAAGAATCGTTGAACCAAAAGCTCTTGTTCATCCATAGAGCACCACCACTGATACAGAACGTTCTCTCAAGCAAGGTTGAGCGATGCCAACTCACGGCTGAGTTGCAGCCGTCCTTTATACACTCTCATTTTTAACGTGTCGCCGTTCACACCGAGAATTTCCGCCATCTCCTCGTAGCTCAATCCTTCGACATGTTTCAGCACAAACGCCTCACGATACAGAGGGGGCAATCGTTGGATCGCCTGTTCTAACTCCAGTGCGACCTGTTGCTGAGAGAGCAGGCGCTCAGGAGTCTGCTCCTCAGCGACATGGATATCGAGCATCTCGTCGATGTCGATATCCTGTTGGCCCATCCCTGGCCGCTTGGCCCGCAACCAGTCTTTGCACTTATTCGAGGCGATTCGGTACAACCAGGTCGAAAACTTTGAGTCTGCGCGGAACGTCGAGAGTGCTTTAAAGGCCGCGAGAAAGGATTCCTGCGCCAAATCCTCTGCTTCAGCACGATTTCCTACCATCCGATAGGCAAGGTTCATGATGATTGATGCATGCCGATCGATCAGCTGTCCGAATGCCTCATGATCTTGCTTGAGGCTTCGGGCAACTAATTCGGCATCATCTGCTACTGCCTGCTGATCCAGTGGCATGCTCCGACTCCGGTTAGCTTGGTCCGATGCCACAGGACCGTCTGTGTTTCTCTATACACTTCATTAGACGCAGCGCTTTGAGGGGCGTAAACAGCCTCAAAATCTGAAGAGGTTGGCTAGAATCGGTAACTGGTGCCGATTGAGACGACATAGTCCGGTGCTCCATTCGAGAGACCGACCGCCACGCCGCCATTCAGGCGCCAAGCAGCCGACAGGCGGTAATTCGACGAGAAAAAGACGTCTCTCGCGTTCGGTAAGCCTGGTCGAAGGGCTCGATATTCCTCGAAATACACACTGGTCAACAGGTCCTTTGTCACGTAGTATCCGGCCCCCACGTCATACCAGTATTGGTTGCGAAGACCAAGCGTACCGGAGCCATCAGCCCGATCCGGATCGCCGATAAAGTTGTACCCGCCGTCGAAAAACACCAACCAGCTAGCCCCGATCAGCTTGGAGACCTCCACCCCATACCCATGATCAAACTCACCGGTTCCTAATCCCTGACTCGCGTTAGCCGTGGGGAACTTCAACCGAGCTGTCACTGCAATCAGTGGCATATAATCCTGTTCTTCAACAAGGTAGTATCTTCCCCTCAGAATCACATCGCCGATGCCTGTTGTCGTCACTTTCTGTCCGGCGATGCGCGTCGTGGTACCGCAAGGCACATCATTATTATTGCCGGGGCCACTGTTATCCTTACGACAATTATCATCCGATCCACCACTGCCCCCACTACCAGACCCGCTGTTGTCGTCGACACGGAATGCAGTATTTCCAACGACGGTCGTGCGCCCGTCCGTGATCGCCGTCACTGAAGGAATGACCAGCGAAATATCACCTTTGGAGAAGAATCGTCGGATCGAGAGGGGGGCATAGATAAACTCACTTGTCGTATTGCTTCCGAAATTCCCGTGGCTATAGCTGGGAGTCAACCCGATCTGCCAGTTTCGTTCAGTCGCCTGTTGTGGCCGCTTATCGGTCGGATCAGCGGCAAGGCCTTCGTTGTCACAGAATCCAACGACTATGACGAGCACCATCATCCACAGGACCATCCATCTCTGCATCGTTCTCGACCAACCCTTTCTGCATAGGAGTCTGTACACTATGCGGTCTCGTAATAAAACCTAACGGTGCTACCTTAGCGATAAATAAATTCTAGCGCAACGATCTATAGGGGAAAATGGGAACACCGGTGCCGGAGTACGAGTGGTTCCGGCACCGGTATCGGTGGCTGACTTAATGCCACTAACTGGTTAGTGTCGCTCTCCTCGCTCCGGTCTTTCAGCACGATCAGGTCTATCCTGATGGTCTGGGCGTTCTGGCCGCTCCATCCGTTCCGGCCTGTTCGGACGCTCCATCTGCATCGTACGAGCGTTGTCTCTTCCGTCACGGCCACGTTCGCCGGCAACGTGATTGGCTCGATCAAGCCCACGGAGTTCGCCGCCAGCGTTTGATCGGTGGTCCTCCCGGCGATCAGCCTGTCGATCTTCTCTGCGATCTGCGCGCCGATCCATTTGACGATCAGCTCGACGATCTTCCTGTCGTACGTCAGTTGCTTGGGTCACGACCATATGATCTTTCCCATGCCTTCTTCCATGATCATCGCTATCGCGACCGCTATTCATCGACCCTGGGCCACTATTCAGCGATCCCGGCCCTCGGTTGTCAACCCGCACCTCCGGCCCTGCAATGGAACTATTTATCTTGCCTATGGCCGGTGCGGTCATCACCGAGAGTCCTGCAAGCGTACCCACGATCATTTCTTTCCAACTGATTCGGTTCATCATCCATCTCCTTTTCGTTCGTTGGCATAGTCGATTTATGCTACCCATCCGACTCGGGTCCGGCTATTTAATCCTCCAATTCTGCTTCACGCCATTGAATGCTTCCGCCGACCAGTTTGCCCTGGACCTTGACGAGCGTGCCCACTTTGACCGCATTGAAGAAGGCCGCCCGTCTTATCACTTGCCCGTTGAGGTCTTCAAAGTTATCGTTCGAGATCGTCGACGTGTCAACAATGATGCCTAAGATTTGCACATCATCACCTGTGATCGATTGCACTGGCCCCTGCAGGTCGACATCGTCATCGGCCGATCGCAACTCAATGCGCGTCACAATGACTGAATTGGCATTGCTTACGCGCCCACGAACTCGGATATGGTTGCCGGAAGATAAACTGCTCAGGCTGGTATTTTCGAACTCAGTCTGACTGTTCACCTTGACGTCTACATTTGGCAGCCCTTTGATCCTGATGGCATTCGTTCCGATCGTCTCAATATCGCCTTCTAACCGGATACTCTCATGGAACTTCACATGCTTCGCGATGAGCGTGCTGCCGTCAAACCGGCCTTCGGCGGACATCTTGGCCCCGACCACGATCTCATCGACGGTGCCGCCCCTGAATTCCGTACTCGCTGTTGTCCTCACCGGTATAGTCTCAATGGTGAAATCGATAACCTTGCCATTAGGGGGACCGGCTTGTGTTACGAAGCCTTCGACTTCAAATTCATCGATGGCATTGCCGAGGCCCTGGTTCTCGGGTTCGACTCTTGTCGCAATAATCGTCGTTGTTGCACTGGCAAAGGTTGTCCCTTTGACTTCGACGAAACGACCATCCCAGTTGCTGCCATTGGGGACCGGCATGTCGCTGATGTCCGCTCCACTGTAGCTCACCGTGAGAGTGCCGATCCGGAATGTTGCAGATCCAGAAGCATGGTTGTTCACAAATCCCCGCACCTCGGGCGTCACCCCCACTAATTTCTTTTCGATGAATGTCGCCTGAATGATCCCGTTAGGACGAATATGGCCGTTGACTTCAACGGTGTCTGTCCCGGCCACAAGATTCTGAATATTTCGTCCCGGAATGTTGTCGTCGATCAATGTTGTATTGTCGATGAGCACGGTTTGCCCCATTACGACCAGACTGACACCATCCGCAGCCACGGACTGAACAAGCCCTTCCACCGCATCTTTCTGTCGTACAGTGCTTGCGGATCGCTGATTGCCGTTGAACGAGCCATTGACCGTCACGGTCATCCCGACCTTGAGGTCGCTTTGGCTGCCGGATTGGCCATCGACGGTGAATGATGAACCGCTCGTCTCAAACTTCTTGCCGTTGACGAAGACACTGCCAAAGCCGGTGATGGTACCTGACGCCGACGCAGAGCCGCTTCCTGATCCGCTTGCCGACACAGAGGGAGCCCCCTCACTGCCGCAAGCGGCGAGGAGTCCTGCGAGTCCCATCATGCCCATCACACTGAAGACACATCGTAAGGTGTTCAAGGTATTCATGGTGTGTTCCTTGTTAAACAATTGTGACTGCGGTTTCTAATTTCTCCGGTCCTCGGCCAAGACGCCGACCGACCATGGTATATCGCCCAGAACATCAGCCGACCAGGTGATGCGCGCCGGGCACCATTGCCAGACGCCAAGAGTGATGATGCGTGTGAGCCCGGCCGGCATACAGGCCAGTCGGTTGACCGATACCTCACGATTGACCACCCTAGTTGAGGCTCCGCACCGATTCAGATAGGGCTCACTGGAGACGTCGCGAAGATCCACTTGAGGGGTAATAAAGGCGACGATTGGGATAGGCAGCACGGCAATCGATGAGTCATCCACCCACTCGCTGCCGGCGCAGTGGCCTTTGAGTCCAGCCGTTCGCTTCACCTCATCGTGAACCAATGTCGAGGTACAACCGGACAGCAGCAGCGTTGCTGATAGTAGAGACGCGCTCACGTGTGAACGGAATGGTTGCATAACTCCCTCCTTCTAACCTTGCCTGATGGGTTAGACGGAGGGTGGGTAGAAAGGTAAACAGGGGTCTTAGAAAGCTTTAGCCCTGCGAAGGTAGGGGATATTGTCCAGCCCGAGTGTTACTCGGGCTGGACTGGTTAACTCATTACTGGATCGGATTAGGTTGAGAGACTGTCAATTGATTCTCTCTATCGCTTCTTCCCCATATACTTCTTCATCTGTGAATTGGAGTATGGAAGAAGTACGCTATCGGACATCTTGGAAAAATGCGCGAGGAAGAATTGGTAAGCGGAATTCAACATGCAAAATAATGAGGAGGACTCGGAGAAAGCTTCGCCAGATGCCCATTTTCACAAACTTTCTGGCATCGGTGACGACAGTGGATGGTAGGAGTCGCGGTTGGGTAACACGAATCAATCGCTCGCAGAACGCCACATCTTCAAGAATGGGTTGGTTAGGAAATCCGTCTAACTGCTCGAACAACGCGCGCCGAACGAACAGTGCTTGATCACCATAGATAATGCGACTGCGCACGCAGCGGAAATTATCCAAGAACGAAATGAACCGCAAGCGCCAGTCGTCACCGGAAAACCGGTGCATGAAGCCACCGGCCTGAATCGTGGAATCGTTCTCCATTTCATTGAGTCGCTGGAGCGCCCCCGGCGGTAGAATGGTATCGGCATGGAGAAAGAGCAGCCACTCGCCGTTCGCCTGTTTGGCGCCGGCATTCATTTGGGAGGCGCGACCTTTCGGTGCGTAAAACGTGAGACGTGAAGCGTGAAGGGTATTTCGTGAAGCCTCTGAAGAACGATTGTAGTCGTGCACACCATCGATGAAACCAAACGATTTGGCGACCGCGCATGTCCGATCGGTGCTGCCGCCATCTATCAGAATCACCTCAAACTCGCCGGGTTGCTCGAACAACGCCTTCAGCGTACTCGGCAATACCTTCTCTTCATTATAAGCAGGAATGATGACGCTGATCATGCCGAACACCAGTCCGGCAAGAATGTCCGCACATCTTGAGCCCAAGCTCTATGGTCCTCATCGATGCTTTCGAACAGGTCGCAGAGGGTAAGGACCATGGTGTCGATTAATTCGAGGTATCGTTGCGCCCGTCGTCCAAGATCCTTCATATCGGTCTCATTTCGCTGGATCGCCTGCTCGATTTGGCGACGACCGAAACCATGATGCGCTTCTTCTTGCTTGAGCAGGATACGGCGAAGCGGTCCGAACGGGGCGGCGCGTTTTGCCAATCCTTGTTCGATTCGTGTGAGAATGGCCTCTCCCAAACCTTCAAGGACTACTTGCTCTGCAAGGAACGTCTCCGTGAGGTCGCGGCGAGCCAGCGCATCGTCTAGAATCCTTCGATATTCTTCCAGGGCAGGAAGAAACGGCGTATTACGGAGGTGTTTCGGCGCCAGCCAGGCAATGGCTCCCTGAAAGACTCGCGCATGCATTGCTTCCTGTTTGGCCTGGCTCAGGAGAAATCGCCTCGTTTTGGGATCGCCGGACAACGCGGCTTGGGTTTTTGCGCACTCATGCGCCATCCGTTCGCCGTGCTCTAAGAACGCCAGCAGCCTGGCGATGGGCTCTCTCTCATTAGGACCGACCAGCATCGCTCATCTCCTTTGGTGGTGTCCCGTTTAAGCTCCAATCGTAGTCGAGATACTCGATGCGATAGTCCGATTGCATCAGGTCCTGGACTAGTTCAGGATCGCTCACGTAGCGAGTAATGTAGGTCAGGACAGAACCGGCCGCTCTTGAAAAATCATCATGAAACCATTTGAAGATCATCGAGAGGGACGCCACTTTGTTCGCGCGGTCGAAACGATTGCGTGTGGGATCGTTAATGAAGTCCCTGGCGACTCGATCCAACTGGCTGTTGAGTTGATTCGGATCATAGATCCAGGGCTGGAGCTTAGGACAGGAGGTAGAGGCGCATACAATAGCAAAATGAATTAACGGTTCCTGAAACTGCTTGATCAATATCTGCCGTTCTAGATCGTAGAGATTGATGGTGGCTCCCCCAACCCGATACTCTCGCCCGATGAAATAGCAATAGCGCCCTAGATAGCTCATCGGCGAGTAGCGATCGAGGATGCCTTTAATCGCGAAGGCATTGTACGCGTTGATCCAGAAGGCCAGCCGTTCATGATGTGTAGCCAGTGCACTGGGATCCACTCGATCCAGTTGGGCGAGATAGGCCGGCAGCTGGTTGTCAGCTTGAATACCAGGATAATCTACGACTCCATCCCTCACATGTGTGTGTAATAGCTCATCGAAAGCCCTGTGTGAAAACTCCGTTGCCGGAATAGGATTGGTGGGTTTGAAGGATGTCGGGACAGTGGAACATCCCGCAAGCAGGATCATCATGCCAGGCATCATCCACTTCATCGACAACCCTGCCATCCTTACCATGTCACTGGTGTTTGCCATGCCGCGATCGGGTGCCGGAGTACGGAGCCAATAATCCGCCCATCCAGTCTGTTACAGGACGACTGATCGGAACAATGCTGAATCGCTCGTCGATCGAACCCCTCAAGTATCTCACTGAGCGACGAATGGAGCAGATTCCCACCTTCTGGGAGTGATAAGCAGGGTGAGACATTCCCGGAGGCATTGATCGCAATACTATACCGTCCTGCATCGCACGGCTTCAGGGTTTCTCCACCTAGCCATGCCACATTGTCCTTCGCATATTGCCGAAGATAGCTAGGAGGCAGTGCCTCTTCCTCAAGCAATTGTTGGAAGACCAGCCTGGCCTGTTGACGGTCATACATCAACGTCCCATCCTGCTTGCCATATCGTCCCACATCCCAATGGTATGCACCGACGACTGGCAAGAAACCCCGTTGTCTGGCAAACGCAACTACCTCGGTCACCTCATCCCGATTGATCTCGCTCACGATACAGGTGAGGAATTTTGGACGGCGATAGTGCTGGAGAAGATCAAGACCGGCAAGAACCGCGGGAAGTTGATCGGCACCCCGGATACGTTCGTATCTGTTGCGATCCAGGGTATCGAGGCTGATCGAGAGGGACACCGAGAGATCGTCGAATTGCTGTACCAGGTGTGGAGTCAGCTTGGTTCCGTTCGTAATCACAGTCAGATGAAACCCTATCTCAACTAAATCTTGAAGAATATCTGACAAATCACGGCGTAGAAGTGGTTCGCCTCCTTGCACGAACACGAGACGTAGTCCGTCCCTGTAGAGGCCGGCGAAGACGTTCCGGATCTCTTGCCGTGACATCTCATACCGGCCAACATTCAACGGAAGGTTGCAGTAGCCACAGGAAGAATTACAACGAAGGTTCACTTGAAACACGGCCAACAGCGGACGCCTCAGCACCAGATTGGTCAGTCCACCCCATAGTGCTTGAGGAAGGCTGGGTTTCCCCTTCTTCTCCGTAGAATGCCTATCGACTTGTGGATTTGCCTGAGGCTGTGATCGTTCGATGCGTATCAGCATGACTGGTCCGTCTGGTGGTCGCTGTGCAGTTCTGCCCAATGACGTGACATTTTTCTCCCTGGGCTCCTCAAGACGCCATGTGCACAAGCAGCCCTGTTTCGCAACCTATTGAGAGACCTAAGGGTATGACAAAACTCGATGGCATATCCTTTGCTGAACGAACAATGGTTCACCATACATGGCTTTCTACCAGGAGGTATAGGATGAATATGAGTCGCAGGAACATCCTTTCGGTTATCCTTGGAGGTGTCGCGATTCTCTTCGTGGTAATACCTCTTACTGCAACCGCACGCTCACAAGATGGGAAGCAGCCGAGTAGTCATGCTTCTGCACCAGCGCCTGCAGGGGGCGATGGCTCGGCGTCGGAACCTGCCTCATTGTCTTCTTCAGCGGTTCAGCCGAATCGTAAGCCTGGTCCGGCGTGGAAGACCATCGGCGGAACGGTCAAGCAGATCAAGGGCGATGTCTACACCATTGAGGATTACGAGGGCAATCAAATCCACCTCTATGTCAGCCGAGAAACCAAGCAATTACGTGGCAACAAGCAGGTCGGAGACCGCGTGCGCGCTGAAATCACCCACGGTCGCTTCGCCAACTCCATTCAATGATCGACTCCTGAGCAGCCCGCCTCGATTGAAGCGGGCTGCGATGTCATCCCATTCACCCCTCTCAAGAACCATGGTACGCAGGAAGTGTCACGAGAGGATCACGGATTATTCACATATGAATGACCAAGATATACTCGACATGATTCAGACCAGGACATCATCTCATCCCAGCGCAGCCTCGACCGCCACTTTCACGCGTTCCCGAGCACGATGTAACCGTACATAGAAGTTCGTTTCTGTGATCTTCAGTTGCTGACACACTTCTTTGGTGTGTATGCCCTGCACATCGCGCAGAATCAGGACTTCCTTCTGGTGTCTGGGCAGGGTCTCGATCGCGTGCCACATGCAGGCTGTAGCCTCCCTTGATGCCAACAGTTTCTCAGGCGTTCGATCGTCCCAAAGATGCTGTGAAAATTCCGCAGGCCCTGGCCACTCCTTGCACGGACGAAACCGGGATAGGTTGATTTCGCTACTCCAGTCATCGGTTTCCAATTTAAAGTCTGAGAAGACTTTCTGCCGTTTCTCTCGAACACCTTGATCCTTCGCTTTGTGGATGAGAATCGCACAGATCCACGCATGGAGGGACGACCGGCCTTCAAACCGATTCAGCCCGCTCATGACCGCGATCCAGGTCTCCTGCGCAACCTCCTCTGCTGTTGCTCGATTGGCTACATAGCGCATGGCCATTCGGATGAGTGTTTCCTGGTAGTGGGTGACGACGGCTTCAAATGCCTCCTCCTCCCCTGCCCGGAGTTGTGACACAAGCCGATCCTCATCATTCATCAAGCGGGATACGTTCCCTGCTGATACAGCAAGAGGAATCGAGCCTGTATCTCTTGTCACGCTTGTACGCATGCTCATTCTCTACGCTACGGTCGTCTTCGACGTTTGTGTTCCAATACGAGAGTGTTCTGATGAAACTAGTCAATTCAGCCCTTATCCGTGAAGGCACGATGGACTCATCGGTATGTTCGCAGGAAATGATTAACGAACCGTCACGAAATCATGACGTCTTCGTCACAGACTGATCGTGTTCCAGACACATGGTCGTGCGATGACACCATGGCCCAGCAGAAAACACGGCTTGTCCGCGTGAGGCGACTGAATAGGGCTAGGACAGGAGTAGTGATGTGTGACCGGAAGGTTTATCTGTGGGGCGAGTATTCAGTTGTCGGGGTAGCGACCCGCATGACACCCGGCTGGGCAACTGTGAGGTGAAAAGAAAAGGTCGTCCCTTGATTGACGACACTCTGCACCTCAATGGCGCTTCCGTGTAACTCTAGAATTCGCTTCGTGATCGCGAGTCCGAGCCCGGCTCCCTTGTCATTACCGTGATGTTTCTTCCCGACTTGATAGTGGCGGTCAAAGACATGCGGCAGGTCCTCCGGTGGAATGCCGCAGCCGGTATCCGTGATCCGTGTCATGATATTTTCCCCCATGCGGCTCAGGATCACCATGATTCGCCCCCCTGGCGGCGTGTATCGGAGGGCATTCTCAATAAGATTTTCCAAGACCCGTGCGATCAGTCCGATATCAGCCGAGACAAATGGGAGATTCTCACCCAGCTTGGCCTGAAGCGTCATCTGTTTGGCTTCAACAGCCAACCGAAACTTTTGAACGACGTCCTGCACCAGTTCACTCAGTGAAAACGACTCGATACGAGGCTTCATTTCCTGCGAATTCAACTTGGCGAGTTCAAACAGTTCCGCAATCAGATTTCCTAGCCGTTTGCTCTGTGCCGTGGCAATTTCCAGATACCGCTGTCGCTCTTGAGACGAGAGCGTGCCTTCCTTCAGCAGCAAGGTCTCAAGATAGCCCTGGAGGCTTGTGACAGGGGTGCGCAGATCATGTGAGACATTGGCAACCAATTCTCGCCGCAACTGATCGGTCTCTTTCAACTGGTGAACTTGTTGACGAATGAGCTCAGCCATGTGCGTAAAGGTTGTCTCCAGCTTGTCAATATCATCGCCACAGCTGAGGGGAGATGGTCGAGCATCGGAGTGAGACGAGACGTCCGGTTGTGCTGAGAGTTCCCCGCGTCTGAAGGTGTCCATCGCCAAGGCCAGGAAGTTGAGTCTTCGCGTCAAGAGTTTCAGGCAGAGTAGCCCAGCCAGGAGGGTCAGTACCAGGATGGCCCCGACGGTCCATATACTCAACCGGAGAATGTAACTCTCTTGAAGCATCTGCATGACCGAATCGAACTCTTCCCCGCCTACGATGATATACAGATAGCCCTCGATGGAACCGCCTAGGGTTTCAATCGGAAACACTGAAAACACCTTCCTCCGCGTGAGATCACGTGGGTCATCCCCAAGAATAGGGAAGTCCTCGGCACCAGACAGGAAACGCTGGAGTGGATCGAGGGAGATGTGCTGTCGTTTGACCTTCTCAGGGGGAGCGGAAAAGGTGAGAATCGTTCCCTGAGGATCAAGCAGATACAGTTCAATACTGGGATTGATCACCATGAGCTCGTGAAAGATTTCCTTCAGCACCGCGTCATTGGCTTGCCCCTCCTGCATCAGGACCTTGTCGGACACTATCCGCTCGGCTAAGGTCCGGTTGAGCTTCTGGCTGCCTTCTTGGAAGTATAATTGGGTGGCAAAGAACGTGAGCATAATGGCTACGGCGCCGATCACACAAAAGAGTCCAAAGAGAACGGTCGCTAACTTTCCATACAACGTGTTGAACATGCCGCTACCGTTCTGCCCATTCTTCAGAAAAGCTGTAGCCGACCCCCCACACGGTTAAAATATACCGAGGCCTGCTGCTATCATCTTCGATTTTAGCCCGCAGCCGATTGATATGGGAATTCACGGTATGTTCATACCCTTCGTGTGAGTACCCCCACACGGTATCTAAGAGTGCGGCACGGGTATAGACCTGGCCAGGGTGTTGGGCAAATTGGAGTAAGAGGTCAAACTCTTTAGCCGTCAACTCGATCGATCGACCGCGCAGCTGGACCTTTCGTTTATTGACCTCGATCACGAGGTCGCCTGTGCGAATGGTCAGGGGCTTGGCGAGAGGAGCCTGTGCGCGAAGCGCGTCCATACGCCGAAACAAGGCTTTCACTCGTGCGAGGAGCTCCAAGATGCTGAATGGCTTGGTGAGGTAGTCATCTGCACCGACTTCCAGGCCCAACACCCGATCCAGTTCCGTCGATTTGGCTGTGAGCATTAGGACAAGACTGTACTTCGATGAGGCGCGCAGTTTTCGGCACACTTCTAGTCCATCCATTCCAGGAAGCATCAGATCGAGAATGATCAAGTCATAGGACTTGGCAAGGGCCTGCTGAAGTCCTGCTGGACCATCCTGCGCCACATCAACGTCATACCCCGTATCGCGCAGATGCAACTGCACCAGCTGGGCGATGTCAGGATCATCTTCAACGACAAGAATTATACGAGACGCCATGTCTTCTCCAGCTTGTCCACCGCCAAGCAATTGACCATGCCCTGACCAGCGCCAGCGATCCAGTACTCGCACAGACATAAGCAGTCTCACCCACTCAGAAGCCTCGCTGACGCGAGACTTCTGAGCGGTCCTGAGACTAGGGACCTGATGGCGCAAACGGTTATCGCGCAACAAGTCCATTGGCCCCATTAGGGAGGCCAGAAACGCCAGTCCCTTGGGTCAAGCGCCCATTCCAACGATTGACCCGAAAGACCTCGAGGGAATCGGATCCTGCATTCAGCACATACAAGAACCGACTGTTCTTGTTCAATGCCATGTCAATGGGGCCAGCCCCGGTGGGCGTTGCCACGGCTTCCTGTAATGTTAACCTCCCCGCACTTCCCACTCGATAACTTGAAATGTTGTTACTGCCGGTATTACTGGCATACGCAAACTTTCCATTTTTAGTAATCACGATCCAGCACGCGGCTGATTGGGTGGTGCCAATCGACCCGCTCCGGACGTTCAATTGTCCATCGCGTAGGCGGTACGACGAGACGGCAGACGCATTCGGTGCGCCTCCGAAGGCCTCACTGACCACCAACACCCCTCGCGGAGTAAAGGAAAAGCCGAACGGGGTTTGGCCGTTGGATTTCTGTGAAACCGGCGCAGATGCCACACCGTCCTCATCCACCGCATAGGTGTCAATGATGTTTGTTGCTTTTTCGGTCACGACCAGCGTATCTCCCGAGAGATTGAACGAGATTTGCGCCGGCGCGGTGTTGGCCCCACTGAGCGGCTGATTCGATCCAGCGATCGGCTTCAATTTGTTGTGATGCGTCAGTTCGAACCCCGCAACGTTCCCTACCCCCTGCCCTCCTGCGTTCAATACATAAACATAATCTTCATGGGTGGCAATACTGATCGGGCTGGTTCCCCCGGAAGGCACTCGGTCTACCAGTTTCAGGTAACGCCCGTTGATTTCGAACACCGAGATATCATGACTGCCAGGATTCACGACGAAGAGGGCGTCGCCATCATCGCTGAAGGCGAGGGCGCCTTGATTGCCCAATCCGCCTCCTGACCCCTTTCCCCCTGTTGAAAACGATCCAGCCGGAACCAGCGTGTCTCCATGCTGCCTGAATGCCAAGACCGCATTGCCGTCTGTCCCATTCGACATCGTGTAGACCGTTGGCCATTGCCAGTCTTCATTGGCGAATACCGAGCTGGCCACCCACCCAGAAAGAGTGATCGCCGTTACCAGCGCACCCATGATCAATGTACGTATCATCCCATCCTCCTTAGTTTATGGATAAATTGCAAGAAATCGACTCTTCCACAATAGCGTCGCCATCTCACGCGACTCTCGCGAAAGCATCACATTTGTGTCACAGAGCTGAACCTTGTGGCAGCGACCTCCAAGCCCCAGGAGGATTCAATACCCAGTAAACAGAAGGATGATGAAATGTGTGGGGTTCGACACGGGTGTGTTTGAACGTAGTTTGTTCAACAGGCAGAGGGTTGGAGCAAGATCGAGGCGTGTTGCACGGCTCTTCTTAATGCGCTTTTATAAACACAATATCGCCGTAGTAGGCAGTGGCTCGTTCCTTAGTGTTGTCGGTATCGCTCATGATCGCGACGCCATTGATCAGCGGTGGTTCTTCCCCGAAGGCCTTCTTGTAATCCTCATAGATGTTTCGTGATTCATCGACCCAGAGTCCGATCTGGCCCGGACCACTTTCCACGACGACCATTTTGACAAAATCAGTATAGGCATTGTCGATGATGGCCCCAATTGGAGCTCTCGTTTCCCACACATAGTTGATCGCTCCGATCGGAATGTCTCCAAACAATACTTGGCCCGCCTTATACTTGAGTTTCTTTCCAAAATTCACCTTATCAGGATCGTATTCAAACGTGATGTAGAGTCGGGCCGGGTAGTCATCCCCGTCTTTCCTGGTGGCATCGCTCTTTTGGAGCAGATTGTCGACTTTCCACCGCCATCGTACGATTGGAAATTCTTTCGGATCGATTCGGACCTCTTTAGTCAAGCCTGATGCCGATGAATCGCTCATGGCTTTGACGACGACTTGGGCCCCATCTTTCACCAGTTCGTACGTCGTCAATTTGGGGATCTTCTTGAAGGTCAGCGGCTTCCACCCGTCTGGCAGACTCGCTCCTGGTTCGCTTATGGAGAATCGCGCGACCTCCACCGTGGTTGGACTTTGCGCATGCACTGATACAGCCGGCAACGCCGCGCAGATCATGAGGACAAGATTGATGATGGGATTCCTCCTCATTTCGCCTCCCCGCCACTCATCTCCTCATCCAAGCAAACAGCTTCACCAAGATATTTTTCGTGCTTTGTGAAAAATGTGCTTTCCGCCAGAGATTCACGACCTTCTTATTCACTTCTGCTTGGGTTGGATACGGATGAATCGTGCCGGCGATTGTTTTGGCTCCTCCGCCCGCTTTCATCGCCACGGAGAATTCACTAATCATCTCGCCGGCATGGGCAGCCACGATCGTCGCACCCAGGATCTTGTCCGTTCCCTTTTGAATATGAACTCGCGCAAACCCCTCTTCTTCTCCATCGAGAATTGCTCGATCAACCTCATCCAATTTATGTGTATAGGTTTCCACTTCGAAGCCTTTTTGCTTCGCCTCTTTTTCGTACATCCCGACATGGGCGATTTCCGGTTCGGTAAAGGTGCACCACGGCATCACCAATGCCTCGACATTGGCATAGCCCAAACTCAACGGATGTGGGAACAGCGCGTTCTGGATGACAATTTGAGCCATCGCATCAGCGGCATGTGTGAATTTGTACCGTGAACAGACATCACCTGCCGCGTAGATATTAGGATTCGATGTCTGCAATCTGGCATTGACCTTGATTCCATTTTTGTCATAGTGAACTCCAGCGGCCTCCAATCCGACTTTTTCCACATTCGGTGTCCGTCCGACTCCGACAAGAATTTCGTCGACCGGTACATCGTACTGCTGGCCGTGCGAATCGACCATCAATCGCTTGTCGTCATTTGTCTTGAGGACCTTCAGGTCTTTTCCACAGCAGAGGAGTTTCACGCCATCCCGAACCATTTGCTGCTCCACGATGCTTGCCGCATCGCGATCTTCGTTTGGCATGATGCCGTGCGTTGCTTCGATCAGATAGACCTGACTCCCAAATCGAGCAAAGGACTGCGCCAGCTCGCATCCGATCGGCCCGGCCCCGATCACTCCGATACGCTGCGGCAGTTGCGTCAGTGAAAAGATAGTTTCGTTCGTCAGATATCCTGCTTCATGGAGCCCTGGCGTTGGCGGTGCCGTTGCACGTGCTCCGGTGCAAACTGCGGCTTTCGCAAAAGTCAGAATCCGGTCGCCTGCAGGCCCATTCACTTGGATTGCATCAGCACCGAGAAACCGCCCGCTTCCGATATACACGTCGACGCCGAGTTTCGTATAGCGATGGACCGAATCATTGAGGCTGATACGTGCGCGCAGCTTGCGCATCCGAGCCATGACCGCACCGAAGTCATACGTCACTCCGGCGGGAATGTGGAGGCCAAATTCCGTGGCCTTTCGTAGATCGGCCCATACCCTTGCGGCTTGGATCATGCCTTTAGAAGGCACACATCCAACATTGAGACAGTCCCCACCCATCAAATGTTTCTCGATCAATGCGACCTTGGCTCCCAGACTCGCGGCCACCACCGCTGTGATCAAACCCGCAGTTCCCGCCCCAACCACCACGATATTGTAGCGACCGGCAGACTCGGGATTGACCCAGTCTGCCGGATGCACGTTGGCGACTAGCTGCTGATTGAACTCGTCGTTCGGGATGACTAACGGCTGATCGTACTCACTCATTCCTGCTGTCCTTGGTAGAGGTTCCGTCATCATAGCGTGACACTCTTCGTTGTGAATCGTCAATTGATGGATGGCTCATCACGCTGGTTTGGCCGTCACTCTCTTATAGACGATAGGCACCAGGGCGAGCAGTCCTAAGAGGACAAAGGCGCCGATCACATTCGGCGACGCAATTTCTTTTAAAGAGTTAATCGTACCCAGTTGGCGTCCTGCATAGGCGTAGACGAACGAACCGGGAATGATTCCAATCGCCGTGGCTGTAACATAGGCTCCGATACTCACTCGTGTGAGCCCAGAGACAAGGTTCACCACGAAGAAGGGAAAAAGCGGGATGAGTCGCAACGTCAATAGGTAGCTGAATGCGTTCTTGGCAAACCCTTCTTGGAACGGTTCCAGCCACTTCCCGAACTTCTGTTCAACGGTGTCCCGCAATAAATACCGTGCGGTCAGAAATGCCAAGGTTGCTCCTGTGGTGGCCCCAATATTGATAAACAGCGTTGCCATGGTGGCACCGAACAAGAACCCGCCGGCTAAAGTAAGGATGACTGCGCCTGGCAGCGATAACCCAGCAACGATCACGTACGCAGCGATGAAGATCCCCACCGCCGAGACAAAGTTCGCATCCGTGAAGGCCAACAAAGGGGCGTGACATTCGAGACAGTTGCTCGCCCCTTCGCTTGCTGTGGCCTTACTGGACGGCCCTTTTGAGCATTCTGAGATGGAGAGTGCCACGGTTTTTTTCTGTCATCATGCAATGGTGCACGAAGCAGAAACCAAGTTTTTCAGCAGACTGCTAGTGTGTGTGTCCGGCTAGACGAGAAATCCTTACAGGCTTGCGCGACGGACGAGATGTGTCTAGCGAGGTTTTTTTTAGAGCCTATATGAGCTGTCGGAATTTCAGCTCAAGACTGATCCAGGCTCATAGGTTGCCAGATCAGCCTTAATTCCCGTAGTCTGTTTAAGAGGAGGCCGGAATGGATGAACCAAACAGACTGACAAAGACGAAAGAACAGTGGGCGAAGGCTCGTCGAGGTGGAGAAGAACGCGAAGTGTTCTATGAAGGAGACGAACGCCTCCCTCCAGGCCAGCACCTTGTTGACAACTTTCCCGTACTGGATCTCGGCTTCAAGCCAGAGATTCCCATAAGCGAATGGAGACTCAGTATCGGCGGATTTGTCGCAGCCCCTCTTGCCTGGACATGGGAGCAATTCTTGGCGCAACCCCAATTCAAAGACCGGTCGGACTTCCATTGTGTCACATCATGGAGTCGTTATGACAACGACTGGGAAGGCGTGAGCTTCAAGCACATCATGTCCATCGTGCAACCGCTGTCGCTTGCCCGATTTATCCTGTTCAAGTCCTACGACGACTACACGACGAACCTCCCTCTTGAGGTCTGTGACGATGACGATGTGCTGCTCGCCCATAGTTGGAATGGCAAGCCCCTATCCCGAGACCATGGTGGCCCGGTCCGTGTGATCGTTCCGAAACGGTATGCCTGGAAGGGCGCGAAGTGGGTGAAGGAGATTACGTTTTCAGATAAAGATGAGAAAGGATTTTGGGAAGTCCGAGGGTATTCGAACACCGCGCTTCCGTGGAAGAACGATCGCTACGGGTAGCGGTTATTTCTTGCTCCACCCACCCGGACCTTCGACGAAGTTTCCTGGTTTGGTATTCTGAACGGCTTTTTCTCCGGCAAGCGTTTCAACGGCTCGAATGTTGGTGCTGTTTCGCTTTGCAATTTCTTCATAGGCCTGCCGCCGCTTCCGATTCACGTCTTCGATCAATGCTTGGGCTTCGGCATTGGCGGGGTTCACCGCCCCCAGGTAGCCGTTGGATTTTTCTCCGACCAACCCGTTTGCTTTCGCGTCATCCAAGGACAGTGCGAACCCGGTAGAAGCGACCGCAGTGCATAGGGTCGCCACACATACTGCGATGGTCAGCCGTGCAATGAACATCATACCCTCCAGTAGCTAGAATAGTCCGCTGTCATTCGACAGAACCTGCTCCAAGTCCTTGTCGACTTTCAGCCGAATCTCGTGATCGATCTTCACATTGAGATTAATCGTAATCGGTTTGTCCGGCGCAGCCACTTCGACTCGCGGGGTGCAGGCACCCACGCTCAGGAGCAGAGAGAGCCACGCCAGTACTCCGGCACCTATCCGTATGCTTTCGCTCTGCATGGTCCGCCTCATAATGGTCCTACTTGTTTATACTTTCGTTCGATGGTTCCCTGGATATCTTCGACCAAGCGAAGGCTTTTGAGGAGCGTTGGGATGTGCTCCTGCACAGTCAGGTTGAAGTGAATCGGAGGAGTATTGCGGAGGTCAGGATTCCTGCCTTCCAACCGAGCATTCAGGTCCAACATTCCGGTTTCTCCGTATTTCACGCCGACGCGCAACAGCGAGTACTGAAAGTTGTTGAGCGCCTGCGCAACCAGTTGGAGTTGTTGATCTGAATCTGAAAGGAGCTTTGACGAATCGGGCGCTGAGGCATATCGGATAATCCCCCCTGGAGGCTGTGCCTCGATCACTCCATCTTGCACAATGACCCCACCCGAGGTGATAGTGACGGGAAGCGTCCCATTGAGTGTTCCGGTTCCTTGAAGCCCCTTGTGTTGTTCCACGTTGAGAATTTTCGCAAGATCAAGATTCCGCAGAGAAAACGTTGTGGTGACCGGTGGTGTGGCTAAGTCTACCACAGGACCCGGATTACTGATTGTTCCTCCAAACAGTTCGCACTGGAAGTCTCTGACCTCGACCAGCGGCAGAGCGTCCGCTACTTTCCATCGTATCTGGTAGGAGGCCATAAGGTTTGTCACGTCAACACCACTCTGCACTGCCGCAACGGCGATTGAGGCTGGTTGGGTCATGACAATTGATTCAAGCCCCTGGGTGTGTAACACCATCGTGGTGCTCAAGCCCCTCACAATATAATCGGTGTAGTGGCCGGATAGTTTCTCGGCCACAATCTTCGCGGTTGCTGAGACGGTATTCATCGTATTGATCCGGTCTCGGGAACTGCTCGACCAGGAGGCATCGACAGTGGCCGTAAACTTTCCATCGGTCAGATCGGATGAAGGAGGAAGTCCCATGATCATCTTGCTGAGCCGCTGGTCTGTGCCATTAAACGTCAGCGGGCCGATGACACCATGCATCACTCCTTGCGCCGCCTGCAGCGGTTGCTCGATCCTAGCGGTCAGGAATCCTTCGTGTGTCGGGGTATCGACTCGCAGGTCGGCCTTAAGGCCGACCTGATCTGCCGTGAATTTGACTATCCAATCACTCGTGGTAGGCGCCCAAAAACCAGCCTCCGGCCTGACCCCCACGACCGACAACGTTCCGTGTGTGGCCCATGCGGTCCTGGTCGTTTCTGTCCCCTGGAGCCTCAAGATACCTCGCGTGAGACGAATGTTCCGACCGCTTAGTTTCATGGTCGGAGCTCCAATCGTCGAGATCAGCTCTCCCCCGCTGCAGTGGACCGCTGTCAGGTCGCATTCAACTGTCAGCGGCTCTGACAAATTTAGCGTCACGCTGGAAATAAGCGCGGGGCCCTGTCCGATCTGTTTCGCCGTCACTGAAGATGGAGGTAACAGTATGCCACGTAGGTGTGTCCGATCCAGCTTCACGGTCCCTTGAACTCTTCCTGTCGCCTCCTTCGCTGAAAGTCTTTCAGTAATGGCTTTCGGGAGAATACCGTCCAGGTGATAGGCCCCTTCGGCCAATACCAACTCATAGCCAAGGCCCTCGGCACGGGTGGTTTCGAACTGTGCCACCAACGGCCCTGGTGTCCGACCGTAGGTCACATGCAATGGTCCTTGCGCTACCGTACGTATGGGCGTTTCCTTCCAATAGAGAGTCCCCTGCACAGGCTTGCTATTTTCAATCCGCACAGGCTGATCTCCATGAGGAAGGATCAATCGGACCGCTTCGGGAATAATGCGTGGTTGGGTATTGATCGTCGCGGTCAGCAAGACACCGGGACTCATGGCCCACTCCGCCTGAGTGGCATTTCCTCCGAATCTCCCCTCGTAGGCGATGGCAATATCCTTTGCCACGCCTTTCAGAGCCGGCAGCGTGACATTGATTCGCATCGTGCCATCAAGATGTGAACGTTCGTCTTCCCACAACGAGCTGAGTGCGGCCTCTGCGGCAGCATTCCCCGCCCACTCTATCGCCACCTCTCCCGTGACTTTTTCCAGTTCGGGACCGATCGGGACCAGGAGTGCGATGAATGGAGCCAGTTCTTGCACATTGATCTCGAGGCGCCCATTGACCTGAATTTGTGAATCGTTCGGATGCGACTGCGACTGCCAGGAAACAATCGGCGCCGCTTGCGGTCGCTGCGATGCCAAGATCACCGACCAGGTACTGGCGGAATGCGCAATGACGGTTAGGCCATAGGATGCGGTATCGCGTCCGCGAAAGACGAGGTGACCACCGACTTCTCGTCCGCGATACGTCAGATTTCCGTCAATCGTCACTCTGCGCAGTGGGCCCGTTGCCTGTTCACGAAAGATGGTGAGATGATCTAGTTGCAACTCGTCGAACGGGAGGATCGGAAGACTGCGTAAGAGATCTCCTGCCGTCAACAATCGCCATGGTGATTGCTCATCATCAGGCTGATCCGTATCTCGTCCATCTTGCGCGGTGGGTTCGGTGGATTGCACGTTTAGCACATGGATGGCCGCGTCTCTCAATAAGATGCGACTGACACGCCCTTGAAGCAGTTCGGCCAGATCATATCGTACCTCCGTATCTGTCAGCGAGACCATCAGTCGTTCTTCGCCCAAATCCTGTTGAAACGAAACCACGGGAATGCGCATATGCGTCCAGCCTGGATAGCTGAGCTGGAGGATGACGTTGCTGTAGCCATAGTCACGAAGCCTATTCGCTAAGAGATAGGATGCGCTCAGCGGCAACAGTAAATAGCAGCTAAAGAGCGCCATTAGTCCAAGGAGAACGACAATCTGGTATCGTTGGGCCAACATCGTTTGCCTGATCCGCCTTCATTACTTGCAACGGTTGTCAAACAAATCCTCAAGCCCTGTCAAGAGATCCGAACGGCTCTGCCGTCGGACATGGTCCGATCGGACCCCTCTTGGAGCCGTGGACAGGGAGCGTTCGTGACGGAGGAGAATAGACGATGCAGAGCTTATCCTGAAGTCGGAAGAGATTCAGCCGCCGGTTCCTCGCACTTCTTACAGTTCAGATCGGTGCCTAGATGCTGCTCGCGCCCTGCGAGGGTGAGTACCCACGGGCGATTGATGAAGGGAGGCTGATGCCGTACGTGCTGTCCATGGCCACAGGTCAGATCGGCCACCCAATCGCCGTGTTCGTCCTGGTGATACCCAATGATCGGCTGTTGCATGGTACAACGATGCTCGTCTTGCAGATGGAGAGCGGATAACGATTAGAGCAGCGGACACGTCGCGGCATTTTCTCCGCAGTGATCCGTTTAGTACAGCGCCAGGTTACCGTTTCTCGAATGGTAGTTCCGGCCGCTGGGCAGCGGGGAAATACCGCCAGTGTTTTGCCTCATCTTGATCAAAACTTCCGACAAAGATGACGTCTCGATCGAGAGATCGAAACTCCGAGAGACTCGTGCGGCAGTTCTGTGAATCGATGACTCGTGCATCGTACTGCCCAACCACATACACCTTTCCCTTTGCTGCCTGATAAATGTTCCGTCGACCGGCATACCCGGTATCGGGAAATAATTCGGTAGAGGAAGAACAACCGCTCATACTATTCACGTGCATGGTGAGAGTAAATCGCTGAAGGAATGGGTCTGTCGCCATTCTCGCGATGGTCAGCCGAAGTTCTGCTGACGAGATCTCCGCCGAAACCGGCTCGGGAGTGTTACTGTTGCATCCGATGCAGAGGAGCACCGCACTTCCAACGATGGCGGACCATGAGCGCGTACTCACTTGGACGCCGGAACCTTTGAGGCCGCACCGATGGCATTAAGCCCCTCTTGAGCGCAGGTATCATCCAGATGGGCACCCGGTGCTCCACCGACACCGATTCCCCCAATCACTTCTCCGCTGATTTCGATGGGCAATCCTCCCCCCAGGATAAGTATCTCGCCGTTCATGTCCCGAAGCGCCTGCAGCGTCGGGACTTTTATGATGAGATCGGCTAGCTCACTGGTCGGGCGTCGCAGACTGGCTGCCGTGTAGGCTTTCTTCCGGCTACTATCGACCGTATGTGATCCGGCACCATCGGCACGTCCCATTGCGCACAGAACGCCGGCTCGATCAACCACGGACACGCTCACGCGATAGCCGTCTTTCTTGCAGGCGTCCAATGCCGCCTGAATTGCCTTAGTCGCTGTCCCAAGCGGTAAAACTGATTCTTTTGGAAGCTCGTCTGCAGATGTTGACTGTGGCGTGGGTAGCCCTGCGAGAGAGAGTACTATCGTTGCAACAATGACAAGGTGACTGATTGGTTCCTGCACGAACGGAGGCATCATAGTCTCACCTACCCTTTCCTCTACTGCACACTGAGACTACGGATGCCCAAAGACGCTGTCAAGAGATCCAGCAACTGTCGGGGGGATGCAGCTAGAGTTCAGCTGCCCGTTTCTGGGTGGTTGACCGAGCCTTGGTTGTCGTCATCGGCGCCCTCAGCTCTTCGACCATGGCACGTAGCGGCTCCGCGATCGACCAGGCCTGTGCCGGACAGCCTCGTGGCTGGTGTGGTGGGTCCCCGTCGAAAATCTCCGACACGTGTCCGATACAGGCCTCTTGTAAGTGGGCCTCTATTCCGTTGAGGAAGGCTCGCGCCTCAGTCCTTGTTTCGGCCGACTCTCCAAACGTTTTCACCCAGGCCGTCACAAAAGGACCCAAGAGGAACGGCCAGACAGTTCCCTGATGATAGGCGCTATCTCGCTCCAGAGGACCACCGTCATATCGCGGGCGATACCGACTGTCTTGTGGTGACAACGTTCTCAGCCCCACTGGCGTGAGGAGATGGTCTTTGATCGTGCAGAGCACCTGCTTCGCCTGCTCCTTCGTCAGCAGATCATCACAGAGGGAGATGGCATACACTTGATTGGGACGAATTGATGGGTCGTCTCCCTCAGGCCCATCAATCGTATCGTACAAGTACTGTCCGTCTTCGTACCAGAATCTCTTACGGAAAGACTCCACCGCGTGCATCCGATCTTTCAGGCAGCCTAGGGCGTACTCCGATTCGCCAAATTCATCAGCCAGACGTGCGCCGACGTCCAGAGCCCTAATCCACAAGGCCTGAATTTCTACCGGCTTTCCGCACCGAGGTGTAACAACCCAGTCCCCGATTTTTGCATCCATCCATGTCAGCTGAACGCCGGGCGTTCCACCAGCGATGAGCCCATCCCCATCCATGTGAATGTTGTATCGAGTGCCTCGACGGTAGCCATCCAGAATTTGTTTGACTGCAGGCCAGGCGAGGGATCGGATGCTCTTTCTACGACGACTGTACGCAAGATACCGGTCGACCGCATAGATAAACCAGAGTGATGCATCAATGGTGTTGTATTCCGGTTCCTCACCAAGATCGGGGAATCGGTTGGGCACCATCCCGTTTGAAACATGAGCGGCAAATGATTCGATGATGTGTCGGGCAACGTCATGCCGCCCCGTGACAAGGCACAACCCTGGAAGTGAGATGAAGGTGTCTCGCCCCCAATCCATAAACCAGGGGTACCCAGCAATGACCGTCTGCTTCGTGCCTCTCACCGCGAGAAACGTTTCTGCTGCCTGCCTGAATGCTTCGGCCAACGGATCGGCACCTGCCGCAGACTTTTGCAACCGTCCACGTCGCACGCGCTCGCGAGAAATGAGCCGAGTGACGTCGAGGCTATCGGTCGCGTTGCTGGTAAATGTGAGTGTGTGGGGTTTCCCAGGTTTCAGCTCGAACAAGAACCAGCCCGGTGACCACCAGTCTTCCTCACAATCAAGTCCCCGCTGTTGCTCCAGAGGAAGCTGCAGATGGCGATACCAATCTGGTTCATGGTGATATGTACCTGAATGGAACGCTCGAACAGCCGGCAGACTGTCGTAGGGAGACCAGGCCACGCACTGTTGGCCAATCACGGCCAACGTCGAAAGACTTCCGTTCTCGTGATGCAGGCCGTGATACTCACGTCCCGTCAGCATCGGTCGCACTCTCAGCACGACAGGCGCACTCTTTGTGCCCATCAACTTCCATCGAACAATTACAATGTCGCGTCCTCGGACACAGAAGATTTCACGCTGAATGTGTTGGTCCCTGCAAGCAAACGTCCATGTCGGCCAGGGGGTTGATGAGAATGAGGTGCAGTGTGTGTATCCGTTGGGATGGATTGCGCCTGGATACAGGTTAGTGGAGAGAGAAAACTCCTCGTTACCGATGTGAACCCATTCTTCGACGTGATTGACCAGTACATGCCGATCGGTTGGTGGTCGGCGCGCCGTCAATAACAGCGCATGGTACCGACGTGTATGAGCACCGGCAACGGTCCCTGAGGCAAACCCACCGCGACCGTTTGTCTCCAACCATTCAAGGCTCAGTGCACGAGCAAGGTTTCGGCAATGGTCTTTACTGATCAACATCAGCCGTATCTCATCGCTCGTATCTTGCCATTCGCGAGATACGTTTCACGAACAACGCTTCACGTTTTCATTCTCCCGACTGCTGGATTAACTTCGCCACTAGCCCCGTCCATCCCGTCTGATGGCTGGCTCCGACACCGGCGCCGTTGTCGCCATGGAAATATTCATAGAAGAGAATCGCATCCCGCCAGAATGGATCGTCTTGGAATTTCCTGGTACTGCCATAGACAGGACGTCGGCCGGTACTGTCACGAAGGAAAATGTGCGTCAATCGTCGCGAAATCTCAGAGGCCACCTCATTCAAGGGAAGCAATTGACCGGATCGGACCGGGCACTCGACTTTGTACTCGTCACCCAGAAAATAATGAAACTTCTGGAGTGATTCAATCAGCAGATAGTTGACTGGAAACCAGATCGGACCACGCCAGTTCGAATTGCCGCCGAAAAGTCCTGTGCTCGATTCAGCGGGTTCATAGTCCACTCGATAGTCTCTGCCCATGATGGACAACACATAGGGATGATCCTTGTGATAGCGTGAGAGCGCCCGGATACCATACGGGGAGAGGAATTCTTCTTCGTCGAGCATGTACCGCAACACCGACTTGAGCCGCGAGGGATTGACCAAGGACAAGAATCTCCGCACCTCTCCATCTTGCGAATGGGTCTCTACGTGGGCACTGAAATCAGGCCTATTTTCAATGAACCACTGCATACGGTGCTTGAAACGAGGGAGTCTGTCGATCAACTCTGAGTCCAACGTCTCTACCGCAAAGAGCGGGATCAGCCCGACGAGCGATCGGACCTTGAGCGGACAGGTATGACCGTCCGGAAGGTGCAGCACGTCGTAGAAAAATCCATCTTCTCTATTCCACAGCTCGATTTTTTCGCCACCGATGTTGTTCATGGCTCGGCAGATATACACGAAATGCTCGAAGAACTTGCTGGCTACGTCTTCGTACGCTCGATTGTCACGCGCGAGTTCCAGGGCAATCGAGAGCATATTGAGACAGTACATCCCCATCCAACTGGTCGCATCTGATTGCTCGATATGACCTCCGGTTGGCAAGGGGGCGCTCCGATCAAAGACGCCGATGTTGTCGAGTCCGAGAAATCCTCCTTGGAAAATGTTTTTCCCTTCGGTATCTTTTCGATTGACCCACCAGGTGAAGTTCAATAACAGCTTATGGAACACTCGTTCGAGGAAGACACGATCTCCGACTCCTTTTCGCTTTTTCTCGATCTTGTAGACACGCCAGGCAGCCCAGGCTTGAACCGGGGGGTTGACATCTCCGAACGCCCATTCATATGCCGGAATCTGACCGTTCGGGTGCATGTACCATTCTCTGAGCATCAGAATCAGCTGTTCCTTTGCGAACGTCGAATCGACCAGAGCCAGGGGGATGCAATGGAATGCCAAATCCCATGCCGCATACCACGGATACTCCCATTTGTCAGGCATTGAGATCACGTCAGCATTGTAGAGATGGGTCCAGTCGGAGTTCCGCCCATGGAGCCGCTCCTGAGGAGGATCCGGCATTCCCGGATCACCGACCAGCCAGCGTCTCAGGTCATAATGGTAGAATTGTTTACTCCACAGTAATCCCGCAAATGCTTGCCGCTGCACCCGCCGCGCATCTTCTGAAAGATCAGGTGGAGCCAGTTCGTCATAAAACTCGTTGGCTTCCCGGATCCGCTGCGTAAAGAGGCCGTCACACGTCGATGTTGCAAAACCTCCAGCGTTGTCCTGATCCGTCAGGCGAAGACGTATGATCTCCGATCCTCCGGGTGGCAAGGTCAGTGCATAGTGTGCAGCGGCCTTTGACCCGACCTGTTCAGGGTTCACCGCATCCTTTTGACCATGGATCACGTAGTCATGAAAACTATCTTTCACATAGGTGGAGCCCTCTTGATCGCCGTACAATCGTCGAGTATTCGTTTCATTCTCAGTGAAGAGTAATGGAGGCTTCCCTTCACACCACAGGCGACGTTGACCGTAATACTCATGGTCGAACTCAATGACACTCATCCCTTGGGCAGGCTTCCCTGCACGCATTCTCGGTCGACGAGCATCGATCCCCCACGCCCACGTATTCCGGAACCAGAGAGTGGGTAACAGTGTCAACTCAGCACAATCTGGCCCGCGGTTCGTCACGTGAATACGAACGAACAGATCCTCCGGCGTCGTCTTTGCGTACTCCACGACAACATCAAAGTAACGATTCTCATCGAAGACACCCGTGTCGATCAGTTCATATTCCACATCTCCACGTTGGCGCCGATGATTTTCCTCAATCAGTCTGGCATATGGAAATTCAGCCTGTGGATACTTGTACAGATACTTCATGTACGAATGAGTTGGCGTTGAGTCTAAATAGAAATAATATTCCTTTACATCTTCCCCATGATTCCCTTCGTTACCTGTCACACCGAATACTCGCTCCTTCAGAATGGGATCACGCCCATTCCAAAGCGCGATGGCAAAACAGATATATTGGTGACGATCTGAAATCCCGCCAAGCCCGTCTTCGTTCCACCGGTAGGCGCGCGAGCGGGCATGATCATGAGGAAAGGCTTCCCAAGCCGTTCCATGGGGGCTGTAGTCCTCACGTACCGTTCCCCAGGCACGTTCACTCAAGTAGGGCCCCCATCGTTTCCAATGCTGCCTCCTGGCGGCATCTTCCTCGAGACGCTGCTGCTCAGCAAGCAGGGAAACCTTAGTGCGAGAAGATGTCCGAGCCGGTTTTGCCACAACACCTTTTTTCTACGTATGAATCATGATGTGGAGGATGGTGCTACGATGCGCCTCCACTGGTCCTAAATCAAGCTGTGCCCATTGATCATCATCACCAATTCTCTTCTCCTCTTCGGTTTTCCGAGGCTTACTCTAAAGAAAGGGACACTGATTGTGTCGAGAGAGGGAGGGCAGCCTTACAAAACGTAGTTGGTGAAGGCAGTGGAGGTGTTAAGGATTGTGGGAAGGTAACTGGAGGAACGGATGGGCCAAGTAGACCGGGAGGTTAACTCCAGACCACTCGCTCTTGATTCAAGAGGTACTCAATAACCTCAATGCTGTTTCGCATCTGGATTTGAGCCTGTTCAGACATGGGAAGCACGGCCCCAACCAGCTTGCCGGATTCCATATCCATGAGCGAGGGAATATCTTCACCCGACAACTTTTCAAGATTGCTGCGAAAGCTAGCCAAGGGAGACCTCCTGGTTGAATCCTTCTCGGTGCGCTTGCAGTATTTCTTTAATGTAGGAGTGATCTGGAGGTACACGCGCTAGACAGAAATCATACCATACAGATTCCTCCCACCATGGGTAATCTCTCTATCTCATTGTTTCTACAATGCTTATTGGATATTTTGTGCGGGGGGCAGAAGCGGAGGAAGCGCGCCAAGGTAACGAAAGGCTCCGTGATTGAGAAGGGTCGTGTCGGGTTTCAGCCGGAAATTATTATGCTCCGCATCGACAAAGCGTGGATCGGTAGTCATATCCGACTCAGCCTGAAACTCCGGCGCCGGAACATTTGGGGATCCGGCTCTCATATAGTTCGCATCACTATTGAACAACGCATTATGCGAGGTCTTGGTATGACTCGACGCGGCAATGAGAAAGCCAACTTTATTGAGACTCACAATATTTCCAGAGGCTTCGATCGTCGACGAGCCTAGGAATGCCGCTCCGCCACCATTCTTGACCAGAGTGTTACTGATCAGGACCCCTTTTGCCTGGTCACTGATCACGACAGCCTCAAACAAATTTCTGGTGATGATATTGCGCTCAAGCCGCACCGAAGACTTGCCAGTCACATTCACACCGTGGTCGTTGTCATGGATCACATTTCCAATCAACTGGACTTGAGAGTCCGTGACATGCACGCCGGTCGTCTCACTTCCCCCGATCACACAATCTTCGATACGAACATCGTGTACCTGTTGGCCGAATACCATGCCTTTCACACGCAGCTGGCGCAGCGTGATGCGATGTCCGTTGAAAATTCCGAGGGCATGCCCTCCATGTTCATTGATCGTCAGGTCGCTGATCTCAATATCCATCGCCCCATACGGCCACTTTCCCACATGCAACACACCGACCATTTGACCTCGCCCCGAGAGAACGACCTTGTCGACACCTGCTCCGACAATCTTGATCTGTTCTTTACTATGAATGGTCAAGTCCTGAGCGTAGGCCCCGGCCTTGATGAATACCGTATCGCCCTTCAGGGCGCTATCGACCGCTTCTTGAATCGATGAGAAATCACCAGAGCCGTCGAGCGCGACAGTAATGGTTCGTGGGGCTAGTGCAGGGTTCTCCGCCAGGGCTACTGCAAACCCAGCGCTGGTTATCCCGAATAGTATGATTGTGAGAAAGACAAGCCGCATGAAGAATTTCATACAAGCGGAGAGCTGGTGATGTCAATCGCGGTTTCCTGACAGATACAGCACATGATAAGCTCAGCTGCCATGATACTGATTGGACTCACTGGAGGCGTCGCCACCGGGAAAAGCACGGTCGCGAAAATGTTCGGACAATGCGGTGCCGTCGTGATCGATGCCGATCAGTTGGCGCGAGATGTGGTCCAGCCAGGCAAACCAGCGTGGCGAGACATTGTCCACACATTTGGTATGGGAGTCCTCAATCCTGATCGTACGATCAACCGCCCTGCGCTCGGCTCGCTCGTATTCAGTCATCCTAGGAAACGACGTCAGCTCGAGCGTATCATTCATCCTCGTGTGGCTCGTGAACAGCAACGACTGGCTAGGCAGGCGCTCAGATTCGATCCGAGCGCCGTCGTTATCTATGACGTTCCCCTCCTATTTGAGGCGGGTATCGACACACGTGTCGACAAGATCGTTGTCGTGACCGCTGATCGAGAAACCCAAATTGCCCGCCTCAGCACACGAAATGGCCTCTCACGATCCGAAGCCCTTCGACGGATCAGGAGCCAGATGCCGATGAATCGAAAGCGCCGGCTCGCAGACTTTGTCCTCGACGGAACAAAAGACACACGACGCCTCACACAAGACGTGGCCAAGATTTGCAAAGATCTTCGGTCGCTGTAAGGTGCCATTTTCTTCCGTGAAAAGACTGGCTGGATAAGGCGTAACAACCTTCTACCTTCTGATTCTCATGCTGTGTTAGAGTCCTCACCCATGCGCAATCTCGTCATCATCGGCTCCGGTCCGGCTGGACTCACTGCCGCGATCTATGCCGCGCGGGCCAATCTCTCACCGCTTCTCATTGAGGGATGGCAATCCGGTGGCCAGCTCACGACCACGACGGAAGTCGAGAACTATCCCGGGTTTGCAAAGGGCATCATGGGTCCGGAACTCATGAAGGAAATGCGGGCACAGGCGGAGCGATTCGGGACAGAGTTTCTTACCAGTGACGTCTCCGCTGTAAGCTTCAACAAGAACCTCCCATTGATCCTGACGATTGATGGTGAGCGTACCGTCGAGGCGAAAACTGCCATCATTGCCACTGGAGCCTCAGCGATTCCGATTGGCCTGCCCAATGAGAAGCGATTGACCGGTCACGGCGTCTCAACGTGCGCAACCTGCGATGGGTTTTTCTTTCGTGGGAAGGAGCTCATTGTCGTTGGCGGTGGTGACAGTGCGATGGAGGAAGCAACCTTCCTGACCAAGTTTGCGACGAAAGTCTCGATTGTCCATCGACGCGACAAGCTTCGTGCATCGAAGATTATGCAAGATCGGGCCATGAAGAACGAGAAAGTCAGTTTCATCTGGAATGCTGTGGCTGAGGATATCCTTGGGCATGAAGTTGTCACCGGCGTGCGGCTGAAAAATATCGTTACTGGGAAAATATCGGAAGTGCCCTGCGCCGGTGTCTTTGTCGCTATTGGCCACAAACCTAACACAGCGTTGTTTGCCGGTCAGATTGATATGGACGAGAAGGGCTACATCAGGACTCACGCGGGAACAGCCACCACTATTCCAGGTGTCTTTGCCGCTGGTGATGTGCAGGATTCAAAATATCGTCAGGCCGTGACCGCAGCCGGGTCTGGCTGCATGGCGGCGATCGATGCCGAGCGATTCCTAGAGTCCAGCGAAGGGTGAGGCGTTAGGGCTGACATGCGCTGTGCCATCGCCCACTACCACGAGCTCGCCCTCAAAGGCCGAAATCGCGACTACTTCGAGCAATGCCTCATTCAGAACATCAGGACAGCCCTCAAGGATTTAGGCGTTCGACAGGTTCAGAACCTCCACAGCCGGATCCGCATTGATCTCCCCCCGGAAGCGAACGCGGATGTTGTGCGAGATCGGCTTGTTCGTGTGTGTGGCATCGCAAACTTCTCGCTGGGTCGCGTGATTCCGCTGCAGATCGCGAACCCAGATCTGGCGGCGCTCGCTGAGGTCGCCATCGAAGGGATCAATGCAACGTCATGCACAACCTTTCGAGTCACGGCAAAACGAGCCGATAAGCGATTGGCACTGACGTCGATGGATATCGAAAAAGCCATCGGTGCAGCTGTCTGTGAACGAACCGGCAAGACCGTCAATCTGAAAAGACCG
Organism: Nitrospira sp.; assembly: GCA_005116965.1. GTDB lineage: Bacteria > Nitrospirota > Nitrospiria > Nitrospirales > Nitrospiraceae > Nitrospira_D. Next base: position 287,051 of record SWDG01000027.1, on the reverse strand, counting down.
GATGTCACCATTTATATCGAGCTACTGTCGAGGGAAGCCTATTGCGCGGCGGAAAAAATCGAGGGACCTGGGGGGATGCCAGTCGGAGTCAGCGGAAAGATCGCCTGTCTGATCTCGGGAGGCATCGACTCACCGGTTGCCGCCTACCGCATGATCAAACGCGGCTGCCATGCCTCCTTTGTTCATTTTTCAGGCCGCCCGTTGGTCAGTCGTGCTTCTGAGGACAAGGTGCGGGAGCTAGTCCAAACCCTCACGGCGTATCAATATGCGTCGCGCCTCTACGTCATTCCTTTCGGAGAAATCCAGCGCGAGATCGTGCTGAGCACACCCCCACCGTTTCGCGTGGTGCTCTATCGGCGGATGATGCTTCGCATTGCTCAAGAACTCGCGCGGGAGGAACGATGTTGGGGGTTGGTTACGGGAGATAGTCTCGGGCAGGTCGCGTCGCAGACTCCTGAGAATCTGACGGTCGTTGAGGAAGCTGCCGACATCCCAATTCTCAGGCCACTTATCGGAATGGATAAACGGGAGATCATCGACGAGGCCAAGCGGATCCGAACCTATGAGACATCCATCGAACCTGACCAAGATTGCTGCAAGCTGTTCACCCCACCCCATCCCAGCACGAAAACCAGGATCGACGACCTTCGAAAGGTTGAGCGGAGCTTGGATATCAGTCAACTCGTCAAGCAAGGGTTGGAGAGGGCTGAAGTGTCAGACTTCACTTTTCCTGCCTGATTGAAGATCTGATCCCTGCGGTATCGTTACTTAGAGCATCGGTGCCGATCGCGAACTATCCAAGCACGTAAGCCCTTCATCGAAGCCCATTGCAAAACTCCATCGACCACGGTAAGCTCGCCCTTCCGTCGAGCATGTTTCCCTTACCTGCTCGATCATCAATCCAGCCGACGATCTACCATAACGGAGAGGTGCGAGAGTGGCCGAATCGGGCAGTCTCGAAAACTGCTGTCGGGGTAACTCGACCGTGGGTTCGATCCCCACCCTCTCCGCCATACCAACAGCCATGTTTGTTCAATTTGCTTAACTGGTCATTCAATCCATCGCCCGTAAGAAGACCCACGAGAGGGTGGGATTCGAACAAGAGGGTCCGCGGGGGAAAAGTTCCTCCGCGTGGGGAGCATACGAGGGGGCTGGCCCCCTCAGTAGCAG
>SWDG01000027.1:247270-285781 GCA_005116965.1 Nitrospira sp. | reverse complement strand
ACGCTGTTGGGTGTAACACGACCGGCCTGGATGGGCTAAGGTGTTGCCATGTCAACAAGATCCTATCGATACATGAGTGCGGACGACCGTGAGACGTTGAGCGTGGGCTGGGTCCACTGATACAACGAGGAACGGCCCCATAGCGCCATAAGTATCGGAGCCCGGTCCAATATCGCGCGCAACAAGCAACTCAGGTGGCTTGATTTCAGGGGAGCACTACACTCCGCTATACCAAATTCACACATGACGTTTCCCCCAAGAAAGATCACATCTTGAAAGTGAAGCTGACAGTCGGATTCGACGAAAGGAATAAATCGATGGAGTAGTCGAAATTATGGGAATTGTAGATTGTCTACGTGGCTCAGTGAGCGGAGAGCAGCACCCCGATCAGGGATGGACGCCATAACCGAGGCATCCAAATGCGCAGAAGAGAAAGTGAAGTGGCTTGCTTGGGTTGTAGGCTATTGGAAATGTCTCACCGTCGCTACGGCAATTATTTTGCCTTCCGGATATGCTCTCGTTGCAGTTCAGAAAAAGCCGTCTGAAAACCACTAAGCGAGAGCGGAATGTGCATTAATTTTGAGTTTTTTCGAACAAGAGCAATTGTCGCCAATTTGCCTGACTTCAGCTGGGTCAGCAGCGGTTCATCAAGAAATCCACTTGCTAAGCAGACTCTGACGTCACATTTACTCATCGAGAGCTTAAAACTTGGATAATCATCAACCTTGATGCCGATTCCGGCCTGTTCCACCACATCTGGACTGAACAGTATGATCCGTTGAAGGCGGGATGATAATAGTGACTCTTGATAACGGAGAGCAGATCCCATAACCGCTTCATAATCGCTTTGAACGCTGATTTAAATTCAGGAAATGTCTCTGCTAATTGACGAATGAGCGATTCCTCATAGGCTGAGTAGACCACAATGCTCCCGGTCTCACCGAGTGATTCGATGAGCGATTCGACCCAACGTCTGCGAGGGTCCGACGCCTCACCATGAAGAAACTCCTGGTGCGCCACCTCACCGGATTCAAGTTCAATGTGATTGGACCACTGAACCGGAAGAGACTGATAGGGCCTCATAGAGGGAAACCGCGGCAATGCCAACATGACGGTTTCAGCATCGAGATGGTGTATGGGATAGCTGAGGGAACGAAGAGTACGACCCAATTCGGATGAAACCCACTCGACGTTGTCCTTGACCTTTCGTTGTACATCCGACAGCCTTGTGTCATCTGGAATGTCGTCGATCGTCACGATGCCCCTTCGGACAAGTTGACTCACGATCTCCTTCTTGCCCGGCAGGTGGTAGATCCAGCGCTGCGGTTTGTCCTTTGTGCAATGTGCCCAGAAGGGACATTCGTAGGGTGTATGACAATGCTGATCAGGCTCGATCCTTGGGGCCTTCGACTCCAGCAAAAGGACTTTCATGGTGGCCAATCGTTCTGGCACCGACCCGCGACGGTCTGTCACCGATTCCGAAACGTCTTCAATCGAGAAGAGCGCCTGCAGATCAACCTCCCCACCTCGGTAGAGATACCCCGTATCGATATGCATCAGACAGGTCGCATCAAGCCGTAATCCGGCCCCTTGTACCACGTGGCTTTGTATGGAGAGGTCATCAAGGTGGACATCTTTTACCCTGGTTGAGGACTTCACCTCGATCAATCGCCAGGACGACGATCTCCCGTCACCATTCTGCACGCGCTCTAAAATATCGACGCGCACAAGCACTCCGTCATATTCAAACGCCCCTTCGAAGATGGCCGGAATCTTGGAATCTTGAAGCAATGCGGCGGTCTCTGCGATTGCTGCTTCTCGCTGACGGAATCCCGACTTGACCAGCACGCCACCGCGAAAGTGCTGCTGCGCGAGCACCCCGATCTCGGTTCCCATGTCTAAGATCGCCTGGGTCGATGCGTCAGGCGGGGTGGCCAGCGCAGGCTGATGCATCTCCAGATAGAGCCGCTTGTGACATTGCAAGCCCGAGAGGTATTTCGATTTTGATAAGCGACGTGGTGCGAATGTCGTGGAGGATCTGTTATGAGCGTCTGCCATTGTCATAGAGTCCATCAAACCATCAACACTTTCTCACATGGCGTCAGAAGGAACTCTGCTAGGATAGCGCCCCATGGGCAACGGTGTCACCCAGATCAGACGGTCCGTGATGACGTTGGCACTTCCCGTCACGCTGACCACGCTGCTCCAACGAGCAGAAGGCATTGTCGCCGTCTTCTTGGTTGGGGGGCTGGGTGCCACATCAATCGCCGCAGTCGGTCTGGGTCAACTACTGGCCTTCGTGGCCACGACTCTGGTCTCTGGAATTTCAGTCGGGACAAACGTGATCGTTGCCCAGTTATGGGGAGCGCGGCGGCGACAAGACGCCGGAGAAGCAGCTCGTCACTTCTTATGGCTTTCGATCGGCGTCTCGATCCTGTTGGCTGGCCTTGGGATCGCCGGCAATCTGCTCGTCATGCAGCAACTCGGTGCGGAATCCGCTGTCATTGAGCTCGCCCTCCCCTATTCGACACTCATTTTCCTCGTGATTCCCTGTACGGTCCTCATCCAGGTCTTGTCGTCCATCCTCCAAGGCACTGGCGACACAAAGACCCCCATGTACGGCCTGATCGGTGTCAATCTCCTCCATGTGTTCCTGGCATACCCCCTCATCTACGGACAGTGGGGAGCTCCTGCAATGGGACTCAAAGGTGCGGCGATTGCCGTCGGCCTCGCTGAAGCGACAGGCATGTTCTATCTGCTGCTGCGTTGTCGTCCCATCTTGAAGCAGTCGTCCACACTGCGCCTGGACTTGATTCGATCGATCTGGGATGTGGGAGCGTCGGTGTCCGGTGAACGCATCGTGCAACAAGCCGGTATCTTTATCTACACCAAACTTGTCCTTCTGTACGGCACCGTGGCCTATGCCGCGCATCAAGTCGGGTTGTCGATCGAATCCTTTTCGTTCCTGCCCGGATATGGACTCGCCATTGCAGCAGCTACCATGGTGGGGCAAAGCATCGGAGCCGGCAAGTATACGAGGGCGAAACTCGAAAACTGGGAAGCCAATCGGCTGGCCATTATGATCATGACCGGTATGGGAATCCTCTTTTTCTTCTTTCCGTACACGTTGCTTCGTGCGTTCACAACGGATGACGCGGTGATCGAGCTCGGAACGACGTTTTTAAAGATTGTCGCTTTACTGCAAGTGCCGCTCGCCCTCACCATGGTTCTGGCCGGGTCGCTGCGGGGTGCCGGCGACACCCGCTTTATTATGGGCGCCACGATGATCGGCATGTGGGGTGTCCGCGTGCCCTTGGCACTGGTCGCGGCCCTCTGGCTACGCCAGTCCGTCTCATTCATCTGGGCTGCGATGATCGCGGACTGGACTGTTCGGATGGGGTTGTTGCTCTGGCGATATCAGTCCGAACGGTGGCGGCAGATTCAGGTGATTCGTTAAGAATCAACGGAGCGACGGTTGTCAGATGCCAACTTCCTACCAGAGCCATGCTCTCCTCAGTGACACCATCGTCCACATCACCAAGGGCGACATTACGGCTTCGCTCCCGCTGGCATCGATGGTGCTGGAGGTTCAGCATGCGTGCGATCCGCATTGGCTTCGACACGTTCCACCTTCGGATTCTCCACAAACGGAGAATAGCCTGCTAGCCGAATCGTGACGGCATAGCCCTCAGCAATCAGCAGATCGAGTTCTTCGATCTGCTTCGAAAATGTCGCCAAGAGCACTCCGTTGGGCGTAGACAGCGTGAGCAGCAGTCGAGTTGCCTCACGTTGTTTTTTCTCAACAGTTCCTGTGACGGTCACCATCCGTTCTGCTGGAATAAGCCCACGGGTATACGGGGTCAGCAGCTCGGGCGCCACACCGTTCACGATCACGGCAGACAGAAAGCCCAGGATGAATCCGCCGATGAGACCGATCCATCCTTTCATGATGGCGATCCAGCTTCACGCATCTGCGCCAAGATGCAACTCGGCAGCAGTCGCATGACGCATGTTGTGTCTGCGATGTGATGCAACGGTATTCGTGTACAGGGTGAATGCTTGATCGATTTCATAGACTCAGAGCGCTTTCCGTGATTCGGACCACGCAAAGGCTGCTCCAAAACAGAGCCCAGCCACGACCGATTGAACAAATGCGTCCTCAACAGGACTGGCAATGGCCCACCACACGATGGCAGCGAACACACCGGCAACGGCTCCGAGGAAAATCTTCCCACCTGCCAGCTTCAGCCAATCAGTGCACGACACCCAGGCGGTCATATAGACGATTCCGGAAGCAATCGACGCCCAGAGATGCATCAGGTCGTGATTAAAAAACCAAACTTGGATCGCCCCCGCGATTGCGCCTAGAATAAAGCCCGTGATCGCTCGTTTTATCAACATGGAATAGTGAACCGTTGGTTCAGTCAAGTGACCTCCACGCAGCCAGCCTGGCTTCAATATCATAGATATGAATCAGTTGTGTCTTGACGTGCATTGAATAGACCTTACTCCTAAGCATCGGCATAGTACTGGCCAGACAAGCCGCAACTCAATGCATCCTTCGATCGCCAATCAATACAGCCATACCTGCCCACCTGATCGGAGTACGGTACCGGACTGCGGCGTGACCTGCTCCACGCCGAACAGCCATCGGCGTTCGGGGCGCATGAAGTAGAGCTTCACGCTCTCAATCGTTGATCCACTACCCGGCTTCGCCTCAGGCTGAGCCCCGAGAATCTGCTGCCAGGCCTGACGCCATTGGGAAGGGCGCACGTGGATGGGATCAAACCCGTACCACGCAGGATGAAGTTCAAAGAACTTAGCGCCGTACCTAGCAGACAACTTCGCCAGCCCTTCGGTGACTCGCTCCGATCTGTCGATGACTTGAGAAAGAGACAGCCGGCAGGACGGCACCAACACTGAACGAAACGCCAAAAACTTCCGGTTTGACAAACGGTGAATACTGGCAAGAGGCAAGTCTGTAAGCACGATGTCATTCGTCACACGGCTCAGGCGAACGAGCGCCTCCTCAACCCATCCAAGCGCTCGCGCTACAGAGAAACCGTACAAGATGTCATTACCGACATCAGTTACAAGCGCCCTCGTTACAACTTTCGGTCGCCGCTCCAACTCATCCCACAGACCTGACTTGAGAATGCCGGGCAAGGTGCGAAAAACGATTCTGCTCGGAGCTCCATATGATCGCCCATGCCCAAGCGCCGCCAGTACTTCGACGTCCGGTCCCCACACTGATCGAGACGTCGAGACGATGGTCTGGAAACCACGTGTCAGATTGCTGGCGCCAAGCGCAACAACGCGACCGACCTCAGCAGGCATACCCAGCCATCAGAGTGTGTGATCGTGAGCTGAAGGCACGCTCTCTAGTCAATATGAACCTGGCCCTGCCCGGTGGCTTCCAACCTGACGACAACGGGCACTCCATCGTGGAGACAGCGATATGGCGTGATCATTGGATCGTTGGTTGTCAGACCAGCACAGCGTGATTCGATGTCCTTCGTGTCTCCAGGCTGAAACCTGAATCGCACCGTGACGATCCCTCCACTGACTCGATGTGTTTCAAAGATGTCATAGGAGGATTTTGGAATGACGTGTGAGACCCAGCCGTGGGTCATGCTCTCAGACTCTATCAATGCCTGATAGGTCTCGTAGTGAGACTCAAACGTCCCGATGCTATCAACGAGCCAGATCGCGCCGACAAGAACTGCCACCACTACCAATAGACTTGCCCCGATCTTTTTCATACATCAACGGGTATTGTCCTCGGAACGGTCACGAGACCGGAGGACAGGTGGTTTGCCTCGTATCCCGGCCAGGCCCCTTGGTGATTTCAATTCGTGTGACCCCTTTCACATTGGCACAGAGATCCCCGAGTCCCGGCGTGACCAGGCGGAACGGACCACCTTTGGTATCAGGCAGCGGTGCTCCATCAAGCTCGTACACAAGCACTCCATGGTCTCTGGCTTGCTGGAGCGTGAGACAGGCTGAGTACGTTCCGTCTGCTGCATGAAATGCGATGTGATCCGCCTCAATCGCCAAAGCCGGAACATCGAGGAGCCCCTTCAACCGAATCCCCCGTCCTTTCATGCCAGGCATCACGGTGGCAATATCGAGCTGATGTTCGACAGGCAAGGCCGCGATGGCGGCATGGTCAAATGAGATGGGTTGAACGACGGCGCCTTCGATTCGGACCCGCCCTGAGCCGGTCTGTTCTTTCTCGGTGATCGTCTTGATCATCGCCGTCAGGGCTTCGTTGACAGGAGTGGGTATGCCTAATTTGCGACCCTGCTCCACAATGAACCCGTTTAAAGAGTCGATCTCCGTCCGCCGCCCCGCCTTCCAATCATCGTACATAGACGTATGGATGTCGCGAATCTCTTGCGAGGCCTTGACCACTCGTTCCGGCATATCGAGCGGCAACGGTACCTTCAGCGCAGCCGAGATTGCCGCGCATTCTCCGACAATCTGCCGAATCACACCCGTCATCTCCGGATGATCTAACGCTTTTGCCACACGATCATCAATGAGCACCGTGATCGGATTGAAGACGCAGTTCCAACACATCTTCTCCCATTTACTGCGGCGAAGGTCTTTAGAAAGGTGGCAAGGAATGCCTGCTGAGGCAAACAGGTCATGGATGGCGAGAAGTCGTTCGCTCTCATGGCCCATCAGTTCACCGATGGCGACAGCTCCCTTCTTATAATGGTCGATCACGCCCGGCTCGGTGATTTTGGAATAGATGTACGCGACTCCGCCCACGACGCAATCCCTCTGGATTCGTGCGATGAGTCGGTCTTCGGTATCGATCCCGTTCTGCAATGTCAGCAGCACTGTCTTATCCGTGAGTATGGGTTCGATCTGGTCCATCACCTCATCGAGGTCGTAGACTTTCACTCCCAGAACAATGAGGTCTGGCTTCGGTAGCTCTCGAGCATCGGATGCAACCGGTGGCCGAACGGTGAACGAACCACCGGCACTACGAATGGTCAGCCCATTCCGCTTGACTGCTTCAAGTGTCCTTGGTCTGAGAAGAAAGGAGACATTGGGGTTGTTCTTCGCCAGGTGTGCCCCAAAGAATCCGCCGACCGACCCGGCACCCACGAATAAGATCTGTTTCATCGCTCATCCTCATTCAGTTGCTTGCGAAGCGGCTGTACTATAGCATGCACCTCCACAGAGACACAGCAGCATACTCGCTCACCAATGCCAATGACTCATGGATCCAATCTCGGACTCTTGAAAGAAAAGCTGGCTGCTGCTGAGGCTATCACCGTTCTCACCGGTGCTGGGATCTCAGCCGACAGCGGTGTACCGACCTTTCGCGGCGCGGACGGTTTGTGGAAGAATTTTCGCGCCGAGGACCTGGCGACACCCGAAGCCTTCGAGCGGGATCCTCGCCTCGTGTGGGAATGGTACAACTGGCGGCGCGAACTGATCGCCACGAAACAGCCAAACAATGCACACAAAGCTATGGTCGAACTGGAACGCCGCTGTCTGAACTTTTGGCTGATGACTCAAAATGTGGATGGGCTGCATCGAGACGCCGGCTCACAGAAACTCTCGGAGATTCATGGCAATATCTGGAAGGTTCGCTGTACCGGCTGTGGCGTGGTGGAAAACAACCGCGATGTGCCGATTGCCATTCTTCCGTCTTGTCCTCGCTGTGGATCGTTGCTCAGGCCCCATATTGTCTGGTTCGGAGAATCCTTGTCTCCTGACGATCTCGACGCTTGCTCCAGGGCACTTAAGCACTGTGACATCTTGCTCATCATCGGCACATCCGGCGTTGTTTATCCGGCTGCAGGGTTCGCATCCGTTGCTAAAGAGGCCGGCGCCTTCGTTGCCGAGATCAACCTCGATCCCACTCCACAGTCGTCGCTGGTGGACATCTCACTTCAGGGTCGTGCAAAAGAGCTTGTGCCGCTACTCCTCGAACCGCTCTAGAAGCTGGAATAACTCCTCCAGATTTTTGATGGTCCGAATGCCTACTCCCTGTTGTTTTCCGTCACGGTCCAACAGCACGGTGTGAAGCCCGGCTTTCTTCGCGCCTTCCGCATCCTCTCGCAGGCTATCACCGATATGCAGGGCCTCCTCCGGATCAACGGCATGCTTCTCCAACGCGAGGTGAAAGATCTGGGGAGCCGGTTTTGCGGCTTGGGCCAAACTCGAAATAGTCACCGTGTCGAATGCCTCGGCGATCCCGAGTCCGCGCAGCACGCTAAAGAGGCGGGAATCGAAATTCGAGATGATGCCGAGCTCCAGATCTCGTTCCTTGAGCCGAGTCAAAGTGGACGCCGTTTCAGGAAAGAGGCGCCACGATCGATGGTCCTCAAACACACGAAAGACGTGATCGAAGAACTCGTCAAATCGCTCGAACATGCCCACGCGATAAAAGACGTGATGCACGATATCGAACCACCAGAGCCGTTCACTGTGTTTGAGTCGTGTAGGTTCAGCTGCCGCAAAAACCGGCGGTGGGGCTTCGCGGAAGGCTCGGCTGAACGCGTGTTTGATCGCGACTAACGAGTCCGGCTTCTGAGGAAAGCCGAAAGCAACCGCATGATGAAGGTAGATCTCAGCAACCGACCCGTGCACGTGAAAGAGGGTATCGGCCGCATCGAAAAACACAACTCGTATCGACGAACTCATGATGGGTTTACCGTGATCGCATTCGGTCATCTGGCCGCGTGCCGAAATACATTGTGAATCCAATCACCTATCGATGGTTTTCTTGACAAAGCATACCCCCCTTGCTAGCTTCGAAGAAACTAAAAAGTGGGGAGCGTTGTTCATGGCTTTGCCGATCTTTGTGGTGGATAGCAGCCCGGCGGTGAGACGGATGGTGGAACAGATCTCAACCCCGGAAGGGTTTGAGGTCGTTGGGTTTCAAGATGGACCGACTGCGCTTGAGGCCGCTCGGCGAAACTCGCCCTCGCTGATCATAGCAGACTATCATCTCGACAACATGACCTTCTCAGGGTTTTGCAAAGAGATCAACAAGCTGGACAATCTGACGGAAACGTATCTCATTTCGTTGGTGAATCCGGCTGATCGGCCGGACGAAACTCTCCTTCGCACGTTGGGCGTCAAGGCCTTCCTGAAGAAACCGTTTCAATCTGAGGATTTGCTTGATGTGCTGAAGTCGCTGCAACAGAAAACGGCTGCTACCTCGAACGGCAAGGGTCTGAAACGGCGCGTCTGGCCGCCAACCTCAACTTCAACCGACTCCGATGACGATGAGACGATCGACCATCTGTCAGGTGGCGATAGCCAGGAGGAGCCCATGATCCAGTCTAGCAGCCCATCCAGTGCATCACCGGCACCATCCGTCGCGCCTGCGGCTCCCGAAGATGCCATGAGGGGGCTCTTTGAGCAACTCTTGCAATCGATGACGAAACGAAGCGAGCTAAGCCTTGCCGAGCTGCTCCCTCGCATGATTGAGGAGAAGCTGGGAACCCATGTCCGACCAATCGTTCAGAAGGAGTTGAACGCACAGCTAGGGAACATCCTCTCTCAGGAATATCTCACTACGATCATTCACCCTCTGGTCTCTCAGGCATTGCCCGCTCTCATCAAAAAGGAGATCGAGGCCAGCGAGCCCATTGTCCGACAAACCGCGTCCGATGTGGCCAGAGCTTCTCTCGGAGAGAGCGTCGATCGGCTGGTCAAGGATCAGGTCGAATCCGGAGTCCAGCAATACTTACCCGCAGCCGTGCGGGAACAGGTGGGAACCGTTGATCAGCTGGTTAAAGATGAGATTCAACGTGCGGTGCAGAAGCAGGCCCCGCTCCTAGCAGACGACATGGTGAGAGCCGCAGTTGGACAAACCGTCGAACAGGCCGTTCAGAGAATCGTGCCTGATATCGCTGAGCAGCATATCAAGGCAGAACTCAAACGTCTGATCGAGACTGAAGAAGCCTCACACCCCTCTAAGACTTAACCTTCTTGTTTCGCTTCCCTCGTCCAGCCTTGACTAGGGCCTTCACCCGTTTGACATTCTTCTGATGTTTCTTTCGTGTCTTCCGATCCTTCTCACGACCTCGTGCCATGATCCTCCTACTGGAAAGTGTGTGATCCGCTCTTTTGTGGCCGATTGTATAGCACATGGCTCGCAAGGTCACAAGCTGAGAGCCACCTCCATTTTCTGCACCGCTATAGGCATGCTAAGATGCACACCCTGTTCTTAGAGGACCTTACAGCAATGACCACACGTCAACTCGATAAAACATATGACCCCAAAGCCGTTGAAGACCGTTGGTCCCGCGAGTGGATCGCCCGGGGGTATTTCCGTGCTGACGCGAAGAACCATCCCGGCCAACCCTACTGCATCGTCATTCCTCCCCCGAATGTCACCGGCTCGCTCCATGTCGGCCATGCGCTCAACCATTCACTCCAAGACATTCTGATCCGGTGGCGGCGCATGCAGGGGCGTAACACACTCTGGCTCCCCGGAACCGACCATGCCGGCATTGCCACGCAAAACGTGGTGGAAAAGCAGCTCATGGCCGAAGGCCTGTCACGGGAGTCGCTGGGGCGGGAGCGCTTCGTCGAACGGGTGTGGCAATGGAAAGCGACGTCGGGAAACACGATCGTCAATCAACAAAAGCAGCTGGGAGAATCCTGCGACTGGGACCGCTTGCGATTTACGATGGACGAAGGCTTGTCAAAGGCCGTCATCGAGGTCTTCGTGCGTCTGTATGAAGACGGGTTGATCTACCGTGGCGAGCGGCTCATCAATTGGTGTCCACGCTGCCTGACCGCCCTCTCTGACATCGAAGTAGAGCATGAGGAGGTGAAAGGTAAACTGTATCACCTCCGCTATCCGCTCGTTGATGATCCGAACACCGGTTTGATCGTGGCCACGACGCGGCCTGAAACGATGTTGGGAGACACGGCCGTTGCCGTGCATCCAGACGATCCTCGCTATCGCCATCTGATTGGCAAGAAGGTCCGTCTGCCGCTGACGACGCGAGAGATTCCTATTGTAGGAGACCGGATCCTGGTCGATCTGGAATTCGGCACTGGTGCCGTCAAGATCACGCCGGCGCACGACTTCAACGACTACGAAGCAGGAGAGCGGCACGGACTCCCTCGTCTTGCCGTGCTCGATCATGCCTCATTGCTTGATGCCGCCGGGATGCAACAGGCAGCAGTCGAATCATCGGTCGTCGAGATACTCCGTGGCCTTCCAGTTCCCAAGGCGCGCCCCAAAGTTGAAGCACTCTTGCGTGAACAGGGACTCCTTGAAAAAACCGAAGACCACAAGATGGCCGTCGGGAAATGCTATCGCTGCAAGACGGTTGTCGAGCCGTATCTGTCTCCCCAGTGGTTCGTCAAGATTCAACCTCTTGCCGATCCCGCGATGAAGGCAGTTGAAGAGGGACGAATCCGGATTATCCCCGAAGGGTGGGTGAATAATTATCTCGGCTGGATGCGGGACATCAAGGATTGGTGCATCTCACGGCAAATTTGGTGGGGGCATCAAATCCCCGCCTGGTACTGTCTGGCATGCAACAGTCGTCAGATCGTCACCGCAGATGGTCGGACCACAATCCTACAAGGCGCCGTACCGATTATCTCCAGATTGACTCCCTCTGGATGTCCGACCTGTCATGGCCAGCAATTGCTCCGCGATCCTGACGTGCTCGATACCTGGTTCTCTTCTGCCCTCTGGCCGTTCACAACACTGGGGTGGCCGGAACAGACGCCTGAACTCAAGACCTATTACCCAACCGCCACGTTGGTCACAGGCCTCGACATTCTGTTCTTCTGGGTGGCCCGCATGATCATGATGGGGCTCAAGTTCATGGGAGATGTGCCCTTCAAAGACGTCTATATCCATGCCTTGGTCCGTGACGCAGAAGGCCAGAAGATGAGCAAGTCCAAGGGCAACGTGATCGACCCGCTGCACGTCATGGATCAATTCGGCACCGACGCTCTTCGCTTCACTCTGGCTTCGATGGCCTCGCCGGGACGCGATATCAAGCTCGCAGAAGAACGGATCGAAGGCTACCGCAATTTCGCCAATAAGATTTGGAATGCCGCGCGATTTGCGTTGATGTATCTCGACGGACCAAGCACCACTCTTCCACCGGCACAACGGACGTTGCCTGATCGGTGGATCTTGAGCCGTCTCGCCCACACGATCCGCACCGTTACAGCGGAGTTGGAGTCCTACCGCTTCGATCGCGCAGCGACAGCTCTCTATCAGTTTATCTGGCATGAGTACTGCGACTGGTATCTGGAGTTGATTAAACCGGTCCTGCAAACGCCAGAACACCCGGATGGAGCCAGCACAAGGCACACGCTTCTGGAGACACTCGAAACGACCATGCGGCTGCTGCATCCCTTCATGCCGTTTATCACAGAAGAAATTTGGCAGACCATTCCCCATCAGGGAGACAGCATCGTTGTACAGAACTATCCAGCCTCGGACCAGGCATGGGCCGCGCCAGATGCGGAACAACAGTTCGCATTGTTGGAACGAACGGTGGGACTTGTTCGAACCAGCCGAGTCCTGTTGAATTACTCGCCGGGGCAGCAGATTCTGTTTCATGTCGGGCACGACGACCTGGACAAACAGAACCAGCTCCATCAGTTACAACGACACCTGGCCCACCTCAGTCGCGGTACTGCCGATGTGAGCCCGCCGCAAGATTGGCCGGTGGCAAGATTACTGCGGCTGGTCATGGAAGGGCTCTCAGTGGGCATCGCAGTCGCCGATGATGTCGACCTCAAGAAGGCGATTGAGCGCCTCGCCAAACAAATCATGGAGACCGACAAGGAATTGCAGCGCATCGATGGGAAACTGAAGAACGCTGAGTTTGTGTCGAAAGCTCCGCAGGACGTGATTGCCGAACATCACGAGCGGGTGCGCACTCTGTCCCGTGATCGTGCATTGCTGGCCCACAGCGACCAACAGCTCCGAGCGATGCTGGGATCCTGAGAGATGTCCACTCTCCCCGCTGCAGAGATCCGCCGCGCCGTGCGTCAAGGGCTTGAAGAAGATCTGGCTCAGGGAGATGCCACGACCGCTGCAATCTTCTCGTCTCCGGTGCCGGCTCGTGCCGAGATCATCGCGCAACAGCCGTTGGTTGTGGCAGGCATGGCCGCAGCGGTGCAAACCTTTCTCATGGTCGATCCTTCCCTACGACTGTCAGTTCTCAAGCGCGACGGCCAGCGCGCGAAGAATGGAGACCCGCTCCTCCTTATCGAGGGCGACGGGCGGTCTATCTTACGGACCGAGCGGGTGGCCTTGAACTTTCTTCAACACCTGTCCGGGATTGCCACCCTGACGCAACGATTCTGCCACGCCGTGCGTGGCTATCCAGCCAGTATTCTGGATACCAGGAAAACGCTTCCCGGCTGGCGTGCGCTTCAGAAGTGGGCCGTATTGCTTGGTGGAGGGATCAACCACCGATACTCACTGAGTGACGGCATTCTGATCAAAGACAACCATCTGGCCCTCCTCCACCGCACTCGACGACCGGTTGAACGGGCCTGTCGACTCGCGCACGCCCGTCGCTCAAGCGCGCTCCCGATTATTGTCGAGGTGGAATCTCTCGCTGAGGTCCGGCAGGCGCTCGCAGGAAAGCCTGATATTATTCTGCTGGATAACATGGCTCCGGACCTGGTCCGACGCGCCGTAGCATTGATTAAGAAGCAGGCTCTGGTGGAAGTGTCGGGCGGCATCACCCTGAAAAACGTCCGAGCCATGGCTGCAGCCGGCGCCGATCGCATCTCCATTGGAGCGCTCACCCATTCTGCCCCAGCAGCAACAGTCAGCCTTGTCATGACGCTGACTCAGCCTTCACGACGCCGGCGTTCGTAGTTGATGTCGTCCTCTGCCCCACTCAGCCTCGATCGTATTCGCAGCACCCTGGCGACCGAGTCACTTGGGCAGACCTTGTATCTGCATCAAGATCTCCCCTCGACCAACACGGAGGCGGCTGCTCTGGCGCGAGCGGGTGCGCCGCATGGCACCGTCGTGATTGCGGAAAGCCAGTCAAGCGGTTACGGCCGACATGGGCGCGTCTGGTTCTCTCCGCCGGGATTGAACATCTATTGCTCCATCATTGTACGTGGGATGGGTGGAACCCTATCGCTTTCACAATGGTTATCCTGGGTGCCGCTTCTCAGCGCACTTGCCGTCACCGAGGCAATTCAACAGACTGCGGCGGTGTCCCTTTCGCTGAAGTGGCCGAACGACCTGCTTCTCCATGAACGCAAAGTCGGCGGGATTCTTTGCGAGAGCAGCGTGGCCATCACCAATGATCCGGTCGTGGTAATTGGAATTGGGCTCAACGTGAATGTCCCTCCGCTATCTTTCCCCGAAGAATTGCAGCCCATTGCGACCTCATTAGTGGAAGCCTCGCGACAGCCGATCGACCGCAATCGGCTCATAGCTCAACTGCTCCTGGAGCTTGAGCAGTGTCTTGGGGAGCTTCGATCTTCTGGATCTATTCGCCTGCGACAGGCCTATACGGCTCGCTGCGCCACATTGGGGCGCCACGTTCGTGTCCTATTCACGAATGATCATCCGATCGTCGGCATCGCAGAGGCGCTTTCTGCCGATGGCGCGCTACAAGTGAGAACCGTGCCGCCTCACCCTCGATCACAACCGATGCCCCTCGTCGATGTCCGTGCAGCCGATGTCATCCATCTGAGAGAGTAGCGAAAACGCAGTAGGCCGGGTAGAATGAGCGCGATGCTCTTAGCGGTCGACATCGGGAACACCAACGTAGTCGCCGGGATCTTCGACGGATTGACTCTGCTGACCCATTGGCGGTTGGCGACCGATCCCAAGACCACGGCCGATGAGTATGGCGTCCTGTGCCTCAGCCTCATGGCCCGAGATGGACGCCTCCCAGCGCACATCACCGGCGCGATCATCTCTAGTGTCGTTCCCGCCCTCACGGAGACCTTTGAGTCGATGATTGAAACGTCCTTTGGCTCCACCCCAATCACCGTTTCTCCCGACATGGATACCGGTCTCACGCTGAAATACTCGAATCCGAAAGAGATCGGAAGCGATCGCATTGTGAATGCGGCGGCGGCCTATGAGAAGTTTCACCGTGATCTCATCATCGTCGATTTCGGCACCGCGACGACATTTTGTGCCGTCAACCGAGAGGGAGAGTATCTCGGAGGAGTGATCGCACCTGGTCTGACCATTTCCGCGGAAGCACTGTTTACACGGGCTGCGAAGTTGAGCAAAGTCGAGCTCGCCCGGCCTAAGACCGTCATTGGAACCGATACCGCCAGCAGTATTCAGTCTGGGCTCATCTTCGGCTATGCGGGTCTCGTGGACACGCTTGTTCAGCGGATGGAAAGGGAAATGGGGCGCACGTCATATGTGATTGCCACGGGTGGATTGGCCTCAGTGATTGCGCCAGAGGCGCGATCGATTCAACATCTGGAACCGTTTTTGACCCTTCATGGGCTTGAACTCCTCTATCGCCGTGCCCGCGGCGCGAGTCTGACGCAGTGGGTCTAGTCTTCTTCGTGCCCACGTCATTTTATTTTTCCCTTACCCGTTGACTTCTCTCCCCCTATGGATATCTCCACGCTTGTAGAGGTATCAGGATGAGTCACGATCAAGAACAGAAAAAACCAAACGCCAATACAATCGAGAACTTAGAGGAAGCTTCTCCGGTGATGGATGCAACAGGCTCCTCAGGTCGGGATGAATTGGCCAGTAAGACTGAAGAGTGTACAGCGCTCAATGACAAGTACCTCCGGCTGGCTGCGGAATTTGAAAACTACAAACGGCTGATACAGCGCGACCAGCGTGAGCAGATTCGATTCGGGAATGAACAGATTCTCAAAGAGCTGCTGCCGGTGGTCGATAACATGGAGCGGGCGATCAAAGCGGCTCGAACAAGCGGTGGTGATTCATCGCTCGTGCAGGGTGTGGAACTGACGCTCAAGCAACTCTCTGGGACCCTGACTAAGTTCGGCGTGCAGGCGATCGAAGCGACCGGCCAGGAGTTCGATCCAAGCGCCCATCAAGCCGTCTCGTACGGACCGTCGAACGACGTGCCGGCTAATAAAGTATTGGACGAGTTTCAAAAGGGGTATCGGTTGCACGACCGGATTCTCCGAGCGGCCATGGTCAGTGTGTCGTCAGGGCCGGCCAATCCAAGCGAACATGACTCAACGACGCATTGACCTGATTCGGTCGTCGTGGTCGAGAAGGAAGGAGTTCACCAATGGGTAAAGTCATCGGTATCGATCTCGGGACCACCAATTCTTGTGTGGCGATTATGAGCGGCGGAGATCCCGTCGTGATCGCCAACGCCGAAGGGAGCCGGACCACTCCTTCCGTTGTCGGCATCACTGATAAAACCGAACGGTTAGTGGGACAAATTGCCAAACGGCAAGCGATCACCAACCCCGAGAACACCATTTACTCCGTGAAGCGCCTGATGGGCCGCAAGTTCAAGAGCCGCGAGGTGCAAGAAGCCATGAAGCGGCTTCCGTACAAGGTGGTTGAGGCCGATAACGGTGATGCGCACGTGGAATTGCGTGGTAAACGCTATAGCCCACCGGAAGTCTCTGCCATGATTTTGCAGAAAATGCGGCAGACGGCTGAAGACTATCTCGGGGAAAAGGTCACTGAGGCCGTGGTGACCGTTCCCGCGTATTTTGACGACAGCCAGCGCCAGGCGACCAAAGATGCCGGCCAGATTGCCGGGCTCAACGTCCTGCGTATCATCAATGAGCCGACAGCGGCCTCCCTTGCCTACGGTCTGGACAAGAAGAAAGACGAGCGAATCGCCGTGTACGACTTGGGCGGCGGCACCTTTGACGTCTCTGTCCTTGAAATCGGTGAAGGCGTCTTCGAGGTGAAATCCACTAATGGCGATACGTACCTCGGGGGTGATGACTTCGATCTCCGCGTGATGGATTGGTTGGTCGACGAGTTCAAGAAAGACCAGGGCATCGATTTGCGGAAAGACCGGATGGCGCTCCAACGCCTGAAGGAATCGGCGGAACGGGCCAAGATCGAGCTTTCTTCGTCTCAAGAAACGGAGATCAATCTGCCGTTCATCACCGCCGATGCCAGCGGCCCCAAGCATATGGTCACCAAGCTCACACGGGCCAAGCTGGAGCAGTTGGTCGATGATCTCATTCAACGTACGATTGAACCCTGCCGCAAGGCCTTGTCCGATGCGAGCGTCACGGCCAAGGATATTCAAGAAATCGTCTTGGTCGGCGGTATGACTCGCATGCCAAAAGTGATTCAGGTCGTGAAGGACTTCTTTGGAAAAGAACCGCACCGTGGGGTGAATCCAGACGAAGTCGTCGCCATCGGAGCCGGCGTTCAAGGCGGAGTTCTCAAGGGCGAAGTCAAAGACGTGCTGTTGCTCGATGTCACTCCATTATCGCTGGGCATTGAGACGCTGGGTGGCGTATTCACCAAGCTCATTGAGCGCAACACGACTGTTCCAACCAAAAAAAGCCAAGTGTTCTCGACGGCCGCTGATAGTCAAACAGCCGTCACGATCCGCGTGTTTCAAGGTGAACGGGACATGGCCAATGACAACAAACTGCTTGGGCAGTTCGACTTGGTCGGTATTCCACCAGCGCCACGCGGCATGCCGCAGATTGAAGTGACGTTCGATATCGATGCCAACGGCATCGTGCATGTGTCGGCAAAGGATCTGGCCACACAGAAAGAGCAATCCATCAAGATCACAGCGTCCAGCGGGCTGAGTAAGGATGAAGTCGAGAAATTTGTTCGGGACGCGCAGTCGCATACGGAAGACGATAAGAAACGCCGCAAACTAGCGGAAGCCAAGAACCAGGCCGATAATCTCGTCTATCAAACGGAGAAAAACATTACGGAATACGGTGACAAAGTCTCCGACGAGGAAAAAACAAAAATCCAGGATGCTGTTGCAGCCGTCAAAAAAACACTCGAAGGCACCGATGCCGAGGCGATTGAATCGGCGACGCAATCACTCATGACGGCCTCGCACAAGTTAGCCGAAGAGATGTACAAGAAAGCCGCCGCATCTCCTGGCCCGCAACCAGACGCCTCGTCCTCCGGCAGCACCGGTGAGACCAAGACCGACGAGAAAGTCGTGGACGCAGAATTTGAAGAAGTGGACAAAGACAAAAAATAGCCTAGAATAACGCCTCAGACAACCTGAGTTCCCGACACCGTCGGGAACTCAGCTATTTCCTACTTCAATTCGCAATGGCAGCTGTGTCAAAACGCGATTACTACGAAACTCTCGGCGTCGATAGAAGTGTATCCGACGACGATCTCAAAAAAGCCTATCGCAAGCTCGCGCGCCAGCACCATCCAGACCTCCATACCGGCGATCAGCAGAAAAAAACAGCCGAAGAAAAATTTAAAGAGATCAACGAAGCCTACGAAACGCTGAGCGATCAAGAAAAGCGGAAACGCTACGACATGTTCGGCCATGCCGGGGCACAACAAGGTGGGCCAGGCTTTGACGGGTTCGATTTCAACCGTGGCGGATTCGGGGAGGTCTTTAACGATATCTTCGAAGATTTCTTCGGCCAAGCGCGAGGAGGTGGGCCGACTCGGGCCGAGCGTGGCAACGATCTTCAGTACAACCTCGAGGTTGAGTTCGAAGAGGCTGTGTACGGAAAAGAGGCCAAGCTCAAAATTCCACGTTGGGAAATCTGCGTCGACTGTAAAGGAACAGGGGCCAAGTCAGCGGCGTCTATCAAGACATGCGCCAGCTGCAAAGGTGCTGGGCAAATTCGATTTCAGCAGGGATTCTTCAGCGTCAGTCGTCCATGCGGTCAGTGTGAAGGCACCGGTCACTTTGTCACGGAACCCTGCTCGACCTGCCAAGGACGTCAACGGGTTTACAAAGAACGCACCATCGCCGTCCACATTCCAGCGGGTATTGAGACCGGCATGCGACTTCGTCTCTCCAATGAAGGAGAGCATGGTCCCAATGGCGGCCATCCTGGCGACCTCTACGTGGCGGTTACCGTCAGACCCCATAAAATTTTTCATCGCAAGGGGCTCGATATCGCCTGTGATGTGCCGGTCAATCTCGTCACAGCCGCACTCGGCGGAAAAGTGGAAGTCCCGACACTCACGGGGGCAACCATCATCAAGGTGCCAGCCGGCACACAACATGACAAGGTGCTTCGGATTAAAGGGTTAGGGGTTCCCAGCCTGAAGGGTGGATCGACAGGCGATCAGGTCTATACGATCAAGGTCCAAATCCCCACGAAATTGTCGGCCCGACAGAAAGAACTCCTGATGGAGTACGCGAAAGAAAGTGGCATGACGATGGAAGCCAACGGCGACGGCTTCTTCGATAAGATGAAAACCTTCTTCGAGTA
The DNA here is from genome assembly GCA_005116965.1 of Nitrospira sp. Classification (GTDB taxonomy): domain Bacteria; phylum Nitrospirota; class Nitrospiria; order Nitrospirales; family Nitrospiraceae; genus Nitrospira_D. The sequence goes on along the minus strand of SWDG01000027.1, from coordinate 266,425 downwards.
GTCTCCCCTACCCATCCGGGTTCATCCCTCTGAGTCCCTCATGCCTGTGTTGTTTGTTTCCCCTGAGCGCATCGATCATCAAAGGATATCGATCACCGGCGATGTGCTCGTCCATCTCCGAGACAGTTTGCGCATCACAGTCGGCGAGACTCTGTGGCTCAACAGTGGACAGGGCTCAAAGTTTCGCGTTGAAATTACCGGTGTGTCCAAACAAGCGGTCACGGCACGCATTCTCGAAACGATCCAGGAACCACCGCGCAAGACACCTTGTCTGATTCTCGGGCAATCACTGCTCAAGGGTGAAAAGATGGACTGGGTGATTCAGAAGGCGACTGAACTCGGCGTGAGCGAGATCGTGCCGATTGAAAGCCAGCACAGTGTGGTACAACTGAAAGCCGACCGGGTGGATCACCAGCTCGCCCGTTGGCAACGAATCGCCTTAGAAGCCGCCCAGCAATCCGAACAGTGGCGTATCCCTACCATCGCTAAGCCACAATCTCTCTCAGTTCTTCTGACCAGCGTGGCGACCGGCATGCTCACACTCATGCTTGTTGAGCGGCGGGATGGGAAGAGCTTGCAAACGGTCAATTTACCGCAAGATGCGACTGGCTCCATACTGATTTTGATCGGACCGGAGGGTGGCTGGAGTAAAGATGAAGTGCTGCTCGCCGAGCAGGCGGGAATCGAACAAATTACTCTTGGTCAGCATATCCTCCGAGCAGAAACAGCCGCCATTGCTGCCATCAGCATTCTTCAATCACGCCTCGGTGCACTGAGCTAAGCGAGATCGGCGGCATTGACCAACGGAACAATGTGGCTCTGTGATTGCGCATCGTTCTCGTCATCGCCCTGCTCCTCTAGTATGCCATCTCTCAGTGGAGTGGGTGCAGCTAGGCTCCCACTGATCATGCTGCCAAAAATTCCGAGGTCTGCGATCGTGGTACAGCGGGTTCTGTGCCATTCATCGAGTATCGGGCTGTTGATTTCGGAGCGATTAGTCAGTGATGATGAGTCGAACAGATGCTTGCACGCGTTAGGCTGGCGGACAGCTATGAGGCTTCTGCCATCGACGGGAGCGAGCGTGGGGAGGCTGCATTCGATCCGGCGTCTGGCTGGTTGCTAGAGAGGTGGACATTCGCATGTTCGATTGGTTGACTCAATCAGAGATGTGGATCGCGCTGGGCACGCTGACGGCCCTCGAAATTGTCCTCGGGATCGACAATATCATCTTTATCTCCGTCCTCGTGAGCCGGCTCCCTCAGCACCAGCGAAACCTAGCACGCCGTGTTGGGCTAGGCCTGGCGATGATCGCACGACTGGGATTGTTATTCTCGATTTCGCTTGTGATGGAGCTGACGGCTCCCTTATTCACGATACTGAGTCAAGCGATCTCGGGGCGAGATCTGATTCTCATTATTGGTGGACTCTTTCTCCTCGCGAAAGCCACTCACGAAATTCATGAAAGCGTAGAGGGCGAAGATGACCAAGCAGCCTCGTCGGTTCCAGCCAATTTCGGGATGATGTTGTTGCAGATCACTGTGCTCGATGTCGTCTTCTCGTTAGATTCTGTCATCACGGCCGTTGGTCTCGTTGATGACGTCTCTGTCATGGCGACGGCGATTATCATAGCCGTGCTCGTCATGTTGGTTGCAGCCCGTTCGATCGGTGAATTCGTCGATGCCCATCCAACGATCAAGATACTCGCGCTATCGTTCCTGATCCTTGTCGGAGTGACTCTGATGGTGGAAGGGTTCGATGTCCACGTTCCGAAGGGGTATATTTACTTCGCGATGGCCTTCTCAGTTGCCGTCGAGATGATCAACCTACGAATCCGCGCACGCACCAACCCACCCCGTAAATTGCACAACCGTTATGCGGGCGGCAAGACAGAAGGTTCAGCCCAAGACCACTGACAGTGATCTCACGGCAGCTATCCGAACCGACCATCCCGGTGCGTGGAGTCGATGCACACACAGCTGGTCAGGTAGACTGGGTTGGATCTCTGGGAGAAGGTCGCGCTGACAAGGGTGCTGCCAATTGTTCGAGCGACTGCCCTTCCGCATTGATTCCCAACCATAACTCAATTGCCGCCCCGAGCAGCATCATGCCTCCGCCCAAGAGATACCCGTAGAAGACACTGGTGATCGACGTTTCGATGAGCCTTCCATAGAGCCAGGGTGCTGCCACGCCCGCTCCTTGTGCCACGATGAAGAAAAAGGCGATCGCCATGGCACGGATCTCCATCGGAAATATTTCGCTCACCGTCAAATACGCGGCACTGGCCCCGGCCGATGCAAAAAAGAAGATCAGCGACCAGAGCATCATATGCTGAGTGAGCGTCAAGGCACCTGTCCAAAACAGATAGCCCGCAAGGCACAAGAGGAGACCAGCTAGGCCGTAGGTGAGGCTGATCATGGGTTTGCGGCCGACCGTGTCGAATAATCGCCCTAGCAGAAGTGGTCCTAAGAAGTTACCCAGTGCAAACGGAAGAATATAGAGACCGATGGTGGCACCTGGTACGGCATAGTATGTCGTCAGCAGCAAGGGATAGGTGAACGACACGGCGTTATACATGAACGATTGTGTGACCATGAGTCCGATGCCCAACACCGTCCGCCGTGGATAGGATTGAAAGAGTTCTCGGGCTACGGTCGCGATCGTCGCGTGGGGACGGGCATGGACGGTGATCGTGCCGTGAGGGGCCGCGAGTGATGTGCCTTGATCGTGCGCCACCTGTCGTTCAATCTCTGACACAATCGCTTCAGCATCAGAAACCCGACCATGGGTCATCAGCCAACGTGGGCTTTCTGGAATCACACGCCGAACGATGATGATCGCCACTCCCAGCACTGCACCGAACACAAAGCACAGTCGCCAGCCGATCGATTCAGGAAAGATGGCCGGATTCAGTAACAGCAACGTCAACAGAGCGCCAGCCGCCGAGCCGAGCCACCACGTCCCGTTGATGGCGAGATCGGTATGCCCACGGCTTCGAGCGGGAATTAATTCATCGATGGCAGAATTAATCGCGGCGTATTCGCCCCCGATACCGGCTCCGGTCAAGAACCGGAAGAACATGAAGCTCATCAGGTCCCACGAAAATGCTGTCAGCACCGTTGCTGCAAGATACAGCGCCAAGGTGATCATGAACCATTTTTTTCGCCCTTGGCGGTCGGTGAGATATGAAAAGACCAAGGCACCAAGGACTGAGCCAGCCAAGTAGGCAGAGGCGGTGAGTCCTACCTCTGATTGCGTGAGGTGTAATGCGTCTGGGTGGGTCAGTGTCGGGCCGAGTGAGGCCACGATGGAGACTTCAAGCCCATCGAGCAACCAGGTGATTCCCAGCGCCCCGACGACCCGCCAGTGCCAGCGGGCCCAGGGTAATCGATCCATACGTTGTGGAATATTGGTGGTGATCGAGATGCCGGACTCGGCAGGCATTCACCCTCGTAGTATAACGATGTGGCAGAAGACTCGTGCGGGAATCCCTACCATCCCAATTGCCAGCTCAGACCGTTCTGTTCCACAAGCGCGTCGGCTTCCTGTGGACCCCACGATCCAGCCGTATAGACATGCACCGGTCGGGGGCTGAGCAAGAGCGGGTCGTAGAGTCGCCAGGCGGTTTCCGTAAAGTCTGCGGTCACGAACAACGTTTGGTCGCCGATCATGACGTCGCGCAGCAGTGTTTCATAGGCTTCCGGAAGTTCTCCGCCGAAGGCTTGACCATAGTCGAACCTCAATGCGCGATCGGCAAATTTGAAGGGCCGCCCGGGTGTTTTTACGGAGAAGCAGAGAGAGAATCCTTCACTCGGCTGCAGCATGATCAGCAACTTATTGGGATTGAGGCTGCCTGGTTCTAATGATCGAAAGACTTGAATGGGTGCCGAGCGGAAGGTAACGGCCACCTGGGTGATCTTGCGCGGAAGCCGTCTCCCTGTTCTCAGGTAAAACGGCACGCCTCTCCAGCGCCAGTTGTGAATCTCCAACTTCAACGCCACGTAGGTTTCAGTCTTGGAGTCTGGCGGTACACCTCGTTCTTCCAGATAGCCGGGAATTCGCTGGCCGGCGACGTCCCATGCCGCATATTGACCGAAGATCACGTCCTGAGGGCGAATGGGTGAAATCGAACGCAATACTTTTATTTTTTCCGCTTGAATCTCGGACGATTCAAAGGAAGTCGGCACTTCCATGCCAACGACGGTCAACAATTGCGTCAAGTGGTTCTGGACCATGTCGCGTAAGGCGCCGGCCCCCTGGTAATAGGCCCCTCGGTGTTCGACACCGAGGTCTTCCGCAACCGTGATTTCGACGCTCTCGACCGTATTGCGATTCCAGAGCGATTCAAAAATGGGGTTCGCAAAGCGAAAGGCCAACAGGTTTTGCACGGTCTCTTTGCCCAGATAATGATCGATGCGATAGATCTGAGACTCCTCAAGATAGCGATGTAAGCGGGTATTGAGGGCGCGTGCCGAGTGAAAGTCATGACCGAACGGCTTTTCAAAGACCACTCGCACCCACCCATGGCTCTTGAGTAATCCAGTTTGATCGAGCAGCTCCAGGGTTTCAGGGACAATCGTCGGCGGAAGCGCCAGATAGAAAATTCGGTTTTGAGGCAGATTCCTTGCCACTTCAAACTGAGCGATATATTTGGCGAGCGCTTCGTAGTCCGCCAACTTGCCTTCGCGTAGAGGTTGATAATACACATGATCGTCACACCATTGGCGAAGGTCGGTCGCATGCCTCGACCCGGAACTGCCCAGGCCCTCATACGCCCATAACCGGAAGGCTTCTTGACTGAGCTCCGGCAACGCAGCGCCGACAATGAGCGTGTTTTGCTTCTCCAGCTCGCCGTAGGTGCGCAAGTGAAAGAGTGCGGGCAGCAGTTTTCGACGGGTCAGATCACCGGTTGCTCCGAGAATAATGAAGAGATGCGGCTCGACGCTTCGTTCTTTCATGTTCGCCTGGTGAGACCTGGTCGCGTTACTCGTCTGGCTCCTCGATCGGGCCAGCCCATTCACCTTTGGCCAGCGTGACTTCCTGAAACCCGCCGTCCGGCCATTGGAACTGTCCTGCCTCATCGACAAGCACGATAAAGGGATCGATCTCATGCGCTTGTCCCCGGAACCAGTACCAGCCAGGCTGGGTCGGCCCGTTCGTGCTCCAACGATAGGTCGGCATCAGTGTCCCCCGAACACTCTGTGATTGAGGCATTCCTTCTCCTCATCACTTTTTGATACAGTCTGCTCCATCACGTTCACGAACCTATCACGTCATGTCCATACTTCCAATAGAAGATGTCCTGCCATTAATCCGTCGAGCGTTAAACGACAGTCCCAATGTGCTGCTTATGGCCCCGCCCGGTGCTGGGAAAACCACTCAGGTTCCACTGGCGCTTCTCGAGTCACCTTGGTTAGCGGGCCGAAAAATCCTGTTGCTAGAGCCACGGCGACTCGCGGCACGAGCGGCCGCTCACCGGATGGCCGACCAGCTGCATGAGGCTGTCGGGGAAACAGTCGGCTATCGGATGCGCTTCGACACGAAGATTGGGCCGAGGACGAGGCTCGAGATCGTCACCGAGGGAGTACTGACGCGGCTGCTCCAAGAGGATCCGTCGTTGGCTGCCTACGGCCTGGTCCTGTTCGACGAGTTTCATGAACGAAGTCTGCAAGCCGACGTGGGACTTGCCCTCTGTCTTGAAACTCAACGTCTCTTTCGCCCCGAGCTTCGCCTCTTGGTGATGTCAGCGACTCTCAACTGCGGTCCAGTCAGCGAACTGATGGGTCATGCACCGCTCATTACCTGCGAAGGTCGGCTGTTTCCCGTCGAAACCCGATACCTCGATCAACCAGTTTCTGGACGACTTGATCTTGCCGTAGTGCAACATATACGACGATCACTGGCGCACGATGACGGCAGCGTGTTGGTTTTTCTTCCCGGCATGGCTGATATTCGTCGGGTCGAGCGGATGCTGTTGGAGTCCAAACTGGGACCATCGATCCAGATCGCACCATTGCACGGTGAGCTTCCGCAAGACATGCAAGACGCGGCGATTCGACCAGCCGCCCCTGGATCGCGAAAAATCGTGCTTGCCACGTCGATTGCTGAAACCAGCTTGACTATCGAGGGGGTGCGCGTAGTCATCGACGGAGGCTGGCTCCGCATTCCTCGGTTCGATCCTCGCTCCGGTCTGACTCGGTTGGAGACCATTCGCGTTACGAGAGATTCTGCTGAGCAACGTCGTGGCAGAGCGGGCCGCCTTGAACCAGGCATCTGTTACCGACTGTGGACCGAAAAGGAGCAGGCCTCACTTACAGTCCATCGCCCACCGGAAATTCTCGAGGCAGATCTAGCCCCGCTGATGTTGGATCTTGCCCAGTGGGGTGCGCAAAGTCCGAACGAATTGTCCTGGCTTACTCCGCCGCCGCCTGGTGCGGTCGCCCAAGCCAAAGACTTACTCATCAAGCTCGGCGCCTTCTCAACGGACGAGCGCCTGACAGATCATGGACGGCAAATGGCCGAGCTTCCGCTGCATCCTCGCTTGGCGCATATGCTGATTAGCGCCATTTCACTGAGGCTTGCCGATCAAGCGTGCGAAGTGGCGGCGCTGTTGAGTGAGCGTGACGTCCTGCACGGATTGTCGGCAGACCAGAATGCGGATGTGCGCGTCAGACTGGATGTGCTTCAGGGTGAGTATGATTCCGGCAGCCAGGCAGTCAATCGAACCGCACTCGAACGCGTGAGGCGAACGGCACAACTCTGGCGACGACAGCTCAAGAGGCTGTCAGGGAAGCCCAACAGCGACGGACACGACCACCCGCATGTGGCTGGTCTTTTGCTCGCGCTGGCCTACCCTGATCGGATCGCGCAGCGACAACCCGCTGAGACTGCCAGCTACCGACTGGTGAATGGGCGCGGTGCGCGGTTCAGAAGACCTGATCCCATCGCGACGGAACCCTTCCTTGTCATTGCGGACTTGGATGGAGGGGGCCAGTGGGCCGATATTAACCTCGCAGCTCCGATCACGTGCGAGGCCATCGAATCGTTGTACCGGGAGCAGGTAATCGAAGAAGAATTGGTTGTCTGGGATGAGCGTATTGGTGCTGTTCGAGCCTCCTGCCGCCGACGACTTGGAGCCATAACTCTATTAGAGGAGGCAGTTTCATCGCCAGACACCAACAAAATAACATCCGTGCTCTTACAAGCGATTTCTAAAGCTGGACTTGATGTTTTGTCGTTCGGCCATCTGCTCAAACAGTGGCGCGCGCGGGTGATGTGGCTGCGACGTATTGATGATCCTCAGACGGAATGGCCCAATCTTTCCGATGAAGCGTTGCTTCGGACATTGGACCAGTGGCTTGGTCCGTACGTAGTCAATATCACCACCCTCGATCGGGTCAAACGATTGGATCTGACAGCCCCTCTCCATGCCTTATTGACCTACGAACAGCTGCGTCGCCTTGACCGCCTGGCCCCAACCCACATCACTGTTCCGAGTGGCTCTCGCCTCCCTGTCGACTACGAGCAAGCCGAGTCTCCAGTGTTAGAGGTGCGCTTGCAAGAGATGTTCGGGTGCAAGGACACGCCGTGTATCGCGGGCGGGAAAATTCCGTTGATGCTGCACCTCCTTTCGCCTGCCAAGCGCCCTGTGCAGGTCACGCAAGACTTAGGCGGCTTCTGGAAGCGATCGTATCACGATGTCCGGAAGGAACTACGTGGTCGGTATCCAAAGCACCACTGGCCTGAAGATCCGCTGAATGCCGTGCCGACGGCCAAGGCAAATCGGCGCAGCTAATTTAAGCACATCATTATTCAGTAATCACTTGAGGTATCACTGCAAGAGAGCTAACAAGTCAGGCATTCCATCGACTGATATTTCCGTCAGTGTGTTCACCCATTCCCACGTCGCTCCTCCCAGATTCGAAACGCCGCAAGATCCTGTGCCAGGCTATGGAGAAGCAGCGCCAATACCGCCGCATCATCGATGAATCCAACCCCAGGGATAAAGTCCGGTATCAAGTCCACCGGGCTCACAACGTAGAGCAGGGCTCCTGCAAGCGAGGCAAGTGTGCGCACGGAGAGCCCCCGATAGCTACCATCCTTCCAAGCTTTGAGAAGACGACCCAACAGGGGAAGGTCAGACCGGAGACGCCCGATCATGCGGAGCATCTCAAAGAACCTCGTGGACATTTTCATCTGCACCTCCAGGACGACCGGTTTTCTTGTTCTTCATGGGAGAACACATTGCACCCATTGTCGTAAAGCATACCAAAGACAGAGAATGTTTTGAAGCCATACAAGAACAACGGTATTAGAACGACTCGGTCAGCGCTCGATGCAAAGCATTCATCGCCGCGACAATATTTTCCGGGTTCTGCTGCATGCGGCTTCCTAAGACAAAGATGGCATCTCGACCTAAGACCGAACCCAGCTCCACTATGCGCTCAATCCCGATGCGCCCACCGATTGCCGGCATTATCGGTTTGATAGCCCCCCAAGTCTGCCGACACTGGTCCGCCACCGAAACGCACTCCTGTTGCGACATCGAATAACCAGAACCGAACGCTGGATAGATGCTGAAGTCTGAGCCGACTAGTCGAGGCAGGAGCCCGTATACAACAGGAGCAGCAAGTCCACTCCCGCCCCGATCGATCAAGGCACCAAGCATGGACGGATGGCTTGCAATCGGCAGAGCAATTTCATCGTCTGACCGAAGCGTTCTCACGGCGTCAAAGCCGGTCAAGCCGGGCGCGACCAAGAGGCCTGATGCACCCAGGGTTTTCGCCTGGGTTGCTCGCCGACGCATCGTATCTACCGAACCACTGATATGTGCAAAATACAGGCAGGGCCTTCCTCGATGGGTGCTTGCTCGCACAACGGCTTCGGCACAGCGGGCCACTCGTTCTTCAAAGGGACACCATGGTTGATCGACCAGGCTCTGGTCGTCCTTGATCATATCGACGCCGCCCTCGACAAATTGAACAGCCAATTCGGCGAGTTCCTGAGGAGTGCGGCCTAACGGCTTCAGGACCGCACAGAGGAGTGGGCGATGGGACACACCGACTGCCTGCCTGAGTCCATCGATCCCAAATCGTGGCCCCGGCCACGAAGAGAGCAGCCCGTTCGTCATCGTGAACGACAGCAACGTGACGTCTCCACGAAGACTGCTGGTCCCAAACAAGACGTTGAGCAAATCACTGCACTCGCCGCTGAGCAGGTCGCCACGGAAACGGATAGTGGCGTGATATCGACCTCCGGCAATTGCCCGCAGATCTTCCAGTTGTCCTAGAATCGTGGATTGGAGCGAAGGTGGAAGGAGATTGCTCTCGGCTTCAATGGTCTGATCGAAACAAATGCGCTCAGCGGTAGCTCGCGCGGTGGGTTCTGGTCCATCGATTTCATAGACCGCAGTCAAAAAATCAGACGACTCTGCAGAAGCGCTCAACGGTCCCTCCAACAAGCCCTCCCTCTACTGTGCGAGCATCTGATTGACGAGGTAGTACATGCGCCGCGCAGACGCCCACACTCTCATCTGCCTGGCTTCCTGCCTGTCTTCACCTCGGCGTAGGCGCCACACCCATCTTGATCCTTTAGATCACACGCCTTGCCGTAATACGTGAGCGCGTCAGCATTGTCCTGTTTCACTCCTTTTCCGTATTCATACATCCGCCCGAGATTGTAACAACCCGCTGACTGCCCACCTTCACAGGCTTTCCGATAGAATGCTCCAGCTTGGAAAGAGTCTCGGGGAATTCCGAGCCCATCCTCATACATCATGCCGAGATTAGAGCAGGCCCAGAAATTTCCTCCGGCACAGGCCTTCCGATAGAGGCCCACAGCTTGTTCGTAGTCTTGTTTGACCTCGTGCCCATTCCTATACATATTGCCGAGATTGTAGCAGCCTTCAGACTGTCCACCCTCACAGGCTTTCCGATACAGTGCTAGGGCTTTCGTATAGTCTTGTGGGACTCCCTGCCCATGTGCATACATCAAGCCGAGATTGTGGCAGCCGGTGAGCACTCCCCCGTCACAGGCTTTCCCGTAGAGTAACAGGGCTTGCTCATAGTCCTGGGCTACCCCACGCCCCTCATCATACATCCAGCCGAGAGAGTAGCAACCGCCTAAAGCGCCGCCGTCACAAGCGCGTCGGTACAGGGCCACGGCGTGGGAGTCATCTTGTGTCACGCCTTCCCCGTTAACATATAAATGTCCAAGAGATTCACAGGCTTTTGCCTTGCCTTTCTCACAGGCAGCTTTCAGCTGTTTCGGACTCTCGGCGGCGTCAGCAAGATTCACGCTGGCACAGACGAGCACACTCAGAACCATGAGCACGAGAAACCGCGAGCGAATGGTCATGGAGGACTCCTTTTCGACAACCGGTGCCTGCCGCCCACAATTATGGTTGTCATGACCAAGCAGGCGTGTCTATGAGCGGCAGGCTCCCACTTACTTCCCTTTGCCTTCTGACCACACCAATTGGAGACGCTCCACTTCACGGGGTATCCTGGTCGCGCGCATCGGCGGGGTCATCGTGCTCGTGACTCCAGTGGCCGAGGCACATTGTGTTTCTTTGTAACAATCGGTGCTCGGATTGATGTCTTTGTTCTTGGTGCAGTAGTAACATTTTCCGTTGACCTTGCAAAAATACTGTCCCGCACTCACCACCTCGCATTGCCCTTCCCCAACCCCGACATTGTCCTGAATGGGCGCGGCCGTAGCCGCCGTCGCCAGCAACAACGAGATCACGGTCATGATTAGTGCCTTCATTGGATTCTCCTTCCTGTGATGATGGGTTGAACACACAGCCGTCCGGTAACGGCCCTTCTACTCGCACACCTGATACTTTGTGTCCTGACAGCGTTGTGCCAACTCTTGAGCCTTTTGAAGTTCCTTCGAACTCAGTTTTTTCTCAATCGCATCGCGCTGCTCTTTTGCGCTATGATTTCCCGCTAAGGCTGCCAGGCTGTACCACAGATAGGCGTGCATGTGATCCTTTCCTCCACCCTTTCCATCTCGATACGACTCAGCGAGCTGGAACATCCCATCAACATCCCCCTGCCCCGCCGCCTTACGAAACCATTTTCTGGCCTTTTTCACGTCCTGCTCCGTACCCTTACCCTGCTGATACATCGCGCCTAGTTTCTTCTGCGCATTGACCTCACCCTGCTCCGCCGCCTTGTGGTACCACCCCAGCGCTTCCTTGAAATTCTGGAGTACCCCATATCCCTCGTCATACATCACACCCACATTGAACTGACCCAACGCATGCCCCTGATCCGCTGCCTTGCGAAACCAAGCCATGGCTTTCTGGGCATTCTTCGGCACGCCCAACCCATTGAGATACATGTACCCAAGATCGCTCTGTGCGAGTGCATTCCCTTGCTCAGCTGCCACGCGATACCACACCACTGCTTCATCGTAGTCTTGCGACACACCTTGCCCTTGTCTATACATAAACCCCAGATGGTACTGCCCCCAGGCATTGCCCTGCTTGGCGGCTTTGCGATACCAAGTCACGGCTTCTTTCTTATCTTGCAGCACGCCACTTCCTAAGTCATACATGAGCCCCAAATTGTCCTGGGCGTCGGCCTGGTCCTGTTCGGCAGCCTTGCGATACCACCCAACGGCTTCTTTTTCGTCTTTCGTTACACCAGTTCCATGCTGATACATCGTTCCTAAATAGTTCTGCCCCAAGGCATTTCCCTGCTCGGCAGCTCTGCGATACCAGGTCACAGCTTCTTTCTCGTCTTTCGCAACACCAATTCCATACCGATACATCGAACCAAGATGGAATTGCCCCAAGGCATACCCCTGCTCCGCCGCCTTGCGAAACCAGCTGATGGCGACCTTGTAATTTGGGAAATAGCACCTGCCAGATGCATCCCGTTCGCTGGAACTTCCAGTAACACAACCTTTGTAATACATTGCACCCAGATTGTACTGCGCCTCGACATGCCTCTGTTCCGCCGCCTTGAGAAACCAGTCCACCGCCACCTTCACGTCATACCCCAAATCACGTTCCATCACTCCCAAATTGTTCTGGGCATCGGCGTGGCCCTGTTCCGCCGCCACGCGAAACCAGCCTTTCGCTTTCTCTTTATCCGGCGGCACACCTTTCCCATCGCGTATCATCACCCCGAGATGGTTCTGTGCATGGGCGTAGCGCTGCTTCGCCGCCTTGTAAACCCAGCCTACCGCTTCCTGATCGTTCTTCGGAACACCTTGTCCATGCTCATACATCCACCCGAGATTGTCCTGTGCCCAAGCGTGGCCTTGCTCGGCAAAGGGGCGCGTGAGGACCGCCGCCTGAACGTAGTCACCTTTCGCGTAGGCGGCTTTGGCTTCATCCTCCCTAGCCTGATCCTTAGCTTTATCCATCGGGGCCAGCTTCGCCTGCGCTCGTTGGTCACCCTGCGCCGCCGCTTTGCGATACCAGCCCTCCGCTTGTTTCTCGTCCTTCGGGACGCCTTTCCCATCCTCATACATCGCCCCCAGACCGAACTGCGCCCAGGCTTGACCCTGCTCTGCAAAGGGGCGCATGAGAGGCGCCGCCCGAGCGTAGTCCCCACTCACATAGGCAGATCTCGCGTCGTCTTCACGGGAACGGGCACCCGCATTTGTGGACTCAGGCACACCATCTCCGACCTGCTTCGTCGGCTCTGAATTCGGCTTCGCGCTTCGGTCACCACGCTCAGAGACAGTGTTGGCGTGGTCTGCACGGGGATTCGCGCCTGCACAGGCTCCGAGCATCAGCCCAAGGACAGCAACAAGAAATAGCTGCATGATCGTGCCCTTTCGTTGGGCTAGAGAGATAGTTCCGGCTATTGCTTGCCATCGCGACAGTCTTTACATTTGTCGATCGCCACTTGCACATCCTCAATCCTTACCCGGTAGTGATTTTGTTGTTCGTTCTTCCAATAGACGATTCGCGGGCTCGCCAGTTTGACGACCGCAGGGTCTGTCTCACTTTCTGCCTTGGAGATGACTTCTTTAAACACCTGAAACATCTCATAGCGTTCCCGCGAACATCGTTCTCCATTCTGGATTCGTTTGTCGATGACCGCGATGTCGGCCTGGAGATCACTGTTCATCCTTGAGAGAGTCTTGTGTCTGTCGTTGAGCTCGTTCTCCATATTGCGAATGTTGTCGCTGATGCTCCGCTTCTCCGCGTCATTCGTCGCTTTCGCCAGCGCTTCTTGCAATGTTCGTATTCCGGACTCCAGTTTCTTAATGTCATTCGGAAGATCCGTCTCTATTTTCTGTCGCAAGGCTCTGGTCCCTTGGCACGCTCTCGGCTCATTCTTGCAATACTTGTCAACGTCCAGGTTTTGGCAGCTTCTCTGTAAACCAGGATAGGGAATTGACCTGCAGCCAGTCTCACCGATCGTATTGTTGTAATCGTCTAGGGTGCCGGCACGCGCCGGGGTCATCCCGTTCACAGTTGAGCCTAACAAAACGAAAACCCCCATGAAGCATCGGATGATCGAACTCATGGCTGCGCTCCTCTCTTATGTGACGGTTCACGTCCAGATTGTATGAAGTTGGGCTGATTCTTCAGCACACCCTACTCGCACTCCTGATACTTCGTATCCTGACAGCGCTGCGCCAGGGCCTGCGCCTTCTGGATCTGCGCGGCACTCATCTGGCGCTCTCGCTGAACGCGCGCGTGGTTGGTGATGTAGGTGGCTCCGCTTCCCGCAGACGACTTCAATAGAGTGTGCCCTTCTTGAGCTTTGCGTAATCATTACAGCTGCTGGGGAATTTGAGTTCGCACCCCTTCCTGAAATACCTGAGGGCATCACCTTCGTCCTGTGGTCTCCCGTTTCCTCTCAGGTAGGCAATGGCGAGATTGTGACAGCCCTTAGGAAACCCACCCGCGCACGCTTTCTCAAAGAGGTCGGCGGCTTGAAAGGTATCTCGTTTGACCCCAAGCCCACGGTCGTACAATGTGCCAAGATTGGAGCAGCCGGAGAATACTCCCCCGTCACAGGCTTTCCGGTAGAGTGTCGCAGCTTGTGTATAATCTTGTAGGGCTCCGAACCCCACCTCGTACAGCGTGCCAAGATCAGCACAGCTCCCTAGTACTCCCCCATCACAGGCTTTCCGGTAGAGTGTTGCAGCTTGAATACGATCTCGTGGGACCTCGTTCCCATTCTCATACATCAAGCCGAGACCATAACAGCCCAGGGGCACTCCTCCATCACAGGCTTTCTGGTAAAGAGCCACAGCTTGCGCATAGTCTTGTGCAACCCAACGCCCATTCGCATACATGTCACCGAGATTACTGCAACCGTTAGGCTCTCCACCCTCACAGGATTTCTGGTAGAGAGCCACAGCTTGCGCATAGTCTTGTGCAACCCCACGCCCATTCGCATACATGAAACCGAGATTGTTACAGCCGCCTAAAGCACCGCCGTCACAGGCGCGTCGCCACAGGGCTACCGCGTGGGAGGCATCTTGTTTCACACCTTCCCCGTTAAGATATAAATGCCCAAGAGATTGGCAGGCGGTCGCTTTGCCCTTTTCACAGGCAGCGTTCAATTCTTTCGGACTCTCGGCGGCATCCGATCGCACCACTCCAGAAACAACCATTCCGCTTACGGCAATGATGGCCAGAACCAATGATCGAATCGTCATACTCAAGCCTCCTCTCAGAACTCCTGCCTCTTCGTCTTTCACGCACCGCAGGGGCCGGGCCTGGCCGTCAACGGACGTGATGGGAAAGCCCACTGACGACCAATTGGCATTTCGCTTCAACCCAAGCCTGTGCAGGGCCTAGCGGCAAGACACGCTTTTCACTCGGCACTGGAGGTTCTTTGTTAGGCCCGCCTCGCCACCGATGTTCTGTCTTCCACTACGCCCAGCCACAGGCCGGTTGCGATACGCATACTCTCGGCCCGAGGGACTCGTTTCGACCTCCACATCACAATGCCAGTCGTGGCTTCCCCTGTTCTCGACCTTCACATCAAACCCGTCTCGATCACTCCCGGTCACATCACAGGTAAATTCCAAGTCCTGCCTGTAATCCTTCTTGTCCTCGGCAAAGCTTGTGGTTGCTACCATCAACGCCAGTACGGTTATGACCAATGTCTTCATTGTGCAGTCTCCTTTCGTGTTCGTCGATTGTCTTGAACAGGCCTTCTCGTTTACACTGGACCCCGATTCAGATAGAGTGTCGATATGATGCCGCTGGGATCGATTCACAAACAGATCATGACTGACGACAAGGGCCAACCCGTGAGCGTCGTGATCCCCTATCACGAATGGCTCGAACTGGAACGGGCCGTGTTGAGTCAAGCGCATGGCACCGACAGCAGCACACTACGGCCCTATGCCGGCGCGATACTCTTGAGCAGTGATCCGGTCGTCTATCAACGCCAGCTGCGAGACGAATGGACGTAACGCCGGCCCGCTTTCTCCTCGATACCACTTGGCCGAATAATTCGCCTCCTCTCTCACGCATCGGCGAGATGATTCGTCCGCGATTGATCTGATTCTGCACCAGCACGAATGGCATTCTTGCTGTCGTCTGTTCAAGAGTCGGTTCAGCAAAACTGAGGCCGAGCCATCTAATCGAACTTTAATGTAAGTAGTCAAGCTTAATCATCAACACGTTCGCTCGATTCCTCAACTGATGATGAGGGACAAGACCTATATTTTGTGGGGGAAGAATCGGATACCACCACAAAATAGACGTATTGCTTGTGGCAGAATGGCTCTATCACCGCACAACCGCCTCAGGCTATGCGGTGGTGTTCCATGTTGAGACACTCAACCGGAAGCAGCTTGATCTGGGATTAGGACGCCTCACTCCTCAGTCAACAAGGAGCGGCGTGCGTGTGACTAGACATAGAAACGGCCTTACGATTCGCAGGACAAACAGGAGAGAAGGGCGGAGAGACAAAGATCACAAATGGATCGGCACCCACACCCGGCCACATCGCAGCAAGGGCAATCGGCATCGCAAGTATTATCCCCATCCAGGCTTCACCGGTGATCAGTCCGGCAGCAGCGCCTCATCCAACGAAGCCGTGGTTTGAACGACGTTGTTTTCGAGGATGTTCGACTCACGGAAGAACCGCAGAATTGCCATGGAAGCGACGGCCGCAGGAATAGACACAGACACGGTGATGCCGGCGAACAAACCGAGGTAGATCATGGCTGCTGCCAACACGACCGCCTTGACAGGAATCTCAGGGAGTCTGACTGAGGCAGGGGTCAGAAGTTGGGCATCCTTCAATGGTAGCTGGTCATGATAATCAACCTTCGGCCATCACTCAAACAAGACTGCTTGAAAGTGGGCAGCTGATAACGAGCTACATGAGTGTGGCACCTACGCTATTAACGAAACAGTCGGACAGGAACTTTCCGGCCTTTGATCCGAGCGCGGCCGAGCAGGTCGATAATACGGGCAGCCAGAGATTCCGGGACATCGACGATGGAAAACCGATCTTCGATTTCGATCGCGCCGATGACGTTGGAGTTGACCTTCACCTCGTTGGCGATTGCGCCCACAAGGTCACCCGGCCTGATACCTGCCTCGTGTCCAGCGCCGATGTACACCCGTGCCATGCCGATATCCCGCTGTCCACCATGCCGGGGCGGCCCTGTTGGTCGACGTTCAGGTCGGGAGGATATGCTGCGGGATCGTTCGTCATAGCGACCGGCCTGTCGGACCGGCCTGCCGAATTCCGGCTGCCTGGCAGGCATCCCAGGAATCTCCTGTTCCGGACGTTCCCCACCCTGCGCCCGAACCAGCAGTTTGATCGCGGCTGCAGCCACATCGGTCGCTGAGTGGGAGGTGGCTAGCCGATCAACAAGGGGTGTAAATCCATCCAGCTTCCCATCGCGCAAGACCTCTTCCATGGCCGCGTGGATCCGCTCCAACTGTTTGGCGCGAAGATCGGCGACGCTGGGCACTGGCAAGACGGTGACCTGAGCTTTCGTGTGCTGCTCAATCGTTCGCAGCAGACGCTGTTCTCGAGGATCAAGGATCGTGATAGCCACGCCTTCGCGACCAGCTCGGCCAGTCCGGCCGATCCGATGTACATACACCTCAGCGGAGGACGGGAGATCATAGTTGATCACGTGTGATACTTGGGGTATATCCAAGCCACGCGCAGCCACATCGGTCGCCACCAGCAACTCGGTTTGCCCGCCTTTGAATGCCTGCATCACACGATCACGCTGCCCCTGATTCATACCTCCATGAATCGCTTCGGCTCGATGGCCGCGACCCGTCAGCATCGCCGTCACTTCATCGACTTCTAGTCTAGTTCGACAGAAGACTAGTGCGGACTTCGCACCAGACACGTCGATCACACGGGCAAGCGCCGCCCCTCGATGCGGTCTCGTGACAATATAGGCCACTTGCTGGACGCGGGGGGCCGTGCCGGCTTTGACCGGTTCTTTTGCAATCGTAATCTCGACGGGATTATGAAGATGCCGGTGGGCGATCGAGCGAATCCGTGGAGGCATGGTCGCGGAGAACAAGGCGGTTTGCTTATCCTTGGGCGTTCCGGTCAGGATCGCGTCGAGGTCATCCGCAAACCCCATGTCGAGCATTTCATCGGCTTCGTCTAATACGACGATCTTCACGTCTTGTAGCTTGAGCGTGCCACGGCGGATATGATCCAAGGCCCGACCGGGTGTGGCGACGATCACGTCGACTCCCCGCTTGAGCGCATGCAACTGCGGACCGATGGCCTGCCCACCATAGACCGCTAACACAGTCATGCGTAATTCCTTGCCGTACCGTTGCATCGCCTCCCCGACTTGAATCGCCAACTCGCGGGTCGGCACGAGCACAAGGGCTGATGGGCGGGCCTTTGCGGCATGACCGATCAACTGCAGCATCGGCAATGCAAAAGCGGCGGTTTTGCCGGTTCCGGTCGCCGCCTGACCAAGCAAATCTCGGCCTGCAAGAAGCGGCGGAATCGCTTCGCGTTGGATGGGGGTGGGTTCTTCGTAGCCCAACGTTTCCAATGTCGTGAGAAGTGGCGCTTCAAGTCCCAAGGAAACGAATCCTGGTGAAAATCCTGTTGCGGTCGGGCCGGCGGGCACCGAAGGGTGACTCTGTTTCGTCACGGAAACCGTTACCTTTCTGCCGATGATGGTCGTGGAATCGTGGAGAGTAAGGAACGACGACTCACAGCAAGTGTGATGTTACGTTGGAATGGGACGATAGCGCAAGACCAGGATCAGCCTGTTTTCAAAAAATCGTCATCAGGCAGGTCGCGAAGCACCAAAGGCTCGCGCCGAGCATCGGAACAGGATCGATCCACAGTGCGTCGGGTTCGCATTCTGTTGCTCGAGGGGGATGGCTCTCACAAGCTGGGCGGACAGGACGTTCAGTACCTGTCCGCCCACACAGGGTCACCAGCTGATATGAGGCATCCTTTGTCCGGCAAAGCAATCCCCGGGGAGAAGCCTGCCGCCTTATAGCTTCGGTAAAGCCAACGCACGCACTGGAACCAGCCGATCCTCTGTCGGGATCAGGAACATCATCTGTGCGAGGGCTCGGTAATTCGCTTCCAATTCACGGCAACGATTCACGAATAGATCGGCCGACATTCGAGGGAAATAGTCGCGGTGCCGCTCATAAAAGAGCGCTCGGCGTCCCCAACGCTCGGCTTTGAAGATGCACACCCGGGTAATCAATTCTAAAAGGTGGTTCGGTGACAACCGCGTGGATCCCCGTCTCATGGGAGCAGGGATAACAGATGTGGAGAGAGTAAGTCCTTTTGTCACATTCTTCATAGCGCGTCCTCCTTGTGCTATGTGCCTGAACCATTGTCTTGAGCATCGCACTCAAGCGCCTTGCGCGCCCACAGCCTCGGCTCATCCTTAAATTACGTTATAATCCCGAAACATGAAGAGAGCATTAGGAGAAGATGAAAACTTCTTCATAAATGGCGAGAAGTTTTGCCTCCCCCACAATCCTGCACGGTGTGAGAGGAGGGAACAGGCAAGACGACGGGGTTAGTTATTCGGCGCAGGTGCAGCCTGGGAGGATTTCGGTGGCAATGTAGGTCAGGTTGTTAGTATAGGAAATAAAACCCTTCCGGCGTCCAAAGAGGGTCAGCACACAGTCTGCTCCTTTATGGTCGGTGAAAAACCGGTAGTCAGTGCCAGATGGAGCGGCAATGGCGAAGGGGC
>SWDG01000027.1:227827-247170 GCA_005116965.1 Nitrospira sp. | reverse complement strand
CGGATAGGTTCCCTCGAATCTGGCCGGAAACACGTACAGGCGCTCCCTCACTGAGAACAGCAGCCGATACTCCTGTTCGGCATCACTGCGCAGATACAGCGTGAGCAACGAGGAGGTTGATTGTTTATCGACCCGTGCCCAGTTCAGTCCGAGTTGCGTAGGAACCACATAGAGGCCCGCGATAATCACGGCGAATGCGATATACGCCATCGACAGATCAATGCGCTCGCCCATTGTTTTGAACCGCGCCACGAGCAGTTCGAGTGCCGAGCTCGATAAGAGCAGAATTGCAATAACACCGATTGTGGACAGAACAATAGCCGATGTGACATAGCCGAATGTGCTCAGGACTAGGGTCATCACCAAGAGCGCGAACAAGAACCATGGCCCATACTGAACCACGGCCAGGGAGCGCTTGAACTGAGCGCTCCCAGCCAAATCATCCTGATCGGCGATCACTGCGAGGTTCGTCGTAGCCAGATATCCGAGGTAGAGCAGGAGTAACAGCGGCACCCAGCTTTGACTGAAATAGGTCGCCGTCGGAACTTCCTCTAAGATCCACGAGGCTCCGAATTCTGAAAAATAGGCTTTCGTATAAAACGATCCCGAGAGATACGCCACCCCACTCAGGGCAGCCAACCCGGCTAACGCCTTCGGCGCCTGCTCGATGAGTCGTCGAGCCCCGGCTCGAGCAGATTCCGTCTTGTTTGGGTTGTCGCGGGGCATGGGGCACGATGGAGAACACTGAAATGGCTAGCCCGTAAAGGCGGCGGCAGCCTCTTCTTCTGTATTGCACAATTGAATGCTCTCTCCATACACCCGGTTCAGCAGGTCAAAGCCGCTGGCTTGAAGAGCTTCCTTGACCATTCCTTTCGCAGCAGCAATCTTCATCTGCCCTTGAACATTGTTGAGCTGCTTGCAGGCCAGTATCAGGACTCGGATCCCTCCGCTGCTGATATAGTCGACATCAGCCAGATTGAGGATGACCTTTTTTGCACCCGCATCCACTATCTTTTTCATGTCCTGGTTTCCCTGTTCCGCAGTAGTGGCGGAGAGGCTGCCCTGCATCTTGACGAAGGTAATCCCGGCATTCTGGCGGGAGGTCACCGTCAATGTGTGTCTGGTTCCTTGATCCATCATTATGTTCCTTTCGGGATTAGGAGAAGATTGTCATTCTATCTTAGCAGACCGGCAGCTCGTCAACGTAACTCTTGGACCTTTGATAGGGCCTCTTCCAATGTCGAGGCATAGAGGCTCATCATCAGCGCCCCGCTTAATTGCAGCACTGTACGGACATGGTCGTTCCCCCCGCAGAGCACCATTTTCCCGTCTGTTCGAGTCATCGCCTTCACAGCTTTCAGGATCACCCGGAGCCCGATCGAGGAAATGTACGAAATGCGGGAGAGATCCAGCACGATCTGCCGTTCTCCCTGCCCGATGTGATCCATTAGAATGCGCTCGATCCCTGGCGCGCTGTTCGTGTCGAAGCGGGCCTGTGGCGTAACAATCATCACGGTCCCATTCCGGCGCGACTCGACACTCTTGTCGATGTTCCGTGGGTCTTCGTGTGAGGGGAGCGGCAGCCGCTCGACATCGAACGCGCTGATCCCGGACTTCTCGGGAGGCTTCATGGAGGCGGACGGTGCAGATGCCAACTTCTTTTTCACCGTCAAGACGTTGCGTCCTACATTGCGATGGTACGACACTTCATCAAACATGGAACGCACCAAGTGAATCCCCAGGCCGCCGAGTTCACGTTCATGAAGGAGCAGCGACAGATCCGGTGGCGCGACCGTTAAGGGGTTGAAGGGAATGCCGTCATCCATAATAGTGAAGATGACCCACGTATCACGCACTTCTCCTTCCACCTCGATGTGATGTTCCGTTGGGTCGTTGGGGAAGGCATACTGCACCACATTGTTGAGCAGATCATCCAGGGCCATATTGAGGGTGGGAATGAGTGGCTTGGCCCCTTCCCATTGCCTCACATACTGCTCAAAGGCCATCTGTAGGTCCGGAATAGCCATCAATTGATTGGGCATCGTTCGGCGGAAGACCCGAGCTGCCACGTCGGACGGGGCGATGCCATGATACCGCAGTCCAAGCATCGTGATATCGTCCGCCTGCGGGACTTCACCCGCAAAGGTTCTCACTGCCTGCATGACTTCACCGAGGCGATCAACCACTGAGACAGCATGGGATTTGGCGAGAACCGATTTTAGCCGGTCGTTGCCGAACAGTTCGCGCCGCCGATTATCCGCTTCGGTAACTCCATCGGTGTACAAGAAGAGCTCATCTCCCAGACCCAATTGGATGGTCGTCTCCTTGAAGGCGATCCCTTGTATGGCACCAACCAGGGGACCATCCTTGGCCGTCAGCCACTCAAACTGTCCATCTTGCCGCTTCAGCAGAGGAGGATTGTGGCCGGCGTTCGTTGTGAGGAGCGTGCCATCGCGGAGATTCAAGATGCCGAGATACAAGGTCACAAACATGCAGGAATCGTTGTCCGCACTCAGCGCATCGTTGACATGTGTGACGATACTGGCGGGTGAGGGATCGGAGGCCGCCAGCGTCTTCACCATAGTCTTGGTCATGGCCATAAAGAGCGCGGCTGGGACACCGTTGCCCGATACATCGCCGATCACGAAACAGAGCCGATGCTCATCGACCAGGAAGAAATCATAGAGGTCGCCACCGACCTCCAGAGCCGGTTCGAGGACTGCATAGAGCTCCAGCTCCTTCCGATCCGGAAAAGCCGGGAACACGCGAGGGAGCATGCTCCGCTGAATATCCCGACCGACATTCAGTTCTTCCTGCATACGGGCCTTGGCGGCCTCTACCACCGCTAACGAATCCGCAAGCCGTGCCTTGGCATCCTCGGCAGCTTGTTCAGCATGTTTCAGAGCCGTAATGTCGGTCGCGATAAAGACGATCCCGCCATCATGCGTCTTCCGCTCATTGATTTGAAGCCACTCTCCACTGGACCGGTATTGGATGTAGGGCGTGACAGGATTTTGATGCACGTCCAGGCGCCAGTGCATCCAGGGTTCGACCTTCCCGATCGCCGCTGGAATATCGCCGCGTTCAGCAGTCCGGCGAACGATCGATTCGAACGGGTCGCCAGCTTGAACTTCAGGCCCAGTCCCAGACATGACTTCACGATATTTTCGATTACAGATGACCAGACGGTCGTCCACGTCGAAGAGAGCAAACCATTGCGGAACACTTTCGATGGCTTCGATTAGACGCGCATGGCTATCGCGCGCGAGGCTCGATGTTGCTGTCACTTGCCGATCGATGATGGCGAGGAGGGTCGAGAGCGAGACGGCAACCACCGCGAGGAGGTCAACCTCGATTCCCGGCGGCGGAGCACTGGTTGTGAAGCCAGCAATACCATACGTCGGAATCATCCCAATGAAGTGGGACCCAGAAAGAGCCAGCCCCATGGCGCTCGCCTTTTCCGTCACTCGCCAGTTTCTGTACGTGATATTCCACGATCCGATCACGATGCCGATAATGCTGAGTGCCACGATCCCAACCGTCGACAGCACAACGAGGAGCAAATCATTCTGGAGATCGATCGGCTGGTGAACCGCCATCATACTGGCGAAATGAGTCAGGGTCATGCAGCCACCCATCAGCATGCCCCCGGAGATGAGACGCATCCGACTGTCGGCATGGCTGCTGATCAGGTATACGGCGACGGCTCCTGTCGCCCCGGCGGAGAGAAACGAAAGCACGGCCAGTCCTGAATCCTGGGCTGCTGAGACCGAGGGACAGAATGCCAGATTGCCGATGTAGTGAATCGCCCAGATTTCAAGACCCGCGGCGACGGCACCGATCGTCAGCCATCGGAACCTGACGGGGCCTTGGTCGGGAGCGCGCATCCGTTCGGCGATGCTGAGGATGACATAGGCAGCCGAGCCACCCAGCAGCAACGAGGAGACACCTAGCAAGGGATCGCACATTCCGAGCAACGGTGAATCTCCGGTCAGGACGTTCGTTCCATGCGCGGATCAGCCATCATGACACGCGCGTTCGAATTGTCGGCGGTTGCGCCAAAGCGGCGGAGAGGATCCACCGGGTCTGGCCGTATCACCTACCATGAGAAGTCTCAGCTCGCAAGCAATAGGGCGCCACGGTACTTCTTCACAGGCTGTATCACGACTGCCGCTACTGCATCGGTTTATTGAGGCGGTCCCAGCGTGGAGTCCTCGAGCCGGGATCAACCGACCAGTAGATACACATCGCCTGCCCCAGAATGTGCTCCTTGCTGATCGGTCCCAAGAATCGGCTATCCAGGCTCTCCTCCCGATTGTCACCCAAGACGAAATAGCTGTCGGGAGGTACGGTGACAGGCCCAAGGTTATCACGGACGTTGCCGGACATGCTCGATGTGTCAGTATGTTCCACATAGGGCTCGGTCAAGGCTTCGTCGTTCACCGAGACCACCTGATTGTGAACTTCGATCCGATCGCCAGGAACCCCGATCACGCGATGGAGAAACAGTGTCCCATTGTTGTCCGGATAGCGATAGACGACGACTTCGCCGCGTTGAGGTTCTGCAGCATGATACGCAGCCCTGTGCGCGATCACATGGTCTCCCGGCAAGAGCGCCGGGACCATCGCCTCATGTGAGATCTGGAACCGATGTGACCAGGCCCGCACCGCAGGCAACAGGTCCGGCAGACGGTCCGTCACGAAATTCCAGCGGAGTTCTTGCATTCTGGACGTCGGGCTGAGAACTTCGTTGTCATACCCCTCGAACAATCGCTGGGCTTCTGGAACCGACAATATTGAGGCATAGTATTGCGAGAGATGGTGCTCCCAGAATTGTTCCGGGGCCAGATCGAACAGCATGACTTTGAGTGAGCGCACAAACGACTGCGCGATACGCTCCCTCTCGGGTGGCGTGAATGGACTGGTCAGATCAGACTCGATCTCTAGCTGGTGGCTGAATCCCGCCACATCGGCTTGGTCCGCAATCGACTGGTACAAACGATCCGATGCCACCTCCAGGCTGGCCAACTGGTGAAAGACAGCCGTTGACTCGCTGGTACTGTCAGCAGGAGCCACAGGCGCAGTACTGCACGAAGCCCAGAGCCCACTCCATGCGATAAGCAGACAGAGGGCAACATGATTCGAAGATCGACTAAGGATGCGAGGCGGGCAGGAGAGCATTGGGCAGCTCAGTCAACGCTCCTCTCGTTTGTGAACCCAAGGAGGATACCGCACTGAGGCTCGATAGGAAAGGACAATCAGTCACAACCCGGGCGACGTGTCTGTGAGCGGGGGAGGCCAACCCCATCACCCGTGGCAGCGGGGGCGTCAGGCAATACGCCGCAACGGCTAGGAGCAAGCCCAGCACCGAGTCATATCCGGCTAGGTTCCGTGTTCGCCTAACCGACGGTGGAAGAGCTCCAACGCCATGTCGTAGCAGATCCTGGCCGCAGCAGGATCGTAGCGGGGACCCTCGTCTCGCATGAACGCATGCGCAGCGTTGAACTCATGCCACTGGAAATGCGCGCCGGCATCGCTCAGCGCGTTGTAGATGAGCGCCCGCCCCTCGCGGGGAATGTGCGGGTCCTGTCGACCCCAGATCATCAGCAACTCGCCCGTAATCTTGCCGATCCGATCCAGGCTGTCGTCATGCGTGCCCTGCCCCAGGCCGCGCTTGTGGATGTCCGTTGCGTAGAAACAGGCAGCGGCCTGCACGTCGGGCTGCATCGCCGCGCGAAACGCCAGATGCCCCCCAATGCAAATCCCCACCACGCCCAGCTTGCCCGTGCAGTGCGGTGAGGTCTGAAGATAGTCCAACGCCGCCCGCGCATCGCCGTCGTAGCTCGACAAGGTCTTGGTGATCTTATGTTGATTGCCGCGTGCCGCACCCGACTCGTCGTAGGCCAACACTGTGCCGGCTGGCTCCAGCTCGTGGTAAATCTCCGGCACGGCCACCACAAATCCATGGCTTGCCAGCATGGCCGCCGTACGCCGGATTGGCCTCGTGACCTGAAAAATCTCCGAGTACAGCACCAGCCCGGGATAGCGTCCCTCTCCGATAGGGCGAATAAGATAGGTCCGCATCAGTCCCGTCGGAGTCGTGAGATCAGCCGAGTCAATGTCGGTAATAGTCATAGGGTACTCCAATGGCAATGGGCTGTCAGCCTGCGCACTTCTCACGCACGATGAGGCTCAGTCGAGTATAGAACAACTCTGGCAGACAACGTATAAACAACAGAAAATCTCCCACACCAAAATCTGCCCTCTTATGCCTGACCATCGCGTGGCCGAGCCGGTCTATAGCCTGAGCGCTTGAAGCAGTGAGGTGTCAGATGCTTGAGGAGAGCCCGAGGCGTGAACACCAAGTCCCGATAGGTCCGCTTCCCGGCCATCACGTCCGTTACTGCCTCGCAGAGGCGCTGACCCTGTCGAGAAAACGCCCACGATCGGATGCGGGGAAAGTCGTACAGCAGTCGGGCCAGCCATCGTCCTGCTCGTAGTTCAGGAAGGATCGTCTCAGTGAGTGAGCGGGTGTACTCACTTCGGACGGACTCCTCTTCAAACCGCCCGTCAATCAACGATTGCGCGGCCATCAGACCACTTCGAATGGCGAACGAAATGCCTTCCCCAGTCACAGGATCGGCGAAGCCTGTGGCATCACCCACCAACAGGATTCGCTTGTCGACGAACGGCCCTCGTCGCGGTCTGACGGGAATCACAAAACCATGTCGCTCGATCTGCGTGACTGAACCACAGCCGAGCAGGTCGAGATAGCGGGCCATAGAAGATTTGAGATCACTCCCCCGCTGTGCCATCGACAGCACACCGATCGAGAGATGCTGTCGTTTGGGAAAAGCCCAGGCATACCCATGAGGCAGTAGATCAAAATCAAATCTCGCTGTGTTCTGAAATCTGTCCGACTGGTCAGGAGGCACCGTCACTTCATATTCAAGCGCCGGAATAAGAACGCGTCCATCGGCCATCCCCATGGTTCGGGCAACCGTGCTGAGCGCCCCGTCGGCTGCGATGACGAACGTGGCCTTCATCGAGCCTCTGTTGGTGGTGAGCGTGACGACATCGCCATCGAACGAAGCTTTCTCGACGGCACATTGTTGGTGGACGACCGCTCCGGCTGTTTGAGCTGCGGAAAGAAGGGCATAGTCAAACTGATCGCGCATTGTCATGGAGATGATCGGCGTCGGTCGATGAGTCGTGAAGGATAATCCGGCAGGAAGAAAATTGAGCTGTGCTGTATGGCAATCTTGTTCGACGACGTGACGCACATCTAAAGGCAGCGCTTGCATGGCCCGCCCCACGATCCCGCCGCCGCACGTTTTGTACCGCGGCAGGGCAGCCTTTTCTATGACGGCGACCGCCACACCTGCTTTCGCCAGACCCCATGCCGCACAAGCTCCGGCCGGTCCACTGCCGACCACAATGACGTCATACGTGATGGACATAGTTCAAGCCTGTGCCTGTCGCGATGAGGCATGCACCCTGCTGTACCTGATGCGACACACATATGACTGCACGCTTCACAAAACACCTCTTTGGTCTTGGGCTGCCGTAGGATACCGCACCAGGCGCTGATGGGAAAGGTAATCTAATCACGACCGGGACGGCCATTCATTCAGCTGAGCAGCCGAGAATCGCCCTGCGCTGTGTCTCGATGAAAGGTCAGGCCATCTTCCGTCTTCAAATATGGTAGCCTGTGGAGAGGGAAAACCGTCCCACACCTGCGTGTGGCAATCACGTTGGTTGACTCCCTCACCCGCCACGCTTGGTGGGGGAATTGGGATACTGGGAATATATGGCAGGTTTCATTCTGCTCGTGATCATCGTCGGTCTGGTGATTCTCGGGCCACAGTTCTGGACCAAGCGGGTCTTTGCCAAGCATAGCGCCCCCCGTCCTGACTATCCGGGAACCGGGGCAGAATTGGCTCGGCATCTGCTCAATCGGTTTGACATGCAGCACATCACTGTTGAACCGACCGAGACGGGTGACCACTACGATCCGGTCAGTAAAGCAGTCCGTCTGACGCCCGCGATCTTCGAGGGGAAATCTCTCACGGCGATTACGATTGCCGCCCACGAAGTCGGGCATGCCATTCAAGACCATCAGGGGTATCAGCCGCTGGCAGAACGCACCAAACTCGTGCGGATCGCGCAGGGCGCGGAGAAGGTCGGGGCGGTCCTGATGATGGGGATTCCCATCGCGGCCGCAGTCGCACGCACCCCGGCTGCGAGTGTCATTGTTCTGATGGCTGGACTGGCGACGATGGGGATTTCCACGCTGGTCCACCTCGTCACGCTTCCCGTCGAGTGGGACGCGAGCTTCCGGCGTGCCCTGCCCGTCCTCCGACAGGGCCAATACCTAACGCCTGACGATGAGCGGGGGGCTCGCAGCATCCTCACCGCTGCCGCCCTGACCTACGTGGCAGCTTCGCTCGCCAGTCTGCTGAACTTATGGCGCTGGATCGGCTTCCTCCGGCGATAAGCTCGCCCCATCATCACGCGAGCTTCTTTTTGATCACCGTCAGGTTCTCAGGGGTCGAGCGCACGCGTATCGTGAGTCCCTGGGCATCATAGTGTTCGGACAAGATCCGCATCCGAGTGCGGATCTCTGCCAGGATCTTTTGAGCTGTAAACGGAATATGTAATTCCTCGTCGATCATCTCGCTCTCAAAGTACCGCATGATGTGCTCACGTAGCATGTTCAGATCGTCTTGGCTTCTCGTGGATAGAAACACGGCGTCGGGATATTCAGACTTCAGCGAGCCGATCTCGTCCGGTCCGAGCCGATCTTGTTTATTTAATACCAAGAGACTGGGAATATCCGTGGCGCCCACTTCGGTCAACACCTTCCGTGTGACGTCGAGTTGGGATCGAAACGACGGATCTGAAGCATCAACGACAAACAGTACCAGCGAAGCACAGGCCGCTTCATCCAGCGTCGACTTGAACGATGCCACCAGGTCATGCGGGAGTTTTTTGATGAATCCCACCGTATCGCTCATGAGCACTTTAGGACGCGTTTCGGGATAGAGTGGACGGATCGTGGTATCGAGTGTGGCGAACAACTTGTCGGCCACCAGCACATCGCTGCCCGTCATCGCTCGCATCAGCGAGGATTTGCCGGCATTGGTGTACCCGACAAGCGCGACGGTCAATTCATTGTCCCGTCTCGCGCGACGCGTGAGATGCTCGTCCCCGATGGCCGCCAATTCGGCTCTGAGCTCTTTCAGACGATCGCGAATTCTGCGTTTATCGAGCTCAAGACTCGTCTCTCCTGCCCCTTTGCCGCCGACCCCTCCGCCTTGCCGCTCACTGCCGCCGCCGGTTTCACGCATCCGTGGCGCCAGATAATTGAGCCTGGCAATCTCCACCTGGAGCCGAGCCGCCCTGGTCCGAGCATGTCGGCTGAAAATCTCAATGATGACCCCGGTGCGATCAAGCACCGGCACGCCGGCGGCACGTTCGAGATTCTTCAATTGTGACGGCGACAGATCACAGTCCACGATGACAATCTGCGCCTGCTCGTGTGGGCTGGGTAAGGCCTCGCTCGGTTCATCCGATTCGCTGTCTTCTGACTCCTCTGCTTCGTCTGATACGGCAGCCTCGCGCTTCGAGGCCGCTTTGTGCATCGGCTTTTCAAATGACGCCGCGATGGTTCCAGGCCCACCGGTCCACCGTGCCAATTCGGTGAGTTTGCCCTGCCCGAGGACTGTCGCAAATGTATCGGAACTCCGTTTTTGAGTCAGCTGACCGACAACTTGGTATCCGAGGGTTTTCACAAGACGTGTGAGCTCGTGTAGCGAGCTCTCCAGCTCCTCCCTCGTCACACGAGGGGTCTGAATCGCCACCAGCACAGCACGAGATTGTGAGGAAGTCGTCATCGTGTCCTGTTCCTTGGCTACATTGTGGGTGAAGGGGGTCTCATCTTAACAGGGAATTTCGTGTTTAGGGCAGCTCGTGTTGCGGTATCGAGGCCCAACAATCCCGCCTGGCTCACAGGTCATAAAGAACTGCACGATTCAAGATTCGCCCTCCATCCTTGCATCGGGAACGTCTTTCACAACGAAATGCGGGATGAAGCGGCTCTGATTCCCGTGAATCAGACCACGATCTTCCCGAATCCCCATCCCTGCCGGCTCGTCCCCGACCACCCAGGATCCGATCACCGGGTGCCATCCCTCGAACACCGGCAACGGCATGTACTGCTGATAGACCGAGAGCTGCGCATCGTAGGGCCCGGCGGTCGTCAGCACCTGATCCCCGTTCACAATCGATATATTGGCGCCTTCGCGTGACCAAAATGGCTTTTTGACATAGGCCGCACAGTCCCCCGGTCCGGACAAGAAGGCAGGCAATAGGTTCGGGTGATCGGGATACCACTCCCACAGCAACGCCAGCAGACCTTTGTGGCTAAGCACCTGCTTCCAGGCCGGCTCCAGTACCATCATCGAAGACCGGGGCAGCTCCGCCGCAAAGGCGTCCTGACACATCCATTCCCAGGGATAGAGCTTGAAGAGAGCGGAGATCGGCTCGTTCCGGTGATCGACAAACCGCCGCCGCCCCGGCTCCCATCCGATCTGTTCGATCGGTAAGGTCTGCACGCGCCACCCGGCCTGGTTCGCCGTATCGGCCAGATAGGTGACCGTCTGCCGGTCCTCGTCGCTCCCATCCAAACAGGCCAAATGAAGCAGATCGTTCGAGGCCCGCCGACGGATCGCGCGCCACTGTCCGATCAACCGCTCATGCAGGCTGTTGAATTGATCCGCCTCCGGACAGGTCTCTCGCAACCATCCCCATTGCCCGACTGCGGCTTCCAGCAACGAGGTGGGCGTATCGGCGTTATACTCGAGTAATTTCGGCGACCCGATCCCGTCATACCAGAAATCAAACCGTCCATAGAGCGACGGCTCCTGCCGCTCACACGAATCGATGATCCGGGGCCGCCACTGTTCGGGAATGTGGAGATCGGTAAACCGATCCTCTCGGATGATTCGCTCGACGGCCTCGACACAGAGCCGATGCAGCGAGCTCGTGGCCAATGCGAGACCGTCGACCTGCGTCTCGCTCAACTCATAGGCGACATCTTCGCGCCAATAGCCGCCGTCCAGACTGTGATAGGTGACGCCGATCCGGTCGAGTTGCGCGGGCCAATCTTCGCGCGGTTGCCTCACACGACGATGCATGGCTACGTTCCCTCTTCCGGCTTATAGAATTGGCCGCCGGTCCTGCCGAAGCCGCCGCGTTGGCACCCGGCCGTCAGATTATCGCCTGATGGAACGTCTAATCCCGGTATGGCAGGAACGACCAACCCCAGGTCGGTCATCTGATCGCCTCGCACAGACGACCCATCCGATCCCTGCCCGACTGCGATCCATACCATCGCTCCTAAGTCATCCGCCGCCGCGGCCAGACTCACCCGCACCTCGGTTGAATACCGCAGACGAGGAGGCACCGGGCCGGGCGCAGGCCCATCCGGCCTTTTCTTGTCCATGGGAACCTTTCGCTCAAAACAGAAGACCCGGGAAGGAACAGGGAGACAGGCTGAACTCACGGCCAGCCGTGACAGGCACGTGCAGACATCTTACACGGATTGAGGGCTCGCTGGGTGAGTCAACTGCGGGCACATCATCATACCGGCTATCAATGCTCAAGAGCACATCGTCAGAGAGGTGCCTGCACGGCTCAAGATCCGCCTCCTCCATTCTTTGCGACTTCAAGGAGCCATTGCTGCTAACATATCCCGCACCGCAGAATCTCTCAACTATGACCACAAGGAGCGACCGTGAACCGAATGCCCCTCCTCGCCGCCTCGATTCTGTTGTCACTGACCGGCCTTCTTCCCGCCTCTGTGGCCCAGGCAGAAAACGGCTCTCTCAATAGCGGCTCCAGCTGGTCGCGGAACGCAGCTATCCAAAAGACCAGCAGCGCCGACGAATCACCAGCCGGTCGCACACAGACAAACGAGGCCGAAGGGCCGTCCCCAGAGGCCACTCATACCAGCAAGATTCTGGAACCCGTGGGCGTTCTGTTGCTCCTGCTATTCCTGGGAGCGGCGACAGTTTTCTACTACCTCAAAATACAGCGCCCCTCCCTCCCCGACTTTTCCGGACTCGCCGGGCGAGACCCCGCCATCGATAACCGGTCAGAACCGCCGTCTCGCACACACAAACGAAACCTGTCAATTGAACAGGTCACCTCCGCGGATAAAGCCATCTTCCAGCAACTGCTGAGCGAGGTTCATGCAGCCTGGAGCAGACAGGACCTAGCCGGATTGCGGCAATTCGTGACACCGGACATGCTGAACTACTTCAGCGCCGCCCTGGCCGATCACACCAAGCAGGACATCCACAACCATGTGGAAGATGTGATCTTGCTCCAGGCCGAAGTCCTGGAAGCCTGGATGGAAGGCACCGCGTACTATGTGTCGGCAGGGCTTCGCTGGAGCGCCCGTGACTACAACCTGTCCCTGACCAAGCAGCGCGGAGAGCCAGGATATGTCGTCACAGGCAGCGAAGAAACGCCAACTGAGTCGCGTGAAATTTGGACCTTCGTGCGCGAGCAAGATGGCACATGGCTGCTCTCAGCGATTCAGCAATAAGAAGAGCGGGACGTGCGGAACCAGCAGGATGAGACATGAAATGTGAAGGGTGAAACGAGCCAAGAGAGGGGCTGTCTGGTCACCCAATCGCCCCCCTGCCAGAGAAACCAGAGCGCATTCATTCACCACTGTATGAATGGGCTTAGAGCCGCTGCAGTGACCGGCCACGCAATTCGATCAAAGTAATTGGATGAGGCAGCCATCATCGGACGTCAGGGTGACGAGCAGATCATCGCCGACGACATCGCCAAATGAACCGGTACGATCGCCTATGAAGTCTCTGCACCATCGGCCCACGCGTGCCGCGTCTGTATCACGAAGGCTGAGGTACTCCCGTCCTCATGCTCGTACTCTCACTGGCCTTCCGGTTTCCACTCACTCGCCAATTTCTTGGCCTTGGCAATTTGAGCTTCCGTCATCCCTTTGGCCAGGATATCACGCAGCATGGGCGCGGACTTATCTCCGTTCGTCGCAGCCAGACTGACCCACTTATACCCCTGGACTTTATCTTTCGGCACGCCTTCCCCGTCATCGTACATAATCCCGAGTTTCGTTTGAGCGAGAGCGTCTCCTCGGTTTGCCCCGAGACGGAACCATCGCAGGGCTTGCTGATAGTCCTTCGGACCGCCTTCGCCATTAAAGTACAAGGTGCCCAGGCTGAACTGCGCCCTGGCATGTCCCTGCGCCGCAGCTTTGGCATACCACTTTCTGGCTTCTGCATCGTCCTGCGGCACCCCCCGGCCCTTGTGATACAGCATCCCCACGTGATACTGCGCCAGGGCATCGCCCTGCTCCGCCAGCGGCAGCCACTCACGCATGGCAGTGGCGTAGTCTTCACTGTCATGGGCCGTCATGCCAGCCTGAAAATCGGCCCATGCCGGCACGGCGAGAAAGAAGATCGACAACACAAGGGTACCCGCTAATCGAAACGTCATAAGCTCCTCGTAAAAATGGCGCATTCTAAAAGAATCGCGCTGGCAGGTGCAAGGTCAACCATGAGGCAATCAGCGGCCACACATGCGCCAGAGCGGGGGTATCAGATAATTAGGAGGCTACGGACAGCACCACACCAACCACCGATCAAAGCAGGCCTGTGTCAGAGCGATCAGAAAAAAAGGGAGACAGAAACAGGATGAGCATCATCCTGTAACGCAAGAGACCGATGACGTTCGTAGAACCTGCGGTGATGGTGACCGGTGAGGGACTCGGCTAAGGATCATCCGATTTCTTCTTCGGATCGTTCAATCCTTTCTGCCAAAAGCTCCCACCCTCTTTGTGCCAGCCTATCTGCTCCGGTACTTTTCAGACAGGTGTGTGACCGCTTGTTCGGCGTGTTTCCTCGCCACGTCGGCATGACCTGCTTTCGCATGCTCAATGGCCTGTTTGAGTTCCCTGACCCCTGCGTCCACATGCGGAGCCTCACCGGCCTTCAGGGCAGATTGGAGCGCCGCTTCCGCACTGGTCAAGAGTGCACCCACATGACCCTGTTGGCCATGGTCCGCTGCCTCTGTGGCAAGCGTGATGGCATCCTGGCGGTTCTGCTCCTCCGCACGCACCACATCCCGCCTGGCCCCGCCCTCACCGAATACCGGTTGCAACGGCAGCAGGGTGGCAGTGGTGAGGATAAATACTGTGCCCAGCATCACAGCAAGTCGCGTCGTATATCGTATCATTGGCATGCTCCTTATCTTAGAAGAAGGGAACCGACCTCAGTGAACACCTTGCTACAGCGTGAGAGACCGCAGATGGCGCCTTCCGGCTTTCGCTGAAGTTACTGTACCATGCATCACCACGGAATTTCCCCAGGATCAGTCGCCGTCAACGGTGGCCGTCAGTTATGGTGAGTCTTCAGTGCGACCGCGCCGCAGTGTGGTCCAGTGGGTCGATGGCTTAGTCCTTCAACGAGAACAGCGTGAAGTCCTTATGCCTGTCGTACCAGTCCTCCTGCTCTCGGCGTTTGAACCAGCCGACCATCGACGTAACCACGACCCGCCACGTGTTCTCGAAGACGACCTGCAGGGCAGGCTGGAGCAGCGGCTACGGCTTGGGAATCTCTAAATCCTTACAGATTTTCTGAGCGAGGAAGTCGTTGATCTCTCGATGGCGAGGAATGGTCGAGGTCTTGCCGGCGGCACGTTTTACATACACGCTGTGACTGCCACCTTCACGGAGAAACTGGGCGCCATGGCGTTCCAGGTGGCGGATCAAATCGATCCGCTTCATGAAATGGAGGCAAGTGGTTCCCGGATCACGGTCTTGTTTTGGAGCGATTCCTCTGCCAGCGCGCGGTTTGATTCCAAGATCAATTGAACCGCTTCGTGAAGATTCGTTCGGGCTTCATCAAGCGTCTCCCCCTGCGTGTTCGCGCCGGGCAACTCCTCGACAAACCCAATATATCCTTCGGGTACCTGCTGGAACACCGCAGTGAATTGTTCCTTCATGCTGGCGACCTCCTGACAGTCGCGAGTATACCAGACCAGTTACTGAAAGCCCACAATTCCCAAGACCGGCAGCCTTTCATTCAAACTTCAAGCCCCCTCCAATCGCGTGAAGAAGTGCGCAAACGGGCTGGTCAACGGCAATGTGCGACCACGGGACCATCAGCGTAGGGCCATGGTGACGCACAGCAGTACACCATCGGCAACCTGGTGGGAGCTGAAACCCAGAGGCGGGCAGTTCGTGAGGCGGCGTACTAACAACGAATCAGAAGGATACCACTGAGGCTTGGGGCTTACGGAAAGAAAAGACTCGCGACCTCATAAATTCTGCGCGGACGCATGCTCCAGGCATAACAGACTCCCGACTCCTTTTATCTTCTCGACGACGATGGAACCGGGCTTGCGTTGATTCATACCGATTCAAAAGCAGGACAAGTCTCCAGGTACATTTTCTTCTTCCTGGTCTCTGGTCTGAACGGCGGGATGAAGGGTACCGGACAGATCATGTGCTACAAAAACCGGACAACTTAACTTGCTATCTACAAGGGGAGAACGCAGGGGTGGCTCATTGATTTTAATCTGATGATCAGCGAGTGGACCACTTGTTCTTCCAGTAAAACGGTGTATCTTGTTGGTATTTCTGTGAATTACCCATGCAAGGCCATCGTGAGCAAAGTACTGTGATATTGAGTTGAGCTTTGCACAGGCAAGGAGAGGAGATTTGCTTGAATGTGAGGCAGCCGCTCGCCCTCGGTAATCGTACTGCAATCAGGACCAAGGTCTGGTTGTTTTCAGGAGGTTCTCTTGGAGTTCACCACTCCTTGCAGTGTCAAGACCACCGCGTCAAGACTTTCAAGCAGCGATGTGAAGGAATCAGACGCGGCAATCGGCACAGCAGACATTGCCGGTTTCGATGGTGGTCTTGAAAATGTGATTCGCCCGACTTCGGGTGGATTAAGAATCTCCGCGATGGATACTAATGGTGCGCGACTCAAATCAATCTCACAAGAGCTACTTCCCTCATGTTCCTGCTGCTCATCCAGTCGCACGACTGGGCGAAGGGGGTAGCGGCTATTCACTGTGGCCACGGTTGCTATTTCTCCGGTCGTCAATCGCACGGTCGTCCCAAGTGGGTACACCGACAATTGCTCGACGAGTGCCTTCAGAATTTCTCGAGGAAAGGCTCTTCGTTCAGCGACGAGAAGCTCCTTGACCGCTTCGTGCGGGAGCAGACGACGGCGATAGGGGCGTTCGCTCACCAATGCATCGAATATGTCGACCACCCCGACGATCAGGGCCATTTCACTGATCTCTCTTCCTTTCAGTCGATGAGGGTACCCTTGCCCATTAAAGCGTTCGTGAGCCTGACGCGTCAATTGCCCCAAACAGTGATACGCTGGTCCGCACTTCTCAATCACTTGATAGCCAAGCTCAGGATGCCCTTCGATCAGTGCCCGCTCTTCTTGAGTCAAACGACCGGGCTTCGTGATCAAGGATTTCGGGACGGCAAATAATCCAATATCATGAACAAGGCCCGCGAGGGCCAACTGGTGTAGTTCTTCTCCATAGTACCCAAGACCGATTCCGACCTTCGTTCCGAGTATAGCCACATTGATTAGATTGGTGATGAGTGGTGGTCCGGCCGGTCCTCCAAGTGCTTCTACCACGAGCTCATCGTTGCGCTGCAGCGATGACACGACATCTCCTGCAAGAGCTTCAAGTCGTTCGAGAAATATGGAACGATGCTCCTGAACGGCAGTCGCTATCTCCCCCACCACCTGTTCTGCCTCGTGATACCAGGTTGTCACGATAGCACCCCCACACCGTGATTCTCTGGTCGATACAGCAATTCATTTCCGACTTTCTCCACCAATGCACGTCTGATCTGACGTGCTCCCGAAACATGTCCGAAGTAGAGACACAAGTCGCAAAGCGAGTTGATCAATCGGCATACACCTCCGGTGCGATGATAAATGGAGGAAATCGCGAGTGGTGAGAATATCCCCAATTCGCTTCCGGCAGCCGTGAGGCGAGCGAGGATATAGGCTTTCGTCTCGGCGCGATCCAAATAATCGATGTGGTGTTGAATGGCCACCCGCTGAGCAAGTTGAGGAATGCGCGTGATACGCTCCCGCAGCTCAGGTTGCCCTACGAGCACGAGTGTGATGAGAAACCGGTCATTTAACTGAAAGTTGCTGAGGAGGCGTAGTTCTTCAAATAAACGGTCATGTTCGATAGCCTGGGCTTCATCCACTACGACAACGGTGTCGATGTTTCGATGGTAGTTGGCAAGCAGTTGATCGTTCAGACGACGCAACTGCTCCACACGTGTCCCGTGGGGATCCAATCCAAGTTGAAACAAGATCTCACTGAGAAATTCATTCCCTAGGATAGTCGGGTTCGACACGAGTCCGACCTCATACCGTGATCGAGGAAGCTTGAGAATTACGGCACGACTGAGGAGCGTTTTCCCGCTTCCAATCTCACCGGTCAGCATTACAATCCCTTTTCGGGCATGAATTCCGTACAGCATTCGTTCCATGGCCGCTTCATGTTTGGCCGATGGGACATAAAACTTTGGATCTGGCACATTTTCAAATGGGCGCAGGCGCAAACCCCAATGAAGCTCGTAGGCTGAATTCCGAGTCTCATCATGACCTTGTACCGCATTGGCAAGTGGCACTAGGAGGTCCTCTTTTTTTCAGCACCCCAGTCAACGTGGGGCTTTATGGAGCGCATGGCAAGACACGTTGTATTGCCATGCGCTCCATCCGTCCGTTATCCGCCCATTTCTCAATCCCTACCAGGTTCTGGTCTAACCGTGATTGGATGGCGTCATAGCGTGTGGCTCCCACGACTACGCGGTGCTGTGTGACGATTGTGAGGAAGCTATGCAGTCCCATGAAAAATAGCATCGCATGGGAGGCATTGACCTGCTGAGCGGCAGACCATAACTGCGCGACACGTTCAACTGCGTTCTGCAAGTCTGAGGACGGCGTACTAAGGGCGTCGCCACTAGTCTTAAGGGTGTGAATGATGGCGGTCAGATGTGGAAGCTCTTGTTGAACGACATCCAGAAAGCCTTGCTCTCCCTCAGCAGACCGCTCAAGAAACTCATGGATGGACGACATATTGCATTGTTCAACCCCTCGCTCCATCAAGCCTTCTGCCTGGGCCAGCATCGTCTGAACCAAATTACGATGGAATGCGTTGGACGTGATGCCTTCATCTTTGAGCCCACGCAGTAATGTCAAAAACTCCTTGGTCGGGATCATCGTCGGCGGATCTTCGGAAGACGCTGGGACGTCTTCTGCCTCAAATGTCACACCCGTTGCTCGGGTCAGGGCTCCATGAATGTGCCCCAGCTGTTTGCAGAGCGCGATGAAGTCATCAGTGGAGATTCGAGCGGAAGGGTCTTGAACGGCTTCCACAAAAGGAAGGGCTGAGAAACTCGCTCGCTCGACATCACTCAGTTTGAGCGTGGCCGCCGATCCACCAAGGTTTGTAACACCAACCTTGATCGTCTGAGCCAAGGCACGATGGCGTTCGGAAGGGGGAGATTGCTGTAGCTCATCGAGGGCAACGTGAATTTGCTGAAGCCATTCCTGTGCCTCTTGAACGAACAGTTCAACTAGTTCTTTCTGGAACGCATCTTCAGTTTCAACGGACATCGGCGGTGGCCCTTTAGCAAGAAGACGACCATCTAACTATTCCGGTTACCTGGATCAGGATTGTCCCCTCCCGCTTCCAAGTTGGGAGGCCAAGCTTGCAATCTCACCCAACTTGCGAGCCATTTCCTCGAGCCGTTTTGTGGCATTCTCAGCGGCTTGTTCGGCTTCGGTTACTCGTTGAGCGAGGGTACCGTTGCGATCTCGTTCTACGGTTAGAAGTTCTTCCATTTCCTGAACGTTCATCGCAACTTGCTCTAATTCTTGAAGCTGTCCCACTGCCTCTGCCCCCTTCCGCCGTTCGGTCAGCAGTTCAGCATCGAGATCCTGAAGTTTCTGATGAAGTTCGGCTGTCAGCTGTTCTGCATTTGCGAGTCTTGCTTCCGCCTCTCGTGTCCTAGTGGCTATCTGCTCTGATTCAGCCAGTTGTTGCACCAGTTGCTCTGCAGCGGTTCGTTCCGCATGCAGAGTGGACT
Source organism: Nitrospira sp. (assembly GCA_005116965.1). Classification (GTDB taxonomy): domain Bacteria; phylum Nitrospirota; class Nitrospiria; order Nitrospirales; family Nitrospiraceae; genus Nitrospira_D. Next base: position 227,975 of record SWDG01000027.1, on the reverse strand, counting down.
CCAGTTCTGCAATTTGAGCGGAAGATTTCTGCCACTGCACAGCTTCCTCTTTGAATACACCGACCGCATCCTGTTCAAGCTTCAGTGCTGCTTCCAGCTCAGGGATTCTTGAGACCCGTTGCTCGATCTTGGCGAGTGTCTCCTGAAG
>SWDG01000027.1:192099-227727 GCA_005116965.1 Nitrospira sp. | reverse complement strand
CGGAAGGAAGGGGGTACGCGGGATATTGGACCGCCGCCCATGAGGAAATTTAGAATGTCCCAGGTTTTTTTATGTTTGATTGCAAGACATGACCCCAAATCTCCGTTCTGAACAGGGAAGGTTGGCTCATCTGCTTAACTCATTGCAACGGGTGCGCCCACTGATGCCCCTGTCAATTTCTCAATTAGCTCGCATAATGCTTTAATTCGGTCTCCATCGATCCGTGACTCTTTCAAAGCAAGCAAGAGACGACTGGGTTTCCTATATTCCTTGTCTGGCATAGTGACACCCAGAAAGGCTTCCAGGTCATCATCAAATACATGTACCTTCTGAGTGAACATGTTTTTGCTGTCCTGAATCAGCTTGTTCATCCTCTCATGGAATATCTTATCGTCACCGGTCTTATTGGGATCTTGATCGTGCAACACTGAATGCTCGATCTTGAGTTCCCCAAGCAAATTCATGAATCGGTGGACATTACATTTACCCAAAGCATCTATGACGAATAGACCCCCTGTCGGAGTCCGAATGTTTCCTGTGTGAATGAGGTAGTTAATTAGCACGACCTCTGAAGGGCCCTCCACTACAAGTGTCCTCTTTGCAAAAAATACTCCGCACCGCTCGGGGTTCAACCACAGAAAATACTTCACCGCTTCCATTTCTATTTTACTTTCATCGGATCCGGCTTCGTAGTTTTTTAATCCCGCTGCTAACTTGTTGACTTCCTGATTCTCGGCGAAGAGCTCGCTTAATCTCTCAACCTTGATTTGGCCAATAACACTCTGCCCATTGCATCGCTGAAGCATGGCGATTCCTGGTATATGTTCGGTTGCATGGCTTACGAACTGGGGAGAATGAGTCGACAGAAGAACCTGGCGCCCTTCCTCCATCGCAATCTTTCGCAAGTCACTGTCCAGTTGGGATTGTTGAGGGGGATGCAAAAACGCTTCTGGCTCTTCAAACAGCAACAGAACAAAGTCTGGAGAAAAGTCTTTCTTCTTTGCCGGTGATTTTCCGGCTGAGTAACCTGCTGACACTCTGAGGAGACGATAGATCAGTTGACGTTGAAAGCCATGTCCGTAGCTTGAAGCACTTTGGTTTGCCTTCAGCACCTCATCATAAATCTCATAGTCCAGAAGGGACTTGACCACTTCTGTCTCGGAAAGCGGGCTTACTCTCAGCTTAAACTTCGCCTCCCAGTCATTAAGGCCAGAGTTTATATCCTCTTCCAGCCCACGTAGCGACCTTTTGTCAGAGGTTTCCTCGGCTTGGATATCCTTCCCGAATTTATTGACCGCAGACTGAAAATTCGCAAATGCTTCGCTCCCTTTAACCAGTTTTTTGAAAATCGCATTGACCAAGTCTCGCAACGGGCTCGTCCCGCTAAATTTGGTCATATCTTCAAGTTTCGTCACCGCAGGGATGTGGACGACCTCTCCAAGCTTCCCCTTTCCAACACTATCCTCTCCATAAAACTGGTTCGCTGACAAGACACCGCCTTCGTATGCATAGAGATGCAAGTTAGCTTTGTCCGCGCTGTGTAAGACCCTTCGCACGCGAAACCGCCCACCAGCTTGTCGATACTCGATACGGATCGTTTCTGCTTCATCCTTTGTCATCTCATATTCGATCTCAATCCAGGACTCTTTGTCATCAGTAGGAAACTTTGGAAAGTCTCGCTGGACGTCAAACTTGATATCTTTCTCATAGAATGCTCGCACAGCATCCAAAACCGCACTTTTCCCCGCATTGTTTGCGCCAATGAGAAGGCCGTAATCTTCCACATATAGAGTTGCATCTTTGAAGGCTCGAAAATTATGAACAACAATTTCCCTGATCTTCATGCATTCCCTCTAAATTAGTTCATTGGAAAAGGATCGTTGAAGAATCGACTGCCGCAGCCGTTCAGCGCGGGCATGGTTGGCTTGGACGGCGGATTCGAGTTCGTCGAGGACGGATAGGCGGCGCTCGACTTCAGCCACAGCTTGCTGTTGTTCAACGACAGTAGCCTGAGAATCAGGTCTTGCGATCATACATTGATCCAGGGCCCGCAGGCTTCACTTCTTGGCTCTGCCGAGAAACGCGCAGAGAAGCCAGGCTTCCAATCAACGACTGGGCCGCAGCTTACCCCTTTCACTACGAGAAATCACGCCCCTCTCTGAGAAGTGCTGAGGACTGAGTTCGCAGGGGGAGGGCCAAGGGCTCAAAGACAGGCTGAGGGCTGAGCCTGCCCTGCTTGCGGCGAGCCTGGTCGAGCCGAACCTGTTGAAGAAAGCGTGTTGTAGACTATCAGGGCCGCTCGGAACCTGTTGGTCGGCTGGTGATGCCTTATTCTCTAGCCACGAGTTCCGCTTCTAATGGATGGTCTTTGGGAAAGCGGCTAACGCCGAGTACGCTGAAGCCCAGGACACGCCCCTGTTCATCTACGCGCTCCATAACGGCATCATGCGCCGTAGGCCTCATGAAACCCGGAGCCTCACGAAACTGAACTTCCAGGTAATCGGCTTCCAGATCAAACCAGACTTTTACTTTTTCGGCCATAGGCGCTCTCCCGGTTTCATCTGGTCTGTCAGATAGGCGGTCACGACAAATCCATCTTCTGCAGCATACTTTACCACGGCACAGAGCCATTTCCCACCAACACGTGTCTTGGCGTAGTACTCGTAGAAGAGCTGTACCGTGCTGTCTGAACGGGAAAGGCGCACTTCAGCTGGCTCCTGGAGAACACGAGCAATCTCCGGCTCCATCTCAATCATTTCTGGATGTTGGAGAATGTGTGCGATGCGTTCGTCTGTGAGTCTGATCAATCGGCCAAAACAATCACGAATGGTCTTCATCGGGACATGTTTGAGGCAAAGATATTTGGGAGCAGTCCAATTTAACTCCCCTCAGGCGTCTGGATCTTATCTGTTTTCCCTTGAGAAAGCACCTCTCTGCCTGGGAATTACGGTCTCTCTATCTCCTCGCCTCTGCATGAGACTCCTTGGCTGGTGTCGTCTTATCCACGTCGAGCAGGATGGCCACGAGCATGTCGCTCATGACGTTCACGCCGGAGCGGGCGCGGGCGATGATCCAGTCCACGGTCATGATGAGGGGAATGGCGGCGAGGATGACCTGATCGGGCAACCCGGCGGCGGCCAAGACCAGCGGCAAGACAATCAACCCCGCTTCCGGTATGCCGGCGACCCCGGCCCCGGCGATGATGGACGCGAGGACAATCAAGACCTGTTTCGCCATCGGGAGATCATAGCCCAGCGCTTGCGCGAGAAAGAGCGCGGCCATCGCCTCGTACAGGGTGATGCCGTCGTTATTGAGATTGGTCCCGACACAGGCCGCGAGACGCGCCGATTGCGCTGAGACCTGCATCCGTTCGAGACAGCGGAGGGTGACGGGCACGGTGGCCAGGCTGCTATTACACGAGACCGCCGTCATGATGGCATCGGCCCCCTGCCCCAGATACGTTTTCGGTGACTTTTTTCCCACCAGCCAGGCGACGAGCGGATAGTAGAGAAGGGAATGGATCACAAGGCCGGCGAGCATGGCCACGAGAAAGATCCAGAGGACGGAAAAGACGCCCACGCCGGACTTGCCGACGACATGTGCGACGACGCCGAAGACGGCCAGTGGGACCGCCAGGATAATCCATTCAAGGAGCTGCACGAGCCAACCATAGATCCGTTCAATACCCCGTGCGACCACGGCAACAAATCCACCCGTCTGGTCTAACTGGCCATGCAGGTATCGCAGGGTGCCGCCAAGCAGCAGGGCGAGGAGAACGACGCCGATGATGTTGTTACTCGAAAAGGGATTCGTGAGGGTGCGGGGAATATAGGACGCCAGATACTCGATCGGGCTTTGCGACCCGGCCTGCACGTTGGCTAGCGCCGACGACGAGAGTGTGGAGCCAGGCACGAGGTGGAGCAGCTCATCCACGTGCCCCAGCCAGGCCAAGCCCGGTTGCCAGAGATTCATGATGGCCAGGCCGATGGCCATGGCGACGGAGACGTTTACGAGACAGATGACCAGCAGCTTGGTCCCCTGGCTCAGGGGGATACTGGTGCGAAGAAGGGCGTCGAGGATCGCAAAAAAGATGAGCGGGATGGCCAGTGTCTTGAGCATCCAGACCACCCAGAGCCCAAGTTGCCCCAGCTGCTCGTTACGCAGGCCGCCCAGATAGGGCTCTTGGCCAAACAGGATACCCAGCGTCGCACCGCAGAGCACGGCGACAAGGACTTGCGCATAGAGGGGAATTGGAATCCAGCTGGTCGTGCTGTGCATCGTGATCGCTTGACTCGCAGGACCTTAACTGATTCTGTTCAAAGAAACCACGTCTCGTGATCGGAAACCAGAGGTCGGTGTTAGCCATGGCACTCATCTGATAGCCACCCCCTGTTGGAGGAGCGAGATGGGGAACCTGTCTGCAGAGCAGCTACTGATCAGGTAGGAATGTCTCTGTTGCCGTCGTAGGACGTGCGGGATTGGAACGACAGTTTGACGACGTCGCCGTCGCGCACCGGTGAATCTTCCGACCCGATCTTCTTGTTGATCGTAATGAGCGCCTCACGGCTCGTCATGTAACGTCGCAACGGGCCCAGTTGTGCGGGATGTGCTTCAATCAGCTGCTTCACGGTGGTCGGGCCGGTGACCGGCACTTCGAGCTCGCTCTCCTCGACGACCGCACGTAAAGTCTGGCCAAAAATCTGCACCGACACCATCAGCGACTCACCAGTCCTATAATCCACATGATTCCCATCTTTATGCGGGCTACTATACACGATCCAGGAGCGTGACTCAGCTCTTCTCGCCCTCGGCCGCTCGATAAGCCTCTTGAAGCAGTTGGGCGACGTGTTTGACCTCGATGTCTTCGCCTAATCCATTTTTCAGCTGAATCATACAGGCTGGACAACTGGTCGCGACCACGTGTGCGCCGCTCTGATTGATGGCACGGGCTTTTCGGTCAAAGATCTTCTTCGACGTGTCATAGTCTTTGACCACGTAGGTGCCTGCGCCTCCGGCACAACGATCGGCGTCCTGCATCTCGACAAAATTGACCCCTGGCAATGACGATAGGACTTGTCGCGGTTCCTTTGTCACCCCGGCTGCCCGCAGATGGCAGGATGAATGGTAGGTGACGCGTTTCGTTGTTCCTCCAGTAGTGGCCATCGGAGGGTGCTCCGAGGAGCGGGCGACGAATTCTGAAATATGCACGACCTTCTTGGCCAATGATTCGGCCTGCTGCCGCTCCGCTCCTTCCGGGAACAGCGTGGGATAGTCCTTCAGCATCAACGTGCAGGAGGCACAGCCGGTCACGATGGTTTCGTAGGGTGCGAATGACCCGAGATTGAATCGGGCTCCATCGCGCACCAGATTGACATGCCCATAGGTTTGAATTGGGGTTCCTGAACAACGTTGCGGAGGCAAGGCCGGCTCTACCCCATGCTTCTTTAAGACGTCGATCACGGCGTCACCGACTCCATCATCAAAATAGTTGGCCGCACAACCGTGGAAATAGGCGACGGTCCGCGTTGGCGACTCCTCTATTTCTCTCGTGGCTACATGGGCATATCGCTCGCGCAAGTGGCGTCGAGCCAGTTTCGGTAACACAAGATCATGTGGCAAGCGAGCGGTTGGAGCCAATGCCTTCATGATCGGCCCGGTGATTCGTTCCAACAGCTTCCTCACAAAAGGACGGTCCCACAGTCGTTGTGTGCTCGCCAGCACGTGCACGAATGCGTCAAAGTTGAGTCCTTTTGCTTGCTGTCGAAATATCCAGCCTGCCAACCGGTTGGGATGCTCTGCCCGCTTCTGAAGAATCAGGTCTGACACATCCACGCCAGCGGGACAGATCGTCCGGCACGATTTGCAGTTGAGGCAGGCCTCCACAACCCGCTTGGAATTGAGATAACTGTAATCCTTGGCGGTCACAATTTCGAACCAGCCGCGCGCACTCATGTCCTCGGACTGAAAGACGTCATACACCGGACAGACCGAATTGCACTTCGCGCAGGTGGCGCAGGATTTTGAGAGTCTGGTGTAGTCGATATGGTCTATAAACGACGCGTCGCTCAGCTTGATCCCTGGGTTCAGGATGTTGTCCGGATCGAACGCGTTCTTGACCTGCACAAAAAGGCCGTAGAGTTCCTCCCCGAACATGCGTTTGACGAACTCGGCCCGGACGCGACCGTCGCCATGCTCGCCGCAAATCGATCCGCCGAATCGATTCAACACGGTCGAATGGACATCCTGGTAGGCCTGCACCATTTTTTCAAAATCGCCACGATCGATCACGTCCAACAATGGGACGATGTGCGCGTTCCCGTTTCCAATATGGCCGAAGATGGCCACCGGGACCTGCTGGCCTCCAAAGAAGTCCTCTAGATAGCGAATCAACTCGCTGATGCGTTCAGCCGGCACGACGACATCGTCGATAAAATTGATCGGCTTCCTCTTCGGGTCAAATCGATAGAGGGTCGGGTACAACGCCTTGCGTGCCTTCCAAAGTTGTTCTCTTCGTTCAGCATCGAATGCGAGTGTGGGTTCCGAGGCCAGCTTGTAGGGCCGACAGATGGCACGAAGGGCATCAGCCTGCTCTTGGAGATCGATCTCCATCGAATCGGCATCCAACTCAAGCAAGAGGGTCGCTGCCGCATCAGCGGGAATGCCATGCTTTGCCCGTCCGATTAAGTTGAGCGTATTGGCATCCATGACTTCCAAGGCACTTGGCTGGAGCGTCAGGATCTGCGGCACCGCGTCACCCACTTCTTCCAAGTGTTGGAAATGCAGCAGCGCCGTGAGTGTGGACGTCGGTCTGTTCACCAGCCTCAACGTCGCTTCACTCATGATACCCAGTGTCCCTTCGCTGCCGACGAACAATTTGGGTAAGTCAAAAACTCCCTGTGCTAATCCATCGGCCACCCCGAAGAGATTGTACCCGCAGCTGTTCTTGCTGACAGTTGGTCGCTTCGCGGCGATGAGGTCAGCGTGGGTCTGCGTCAACACCAAGAGATCTCGTAGGGCCGGCACCATGGTGAGCAAACGTTCAAGCGTTGGATCTGTCAGTGCATAGGCTTGCGCCTCAATCCAGGAGGATGAGGTGAGGCACAACCGGAGGTTCTGCACATTGTCTTTGACCGAGCCGTAGCGGAGCGTATGGGGGCCTGAAGAATTGTTGGCGACCATGCCGCCCAGTTTGCACATGTCACCGCTTGAAGGGTCTGGCCCAAACATCAGTCCGTGAGAGCTGAGCTGTTTGTTCAATTCTGCCAGGACGATTCCCGGTTGGACTCGTGCCCATTTCTCCTCTCGATTCAGCTCAAGGATTCGATTAAGACGTGAGACGTCAAGGATGATCCCTGAACCGATTGCCGAACCAGTGAGATTGGTGCCGGCTGCCCGAGGGGTCAGCGGAATTCCTCGTGACCGGGCATAGCCGATGGTCGTGGCAATGTCATCTTCCGACTCAACGAGGACGACTGCCTGTGGAGAAATACGATAGATGCTGGCGTCCACCGCATAGGCGGTGAGCGTCGGTCCATCGTCTTTGACTTTTTCCGATCCCAACAGGGTGCGAAGGTCATTCCCAACCGCACGAGACTTCGTCGGTTGGATCAATGGAGAAGAGGTGGCCATGGATCGTGATGTCTCCTACTCGGTGAATTCTTCGGACACCCTCAGTCGTTGTCCTTTGTGTTCAATTTCTCCTACAATGATTTCTTCATGGATCGCCCGACCTTATATATCACCCGCCTCTTGCCACAGCCAGTGATGGACGCAATTCCGCGACACTACCACATACTGACTGAATCAGCCGATCGTCCACCGACCGCAGAGGAGTTGCGTCGCAGGTTCACCGAGGCCGATGCCGTCATCTGTACCTTGACCGATCGCATCGACGCCTCGTTATTGTCCCATGCAACAAAACTGAAAATCATCGCCAACTATGCAGTCGGCTACAACAATATCGACGTGCCTGCCGCAACCCAGCACAGCATGATCGTTGCGAATACACCGGATGTGCTGACCGATGCCACGGCTGATTTGACGTGGGCGGTATTACTGGCGCTGGCACGGCATATCGTGAAGGGCGACACCTGGATCCGAACCGGCGACTGGCCTGGGTGGACGCCAACCCAACTGTTGGGTGCCGATGTCTCTGGCAAAACGCTGGGCATCGTCGGCATGGGGCGCATTGGCCAGGCTGTCGCGCAACGAGCGTCCGGATTTCGAATGTCAGTGATCTATGCCGGCCGTCACCCCGTTCTCACGCCACCGGGCCTCACCTGGGACTGGCACCCGCTCGATACAGTCCTGGAAAAATCCGACTTTCTTTCCCTCCATGTTCCTCTCACCGATACGACTCATCACCTGATCGGCCGACGCGAGCTTAGCCTGATGAAGCCAACCGCCTACCTGATCAACACATCCCGCGGACCGGTGATCGATGAGGTGGCGCTGGTGTCGGCGCTTGAGGCACACACTATTGCGGGCGCTGGGCTGGATGTCTACGAGCACGAACCGATGGTTTCTGCTGGTTTGATCGCGCTGCCGACTGTGGTTCTTCTTCCTCACCTCGGATCGGCCACACTTGAGACGCGTGTACGGATGGGGCTCCTCTGCCTCGACAATATTGCAGCCGTGTTGGGAGGTCGGCCAGCGCCGAATCGAGTGAACTAAGTGGTGATTGAGAACGAGGATTGAACCCTACGAGGCGTACCGAAAACCAACCTCCCCTCCTCCTTGTTTCCCCTTCAAGGCCACCAATCGCTGGGGAACATCATGGAATGAAGGAATCGACTCGAATGCGTGAGCGGCCTTCTCCCACTGTTCCTCCGCTTCATAGAGTAACCCTAACTCATAGCGAATGGCTTGCCCCTTAGCCCCTTGGCAACGAGGATCAGCCAAGACCGTTTCCAATCCAAGAATCGCCTGCGTGTGATGATGTATTTCCTTGAGACAGACCGCCGTCATGAGCGCCGAATCAAGATAGTAGGAGTCGCTATTCATCGATACGTGGAATTCTTCCTTGGCTTCCTCATACAACCCCATGTTCTTGTACGCAACACCTAGTGCATAGTGCGTCTCGTAGTCGGGGGCCGCCATCGGTTCCTTTACGGTTGGTGGTGGAACTACGGTGGATTTACTAGGAGCAGCTGATTCCACAGATGTCTGAACTGAGACGAGCTTGGTCGGCTGCGGAACAGGTGCCTGCGCGACTTCGGCTTTGCGCACCTCGCTCTTTTGTGCAGCGACTGGTTTCCCGACCACCGGAGCTGGCACTGGTTCGTTTTGCGGCGGATGTAAAACCACCGGCGCTTTTGTTGCTACCTGTGGAGCAGGTGGCGTTTTGGCACTCGACGCAGCCGAAGTAGTGACCGATGTGTTCTGAACACCGTGTTCATGAGGAGCTGCTTTCGACTCAATGCTAGTTTTCTGCGATCCACTGTCCTTGCCAACCGGGTTGACGTCGTCGAGCGTCGCACCCGCCACCGGCAATTGTTGGTTTTCCTTCATCTGATCGTGTGGACGGACTGCCTGAACACTGTCTGAATCAGCTCTCAATGATTCACCACCGGTCGGTAGGGAATCGACGTGGCTCAACGGCGCGCTCACAAGAGAGGCAGTCTGAGCAGGGTCACTCTGTTCGCCTGAGGCCCCTCCCTTCATCCTTGTTGTCAGTCGATTCACGAACGCGTCATCACTGGATAGCGATCGTACTTTTTCGAAGAGCTCCTCATGCAAACTTTCCATGCCGGGCTCTGGATGCTCAAGCAAGATTTCGATGGCTTTTGCATACTGGATGGCAGCTTCCCCACTATCGCCTTTTTCTTCGAGGAGTTCTCCCTTCAGCTCCAGTAACGGAACGGAGTTCGGGTCTGCGGACAAGAACTCCTGAATCAACGATTCGGCAAGTGTGAGGTCATGGGCTCGCAACGCGGCCCCAGCTAAGAAACGATATTCTCCCAGCGCCACTTGAACATCCCCGCGTTGCAAGTGCAACCGAGCCAGGAGTTGACAGACTTGGGGGTTCCCTGGTTCTCGTGTCAGCATTTGGTTCAGAATCGCTTCTGCGCCGGCATACTGTTTTTCGTCAATGCGACGAACGGCCTCAGCCAGAAGATCGACCGGTTCCGACGGTTTCTGTACCGGTGCAGTGGATCCTGGTTTGACCGTCTTGGTTGATCCGGTTCCACCTTTCTTCAGGCTCTCCACGAATTGGGCTGCCTCGTTGTTCGCAGGGTCGATCCTGAGGACGGCGAGATACGCGTCTTTGGCCTCATCGTATCGCCCTTGCGCTGATCGCTCACGGCCCAGCTGAAGATACACGGTGGTCGCTTCATCTTGCTGGTTTTCCTGGACACAGAGTTCGGCGACGCGCTGCTGTGCATTGAGATTCGATGGATCGTGGAGGACGATCTTCTTGTACACTTCGAGCGCGTCTTTTCCGCGACGTTCTTTTAGGTAGTACTTCCCCAGCGTGAGATAGTCCTGGACCGCGCTGCTGATGAGTCCACGTTCAACATTCAAGTCGCCAAGGTGGCGATAGACCTCATATCGAGCGGGATCGTATTTCAGGACTTTTTTAAAGGCGGCAATGGCCTTGAGGGTCGCGCCTTCGGCTCGGAATGCCGAGGCCGCCTGCAAGAATGCAGTAGCGGCTTCCCCTGAAGCGTTTCGTTTCAGTTGCAAATCACCGATTGTATTATGAATGGTGCCGTCAGCGGGGGAATCTGCGGCCAGTTTTTTCCATTCGGCTATGGCCGCTTCGTACTGTCCGCGGGACGCGAGGAGCTGCGCTTGTTGGAGAACTCGACTTCGATCCGGGGGCACAACAATACCTCCACGATCAGAACAATCAAACGCTCAAACGCTAACAGTCGTAAGGATTTTTGTCTAGGAAATGGAAGAATCAGGCAGCAAGTACTCGAGTAAAGAAGCTGGTCCTCCGATTGGAGGACCAGCTCTTCTCCCGAACACATACCGGAAGAGGTGACAACTTACGATGCGGCGATCTCCGCCTTGAGCACATTGGACGCTTGAGGCCCCTTGGCTCCCTGCACGATCTCAAACTCAACGTTTTCACCCTCCTTGAGGGTCTTAAAGCCGTCTCCTTGTAATGCAGAGTAGTGGACAAAGACGTCTTCTCCGCTATCCAGCCGGATAAAGCCAAACCCTTTTCGATCGTTGAACCACTTGACCGTGCCTTTTGTCTTCACAGAAGCCCTCCTTTTTTTCAACAACTACGACCGGTTACGTAGCGGCCCCACGCAATCGCCCTGCATTAAAACGGAAAATGGACTTGGTAATAATTTGACTAGAAGAAGGGACGGGCACCTGAAGGAGTGATACATCGCTCACGGAACCCATCGTGTGAATGGAAAGTCGCGCTGCATGTACCATAGGCTTCAGGACCTGTCAAGCGAATCTTCGCGGAGAAGAGTTTCTCCTGAGTTTACAGGCGAGCAGGACTTCCCTATAGTGATCGAATTTCTCCCATCTAGACACTCTGTGATCTTACGAACACTGCTTGATCGCTACATCTTCACGGAACTGCTCTCTCCGTTTGGTCTCAGTCTCGGTGCGCTCTGCTTCGTCATGTTGACGAGGGAGCTGTTGCGTCTTGTTGAACTGCTGGTGTCCAAGGGGGTCGGGTTCTGGGCAGTCCTCAAAGTGATTGCCATGCTGCTTCCATCGCATGACGATTCTTTTCCGGTACATCCTCCGCGAATACTCGAAAATCTTCGGGATGTGCTTTTCCGGTTTGGTAACCATCTATCTCGTGATCGACTTTTTCGAGAAGGTCCGCCGGTTCTTGCGTTATGAATCGGGAATCGTTCCGATCCTCACGTACTTCGCGTTGAAAATTCCCGCTATTTCCTTCCAAGTCGCTCCGTTCGCGATCTTGGTGGCGACCTTGTTGACACTTGGTCTGTTTGCGCGCAGTAATGAAATCACCGCCATGCGTAGCTGTGGGATCAGCTTATTATGGATGACGTCGCCCTTTCTCCTGTTTGCCACCGGCATGGCTATGATTCTCTTTCTCTTCAGCTCGACCGTCATTCCGCTCGCGTCGGAAAAAGCCGAAGAGATCCGTGCGGTCCAGATCGAACAACGACCGGCTCCAGTCACCGTCAAAGCCACCCAGCCCTGGGCCCGCATCAGCGCGGACGGCCTGATGGAAGTCAATGAGATCGATGTTGCAGGGACAGCCCTTCGGGGTGTCCGAATCTTTTATTTTCGTCCACCGTTTACGCTTGACCGGATTACGGAAGCGGCTGAAGCCCGCTATACACCTCAAGGCTGGACCCTGCTAAACGGGACGCATCGCCGCTTTCAATCGGACGAGACCGTAGAGCTGACGTTGTTCACAGAACAGGCGATCAGCATTCCATTGATTCCCGATGATTTCTCCTCCTCAGTTGTGGGGAACTCGGAAACGATGACGTTTCAAGAAATTCAAAACTACCTCGGACGCTTTCGGCACGAAGGTTTCTCGTTCGCCCGTCTCTTGACGGACTACTACGGTCGTGTTGCATTCCCATTGGTGACAGTTGTGATGGTGCTCGTCGGCATTGCGCTGAGTTTGCGCCGAAGCGGAGTCCGTGGTGGCAACATGGCCGTGGGTATTGGGCAAGCGTTTATCGTCGGGTTCTGCTACTGGACGACACACTCCGTCGCCATCGCACTCGGACGAGGCGGAGTGTTGGCTCCCATGCTTGCCGGCTGGATGGCCAATACGCTGTTTCTCAGCTTTGGCCTCTATCTGTTACTAAAAGTTAGGCACTAAAGAGAGGTTTCCTAGTTGACTGTCCATCGGTCTTCCGGTAAGTAAGGCGCCGTGTGCGCCCATAAGGAGGGGGAAACATGGCCTCGCGCGTAGTCATTACCGGTCTCGGGGTGATTTCTCCCATCGGGATCGGCGTCAGTGAGTTCTGGAAGTCAGCCCTTGCGGGTCGCTCGGGGATTACTGCAATCCCTTCCCTGGGATGGTTTCCGATGTCCGATTATCGTTCGCGGGTCGCCGGGCAGATCCACAATTTCTCACCAGAACAGTATTTAACAACGATGCAGGCAAGTCGCGTGGATCGGTACGCGCAATTCGCCTTAGTCTCCTCAAAAGAGGCACTCGCCGATGCCGATTTGAATATGGCCAAGGAGGCTCCCCATCGCGTCGGTGTCATTGTCGGAGCTGGCATGGGTGGGATGGTGATGGGGGAGCGTGAAATCTCACAGCTCTTTAAAACGCAACGACCGCATCGCGTCCACCCGAATTTTATTCCAACGATCACCCTCAATTCGGCGTCGGGTATCGTCGCAATGGCACACGGTGCCAAAGGCCCAAATCTTACGATCTCGACAGCTTGCTCCTCCAGTGCTCATGCCCTTGGCCAAGCCCTGCAAAGTATTCGTAGCGGCCAGGCCGATGTGATTATTGCCGTCGGAGCTGACGCGAGCATTACTCCTCTGGTGTTTGCCGGGTTCTGTTCCTTGCGTGCCCTCTCCAGCGAGTTTAACGATGCTCCAGAGCGAGCCTCACGCCCCTTTGATCGACTCCGGGACGGATTCGTCATGGGTGAGGGAGCTGCCACATTAGTGGTCGAGTCATGGGCGCATGCCAAGAAGCGGAAAGCGAGAGTCTATGCTGAACTGGTCGGCTATGCGGCCACCAGCGAAGCCTATCACATGGTCATCCCTCAGGAGGATGGTCAGGAAATCGCCACGACCATGAAGATCGGGCTCGACTCGGCCGGGATCAGGCCGGATCAGGTTGACTACATCAACGCGCACGCGACTTCTACGACGATCGGCGATGCCGTTGAGACCAAAGCGGTCAGGAGTCTATTTAAGAGTCGCGCAGACAAAATTGCCATCAGTGCCACAAAATCGCTCATCGGCCATACCTTGGGGGCAGCTGGGGCGATCGGCGCAGTGGCCACGACTCTTTCAATCCATACCGGGCAAATCCATCCCACGGCGAACTACGAGGAACCGGACCCAGCCTGCCGTTTGGATGGAATCACACGTGCCGTCCAAGAACGAAAGATTCGGTACGCCCTCTTGAACGCCTTCGGATTCGGCAGTAACAATGCCACGGTCGTCTTTAAGAAATTTGTGGCATAACAACGGTTGAACGATATCGAGAGTCCCGTCGCAGCCGTCACATGCGAGGAGCCTCATTCCACTTGAAGGAGCACCTATAATGACTGAACGGATCGATCCCGCGGTTATCGCTAAAATCATTCAGGCCTTGGCCAGCTATCTCAAACGAGACCCTGCATCGATTACTGAAGCTCATCATCTTCGTGATGACCTCGGCCTCGACTCGGTAGCGATCATCGAACTGCTGTTCGAGATCGAGGAACGATTCAAGCTCCAAATTCCAGACCAAGACCTTCCGGGTTTGAGTACCGTTGGTACCGTGGCGGCCTATGTCCAGCAACGGCTCGCTGAGTCGAAAACGGAGTCCAAGCCTGCATTGCCCAAGCCTGTGGCTGCTGCCAGCAAGTCGAAAGCAGCCAAGTCGACCAAGATGAAGACCAAGTCGACCAAGATGAAGACCAAGTCGACCAAGCCCTGGCAAGCTGTTCCGAGGACTCGGACAGCCGTTTGGTGAGTTCTTCGGAGCGAGCCTGTTCCGCTTTCAGTGCTGCTTCTAGCTCGGGAATTCTTGATACTTGTTGCTCGACCTTGGCGAGTGTCTCCTGAAGCTCGTTGAGACGTGCGCGCTCGGCTGCCAACTGCACTTCACTAGTCTTGGCCCTGGCAAGGTGTTCCGAGGACTCGGACAGCCGTTTGGCGAGTTCTTCTGAGCGAGCCCGTTCCGCCCGTAACTGTTCTTCAATCTCTGTAGGTTTGTGGACCTCCTGGTGCAGTCCCTGTAGCGGTTGCGTTGCCATCTGCATCGTCGGTTCACCAACGGCTGCTACGGGGGCAGAAATGGGCCCACCGGCGGAGGCTGGCGCTGCGTCCTGTCGTTTTGCTATTAGCTCAAGGACTCGATCCTTGAGGGAAGTACCTTGAAAGGGTTTCTTCAATACTCCATCCGCGCGACAAGATTCAGCCTGTTTGGTCACTTCGTGGTTCACGATCCCAGAAATGAGCAGTACGGGCGTCGAGGCGAGGGTTGCGTGTCCACGGACAAATGCACACACTTCATACCCACTCTTATCCGGCATGATGACATCGGACACGACAACATCCGGTCGTTCCTTTGCTAAATAGGCCAGCGCTTCCTCTCCGTTTGCTGCAAGCGTGACGCCGAATCCAGCCTCAGTCAATAGTCGTTCAGCCACCTTACGAACTGCGATACTGTCATCGGCTACTAAGATCTTCGGCATGCCTGCACCTTTCGCTCATCCCTGAACACAAGTAATAATTACTCATTCAACCCTAGTTGTGACACTGAGAGAATAGGGATCTCATCAAGGCCATTGGTATAACTGCCGTCGGACGGCAAGTCTTTGCCGTGGTATGGTTGAAGCGTGGCAGGGTCCAAAGCATGAAGGACTGGAATCTCTTCATCTATGTACATTGCCATCTCTCCGAGAGAATGCTTCACTCTCAGGCACAAGGGACTGCTCCCTTGTACAGTAAGACGAAGAGATGCGGCCAGATCAAATACTGGTAACACCGTCTGCCCCTGGCGAACGACTGATGTGATAAAGGGAGTTTGACCAGCGACCGGAATAGGTTCAGTCCACTGGAAAATGCCCGATACATCCACTGCCTTCACCGCCAATCGCCTCCCCCCCACGAAAAATACCAACAGCTGATATGATTGACGCGCCGTTCCCCGATGATGATTTTGGCCAGTCCTCAGCATACCTGGCTATTGTTCACGGACATCTTCGGGGCCGCTACGAGTCGAGGTATGTTTCCTTGTCCCCCACTGTCCTCTACGCTCGCCACCTGCTCATCAAGAACCCAGCTTGTATTGAGCACCAACGCAATACTTTTTTCGAATAGGATCATGCCCCGGTACCAACGTTGCTCTGGTCCACAAAACTGCGCGGAAAGCGGCAGGACTTGAGAGGGATGGAGTTCTAGCCATCCCTGCACCGTGGTGACTCGAATGCTCCCCTGCACGCCTCGCTCAGAAAGCAGCACAATACGACTATGCGCTGAACCTTGATTATTCAATATCTTCAATCGATCAGCCAGATTGATGGCTTTATACACCAGACCGTGAATCGTTGGATCGTCAAGGGATCCAACCTCTTCGAGCGTCACTACTCCCTGTATCGACTCGGCATCCAACGCAAGATACCGTCCGCCAAATAACACGATGAGAAATCGTGATGGAGAAGCTGACAACGAAATTCCTGTCATTGGTTCCCGGACGCCCAAGCCAAGACCGTTTTACTCATTCTCTGTAACAAGCCTCATTTCGTCAATCGATACGAGTATTTCCGCAAGGTTACTTGCGCAGCACGGGAGCCTTTCCAAGCCATCGTGCCACCTCCTGTAACAACATCCGTTCTTCTACTGGCTTGGCGATGTACGAATTAGCACCAAGGTTGATCGCCATCTGCCGATGCTTGTCTCGCGCCCTCGTCGTCATGACGACCACCGGCGTTTGTCTGGTTTCCGGGCGGCTTCTGAGAGCTTGTATTACTTCAAATCCGTTGAGCTTTGGCATTTCGAGATCGGTGAGGATCATCCGATAATTAGTCGTTGATGCCTTTCGAAGTCCATCTTCTCCGTCAACTGCCGTATCAAACGGATATCCGGCCAACTCCAACATCCTTCCTACGAACTTGCGAATGCTCAATGAATCGTCTATCAAAAGTAGGCGGGCCTCTTGCGGCTCATTCGACAATTGCTCTTGTGGTGGAGACTGTTTCGACAGCGGCGTGGTTTTGAAAAAGAGATTGTGGGCAACCGATTCCTTAAGCTCTCTCGTCGTCAACCGGTTTGGATCGAGAACAAGAACAACGCGTCCTTCTGGATCGATAGTCGCGCCGCCAAAACATGAATGCTCCAACGGTCTCAGAGATCCAAGGCGCTTAATGACGATTTCTTGGCGGCCCAACAGTTCATCGACGGCTAATCCCATCGTCGTTCCCGCTGTCCGAACGATCACCACGGGCATGGTCCAATCAACAACTCCCGGCTGTCGACGAAGGATGTTATGGAGAGAGTGTATTTCAATCATTTGTTCGTTGATTTGTAAGACTGTGCGATTACCTTCCTCGCGCATGGAGAAGGGTGTCGGCATCGTGACTTCCTGGATGCTCGCGAGCGGAATCGCATATTTTTCAGTGCCGACTCGCACGAGCAACGCAGTTGCGATCAGGAGGGTGAGCGGAAGATGTAAGGTAAATTTGGTGCCAATACCGGGCTCAGATTCCACATCGATATGCCCGTTCATTCCTTCAACCACTTGTTTGACCACATCGAGTCCGACGCCTCGGCCTGCTTGATCCCCCACCTTGTCGGCCGTGGAAAAGCCTGGCATGAAAATCAACTGCAGGACGTCCGTATCCGACATTGTTTGGACGTGGCGTAATTGCGCGCCTCCCATCTTGCCGGCTTTGGCTCGAATTTTCCCCAAATCCAACCCTGCTCCATCGTCTTCCACCTCAATGATGACTGAATTCCCACGATGAGCCGCATGGAGGTAGACGGTTCCGACGGCCGGTTTACCCTTCGCGATTCGATCCGCCGCCGGCTCGATACCGTGATAGACAGCATTCCTGACCAAATGTACCAATGGATCCACCAATCGTTCCACGATTCCAGTATCTACCTCGGTCTGCTCGCCCGATGTGACCAAGGACACTTCCTTGTTTGATGCTCTGGCGATTTCTCTGACCGCTCGACGAAACCTGGTGAAGGGTGTCCCGATTGGCACCATCCGGGCATGGGCGATTTCGTCTCGCATCACCAGCGTCAACTGTTGCAGTTGACTCATCTCGTCATGGGCTCTTTGGATGGACTCATCCAGCTGCGACATCGATTCAGTGATATCGGCGGTGACTTCCCCGATACGCCGAGCCAAAATATTGAAATCATCGTACTTGTCCAACTCAAGGTTGCCAAAATCGCTGAACGCGGGAATGCTTTGGCCAGCAGGTGTAGTCGAACTACTCGGTGCCTCCTGATAGGTAAAGGTGTGCTTATCTGAAAAGGATTGGACGGAATCCAGCAAACGACTCTTGAATGTTAAGACCTGCTGTGACAATTGCTCCAAGACGCGCAGGCGTTGTTCCAATCGACCTCGTCCGATGACAAGTTCTCCAACGAGGTTCATCAGTCGCTCGAGTCGAACATAACTGACACGGATGACCTCACGTTCCTCTCCTGATTTCTCGTTTGGAAGGCCCTCTTCCTGCCGATGAGACTCGTCACTTTCAGACTGGTTTGTAATCGTCGAACTAGTAGTGTCATGGAGTGCATGTGCCGGCGCCGTCTCGTTGGCGATTCCCTGATCCAATCGTCTCAGTTCAGTCCGCGCCGCATCGAAGCGATGCCTGGTGTCATCCACATTGGTGAGGTCTCTGCGCATAAGTACTCGTACGACATCGATGGCGCGAAGTATGAGATCTGTATGCCCCGGCAACACACGGAGGCTACCGTCTCGCACCGCTCCCATGAAGTCCTCGATATGATGAACGAGGTCGCCGATAGACTGAAATCCAACGGTATACGCGGATCCTTTCAAGGTATGTGCGCTTCTAAAGAGCTGATTGATCAATTCCTGGTTGTGCGGGTCTCTATCTAATCGTAGAAGATTGGCTTCCAGCAGCTCAAGATATTCTTGCGCCTCAGGGATAAAGTAGGAGAGCACTTCTGGATCCAAATCTGGAATGACGTACCAATCGGATAAATGTGCGATTGGGGCCTCTAGGTTAACAACGGGCTCAGACTGGACGGAATGCGAACTAGGCATCTGGGTGCCGTAGGAGTGAGTCGCCGGTGGAGGCTGGGTAGCCGTACCTTCAGACATCAGGGTGAGACGATTGAGAAGAAGGGGTATATCCTGCTGGAGTTTCGGCAGGTTCGTTGGTTCACGTTGGAGAATAAGCCGGATCAATTCCGCAGCCTTCGCCATCAGGTCAAGAACGTCAGGGCTGAGAGAAAAGCGCTTTTCGTGCACCTCGACCATGTAATCTTCCATCGGACGAACGACATCTCCTATGACTTGGTAGCCCACGGTATAAGCCGACCCCTTCAAGGTGTGTGCCGCACGAAAGAGCCGATAGATCGAGTCTTCCGCATCGCGCTTCGATCGAAGCGCGAGAATCAACTCATCTATCGTACTGAGATACTCCTGAGCTTCAGGAATGAAGTAGGATAAGATTTCGGCATCAAGTTCAGGAAGTACGTAATTCTCATTGGCTGTTGTCACAGAGGACAGGGATGCTGTCGCGTTGCTTATTACTTCTTCGCGTTGCTTGATTAAGGTCCAACAACGGGCTACGGCCTCTACATCCTCAGCGCCGTCTTGCCCAATAGCTCGAACGATTCCCTGAAGACTCTGCGTAATGTTCCGCATCAGGTCAACGGTTTGATCCCATTGAGCCATCGGAGTTGGCGTCACCTGCTCAAGGAGTGTTTCCATATGTTCAGCGAGCTGAGCGACTCCACTGAAGCCATACAGGGCAGCCGCTCCGCAAATACGGTGGGCGATAATGTATTGGTCGGTAAGTTCCTGAGGGCTAGGAATTCCCCCATCGGAAGGATGCAAAGCTTTGGTCAGGGCATCCAACCCATCCGATGCTTCTAGCACAAAGATGCTGATGAGGTTCTGCCTGTCAAACTCCGAGCTCATCGGTCCCTCGCTACACCAGAAGGCTTTCCTCATTCAGCGGATGAGGGAGATGCTCAGGCCAGTTTAAACTGCGACACTGACGTCGTCAGACCTTCAGCCAGCGTCACCATATCTTCGACCGTCGCACGAGCCGAATCGGTGGCCTTTTGCGTGGCCACAGCACCTCCGGTAAAGTCCTTGATCGACCGACCGACTTGATCGGTCGAGACCGTTTGGTCTGCCGCTGCCGCCGCAATGCTTTGCGCAAGTTCCGCCGACCGTTGCGCAATCGTCGAAATGTCCTTAAACACATCGCCTGTACGCAAGGCTGAGGCCGATCCGGCCTCGACTGCCTGAGTTTCATGTTCCATGGCAACGACCGCGTGTTGCGTTTCGCCCTGGATGACTTTCACCAGGTCCGCGATCTCACGTGTCGCCTGTGTCGAGCTTTCCGCGAGCTTCCGCACTTGATCGGCGACAACCCCGAAGCGCGCTCCAGCCTCACCGGCACCGGCGGCCTCGATCGCAGCGTTGAGGGCTAGCAAATTGGTCTGATTGGCAATATCTCTGATTGTCGAGACGATTTGAGAAATTTCCAATGAACGATCGCCGAGCGCTTTGATCTGCTTTGACATCCGTTAAACGGCCAATTGAATGCGCTGCATGTCATGGACAGTTTCTTGCACCGCGAGCCGACCATCCTCAGTGGCCTTGAGGACTTGGCGAGCTGCGTCGGACGAGGCTCCTGCGGTCTCCGTCACTTGGCGCATTGAGGACGCCAGCTGTTCCACCGCGCTGAGTGCTTTGATCGATTCGTCGGCTTGGTGCCTGGCGGTTCCAGCCATCTGGCCCGCATTGTCCCGCAACTTACTCGCCGAGCTATTGACACGTTCGGCTGCCTGGCGAACGTGTTTCATCAACTGTGAAAAGCGCTGAATCATGAGATTGAATCCGTCTGCCAGATTTCCAAACATATCGGCCGTGACTTCCCCGCGTTTGGTCAAATCTCCTTTTCCGACATCGGATACCAACACAAGAAACTGCACTAGTTGTTTTTGCATCCTGTCACGCTCTTCTTCCGTCGAGACCAGAGCTGTGATTCGATCCAACATGATATTGAACGCCTTGGCCATATGTCCGACTTCATCGTCGCTTTCCAGTCTGGCGCGGGCCAGCAAATTTCCCGCGGCAGCTTGTGTCGCAACATCGGCCACATGAATGATGTCTCTCACAATGCTGCGTGCGAGAAAATATCCAATCGTAATGGCCAAAAAGAGTGCCACGGCTGCTGCGCCGAGCATGACCTTAGTAAGGTGAATAGCCATGCTCTGCCCGTTATCATTTAATTCGCTTGCCAAGTCCCGAATGAGCTGCGCCACCCCTTGGAAGCGCCAGGCCGATCTCCCGTGCCACAACGCCACCTCAGTGGACAACACCATAGCCCCCAGTTCCCTCATCGACTGTTTTTGTTCATCCGTGAGCGAGGAGTCAAAGCTATCATTCAATGCTCCCAGTGCGCTTTCAGCCGATGCGAAGTATTCTTTCAATGTAAAAATGAGGACGTCCAACTCTTGCCCGTCTCGACGGCCATCCACTGTCTCGTGTGTGGCGGAAGGCCGATACGTCTCAAGCGGCGCCAGGGTGCGCTTCTTCAATTCAGCGAGAGGAATGATGGCCTCGTCGAAATCACCTTTTTGTCTTTGGTCCACAACGCTCAACAACGCATTGTGATAGAGACTGAGGTTGGTACTGCTCACCGCGACATGCGAAACCCCCACTGTTGATTCGTCATAAATGGAACTCAGCTGGCCTTGCAGCTGGCGGAGGCCCATCAGACCGATCAAACCAATGGCCATCATGCCGACAATGATGATGGAGAACCCTATAAAGATCTTGTGCAGGGCCTTTAGGTTTTTAAACCATGCATGAGGCGACCATTTCCATGCTTTCCTAA
The DNA here is from genome assembly GCA_005116965.1 of Nitrospira sp. Taxonomy (GTDB): domain Bacteria; phylum Nitrospirota; class Nitrospiria; order Nitrospirales; family Nitrospiraceae; genus Nitrospira_D. The sequence continues at coordinate 206,023 of SWDG01000027.1, read as the reverse complement.
GCTTTGCCATGACGCTCCTCCTGCTCACCACTCACGATAGAGTAGACCGGTGTTTGCATCATCGTTTCACACTCTGCTGGTATGGTCTCTGCTCATCGGCTGTTTCCTCTATGGAGGCCAATAGTCGAGACAGTTCTAATATCGCGCTCAGTTTGTTCTCGGTTTTGAAGAACGCAGAAATCATGGGACGTCTTTCGGCTGCAATACGAGTCGAGGGAGCGACCAGATCATCCAATTGGATGGTGCGAATTTCAGGAACCTCTTGGACCAGGATGCCGATCTGTTGCGTGCCATGACGAATCACCACCGCATATTTCGGCATCACGGAGCTGGACACGCCTAATGTCGCTCTTACATCTGCAAGGGGAATGATGGTTCCGCGTAGATTGGTGATACCGACCAGCGCAGCAGGCATTCCAGGTACAGGCGTGATCCACTCGGGTTCGAAGATCTCGCGAACCTGGCGTAAATCGATTGCGAAGGTTTCGTCTCCCAATGCGACAAGACACACCTTCAAAGACTCGGTGGATTTCGCCTCTTCCGGGACTGAGTCTGAATGCAGTTTCGGAAACTCACCTATGGGAATCATCGTTTCGAGACCCCGCGCAGTATCGGCTCTCTCAGCTCAGTGCGTGCTTCACAGCATGCAAGAGCTCCTCTGATTTGAAGGGTTTCACCACGTGTCCATTCGCCCCCTGTTGCTGCCCCCAGAACTTGTCGCTTTCCTGCCCCTTGGAGGTGCAGAGCACGATCGGAATGTTTTTGAAACGAGCATCGGTTTTTAGATCCCTGCACGCCTGAAATCCATTTCGGCCTGGCATCACCACGTCCAAGACGATGAGGTCTGGCTTTTCCGAGACGACCTTGTCTTCTAAACCATCGGCATTGGAGAACGAGACAACGGTGTGCTGAGCAGCCTTCAGATACGACTCGATCAGTTGCAGTTCCGCGTACGAGTCATCGACAACCATGATTTTGCTCATAAACCATTTCCTCTCTCTTTCAAGAAAGATTTATGCTGTTCTCAACGCATCGTCATCGCCACCAATCTCGTGCATCGCCATCCTAGGGATGGCGATAATCAGTGAGCATGTGCGAGGCACCTTCATCTTAAAAGTCGTCCGGCCCAGTGTTTGTGATTCGATAATCCGGCTTTGACAAAGTAACTTAGCTGTCAGTCTTGGGAAAACATGTGTTTCTGGCTTGAGTGCCCCAATGAACCGGTCCACAACCTTCAGCTTCTTCTCATCTCACGATAGAGGACACGCTTCCTAAGATTACGGCACAGAAACAGCCTTCTCAAAAGGCGCCGTTTCCTACCCTTCAAGACTGATTGATGCTGCTCTCATGGAGTGTAACGACTTGTTGCTGGTTGGCAAGAAAACGCTGAATATCAACAGCCTCGTTAGGTATGGTGGACGTTGATGCGAAGGCCCGAGTCTGTATTGAGTATGAAGATGACGAATGCTGGAAAGGCTATGTCATCGGAGAAGACAAGACAGATCGACGTTGCGGGATAAATGATCAGCCCACCGATCGATCTCACCCTGCAAACAAGCAGTAACCGACTTCGAGGTATGGTTATCGAGAGGTAGAAGTCCTTTCCTCTCACGGGCGCGATTGAGCCAGGCACGACGAAAACCAGGCTCATCAAACACTCCATGGATGTACGTTCCCCATACAAGACCGTCGTGCCGAATTGCTCCATCAACCTCTTCTGTGTCCGCAGCGAACGACTGGGGACCGTCCTCACTCAGGACCGAATGACGGCGAAGTCTGAAACATGGACGTTCGTTCACGCGTCGCGTGACACCCATATGAATCTGATACCCTCGGACCAAGCCTTGACCGGTTGGAAAAAAGTCCGTGGGGTAGGCCTCTACCTGTGCGGTATATTTCTTTTTCGTGAGCACGGTCTCCGTATTCAAGTAGCCCAAGCCGCAACCGGTTCCGCCCTCTTCAACGCAATCAGGATCAGTAATCCGTCGTCCGAGCATCTGATAGCCTCCACAGATACCGATCAGTTCCCGCCGACCCTGTAGATGATTGTCGAGCAAAGCCGCAAACCCCCTTTCTCTCAGGTAGGATAAATCGGCCAAGGTGTTTTTACTTCCGGGAATGATCACACTATCAGCCTCTACAAGGGCGCTTGGTGTGCTGACGTACCTCAAAGCCACGTCTTTTTCAGCCGCCAATGCGTTGAAATCGGTAAAGTTGCTCATGTGAGGCAATAGAATGACGGCAATATTGATGCGATCAGATGTAAAACTCGTCTGTTGGTGCCTGGCCAGATCTAGACTGTCTTCTTGGTCCAGCATCAGATCGCGAAGAAAGGGCACAACTCCCAACACGGGAATCCCAGTCCGAGACTCCAGGAAGTCCACCCCATCGGCAAACAGTGTGGCATCGCCTCTAAACTTATTAATGATGATACCGCAGACCCTGGCACGTTCGACCGGCTCCAACAAATCCAACGTACCGACGACTTGAGCAAACACCCCGCCTCGCTCGATATCAGCAACCAGCAGAACCTGAGCATCGGCGAATTCCACGACGGGCCAATTCACCAAATCCCGTTTTCGGAGATTGACTTCGGCAGCACTTCCCGCCCCCTCAATCACCATCACGTCATACTGCCTCGACAGCCGTGCATAGCTGTCTGTCACGACCGACCAGAGCCGTGGTCGCTCATCATAGTATGCCGAAGCCTCTTGCTTGGCGAGCACCCTACCGAGAACCACGACCTGAGAACATCGATCGGATTCCGGCTTGAGGAGGATGGGATTCATATCAACATGTGGAGAAAGTCCGCAGGCCTCGGCTTGCAGTGCTTGCGCCCGTCCGATCTCAAGCCCATCCGGCGTGACGAATGAATTCAAGGACATGTTTTGAGCCTTGAATGGGGCCACGCGAACACCTGTGCGGTGAAGCAATCGGCAGATCCCGACCGTGACCAAACTTTTCCCCACGTCCGATGCCGTTCCGAGTACAGCCAGTGCCCGTGCCGTCACAGGTGAGACTCCCGCCAAGCCCTCGCTTTCGCTAAACCTCGAGTCATACAGTTGGCCACTGCGCGCCCAACAAGCGCTCCGATCACTGTATGAGTTCCGCTGTAGATGTGTGATGGGCCCTGTCCTCGCAGCTGACATACAATCACAACTGCATCCGTACCGGTTCCGGTAGCGGCCATGCCGCCATGACTACTCGGCACCGCATGATCGCGCAAGACACCGGTCTTGGCCTCGGTGGCAACTTGCACGACACCAACCATCGCGGCATGAGAGAGACTCCCGTTTGTGATGAGAATGAGATTGATCGTGCCGGGCTTGCCCGGATGAGAACGTTGCGGTGGCCATTCTCCAGCCCGGACGGCATTCGTCACACCGACCGTCGCAAAACATTCCACCCAGAGCCCGCCCGACGTAACTCGTGCCGTCACCAACTGTGTCATCGGTACAGCCGTCATGAGTCCAACGGTGCGTGCGCGGATGCCAAGTCGGGAGGCCACCTTTCGCAAAAAGTGAGCAGGATCAGTGAAGGTTTTTGACTGATCTCCGGTCACTGAGGGATTTGCCTCGACCTGGTGATTGAGGAGATAGGAAGCCAGTGTGAAGCCTCCCCCTTGTGGCGCAGACGAAAGCACACGTCTCCGACCTCCAAGATCAATGACCAATGTCTGCCCCATCACTCGGTAGCTGGTGTGGACTTGTGTAGATGTATCCTTCATGACGACACGCGCTGCTGTAGTAGTTGTGATAACGCCTGAATCAGTTTGTCATTGTCCTGTACAGTTCGCACTGCGAGTCGTATGGAACGTAAGTTTGTGCCAGGCACAGACGAACAGTCACGAATCAACAGGCACCTCCTTCGCAACTTTTCAGTAATGTCATGCGCATGCCAGCCGCGAGGCAATTCGACAAGGAAGTAATTTGCGTGTGTTGGCATCACGACGCAGCCGGGTAAGGCCACCAGCAATGCTCGCAACCGTTTACGCTCGTGCGCCATGAATCGTAAACTCTTGCGCGCATGTGCCGCATCGTTCACCGCAGCGAGCGCAGCCACTTGCCCCATTGCGCTCACTGACCACGGCGGTAGCTGCCGTTGTAGTCGTCGCGCGGTGATACGGGTTGCCACTGCATATCCTACTCGCAGTCCCGGCAGGGCATAGAATTTGGTCATGCTGCGCAAGATAACCACATGAGGCCAGGACGCTGCATGCGGTAGGACAGATCGCTCTGGACAATAGTCGGCAAATGCTTCGTCGATCACCAGCCAGAGCCCTCGCCGGCGGGTAGCCTTTGCTAATCGTGCAACATCGTCGGCTGAGGAGGCTTGTCCCGTTGGACTGTTGGGATGACAGAGCACGACGCCATCGATAGAACGACCATTATGCCGGCCTGCTTCCAGTACATGGCACAGACGGTCGATTGGGATGGCATACTGGTCGCTTCGGTCAGCAAAGAGCGCCGTTGCCTGTCCTCCGGCTCGCACCATTGCTGCAGCATATTCGGAAAAGGTGGGCTGAACGACAAGGAGCCGATGAATCCCCAGTGCACGAGGGAGCGCCTCAATCAACTCTGTGGAACCGTTACCAACTACGATCTGTTCCGGATCAATACACCAGAATGTGGCCAATGCTTGTCGCAGATCCCAACAGTTGGGATCTGGATAATGGTTCAACAGATGTCTGGACGCGGTGATGGTTTTCCAGACTTGTGGAGAGGGCCCTAGTGGGTTGATGCTGGCGCTGAAATCAAGAATCTCGGTGGGATCACGTTCCAATTCTCGAGCGGCACTGTAGATATCCCCACCATGCACGCGTGCCCTCAGACGAGCCATTTGATCCCCACCGCCAGAATGACCCCCAGCACCGAAGCTGCCACCATGATGATTGCCGCCAACGTCATGTCTCTTGGCTCTGCGCTCCGTCCCTCCGCACCAAGAACAGGACGGTCTTGCGCAATTCCATCATAGAAGTTAGTGCCTCCCAACCTTATCCCCAAAATCCCAGCCATCGCTGCTTCAGGCCTGCCACTATTGGGACTGGGGTGGAGACTTCCATCTCGCTGAAACACTCGCCATCCGTTGCGAATCCGTTCCAGCTGTTGAGTAATGAGACCTGCACCCAGGAGAAGCAGCACTACCGAAAGCCGGGCAGGAATCCAGTTCACCAGATCATCAAGCCGAGCTGATGCCCAGCCAAGATAGGCATAGCGCTCATCACGATGGCCGATCATGGAATCCAATGTATTGACGGCCTTGTACGCCAAGGCCAATGGGGCACCTCCGATCGCCAGATACAACAACGGCGCAATCACACCGTCTGACACACTTTCTGCGACCGTTTCCACCGTCGCACGGGCCACTTCGGATTCGGAGAGCTCCGCTGTGTCCCGCCCCACGATCATCGCCACAGCTCCACGGGCAGCAAGAAGATCACCAGCTTGGAGCGGATCATCCACCGCACGGACATGATCCCATAGGTCTCGTGTGGCGAGGGTAGTCGAGGCCAATCCAATTGACAGGGCCGACCCCAGCCACCCCGCGAAGTGCTCGGCCTCTTGAATGATGACAGCGCCGAGACAATAGGTCATAACCGGCAACCCTCCGGCCAGACAGATGCCTGCAACGCGCAGGCTGGTGTGACTTCGACAGATCGTTCGGACCCGGTGATCGAGCCATGTAATGCACCGGCCCATCATACGGACTGGATGCGGTAGCCCACGGGGATCACCACAGACCCCGTCAATTGCTGAAGCGATAAGGAGTTCGCCGCCGGTCATGGTAACCGAAGCAAGAGTGGAACAAGTAACAAGAAGAGAATTTCGATCACTTCATTCATAGCTCCAAGCGTATCCCCAGTGATCCCACCGAACCAGCTACGGCAAGCTGACCAGCCAATGAGTACGATCGGAGCCCCAGCGAGGAGGATCAGACATGCACCAACCACCCCAAAGCCTCCTGCCAGAGCAATCGTCAAGACCACCGTGGATATGGCCACGTGCCGCCACGACAGATGAGTGAGGAACGGCGCTGCCAATCCTCCTTCGGATCTGGCATAGGGCGAAATCCAAGCCAGCATGACCATTGCCCAACGTCCCATTGCCGGCATGCAGAGTACGGCGGGGAGCCGCAACTCAAGCGGCAGCGCCATCAATCCAGCATACCGGAGAATCAGTGAGAGAAAGAGACCTGTTGCGCCGATCGCACCGATACGGGGATCGCGCATAATCGTAAGCCGTTCTACCGGTGTACGGCCTCCCGCCAATCCATCTAAGGTGTCAGCCAACCCGTCTTGATGAAGCCCCCGCGTCAACAGCACCAACAGCACGATTAGCAGCACATTCACGACGACCGGCGAGAGAATCGCCGTCAATCCAACGTCCGCCACGACGAGCCCGCCGCCGATCAGCAAACCGATGACGGGATACCAGGCCATCGATGCCGCCAGTTCCGGTGCGGTCGGCTCGTGGTGAGTTCGGCTCAAGGGGATGGTCGTCAGAAAGTGCCAGGCAAAGATAAATGGACGGGCCACAGTTCCCATCGTTACACCTTGTCAGACACGCCTGCTTCGTCGAAGGTTGCCATCTCCGTGTAGATCTTGATCGCGGCACAGACCAGATCCATTCCCAAACAGGCCCCCGTACCCTCGCCAAGACGCAAGTCTAGATCCAACAGCGGCTGCAAACTTAGATGGTCCAAAACCACGCGATGGCCCTGCTCGACCGAGCGATGGGAGGCGATGAGATACTCGCGGCACAAGGGCTGAAGCCCGACGGCAATCAATGCCGCCGCCCCAGCGATGAACCCATCCAGCACGACAGGCACCCGGGTTGCCGCCGCCCCAAGTATCAGTCCGGCCAATCCAGCGATTTCCAGGCCCCCGACCTTCGCCAGAACATCGAGTGCGTCTGCTGGATTGGGGCGATGCAGATCAAGCGCCCGCGCAATCACTGCTATCTTATGCCGACGACTGGATTCGTCGATGCCAGTTCCACGTCCGGTTACGTCTGCCACAGGCCGACCGGTCATCACCGCCGTGATGGCGGCACTGGGTGTCGTATTGCCGATACCCATTTCACCGGTGCCGATCAGTCCGATCCCCTCTCGCACGGCTTCGGTCGCCAGTTCGATTCCAATCATGACAGCCTGCTCTGCTTGGCTACGTGTCATTGCCGATTCCACCGCCAGATTGTTCGTGCCCATCATAACTTTTTGAGCAATCAGACCGGGCACAGAGCCGAACTCATAATCAACGCCAATATCCACCACGCGCACATCCAGGCCGGCATGCTTTGCCAACACATTCACACCAGCCCCACCCCGCAGAAAATTCAAGACCATTTGAGGCGTGACTTCCCGAGGATAGGCGCTCACCCCTTCCAGAGTGACTCCATGATCAGCGGCAAAGGTAAAGACGACCGCGTGCGGTACATTGGGCTTCAGCTCGCCGGTGATGGCGACGTAGGACGCCGCCAATTCTTCCAGGCGCCCGAGACTGCCGAGTGGTTTGGTCAGGCGGTCTAATCGGGCTTGTGCTTTTTTCTGTAGACTAATATCGACCGGCTGAATACGACGGCACAGGTCCTGTATCGACATGATGGCTCCTCTATTTACTTCAAGCGAAGCGATAGTCCACTCACGACCAGATGCACTTCATCCGCTCCGGCGGCAATCTGCTGATTCACTCGTCCGGCAAGATCACGAAATGCTCGTGTCGCAGGCTCAGCCGGAACCAGGCCGAGGCCCAACTCATTACTGACGATGACCACCCTGGCCGCTGCAGTCCGCATCCTTTGCACGAGCGTTCCAGTTCGAGTGAGAATGACCGATTCCTTGAGGCCGGTTCCAACCAGATTACTCAACCACAATGTCACGCAATCGAAGAGAATCGTCCGGTACCGAGGTCCCTGCTTGGCGAACCAGGCCTCCACTTCGAGCGGCTCTTCAACCGTCGCCCAATCCGCCGAGCGTGTGGCCTGGTGCTGAGCGATGCGTGCTGCCATTTCGCCATCCAACCCTTGCCCTGTCGCAATGAATGCGCGCGGCTCTCGTGATCCGGCTAACTTGAGTGCGGCCTCACTTTTCCCAGACGACGCCCCACCAAGCACAAGAATAATACGGCCTTTGGCTCGTCGCGTCGGTCGGCCTTTACTCGGCTTTCTTGGCAACATCGCGTTCCCATAAGAATTCCGGCTCACCCTGCGTCTTGGAAACCCACCGAGCCAGCACGAACAACGCATCACTCAGCCGATTGACGAACTTGATGATCGTCGAATCGACCGGCTCCGTTTTTGAGAGAGCCACACACAACCGTTCGGCGCGGCGACAAACCGTCCGAGCCTGATGCAGAAACCCAGAAACCTTTCCACCTCCAGGCAAGATGAATTCTTTCAACGGCTCCAGATCTTTCTGACACCGGTCAATGAGTTTTTCCAAACGTGTGACATTACTCGCAGAAACCTGTGGCATATTTTTGAACGTTTGTCCGGGTGCCGTCGCCAGAATGCTGCCCACATCGAATAATTTGTTCTGCACCCAGCGTAGCTCGTCTTCAAGTTGTGCGGCAGCTGAATACTCATCCACCACATCGGCATTCATCACCCGTACCACACCGATCGACGCATTCAGCTCATCAATCGTGCCGTAGGCTTCGACCCGCAGACTGTCTTTCCACACCGGTTGTCCGCCGGCCAGTCTGGTTTTTCCCGCGTCCCCTGTTCTTGTGTAGACCTTGGTGATGCGCATCCTCATCCCCTCTCTTGTCATGAATCCGATTGCCCCAGGACTCATCGTGAATTAACCGATCGACTGGAATCCGGCTCCGCCACCCGGCTGCTTCTAAATCGGGCTGGTTCTCAAATTTTGACACGTAGCCGAGGCAGAGATAGGCGAGCACCGTCACTGATTTGGGTACGCCGATCACCCGCTTCAGCGCCTCGTGATCCAGAATACTGACCCACCCGACACCGATACCCTCAGCTCTGGCGGCCAACCAGAGATTCTGAACGGCGCAACAGGTGCTGTACAAGTCCGTTGCGCGCACCGTAGAGCGGCCAAGCACCGCTGATCCGCCACGCCGCCGGCTGCATGTAATGCATAGGTTGATCGGCGCTTCTTCGATCCCTTCCAGCTTCAATCCACGATATAGTGCTCCCTTAGTGCCGGTATAACGGGCGAACGCCTTGGTATTAGCGTCGATGAAGAGATCCTTCACCGAGCGTTTCGTCGTCCGATTGCGGATGACCACAAAGTCCCACGGCTGCATGAATCCCACCGACCCCGCATGATGCGCCGCTGTCAGCAGCCGCATCATCACGGCATCTGGAATCGGCGTCCGCAGAAAATTCCGGCGCACATCTCGCCGTTCAAAAATCGCGCGATAGACCGCCTCTCGCTCAGCGTCTGAAAATCGGCTCTTGGTTCTCATGATTGCTTCGCTCGGTCGCCCTGCTTCTTGCTGGTCGAATCGGGCTGAGGCCCGAGCTCGCCGGCTGCGATTTTCACTAAACAGTTGGAACAGAGACACTCCTTATATCGCACCGCGATCCAATCCATTTGTGCCTCGGTAATGCCGAGCTTGCCACACCAGCACTGGTATCCGCCACACTCGAAGTCGTGCCCGCAGCGCTCGCAGGTCTTCTGAGTTGGACCTCTCAATGTTCAGCTCCTGGTGGATCCCATGCCGATACCGATACAGGCTTGGCTGCACAACGAGCCGAACCGACCAATGAGGCGGCGATTGTTGGCTGACTGGCAAAGTGCAGATGGGTATAGAGGGCCAGCACGTTGCTCTTCATGAGTCCATCCTGTCCCTTCGAGAGTCCTGCAGCATCACGCAGTGCACAGGCATACTGCAGCGGCCTCCTCGCAACCAGCGTGGAATAATGGAACTCATGGCCTCGTATCGTGACACCAACGTCGCCGAGAATGCTGCGGCGTGAACATTCCACGGTTCTGTATCCAAGCGTGAGGCCTGGTTTCTGCATGGCCGTTTCGGCTGGAAAGATCCCGACCATGTCATGCGAGCATCCGTCGAAATCTCGGATAGACTCCATGAGATACATCAACCCACCACACTCCGCATAGATCACGCCGCCTCGCTCGGCAAACCGCTTGACGACCGCTCGCATGGCAACATTCTCGGCTAGCGCCGCACTATGCAATTCCGGATAACCACCACCAAGATAGAGCATCTCGACGTCCGGCAGTAAGTCGTCATGCAAAGGCGAAAACGTAATGATTTCAGCACCGGCTGCTTCCAACAATTCCAGATTGTCCGGATAGTAAAAACAAAACGCCCGGTCCTGCGCCACGCCGATTCGAATCGTACGGCCTGGACTCTCGATCACCGGTGGAAACATGGCTTCCGGCAACGTGCCGGACGAATGGGCAAGGGCTTCAATACGATCCAGATCTATTGTCTCCATTGCGGCCTTTGCCAAGCGATGATAAAGCTGACCATCGCCTTGTTCCATAGCCATGACCAGCCCAAGATGTCGATCGGGAATGCTCAGAGCAACATCCGGACGCAAGTACCCGACAGGAGTCACAGCTGTCTCTTGTTCCACTGCCGCCTTCAACAGCTGGTAATGGCCATCACTTCCAACACGATTGAATAGGACTCCTGCCACATGGAGTGCAGGATCAAAACGCGCATAGCCCGCCACCATCGCTGCGGCAGAACGAGCCATGGCGCTTCCATCGACAACCAAAAGAATTGGCGCCTCAAGCTGCTTGGCCAATTCCGCTGTGCTGCCGATGTCATTCACCGGTGAACTGCCGTCGAACAGCCCCATCATGCCTTCGATAATGGAAAGATCCGCATCGGCCGCAACACGAGTGAAGATCGAACGGTTCAGATCTTTCCCAAGCATCCATCCATCGAGATTTCGCGACGGGCGGCCGGTGGCCGCCCGATGATGACTTGGATCAATGAAGTCTGGCCCCGCCTTGAACGGCTGGACCTGGCGGCCCCGCTCTCGCAGGGCCGCCAGAATCGCCAGGGTCGTTGTCGTTTTCCCGACACCACTGTGCGTGCCGGCAATCACCAATCGTGGATACTGTTTCATGCAATCCTAGAGCGGCAGATCGTAATTGATCCGTACGCCGCCGAAAATCGACCGAATCGGTGTGCCAAAAAACAGGGTCTCTTCGTATTTCTCATTGAAGATGTTGTCCAAACGGAGATAGGTCTGCATGTACTTCGTCACGTCATAGCTCGCAGACAGATTCCAGACCACAAACGATGGGGTCGGATTCCCATTCCCTACATTGCCGAACCGTTCGCCGACATAACGCCCCTCCAGATTGGCTCGTACACTTTCTATAGGTTGATAACTGAGGACGGTCGAAATTTGATGGAGCGGCCACTTGGGAAGACGTGAATCCGATCCACTGCTAATATCCCGCGTCGCTGCGTACGTATATTGAATGCGCAGGTCTAAATTCTTGATCCAAGGGCCATCGCGATAGAGTTTCAACTTGGTGCTCACTTCCACACCTTCCGCTTTGGCCAACCCGACGTTCTGTGCACAAAATCCAAACGAGCCAGGAGCCGTACACTCGGCTGGATCAAACACCGACAAGATCAGATTTCGGTAGCGGGTCCAAAAGTAGCCGACACTGATGCTCCCTCGATCATGAGGCAAGGCCTGTTCGATGGCCACATCGAGCGCTTGGCTCTTTTCAGGTTTCAAATTTGGGTTGCCGAATCCAGGGAAAAATAGTTCATTGATCGTCGGAGCTCGAAATCCCGTCGCATAACTGCCTCGTAGTTTCGTGCCAGTTTCCCGATGGAGATATCCTCCTGTGACTCGGTAGGTGGTGGCACTTCCAAACACGTTGTACTCGTCTTGTCGAATGCCCGCCGTACCAAACACGCGGTCCCACAGATTCAACTGCGCCTCTCCAAACCCGGCATGGCTACTGACGGATCTGTTCTCGAATGTCGTCGTGTTGGTGAGGAGATCGCGATTGTCTCCCCTTTGTTCTCGAAACTGATACCCTGCCGTTAAGGATAACGGTTTCCCAATTTGAATATTGTGCTGCCATTCGAGCCGATTACTGGTTGTTTCAATCTGAGACTTGAACGGGAAGCCGATCAGTCCCGTAGTTCCGGTCACAAGATTACGTTCCACTGCGCCGCCGTTACTGACAAGATTCTCAGTCGCCCGCGACAGGGTCAGTTTCTGTGACCACCAGGCTGTAATCGGCTGGGCATAGTTTCCTGCAAAGACGTATTGAGTATTTCTTGATCTGGCACCAAACACATCAGCCGGATCTGACGCGAAGGTAGTGGAATTAAACCCAAAGCCGTCGAAATTCACGAGGCCATCCAACCAGCGAAAACTAAATTCCAACCGGCCATCCTTCGGTAGGTCCGCTCCCAGCCGAACCGACCCCTGCCAGTTGTGATAGCCATCACGCTCGGCCGCGCCACGCCGATAGTTGATGGCTGAAAAGCCGGCTGTATCTAAACGCGTGATCGATCCAGAAAAATCAATGGGGCCTTTCTTACCGGACAGGCTGCCTCCTTCTCGAATGGTGTTAAACGATCCATACTCTACAAAGCCGGAGAGGTTGGGTTTCTCTCGCCCACGCTTTGTCGTGATATTGATCACACCGCCCATCGCATCTGATCCCCAAAGCATGCTCTGGCTCCCACGCAAGATTTCGATCCGTTCGATATTGTCCGACGTCAAGTTGGCGAAGTCGTAACTTCCGTCCGTGGCACTGTTGACGATCGCGCCATCAATCAAGACAAGCGTCTGCTGTGGTGTTCCTCCACGCATTCGTACGCCGACTGTTGTTCCAAGTCCTCCGCTTTGAAAAACAGCCAGCCCCGATGCCCATCGAAGCGCTTCTGCAACGGTTCGTATTTTTCGCTGCTGCAGGTCTTCACCGGTAATCACTTCCACAGCGCTGGTGACTTGCTTGGCGGGGATTTCGGTCTTGGTTGCACTGATGACGACATCCGGAGCGTGGAGCTCCGGTTGGTCGGCCATCGCCACTTCTTGAGCCGATGTGGGATAGACCCACGCGAAGGTCCATGGAACAAGGGCACACACATACAACACACGAGGAACACAAAACCGCGACATGAAAACCTCCCTTTGACTCGAAGGGTGTCTATCGTCCCGGCAGCTGGGTCTCCTGACTTGCGGCTCATGGCTTCTCTGCGCCTTCCCATGTGCCAAGGCACACAGTGGCATCCGGCAGAGTCACTCCCCGCTTACAGTGGCGGCACCGTGATGGAGTTGCACCATCTTCCCCGTCGCTGACGGTATGACCTAACGAATCCCTCCCGAATGATTGTTCTGCACCAGACGACTTCTGCAGGAGAGCGGTGCCTTCTCATCCTGCTCACCTCAGATTACCTTGGCCACTCCTCTTGCTGGCTCACCATCATCCTAATCAGCCGGTGTGCTAATTCCGGATATAGTCGATCGAGTATCGTGAAGAGCGCGACACCATGCGATCGAAATCCCAGTCGAACGTGAGGACCGCAGATCGCTCCGATGTATGCGTGAGTACTCGTACCCAGTCCTTCACAACCAAGCTTGGCGCCTTCCAGAAGTCCAAGGTCTTTTCTGCGCCGGTTCGGTTACAGACAATTAATGGGAGCCCTGTTTCATGAGTCCGTTGCTCCCATTCCCCATTTGGACCATGTAGACCAGGTCCCCACGATGCCGGCGAGACAAACATCTGCGCACCTTCAAACTTCATGGCCCGGGCGATATTCGGCGTATAGACATCGGCACAGACGAGTACCCCCACTTTGATGCCACCACATTCGATTGGCACGGCAACGTCTCCTGGACTCGACCATGACAGGGAGTCGCTGAGCACGTTGATCTTACGATGTCTGCCGATGATTTCCCCTGCTGAATCAATCAGGAATACGGTGTTGTAGAGCCGGGAC
>SWDG01000027.1:184771-191999 GCA_005116965.1 Nitrospira sp. | reverse complement strand
AGATGTGTATGAGAGACGGACTGTGGAAACTGTAGTCCGCAGACGGCCAGCTCCGGTGTCACGATCCACTCAGCTCCGGTCGTTGCAGCATGCTTGATAGCCTCGACAATCATGTATCGATTGCGCTCGATCGCACCGGGAACCGTCTCAAGATGAAGCAGTGCGATTTTGCCCGTTCTCATACTCATGCGTCACCAGACACATGGCGACCGGGAAGCGTGATCCGAGGTAATCCAGAACTCGGATGCCGATCGACCAACACTCGGCACCGGTACACGGATTCCAGCACCGCTGGCTCAATCACCTCGTCTGGGCCACCAAGTCGTACGATCTGTCCACGATCCAACAACAGAATTCTGTCGCAGTACTGGCTTACCAGATTCAAATCATGGGACACCAAGACAACCGTTAAGCCACGCTCATCTCGTAACCGACGTAACACCGAGCAGATCTCCACCTGATGTTGCAGATCGAGAAACGCGGTCGGTTCGTCCAGCAGCAAGACTTTTGGCGTCTGCGCAAGCGCTCGCGCGATCACGGTCCGCTGTCGCTCACCGCCGGAAAGGTCTGTCACCGATCGATGAGCCAAGTGAACGATGTCCATCGTCATCATCGCCTGTTCCGCAATAGCCAGATCTTCTCGACTTTCCCATCCGAATCCACTAATCCATCGGTCCCGAGACTGATGGGGGAATCGACCCATCAGTACGCTTTCAGCCACAGTAAAGGGAAAGAGCATCTGTGAATCTTGTGGAACAACTCCAACGACGCAGGCGACTTCTCGTTGAGCCTTCGCCGCTAGATCCTGGCCGAACAAGTTGATACGACCTTGCTGGGGAGTCATCAGCCGTGCCAGCACTTTCAGTAAGGAAGTTTTTCCGGATCCGTTTGGGCCCACAACACCCAACACTTCACCTTCTTGCACGTGAAAGGAAATGTTATCCAGAACCCATCTGGCCGCCTGTGACTCATTCGACTGATAACAGAACCGAACAGACTCGACATCGTAGGCAGGACTTCGCCCTAGCAGAGGGATTGAGTCACTGCTCATCATTCCTATCGCTTGATGTTGACTCGTCCCACTCATGCCAAGCGATCCTTTCGCCAGAGCAAGAGGTAGACAAAGAACGGTCCGCCGGCCAGAGCGGTGATAATACCAACAGGAATCTCCGTCGGAGCGATCAGCGTTCGCGCTATGGTATCGGCACCCATCAGGAAGGTTCCTCCAACTAGCGCCGACGCGGGAAGAAGTAGTCGATGATCGGCACCGATCACCAACCGCACGGCGTGGGGAACGACCATGCCAATAAAGCCGATCATTCCGCTGACAGAGACCACCGCTCCCGTCACCAATGCCGTCACCATAAAGAGAGACCGCTTTACCTGCTCCGTATCGATACCAAGCGTGCGGGCAGATTCTTCTCCTAAGGCTAAGATATTGAGGACGCGCATATGACGAAAAAGTAGGAAGAGGCCGATCGAGAGATAGATGATGAGTGCAACCAAGCTACCGTAGGTGGGAGCGGTGAGTGTTCCCATCAACCAGGCCATCATGCCATACGAACGATTCGGTTCAAGGATCGACGTAATGAACATAATCAAGGCT
Organism: Nitrospira sp.; assembly: GCA_005116965.1. Lineage (GTDB taxonomy): Bacteria > Nitrospirota > Nitrospiria > Nitrospirales > Nitrospiraceae > Nitrospira_D. Next base: position 190,393 of record SWDG01000027.1, on the reverse strand, counting down.
GAAAAGATGGCGTTGAGAATCACTCCGGTCAACAGCAGGCTGTGGATCGGCAGCTGGCCATAGGTGGCAGCCATTCGATAGATCACGACGAGCGCCACGAGGCCCCCGGCAAATCCACAGGCGGGCAGCGCGGTTTCCGCAAGAAAGGTGGTTCCTACTCCGAACAAGATTCCCACTGCTGCTCCAAGCGCGGCACCGCTGGAGACGCCAAGCACATAGGGATCAGCCAACGGATTCCGTAACAGCGCCTGCAAGGCGACTCCCACGGAAGCTAAGGAGCAGCCGACCAAAAAGCCCAGTAAGATGCGTGGCAGTCGGACCTGCAGCAGAATGGTTCTCGCAATATCCGATGTCTCATCAGTGCTGTCCTTCAAGCTGACCGTGTCAAACAACGCTCGTAAGACCTCCCCATACGCAATCGGTTGGGCACCGAAGTGGAGACAGATCAGGCCCACCGCAATGGCCGTGAAGCTAAGAACTCCAAGTGTCGCCATCCAGCGTGAGTTCGTGAGGATTGCGCCTTGAGAGACCATACGGCCAGGCTCATGGGATAAGATCTCCGTACAGGACCCAGGCTCAACCGTGGCTGGAAGCTGTTTCAACAGGTCCTCACGGATGACGTGCACCATCACTGGAACCGAACGCGTCCGGATGGATGGCTCGAGCCAGTTGTTCTAACCCGTCAACAACGCGAGGCCCAGGACGATTCAAGAGGCTCGATGAGACCTCATGGAAACGCTGATGTTTCACGGCGGAAAGCGAGTCCCATCGACGCCACTGCTGTTGCTCGCTGCGTGGCACCGTTTCCACTTCACCGCTCGGGAAAATCAGCACTTCCGGATCTTGCTTGAGCACGGTCTCCATGCTCAGTCTCGGATAGGCCTCGCTCGCCTGCGTTGCAATGTTCATCCCTCCTGCCACACCGATCATCTGATGGATGAAACTTCCAGGCCCCACCGTAATCAACGGCTGACTATTGAGGACATAGAGAACGCGTTTGGCGGGCAAGGTCTCAACCTTGCGTTTGATCGCTGCGAGATGTTCCCGGATGTGCTGAGTCACCGCGCTGGCCGCCGAGACTTTCTCAAACATCTGTCCCAACGTATGAATGTGAAGTGGGATATCTTCCAAGGTGTGCGCATCGAGTACGAACACAGGAATCTTGAGCTGCTCGAGCTTCACTTGCAGGTCTGGACGGAGAAAGTCCCTGGGCGCCAATACTAATTCCGGCCTCAATGCAATAATGACTTCCACACTGGGATTGGCATAGCCTATCTTGGCTTTAGACTTCGCAGCAGCAGGATAGTCACAAAATTCCGTGACACCGACAATCTGTTCCTCCAACCCAAGCGAGAACAGCATTTCGGTAATACTCGGAGCCAGCGACACGATACGAGCCGGCGGCTTGGCCACATAGATTCGATGTCCGGCATCATCTATAAATGATCGTGACGAGACATGGGCCATGAATGGCATGCCGGTAAGGATGCCCTGCTGTCGTCGCTTCATCTCACCATACTCTCCTTGCCCACTTTCAGCTGCCAGCGCAAACAACACCGACAGCACCACCGTGAGCACGGGTATGACAGGGTGATATCGGTGCCATCGTGTCAAAAGAAAAAATCCCCAAGGCCTACACAGACCTTGAGGATTGCACCCGCTTCTTCATCCTCACCTGCTCCCCAGCCTCGAGGGAACGACGGTCACTTCTCCGAGCAGGTCTTCTGGCTCATGGTTCACCCTACTCCCCGTGCCTTCCCATCCAACAGGTGAAGCATCATTCGTGAAGCGCTGGAATCAAAACTCTTACACAATACGCTTCACGAGTTACGTTTCACGTGCGAGACAGTGGCTGTTCCGGGTTTCGTCCCCATTGACAGCGGCGGGACCGCGAGGGATTCACACCCTCTTCCCTTACTCTGGAGCTATACTGGCAGCACAATAGGAGAGGGCAGCAAAACTTGTCAAGCTCAGTTATAGCCGCAGAGGTTCATCCCGTTACTCAGGGGCTATTCTTTTTTCACTCATGAGCGGACACCTCGTGCTTGTGACCATTCATGAAGCTGTGGTAGTATCACCCGATTTTGATCAGGTTCATTTCGTTAAGAAGGAGAACGACCGTGGCATGGATGTGTGAGATTTGCCAAAAGAAGCCGGTATCGGGCAACAATGTGAGTCACGCGAACAACAAAACCAGGCGCGTGTTCAACCCTAATCTCCAAACTGTTCGTGCAGTGGTGGATGGAAGTCATAAACGTATCCGCGTCTGTACGCGCTGTTTGCGTTCAGGATTAGTCCAAAAAGCGGTCTGACGGCGTTTTCCTCTTCGCACGCAAGTTACGGCGCCCCCCAGAGAATCCGACCTCCTTGCTCGACTAGCTTGATGACCGATGGATCATCAGGGGAGAGCGTCAGGGTGCGGCTGCCGTCTTTGCTCCTGAGTACGAGCCCGACTTCGCCATTCGCGTCCAACCCGAGACCGGCTCGGGCTTTCCCCTTTGCGTCCAGCAGCAAGAACTCTTCGGCATGCACCCCATTCGTCTTCTGCGCGTCAACCGACATTGGTGAAAGCAACTGAGTACTCAGCACGCCGCCAACTGTTCCACCAAGAAAGGCTGCGGTGCAAAACAGAAGCATCTGTTTCTGCGTCATGACTGATCCTTTCGTGAAGTTGGAATAGATATCGAGAGGCATAGGAGAATCCTATGCGAGAGGATGGCCAACAGCAACTGCTGCAGACAATATCAGAAAAGTCGTTGGGTCAGAGAAGACATTGTGTGAAACATGAAACTGGATTTCCCCTGAGACAACTGAGTTTGGAAGCGGATCTGCATAAAACCATCACTCCAGATAGGATTCATCAGAGTTGAACTCCGAATAGGTGGTTCAAAATAGAAGGATATGGCCAGATTTCCAATTAAACCGTGATGGATAGGACTGAGATTTTGAAACTGGCGGCAGAAGGAGTCGAAAGATTTGGAGCGGGCGATGGGATTTGAACCCACGACAACTTGCTTGGGAAGCAAGGACTCTACCACTGAGCTACGCCCGCTCGCTGATTTGCATCCTACGCGGGTACTTCACAGCAAGTCAAGAAAGTGATGCTCTCCTTCATGATCTCAATTCTGCAATCGCAAACTTCTTTTTCCCGATCTTGAGGCGGCGTTGTTGATTCACTTCAAACGCAATGAGCTTGTCGGGATTTGTTTCCTTGATGCCATCGACTTCGATTCCGCCTTGAATGATCAATCGCCTTGCTTCACTGCCGCTAGAAATCAAACCCGTTTTTGCGATCAGCTTCGCAAGCTTTATGGAACTTCCCTCAACCACGTCTCTCTCTGACATATCTTCAGGTTTGAGATCTACACGTTTGTCTGGCTCATCAGGAAATTCCTTGGCCTGAAACTTTTGCTGAAATTCCGCTCTGGCCTGCTTGCCTGCATCCGTACCATGATAACGAGCCACGATCAGCTCGGCGAGTGTCTGTTTCGCCTCCATCGGATGAAGCGATTTGGCGTGCCCAAGGTCTTCCGTCGTCAGCAACTCATAGTACCGATACATGAGCGTGTCGCTGATCGACATCAGCTTTCCAAACATCTCACCAGGCTTGTCTTCCAACGCGATATAGTTTCCAACGCTCTTGCTCATCTTCTTGACGCCATCTGTTCCCTCGAGCAAGGGCATTGTGATCACGACTTGGGATTCCTGGCCATAGTCCCGTTGTAACTCGCGTCCCACCAGTAAGTTGAATTTTTGATCTGTCCCACCCAGTTCCACATCAGCCTTGAGCATGACCGAATCGTACCCCTGCACCAAAGGATACAAGAACTCATGGACACTGATCGGTTTCTGTTCCTGAAAGCGCTTGTGGAAGTAGTCCCCGTCTACTAAGAAAGCAACCTCGGCAAAGTCCGTTATGGCCAGTAAATCGAAGAAGATATCTTCCGGTAAATCCGTAAAGAAGAAGGTCACGGCCCGATGAGCAAACCACAACTACCCTCCCCTATCACATTGGCTCAAGTCCACGAGGTTGTTGGAGGGGTGATTCACGGAGACGGCCAGACACCGATCTCCAGCTTAACAAGCCTCAGCGAAGCCGATCCACACGCCCTATCGTTTGTTGCCAATGAGAAAATGTCGAAGACAGTGGCCACTCTTCGTGTCGCAGCACTCCTGGTCCATCGGCATTTGTCCGATCTCTCCCTACCGCAAATCGTCGTCGACAATCCGCTGTTGGCCTTCGCACGCGTCGCTCAGAAATTTTTCGTTCGCGTTCCTACACCCTGCGGTATCGCCGAGTCTGTCACTCAAGGGTCGGATGTGCAGATCGGAAGTGATCCCTCTCTCTGGCCATGCGTCACGCTGGGCGACCGCGTCACAATCGGCAATCGCGTCACGCTCTATCCTGGGGTCTTTATCGGATCGGATTCAAGGATTGGGGACGATTCCGTTCTCTATCCCAATGTCGTCGTTCGCGAGGGCTGCTCACTGGGGGCGCGAGTGATCGTGCACAGTGGAACCGTGATTGGAGCCGACGGGTTCGGATACGTCCAGCATCAAGGCCGACACCATAAGATCCCCCAACTCGGTGGTGTCGTCATTGAAGATGACGTTGAGCTGGGAGCGAATGTAACGGTCGACCGTGCGACATTCGGGCGGACCCTCATCAAGCAGGGTACCAAAGTCGACAATCTCGTCCAGATTGCCCACAATGTGACTGTGGGAGAGCACTGCATTCTGGTGGCGCAGGCTGGCATCGCCGGTAGTACCACCATCGGCCGTCACGTGATGATCGGTGGCCAAGCCGGGCTTTCCGACCATATTACCATCGGCGACCAGGTGATGATCGCCGCGCAATCCGGCGTCAATCGTAGCGTGGAATCGAACCAGATCGTCGGAGGCAGTCCTGCGATGGTACGTGAAAAAGCCCTGAGGGTTCAGGGCGTGATCTCCCACTTACCTGAGTTGAATCACCTCGTGCGAGAGTTGGAACAGCGTGTGGTCACGCTTGAAAATCAGCCCAAGAAGTCGGTGCGTGGGCCCGCACGATCAAAGGCGAGGCAGCCCAAGAAGAAATAGGTTCTTATTTCTTTACCACGCCTAGCTTGATCACTCTTCGCCATAAGAACATCCTTGCCCAATAGTATCCCGCCCAGGGCATCAAGAGCGCCGGCACGATGCTCACTCGTTCATAGGCAAATGCTGCAATGGTCCCTCCTACCAAGAGGAGGCCCCCAAGCAAATAGGCGAATGGAACGAACTGGCGTCCCGGATGCTCAATTGTTGTCGCGTCTGACCTCTTCTTGAGCGTTCCTCGTTGCCGACTTATGCCTTCCCTCATGCGAGCCGCCAGAACTTCTGGAAACTCCCGTAAGAGATAGCGTTGGTAGAGTGTCTGCATCACCCCCAAGCCTATGCCTGACATGAACAATGCTGAACTTTGATAAAAGGTATCCCAGGAATAGCTGTCGGTGGCGAGCCATTGGTATCCCAGACCTCCAACTGCCCCGATTACACAGATCAGCCCGAGCAGACCAGATGGCATGAGGATGTAAGTTTTTACATACTCTTGGGCTTGCTGCATCGTTTGCTGCGGAAGTTGAACGTTGATGAGTTTCGACA
>SWDG01000027.1:135549-184671 GCA_005116965.1 Nitrospira sp. | reverse complement strand
GTAATGGACGGCCCTCTGTGAGTGCCCGCTTGAGCTTGGCTTCTAGTTCCGCAGGCTGGATCACCTCTACGGCACCACGCCGAATGAGATCAATCTGCTGATTCACATCCTTCATAGCACGCGTCGCTCCGTCGTTCCTTTTGAATCTGTTGTTGAAACCGTCACCAATAATTTGAGCTGATCGAATTTCTTGGCACCGATACCCTTTACTTCACGAAGGTCCTCGATCTTTCGAAACCCTCCGAGTGATTCCCTGAAGGCGATCACCCGTTGTGCGAGGACCGCACCAATACCAGGCAAGGCCTCCAGCTCACCCGCCTTCGCCCGATTGAGATCCAACAACGGCCCAACTGGCGTGGACGATGGCTTCGCAAGGGCGACGATCTCACTATTCGGCTCCTGGCCACTGCGACCAGGTTGCCTCGGCGCGTGCCCTACCCGATTGTCCGGCCCCGTCGTCGGAACAGGAGCGAATTGCCGTTCAGCGGTGAATCCAGACACAAGATGCGGAGTTTTATGAGGGGCCCCTATGATCCAGAAAACAATGCCCACCGTGACTGCCAGCATGCCAAGCTTCAGCAACAGTGAGCTGATCATCTTGCCACCTGCTTTCGGAGCTGATGAATGGCGGCACCATCGACATCCTCTGCCGCTTCCATCACCCCCTCAGCGAGGGTTGGATGGGCATGAATCATCCCGGCCACTTGATCCACTGTGGCTCCCACCTGCAATGCCAATGCGGCCTCATGAATCAGATCCGCTGCGTGCGCGCCAAGAATATGGACGCCAAGAATCTTGCCGGTTGCGGAATCGGCAATGACTTTGAAAAAGCCGGTGGTATCACCCGTGGCTTGCGCCTTGCCCAAACCTGCGTACCGGAAGCGACCGATCTTTACCGCCTGACCGGGCTCCTGTCCCCTGGTCTGTGCCTGGTCCCGAGCCTGCTGCTCAGTCAGCCCTACACGCCCGATCTCGGGCAAGGTAAAAATACCGGCGGGGATCACGTCATACTGAATGGTCCGTGGATGTCCCAGAATATTTTCGACTGCCACTTGCCCCTGCGTCGAGGCGACATGAGCCAACATGGCCTTCCCAGTCACATCGCCAATCGCATAAATACCCGACACATTCGTTTCCAGCCGCGCATCAACCAGAATTTCTCCACGGCGTCCAGTGGTCACACCGACCTGCTCCAATCCAATCCCTCGTGAGTTGAGCCCTCGGCCGACGGAGACTAAGAGCTTCTCTACGGTGATGGCACTGCCATCTTTCATCTGCACCATAATCAATTCTGGTGATTGTTCTATCTTTTCAACTGTGGTACCTGTCAGCACCGTGACGCCACGTTTTTTTAGTTCACGCGTCATGGTGGATGAGATTTCTTCATCCTCTAACGGCAAGACCCGTGGCATCAGCTCAACCATCGTCACCTGCGTGCCAAGCCCGCTATACAATGAGGCAAACTCACAGCCCTCCACACCGCCGCCAATAATCATGAGACTGGCCGGGATCTGTGTAAGATCCAGCATCTGTTGGCTGGTCAGAATTTGTCGTCCATCGATTGGAAATTGAGGAAGGTTGGGCCACGACGATCCGGTCGCAACGACCAACGCGTCAGCCTGGATCTCGCACTGACTCCCATCAGATTTGGTGACCACGATGGTCCGCGTATTCTTGATCATTCCCTGCCCACTCACGTGATCGATGCCCCACCCCTTGAACAACGTCGTAATCCCTTTCACAAGGGTCGCCACGACTGTATCTTTTCGCGACACCATCCGTGCAAGGTCATAGGCGACAGGCCCCTGAAACAGGAGTCCCAGCTCCTCCGCTTTTTTTAGTTTGTCGCCAAGCTCTACCACGGAGAGGAGGGCTTTACTCGGAATGCAACCCCAGTTGAGGCAGACTCCACCAAGCTTTTCTCGCTCGATGACCGTCACCCGAGCGCCGAGCTGTGCTGCGCGGATAGCAGCCACATATCCACCGGGGCCGGCACCAAGAATGGCAATGTGAGTTGGAGAAGTCATGTGGATTAGTCACTTATTGTCGATTAAGGCATGGCAGACCGTCACCGAGATCCAATCACGCAATGATGCAGAGGTCCAACAGACAGGAGACTCAATGCTTTTGACTGGCGAGAAAGGCTTCGTACTGAGCAGCCGTCATTAACTGATCAACTTCCGCCGGATCGGCAAGGTCGATGATCGCAATCCAACCCTTGCCGTAGGGATCGGAATTCACCACTTCAGGACGATCTTTTAGCTCGGTGTTAATCTGGCTGATCGTTCCGCTCACCGGCGTATAGATCGTAGATGTTGTTTTCGTCGATTCCACTTCACCGATCTGTTGACCGACCTTGACCGAGACGCCCACTTTGGGCAGATCCAGAAACACGATATCGCCTAAGGCATCCTGCGCAAAGTCACTGATACCCACAGTCGCTCGTTTCCCATCGAGGCGAACCCACTCATGCTCTTTGTGAAACCGCAAATCAGCTGGAATCATGTCGGCTCCCTATACAGAAGGTTCAACGTGAGATCAGGCGAAACGAACGGACACTCCTCCTCGGTCGCCACTTAATCTCAGCCCAGATCTTCTAACTTTTCAGGATGGTAGTTGGGGCCGACTGGCGTTGTCAAGGAACGATCTGTGTCGAGCCGAAGAGGAGGATCGTAGACCATCGAGCCTGAACCAGTCCTGATTCCGAAGAGGTCTCGCTAAACAAAAAGAAGAGGAACAGCAACAGTGCTGTTCCTCTTCAACGGTACCGGTCAGCGCTGGGAGGGCGAGGAGATCCGCGTACTCCAAGACAGGAAGGTTAACGGAAAATCTCCATGCCGGGGAAGAAATATCCAATCTCGAATTGTGCAGTTTCCGGCGAGTCGGAACCATGTACGGCGTTGAATTCGATATTCGCTCCGTGTGCTTTGCGGATGGTCCCCGCATCGGCTTTCGCTGGGTCGGTCGCCCCCATCAGCTCACGATTCTTTTTGATGGCATTATCACCCTGCAACACAAGGACGACGGCAGGCCCGGAAGACATGAAGCTGCAGAGGCTCCCGAAAAAAGGGCGCGCGTTATGTACGGCATAAAATCCCTCAGCCACCGACTGAGACATGTGAATCAGCTTGATCGCTACCGGCTTCAGCCCGGCTTGCTCATAGCGATTGATAATATCTCCCACGACATTCTTTTTCACAGCATCCGGCTTGATGATGGCCAACGTTCTTTCGCTCATGATATCAACGATTCCTCCAGATAGTTAATGCATGCACTGAACGGCGCGATCTATTATAGGGGGGGCTTCTTCCACCTTGCAACTATCTGCGGGATGGGGGGCATGCGATTGGTGGATCTCTGGAGTGCTACGCTTGTCGTTCAATGACGACAAGTATGCGGAAGGCAAGCAGGTGCCCCAATCGCTCCAGCATAGGCTCCACGCGCAACATCGGCATGACCATCCACTGAGGCAGAAGCGAGGGATGGTCAAAGCCGCCGCTCAACGGGTACGCCGCGCAGGCCATTCGTCGGATGTGTTGAACAGCGAGTCGTGGATACCGCGAATGGAACTGCGGCTGGTTCCGCTCGAATAAGGTCGTCGCGATGGCTTGATTGGCGTCAAACGGCACACGATCTGTTCGTTGTGGTTTGAGCACGAGCGGGTCTTCCAGACAGTCGACCGGCTCCGAGTGCAACCAGCGATAGATCGGCCACGACGCCCAAGAGATATACGGATCCATCACCACGATCCTGCCGCCGACCCGAAGCGCGCGCTGTGCATCATCGAAAAAGAGCGTGACATTTTCAATATGGTGGAGAGCATCAAACAGTACCAGATTTCCCAATGACTCGGACTGAAATGGGAGGCGCTGCGCATCTGCGACGACATTCAGCCACGGCAGCATGACTACATCGGTACAACAGACTGTGGGCACATACTCTTTCAGATTGCCAGTCCCTCCGCCGAGCTCAACCGTGTGCCCAGGCACTAACCAGGCGACGATCTCCCTATACCAATCTTCATACAACCGTCGAAGCACAGGTTTCTGCTGCCACACGATTCGATGCCGATGGAGAACGTCGTCGGACATCACACGGCCTTCAGACGAAAGAATCCATAGACCGTCATCTTGAGCAACAACCACCCGTGCGCAAATCGCTGGATATTGGTACTACCATAGGCCCGCGCTTGATACCGAATCGGAATCTCGACGATCTGTAGATTCAGCTTTGATGCTCCGAACAACAGGTCGAAATCTCCAAAGGGATCGAAATCTCCAAAATAATCCCGATTCGCAGCCAATCGTTCGTAATCGCGTCTGAATAGGACCTTGGTTCCACACAGCGTATCTTTGATCCGCTGATTCAAGAGCCATGAGAACGCCAGACTAAAACACTTGTTCCCGATCAGATTGAGCAGACGCATGGCCTGCGCTTCCATAGGATACACAAGGCGACAGCCGTTGATGAACTCGCCCTTTCCAGTCGTCAGTGCCTCGTAGAACGTCGGAAGAGCTTCCGGCGGCATCGTCAGATCCGCATCAAGAATCATGAGCACGTCACCAGTGGCATGGGCAAAGCCTTTGCGCACCGCGTCACCTTTTCCCTTGCCGTCTTGCACCAGCAGCTTGATATCTTTACCTGGATAGCAGGCCATCAGGCGCCGAATCTCTTCCGGCGTCCCATCGCTCGAGTGCCCGTCGACAAAAATGATCTGTTGGCGGCCGCCGAATCGTGGAATCCGTTTGAGCGCCGCGTCGATATTTCCACGTTCATTTCGACAAGGGATGACAATTGTTGTCGAGTAGGGACGTTCCAGTCTCCGAAGGCGCGGTCGAGCCACCACATAGTGACTGAGACACAACTTGCGAACTCCCGATACATGGGCGAGGACCTTGTTGCAAAATGAGGAAAGGAACGGAATCTTTATCGGTAACAGCAATCGCCGTTCCGTCTTCACCACCTCAAAGTCGGCCAAGCGTAAAAGATTGGCGATGTCTTCTGGAGAGAGCCAACTTTGCTTTGGCTGAGGCATCTTCCACCCAAGCATTTCGCTGAGCCGAAGAACCGGTTCCCACAGATAATTGTAGTAGGCGACAATGATGCGCGTGTGTGGAGTGCAGGCTTGGTGCAGCCGCCTGAAGGCGGCTCCCACATCCTGCAAGTGGCCCACCACATCAGCGAGGATAATGACGTCGAAGGTTTCCGCGATCTCCACCGTCTCCGCATCATCCACCCTGAACTCCAAGGCAGGATGGAGCCGAACCGCTTGCCTGGCCATTTCTGGACTCAGCTCAATGCCGACACCGCGCACCGGTCGAAGTGCGGAACGCAGAGGGGGATATCAAGATCGCCAGCAGGGCGACGCTCAGCACGACACGTCGTTGCATACAAGCCTCCTAGAGCCTACGGCTTACTGCGCATGAGATGAGCCCACTATTTCTCGGGCATCTTGAACTCGTCCTAACTGCAAATCAAGATCGTTCACGCATTCAGCATCTCACAGAACTGTTGTGCGCACCCACACCACTTAATCTCGAAGAGGAAGAATTTATCTGTTTTTGTTACTCTGCCACTATGTCCCCTCGCCGCCACACCCGCCCTACTCGCCCTCACCATCCTCACCCAGTGAGGTCGATGGCACACTTCGTTCATCGGCGGTGGAAGAATCTCTGCACGTTTCTCCGGGCCGTCGGTCGAACACCACCCGCGACACGGTTAGGAATCAGCGCCCTCCTGCTTTTCGTCCTCCTGTTGGGGATCAATTGGGCCTATCACACGTTTTATAAACCGACGGAATTGTTCTTTCCCGTAGAGAAGGCACTCAGCAAGAATCCTCGCCAGACGTGGCAAGAATACGGCGCGTTGTTCGAGACACATTCGACAGCCATTATGACACCCGAACTGCTCGCGGCCTTGGCTCAAGCCGAAGGCTCGGGTAATCCCGTGGCACGAACCTACTGGCGGTGGCGCGTCGTCTCGTCGAATCCGCTGGAGTGGTACCAACCGGCCTCGACGGCAGTCGGCATGTTTCAAATCACCGACGGCACGTTTCAGGAAGGGATACGCTACTGTATCCACAACCATGTCGTCGTCGAAGACGGGCCCTGGCACAACCTCAACTCCTGTTGGTTCAATGGCCTCTACACCAGAATCATCCCAGGTCACGCGATTGAGCTGACCGCCGCGTCCCTCGACCGTCATGTGGCAAAATTGGTCGGACAGCACCCGGCGACGTTCCAGCAAAAGCAGGACCTCGCTGCAGTCATTCATCTCTGTGGTGCCGGGGCGGGCCGTGACTATACGAAGCGGAACTTTCGTCTCACACCCCACCAACGCTGCGGCGACCATGATGTGAGAACCTATCTGCTCAAGATCCAGACATTCAAACAGCAGTTTGCTGCGCTGAAGTCATAAGTACGTGCCGAGATACACAGAACAGAAGATGGGGTTCTCGCATCGCTCAGAGGCTCAACGTACCGAAGCGTACGCCTCGCCTCTTTGCTCGCTGCGGCCTTGCTGGACAGCCTTTTTGAGCATCCTGAAGTTATTCCGGCGTCAACACCGTACGGAACATTCCGGCCATATTGTGGCCATCAATCGAGTTTTTCCGCAGCCTGCTAGAGTCCGTTACTCGCTAGCGGTTTGCCTCAGCTGATAGAACGAACGTCCATGTCTCTCTTGCTGGCTGACCCATGACGATTGAGGCCACATCAAAGGCTTTCGCCATCTGGCTCACAGGACTGCCTGCGTCCGGAAAGAGTACGATTGCAGCCGCGCTGAAGCCAAAGCTGGAAGAGATTGGTCCTGTCGAAGTACTCGAATCGGATACGGTCCGCAGAATGTTGACACCTCATCCAACGTACAGTGTTGCAGAACGGGATCTGTTCTATCGTTCGCTCGCGTTCATGGGTGCAAGACTGGTCGCTCATGGCGTCACCGTTCTCTTCGATGCGACAGGCAACAAGCGGGCGTATCGAGACTTTGCCCGCAGCCTGATTCCTCAGTTCATCGAGGTCGCCGTGGAGTGTCCGTTGGAGCTGGCTATGCGACGTGACTACAAGGGGACCTATCAGCGAGGCCAACAGGGAGAGTCCTCGACCGTGCCGGGGCTGCAAGATCCCTACGAAGTGCCGGCCCACCCTGAAGTGGCCATAGACGCGACTGCGCTCTCCGCGAACGACGCAGCGAGGAAAGTGCTGGAAGTTGTGAAAGAGAAATTTAACCCACGGCATTCCTGAGCGCTTCTACGGCAACCGCCCCTATGTAGCTGCGCGAGCAATCGTCCAACGCTGCTTGATGAGGCTCTCTCCCGGTCGCTATAGTGTCGCACCATGAGGAAGACACCTGCGTCTCGTCGCAGAGGGGGGGAGAGTCCCCTTTCTGACACGAAGGAAAGCCCCATCATCATTCCTACTCCTGCCTCGGCGGCCCTGGTTGCCGCATTTCGTGCCTTTACCGTCAACGATTTGTACACGATGGCCCCTAAAGAGACGGTGCTCAGGGGATATGACTATTACCGGCAGCAACGGCTTCAGCACTATGTCTGGGGTAAGGACGGCGCCACGCTCACGGCGCAGGTTCAGGGAACCAGCCTGTACGAAGTCATCTTTTCTCTCGACGAGGGGTTTCTCTCTTCGTTCTGTGACTGTCCGGCCTGGGATTTTGATCGGCTATGCAAGCATATCCTTTGTGTCTGCTTTGCCACCAAACATCTGCTGTCGCCCGAGACGTTCCCATTGTCCGATCGGCAACAAGCCCACCTAGCCGCGCTCCGAATTGAGTTGCTCGGCGACCTCGCCCAGACAGGTTCCATCAAGGGGACGGTCCCCTCGCGGAATGGGGGTGGTCTCCCTGAGTCGGGCTATGAAATCGTGATCGACGCCGGCCAGCCGTATCCGCAACTTGTGATCCATCGGAACGGTGTGCGGGTTCCTGCAGGATGGACCCCCGCGTTACCGCCAGAGCTGCGGCCACTCCTGAATGCGTCCTGGTTTTCGTCAGGGTATGTGGACGAGCCCTTAGAGCGCTATCTCCGTATCTCCAAGCGCCGGTTCCCGATCGTGATGAAAGCCGGCCTGGAGTCTATCGCCCTCGAATGGACTCCGTCGGTCACCTGTCGGAGCAAGACCGAGATCGCTCTTACCGGTGATGACGTGAGGATTCGCGCGGTCTGCATCGCCGACGGAACGGCGCTCGACAGAATCGTCTGCATTCGCGGCTTCGTGGTCGACGTGAGTGGCCGCCGCTTGCTCTGCTTGGAGGACGAAAGTGGATGGGCTTCGTTTCGTGCGTTACGCAACGGTTTCCAAGGTTTCAACGCTGATGACCATGGGGGCGGACCGGCCGGGACATTGTGCGCGGTGACCTTGCCGGGCGGCCAGGGTCATGGGCGATCGCAGGGCCTTCACCATGAAGTGGAATTCACTGTCTCGCGAGACGAATTCCAGTCCGCTCAAATTGATTTGATCTGCAAACAGGCCGACAAGACCTTACGTGATGTTCTGCTGCGTGTGGATGGGGAAGAGGCGCCAGTTCATTCTTCCGACACTGTGTCGGTAGGCGATGAGGTGTCGTACGCGTTGATTCTGGCGCCGCTTCCAGCCGAGGCCGGCGCGCCGACCACCGCGTGGATGCTACAGACGGAATGCCGGCGCGGTGACGCCAGATTTGCTCCGAGCGCCTCGACCTTTGCCTTCATCCGGGCGTTGGAGCAGGGCCGCGCCGTGTCCGCACCGTTGCGCGCACAGAAGCGCAAGGCCATGCTCTACGATCTGTTCTTTACGTCGCTCACAGTGGGCGAAGCCAAGGAACGAGATCGCCGCATCAAGACGGCGTTGGATCAGAGCGATTGGGCGAGGAGCATCCGTCTTGAGGCCGCTCAATGGCTGAGTCACCATCTGTCGGTGTTCACCAGTCAAGATGTGCGGCTGCAGGTCCAAGGAGGGCGGTGGGCATTGCAAGCAATCGATAAACCTCGCGAAGTGTTGCTGTACCGGATTCCATTCGAGGTTTTCGGTCTGGACGCGTTTCGCGGCATGCCCTCGTACGACGCGATGATGATCGACCCGCTTGTGCTGTTCCAGCGGTTGCCGGAGCTTTTGGAAAAGCTGACGGCGTCCGGGATTGCATTGCTGTACGAAGACAAACCGCTCCGGCCCGTTCGGTGGGATTGCACTGTCCAAGTCGGGCGTCAGGATCGAGAGGGGACCGGGATCAACTGGTTCGAGATCCGGCCGGAGATTCGCTGCGACGGGGTGGTGATTGACGAGACGGAATGGCGGGCAGCCGTCCGGCAGGGCGGAATGATCGACACTGGGCACGGTCTGCGGGTCTTGGATGGGCAGACTATGGAGCGGTTGCGCGCGATCATTGGCCTTACGGGTGATGCGCCGGAGGATCGGAAAGCAGCGCACGTTGTGCGTGTGCCCCGGTTGCAGATCTTCGATTGGCTGGCGCTGCGCGAGCAGGGTATTCCTGTGTCGCTGCCAGCCGAGGACGAGGCGGTGTTGGTGCGATTGCTGGGATTTGAGCGGATCGAGCCGCCGCCGTTGCCGAAGGCCCTGCACGCGAAGGTGCGCCCCTACCAGCAGGACGGCTACGCCTGGCTGGCATTTCTCTACGAGCATCGATTCGGTGCCTGTTTGGCCGACGATATGGGATTGGGCAAGACCCTCCAAACCATTTGCCTGTTGGCCGCGATCAAGGAGGGACGCATCAAGACGGCTCACGGGGTGAAGGGCCCTCATCTGGTCGTCGTGCCGACAAGTCTGCTCTTCAACTGGGAACAGGAGCTTGCCCGCTTCGCGCCCGGCTTGAAGGTTCATGCGTATAGCGGTCGTGAACGGACATTCGACGCTGGAGACGGCGAGGTGGTGCTCACGACCTATGGGTTGGCCCGTCGGGATATCGACACCTTAGCGCAAACGGCGTTCCATGTGATCGTGTTCGACGAAGCACAGGCGGTGAAAAATATTCAGGCGGACACGACAGGCGCGGTCCGTCGCCTCCAGGGACGCTTCAAGATCGCCCTGACCGGTACGCCACTTGAAAACCATCTGGGCGAGTATTTCTCCGTGATCGACCTGTGTGTGCCGGGACTCCTGGGCGAGTACGATCACTTCAAGACCGACCTGAAACGTGTCGCGGGTCGCGCGCTCGATCGGATACTGCGCCGGACGCGGCCCTTTATTCTGCGGCGAACCAAGGCTGAGATCCTCCAGGACCTCCCGCCGAAAATCGAGCACGAGGTCTTCCTTGAGTTGACGGATCGGCAAAAGGCGCTCTACCAACAGACTGTCGATCAGGTTCGCTCAACGATCGACGACGCCTATCGCACCAAGACGTCCGGGCAGGCCCAGTTTATCGCGCTCACGGCTATTCTCAAACTGCGGCAGGTCTGTCTTTCGCCCCGCCTCCTTACGAAGCAAACCGATGAGACCTCCCCTAAGCTCAGCTTCTTGGTGGAGCGGCTCCAGGTCTTGCGCGATGAGGGGCACAGCGCCCTGGTCTTCTCGCAGTTCACCAGCTTTCTGGACCTCGTGCAGGAAGCATGCACTCGGCACGGACTGTCCTACCACCGGTTGGATGGGTCTACGGCGTCGGCTGCGCGCAAGGCCCGGGTGACGGCGTTTCAGACCAGTGAACAGCCGAGCGTGTTTCTCTTGAGTCTCAAGGCAGGAGGGCAGGGGTTGAATCTGACCCGAGCGAGCTATGTTTTTCATCTGGACCCCTGGTGGAATCCGGCGGTGGAGCGCCAGGCGTCGGACCGCGCGCATCGCATCGGGCAACAGCAGACCGTCACGATCGTGCGGATTCTCATGCGCCACAGCATCGAGGAGAAGATGGTGGCGCTCAAACAGCGGAAGCTCGAATTGTACGACGCGGTCATGGCCGGCGTGGTGCGGGGCTCCGGGCAAGGCGTCCTGACGAAAGCCGACTTCGACTTCCTGCTCTCCCCGAGTGCGTGACCTTGTAGACAGTCGCCCTTCCAGCTCAGAGAGCGGCCCTTCCCCCCCCTTCCGATTTTTGCATTTATAGAATTTGATTCTGAGATAGCTGCCCATCCTGAACAGTGGCGTGCACTTAAAGAGGTTCGCCGACGGTGCTAGGCACACAAGATCCCTGTGAAGCGCCGGTCAACCAGGAAGTGAGGATAGACACGACAACGCTTCAAGGGGAGGGAGCAGCGCCCATGATCCTGAAATTTGTCTTAGTACCACGTGCTATAAGGACAATCATCCCTCTGTTCGCTAATGTGACACAGGATGGTTGGACATAGAGGAGATGCCTTAATGAATCTCGGTTGAGATCAATTCTTGTATTCCTGGAAGAACATCTCGTCAATTTCGTAGGACCGTTTAGGAATCAAGCCGAGTTCGTGCTGCTCGAACATTTCAACGAGCATGTCCCCATCCACAAGCTCAATTGGTGGAACTCCATCCCGTCTCGCCTCTTTCTTAGCCTCAAGCGTAAAGGTTCCTGTCGTAATTATCAGCCCTTTGTCTGCACGTCCCATCATGGCGCCGCGAAAGTCACGGACGTGCGAAGGAGTAACTGCCCCTTGGTATCGCTTGCATTGAAAAAGCACGTTGAAACTGACGAAGGGATTAACTTTTAGAGTCCCTATGCCGTCAATTCCTCCGTCCCCACTCTTGCCAGTTACAGTGACCTGTTGGAAACCTGATTCACGAAGCAGCCGTTGCGTGAGCCTTTCGAACCCACCTGGTGGCAATGACTTAATTACTGCAAGCAGCGCAGCCCTATGATCCTTGGGCTCTTCTTCATCCGGAATATCCTCATCACGTTGCTGTGCGCCTGATTCTTTCGCCTTCTTGGGGCGATTGGCCAGAACGGATCTGAATATGTCGAGTGCATTGAGGGTTGAAAGATCCACGGACATCCCTTTATCCGTGAGATTCCAGACCCCCCACTTCGATGATCCAAGGTACCCAGTCCAGACGAGATACTGACGTGCCCAGTGAACCTGGTTCTTTACTCGAGAAAGTCCGTTCTTATTGACGGCTTGCTGCTCCGCTTCAGTGACTTGTGCGACTTCCAGTGACCTATTCACTATTTCTGACGCTGTTCCAGACCCGCCGAGGTTTCTCATGACCTGAATGATCGGACGAAAAAAATCGGATGAATTCTGGCCCCTTGCTCTGCCTCATCGGGCCTCTCTGGTTCACTATCGCAAAAGCCTGCGGCGGGTGTCGCCTGTGTTCTGTAAGGGGAGGAAGTGTAGAGGGGAATGGGTCGTGTATCAAGTAACGCTACATCTGGCTGGCAAGATCTCAACAACCTTCATTTGCTACATAGAGCCAAGATATGCGTTTCTGTAGTGGTGCGGTCAACCATCATGCCGGTCATTTTCCGAACGCTTAAGCCACTCGCACACGTGTTCTGCCACCTCTTCCGATGTGCTCGGCTCCTCAAAGAGATGTGCGGTTCGTGGACGATGAATGGCTTTTTCTCACAGGGCAGGAGCCTGTAAGAAGCCGGGCAAGAGCATTATTGGCGGATCGCTGAAGGATTCGAACGGTTGACACGAGGCCCATTACTATGAGGGCAAGATTGCAGCTCATGAGGCAAGTGAGTAGAATGGACAAATGCCTGAGCTGTGTCGCTTTTTCGGGATTATCATCCGAATGTTTGTCGAGGTCCAGGCTTCGCACCATACACCCCACTTTCATGCTTACTACCAAGAGCATGTGGCGGTGTATGGGATCGAGCCAGTGGAAATGCTGGCTGGGGCGTTGCCGAAACGCCAGCAACGGTTAGTCGAGGCATGGGCCGAGTTGCACCAGACAGAACTAATAGCCGACTGGGATCGATTGCAGGGCGGCCACAAACCGTTGCCTATTGCGCCGTTGACCTAGGAGAAAGATGAAACATCCTATTTATCAGGTGCGGTCTATCGAGATTGTCGAACCGTATACGCTGAGAGTGCAGTTTACTGACGACACGGAGCAAATCATTTATCTCAAGCCCGTCCTTGCAGGCGAACTCTATGGTCCGCTACTGGATCTCCAGTTGTTCAACCAAGTGGCCGTGGATCCTGAGGTGAAAACGCTGGTGTGGCCGAACGGCGCAGACTTTGATCCAGCGACGCTGCATGATTGGCTGAAGTACAAAGACGCCTTCGCTGCTCGGGCGAGAGAATGGGAACGAGTATCTGCCTAACGGATCGCCTCTTCCCTGTCCAGAAGCATTGTAGTCCCTCTCGTCGTCATCCAATTTGCTGCAAATACCGCTGGAACCACCTTCTCGCATGTTCCGCCACCTGTTCTAACGTACCTGGCTCTTCGAACAGATGCGTGGCGCCGGGGACGATGATCAACTTCTTTTCGCAGGCCAGCAAATCGCAGGCTGCCTGGTTCATCTCAATCACCGGTTCATCATGGCCACCGACGATCAATAGGGTTGGAGCGGTGACCGACGGTAGATAGGATTCGGCCAGGTCTGGTCGTCCGCCTCGTGACACGACTGCCCTGAGATTTGAGGGCTCTCTCGCTGCGGCTTGCAGAGCGGCTCCGGCTCCGGTACTGGCACCAAAATAGCCGATCTTCAGTTGCCTAGCTCGGGGCTCCGTCTCCAGCCAGCGTTTGGCCAGTAACAACCGGTCGGCCAGTAGATCGATATCGAATACCTTGCGCTGATCGTCCGCTTCTTCGTCGGTCAGTAAATCGAGGAGCAACGTCGCGAATCCGTCTTGCTGTAAATGGCGGGCGACGAACATATTCCGGGGGCTGAACGCCCGCTGCCGCTGCCATGCGCAGAGACAGCGATACCGCGCGGATCAACTGGGAGTCCGAGGATACCCTCCAAAGTCACTTCCCCTCGTGTGATCCTTACGCGGTGCTCGTGTTGGGAGGTCATGGTTGAACCTATTTCTTGGCAGGAGTGCAGGGAGCGGGACGGCTGAGTCCAGGCGGTAATTTGGTCTGTTCGTCGACGCAGGCGGCATTGAGTTGTGCCTGCGTGAGACCGATGACCGATGAGAGGTTGGCGCTCGTGAAGTTCGCGCGATGCAAGTCCGCTGAGTCCAGTCGAGCGCCGCTCAAATTGACGGAAACAAATATGGCATCTTGCAGATTCGAGTCCTGAAGATTGGCGTGGGTCATGTTGGAGTGGCTGAAATTCGCCCCGCGAAGATCTGCGCCGACCCAATTGGCCGATTCCAGATGGGTCCTGTTGAATTGTGCCAGTTGGAAAGAGGATTTTGGAGCATAGATTTCGCCTAGATCGCCGTTCATGAAGTTGGCGCGTAATCCCGTGGCCCCGATCAGGACCGCGCGGTTGAGGTTTGCGTCCATGAGATTGGTCTCATCAAAGACGGCATGATAAAGAATAGCCATTCGGAGCTTCGCCGAGTGCAAATCTGCCTTGCCTAGAGCAGCTTCTTCGAGGTTGGCTCCTTCCAAGTCGGCGTCCTGCAGGTCTGCGCCATGCAGGTTGGCGTACCGGAGATCTGCGCCGCGAAGAATCGCTCCCTTCAGGTTTGCGCCACGCAAATTTGCTTCGTCCAGATAGGCGCTTTCCATGTCGGCTTCGATCAGGCGGGCCCCTTCCAATTGCGCACGGTCCAGCAGCGCGCCCTGAAGGTTGGCACGAGAGAGATTTGCGTTGGTCAGGACGGTGCGACGCAGGTCGGCGCCCGTCAGATCAGCATTCACCAGGACGGCACCGTTCAATGTCGCTCCGTAAAAATACGCCTCGACGAAGTTGCCGTCGGTCAAGTCGGCAGCGGTGAGATCGGCGCCCTCCAATTGCGCCCGCTCGAACGAGGCTTCGCGTAGTTTGGCACCAACCAGGACAGCGTCAAAAAGCGCAGCTTCATCGCCGATGGCTCGGGAGAGATTTGCGCCAGTGAGCCGGGCACGGCGCAGATCGGCTCCGGAGAGATTACTGTCTTCTAGGAGGGCTTTGGTGAGGTCAGCTCCGGCAAGGCTAGCCTGAGCCAGGTTGACCTGAGACAGCTTCGCTTGACGCAGGAGCGTACCCTCCAGATCGGCCCGTTCGAGATTCGCTCCCACGAGTGCTGCCCGGCTCAGATCCGCTTGGCAGAGCTCCATCCTTTTGGCATCAGGGTTGCCTCGATATTCCACCCATCGTTCATGCGAACGCACGAGGGTCTGCAATGTCTTGGTAGAGACGGACTTCTGCTTGTAAGCGCTCTTGCAGAGGGGAACCGCGAGCGACGTCGTCTTAGAAGCAGGTGAGCCTGTCGCTCCAGCCCATGAGGCGGGAAGTCCGATGAGGATGATCATTCCCACAAAGACGGTCGGTATGGAGAAGCGCTTCATCTTGTGTCTCCTTCGGTGGTAAATCCTGGGTTTGACCGTCAAGGCTAGGCGTTGCAAGGCCGTGGGAATCTGATATCTCACAGGTTCAAGCGCTCGCAGGGATTCAGAAACCCGATCCATCGGTGCCCTTCGGTCAAGTTTGACAATCAAGCAGGGTGCGGCAGCGCATACTGGTCAGAGCAATGGGAAGACCGGGTGCCTGAAACCGTTGACTATAGTTCTCGGGGGTCAAGAGAATCGTAGCATCACCTTAGTAGATCGATTATCGCCCTTACTGCGAAAGAAGGCGAATGTACGCCACGGCGTCTTGCATTTCTCCGTCGGTGAGCTGGCCGCGCCAAGAATGCATCGGGCTGAAGACCACACCGTGCTCGATCGTTCGCAGTAACTCTTCATCGGATTTCAGGAACGACCGGAATCGCTGAAAATCAGCCGGAGAGACTTTCAAGGAAGCGGCGGCAGGGCCGTCCCCTCGACCGGTAAGGCCGTGGCAGTCCTGACAGTGGTGCTGATAGATCGCTTTCCCGCGTGTGATATCCGGCGGATAGTCTTGGGCGTACAAAGGAGATAGCACCAGGCCAATCGGAACGAGAAGGGTCCATAGTCCCACGATGAAGAATAGATTCTCTGTGTATTGTGATTGCATGATCCACCTAGTCCTGCAGCGTGTTCAAAAAGGCCGTCCAGCAAGGCCGCAGCGAGAGAGGGGCCGAGCAACTGTCTCGAATGTCACGCCCCTTGTGCGACGGTCGGGTGCCATTGAGTTCCATGATGCACCATCGCATTGAGAATGGTCAGCAGCTTGCGCATCGCGGCGACCAGTGCGACCTTGGGTGCTTTGCCGGCAGCCCGCAGTCGTTGGTAGAACTGCCGGATGACCGGATTCCAGCGCGTCGCCACCAAGGTGGCCATGTACAACGCGGTGCGAACCGGTGCCCGGCCGCCCCAGATAGTCCGTTGGCCACGCAGTCGCCCGCTGTCCCGATTGAAGGGCGCCACCCCCACCAAGGCCGCCACTTGTTTGCGATTCAGCAGCCCCAGCTCGGGCAACTCGGCTAATACTGTACGACTCATCACCGGTCCGATGCCCGGTACGCTCTGCAACAATTCTTCGCGTGTACGCCAGGCCGGGCTCTGTTCAATCATGTCATCGAGGTCCCCCTCAAGCCGGACCAGTTCGGTGCTTAACCCGCGCAGGTGGGCCTGAATCCGCTTCCGCACCGGCACTGCGGCTCGGTCCAGGCGGTTCTGTTCGGCTCGCTGCATCGCCAACACTTGCCGGCGCCGGGCTAACAGGGCCGCTAACTCTTGCGTCTGCCGATCAGGGAGTGTTCGCTCTGGTGGTTGGATCACGGCGGCAAAGCGGGCCAACACCTGCGCATCCAGCGCATCGGTCTTCGCCAACTGGCCCGTGGCCTTGGCAAAATCCCGGACTTGGCGCGGATTCACCACCACCACGGGCAACGCAGCCTCTACCAACACCCGCAGCAGCGCCCGTTCCAAACCGCCGGTGGCTTCGACGACAATCCGGCTCGGCGCAAGCCCGCTGAGCCGCGTGATCAGCGTGGCGAGCCCCGGACCATCATAGGGCACCGTGAGCGAGTCGCCCCCAGGCTCTACGGCCATGTCCAGCTGCGCTTTCGAAATATCAATGCCCACCCATACCGACGGTGTCTGCATCGCCTCCTCCTTGGTGAAGCCCATCCTTGTCCTGATGCGGGCTCGGGAGCCCTGGCAACTGTTCGGGCTTGTGGATCAAAGGATATGACGACCAGGCTCGGCCACGGTCTCGGTGGACCGGAGGCGTATCGATCTGTCACATCCCGGGTGTCTCATGTACCACAATTCCAAGATACAAGGCGTACGCTTCGGTACGTTGAGCCTCTGAGTGATGCGAGAACGCCGATGGAAGGCTTTTTCAGCATTCTGCTAATGACAACGCACCTCTCGCATGTGACTGAGGTATTCATGGTATGGTGACCGCGGCTAATGTGCCACTGTTGTGCGAGGGTGCATTCTTATGGATTCAGATGGACCCAAAGTATTACGGAAAACGGTCTTGGCCGGTGCAATCGGGAATGTGCTGGAGTGGTATGATTTTGCCCTCTTTGGATACTTCGCGCCGGTCTTGTCTCGTCTCTTTTTCCCTGCGTCGGATCCGTCGTTATCGTTAATCGCCACGTTCGGTGTGTTCGCCGTCGGCTTTCTGGCCAGACCACTGGGTGCGCTGCTGTTTGGGCACTGGGGTGATACCAGGGGCCGACGAGCGGCCTTGGCTTGGTCCATAATTTTAATGGCATTGCCCACCTGCCTGGTCGGCATGTTGCCGACCTATGCTCAGATCGGTCTTGCTGCACCGCTCATACTCACCATGCTGCGCTTTCTTCAGGGTCTCTCGGTCGGTGGAGAATTCACGGGGTCCGTCACCTTCCTTGTTGAACATGCCGCACCGACCGAGCGAGGCTATATCGGCAGTTGGGCGGGATTCAGCGCACAGATCGGCGCGCTCTTAGGCTCTGGCGTCGGGACCCTGGCGACGCTGAACCTCTCATCGGAGGCACTTCAAGAATGGGGATGGCGCATTCCGTTTGTGGCGGGAAGTGTCATCGCGTTGGTCGGCTGGTATCTTCGACGGCGCATTCCAGAGTCGCCGGCTTTTGAACGGCTGCAACAATCGGGTGTAGTGTCGTCCTCACCCGTCCGTGAGTTGTTTACATCACACCGTGCGCCACTCCTACAAGTAATCGGTCTCGTCCTGGTACATGGCGTTGGGTTTTACATCTTCTATGTGTTTCTACCCACCTATCTGACCAAAGTGACCGACCTCCCGATGGGAACGGCATTGCTCATCAACACAGTGTGCATGGCGCTGTTGGCGATACTGATTCCGTGCATGGGCAAGCTGTCCGATCGAGTTGGGCATCGATGGGTACTGGCCATCGGCGCCGCGGGCCTGGCCCTCGGCTCAGTTCCGTTCTTTTCGTGGTTGAGCAGCGGCCAGCTCGCATTGATCGTCATGGCTCAAATCCTGATCACGGTGTTCGTGTCAGCCTATATGGGTCCGTTCTTTGCCATCGTGGCGACGCTCTTTCCAGTCGCAAGCCGCTACACAGGCCTCTCGATTTCGTACAATATTGCCTCGGCTCTGTTCGGCGGGACTGCCCCGTTGATGGCTACGGTAATCATGGAACGGAGTGGGAGTGCGCTTGCCCCTGGATGGTATGTCAGTCTGTGCGCCGTCCTGTCGTTGATCGCACTGTCCACGATTCGTGAAGAGAAGAAAGAGACCGCCGAGGTTCCAGCCGGCACTTATTGACAGTGGCAATCAGATATACGGTATTTTTCATGAGCGATGCGTAGACCGCATGATCGAGCACGCGATACTACCACCCACCCTTTCCGGCCCACCGGTCTCGCGTTGGTGGGGATGTTTCCCCGACCTTCGCCGCGACACGCTTGGCTTTCTCATACAGTGTCAGGCCTATGGTGACGTGGTCAAACTTCCGATGGGGCTTGTCGTTGAACTGCTCTTGCGGCAGCGTGACGCCGCCATGTATGTGCTGAACCATCCCACCGATGTGAAACATGTACTCGTGACCAATCAAGACAATTATCGAAAGGCGCCCGTCCCCCCGGTCGAATCGCGTATCTTTGGTCAGGGCGTGCTTCACACGGAAGGCGAAATCCATCACCGTCAGCGACGGGTACTCCTACCCTTCTTTCATGGAAATCATGTGACCGCTTACACCAACCTCATCACGAGCCAGGCTCGCGACTGTGTGGCGCTGTGGCAGGATGACACGACCATCGACATCGGACAGGAAATGGCCCACCTCACCCTGTCGGTGATCTGGCGCCTTCTCTTTGGTCAAGACCTGCGGTCCGAGGGCGAGACCATTCGTGAAGCCATTGCAGTCGGTCAAAGTCTCATCAAGCTCCAATATGACTCCCTCCTCGCAAGCGTGACCCCTCTCTGGGTTCCCATCCCACGACATCGTCGGTTCACCCGTGGCTTCCGCATGATCGAAGCGAGGCTGTTTCAATTCATTCACGAGCGACGGATGGCTGCTGAGCCACATGATGACGTGTTATCTCTTCTACTGAGCGCGACCGATACAGAAGGTCGCCCACTGAGTGATGAAGAAATTCGTGATGAACTCATGACCTTCTTGCTGGCTGGTCATGAAACCACCACCAACGCGCTGACCTGGACGTGGTTTCTTCTCTCGCAAGATGGATCGGTTCGAGAACGACTGACTCAAGAACTGAACGAAGTCTTGGGGGCTCGGCTACCTAACGCGGCCGATCTTCCTCGCTTGCGCTACATGAAGATGATCTGGGATGAGTCGCTGCGCCTCTACCCTCCGGCCTGGACGCTTCACACCCGTCTTGCCCATGCGCAGGACCGACTTCCATCTGGAGCAGTCCTTCCACCAGGAGCCTGGGTCTTCATCAGCCCCTGGAACTTGCACCGCAATCCACGGTGGTTCGCTGATCCAAACCGATTCGATCCTGAACGCTTTTCAGACGAGGCACAACGGACCCGCCCGGCGTTCACCTACATCCCGTTCGGTGCCGGTGGACGGCGATGCTTGGGAGAGTCATTTGCGGAGATGGAAGGACTGTTGATCTTGGCGACGATCGCCACCACAGTTCGCTTACATCTGGTGAACGGGCAGACGATCCGTCCGGAACCAGTCATGACGTTACGCCCGAATGTTCCGGTGCAGATGATCGTGCAGCGAGTCGGGATCTCGGCACCACACCCCGCTGTGTCATAGCTCGCTCACCGACCCGTCTCTCCTGCTGCTAGGCATCTCCCTGATGATATGGTACAACCGCGTTCGATTGTTGTCGGTGTTCGAAGAGAGGTACTGGCTTGATAAAGAATTCCGTTGTGCCATCTGCTTGGTTCAGCTTAGGGATTGTTTCCTGCCTACTCGTGTTGTCGGGATGTCTTTCTCCCATCACCCTGACGCGAGCTGTGATTGCCTATGACGAGGCCATCACCGAATCGCAATCCAAGCAACTGCTTGTGAACATCGCCCGAGCACAACATCATCAGCCCATTCACTTTACCGGCGTCTCCAATGTCGCGGCGACCTTCGATTTTCGTTTCACAGCCGGTGCCACACCGGCCCTCACCGGAGACGCCAGCCGGACGATCTTGCCTGTCATCGGCGGAAGCGTGGCCGAGAACCCGACGATCAGTATCGCTCCGATTGAGGGAGAAGAGTTTACCAAACGCTTACTCACGCCGTTCCATGAAGCCAAGCTGACGCTGTTGCTGCGGCAGGGCATCGATATCGATCTCCTCCTCCGACTGATGGCCAAAGAACTCCGAGTCAACCAGAGCGACGGCACGATCGCCTACCGGAATAATCCATCCGACAAGGCCGGCTACGAGATGTTCAGGCGGGTGGTCCTCCATCTCTCGGCTATTCAAGACCACAACAGCCTTTACGTTGAACCACTGCGCATCGAACGAAGTTGGACGATTCCCGCCGACTCGGTCACGGCGGAAGGATTCAAAGCGCTCGAACAGGAATACCAGGTAGCCTACGACGCGAAAGACAAGACATTCACGCTGCGGAAACAGATCGAAGGCGGTACGCTGATCACGAACTACGATCCAAATGTCCTGTCCCGGGAGGAACGGACCCGCTTGCAGAACGAGAACGAACAGGGCCTCCCGCATGACGTGACATTTGATATTCGCCCTGGACATGTCGGCGGTGACTGGCCGCTGAAGGGAGACTTTCGGCTACGCAGCTTCAATGCCATGCTGAACTTTCTGGGGCTCTCCCTCGCTGAAGAGCCGGAACACCATATCGAGAAGGATCATCGCACACCTGAGGTGATGGAGAATCCGGTCAAGACCATGGATCTGATCCTGTCGTCGTCAGCTCCATCGGGGCTGGATCTCGTCATGAAATCCCATGGGAACTATTATGCCGTCAATACGACCGGGCCACAGGCCCGCTGGAACCGCGAGGCCTTCAAGCTCTTGTCGCAACTATTTCAGATGACAGTCACGGAGATCTCACGCGCCGGCGTGCCCAGCATTACCATCGCCAAATAGTCTGGCAGCATCCGGTGCGTTGGAGACGGCTGGTCCTGACTACGCGTCGACTCGATCAAGGTTGGGCTTCAGTGGACGGCGGCCGATCAGATAAATGATGGCGGGAAAGAGCATCGTGGTGCCAGGGAAAATCAATCGGTACCCCCACCAGGGCAAAGTCGGCTTGAAGAATCCCAGGCCAAGAGTCAGCAGAATCGACGCCACGATTCCATAGATGTAGGCTGGAACAAGCGTCGTGGAATGATGTTCGCTACGTTGCCTGGACGCCGCAATGAACCCCTTGATGAGGATATAGAGGGAGAAAATGATACAGGCGCTCCCATAATACACTGAGTAATCTTGCATAACTCCGACCTCGTTCTGAGCTCACGTACGTTGTTCGACAGATACTGTATAGCGTATCGCCTCCACTCTTGTCGAGCGGTCTCCCGCATGACCACGCTCCGCATCACTCCCGAGAGCGGCATTCAGCATATGTGCACAGGTCGACGACCTCCGGCAACGCGGTTGCTGGAGGTCGTCTGGAAGACTGCAGCGATCTCACGGATTGTGGATCAGAGCTGGGTCGTTTAGTACGGTCCAGACGTCGTGGATTCAACCGCTTCCTTGGCCTTCCTCTGGGCCTTACCGTTCTTTGCCTTTGCGGTACTCTTCATCTCCTGCCTCTCGGCCTTGAGCGCATCTCGCTTCGCTTTCATCTCGGATTTCATCTTCGCTCGTTTGGCCTTCATCTCATCCTTCATCTGATCTTTCTTGGCTTTGAAGTTCTCCTTCATCTGCTCATGGTCAGACGCCATGTCACCCTTAGCCTCACTGGCCATTGAACCCATGTCCTGCTTCAAGTCGGAACCAAGGTTCGTGAGCTCGTCCGCCATAACCAAGGAACCACCTCCGATGACGAGTGCGGATGCCACTGCCGATACAAGGATGAACCGCATGGATAACTCTCCTCTGAAATAGGTTGTGTTAGCGTGGGCGCCGCGGAAACCAGCGCCCGGTCTAGAGCTATCGTGAGACAAGTTTTCCGGCAACTGATTTCGCGGTTTTAAACTCAGGACTCTTGCGAGACATACGTAAAGGCAAGGCAAGAAAAGGGGCACAAAAACCACGGCCTCCAGTAGGCTGTCCCCTGGAGGCCGCGTACGAGCATGCATCTCAAAAGAGCACACTCGATGCTTTTATATGGAAGCAAGCTTTATGGCCGGATCTCCCACAACAAATATACCAACCCCACCGCGATAGCTGATACCACGACGAAATGCATGCACATCCTCCCCACGATTGATTGTTGTACCTTTTTCAACGCCAGAAACCAGCGTCTAGACTAGGGGTATCGCGAGATGGGGTTTCTGGCAACTGATTTCAAGGTTTGTGACATGAGGTACTCAGCGATGTTGAACATGAGGCAACGTTGACGATGCGCCGGACAGCCACGCGCTGAGATCTGTATTGCCGAACAAGACGGTGTGCTGACCAGCCAGAACGAGTGCAGAGAAACGAACTCAGAGGATGAGTGGAGGAAGAACAGGGATTGTAGACGTCATTCGATTTTTCTCCCTTTCAGGGTCTTCTCCTACCAGCACTGTGTCCAAGCTGGTGCCGGTGTAGGAGTCGGCTCAAGAATTGGAGAGATCCGCTTCAAAGATAATTTCCGGACTATCGCCTTCAAGATTGTGTATTTGCAGCAGGCCCGTTCGTGTCGCCACGAGTAGCTGTCCTTCTCGACTCCAATTGGCCCATTGAAGATCATCCAAGAGATCGAGATCCCCATGAGGCCTCTGCGAGAATTATGGCATGCCCACCAACTTGCTGAACTCTTCACGCGCTGCAGTCACGATGGCTGACGGCGCCTTGTCTGGGCTCCCGGCATCAAACGGTGGTTGGGGGTCGTACTCAATGAGCAGCTGGATGAGTTGCGCCGCTTCAGCGCCAAATTCTTCCGCAACCAGGGTGAGGGCCATGTCGATCCCTGAGGAAACCCCGGCGGCTGTGACAACCTTGCCGTCGCGGACGACACGTGCTTTAGTCGGAATGGCACCGAATTGTTGCAAAATATCGTGGGCGAGCCAATGTGTTGTGGCCTTCAGCTCCTGGAGCACGCCCGCAGCTGCCAGCCCTAAGGCCCCGGTACAGACCGACGTGGTCCACTTGGTTGTGCGGTGCACTTGAGCAATCCATTCCAGAACCAGCGGATCCCCCATCACCGCTTGTGGAAATGCCGTGCCTGGTACCACCAGGATATCGGGACTGGTGGTTTCATCGAGCGAATAGTCTGCCGTCAGGCGCAGTCTACCGAAATCGGTCCGCTTCACGCCCTTCTCACGTGCCACGAAGCGCACGTCGGTTCCAAGTGTCGGCGCCTGAAGGACTTCGTAGGGGCCGATTGCATCGAGCGCCGTCATGCCGTCGTACAATAGGATCGCCACTTGAAACTTCTTCTCTGGAATCATCATCAACCCCTCTCGTGGTCATCAATGATTATTGAATGGTCTGTTCCGCCTCCATCGGCATCTACCTACTTGAACAAGGAGGCAGTATAATGGAACCCATGCGTCGGATCACTGCCTTTGTCGCCATCCTGGTGGGAACCATCGGGCCAAGCCTGTTGCTTGCCGGTGGGGAGGAACCCTCTCAACAACCGAGTGCGCAGGAACGCTTGAATCAGGTATTGGATTCTGAAGGTGGCACAACAGTCTATAAGGATCGGAAAGGAAATGTAGAGAGCACAATCAATCTGCCGGGCGGAGAACAAATCATCACGGTACAGCCACCCCAGGGTGCTGGGATCAACCTTGGTCCCCCCTTCAATTAAACAATCAGACGCTCCGGTTTCCTTCTCAACTTCCCGTTCCCGCTCTACCACCACCTCCCGACTTTCCACAGAGGGCTCGGTAGCCGAAACTGTGCTTCACGCTCCGCATCGTCTCACAGGAGCTCACCCCCTCACCTTTCAGCTTGACGATTCCTTTGCGTGCGCGGCATACTCGAAACCCATGCGTGCCATTGCCACCATCATGCTTCTTGCAACCCTTGCCCTTCCTCTTGGAGAAGGGGCAGCATTTGCCCCACTCGACAACAAAGACCTAAAAGCACTCCAGGCCCAGGCCACCCAAGGAGATACGGAGGCACAGAATCGACTCGGGGAACTGTATCCCAAAGGAAGAGGCGTACCACAAGATTATACCCAGGCGCGAGCGTGGTACGAGAAAGCGGCTGAACATGGTCACCCACTAGCGCAAAATAACCTTGCGGAGTTGTATTTCGCAGGGCTGGGGGGCCCACCAGACTATGTGCGGGCCTATATGTGGGTGAGTCTTGCCGCCGCACACATGCAGGGTGAGGAAAAGAAGCAAGCGGAAGAAAATCTCGAGGATGTCGCCAAGCGTATGTCGCCCGCCCAGGTCACAGAAGCCAAGCAGCTCTCGGAGCAGTGCCGGACAAAGAAGTTCAAGGGCTGCTGAGTTCACTCGGCTGCCTCTGTGCTCACTGTTTCACGATCCCACCAACTCTCACACTCAACGACACACATAACTCTCTGCCGGATGTTGAGCAGGCCGATGGCGGATATTGCCAACAGCCTGCTACCAGAGTAATCGGTTCAGACGGGAACTGAGCCGTTCGAGACGCGGGTGTTGCCATGCATCCGACTGAAGACGTCCCAGTCGAACTGCTTCGATGTAACCGCGTGGAGTGGAATCGGGCTGATTGATCCCCGTTCACGGTAGGCCAAGAGACACCC
Organism: Nitrospira sp.; assembly: GCA_005116965.1. Lineage (GTDB taxonomy): Bacteria > Nitrospirota > Nitrospiria > Nitrospirales > Nitrospiraceae > Nitrospira_D. Next base: position 159,545 of record SWDG01000027.1, on the reverse strand, counting down.
GACAATGTCCTCAGGCGAGTCGATCAGCCGGTGCACCACTTCATGGGCAAGATGTTGCGCAATCGCTTTGTCTTCCGGTATTGGCCGGGCACCCCGGAGCGTGTGGCCAAGAATAGTGGCTTTGGTGGCCGGCGTAAGCGGATAGTGATCAGGCCGCGGCTGTCGTTCCGGCCATCGCGCAATCACTCCGGCCACATAGTCCACCAGTCCATGGACGCCACCGTCCTTATGATGACGATGCGGCGTCCGTTCGGCGACGACGAAGAGGTGGCTCTTGTTCGGCACACCTAATGTCCGCTTCAGCGTGCCGAGAATCACCTCATCGATATAGGTGTTTGGGTCGGGATGCTCATTGACCAACAACCCTTCGGCTCTCGCCTGATAGGCACAGGCCAACGCGAGATGACCTGACCCGGCGCCCATGATCTCCACGAAAAACACACTGCCCATCGCCGCGCTGGTGGCTTTGAGCGATTCGATGGATTGATCCGCCAACGTCACGGCGGACTGAAACCCGAGAGCTATGGTTCCTTCGAGATTATTGTCGATGCTGCCTGGCATGCCAACCACCTGCACACCGAATTCTTCGTAAATGGCCCGAGCGCCCCGCATGCTGCCGTCCCCTCCCAGCACAATCAGTGCACCATCGCGCACGTAGGGCTCCAGGTGGCGCATGGCGACCTGCTGCACCGTCTCCTGTTTGAACTCCTCGAAGCGGCTGCTGCCGATGGGACTGCTGGGATGGCTGCCCATGCCGCGAGTATGTTCATCGGTGACACGTTCGATCCAATTGTTGGCCAGCCCCAGATAGCCGTGCCGAACAAAATAGACCTCCAACCCCATGCGTTGGCCTGTCACATGCAATTCTTTGAGCGCGGCGCCGGCGCCGGCAAAATCACCTCCGGAGACAAGCGCCACGATCCGCTTGAGGGATCGAGGTTTGAGTGTCACGCGATCTTTTCTCGCAGCCTCCACTGTTACCCAGGTATTCCGGGCGACCCGCTCCCGCTCGGACAACCCAACCGCTGTTGAGTAGCCGGACATCCGTCCCTGTTCGACTGTGAGCAGCACCACATTGTCTTGGCTTTCCTTGTAGTCGCTGAACTCACTGAACGCTTCATGGAACGGGCGTGGGTCCAAATAGATCATTAAGGCTCGCAGGGTGGAACTGTGCGTATAGAGGCAGGCGACTCTCCCCTTCTGCGCAGAGCCCAACCGGTGGAGCCCATCGATGACCTCGACATAGAGGTCGAAGAATGAATTGCCATCGGGATAACAATAGAGCGGATCTTTCATCAGCCGCTTGGCGGTCGCGGTCTCCACGCCGAACGCCTGCGCGGCTTCTTCGATCTCCACCGACTTCTCTAATCCCGTGACCCAGCCGAAATCCGACGATTCAAGTGCCGGCTCGGCAATCGGTTCGGCGACGGACGCACCTTGGAGCAGCGCCGCAGACACCCGTTCATACAGTTGCCTGGTATTCGGGCTGCGGCTGATGCAATGGAGGAACGTTTGCGGATCGAGATAATTCGCGAGATGCAGAAAATCCAGCTGCTGTCCCACGAGGCCGATCATGTGGGCGAGCGCTGCCCCTACCGCATCGGCTTTGGCAACGCCTCGTTCGCGGTCTAATTGGTTTGGCAAGCGGCATCCGACACGATGGGTCTTGCTGTCAACCTGCGACACGCCGTGACGCATGGTGAGGAACAGCGTCCGGTCGCCAAGGTCCCGTGGCAATAACCAAAACCGGTCGTCGCCTAGTTCCAGAACAATCCGGCCTTCCGCCAGCGTGGGTGTCAGCTGCGAGCGAGGTACAATGGCGACCGGGCGCCGATAGGTCGGTTTGGCCACCGACCCGATTGTAGCTCGAAGCAGCGGCTGCAGCGAACCTTCCGCCAAAAGAGCGTTCCAGGCTACAAAAAATACTAGTGGGTCATCGATGAGGCGTTCCCGTGCTGACTGGTACGCTTCGGCAGTTGCAAAACCGGCCTTGGAGCGCTGGACGAACGCGCGAACTTGTTCCATCTTCGCACGGACAAGATCCGCGTCATCGCCGGATGCTTCTCTCAGCGTGGGTTGGACAAGTCCCCCCTCCGACGCTCGTCGAGCGAGGGCGCGACCATAGGCAAGGAGTCCTTCAATGGTGACAAAATCTAAGGGGTGGCTCATAAGCGGCGTCAATAGAACGATATTCTAACGAAGCGCTATTCTTGCGCCCGCTCAAGGACTTGTCAACTCCGCTCATTTCACCTGTAGCTAGCACATCATCTGTCCGGTTTTTGTAGCACGAGAAGTGTCCGGTTTAGGGTGGTCCTCCGAAGGAGGGCCACGATGACACGGGCAACCGTCCTACAGGAGGTACGACAGATGCGATTTGAGGAGCTGTACGAGCGGCGACAACGGCGGGAACTGACGATGGCGGAGGCCGCGGAGATGCTGGGCGTCACGGAGCGGACGTTTCGCCGCTGGGGTGATCGCTATGAAGCTGAGGGGACGGCGGGCTTGCAGGATCGGCGGCTGGGCCACGCGTCGGCCCGCGCGGTCCCGGTCGACGAAGTCTTGCAGATGGTGACGCTGTATGAGAGTCGCTATACCGGCTGGACGGTGAAACACTTCTATGAGCGTTGGCAGACGGAGCATGGCGGGAGGCGGTCCTATACCTGGATCAAGAATCGGCTCCAAGCGGCGGGCCATGTTCCCCGTGCCCCGCGGCGCGGCGCGCATCGCAAGAAGCGACCGCGCAAACCGTTACCCGGGATGATGCTGCATCAAGATGGCTCGACTCATGAGTGGGTGCCCGGCTGTCAGTGGGATCTCATTGTGACCATGGACGATGCGACCAGCGAGCTGTATTCGGCCTTCTTCGTCGACGAAGAAGGCACCATGAGCAGCTTCCGAGGGCTGCGGGACGTCATTGAGACCACAGGCCTGTTTAGCTCTCTCTATACGGATCGTGGATCGCACTACTGGTACACTGACGCGGCCGGAGGGAAGGTGAATAAGAGCCGGCCGACGCAGGTGCATCGGGCCTTGCAGCAGTTAGGCATCACGTTGATCCCCGCCTATTCGCCAGAGGCGCGGGGGCGGTCGGAGCGCACCTTCCGCACGCTCCAAGATCGGTTGCCCAAAGAATTGGCGCTCGCCGGGATTACGGACATGGCGGCGGCGAACCAGTATCTGCTCACCACGTTTCTCCCTGTCTACAATCAGCGGTTTGCGATGGCGGCGGCCGAACCGGGCACGGCCTTCGTCCCATGGATCGGGACGAACCTTGCGGAGATACTCTGTGTGCAGGAGGAGCGGGTGGTCGCCAACGACAATACGGTGCGGTATCAAGGCCGGAGTTTGCAGATTCCACCGGATGCGCACCGGTTCCATTATGTGAAGGCCACGGTCCGGGTCCATGCGTATCCGGATGGGAGCTTGGCGGTGTTTCATGGCCCGCGGTGCTTGGCGCGCTACAATGCGGAGGGCCAACTGAGTGATTCCACGGCTGGGGGCAGACACCAGAAGGACTCGACCCTGCGGTCACGCAACCGCCCGATCGTCGCTCCTCGGGCAACTGCGCGCGAAAGAATTTCGGTGTCCCCCTGAAATTCTGGGAGAACGAATACCGGACAGATCATGTGCTACAAAAACCGGACAACTTAACTTGCTATCTACAAGCTTGTCAACTCCGCTCATTTCACCAGCCCATCTGAAAGGATTCCCACCTTTGCCCCATATCCTCCTGTGAAGCCCCGGCAATGCCGTGGCAAACCAGGAGGACTCAATGGGGCAAGACAACGGCACGGCCCAACCAAATAAACCAGCTTTCTGGTGGGATCCCCGCCTCTACCAGATTGCCAGCCTCTCGATTCTCCTCGTCTACGGCCTCTTCTGGCTCCAGTTCGATGTCTCGATCTGGCAGATCGCCATCACACTGGGTGTGGCCCAACTCACCCAATTTGTGGGTACCCGTTATTTCAATCTTCTTTTTTTTGATCCAAAGAGCGCGCTCATCTCGTCTTTATCTCTCTGCTTACTCCTTCGAACGAACGATCTCGCGGTAGCTGCGCTCGCCGCCATTATCGCAATTGGTAGTAAGTTCATCATCCACTGGAAGGACAAGCACGTCTTCAACCCAACGAATCTCGCTCTCGCCGTGATCCTTGGCAGTGGCCTCGGCTGGATCTCACCAGGACAATGGGGACAGGTAGTCTGGTTCGGATTTCTGATCGCCTGTCTTGGCAGTCTCGTCGTCACTCGCGCAGCACGGGCCGATGTCACACTGGCCTTTCTTACCTTCTACGTCGGCCTGCTGTTCATTCGCGCACTGTGGCTCGGCGATCCGCTGACAATTCCGCAGCATCAGATCGAAAGCGGCGCTCTACTGATCTTCTCGTTTTTCATGATTTCCGACCCCAAGACCACGCCGGACTCCAGAACAGGCCGGATTGTCTATGCCCTCCTGATCGCACTCACCGCACTCTACGTCCAGTTTGGGCTCTTCAAGCCAAATGGACTGCTGTGGGGGCTGATCGCGTGTTCGCCACTCGTTCCCTTCCTCGATCGTTTGTTCCCCGGTGTTCGATATGACTGGTCCAAGCCCACGGCCGGTCACGCTCCTGTGTCCATACCCTTATCACTGTCGCTTCAACCACAAAGGAGGTTTTGATGAGATATGCCATCGTGCCGATATTCACCTTTCTGATAGGGCTATTCCTCTGGAGTGCCGAGGCCTCGGCCTTTTGTGGGTTCTACGTTGGCAAGGCGGACACCAAGCTTTTTAACAAAGCGTCCGAAGTTGTCATTGCTCGCCAAGACAATAAGACCGTCATCACCATGGCCAACGACTTCAAAGGCGACGTGAAGGAATTCGCGATGGTCGTACCAGTACCAACTGTCCTGGGAAAAGACCAGATTCATGTCGGCGATCCGGCGATCCTCAAACATCTGGCTGATTATTCAGCACCACGGCTGGTGGAATACTTCGATGAGAATCCCTGCCGACGCTATGAACTGATAGAAGACCGAATGGGTTCCATAAAGAACATGGCGCCCGCATCGGCTCCGGAAAAACAAGAGCGCGACAAGGCGCTGGGTGTGACCGTCGAAGCACAGTATACCGTCGGCGAATACGACATCCTCATTCTCTCGGCCAAGGAGAGTCACGGCCTTGAAACGTGGCTTAGTGAAAATGGATACCGCATTCCATCTGGCACATCAACGGTTCTTCAGAGTTACTTAAAGCAGAATATGAAGTTCTTTGTGGCCAGGGTAAACCTGGTTGAGCAATCAAAGCTCGGCTTTACACATCTGCGGCCGCTCCAGATCGCCTTTGAGTCGCCGAAGTTCATGCTGCCGATCCGGCTGGGTACCGTGAATGCGGAGGGCGCTCAGGAACTTTTCATCTATGTCCTGATGAAACAAGGCCGCGTCGAAACGACCAACTACCGAACGGTCCGGTTGCCGGAAGCCCAAGAGCTCCCGCTTTACGTCAAAGATAGGTTCGGCGAATTTTATCGCGACCTATTCACACAGCAGGTGAAGCGTGAAAGCGAGCGCGGCGTATTTCTCGAATATGCCTGGGACATGAACTGGTGCGACCCGTGCGCCGCCAATCCATTGTCGACCAAAGAGCTGCGGAGCCTCGGTGTCTTCTGGCAAGACAACCAAAACGGGATGCAGCGAGGCAACGCGTTTGTCCCACAGGGCCAGAACGTCTTCCTCACACGTCTGCATGTCCGCTACGATGCCGCCCACTTTCCCGAAGATTTGATGTTCCAGGAAACTTCCGATCGGAACAATTTCCAAGCACGTTATGTCCTCCGTCACCCCTGGACAGGCACGGAGGACTGTCCAGCTGCGACTGCCTATCGGCAACAGTTACGTGATCGGTCTGAACGAGAGGCGCAAACTCTGGCAAGTCTGACCGGATGGAATATCGGCGAGATTCGCAAGACCATGAACCTAGTCTCATTGCCGGCAGGCGAGGGTAAGAAGTGGTATCAACGATTGTGGACGAACTAGCTGATTATGCTGAGGGCGAAGCCGGCATGCACGACTTCGCTCTCAACGACTCGACATCAACCGCGAATGAGCAGTATTTGGATTAACTCTGGATCGACAGTGAGAGTGATGTCTCGGTGACTGTTCGATAGGCCACAAGCAAGCTGCTGCTAGTTGTCGGTGAGTTAATCTCATCCGATACTTGAGGTCGTGAATGATCCTGCGGATTACCCTTGGGCTCTTGCTCGCCTCGACGTTCCTTCGCCAGATCCTCTCGTAACTTGTCGAAGAAGTCTGGCAGATGCTTGCGGACCTTATCTAGTTCGACCTTTGCGTCCTTCAAGGCATCCAGTACTTGCTGAATGAGTGATGCGAGATGCGCGTCTTTCACTGGCACAGTGAGATGGGTTCCATCAGGCGAATCAGATGACGGGGTGGGCGCCGTGGTACCGTTGAACGGTTGCGGGATCGCCGCAACCGTCCCTGGCGCCCCACCCGGGGTACCCTGTAATGCTGCCACTACCGCAACCGATCGAACAGCCTCGACAGTCAAATCGAGACTGGAGAGAGAGTCCAACGCTACGAACCCTTCCGCAAGCTTGGTAGTATGCGCTCTGGCATCCTCATCTTCCCCCTGAAAGAATCCACGAAAAACATTCGAAATGTTCCGGAAGAGCGTTTCCAGGTCATGCAGCTCTTCCTTGTTGAGATCTCCGTCCACAGTGACGCCGAAGTCTTGCTGAATAGTCTGGTGCGTATACGTCGCTCCTGTGTTCCCCGTTGTACCACCAGCCTCCACACGAGACTCATAGCTCCCGGATCGAAAATTAGTTTCAAGGTCTGCAGTAAGGGTAATCCGGTCTCCTTCCGCAGTCGTCACCGCAAAACGGCCAGAAAAATCGTTGGACACCGCCACGCCGCTGACCCGTGTATCCAGTCCATGGACCTCCCCATCGGGTAGCTGACGCAGATTGAAGAAGTGATGTGGATCGATGGATGTCAGGGCTTGAACCGGCATATGAGGTCTCCTCCTCGATCGATGAGCGATAAGCCTTGCCTCGCTCCGCTATCGGCACCTAGTTGGCTGAACTTAAGAGACCATATGATATAGTGTGGGCATTCAGACATCTTGATCCTGCTTGAAGAGGGAGGAGTCCATGCGGAAATCTTTTCGAAATATAGCAGCCATCGGTGCAAGCCTGATGCTTGGCACAACGGGTTGCACCCTGAAAGCCACCATTAATCAAACGACCGACACGACATCCAATATCACCGGCACCACGTCAGGAGCTGCCTGGTGGAGCGAAGATGGCCAAATTAAGCCTGATTTTAAAACGATAGCGTTTGTCAGCTTCAATCACGAGAACCTACGGCAGGATCTGGCAGCAGGACGAGGAGAATATTTGGCGTCAATGAGTAAACTGTTGGGGGTTCCGGAAGACCGGCAACCGGCATTTTTCTCCGCCGCCCAGGCAAGCTATGCCGAGGCGATAGGCAAGGATTCCACGGCATTACTTTCACTGCTTCGGGATACATCCGGAGCAGTCATTCGATAACTTGATTTGAGGGATCTGAGCACGAAGGCTGGCCGGTGCAGCCAACAGAAGTACTACGCTGCTGGCGGATTCGATGCGGCTTATCAGACAACGAGACTGTAGGACATCGTGGCGAAGCCTTCCTTTATCTCGTCTTCACCTGCTCTCGTTTACGGATGCGTCTATTTGCACATGCCGTCGACACACGTGCTATCAGGAGAAAAATTCGACCGCCCCGGTTTCAATAGAATACATCGCGCCGGCGATCTTGATGCCCCCCTTGTCCTCTAGCCCCTTAAGCACGGAGCTGCCTGCGCGGATCCCGGCCATCGTCAATTCCACGTTCTTGCGCGCAACAGCATTTACAAAGGGGTAATTCTTCGCAGTGCGGTCCCCGTCATACTGGGTGGCCTCGATCGCCGGGCGAATCTTGTCCAGCAGACCGGTCTTGCGCTTGCCTGAAAGGAACCGTTCATTGCCTTTCTTGCCGCGGGCAATAATTTCGTCCGGCGTAATCTTGTCGCGCTCCTCTCTGGTCAGCGCGTAAACAAGACCGCCTCTCTGCACCAGGCCAAGCAATCCGACAGTCGCCGCGACGCCCAACGTCGCGAGAGCAGTCCGGCGTGGCAGGATAATGCCGGATCTAGGCGATCGATCTTCCTGATTCATGGGATTCCCCTCTTGGTAGCTCATTGCCGCTTATAGCTCGCTTCCCCTTTCTTGATTATCTCGACCACCTTGATCATCACTTTGGCTCTAGCTGGAGCCGAGTTGGTCTCAGCCGGCGGAGACGAGAACAACAACAGTCCAGACAGGCCGACAGCTTGAATTCGGGCGACGGACGCGTGAATCATGCCAAGCCTCTTCTTACTTGACCAGATTCTTGTAGAGCACTCCATTTTTCATGATCACAAGAAAATTCTTTTCCGGGTCGTCGATTAGCTTGAGGTTCTCCAAGGGATTGCCGTCCACGAGCAGCAAGTCGGCCATCGCCCCTTCCTGAATGATGCCGAACTTACCGGGATAGGGACTCCGCAAGCCGGACAACGCGAGCAGCTCGGCGTTGTCCGCTGTAGCCATTCTGAGCACTTCAGCCGGCTGATACCACTGCGCCATTTTCGAGAGTATCTTTCCCTGTCTGGCTGCGTTTTCAGCACTGAAGAGGATATCGGTACCCCAGGCTGTTTTGATCTTGTATTTCTTGGCCAGTGCGTAGGCCGTATCGGTGCCGTTGTACATCTGAAGCTGCTTGATTCGGTTCGGTGATCCTTCGGGGAATGCCGAGGGGTGGTCGTCGGTAAATGGTTGCAGGCTCCACCAGACGCCTTTCTCCCCCATCAGCTTTGCGGTGGCATCATCGAGCAGCTGACCGTGGTCGATGCACTTCACCCCGGCTTCAATCGCCTGCTTCACGGCGCGTGGCGTGTAAGCGTGCACGGTCACGTAGGTGCCCCAGTTCTCAGCACTCTCCACCGCAGCACGCAACTCGTCGGTGCTGTATTGCGTGACATCAAGAGGGTCAAAGCTCGACGCGACACCGCCACCCGCCATTAACTTAATCTGGGAGGCTCCCAACATCAGCTGCTCGCGCACCCGTCGACGCACCATATCAGGGCTATCGGCGATCGCGGTCGCGCCGATGCGTTCACCATAGGTGTAGTCGCCAGGGCGGGATGGAATGTCCGTTGGCAACCGGAAGTCACCATGGCCGCCCGTCTGGGAAATGAATGCACCGGACGGCCAAACACGCGGTCCAGCCACAAGTCCCTGATCAATCGCTCGCTTGAGCCCGAACACCGGGCCACCCAGATCGCGCACGCTGGTGAAGCCGCGCATGAGCATCTCGTGTGCAGCTTTCCCCGCGGCAAGATTGACGTACCCGATGTCGGCCATCAAGATCACCGCCTGCGACACATTCGAGAACATGAGATGGACATGGGCGTCGATCAATCCCGGCATGAGTGTACGCCCGCCGCCCTGAATCCGCGTCACTGATGTGCCGGAGGGGACCGTCACAGGTACAGTGGAAATCGCTTTGATGGTGTTGCCGACGATCAACACGTTCGCAGGCGACGACAGACGATCGGAGGATCCATCGAAGACGCGCACATTCTCGAATAGCACACTAGATGGAACATCGGTAGCCTGAGCATTCGACCCAAGGATGTCGTTAAAAATGATGAGCACACTCAGTGCCGCCATGAGATAGCGTTTCATGTCTTTCCTCTCTCCAGCACAATCAGAGTGCTGGCTGTGAATGGTGTACGAGCTGCTCGACTCCATTCGCTGGTCAACTCAAATTGCGCCGGAATCGTGATCAGCAGCAATGGTTGTTTCGCACCTCTCTCATCCAGGAGAAAGCGATACATCGGAGAGATAACGCAGATCCGGTCTTTAGGCGCACCAGACCATCTATCCACTCGCCCAAATTAACATTGGCCTACTGCTTTGAGCGAATTACTGAGACTGCCCTTGTCGGACGTCTCCTCCGCCGGAATGGAATCGCGGGTCAGGTCATTGAGAAAGACGCTCACAAGGAAATAGCGGGAGGCAGTGCTCTGATCGAATAAATCCATCGCAATGCTTCCCATTGCGGTGATGAAAAGGAGCACGCCCAGACCTGATGCGATTGTGTGGAATTCAATGAATTGTCCACGTCTAGTTTTGTCTCCTGAGCCGCCTCAGCTCGCGCCTGAGGAGGCTCAGGGGACGTGGTCGACCGGACTAGCCTCGTACAGCTTAGTTCATGAGCGACGCAAAGAAATTGCGCGCCATCTCACCGCCTGAAGTCCCGACGAAATCGCTCATGGTCTTTGTTATCCTGGGCACCATTTTCGGTCCCAAAGCCACCTTAGCAAATGCCGATTCCAATCCGGCTTGGTCGACGATCGGACCGGTCACAGCCTTCACGTCGGTTGCCTCCTTCAGGTAAGTCCCCAACGCGGGAAGAGAGTTACTCAGAGTCGAAAAATCTGCGGCTGGCATTTTCTCCTTGGCGTAGTTGAGGATGGAGCCGACTGCTGCCTTCCCTTGGCTTGGACCAATCCCGTGTTGTTTGGCCACCATGCTTGTGAGCACATCTTGTGGGTTCATCAATGGCAGGCTAGCACAACCGGACAGTCCGAACACGCTCAGAAACAGGGTGGCGGTGACAAAAGATAGGTACTTCACGATAGAACCTCCTCGCTTGTTGGATGAGATTGCACAATGCATTGCGGGGAGACTCTTCCGCTACGACTTCCCCGCAAAGTCATTCTGGATGACGCAAAGAAACTACACACCGTCTAGCCGCATAAACTCCAGGAACATTTACTTACGGCCTTTGTGATCTTCGATACGATATCACTCCCTATGCTTGGTTTGCAAAATGCCTCCTTCCAGTCCGGCTTGGTCGATGAGCGGACCGGCCACGGTCTCAGCATAGCTCGGCACCGGACCTTCCAAGGTGAGAATATCGCCACCGAAGCAGATGGCAGATACAGCATTGCCGGCGGCGGCCAGCAGTGTCTCGGTCAGACCAGCACCAATCGATCGAATCTCATCGTCACTCCTCAGTCTCTTCGCTGCAGTATTGCGTTCTCTTCAGCGCAAGACGGCCAAACCCTTTAGGCCTGGCTTCCTGAATTCATGCCTGCTGTCGCACCGGTGCCGGACCGGTCAACTCAGCAATGGGGAGCGTCCCCTCACTGTGCCGACCGAGTACGGTCCTGACGAGCACACCGTCCTTGATGATCAGAAAGTTGGTGGGCACTGCCGGAACACGAGGACCAGGCAAAATCACTCCGGCCAGGTTTAATGGGTCGGTGGCGGAAAGGGTGACCTCGTGGCTTAAGGACACTCTCGATTTCCTGATTGCACGCAACCCTTCCACCGCCTCCGGTAGAGCAAACTGCTCGCCGGTAAATCCACTCACGAATCGACCGCCACGGACTTCTCCGGCCATCTCCATCCGCCGATACTGCACCAGCAGATCCCGCCAGGATAAAGCCATCGATTCCCGTGCCAGCACATCACGAAACACAACCCCATAGCGACGTAGCAGTTGGCGAGCGGTGCGTTCGCATAAGCTAATAGCGGTCAGCTGACTGCTCTCAGCTGACCGCAACAGCGACCACCGTCCTGCTGCATGCCGAGGCCGACGAGCCCGTTCCCGTCCCTCGGCGCGACGCCGATGCGGGTCCATGAGGGCACGGAGGTTATCGAACCCATCAGCCGTCACCAGACCGGCTGCCACCAGCTCCCACAATCCCTGCTCGACTTCAGAGGGAAGATGGTTGGTGATCCGCACTAGGTCAGTAAAAAAACTGGCGCCCTGTTGCTGCAATGCACGACGGAGATCTTGGGCTACCGAACTCAGCAGTGCGAACGGATCGGGGCCTACTGCAATCACCTCACGATGGAGTGCGGCGAGCAACCAGTCGCACTCCTCTCTCGGGAAGATACTGATGGGCGCAATGCTCGTCGGGGTGATGCACCGCCCCTCCGTCTCACTACCCGATGCCAGTTTCGGATGGGGCGAGAGGCGCCCCCAACTGACTGCGCCGCTTAGGCAGAGCCGATCTAAGAGTTCCGGCTCATACTTGGCCATCCTCGTACGTAACAACTGGGGTTCCCACGCAGAGGCTGCGGCCTCGAACCCGGAGAGTTGTTTGATGACTTCCATGAGCCCCGTGTCGCCATGCTGACGCGACCCTGGCACAACATGCTGCCATTGCATCAAAAATCGCATGAAGTCCGACGCCGTCACCGGTTCCACTTCCTTGCGCAAGATCCCGATCGTCAACCGATGGATCCTGGCTAGCAAGCGGCGGTGACACCACTCCGGTGAAGCAGAACCGACTTCGCCGGAAAGTGCGGAGGGCTGAGGACTGAGTGCTGAAATTGGACGGAATTGACCGCGGAGGACCTGGCCTTGCCCTTCGAGACGGATCATCGAGGCATCGATGGCAGGAACCGGAAGATGCAGCCGCTCGGCTAGCTCGACAGTCGTCGTCGGGCCAATGCTTTCCATCCACCCAAGCACGACGGCATCACAGGTCGAGTCCTCACCGCCGGTTAACAGCTGTCGGACTCGCTCACAATTTTCTGTGGCCACCCATCCCTTGACCTGGTGAGACGGGAAACGTAACGCGTGAAACGCCAGAAAGACGGAACGACCGGATTCGATCAGCATCGGCAGATGCATGGACCAGTCAGCTGGTATCGGTTCGGGCAACCACACCAGCGTTAAGAGGGCGTCATGCATTTCGTCGGCATCGCGCACCACCGGCCAGGATTCACGCTGAACTTCTTCAATCACAGCTTGATCCAAGGCCCCCATCTGCCCCAGCAGATCCGGCGGCAGCGTCCGACGCATCTCCACGGCCCGCGCCCGCCGCTCTTCCAACGGTGCATCATCCAGGAAGGCGTAGGGATTGGCATTCAGGATTTCGTGTGAGAACACAGAGGGCGCCGGCGTCTCCACCGCCACACAACGAATGTGGCCGGCCTCGATCCGTTGCAGCACCGCCGTCAGCCCCTCAAGATCCATCGCCTCCGTTAGACAGTCACGCATCGTCTCCGTCACCTGCGGATGGTCGGGGATCTGCCGAGCGGCCCGCTCCCCTGTTAGATTCTCCTGACAAGCAATCGCATCGGGAAACACTGCCGCCAGCAGATCTTCGGCCCTCATGCGTTGAATCTGCGGCGGCACCTTCTTGCCGTTCGAAAAGCGGAGTAGCGCCAGCGCGCGCGATGCATTCCAACGCCACCGCGTGGTGAACATCGGCGCCAGCAAGATCGCTTGAATCAAGACCTCTCGCACCGTATTGGAATGGAGATAGCCGAACACGGACTCCAGCGGAAAACTGTGCTTCTCGCCCAGTGAGATCACCAGGCCATTATCCGTCGCCGCCGCCTGTAGCTCAAAATCGAACGTCACACAGAATCGCTTCCGCAAGGCCAAGCCCCAGGCCTTGTTGATGCGTCCGCCGAACGGCGAGTGGATGACTAGCTGCATCCCGCCGCTTTCGTCGAAGAACCGTTCAGCGACGACCGTCTCCTGCGTTGGCACCACACCCAACACCGCTTTTCCCATCAAGACATATTCGATGGCCTGCTGAGCCCCCCGTTGATCGAGCGCGCACTCCTGCTTCAGCCATTGCAGTGCTGAGTAATGAGGACTGGGGACTACGTGTTCTGAATCGGCAGGAGAAGACGCGTGCGTGGCGATATCGTGACGGAGCGTTGCGACTTCGGTGGAGAGTTCCGCTGTACGCGATGGCGCTTCCCCTCGCCAGAACGGAATGCTGGGCGGCGCCCCCTGCGCATCTTCTACCCGCACCTTACCGGTCTCGACGCCCTTGATGCGCCATGAGGTATTGCCGAGCAGCATAATGTCGCCCGCGAGACTTTCCACCGCGAAGTCTTCATCGACGGACCCAACCACCGTGCCGTCCGGTTCCGCCACCACGGCATAGTTGGCCGTATCGGGAATCGCGCCGCCGGAAGTGATGGCTGCCAGCCGTGCCCCACGTCGGCCTTTGACTCGATGATTGATCCGGTCGTGGTAGAGATAGGCCAGCCCTCGCCCTCGTTGTGTGGCAATCCCTTCTGCTAACATCCGCACCACGGCATCGAAATGCTCCCGTGACAGGGTGCGATAGGGAAAGGCCCGACGACAGAGTGCGAACAAGTCCTCCTCCGCCCAGGTTTGGCTGGCCGAAGCAGCCACGATCTGTTGGGCCAGGATATCGAGTGGAGCCGGCGGCACGGTGATCTGATCCAGCCTCCCCTGCCTGATTGCCCGCACCAAGGCGGCACATTCCAGCAATTCATCTCGTGTCATCGCGAACAACCGGCCCTTGGGAATCGCTTTGACCCAGTGGCCCGCACGGCCGATCCGTTGCAGCCCGGTGGCGATGGCTCTCGGCGACCCGATCTGACAAACAAGATCGACGGTGCCGACATCGATACCCAACTCCAGCGAGGCTGTGGCAATGACGACGCGCGTCTTGCCGGTCTTCAACCGCTCTTCCGCTGACAGGCGAATCTGCCGTGAGAGGCTCCCATGATGGGCCGCCACGACATCGGGGCCCAAGTCTTTCAGACGCTCTTCCAGATAATGCGACACCCGTTCCGCCAACCGGCGGGTGTTCACAAAGACCAAAGTCGAGCGGTGCTGACGGACGAGTTCAGCCACACGGTCATAGACATCGGACCAGATCGCATTGGTCGCGACGGCGCTCAATTCGTCCTTCGGCACTTCAACGGCAAGGTCCAGTTCTCGACGATGGCCAACATCAACGATTGTTGGATGAGGCCGAGCCCCCACTAAGAAATCGGCGACCAGTTCGATCGGCCGTTGCGTCGCCGAGAGGCCGATCCGCTGTGGTTTCGTAAAGGTGAGCGCTTCCAGCCGTTCCAACGAGAGCGCCAGATGAGCCCCGCGCTTGTTGGGGGCCAACGCATGAATTTCGTCCACAATCACCGTGAGCACCGTCTGCAAGAGTCGCCGGCTCTTCTCGGCCGTCAATAAGATGAAGAGCGATTCTGGGGTGGTGACAAGAATGTGTGGCGGCCGCTTGAGCATCTGCTGCCGATCCGCCATCGGGGTGTCGCCGGTCCTGACCAACACCCTCAGCTCCGGCATCAGCAAACCAGCTTGCAATGCCATCTGCCCGATCTCCGCCAGCGGCTTCTGAAGATTCTTCTGAATGTCGTTGCTCAGCGCCTTGAGCGGCGAGACGTAGAGCACATGGGTGTGGTCATCCAGTTCACGGGCCAGGGCTTGTTTGAAGAGCTGATCGATGCAGGAGAGAAAGGCCGCAAGGGTCTTTCCGGATCCGGTCGGCGCGGCGATCAGCGCATCGGCTCTGGATTGGATCGCGGGCCACGCTTGAAGTTGAACGTCGGTCGGCTGGCCGACCTGCGAGGTAAACCATTCCGAGATGACCGGATGGAATCGAGTGAGTGGCATCGGCGGCATTTTATCACGCATGAAAGATCTCAGTAGGGCACACCTGCGCGTTCTCGCTCTATGCCATCATGCGAAACTGACAGCCCATTTCGCAACCCATGGCAAATGTGGCATCATGGCTGTCTCATGCATCTCTCTATCGTCATCCCGGCATTCAACGAAGCCCGTCTGATCGAAGGCTCGCTGCAATCCGTCGCTGCCTCGATCGCTGCGAATCAGAGATCCGGTTTCACATCCGAGATTATTGTCGTGGACAATAATTCCACTGACAATACGGCGGAGCTCGCCCGACAGGCCGGTGCAACAGTCGTCTTCGAACCGATCAATCAAATCGGCCGGGCACGCAATGCCGGTGCCGCTCACGCCAGGGGAGACTGGCTGCTGTTCTTGGATGCCGACAGCCTACTGAGTCCAGGTCTGCTTGCGGAGATTCTACGGCTGATTGACTCAGGAAAGTACGTTGGATGCGGCAGCACGCTGCGCATGGATGGGCTGCCTTGGTGGGCGAACATGACCCTATGGTTTTGGACTGCCGTCTCGGTGCTCTGTCGCTGGGCTGCTGGAGCGCTGGTGGTTTGTCGTCGCGATGCGTTTCAAGAAGTCGGCGGGTTCGACCAGGAGCTCTACGCGTTAGACGAAATTAGGCTCAGTAAACAGCTCAAACAATGGGGACGCCGACGCAACCTTCAATTTACGATCTTGACGGGGTATCCACTTGAGACATCCTCACGCAAGGTTTCGCTCTACTCAGGCCGAGAGATCGCCGTGCAGATCTTCCGAATCTTTTTCCTCCCGAAACGAACCTTGCAGGATAAGAAACACCTCTCCGTGTGGTATGACGGACGGCGCTGACCGTCACCTTTCCGGCAACAAGGCTTGGATCTGCCACTCTGTCTTGCCGTAGTCCCCTTCACCGATTTTGATATAACGTATAATGCCGCGCTTATCGATCAGGTACGTCGCCGGCCGATAGCGAGTGACGGGAACGAACATGATACGGGATTTTCCTGAAATATTGGGAACCTCCCAATTAATTGGGAGAATTTCTCGGGAACGAGAGGCTATGGAATGGGATGATGAGAGAACCAGTGAGTCTGCGAGTATCAGTCCAGTAATGCTGCCAAGGCAGCGTAATCGATCGACTCTTTGACTTGATCGAGCCAAGCCTTGCGCGCTGCCTGTTCAGGGCGCTGCAGAATATCCTCCTCCGCCGACGTCGATGTCGATACGACAATGACGTGGATCTTTCCAGGCTGACTTCGGTTCGGAACGGTTGGATCCATCTTATAGGCAAGCGCGTGCTCTGCTGGGCCCGGTTTAAGGTTGGTCAATTCATAAGCACCTCGCAAGGCTTCTTCCTCCAGTACAGCACGCTCCCTATGGTCCTTGCGAATTTGGTCGGCATCCTGCAACAAGTCCATGGCTTGAGTCCGAAACTGAAGCGCTGCCACTTCGTTATTGCTCGCTGCTGCTTCTCTCTCCAGCGTACGACTGTGCTCCCGTATTTCACCCGCTCTCTCTTGCTCATCCGCGCTGAGTTCTTGTAACTCAGCGATCTGAGCCTCCATTGCCTGACGAGCTGAGCCATTGCTATCGCCCCATACCGCGGGCATTGCAAGTTGTTGAGCCGTAAACGAGGCCTGATAGGCACGGTATTCGCTGAGCAGCTTCGTGAGGTGCGCTTCTCGCGTGGCATCCTTGGCTTGTGCCCCTTGCAAATCTGCCGTCAGTCGCCTCATGTTCTCTACATACTGGTCGGCGCCGGCTGGATCGGTCTTTCTCCGCAATGCCGCAGTCCGGTCGATCATGGTCTGATCGGGAGCTTTGCGTAACGCCATGGCGTTGCGCCAATCAGCCAAGGCCCTTTCACGGACAGCCCCCACACGATCCAGACGATCGCCAAGGGTTTGAGGAATCCACGGCAGCCGCCCATTCTTTGAGAGCACCACCCACCCGTTATACTCAGGATACCCACCTATCATGCCGGTCAGCTCCGGGATCTCATCCTGGCCCATGAACATGTTCTTCGAAAGGTGGTTGAAAAAGATGCTGATCTTTCCGATCGATCCGGCTACGCGATCTGCATCAGGACTAATCCCGCATGCTCCTTGCCAGATCTCGATACCGAGTGACGTCTGTTCCGGATAAGCCTGCACGATCAACCGCGAATCGTTCGGCTTATTCCGGTTGGTCACCATCGTGGTCTGCAGGCGGACGGGGACCGGCGAATTCAGGAACTCCTGTGACTGTTTGAGAATGGTTTCTGCGGCACTCATGGCCTTGAGATGGCGCGCCCATCGTTTATCGGTGACAGGCCCCTCGTTCTGACGAGGCACCCAGCACTTGACCTGTGCATCGGCTATTCCAACGTGAACGATCAGAATCAAGGCGAGAAGGCCGACGCCGAGCAGAGGCGTGGCAACCATCCGAATAGGCATTGGGCCTCCTTCCATCAGAGGTGAGAAGATTATCCCGTTGGTGAGCTTGGTCTGGCGATGCCGAGTTTTTTCATGCGCGTTTCGAGCGTGGTCGGGTTGAGACCGAGGATTTTAGCTGCGCCTTTCTCACCGCTGACACGCCAGCTGGTCTGTTCCAACATATCAAGGATGTGTTGTCGTTCCACGTCTCTGAGTGCCAGCGTCTTGGCCATGTCCACCTTGTTGGGACCCTTTGCCGGCACATCGAAGGGCGGGAGCGGACCTCCGTTAGCCCAAGCCGCTTTCGAGCAAAAGCAACTACCGTCGTCACTCCGCTCAGAAATATAGGCGTACTCCACGCAAAGCGAGGTCGCCTGCTGTACAAGCGACGGGAAGAACTGGTCACCGACATCGGTAGCCACTTGTTCGAGGATTCGACGAAGGATGGCCCCGATCTCCGACTGCTGATCAATCACGTGCCCCGATGTCGGCACAGGCTGTCCTTCAGGAGGAGGCATCGTACTTATCTCAGCATTTGGAGCGATGAATGAAGAAACCACGGTGGTTGAGTCTAGCACCAGAGGGAAAACGAGGCAATGCGAGCAGAAGAAGGTCTTCCCACAAAGGACGAGGTTCTCTGAAATGTCCTCCGCCGGACTGTTCAATTGAGACCAACACTTATCCCGGATCGGGTGTTAGAGTGAGAGGGTCAATAAACAATTTCAAACGTGGAGGTCTTGATGCATGTGATGAGTCGTATTGTGTTCATGGGGTTAGGCATCGCATTAACCGGCTATCTGAGCGGAGCACCAGTCTTCGCAGCCGATAAACCAATAGAGGATGGGTCGAAGATCGTGATCACGTCTCCCAAAGCCGGGGACAAGGTCAGCGACAGCTTTGAGCTGAAATACGAGTTGACCAAGGGTTCGCAAGCGGCTCATGCCCACGTTTTCGTGGACAACGAGTATCAGAAGGGATTTGGCGGAACGTTTAAGGGGTTGAGCCGTGGGACGCACCAGATCACCGTGACGGGCGCCACGAAGGACCATGCCCTCGTCGCAGCCAGCCAGAGCATCACCGTCGAAGTGCAGTAGGACTCAAACCAGCCAGTTTCACGCCGCCAGGGTCGTGTGAAAACTCGGCCCTGGTGCGCCTGGCTCCTCAGCCCGTTTTCTCATATTCATCAGCAGCCACCGCATTCTCGGCAGTGCAATTTCTCCATTCCGAACTGAGTTAGATTGGAATTTCAAACAGTGCTCGCCGTGGCTGGTGGCGAACACGCCCACGAAGCCAAGGAACCCTTCACAACTCGCGGAGAAGCCTTGCCATACTCTCTACATGCCGATTCGATTAACTTCTGGAGACACACTGGGCATTGGCTATTCGGTTCTCCTGATGTGATTGCACAGGTTGCACGAGAGCAGTCCATCGATCTCACTGCCACATGTAGCAAACAGCGTCACAAGGAACAAACCTGAATACTTCACACTTTCATGCAACTCACTGGCTAACGAGATTCAGACCAATTCACATTGTCTGGTCCCCAATTTCGAGACTACAAAGCAGCTTGTGGAAACCGGAATGTTCAACAATTCAGAGCCTGGTCCCTACAGAATTTTCGCGCTGTATACCTTGGAGTAGAAGTAAATAGGCCCCTGTGCCCAGAGCAGGCCTCTTGCCCCCTTGCGCATCCGCAGCATATGATCGGGCTATGCAAGTTCAACTCAGCCATCCCTCACGAACCATTGAGATCAAAGGCCCGAAGAAGGCGAAAGACCTCTTCAAAGAACTCAATCTTGTAGTCGAAGCGCACCTGATCATACGCGGCGATGAACTCGTGACCGAAGATGAGATGCTCTACGACCAAGATCAGATCGAAATCCGTCCGGTCATCTCCGGCGGAACGTAAAGGACTGAGGACTCAGGACTGAGGCTCTTCTCAGTCCTCAGCACCCAGCACGCAACAAGTGAATTGCACAAAATGCAAAACCCACGCAGTGATCGATCTCCCTCGCCACAATGCCGCCTTCTGCAAAGGCTGCTTCAACGTCTATGTGCATGACCAGGTCAGCCGGGCCATCAAGTCTGAAAGGATGTTCGGAAAAGATGATCGTATCTTGGTTGCGGTCTCAGGAGGGAAAGACAGCCTGGCCCTCTGGGATATTCTCCTCAAGATGGGCTACAAGGCCGACGCGCTCTATGTGAACCTCGGCATCGGTGGGTACTCGGACGTGTCCCATGCCAAAGTGGTGAAGTTTTCTGAAACCGTGGCCAGCCCGCATGGCGCAGTTCTGCATGTCCACACTGTGGAACAGGAAGCAGGCGCCGGGATCAAGGAACTGGCCATGCTGATTCACCGTCCGACCTGTTCCACCTGCGGCACCATCAAACGCTACCAGTTCAATCGCGTCGCGCTGGAACACAAATACGATGTGATGGCGACTGGCCACAATCTCGATGATGAAGCAGCCCGCCTGCTGGGCAACGTGCTGCGCTGGCAGGAGGAATACTTGGACAAGCAATCCCCCAGCCTGCCGGCCTCTCTCGACGGGTTTGCCAAGAAAGTGAAACCGCTCTTTCGTCTCTCCGAACGCGAATTGGCTGCCTATTCGGTGCTCAACCGCATCGACTACATCGTGGAAGAGTGTCCGATGGCAAAAGGCGCGCGAACCCTTCTCTATAAAGAAGTGCTGAATCGGCTTGAGACGGAATCCCCAGGCACCAAGCAGGCCTTTTACTGTGGTTTTCTCGACAAACAGCGCAAGCCCGAAGTCTCACCGACCACGATGGCTGAGAAAGACCAGGCCATGCTGCATCCCTGCTCCGTCTGCCAACAGCCTACCACCGCCGAGGTCTGCTCTTACTGCAAGATGATGGCGCGCGCCAAGACGCACAGTGTGTAAACCACCACCATCATTGCCGGTGGTATGGCTATCTCCCGCATGAACTCAGCCAACTCGCGTCGTGCTAGACGTTGGCAGCTAGGTCCTTGCGCTCTCTGGAATACGGTAGCGTTGTTTGATGGCCGTCACGATCTGTTTCGCTTCTGCTTCATCGAGTCCAGCCCCAAATCGATAGGTCCTTGCGCCATGCTCAAAGGCGATCGCCCCCCCACCGACTCCCCATAACTGAAGACTCGACGAAACATCAAACGGATTGGCGCCAAGGTGTCCCACTCGTACATCGCGCATCTGCACGAGATCATATTCCTTGTCAAAACCGAATTCCCCAATGTTGCGTCGCGTCGTAAACGAATGCCCCTGCACCGTGAGAATTTCCTTCCCCATCATCTGCCACAACCAGGCATAGATGGCGAACACACCGCCGACCGTCCAGACCCCAAGCCATGTCAGCATGAAGACTTCTCCCCCCGGCGGAGCGTCCCCGTTCAGCAACTGACGGGTGACCACGATTTCACCCACCCCCCAGCCACAGATCCAAAACCCCAGAAAGCAAATCACCAACCAACTGCGTCTGCAAGGCATGACAATGCGGAGCCCCTGCGACGTATCCGCGATGGTGATTCGAGAGTCAGCTGGTTGCCGCTTTGCCATGGGGTGCTCACGCAGAAGTGCGTCAGCATTATTACACGGGTGATCGGTGAGTCCCAGCAAATAGAGCAGCTGAATCGGTCTGTTTTTTGAGTTTAAGGCGGAGTCATCGATTCAGTGAGCCGGAATAGTGGGGGCGATTTTCTCCAGGATGACTTGCCTGACCTGCTTGACGAAGCGTTTGGAGACCTCCAAGTTTTTCAAGACATGGCCTGATTCTGTCACATTGTACGTCGCCGGTGGGACCTGTGTCGTGATGGTGGCCTCAAAGACGACCGCCAGCATCTTACTTGGCTTTCCAGTTTTCCGGTCGATTCCATAGGCTTCCTTTAGCGAAACCTTGGGCGACACTTCGACATCGGCGTTCGCCTCGCCATGCGACCGTAACAAACCAGACCGACTGCGATTCTCTTCAATCAGCTTGATGATAGGGTCTGCCTCGAATGCACTTCGCATTTGCTCCGCCACCGCTCCTTTTGATCGCTCCGCCTTCTCCATTTGCGTATCCAGTACTGGTTGGGCAAGACTGACATAAATTGGATCGTTCGGCTGCCGTTTAAGCGTCAGGCTGAGCTGCTCAAGTTGGTCAGCTCGCTTCGCACTGAGCTGTTCTGCGATCTCCTGCGCGGCAGCCTGCTGCTTCGCCCTTGGATCGTCGGCATCATGGATGGTGATGTTTCCATCCTGGTCTGTTTCATACACCAGCGTCTTGGCGCCCTGTTCATCGACACGATAGACCTTCTTTCCGCCGTTCACATTGGCCGTATAATACCTACCAGAACAGGCGACCATCATGACAACGGCGACGGCCAAACAAACAGAACTGGTCATATGCAAAACGTGACGGGTTGTGACGGCCATAAGCTGTACTCCTTTTCCCATTCCATACGGGTGCGTACCAGGACACAAACCTCTTCCTGCGCTGAGGTAAGTGTAGCAGCACGGCTACCGCCGCCTAGCAGAATGCTGAAAAAGTTCTCCAGCGGCGTTCTCGCATCACTCAGAGGCTCCTTTCCCATGCAACATATTCTCCCAAATATGTTGCACTTGGTGTTTGAGCGCGCCCTTCCTCAAGATCTTTGCCGGAACCGCAAATTGTGCAAGATCACGATGCGTGAAAAATCTTGTACACGCGCCTTGGCCGATCAGATGCAATGTTGAACCTAGTGACGACACGTATTCCCAGCATCGAAAGTTTTCGGGTGCTTGCCATCTTTGCGGTTGTCCTGTGGCATGCCGGGTTTGTAGCAAGTCTCTCTGAACTCGTGGACGGGTATTTCCCAGTGGTCCTCACTGGTTATTTGGTCTGGTGGGTAGGGCCGCCGTACTTTTTTTATCGCGGCCGGGTATTTTTTCGGACAATCACTATTGACTTATGGAAATCCCATTGCTCAATTTCGTCGGTATGTTTCTCCTCTGACTTGGATATTCATTGGGTGGATGTGTATTTACATTATCTTCCCGCCCAGTTGGCCTGGCGAGGTCTACCTTCACGGCTGGTGGCAGTCGTTTTGCTCAACAGTCCTGAAGAACATCCACCTACTTGGAACCCAGAATATTAGCCTTTTTCTAAGGGGACATTACCCTGTTTTTCATCTCTGGTTTCTTCCAGCACTCATGTTCAGCTTTGCCGCCCTGACTCTCGTAGCGATCTGCTGCGTACAGAGATACCTGGTCCTCTTTATCGTATGTCTCTATGCGTTGGCTCTCACAGAGGAAATCATGGGTGGACATCTCGGAACATGGTCGATAGCCACTCTGCTTACCGCCATTGGATGGTGGTTGGTGGGACGCAAACAGCCCTCAGTGGCCATGGCATGGAGTGTGATTGTAGGTGGTTATGCCTTGGCGTTGATAGAAGGGACGATCATGAACACCGTTGTCCACAGTTCACGCGAGGCAATCAAGTGGCACTTTTTCTTGGGAGGAATTATTCTAGGGCTCGGTGTCTTTCTGCTCGCACTTGCGAAGCCGAAACTAGGCGAGTCAACCCCCTTCCCGTTTCTGGCCCAATTCACCCTAGGGGTCTATGTATCTCATATCCTCGTGATGTATACGCTTAACCCGATAATTTGGAGGCTCCATGTTCCGTTACGGGGGGCTCTAGTTGGTATCGTCGTCTACGCCCTTTCCATCTTGCTAACAGTTGTTTTGGCAAGGGTACCCGTTGTTCGATATTTAGTGGTGAAGCCTGCCCAGAAGTATCAGCTAAAGGATTAGGAAAGAGGACAACTGACTAACATACCTTCAGATCACGTCCCTAGCAATACAGCAGCTCGGGCGTGTAGCTAGCACATCATCTGTCCGGTTTGTGTAGCACTTGATCTGTCCGGTTTAGGGTGCGCCCTCAAGGAGGGCAACCATGACACGGGCCACAGTCCTACAGGAGGTCAGACGGATGCGGTTTGAAGAGCTGTACGAGCGACGACAACGACGGGAACTGACGATGGCAGAAGCGGCGGAGATGCTCGGGGTCACGGAACGCACGTTTCGTCGATGGAGCATCCGCTATGAAGCCGACGGAGCGGCGGGGTTGGAGGATCGG
>SWDG01000027.1:124052-135449 GCA_005116965.1 Nitrospira sp. | reverse complement strand
GCCTCAGCCCGGGCAGTCCCCGTCGACGAAGTCCTGCAGATGGTGACCCTGTATGAGACCCGCTATACGGGGTGGACCGTCAAACATTTCCACGAGTGCTGGCAAGAGGAGCATAGCGGGACACGTTCCTATACGTGGACCAAGAATACGTTGCATGCGGCGGGCCAGGTGGCGCGAGCGACTCGGCGTGGCGCCCATCGCAAGAAGCGGCCTCGCAAGCCCTTGCCCAGCATGATGCTCCATCAAGACGGCTCGACCCATGAATGGGTGCCGGGCTGTCAGTGGGATCTCATTGCGACTCTGGATGATGCGACCACCGAGCTCTACTCCGCCGTCTTTGTCGAGGAAGAAGGGACGATGAGCAGCTTCCAGGGGCTGCGGGAGGTCATTGCGGCGAAGGGGCTCTTCAGTTCCCTCTACACCGATCGTGGCTCGCATTACTGGTCCACCACAGAGGCCGGGGGAAAAGTGGATAAGACGCGGCTCACGCAGGTCCATCGCGCGTTGCAGCAGCTGGGGATCACGCTGATTATCGCCTATTCACCGGAAGCGCGCGGTGCAGTCTTTTCCTCTTCCCCCGACTTGGAGTAGATCGCCAACAGGTTCTTAATCATGCGGGACAGAATCGCTTGAACCGGACTTTTTTGCAGATACTTCTCATCAAACCCGTATCCGGCCTCGGTCAGAAAACGAGCGCAGTTTTTTTCGGTCAGCAAGGCTCCACCGTTGAAGCAGTCGATGAAAATCTTGTACCGATCGGACTCGTATTTCACCAAGAAATGCCCCGGCATGCCGACGCCAAACAGTGGGAGTGCCAACCGCTGTCCGATCAAGAGATAGACGGCTGACAAGCTGATGGGGATGCCGACTCGCCGATCCATGACGCAGTTGATGTAGCTGTTCTCAATTTCATAGTAGTTTTTAGTATTGCCCTTAAACCCTTGTTCGGTGAACAGGTAGCGGTTGAGTGCGTTGACGGCCTCTTCGCCGGACGCTCGATAGCCAATCCGCGCTCGAACTTCGTCTGCCATGGTATCGAGCTGTTCACGATAGCGAGGGACATCGAGTGCAGGATAGGTATAGCGAGCGATCAGGAAGGCGCCGGCTTCGAGACGCATCGCGTCGTCCGTGAGGGCTGTCAGGCTCGCCAGTTCATCCTCCAGCTTGCTTCCTCGGATTTCCTCCAGGACGGACGCGATCCGATCGGCCATTTCCGGTTGCTCAATTTCCGCCTCCTGAAGAAGCGGGACGGCCGATGGGCCGATATCGATGAGTCTTCCGCTGATAGTACGGACAATTCGGTCGTCCTCATCGGACAGGAGGCGTATCAGCGCACGAATTTGACTCTCCGGCATCATCTCCTACGACTCTCCGTCGCTCACAGGCTGACGTGTGGGGGCATTGAGGTTATGATCTGACGGATTTCGTCGTCAGTCAAGCGATCCATGGTTCAGGGTGAGGTTACCCCATGGCACGACGGAATGCCTTGGCCCCGCCGTACAGACAGAGGGCATCGAACACCAGCATGACCAAGACCACCATTCCGACATGCGGCAACGCTTCAGTCCAGCCAGACAGAATTAACGGCCGCACGGCATCGATCGCCCAGGTCATCGGGTTGAATTGCGCCAGAAAACTCATCCATCCCGGCATCGCCGTCAACGGGACCAACGCGGAACTGAGGAAAATCATCGGCAGCGACAGAAATCCCAAGACGGAAAAGAAATCACCGTGACTTTTCACGGAGAAGGCCATCGCCATGGAGATGGCCGTCAGGCCGATCCCGAACATCATGCCGATCAGCACGATCATCGCCACGCCAAGAATACCTGTCGCAGGTTGAACACCAAAGAGGTACGCCACGCCGAGAATCACGAGGACCTGCATCGACGTGATCGCCATGACGAAGATAAACCGGCTGATGATGACAGAGGTTCGATGGATCGGCGTGGACATCAACCGCTCAAGGAACCCGTTTTCCTTGTCGAACAGCAGATCGACCCCGCCGGCCAAGCCATTGTTCAAGACCGTCATCACGACGACCCCGGCCGCAAGGAAGCTGATGTAGTTGGGAGCCTGCATGACCTGTGTGTCTGCGGCCCGTTGAAACAGGTTCCCGAAGAAGATAAGCCAGAACAGCATCGGCTGCACCAAGGTGAACAGCATGCTGAATTTTTCCCGGCTCAATCGCCGAACCCACCGCATCGTCAATGCGCTGATTTCTTGCCAATAGTGCGCCACATGACTCCTTACTAGCAGGATGCTGAAAAAGGCCGTCAGCGACGTTCTCGCGTCGCTCATCGGCTCAACGTACCGAAGCGTACGCCTCGCCCCTTCGCTCGCTGCGGCCGGCCTTTTTGAGCATTCTGAGATGGAGAGTGCCACGAGTTTTCCTGTCATCGTGCAATGGTGCACGAAGCAGAAACCAAGTTTTTCAGCAGACGCTAGGCGATTGGGTTATCCGCCCCGAACGGGCTCAAGAAAAATCTGGAGCTGCCGATTCTAAGAGAGAGGCTCCACAACCGGGCTCAGATGAAGTCTTTGACAGGTTGTGATTCGCCACGCAGCTTACTCAATGGATGTGTTTAATTCTTGGAAGGGGGATTCTTGATTAAACCGGGAATCGTACCTATCCCCATGCTAGAGAGTGCTGCCGAGGACCGCACCCCCTCACGAC
This sequence comes from Nitrospira sp., assembly GCA_005116965.1. Taxonomy (GTDB): domain Bacteria; phylum Nitrospirota; class Nitrospiria; order Nitrospirales; family Nitrospiraceae; genus Nitrospira_D. The sequence continues at coordinate 132,772 of SWDG01000027.1, read as the reverse complement.
GCACGGCGTAACTCCGGATCACATTCTCCCGTTCTCAATCGCAACCTATCCGTTGCAGTTCCGTCCTATACCACGCCATACTCCAGGGAGGCAGCGATCAGACTGTCGCAAGACGCACGAACCCAACAGCACACCGTCGGCGGCACGCGTAAACGGAACGCGCAGAATGGCTTATAAGCGGGTCATCATTATCGGAGGCGGATTTGGAGGGCTCACTGCCGCACGCTCCATTCGTCACGCCGACGTGACCCTCATCGACCGCACGAATCATCACCTCTTTCAACCGTTGCTCTACCAAGTAGCCACCACCGCGTTGTCGCCCGGGGATATCGCCTGGCCTCTACGCACGCTCTTTCGTTCGCAGCGCAACGTCCGCGTCATGATGGACGACGTTGTGTCGCTTGATCGTGCGGCTCGGATGGTCTACCTGCAAAATAGTTCGCCGATTGCCTTCGATATTCTGATTGTCGCTTCGGGCTCGCGCCACGCCTATTTCGGACACGACGAATGGGAGTCGTCTGCGCCTGGACTCAAGACGATGGCTGATGCCGTGCAGCTTCGAGAGAAGATGTTGCTCGCATTTGAGGACGCGGAACGACGAAGAACCTCGACCGGCGTCCAGCGCCAGCTGACGTTCGTCATCGTCGGAGGAGGGCCGACCGGGGTTGAATTAGCCGGTGCGCTGGCCGAGCTCGGCAGGAAAACCATGGGACCAGACTTTCCCAGTTTGCGCCTTGAGGACTTTGTAATCATGCTCGTGGAGGCTGGTCCACGTATTCTACCAGGGTTCGATGCCGAACTTTCAGCAAAGGCCGCCGCCGCGCTTACTTTCATGGGCGTGATGATCAAACTCGGAAGCCCAGTGAGTGCCGTCCATGCCGACGGTGTGAGAGTTGGACAGGAATGGATCCCCTCGACAAACGTCATTTGGGCAGCGGGCAATCAAGCCTCTCCCCTTCTGAACACCCTCTCGGCTCCACAAGATTCCTTTGGCAGGATCAAGGTCCGACCGGATCTGACGATTCCCGATGATCCCTGGATCTTCGTCATCGGTGACGCAGCACATTCTGTAGGGCATGATAAGAAACCGTTGCCGGGAGTGGCACCTGTCGCGATACAACAGGGACGGTATGTTGCCAATCTCATTAATCGGGACGTCGCTCCAGACCAACGGCCACTATTTGTCTACGCAGACCGCGGCATGCTGGCCACCATTGGCCGGGCGCAAGCCGTGGCGCAGTTCGGGTCGGTGCGTGCTTCGGGACTCGTTGCCTGGCTGCTCTGGTGCGTCGTCCATATTTTCTTTTTGATCAGTTTCCGGAGCCGATTCCGCGTCATGTCGGAATGGGTCTGGTACTACCTGACATTTAAGCCAGGAGCAAGGTTGATTTTTGTGCAGCCTGCTACCACTCACAGCAGACCGTCAACAGATCATGCGCGTAAGTGAGTCGTTGTAAAGCTTCAGGCATATCCTAAGTCCAGTAGATGCTGCAAGTTTCACATTAATTATATTTCACATATAAAGGAAATTATGCACTTTTTCAATGTACATAAATTCCTCAATGTGCAGTGCGAGAATCATGCTGATGCCTCTTTAGTTCGGTCTTTCCACCTACCAGAGTAATAGCCCTCACTCCCCCCCTGTAGTACCGTTCCCCTACTGTTCAGACTTTCCACACAAGGAGAGAACATGCCTACTGGACTGCTATCAAAGATTGGGATCGACTGTATGCTTTCAAAAGGAAGCAACGGCTTGAGGGGCGATGGATGCCTGTATGAACTCTCAACCTCCCACCCGGTCATCTTAACCCCTACAAGGCTGCACCCTGGTGATTATGTCAAACTCCGCCTGTGGTTCCCCGATGAAAACAGTTTTAGCGTGATCGAATTAGCGGAGGTGCAGTGGGTCAAGAATGAGTGGATCCAGATTGAGCTTCTTCTTGTTTCACCCAAGGACCAAACGAGGCTTAGACAATTCGTAGCTGCTGACGGAAAGCACCTGCCAACATCAGCCAGCCTAGGCCAACAGATTATGATTCGCGCATGAGAGCAACTGCTATACGCAGCAACCTTGCGAGGACAACCATGCCCTTATTTTCGTCGGACCCCATGGAGTCCTATTCTGACATCAGCCGGATTACAACACATCGACTGGATTGGGGGTGACAAATGGAAAAGCACCTCAACCGGAGGAATTTAATCCAACAGAACCTCCATCGGGAAGCATGCCCATTTTGTGGAGGAAAGACATACCAACTTGTCCTTCGAACCTCCGGAACATTAGACGATCCAAGCCTATTTGTTCGTTGCCGCCAATGCAGCCGTCCACGAAGCCTGGATACGGACTTCAAACGCGTCCTGTGGATCTGACTTCGGCAGCTTGGGCGTAGCTCACGAAAATGGAGGTCACCGGATGCCGCTGCGAACTGAGATAGAGCACACAGGACAAAAACGGAAGGCTCTTCACATGCTGATCCTCAGCGGTGTCGTCCGGCCAAGCTACGCTAAACTTCGTTATGCGATCCCGCTCCTGAATAGTGAAGATCCATCGAGCGCCTGCCTGGAGAAACCCCTACGCGCAGTCCGACCATCGAGCCTCCGGCAAAAGTTCTTTGAACTGATGAGCTGGCCACCAAGGATGAGAGATCACTCGGGCACCCTCACGCTCAGATTGCTTACACGTTTGTCCACAAGCACCCGTTCTTCGCCATAGACCCTACTCTCAGAATGGTGTCGACTGCAGCATGATCATTCGTACGATGCCTGAGGAGCCTCTCATCGAAAACCGATTGTGAGACAGGATGCGCTGTCAGCCAAGACCGCACTCCTCTCTTGTACCCTTCCTATCAGCTGAGGTAAGATACCCCCTTGGTCGGTGATTCCCGCCCTAGCGACGCTTTCCGCTGTGGATGCGGCGTAATCCCTTAATTGTGACGTGGAGAGGTGGCCGAGTGGCCGAAGGCAGCGGTTTGCTAAACCGCCGTAGGGACAAAATCTCTACCGAGGGTTCAAATCCCTCCCTCTCCGCCACCCCCTCAACCACATATTTGCGTGGAGCATAGAACCTCGCCTGACTGGCCCTACCTACTTCAGTGAGATTTCTGTTGTGAGATTTGGAAAGCCTATCGTATCCTTATGTGCGACATTGGCTCATCGCCCATCATAAGAAAGGACCCCCACTCCATGCGAATTCGTACACTGTGTTTTGCCATAGGGCTTCTCACTCTCTCGACACCGTTATTGGCGGCCCCGCAGGATCCGGCAAATGATGACCAGAAGACGTTGTATGCTCTTGGATTGGCCATTAGCCAATCGCTAGGAACATTTTCGCTCAGCGAAGCCGAACTCGATATGGTCAAAAATGGCCTTACCGACGGCGTACTGAAGCGCACCCCCAAAGCTGACCTCCAAACATTTGGGCCGAAGATTCAACAGCTTCAACAATCTCGAGTGGCGCTGGTGGCTGAGGGCGAGAAGAAAGCAGGAGCCGCATTTCTAGCCAAAGCGGCTTCGGAGAAAGGCGCCACCAAAACTGAATCCGGCATCGTGATCACCACCATCAAGCCTGGAACCGGGGCCTTGCCAAAAGCAACGGATACGGTCAAGGTCCATTATCATGGCACCTTGGCTGATGGGACGGTCTTCGATAGTTCCATTAAACGAGGGGAACCAGCGACATTTCCACTGAACAAGGTTATTAAGTGCTGGACGGAAGGCGTCCAACAGATCAAGGTCGGAGGGAAGAGCCGGCTCGTATGCCCATCCAATCTAGCCTACGGCGACGGGGGGTCACCACCGATCATTAAGCCGGGATCGACCTTAGTCTTCGAGGTTGAGTTGCTCGAGATTGTCCCTAACTAACCAGTTTGCCTTGCCGCCTCTCACAAAGAGGCGGCAAGGCATTCAATCCCTCGACGCCTACCAAGCCTCAGAGTAGCTAATCTCCCCATGAATCCGATAATAAAACGATTGTGAGCGAAACGGTCCCCACGAGTCTCGGAGACGCTACACCTCCTTCGCCCCTCCGTTGGCTGATTCTCGGACTCCTCTTTGCCATCAGCGTCGTCACCTACATCGATCGTATCAACATTTCGGTCACCGCACGTCAGATGATGCCAGCGTTGGGGTTGACAGAGCAGGAGATGGGATTTGTCTTCTCCGCATTCGTCGTTGGTTACGCCCTATTCCAGATTCCTGGTGGGTGGCTGGGTGATCGCTGGGGCATCCGCATCGTCCTCTTCATCGCATTGATCTGGTGGTCCTGCTTTACCGCCTGGACAGCCATTGCCGCTACTTCCTTCCTTGCCGCGCCGCTCGGAGTCGTCGGTGCACTGGCCCTCGTCAGATTTCTTCTCGGTGTCGGAGAGGCAGCGGCATTACCAACCTTTAACCGTGCCGTCACCGACTGGCTTCCCGCGCATGAGCGCGGTCTTGGTATCGGCATTGCCATCGGCGGAATCGGGATCGGTGCATCGATTACCCCGCCAGTCACAGCTTGGATTATGGTCAACTATGGCTGGCAATCCGCCTTTTATCTTTCAAGTGGCATAGGGCTCGGCCTTGCCGTTATCTGGTGGTGGTTAGCCGCCGATCGTCCATCGCGTCACCCATGGCACACTCATCACGAAGGAACACCGTCCAGAACTCCAGTTGTTCCCATACGCCCTTCGATCCCTTGGGCGACCCTGCGAAACACGCCGAGCGTGTGGTGGCTGATGCTGAGTTATGGATGTTTGGGCTATGTCGCCTATGTCTACATGTCTTGGTTCTATCTCTACCTGGTCAATGAGCGTGGATTCAGTGTTCTGCGAGGTGGAGTATTTGCTGCCGCTCCCTTCCTTGCCATCCTTGTCTCGTGCCCGCTCGGCGGATGGGTCACGGACCGATTAGCTGTACGGCGTGGCGTCACCAAGGGCCGCCAGATCGTGGGGATGACCGGAATGGGGCTTGCCGCTGGCTCAATCGCACTGGGCGCGATCACAGAATCTCCCTACCTCGCCCTGGCCAGCCTGTCATTGGGCGCCGGATGGCTGTATTTTACAATCGGTGCCTACTGGTCCTCGACAAGCGATCTGTCACCGACCCATGCCGGGAGCCTTTCAGGTCTTATGAATATGGGCGCCAATCTTGGCGGGGCCATTTCTCCGACACTCACGCCATGGATCGCCCAACAGTGGGGTTGGGGCGCTTCTCTGGGCCTCGCTGCCTTCATTGCCCTGATCGGTGGAATCATGTGGGTGAAGATTAGGCCTGGGGATGGACTCAGACCATCATGAATAGTGAGTGGTGAGTTTTTTTGGTTTTGGCGTTGAGGCTCTACCACCCAATCAGACAACAAGCACCACGCAATACAACGAACTTTCGAGAGCCTTGCCTCTTGAAAGACCGCCTTGCTACATTCATGACGATGACACTCCAATTTCAGAAAAAAGATCCCCGGATGACAATTGTCACGAGGTTTGGTGAGATTAAGATTCGATTCTATGCAGACGCCGCACCACGCCATGTGGAGAACCTTATCAATCTCATCAAGATGGGGTTCTATGACGGCACCACGTTCCATCGTGTGGTGCCTGGGTTCATCATTCAGGGTGGCGATCCGTTGAGTAAAACTCCCGAGCGCACCATCCATGGCACAGGCGGACCAGGCTACTTTCTTTCCCCCGAACCGAACGACTACCCACACAAGCGAGGCGCGGTATCCATGGCGAAAATGCCACGTGAGAGCAATAGTACGCGCGATTTCAACGACAACGGTTCACAGTTCTTTATCTGCGTCGGAGACAACAGCGGGTTAGATCGGTGCTACACAGTGTTTGGAGAAGTCTTTCGTGGGATCGACGTCGTCGACAAGATTGTCGGTGTCCCTCGTGACGAGCGAGACAATCCCCTCGATCCGATCAGGATCACGATAACCGTGAAGGAGTAGGCGATCAGGCCGCTGTGCAGCATTCCTATGGAGAGAAAGACTAATCAAGTGAAGGGCGCCATCCTCTCTGCATCAGATGCTGAATCCATTCGACGAGCAGGAAGCATCATCAAAACAGGTGGACTCGTCGCATTTCCAACCGAAACGGTCTATGGACTCGGCTGCGATGCGATGAATACTGAGGCAGCAGCGAAGGTCTTCGAAGCCAAGCAACGTCCTCAGTTTGATCCACTCATCGTCCACATTGCTAACATCAAGCAGTTGGAAATTGTGATTGGGGCCTTGCCCAATCTTGGTCAGCAGCTCATTGACGCCTTCTGGCCAGGTCCATTGACCTTGGTATTGCCAAAACAGCCGTCGATCCCAGATCTCATTACTGCTGGGCTCTCAACAGTAGCAGTCAGAATGCCAAACCATCCTGTGGCACAGACTCTTATTCGAGAAGCAGACACGCCGATTGCCGCACCCAGCGCCAATCCCTTTGGCTATGTCAGCCCAACCACGGCTCAACACGTTGCTGATGGGCTTGGAAATAGAGTGGATCTCATACTCGACGGTGGACCATGTCCGGTTGGAGTTGAATCGACGATCGTTTCACTAGCAGGGCCACAACCCGAGTTATTGCGCCCAGGTAGCATTACCATCGAACAACTCAGCGCTGTCATCGGCGCTATTCGCCGGGCGTCGTCTGTGAATCAACTGCCCCTTGCTCCCGGTCAATTGTCACGCCACTACGCAACGCGGACACAACTGACGATCTTAGCCTCAGCTGGAGCAAGGCCTATCCTGAAAGATGGCGAGCGCGCAGGCCTACTGATCCACTCGCACCAAAAAGACACCGACAATCGCTTTGCCGCTGTTGAAGTTCTCTCTTCGACCGACGATCTGATGGAAACCGCACGCCACCTGTTTGCAGCGCTACGGAGGCTGGACTCCCTTGGTCTGGATAGAATCTATGCGGAGCCTTGTCAGGAAGAAGGGTTGGGGGTCGCGATCATGGATCGCTTGCGCCGCTGCGCGACGCTGTGAATGTAGATCTACTGTTCTGTGCCGCGCCTCTCCCGCATTACGAGGACACTATCACTACTTGGTAAGCCCGAGCACTTTCACCGATGCGCGTGCGGCTGTGCGAGCTTTGACAGCAGGATTGAGTAACACTCCGGGATCGGCATGGATACCGATTTCTGCCACCCGCTTACAGTGGCGGATAACGTCATTGAGGGACGCGATGCCTTCCTCTCGGCCAGGATGCGACGTGGAGAGCTGCTTGATGAGCGATTCAGCATACCGCGACGTCTCAGCGCAATGGTGAATGATCGCCTTCGCGTCGCCCATTCCGCCATGGGCCACCATCTCTTCAGCATTCGTTCTCAGTCCATCCGCCGCTTCCTTCAAGTGTTGGTCCGACTCACCGGCGAACACCATCGTGTGCGCGATCAATGAAACAACGGTGACGACCATGAGCCCCACGATCATCGACGTGATGCCGAAGTATCGAGTCCGCAACCGTATAGCCGTCATTAATAGTGTCCCTTGGGGATGATCACGGCAGAGGTCAGCTCGTGATAGAGACGATGAAAGACTTCCGTCGTCAACTCAGGGTTCTGCAACTTACTCAAGGTCGCTTGATCAATCGGATATTCCACGGTGTCGTCATAATTTGATGACGCAATCGTGATAAATCTTGGAGGAAACAATCGTTCTGGCAGTAAAATGCCGACTCCTAGGTTGTACTTCAATGCCAATCGGATCGCTTCTCTTGCCTTATCGGCAGGGACCTCTCGTCCCATTCCTATATTCTGCGGTGGTTGCCCCATCCTGGCGAATTGAAAATGTGCGTTGACAAGCCCAGCCTGAGCAAACTCCTTTTTGAGTTCGGCTTCACGAGTTCGAAAGTGATAGGCAAGCACCACTTCAACACGGCTCACCGTCGGTGCCACCGGTTTCTCGCCGAAGGCGGCCAGAACGCTCATCTCACTCACCAGGGCGAGGAGTAACAAACCAATAATATGTTGCCATAGACGCATCGCTATTTTGCCTTGAAGGTAAATTCCACCGAGCTGCTTTCTCCAGCCGCCACGGTGAGTTCTCGCTCTTGCACCCCGAGAGTCGGATGCCAGATGCTCCTGTCAAAAAAACACTGGGGAGCCATGGCTCCCCAGCTGGATATACATGAGTTGATTTGGCACCATCGCGGCGTACCCACTTTCACATGGGTACGCCATAGATATCGATACTTACTTCTTGTTCTTCAGCGAGGTCGGTGAGGCCTTGGCCTTACCAGACGGTTGCTCCGCAGTCCTTGTCGGTGGAACCTGTGGCATCAACGGCTTGATTCGTTGATCATCAACCGGAAGGACCTTGAACAGGCCCCACTGTCCGGCATTGGCAAAAGCCGGCCGCTGATTTTTCCACAGATAGTCGCCCACGATCTTGTTCGGACCGCCGGCTCCTCCGGTGAGATACGCATTGATGATTTCTGATCCGCCGAACTCCATGGTGCTGACTTGGTCTGCACCCTGCATATACGGTTCGTGCGGCCATTCATGCCCATCAATCGTGAATAGTTGCACCTGTTCGCTGAACGCGCCCAACACGTGAACAGCCACGGAATCTCCAACGTGCGCCTGGAGCAACGGGGTCGAAGGCGTATCCCCGGCTTTCACGCAGCTGAAAATCTCGGACACGTCGCAGCCCTTTTCCATTCTCCAGGCCGTCGGCTCCGAGCGGTAGTTGACCGCCGTGATGCCGGCTACTTGTTGGATGTAGGGCATGAAGCTCACGCCTACGA
>SWDG01000027.1:120603-123952 GCA_005116965.1 Nitrospira sp. | reverse complement strand
CGTGCAGAGTCAGTGGGCTCGGCTTGAGTTCTCCGGCCTTGACCCGTCCACGATCTCCGTCGAGCACATACATCTTGCCCTGTTCATTGCCGAAGACCATCTTCCGCTCAAGATCGACTTCCATCACACCCGGCGCGCCCTCATGGTACCGGATCTGTTGATCGATCGCTGAGACATTGAAGGTCTTCACTGGCGACTCAGCCGGACACACCGACGGAGCAGACTTTTGAATCTGCTCACGACTGGGTAATGGCTTCAAATCACCCTGCAATTCGTCAAACACACGGAAAATACCCCAACTGCCTTCTGCGAAATGCGACGCACGACCGCTGTAGTAGAGATAATCTCCGGCTTGTTTCTGTGGTCCCCCGGCGGCTGGAATAGCTGGATCATACCGCTCACCGATCACCAGATGGACCGTACTGCGCGGCATAGCATCTTTCCCGTACCGTTCCATCGGGAACCAGTGTCCGGTCACGTGCCAGGTATGCACTTCATTGGCCGATCCCACCAGCGCACGCACCATTATCGGATCGCCAAGATAGGCGCGTAACAATGGCGTGCCTGGATCACCATGGATACCGGAAACGAACAGTTTGGATGGATCAGGATTGTTGACAAGCCGGACGCTCAACGGCTCCACACGCATGCTGTAGCCGCTGCCCGTGGTGGCTTCGCCTCCGTTCAGGAACCACATCGCAGACTTGTTGATACGTTCAGGGAACTGATGCGACGGCGGCCCATCCACCGTCACCGCATTCATCTTCGCCTGAGGATTGTCCGTCGTGATCAGCTCCGCGGATCTGGCATTGCTGTCCATGATATGCATCATGACTTCACGGAAACTACCACGGATATGGGCCGAAACCGGCTCCAAGGTATGGATGTCCGCAATGGGGCCGCTCCGGATTTCTTTGCCGGTAACCGGATCATGATAGGTCGAACGTGGCGGCTCGGTGATAAACGCTGAGAACAGCCCGTGGCCCCACGTATCCGTCCCGAATACATGGTCGTGCCAATAGATTGTGCCCAAATCGGCATCAACATACCAGCGCTCACGAATGAACTCCACGCTCGCGATATCGTTCTTCTTGTGACCGTACTTCAACGGCGCATCAAACGTGATGGTCTTGCCATTGATCGCCTTGATCCGTACGATCTCAAAGAACTTCGGATCATCCATGCCCACGCCGAGTTCCGTGTTCACATGGAACTTAGACGTATCCGCGACAGTGATACTCCGAGCCCCAGCTTTCGTATCTGCCGTCAAGATGGTGTTGCCTGGCAACGGCATGCCTTTGTCAGGTTGTGGGTCCTTCAACATCGTGAAGGCTCTGAGAGACATGTCGTATGAGAAACCGATGGTTGGACCATCGGACGCGCTCGTGTCGAATTGGAAAAAATGCGGATGGAGGTTGATCTTGTTCGCCCAACCGGTCCGCGCATCATCCGGGATTTCATTCTTGAAGATGACGTCCACGCAATCATACACGTTGCCACGAATAACGAGCGGCAGCTGTTTTTTAGGATCCTTACGAACTTCCGCCTCTTCCTCGTGCAACACATAGATCATGCCGATCGGATCAACGACCGCCGCTGTTTTGGCCGTGGCCGGCTTGAGCGTGATCGGCAGTGTGATTGAATGGATTGTGAAGAACTTCCTCGGCGAATTCTCTGGGCACAAGCTCCACGGACCTTGCGCTCCTGGTTTCGGAGGCTCAGTATCCCTTGTCCCATCTTCCCGAACGCGGAATGGCTCCAACCACGGCGCACCGCCATGATTTGGCGCAAAGGGTGGTCGCTTCCCGAGATGCGGACGCAGCCAGGGGAATGCGAGCTTGCCCGTTTGCGGATCGAAGGTGACCGGAAGCCGCTTCAACGGCGCCGGCGATACATAGTCGGCCCACTTGTGGGGAGTCTCCGGCTCGTTGAGCGCCAACGCGCCTTCCCACTTCCAATTCACCACCGTCGGATCGTTAGCCTTGGCTTGCTGAACTTGATCTTCTGTTTTACCAGGCAATCCCTGCGGAGGCAGCATGTACTCCACCCAATCCTTGATGGAGACCTTCACTGGATTGGCCTTCCAATCTGTCTTGTCTTTAGTGATTTCCCACTTCTTGCCGCCATACCAGTCGACCGTGGTCCCGACCAACTTATCGGAGCTGATAGCGGGTTTAATCTTACCTTTCCGATCCGGTAACTCAACGAGCGCCTTCATCACATCGGTCTGGAATCCAGGCGCCTGCAACGTGTTATAGACACGCCAGAACCCCCACATCCCCGTGACATAGTGCTGCGGAATATGGCAATGGAAAACGAACTCTCCCGCCAACGCTTGCAGCCCGCCTGATCCGCCTTCGATCACTTCATCATAGATCTCCGATGGGCCAATCGACTGCACATCCAGTCGGTCGGAGGTATCATTGATCATTGGGAACTTGACCGGACCATTCTTGGACAGCGTCGGATCCAGTTTGCTGGTTCCAGGTTGTCTCGCCCAACGAATCGACCCACCATGCAGGTGGTGCGAATGGACGATCTCTGAACCACCGACCATGCGGAAGGTCGCAGGATCACCCAAGTAGGAACGTGGGACCGTCGTGGCTGGGTCACCGAATGTATAGGACCCATAGCCCTGTGATTCATCAGCAAACCCAACCAGGTGCTCTTGCATCTCCAAACGCGTACCATGCGGCTCACTGCGATAATTGAGCAACCGCGCCGCTGGACGATAGGTATCTGTGTGGGCATCGCGCTGGGGCAACATGCCCTTACGGTTCAACAAACGGAAGGTCTCGTCACCGGCCTCATGATAGAAAATCACGAATTCCCGAAAGTCTGAGCCCTTGTCCTTATCGATGATGGCTTCCCATCCGCTCTTCATCTCCTCACCGGTGAAGGGGCTCAAGAAACGAGATCCACGAGGTTCAACCACGAGCGACCCCAACAACCCGAGAGAATACTGATCTCTCGAGGCATGGCTATGGAACGCATGCCCACCTTCTTGCGTCTCAGCAGGGATATACCACTCGTACTCTCCGGTCTTTCCCGCCGGCACCAATGCATCGGGGTTATTCGCCGTCGCCGGCTTGCCGGTGCCAGCCACCAGCATTTGCGACCCGTTGATGATCATGTTCGTGGGCTCGCCTTCGATCTGATTGCGCAGGGTAATCCGCAGACAATCCCCCTGATTGGCCCGAATGACCAGCGGCTGGATCAAATCACCCTGCAGACCGTTGGACACCGCGCCTTCCGCGAACGAGGGATCCTCGCTCTCACGCGCGGTCCTGTTTTTGACCTCTTCCGCACGCACGCCTGCGACATCCTCTGTGAGGACATACATGAAACC
>SWDG01000027.1:115659-120503 GCA_005116965.1 Nitrospira sp. | reverse complement strand
GTCCATATCGTCCGCAACCAGCAACACCCCCTGCTGCATAGCATGCGAACCGGCGCCTTGGAATGGTCCTTTTGAGTGGACCTGTCGCTCCACCTGCTCAACGGCCTTTGACATCTTGTCCATCAGCGCTGGACCAGCCTGCGCACTGACTGGTGTCGCTAGATCCTGCGTCACACCCTGCGCAACATGCCCATCGTGCGACATGATCGCACCAGCAGGCAGCGCCCCAGCCAAGATCAGGCTGGCTGCGAACCCCCAGATTCCCGGCCCCATCCATTTCGGTGAGTTACTCATACGTCCACCCTCCTCCAGAAAAATAATTCTCCGCAATAGCAGCTGCGAGCAACGTAAAACAGATTTCCCCTCAAAAGAATGTTGTCAAGGTAATGGTATCGTAGTGCTGACAAATGATGTTGAAGAATCGTTGCATGTGAATCACAGAGCACACACCACTGAATAGCAAACGAACTTCACAGCATCGGGACATATATATAGATTCCAAAGCCCTTTTGCAACAGGTGCTACAGGGATTTTTACACCACAGTAGCCCTCCTTCGTCATCATACCAGATGACACGGTCGGAATGCCTTCCACTGCTGGCAGATCGAGCGGCCTATCTGGATTGCCATGTACCGTTTTTCCGGTGTGGCTTTCAGAAGAACATCCTGCTTGTTCAAGTGACGGGGGGAGTTGTACTGATCACTAACTTTTGATCGTAAAGGAGGGCTTAGCCCCTCTTCGACCGGGAGTAAACGCCACCCCGCAGGCCGAAACCACACCCTAAATTTCGGCGTTGTCTTGCCAATTTGCTGTGCTCGTCTCGACGCAGACCTCTCCGGCCATTGACTCTCGGCCAATGTTCCCGGTACAGGAAGTAATGCGAGGAATTCCGCGTGTCTTCGGCATCTTTCTCATCCTGGTCGTCCTGGGACTCTCGCTGTACCCAACGACTGGAACAGCAACCGGAGAATCGCCGTATGACCGCGTCGCCGCATTCGCCTCAAGCTCGCCCCTTATAACCATTCCCGAAGGCCACTTTTTTATGGGAAGCGCCAGGACGACCCAGACTTCTTTCAGCCTTGAGTTTCCGTACGATGACACCGAACAACCACAGCGCCGTGTGTGGCTGGACCGGTTTGAAATCGATCGTGATGAAGTCAGCCTCGGTGAGTTCCTCCTCTGGTTGCAGCAGCACCGTCCCATTTCTAGCGACGTGCGCAAACTGATCGACCACATGACGACCGTCCATTCCGTGTCGCCGGACACCCTCGCCCATTGGCCGGCGCTCTACGTCACCTGGGGCGAGGCCTCGGACTTTTGTCGCGCACATGGCAAACGCCTCCCGACCGAGGCCGAGTGGGAAAAGGCCGCCCGGGGAGAGAATGCGAATCTCTTTCCCTGGGGTCACAACGCTCCGGTAGTGGGGCTGGCAATGTTCGGGCAGTACCACGTCCACGAAATACCCATCGTGGCTGCTGTGGAACTCGGCGAAGAGGGCCGGAGTCCCTACGGACTGCATCACATGGCGGGGAATGCCGCCGAGTGGGTCGAAGACTGGTTTGGGATCGATTATTATGCGACTATGCCCGACCGTAACCCTCGGGGAGCCAAGCCAGGCCGCTACAAGGTGGTGCGAGGCGGTTCCTGGAAGAGTGCACCGGTGTTGCTACGAACAGCCACGAGAAGCGGAGCCTCACCCAAACAGCGGGCAGCTACGATTGGATTCCGTTGTGCAAAGTCGATACGATAACAAAAGGTGGTTAAATTAGCGTGACGACCTCGATGGCCCGGACGTGTCTCTTGCTTGCGATGGTCGCGATGAGCATCGGCCTCGGAATCCAGTCCTCTATTGCGGCTGGGTCTGAAAATGACGCGCGCGGGTGGAAACTCTATACCAATGCGCGTTTCGGTTTCTCTATCCGCTATCCCAATGACTGGCGACTTGGTAATCCGCTGCCGGATGGAGTCGGCGTGGTGCTGTCCCCCACGGTCGAGCATAGTCTCGTCGCCTTATCGGGTCATATGAATGTTGTCAGTGGGACCAGTCAGGATGGGCGGCAGACGATCGAAGAATTTACCTCAGCTCATCGGCGCATTATCACGGAACTCTACGGTAAAAAACACATCACCGTCACGTGGAGGCCGGATCAGGAGAGGCCGTTGGCCGGATTTCCTGGTAAACGACTCACCTTTACCTATGTCGACAGCACATTGGGCGAGGTGATCGAACACCACTTCATGTCCCTCGGTCGGAACGAGGGACGAGGCATACGAGTCAAAGTGCCGCTTTCTGGAGAAAGCCAACTCATGCCAATGATTGAGCGGATGCTCGCAACCTACCAACCTGGACGAGATCAGAACGCGGTCAGCCCTCTCTTGCCGAAAGCTGAACCACCGGTTGCGCCACGATGAAGGTGAGGCGAACCTCACCCCACCCCTATCCCCTCACTTGGCTTCAAACGACAGATCGAGTGACACCGTCTCATTGGGCTTTATAGTAATGTCCCGCTCTTGGCTTCCGAGGATTGGATGCCAGGCCTTGATGTGATAGGTCCCGACCGGGAGATCGCCGATGGCGAACGAACCAGTGGGGTCCGTGACCGCATAATATGGATTGTCGATCGCATAGCCCCAGTTCTGCATGTAGGGATGCATGCCGCACTGCATGGTAAACACTTTTCGCCCTTTGACCAGCTGCACGACATCGGTGGTCCCGCTCACGTGCAGCGCAGGCCGATGGAGGACGATATCGACGCCGGCTTGATCGTACGCATAGCCCTGAATGTCGTGAGACACCGGATCCCGATTAAACACCGTAATGCGACGTTTGTCGCTCACAACCGTGACGAAGGGCAGGAACTGACAGAGACTGGCTTCGACTTCGGCATCGGTGAAGGTAAACGGCTTGCCTTTCTGAATGCCTTCCACCACCACCACCACATCCTTGAGCCCCGCCTCCGGCCCAAGATTGACTTCCTTCAGCACCCGATGCCCCTTGCCATCCGATAACACGCCGCAATACTCGCGGTCGTAATAGCGACGCAGCTCGAATTCTTTGGGTTCCGGAACAGTCCCGGTAAACGTTACCTTCCCCCGCACCGTCCCTCCCTCCACCACCGGTGCCGACTCATAGGCCCCGGCATCGGCTCGTAGTCCAATTGTCAGGAAGACCGACACACAGCCCGCTGCCCATAATGCGCCCCTCATTGCCTGTCCCATATTTCCTCCGGTCATGCGACTACTGTTGCGTAGCGGCGGATGGATTCGCGTTATCCAGCCGTCGTGGAAGTTCAAAGAGGAACGGAGATTGCTCCGTGAAGATCACTCGACGAAACTCCTCCGACCACTTTCCCTGCTTACTCACCGTCTTCAGTGGAAACCGCTCGGCCTTGGTCACCCACCGATAATATTGCCGCGTGGCACCCTGTTCAGCAACCGTGACTTCAAAGAGTTCCGTGGGATGACCGTTCAACGTCTCGTCACCCACCAACTCGCGCGAGACCTCTCCGTCCATGTTCTCCGTCACCGTCAATACATGGTCGGCCACGATCGGGACTTCAAGATACTGCCGCCGTTTTGAAAGGATCAGCCACGAATGCTGCTTGTCCATCCGAACGATCATGATATTGGCCCCTCGCTGGGGTTGCGCGTATTCAAACCTCCAGCGATCGCCCTTGGCGTTGACATGAGCTGTGACGACGGACTCTCCATTTTGTACGATCCGCTCAGCCGAAAAATCAAGCGCTGTCGCAGGCTCTGGTACATTTCCGGTGGCCATCGACACGAGCCAGATCAAAAACAGACGAATTGATATCGAGAGGCCTCGCGGTTCCATCCGTCTTTTTACCGTATGGTGGAGCTGGGTTCAAGACATTGTTCGCCGTTGAAAGACGAACGGGGGAACCCGGCTCGCACATCGCCGGATTCCCCCGTCAGTTTGGTCTCCCTGTGGGCCTACTTGGCTTTTGCCTTCGTCGACACCGGGAGCGATTTCGCCGGCGATGAGCCTCTGGCCTGTTGTGTGGCCGGGGCCTGACCGCTCAGCGGGAGGATCGCACGATTGTTACGATCCAGGACTTTCAACATCCCCCAGTGTCCGGCATCCAGATAGCCGGGCCTCTGGTTGAGCCAGAGATAGTCGCCTGGAATTCCGTTCGGTCCTCCGGCGCCACCATGGAGCCAGGCATTCAGCACCTCGGCCCCACCGAATTCCATGGTGCTCACGAGGTCGGCCCCGCTCATGTACGGTTCGTGCTTCCACTCATGACCCGCCACGCTGAAGAGCTGCACCTGTTCGCTGAACGCCCCGAGGACGTGGATAACAACCGGATCGCCGACGTGCGCGGCGATAGTCGGCGTCACCGGGGTCTCACCCGCCTTCACGCAGGCGAACACTTCGCTGTAGGCGCAGCCTTTCTCTGTGCGGTAATCGGTCGGCTCCGACCGATAGTTCACCGCCGTCACGCCGGCCACCTTTTGGATGTATGGCATGAAGCTGGTCCCGATGATGTTGTCCTCGTCCTGGAACAGGAGTGCGAACGACCGGTAGTTCTGCCTGGTTTCGTTGCCCTGCACGTTCCGATTGACGATCACATCGGCGCGCCATGAGCTTTTCTGCGCGAGATCTTCACCGCTGACCGGATCGCGGTACTGCGATCCTTTCGGTCCAATGATGACGGCGCCGAAAAGCCCGTTCCGCGGGTTCTCGATCACATTCCCCCAATCCTGAATCAGGGCTGCGTTCTCCCCGAACTCCGGATGGGCGTAGAACGTATACATCCGGCTTTGACCTGGGGCAACCGTTTGGTTGCCGGGATTGTTCCCAGCGTTGATGCCCATAGACT
>SWDG01000027.1:68500-115559 GCA_005116965.1 Nitrospira sp. | reverse complement strand
GTCCTGGAACATCAACGAGAAATCGCGATAGTTCTTCCGGCTTTCATTTCCAGAAAGCGTCCGGTCTACAAGGACATCGGCGCGCCAGCTGCTCTTCATTGTAATATCGTCACCCGACACTGGGTCGCGATACCGCGATCCCTTCGGACCAACGATGATAGAACCAAACAGGCCATTTCGTGGATTTTCGACGACGTTACCCCAATCCTGAATCAAGGCAGCAAGCTCCCCATATTCAGGGTGAGCATAGTAGGTGTAGGTCTTGCTCTCGCCGGGACCAACCGTTTGATCACCGGGATTGTTACCCACATTGGCACCGAACGAATCCTTCGGGTTAAACGCCATCATGTCGACGTGGAACCCGGCTCGCTCCTTGGCCATCTCGTTTTTCAGATTGATTTTCACACAATCACCGACGTTGACGTGCAGCGTCAACGGGCTCGGCTCAAGGTTACCCGAGGCGACTTTAGTCTTCTCGCCTTCGAGCACATACATCTTGCCGGTCTCGTTGCCCAGCACCATCTTGCGCTCCAGGTCCACTTCCATCGTGCCGGGCGTGCCTTTGTTATAGCGGATCGCCTTGTCGATGGCCGACACATTGAAGCTCTTCACCGGCGCATCGGCTGGACACACGGACTTGGCCGACTGCGGGATTTCTGCCCTGCCAGGCAACGGCTTCAGTGTCGCATCGGCCTGGTCGAGGACGCGGAAGAGGCCCCAGCTGCCTTCCGCAAAGTGTGACGCACGACCACTATAATACGGGTAGTCGCCCGCCATCTGCTGCGGTCCGCCTGCGGCCGGAATCGCCGCATCGTACCGCTCTCCGATCACGACATGCAGCGTGCTCCGAGGGATGGAGTTTTTGCTGTACCGCTCCATCGGGAACCAATGGCCGCTGATGTGCCAGGAATGGACTTCATTCGCTGAGCCTTCGATCAGTCTGACCACGATTGGATCGCCCAGATACGCCCGCAACATCGGCGTCTCAGGATCGCCGTGGATCAAGCTGCTGAAGAGCTGTGACGGATCAGGATTGTTGGCCAAGCGCACCGAGAAGGGCTCGACGCGCATATTATAGCCGCCTCCGGTTGTCGCCTCGCCGCCATTCAAGAACTTCATCGGCAACAAGTTGAGCTTGGCCGGATAGACCGCAGACGGGGTGCCGTCCACGGAGATTGCTCCGACTCTCGCCTGTGGATTGTCGGTCGTGATCAGTTCGGCCGCCCGTGGATTAGAATCCATGACTTGCGTCACGATTTCACGGAACGAGCCATGAATATGGGCGGACACCGGCTCGGTGGTATGAATATCGGCTACCGGCCCGCTGCGGACTTCCCTTCCAGTTACCGGGTCATGATACGTGGACCGTGGTGGTTCCGCGATAAACGTGGAGTAGAAACCATGGCCCCAGCCGTCCAACCCGAACACGTGATCGTGCCAGAAGGTCGTCCCGAAATCGGCATCCACATACCATCGTTCTCGAATCCATTCCACCGAGACGATCTCGCCCTTCTTATGGGGATACTGTAATGGACGCTCGAAGGTAATCAGATTACCTGCAATCTTGCTGATTCGGGCCGACTCAAATCGCCCCACCTCGTCCATCCCCACGCCGAGCTCGGTCTTGACGTGATAGCGCGAGGCATCTTTCACCGTGATGCTGATCGCGCCCTTCGCGGCATCAGCCCCAATCGTCGTGTTCATCGGCACGGGCATACCCTTACCGGGATGCTCGTCTTTCAAAATCGTGAACGGCCGCAACGACATCTCGTACGAGAAGCCGATGATCGGGCCATCCGACGCCTGCGTGTCAAACTGGAACATATGCGGATGCAGGTTGGTCTTACTGGAGAAACCCTGTCGCTGATCGTCCTTCAATTCGCTTTTGTACACAACATCAATACAGTCTTGTACGTTGCCGCGGATCACCAGCGGCATTTGCTTGGCGGAATTTTTCCGAACGTCCTGCTCTTCTTCATGCAGAACGTAGAGCAATCCATCTGGATCCACAATCGCCGGCGTTTTGGCCGTTGCCTTCTTCAGCGTGATAGGCAATGTGATCGCATGAATATTAAAGTATTTCTGCGGCGCCCCTGCTGGACACAAGCTCCACGGTCCCTGCTCTCCCGGTTTCGCCGGCTCGGTCGAATTACTTCCGTCGTCGCGGCGATGGATCGGCTCCAGCCACGGCGCTCCGCTGTGGCTCGGCGAGAACGGCACACGCCGACCCAGATGCGGCCGTAACCACGGCCACGCGAGTTTGCCGGATCGTGTATCGAAAAGAATCTCCTGCCGCTTACCCGGCGTCGTCGACTTGTAATTCACCCACTCATATGCAGTTTCCGGCTCGCTGAGCGCTTTGGCTCCATCCCACGCCCAGTCGTTCACCGTTGAATCATACGCCAGGGTCTGCTCCTTCTCCGTTGTCTTGTGCCCTGGCTTGCCTTGTGGCGGCACCTGCATTTCGACCCAGTCCTTGATGGAGACCTTGGCCGGAGTGGCTTTCCAGTCCGTCTTGTCCTTGGTGATCTCGAATTGTTTTCCGCCGTACCAATCAACCGTCGTGCCCACGAGCTTGTCACTCGACGTGCCCATCTTCATCCGGCCGATCCGATCCGGCAATTCCACCAACGGCTTCATCACGTCGGTCTGGGAACCCGATGCCTGCAGGGTGTTGTAGACCCTCCAGAACCCCCACATGCCCGTGACATAATGCTGCGGAATGTGGCAGTGGAACACGAATTCGCCCGCCAACGCCTGCAAACCGCCCGAGCCGCCTTCGATCACCTGATCGTACACTTCTGTTGGGCCAATCGACTGCACATCTAACCGATCCGACGTATCACTGATTAGAGGAAATTTCACCGGCCCGTTTTTTGAGACCGCAAAATCGAGGTTGCTGTTGCCAGGTTGTCTGGCCCAGCGGATGGATCCACCGTGCAGATGGTGCGAATGGACGATTTCCGAGCCGCCCGCCATCCGGAATTTCGCGGGATCGCCGAGGTAGGAGCGGGGGATGGTCGTAGCCGGATCACCGAATGTGTACGATCCGTAGGCCATGGACTCATCACCATAAAATCCCATATGTGCTTGAAGTTCAATGCGTGTACCGTGCGGCTCGCTGCGATAGTTGAGCAACCGCGCCCCGGGACGATAGGAATCAGTGTGGGGGTCGCGCTGCGGCAACATTTCGCCCTTCTTGTTCAGAAGGCGAAAGGCTTCGTCACCGGCCTCATGATAGAAGATCGCAAACTCCCGAAAATCCGCTCCCTTCGGATCTTCGATCATGGCTTCCCACCCGCTGGCCATTGGCTTGCCATCGAAAGGGCTCAGATAGCGCGAGCCGTTCGGCTCCACGACAAGCATGCCGATTAAGCCCTGATTGAATGGACGTACATGTAACCTGGGAAATAGTCGAGGAACCGGCTCAGCGTGATTTCAATATTGATCGCTGAAACATGATACTCCTTCACTGGCACATTCGCCGGACACCGCTGCCCGCCGGCGACCGTGACCTTGGCCGAATCTTCTGCCACCAACAAGACACCTTGCTGCAGCATATGGCTGTCGGCTCCGGTACTGTAGCCGCCCTTTGTACCCATGAAATCCTGCTGTCGCTTGACCTCCTCCATCATGCGGTCGTGCAAGATCGACCCGCCTGCTCGATGGACCACCTTTTTTGCGGACGCCTGGTCCACGCTACTGTGGTGATCATGCTGCTCTGCGGCCCACACCATCGGCGTCACGGCGAGCCCGCTCGCCATGACCAGGCTTAAGAATCGCCGCATGACGCCGCCCCTCCTCGGCCTCCGGTGCTGTCTGAGAATGTTAACCTGCGTAGATTTCATAACTCGGCCTCCCCTCTAATGATTATTGATCGCCTAGTTACAGAAGAACCCCTTCCCACATAATCTGAGTCTGATCGTCACCTAATCTATGGAACGAGAACCGGCCTCCGAACTGCCCTCCGGCCTTGTCTCTCAGGAGGGGTAAGAGCTGGTGAAGGGTTCCTTCTTACGAAGGAATGGGTCATTCGGAGGCCGGTCCAAAATCACCCAGACCTTCACCAGCAACTTTATTGAACAGCAATGACCGTGCCGAAAAACGGCAGCGAGCAGCTTCAATAAAAAATATCTCGCCATAACAAACCCTTAGCACGATTCAGACGAAAGATAATTCATCGTTCGCGTTGGTCGTGGTTTTCTACACGACAAGCCAAGAGCTGACCAAATTCATCTCAATCTCAAGAAATAAGCCAAGTTACGCTGTCTACTTACCTAGACAGCGCTGATCATGAAATTGGGGCATGAAGGGGCAATTGGAGCGCTGTGTAGCACCGGGTGCATGTGTCTTTCGTATTTTGCTAGGAGGATCTAGCCACAAGAGACGAGGGCACTGATCGGAGTCGGTTGCAGGAGATTACGAACGACATCGATCGCTGCTTGCACGGCAGGAATCGGTTGGGATTTTCTCGGGAACCCAGCCAACTTCACCGGAGACATTCAGTAAATACGGTTAGAAGAACGCCATGCTGGCGTAGGTGGCGGTGGAATTATACTGGTCGGTGATGCCGCGATCGTAGCGAAGGACTTGGCCTTTTTCAGCCTGGATCAATCGCAGCAGACTATAGATGGGTGAAAAACCGGAGATCCGGCGCTGGTCGTTCTCCTTCTGAATAAATTGGGTGAATTCATCCGGCTTCAGTTCTTCAACCGGCTTCAACATTTCCAGATCACGCTGCATCGTGCGATGAAAGGAAAAATCGGTGGGTGGGGCACTATCGCCGTAGCGCATCCCCAAATGGGCCAACTCCCCTGCTGCGATGACGCACACAGTCTTTCCAGAATCACCGATCGCATCTTGCAACGAGCTGAGAAATCGATCCACTGAGCTCCGGACCGTAAGATCAGTCAGGCTCAACGCAGAAAATGAGGAGAGAATCGGGACTATCGTAAAAGGTTTGTCGACGATAGTTTGAAGGAACGGCAGTTGGAACTCAATGGCATGTTCTGTTTGGTGGGCGATCTCTTCGTCAAAGAATTCCGGAACCAGCCTCTTCAGCCGACCCAAGATTGTCCGATCGGCTGGCACCAGTCCTACTGGTGTTTCAAAATCCTTGTCCGTAACCGAAAAAAAGTTCTCCAACCCCGCATGGGCAGTCCCGATGATGACATAGACATCCGGCTGTTGAGATTCTTGGAGTTCCTTGTACCCCCATGCGTAGACCGGCCCTGCCTGTTTAAGATCATACGTGGGGGCGACCAGTCCCTTGATCAACTTACCTCGGTTCTCCGACGGCTTGAAGTCAGGCCCTTCGCCTGAGGTAAAGAATCCATCGATCTGCTTCTTCAGTTTGACACTGTCAGCCTCGTAACTACGTCCAGCAAACACCGCCGGCCTGGTCGGTTGCTGCCGATATTCAATCCTGGCCTGTTGCCGAGCCGTCTCAGTTCGTGGTCCTTCCAAGAACAGTTTTTGTTCCAGATCTACGATCAGCTGTTCCACTTTATTCGGCATCAGAAACTCGCCGAACCGTTTCAGGTACAGAGCACCGATCTCTTGGATGGAATGCTCACCATCAAAATGTTGCACGATGAAAAAGAAATTGAGCGGCAGGACCAACTTCTCCTTGCTCAAACCACTGGGATCCCAGAGCACAATCAGCTGATCCTCTCCCTGTTTAATGGGAGAAAACTGCAGATTCCGCAGGGCCGGATATTGTGTCGAGTCCTTTACGATACTGGTAGTCATAGCGGGGGGTATTGTAGGGGACAAACGGTTGAAGCCGCAACCGCTTCGACGACCTCTCTTTCTTAGTGAATATCAGGAGGTTGCTCTCGACTCCGTCGAGCTAGCAGAAAGAGAGCCCCAACCGTGAGGAGCGACAGCCAAACAGTTGGCCGACCGTACGAGGCATCGGAGAACTCGATTAAGTCCGTCAAGCGGCCGATCAACAGCGACATGCGAGCCATAACCGTATAGCCGAACCCGGCGCCGAATGAAATCATCAGAAAGAGGATGCCGGTTCGCGCCACCGCCTTCCCCACTCCGCTATGCTCAATCGAGAAGAAAAAGTAGAACAGCACCGAGCTGACCCCGAGCAAGATAATGATCGCGTTGAGGTGGCTGGCCGGATTGAGCAGATTCATCGAGAACGTGACGCCTTCCGACCCAGCCATCGACAATAACGGTCGAATGGTATCCTCGACTTGTTTGAGAATGAAGGACGACACTGTTCTCGGAATCGCCAAGCCCGCGCCCATCCCGACAATAAAGGCGAACGCATACCGAGACATCCATGCCGCCTTTGGCACATACCGAGTCAGCATCAGCATCCCGATGGCGACCGGAATCAGCAGGGCGATTTCACCGTTCTCAACAATCGGCTTGACCACCAGATGGATGATGACCGTATCGTAGGTCTTCACAATGACGTAGCCGACTGACACACCCACATACAGATGTTCCGCGAGCTTGAACAGCGGGTTGTCTTTGTACAGAAACGAGAAGATAAGGAGGGTTAACCCAGTTGCGACCCACGCCCCTATGATTGACTCAAACGGTAGAGCAGTCACTCGTGTCTCAGCCTCGTTGTTGGCGCAATGAAAAATAGAACAAGTTGCACATGATCACCAGCGCAATGATGGCGAGATGCGTGGCCGACTGCGCGTCCATCCCGGCCACGGCCTTGCCTTTCTGTCCGATCAGGTTTTCGTATTCCGCTGCGCCACGGAGGCCGCCGATGAGGCCATTGATCTGCCCGCTCCGTAACAACGGATACAATCCCGGCGCCATGACTCCCGTGCAACCGCCGCCGAGCTCGAACTTATACTTATCCTTACCGAAGACATACCACTCTTCCACCCCCGGTCGTCCCGCACCTAAACTGACCATGTACCCAACATCCTTCAAGCTCCGCACACCGTCCAACACCGGCAAGCCTTTCGTGGACTTCCCGCTATAGTCGCTGGGAAATGCCGAATAGAGATCCTGCCCCATGTTGATAATCACGGCCTGCCCACCGGGACTCCATCCGAGAAAGGCATAGTCTGTTCCGTATTCCTTCCCCATCTCTTTGGCCACTTGTGTCACTAATTGATCCGCCATGCCGGTGCCCGACACCCAAAGAGTCATCGTGACGACACGAAGGTGCTTCCTGAAGGCATGACGCAGGAGGGCAATCGCTTGTGGGTACAGTTCAGGTTTGGATGCCGGGTCGAAATCGATGGACAGCAAAAACACTGACTGCTCGGGCAACGATTCAATATGATCGTACACGCCGCGCACCTCCGATGAAATCTTGATCGGCAAGCCGACCGGATAGAGCAACGGCAAGAGTGTGCAGAGACCGATCATCAAGAAAATGATCCGCCTGTCAATCTTGAGCATTTTTTCCGAGAAGGTCATACCCGCCATCCACATCTTCCGCTCACAGCCTTCACTACTCCTTCCCTCCCCCGAGATACGACCGCTCTACGCCAAAGATGATCTTGAAGGACAGGGCCACGGCCCCGAGACTGACCCCGATCAGAATGGCCCGACGCACCGATGAGTTCAGCACATTCAAAATCCACGACGACACATCGCCGCTCAGGGGAATCAAATACTCACCCAGCGGCACCCGTCCCATCATGACAATCACAGCTGCCACTAACAGCACAGCCGCTTCACGACTCTTAGCCCTGAACGAGCGATAGGCAGCCGATGCAATGAAGAAGGCCAGGATGGCAAACATCGTCCCTTGTAGCGGCACCATCATGTAGTTGTAGACCCAGCCGAATGCCGTCATGGTTCCTTCGACGCTTTCTTTGCCGTTGGCCCACAGTCCACTGGCAATCGTCCCGAGTAGGCCGGCGTACAAGACAAGGCTATAGCCCCAGCCTGCTTCTTGGCGTCTGATCTTCACCGCATGCTGATGGAACAGGCTGGTCACTCCCAAGATCAAGGCAAACCCACCGACAATTTGTAGCCACTTCGTCGCGGAGGTGAGCATCTGTTCCGAAGCAGGATGCGGGACGTAGTACTGGGCGGCAAAGAGGAGACCCGTGATCAAGGTGATCAAGAGGGGTAGCTGTCGGCGGAGAAAGATCATTTTAAATCCCTAAAAAGATCGAGAAACAACTGAGGCCATTGCGCGCCGGTGACGGCTCCCAGCGTCGCCAACACGATGCCGATACCGATAGCACTCAGAACGACCGCCTTCCCGATATCCTGACCACGGAGGGTCCCGATCTGCACCGGTTCTTTGGAGAGATACGCGCTGGCAGCGTAGAGCTCCTCGCCGATCAAGGTATAGTCGCAGGTCGTCACAAAGAACGGAAGCTGGTGGTCCGAGTCGGTGCCGGCGATCTGAATGGCGCCGGTACTCGCGCCGGTTTCCGTCAACAGCAACGATTCGGCGAAGTACGCACCCATGAAAAAGTTAGCGGCCGGCTTCTTCCGCAACATGATGCCGTCCACTGCCGCGGTGTAGCTGAATTGGTCTGCCGTGATAAAGAAATTGGCGTCTTCTTTGAAAAGATCCGGCTTGCCCGCTTCCAAATACGCCTGCTTGGTAATTTCCTGGCAGACCGCCATCGTGATCGGTTCGCGGTGAGGCACCAGCAGTTCCGTTTCGTAGAGCGCGGCCCGTTTGGCAACTTTCCCTAAAATGACTGCGGCGGCGATCGTCGAGGGATCATGCAGATCATGCGCGCCGGTCAGATAGAGGATCGGCTTGCCCAGCTCCGTCGCGCGTCCGATCGCCTCATCAACCGCATCAAGACCTGGAATCCGCCGGAGGAAGATCTCGTGTCGCTTCGCATAATTGATCGAGTAGAAGACCAGCCCTCCGAACGACAACGCGATGATGAGATTATTGAGCTGATTCCAATTGAACCAGTCCGGCGAAGGACCGGCCACTAGGACCGGGCTGAAGACCCGCTGATCGCTTTGAACGGCTGCCACCGCAACGGCATAGGATGTCCCATCCTTGACCTCAAAACCCTTCGCGCTTCTGACCAGGACCTGATGCCAGGTTTTGTCGACGTTCCTGGTCCACCAGGCTGTTTTTGCGTCTTTGACGTATTTCGTGTTCGCTGGGAACTCCGCGATAATCGTCAGTGCTGCCGGATCAGTCGCAGCCGCATCACCGGCCAAGACTTGATACCGTACATCTGGGCCATCCCATGACGAAGGAGGCCACTGCACGGTGAGGCTGCCTCCACCATCACTCGGCGTATCAAAGACCCGCACGTCTTGGGGAGCGCTGATCGATGTCTGTCCCAAGGCAGAGGAACAGAGCCAACCAGACACCAGCAGAGTCCGGACAACCAAACATACGCTCCGTTGGCCGATTGATGCCTGACGATTCACGTCGCTCATGCCCCTTCGATGACCTCGATGTTCGTCCGTGGGATGACGGCTTTCTGTCCATCGGCAAATTTCACTTCCAAGACCCGCACCTCACTCTCTGTGGGAATCTTGGTGAGCCCTGATGGAAGCGCCGATACTTCACCGATACGCCCGAACATCGGATCACGGATGATCCGGACCGGATCGCCGAGACGAATGCCCTCGCGTTGTGACTGCGCTGCCCCCTTCCTGCTGGTGTGTTCCTGCGGAATAATAATCTCAGGACGAATCACGCCGGCCCTGATCTGGGTGGCACCGGAAATCGACGCCTTCTGGCCGACATGGGAGGAGAGCAGCTTGAAGGTCTTGGTCGCCATCGGGATGGTTCCGAAGCCTTCGGTCAGGATCAGTGTAAACCCCACCTGTTCTGTTCCGGTAATGGCCACACCGAGGTCATAGCCCAGCAAGGCGCGCAAATCTTCATCATGAATCCCGCCGACAACCAAACCGGCAACACCCACCGCCTTGGCCTGCTTCATCGCCTCGGCTGAAAGGAACGATCCCCCGACCACGATTTTGTCCTTCATGGCGGAATTGAAGTGACCCGGTGTCAACGCGTCATCAGGCGACTTCACCGCCATGACAATCTCCCCGGATGTTTCTCCACCGATGCCGAAGATCCCCTGGACAAGGCTACAAGTCGTTTCGACCACGACACCCTGCTGCGGAATCGTTTCAATGATCGTGCCGTTCACATAGGCGAGCAGCTGAAGCACCCGTGGAGGTTCGCGCAAGAGGATTTGTCCTGTGACGCTCGACACCGATTCGATCGTCCCCGCGACCGGCGAACGAATCTCCGTCTTAAACCATTTGATCAACGGCTTGTTCTCAGCGAGGATTTCGTCCTTTCCGACAACATCGCCTTCCTTCTTGATGAGATAGTCTTTGATCTCACCCGGAGCCACACTGAGCTGATTGGCGAGATTGACCGGGAACACTTTCCCCGGTAACTCCGCCCGCGCCACAACCTGATCAGAACGGACCAGATCGCCGACAGAGACCACGACCGTCCCAGGCAGCGGTAACATGCGCCGACGGTGGATGACCGTATGATCCGTGACTGTTAAGCCGGGGGTGTACGAATGAGCCATAGATCAGTTTTGAGTTATACGTTTCACGTGACTGCCACTCACAACAAATCCACCTCTAGCCATTCGCCGTCGGGTACAACCCAACGGCATTGAACCATTTCGTCAGTGCCGTGACACGGCCTGGTTGATCAGCTGGAAGTCGGAGCGGTCGCCCACGGCCATCGAGCAAGAGCCCGACGACACCGCCATGAACTTCCTTTGTCACGGCCACACCCGCCCCTGATCCCATGTTGACCCCCTTGGCAGGTTGTACCTTGATCGTAACCTGCTTGCCGGACTCCAATGGAAATAATCTCAACTCGCCGAACTTCAATGGCTCTTTCGTGGTCTTCCTATCGGGCCAGGTGATTTCATAGTCGGCACAGAGATCGCCGTCCTTTCCCTGCCCAATCGGCGCCACGCAAGTCCCAAGGTAGACCATGCAGTCCCGCACGAACACGTCGGTAGCTGCCTTCTCATTGATCGTGGAGAGCACTCCAAGGTGGGGCATCATGAAGATGCTGTCGACGGACAATCGCGTACAGCCCATCGGCTCATAGGCATCGACCATCATCAACATCGATTGGATCCGCCGCGGAGCGTGCGAGAGAATCCCCCCGCTTCCGACGATCAAATCCAGCTTCAACATATCGATCAGCGTCTTGCCTGAGGTCTGTTGTTCAAAGACATCCGAAATCGTCCGTTCCTGCTGCACACCCTTCAATCCAGTTGCGAGCGACTTATGATGAATCAATGCCAGCCGCAACGCTTCCCGTGCGATCGCCTGTTCGATTTGCAGTTCATCGAGCGTCTGCGGAATGGTGGTGGGTCGGATCATCTTGTTTTTGATCCGGTTGCGCAACGTCTGCTCATCGATCGTAAACGGCACCCAACGCATGATATTAGCCAATCCAGCCTCGGCGAGCACATTCGACACGCTGTACGACATACCGAGATTGGCACTGACCGTCCGGTTGAATACGCCGTCAAAGACGGAAAACACATCCGTGGTTGCCCCCCCGATATCCACACCGATCAGGTTCAGATGTTCCCGTTTGGCAATCGCCTCCATGATGAGGCCGACTGCAGCGGGAGTCGGCATGATCGGCGCCCCAGCCATTTCCATAAGCTTCTTATAACCAGGCGCCTGCTGCATCACATGCTCAAGGAATAGGTCGTGAATCTTGTTGCGCGCCGGCGCCAAGTTCTCTCGCTCCAGCACCGGTCTGATGTTCTCGGTCACAACAAGCGACGACTTCTCTTCCAGAATCTTTCTCACTTGCGGTTGGGCTTCCTTGTTGCCCGCATAGATCAGCGGCAACTTGTAGGTCACGCCGAACCGTGGCCGTGGTTCCGCTGCGGCGATATATTCCGCCATCTCCACGACGTGGGTGACCGCCCCTCCATCAGTCCCGCCTGACATCAGAATCATGTCCGGCCTCATGGAACGGATTCGCTCGATCTTTTCATGCGGTAACCGGCCGTCGTTGGCTGCCAAGACATCGATGACGATGGCGCCGGCCCCCAAGGCGGCGCGCTGCGCGCTCTCGCCGGTCATGTTCTGCACGACACCGGTCACCATCATCTGTAAGCCACCACCAGCGCTGCTAGTCGAGATATAAATATCGACGCCCGTCTTGTCGCCACGGCAAGGGGTGATGATCTTGTCGCCGTCTAAAATCTTTCGTCCGGAGAGCTCTTCGATTTCCGCGATGGCATTTAATACTCCGCGTGTCACATCCTCAAACGGCGCTTCCACTGTCGTCGGGGCTTCCCCGCGATAGGTCTGTCGATACTCATCACCGACTTTTTCGATGAGAATGGCTTTCGTTGTGGTGCTGCCACAATCGGTGGCGACAATCACATTGAGAGGACGATCGATCTTGGGAGGGCTGGAGGCAGAAGCCGTCATTGAGCCGTTGCTCCCTGTGGAGCAGACCTGGCTTCAATTATTGAGATCAGACGAGTCACCGTATCCCGGCGCTCGAGCAATCGTGCGACCTGTTCAACTTCTTTGGCACTCAACACGCAATCAATGATCGGTGTGATGAAATGCAGGGCCTGACTGCCGAGAAAATTCATCGGCCCCATGGATTCCAAAAACATCGTCGCCGGAGCCGCCATGCCGCGTTTGACTACCATCTCGGCTATTCGTTCCAGCAATTGAATATCTTCAATGGCGAGGGACTCAGTCTCAGGTTGAACGGCAAACGCATGGCGCAATCCAACACGAACTTTCGCCAGTGTTTCAGCTGCATTTCCTTTGAAGTGTGATCGCATAAGTGCAGGGCGGATAAGGCAAACCTGGAACGAGCCGCATTATATGAAGGGGTTAGAAGAGAGTCAATTCAATGTGTCCTTCGACGCACTCCCAGAAAGTATGTATTTGACAACATATTTTCTATATACCATACTTACAAAGTGAGAAAGTGGGAAGTAGAGATAGGTGACGACTTTGAGCCGGAGTTCGATGCACTGCCCGAAGATGTGCAGGACGAAATCCTAGCACATTCGCGCCTGCTCCAGGAATATGGTCCCCAGCTCGGACGTCCCCGCGTAGATACTCTCAACGGGTCGCGCCACGCAAATATGAAAGAACTACGCTTTCACGCAGCAGATGGCGCCTGGCGGGTAGCCTTCGCGTTTGATCCCCGTCGGCACGCAATCCTGCTTGTCGCCGGGGATAAATCAGGAGGGAGCGAAAAGCGCTTCTACAATGAGTTGATTCGAAAGGCTGACACACGCTTTGATGCCCATCTCGGGCGTTTGAAAAAGGAAAGGAAATAGCGATGGCTACCAATATACGTCACACCATGAAGAGCATAAGTCCAACCCGGCGTAAGAAGATCGAGGCACGTGCCGCCACGTTGATCGCCGAGGAGATGTCCCTGAGAGATTTAAGGCAGGCATTAACCCTCACACAGGTGCGCATGGCCGAAACCCTTGGCATTGGCCAGGATGGTATCTCACGTCTCGAAAAGCGCAGTGACTTGCTGCTATCCACTCTCCGAACTTATATTGAAGCCATGGGCGGTCAGCTCTCACTGATCGCCGAATTTCCCGACCGTGAGCCTGTCACGCTCACCGGACTGGCCACCATGGAAACAGCTCCCCATCCTTCCACGCGCCGCCGCCGCAAGCGCACACGGGAACACGCTGCCTAATCATAACGGCCAATGCGCCCTCATCTCCTTGCAGCTTTGAGGCATTCATGATACTCAGAAGCATGCAACTGCAAGAGCCACCCCAGACTTCTGATCTCGATCAAAAGATCAAGTACGTGATGGCTCGCCACCCGTCGGTGGGCTTGGCCATTCTATTCGGCTCGATGGCCAAAGATCGCGCACGTAACGACAGTGATCTCGACATCGCGGTTGCGTCTTCGTCTCCGCTGACGGCTCAAACTCACATCGCTATCATTGAAGATCTTGCGCTGGCCGTTGGCCGTCCTGTGGATCTCATAGACCTTGACCTCACTCACAACCCCTTGCTTCAGCAGATCCTGACCAAAGGACGCAGAGTCCTGTGCGAGGATCGAACGCGTTACGCCGAACTTCTTCTGCGTATGGTCTATGAAGAAGCGGACGTCATGCCCTACTACCGCCGCATTTTGTCGGACAGACGACAGGCATGGATCGGGACTTAGTCGAAACCAAATTGGAATCGCTCCGGCGTTGCATCGAGCGGATTGCCGGCAAGACTCCCTCGTCTGTAGATCAGCTTGTTCGCGACCCTGACGTACAGGACATCATCGCGCTGAATCTCCAACGCGCCATCCAGCTTTCCGTCGATGTCGCCGCGCATCTGATTGCCGAGACTGACGCAGCTCCTCCCTCGACCATGGCCGAGAACTTCGGAGTTCTCCAAAAACTTCAGATCATCGATCCTGTCCTGGCTGAACGTCTGACTAAAGCAGTTGGCTTCAGGAATATCGCCGTCCACAGCTATCAAGCGATAAACTGGAATGTCGTCTATCAAATCTGCAAACATCATTTGGACGACTTTCGCCAGTTCACGAAAGCGGTTGCCCATCATCTTCAGCGAGTCTGAGCCGAAGCCTGAGCGCAGAAACATCTCTATTGGAATCAGAGTGGCATTGTGTTCACAGACGTCCATATGACGTGAGCCGTTCTCTTGAAATAGCACACTGACCCTTATTTCTTTTCACAACGCACCCAAATGCGATGCCATTGAGAGCGTTGACAAGTAATGGGACATGCGTAAGAATCCTCAGGCTGCTTTGGATTATCTTGGCCTGCGCAGCAGATCATCGACTATGAGGGAGGCAGTTGAATCCAAATGAGCTACTTGGCATTCATTAGTCATTGCGCAGAAGATACATGGGTTGCGAGACAACTCTCTCACGAATGCAGCAAGGTCGGCGCTCAAACATTTCTCGACGAAGCGCAAATCGCTGTTGGTGCTAATTTTGAACATGACATCATAACCGCCCTACAGAAGGCTAATGAGCTTGTCGTTCTTATCACGCCTTGGGCGCTTGACCGACCCTATGTCTGGCTAGAGATTGGAGCGGCTTGGATAAGAGGAATACCAATCATTGCCATACTTCTTGGTGTAAGTATTTCTCAGTTCCAGGAAAAAGCAAATGTGCCCGTGGCATTAAAGCAGCGGAATCTACTTCCGTTGAACAATGTCGATAGATATATCAATGAACTGAGCGCCCGCGTTAATAGAAATGAAGGTGTAGTATGAATAACAGAGATCATGGACAATCGAGACATGGAGATGATGTCGGCAAGATAGATCCCCCCAGTGTATTCATTTCCTATGCGCATGAAGACAACGAGACTGCCAGAGGACTTACCAAAGAACTTAACAGGAAAGGTTTTTCTGTATGGTTTGACGAAAGAGAGCTAAAGTCTGGCGAGGCTTGGGAGCAGCAAATTAAAGATGCGATTAGTGGATGTAACGCTCTGCTGCTCCTTGTTGGTAAAACTGCGCTCTCGCGTCTGGTCCTTGCAGAGGTCGGCATGGCACTCGGACAAGGCAAGCGAGTAATTCCCCTCATAATCGAGGGGCAAGACAAACAAGCTGGCGTTAAACTTTTAGAAGGTTTCGAATATATCGACTTTACTGATGATTTTGAGCGCGGCATACAAAAATTATTGAAGTTTCTCCAGAAAAGCCAGCAGGCCGATCAAACCGCGCTTCCAAATCTCAACCGAGCTCTCCTTCACAGTCCCCTCCCCACGTCTCACAAGAGCGCCCTGATTGAATCCAAAACCGAGCGCATTGGTAGACTTTTCTTTCCTCCCTTCCTTCCTCTGAGGGCAGCACGGCTCGGTCCTCACCTGCGCGCATCCACCGAGCACCGCCTGATCTGATGTACGTCTGATGGATCCTGCGTGCGCGGTGGGCGAGCACAGAGGATCAGCCGCGCTGCCCGATCCTACTCTCCGTCCCCTTCCACAACCGTTCAATATTCCCCTTGTGCTTGATCACAATGAGACTTGTCACCAGCACGGAGAACAAAGCAAAGGGAGCCGTCGGTCGAAGAGATGCAGCAAGGACGGGAAAGAGTCCAAAGGCAGTGAGCGCACCACCGGACGAGTAGCGCCAGAGAGCCACCGCTCCAATCCAGGCCAGCAGCAGCAACAGTCCGATCAGCGGTGCAACCCCAAGAACAGAACCGAGCGCCGTGGCGACACCCTTGCCTCCTTTGAATCCAAGAAACGGCGAAAAGAGATGGCCCAGAAATGGAGCGAGCGCGACGAGTAGGATGGCCCATTCATCCTGCAACAGCTGCGTCGCAGCGAAGCCCATTACCCATCCCTTACCCATATCCCCAATCAAGGTGAGGATGCCGGGCGTCTTGCCCGACACACGGAGGACATTCGTAAATCCGACGTTCTTGCTCCCGACCGTGCGCGGATCAGGCAAGCCCATCGCTTTTGAGATGACGACGCCAAACGGGACAGCTCCTAGAAGATATCCGATGATCGAGAGCCCAGCGATGAGTCCTTGTTGTTCCATCCTAATAGAGTCCGAGAATTACGATTACGGTAAGCCCTTCGACAAATCTATCCTGGGCCAGTCGAAGGACTCAGGGCGAACGGATTATCACAGCTATGACAGGGACACAAGGTGAGGTCCGACTGATGGAGGAGCCTACTGACAGACTTCACTGAAACTTCTCTGGATGCGTAAAGAACTCCAGCATCACTCGATTCAGATTCGGCCAATCTCGATGGCTGCCCGTCCCCTCACAGTAGAGCGTTGCACCGCCTGAGGCACAGCCTTGATACGCGCGACAGCCTCCTTCCACTGATTTCATATTCGTCACATCACAGTGATTACAGCCCGCCCACCAGGCTGACGTTTGAACCCCCCAGCCTGGAAACAGCTTGTCGTTCTTGCCGTGCATGATCATGACCGGGATTGGAGCGCGGCATTGATACGCCTCAAGGTCTTTGTCGGTTATCCCAGCAGCACTCGGCGCGATTGTGGCAGGCACTGTTTTCGTCTTCTCAATCACAGCCAGCATCAGGGATGCCGTGCCCCCGTCTGAATGACCGGTGGCGGATACCCTGCTCTCATCGACGCACCATTCCTTTGCCACTAAACCGGGAATGGCTCCAAGCTGTTCAATGGTCGAAATATTCAATGGCTTATGATCGGCATAGACCACGACAAATCCGGCTCCGGTCGCTGCAGTCGTAAGGCCTGTGAGACGCTCGGACGTCCAGCGACTCTGCCCAGCCGGAGCGTAGACCATCAAGAGCGGATGTGCGAATGTGGAATCGTAGTTCGAGGGCGTCCGAACCATATACCGAATGCCGTCAACGGAGACTTTCCCATCGGTCGCGCCTGTGAGTCCAGCTCGTGCACCCGTTTCACATCGGGTCGACGTCGAAGCACTCGGATATGCAAAAGATTCTAACTGAGGAGGCGTTCCGTTCTCTGTGCAAGCTGTAACAAGAAAGAGGAGACTGGTACAGGCAATGATTGGCGGTGTGAGTAGCGCTCGGCGGACGGCCCTGGATTCTAAACCCATGTCAGGCTCGTCTTGGTGACAGTTACTGCCGAAGAAAGTTGATGGAGGAGTCCAATCCAATGTACGACAGGATGTTCAAACGAGACATACAGCGAGGCCGCAGCGAGGTCCGCGAGGCGACGAATAAGGAGCCTCATGTTTGCGGACGGGCGCGAGATGGTGAGCGCCCCGTGTCTTAAGGGGCCGAGGCATAATCTTTCTCACCCACCCACCCCGAGCAGCCGGAGCAGCTCTCTCCCGAGTGGGTATGTTGAGGGTCTGAACGATGCGAGAACAAAGCTGGGGTCTCGTTTCAACATCCTGTCTACAATCCTTTGGCGACGACCTGCTTCCAGAAGCTCCATACATACTGGCCACCGGAGAGATAACCCAGCACCAGTGATAAATACAATGTGACGGTGCCGGCTAAGTGCATATTGCCGAGTGCTGAGAGCCCTGTCCCTTCCAAAATCAATAAGATGATGGCCACGACTTGGAGCGCCATCTTATACTTACCGGTCGTCTCCGCCGCAATGATCATCCCTTCGCTCGCAGCAATGGCACGGATTCCCGTCACCGCCACTTCTCGCCCGATAATCAGCAACGCGACCAACGCGCTGACCCGATCTACGTTCATGAGAAGTATCAGCGCCGACAACACCAGGAGTTTGTCCGCGATCGGATCGAGCAGTTTGCCGAGCTTCGTCACCTGACCGGTTCGGCGGGCGATGTAGCCGTCCAACATATCCGTCACCGCCGCAACGGTAAAGACAATCGCCGCCGCCAACGACTGATCAGGCGTTGGGTTGACGAAGAGAATGATGAAGACCGGGATCAAGAGAATGCGGATGAGCGTCAGGAGATTGGGCAGATTGAGCGACTCGGCTCCTATCTCTCGCCACATTGCCAGAACGCGGTTCATCGTCCGATTCGTCTCCTACACGATTCCGTTTTTTAACAAGTCATGTAAATGAATGACCCCACGGATATTCCGCTCATTCTCGGTGACCACCAGAGTCGTGATTGAAAATCGCTCCATCATCTCGACAGCTTTGGCCGCCAGTTCGTCCGGCCCAATGGACTTGGGATTCGTAGTAGCCAGCTCTTGCGCGGTTGTATTGACCAGATCGATTCCCCGTTGAATAAACCGCCGTAAGTCGCCGTCGGTAATCACGCCGACGAGCAATCCCTCCTGATCCACGACCGTGGTCATGCCGAGCTTTTTCGCCGTCATTTCCAGCATGGCCGCCATCCCACCGACCGTGGCTTGGACCATCGGCATCTCCGAATCGGCATGCATAAGGTCCTTCACCTTCACCAGCAGCCGACGCCCCAACGTACCGCCTGGATGGAATCGGGCAAAATCTTCTTCCTTGAATTCCCGTTTCTGTAGCAGGGCTACGGCCAGCGCATCGCCCAACGCCAATGTGGCAGTCGTGCTGGCGGTTGGAGCCAACCCCATCGGGCAAGCCTCTTCCTGGACCGACACATCAAGCGCGACATCGGAATTCTTCGCCAAGGTGGAGTTCATTCGTCCTGTGAGCCCGATCACCGGAATACCGAGCCGTTTCACAAACGGAAGCAATTGCAGCAACTCCTGCGTCTCGCCGCTATTGGAAATCGCGACCAACGCATCGCGTCTCGCCAACATGCCCAGATCTCCGTGCACGCCTTCGGCGGGATGCAAAAAAAACGACGACGTGCCGGTGCTGGCGAGCGTCGCGGCGATTTTTTGACCGATCAAGCCGGACTTCCCCATGCCCGACACGACGACCTTTCCCTTACACTGAACAAGCAACTGCACCGCCTTTGCGAACTTGGCATCTAAGCGGTCCACAAGCGATTGGACGGCTCGCGCTTCGATTTCGAGCACGCGCCTTCCGTCGGCCAGACTCTCTTCTATTTTTGAAATTTTCGAATCTCGGCCAGATGGCTTCACAGTCATAGTTTCACTTCGCCTTTTCGCAACCTTCGCGACGCGATTAGCTGCCTTCACCGTCGTAGAGTGCCCGCGCCGCACGGAAGGTTTCAGCTTCTCGGCTTGGCTGCGTCGCATATGCGTAGAACCCGTTCCAGCAAGGACTTGAGTTGATGTAATGGGACCATATTAGGCCCATCAGACAGCGCCTCGTCTGGATTTGGATGGACTTCCATGAAGAATCCATCGACACCCGCTCCGGCTGCAGCGCAGGCCAACGGCTCGACAAATTCTCTCTGGCCACTGGATTTTGTCCCACCACCACCTGGCAGCTGAACGCTGTGCGTCGCATCGAAGACGACAGGATACCCAAAACTTCTCATAAGAGGAAAGGATCTCATATCCACAACAAGATTGTTGTAGCCGAATGACGACCCGCGCTCGGTGAGCAGAAGTCGACGGCTTCCGCATTCTTCGACTTTTTTGACCGCATTGCCCATTTCTATCGGCGAGAGAAATTGCCCCTTCTTCACGTTCACGACTTTTCCTGTCTTTGCAGCGGCAATCAGCAAATCCGTCTGCCGACAGAGAAAGGCCGGAATTTGAAGGACATCCACTACCTTCCCGGCTTCGGTCGCCTGCTCTTCCGTATGCACGTCGGTCAACACAGGCACAGCAAAGTGGTCCTTAACTTTCTTGAGTATCGCCAAGCCCTTTTCAATCCCAGGACCACGGAACGAGGTAATCGATGTTCGGTTGGCCTTATCGAAGGATGACTTGAAGATGTACGGGATTCCCAGTGACTTCGCAATATCCGCAACATGGCCCGCCGTGTCCATCACCAGCTGCTCGCTCTCGATTACACAAGGCCCGGCAATCAGAAACGGACGCTGTCCCTGACCGACCTTGAAGGAACCGATTTCGACGAGTTGTGCCATGGCCTACAACTAATGCCCCAGCTTCTTGCGCAACGCCGCTCCCACGAATCCGCTAAACAAGGGATGTGGACGGTGCGGACGGGAACTATACTCAGGATGAAACTGCGTCCCCAAGAACCAGGGATGATCCCTTAGTTCGATGATTTCGACCAATCGACCGTCAGGAGAAACGCCGCTCAGGACCAGTCCCTTCGCAGTCAGTTGCTCGCGATAGGCGTTGTTGAATTCATAGCGATGGCGATGACGTTCACGCACCTCGCTCACCCCATACATTTTCTGCGCCAGCGTCCCCTCGCCCAACTTGCAGAGATACGACCCCAGTCGCATAGTCCCACCCTTGTCGCTCACGCCATGCTGATCGGGCATGAGATTGATCACAGGATGAGGTGACTGCTCATCAAACTCGGCGCTGTTGGCACCAGCCAATCCGGCTACATTTCTCGCAAACTCGATCGCAGCACATTGCATCCCTAAACACAGACCAAGGAACGGGACCTGGCGTTCCCGCGCATACCTGATCGCCGTCACTTTTCCCTCGATCCCTCTCGTCCCAAATCCACCAGGGATCAAGATGCCATCAGCCTCGCGCAGGATACGCTCCGTCCCTTGCCGCTCGATATCCTCAGACTCGATCCAATTAATGTTGACCTTTGTTTCATGATCGATCCCACCGTGAATCAGCGCTTCTCCCAGGCTCTTGTAACATTCTTTCAGCCCCACATACTTGCCCACCAGGGCGACGGAAATTTCATGCTTCGGCCGTTTAATCTTCTGGACCATCGCATCCCACTCGCGAAGATTGGGCTGGCCGGTCTCCATATGGAGCTGACGAACAATCAATTCGTCCAACCCCTCTTTTCTGAAGACGATCGGCACTTCGTAGATCGTCTCGACATCTTTGGCCGTGATGACGGCATCCTTATCCACGTTGCAAAACATCGCGATCTTGCCCTTGAGCTCCGGGGGAATATACCGGTCGGTTCGGCACAAGAGGATGTGGGGCTGAATGCCGATCTCACGGAGCTTGTTGACTGAATGTTGCGTCGGCTTGGTCTTCAATTCGCCCGCGCTCGGGATGTATGGCATCAGCGTGAGGTGGATGTAGATCGCGTGGTTGCGCGGCAGTTCGTTGCCGAACTGGCGGATCGCTTCGAGAAACGGCAGGCTTTCAATGTCGCCGACCGTGCCGCCGATCTCGACGATCGTCACATCAACCCCTTTGGAGATGCGCATGATCGCCTGTTTGATCTCATCCGTCACATGCGGGACGACCTGAACCGTTCCACCAAGATAATCCCCGCGACGCTCTTTCGTGATGACCGAGTGATAGATTCGACCGGTCGTGTAATTACTCTCTTTCGTCAGCGATAACGAGGTGAATCGCTCGTAATGCCCGAGGTCAAGATCCGTCTCCGCTCCGTCGTCCGTGACAAAGACCTCTCCGTGTTGATAGGGGTTCATCGTGCCGGGGTCGACGTTGATGTAGGGATCCAACTTTAGAAAGGTGATTTTCAAGCCACGGCTTTCCAACAGATTTCCAATAGAAGCCGACGCCAGCCCTTTCCCAAGTGACGAGACCACGCCGCCAGTCACAAAAATAAACTTGCTCATAGCTGTCCCCTCTGTTGGACGTCAGAGCACTCCAATTCGACTATGCCGCTCATCGCTTAAAAAATACCCCACTATTCTGCAACTCACGCCTGACAACCTCGTATTGCTGCAGACGTTCCGCGACATCCGACACGTCTTCAGGACGGTCAACTCGCAACGAGGCATGTTTGGTTTCCCACACCCGGATGGGAATCCCATGGTCCAACGCACGGAGCTGTTCTAGCTTTTCGGCATCTTCCAAACGACTGGTCGGCAAGGCCGCAAATCGAAGCAAGGTCTCTTTCGTATAGATATATAATCCCAGATGGATATAGTGGAGTCCAGCAATCGCCTGCCGTTCCGAATCGTCACGAACGAACGGGATCGGAGCTCGTGAAAAGTAGAGCGCGTCGCCGCGGACATCGGTGACGACTTTGACCACTGCGGAATTGTGAAGATCCTCTCTATGGTCCATGACCCGCTTCAGCGTCCCTATGCCGACGCCGCTTGCAAGAAACGGCTCAATAAGATCGGTCAACAATTCGGAGTTCAGTGGAATCTCATCGCCCTGTAAGTCCAAAAAGTACTCTCCCGCAAACATGCGGGCCACTGCCGCGACGCGGTCTGTCCCCGTCCGATAGTCACCGGCGACAAGCACCACACGTCCACCAAACGCTTCGACGGCTTGCTTGATGCGCTCATCATCGGTCGCAACCAGTACGCTCGAAACCGAGCGGCAGGCCACAGCTCGCTCATAGACATGTTGAATCATCGGCTTCCCGTTCAGCTCGACGAGCGGCTTGCCCGGGAACCGTGACGAACCATATCGGGCTGGAATCACAACCGTGACAGACCGTGACCCCTTATTCATCTCCAAACGCCTCGGACAACTGTTTCGGCGAGACCGTCGCGGTGCCGACCATGCCCACCACGATTCCTGCCGCATAGTTCGCCATGACCGCTCCGGTCTTGATGCTTGCTCCAGCCGCCAGTGCCAGTGCCAAGGTTCCGATGACCGTATCTCCTGCACCGGTGACGTCGTAGACCTGCCGGGCCTTCGTCGGCAAATGCCACGACGCGCCGTTGCGCTCATACAAGCTCATGCCTTTTTCACCGCGTGTAATCAGGACAGACTGACATCCGAGACGCTGCCGAATCATCGCGCCGGCTTCGTCGATTGTCTGGTCACCGTCGCCGTGCAACCCGGAGGCTTGAGCCGCTTCAAGATGATTCGGCGTCAGCACGGTGACGCCTTTGTAGTAGCTGAAATGTTCGACCTTCGGATCGACAATGACCGGAACCTTCCGCAACGCAGCAAGACGTATGAGGTCAGACATGAGTGCCGGCGACACGACTCCCTTGGCATAGTCCGACACCACGATACAGGACAACTCTCGAATCCGTGACTCCACATACCGGAGAATCTTTTGCCGCAGCGCGACTTTCAGTTCGCTTCGCCCCTCGATGTCATACCGCACAATCTGCTGGTTATGCGCGATCACCCGGCTTTTTCTGGTCGTCGGGCGATCATGATCGATCACCACCCCCCCGCGGCTTGATCGTTTGTTGCCGAGCTCCTTCATCAACAGGCGCCCGCTTTCATCCGACCCGATCACACCGCAGAGATCGGCCTTTCCTCCAAGCGCTAAGATATTGTTGAACACATTCGCCGCCCCACCAAGCCGGAGAGATTCCGACTCGACATGAACCACCGGAACCGGAGCTTCTGGGGAAATCCGGCTGACCCGTCCCATTACATAGTGATCGAGAATGAGGTCGCCGACAACGAGGATCGATGCCTGCGGAAATCGCTGAAGATACTGCCGGAGCGCCTTGGGCGACAACGCATCACCCTTCCCATTCGAGTCTACACTCGGAAGAGACGCGGCGCTGCGTTTCGTTATTGAATCGCCTTTCCGAATCGTTCCCATCTGACCCACTCCGTCCAATTTCCCTGCCCATTCCAGGACCAATAGATACGGAACGCTCTCCCGCGAATCTTTTCTTCGCGCACATAGCCCCAGAACCGGCTGTCCAGACTTTGGTCGCGATTATCGCCCATCACGAAATATGATCCCTCCGGAACCGTCACCGGTCCAAAATTATCGCGGGGGTTGATTGTACCGTCGATGACGCCGGGGTCGATTCGTTGCGTAAAGGCTTTATCGTCGAGTGGCTGGCCGTTCACCAGGACGCTCTTATTTTTGAGTTGGACGGTATCCCCTGGCAGCCCGACAATGCGCTTGATGAAATCTTTCTCTTCATCCTCGGGAAACCGAAATACGATGATATCGCCCCGCTGCGGCTTGCCGAACGTCACGACCGTTTCGGACGTGTAGCAATTGAGCGGTGGGAAACTCCAGAGCACCTTGCAGTCCGTCGGCCACTGCAGGCCATAGGAAAGTTTACTGACCAAAATATGATCACCGATTTGCAAGGTCGGAATCATTGATCCTGAGGGAATCTTAAATGCCTGCACGACGAACACGCGGATGGCAAATGCCAGGAGCATCGCCACGATGATCGCTTCCGCATATTCCCGGACAAGAGACTTCCGCCCCGATTGGTCCGTGTTGTCGGCGAGTTTGGCCTCCGTGAGCGCGGCCTGGTCTCCTCCCCCGCGCGGAGCGCCTGGCAACTTATCCACATTTCTCGGATTCTGATCGAGGCTCATTCGTCTCCAACCTTCAAGATCGCCAGGAACGCTTCCTGCGGGACCTCAACGCTGCCGACCGCTTTCATGCGCTTCTTCCCTTCCTTCTGTTTTTCCAGCAACTTGCGCTTTCTCGTGATATCGCCACCATAGCATTTTGCCAGCACATTCTTTTTCATCGCACCGATGGTCTCACGCGCAACGATCTTGCTGCCGATCGCCGCCTGAATGGCAATCTCGTACATCTGCCGTGGAATCAGCTCCTTCATTTTCTCAGCAAGCTGCCGCCCACGCTGAACAGAACGATCTTTATGCGTGATAAACGACAGGGCGTCGACCGCTTCACCATTCAAGAGAATATCGAGTCTGACAAGATCGGAGTTGCGGTAGCCAAGCACCTCATAGTCGAGCGACGCATAGCCCTGTGTGCGCGACTTGAGTTTATCGTAAAAATCGAGAATGACCTCATTAAGAGGCAGTTCATAACTGATCATGACCCTGGTCGGATCGAGAAAATTCAGGCCCTTTTGAATGCCTCGGCGTTCCTGACAGAGCTGGAGGATGGCCCCCATATATCGTTCGGGCGTGATGATCGAGGCCAAAATAAACGGCTCTTCAAATGAGTCAATGCTACTGGGAGGCGGGAGCTGCGACGGATTATTGACCTCCAGTACGTCGCCCTTCGTGGTGAGGAGACGATAGACGACGGTCGGAGCGGTCGTGAGGAGCGTGAGATTGTATTCACGCTCAAGCCGTTCCTGAATGATTTCCATGTGCAGCAGGCCCAAAAACCCACAGCGAAAGCCAAATCCCAACGCGAGCGATGTCTCCGGTTCATAGACGAACGAGGAGTCGTTCAATCGTAGTTTGACTAACGCGTCGCGCAAATCTTCGTATCGGCCGGTGTCGGTGGGATAGAGCCCGCAGAATACCAGCGGCTTCACCTCTTTATAACCAGGAAATGGCGCACTCGTTGGTAAGACCGCATCTGTGAGTGTATCGCCGATTTTGACATCGGCAACCTCTCGCATGTTGGCACAGAGATATCCAACCTCGCCCGTCAATAGCTCGGTCTTCTTTGTCCGTTTCGGAGTGAACTGTCCCACTTCCATGACTTCGAACGTCCGATTGTTCGACATGACTTTGATCTTCATCCCTGGCCGAATGGATCCATCCACCAGTCTCGCCAGGACGATGACGCCTTGATAATTGTCGAACCAGGAGTCAAAAATAAGCGCTTTGAATGGGGCCTTGGGATCACCGGACGGAGGAGGAATCCGCGCAATGATCGCCTCCAATACTTCGGGGACTCCTTTGCCTTCTTTTGCACTGATCGGCAAGGCATCAGCGGCATCAAGCTGCAGCACCTCCGAAATCGAATGTTTCGTGCCCTCGACATCCGAACTCGCCAGATCAATCTTATTGATGACCGGGATAATGGTGAGGTTGTTGGCCATCGCCAAATTCACATTGGCAATCGTCTGCGCCTGCACCCCCTGCGTGGCATCGACCAGCAAGAGCGCCCCTTCGCAGGCCGCCAGACTCCTCGACACTTCATAGGTGAAATCGACGTGTCCCGGCGTATCGATCAAATGCAAGGCATACGTCTTCCCGTCCTGAGCCTTGTACCGGATCGCCACTGCATGGGCCTTGATCGTAATGCCACGTTCCCGCTCGAGGTCCATGGCATCGAGGATCTGGTCTTTCGCCTCTCGAGCAGTGACTGCGCCAGTAGCTTCTAGGAACCGGTCAGCGAGGGTTGATTTGCCGTGATCGATATGAGCAATGATGGAAAAATTGCGTATAAGGCTTTGCAAATCCTAGCTCATTGGTAAAAAATCGGTTCATTATAGTAACTGCTTCCTGGGTTGTCAAAGAGATCGCCTACACCTATAATCACGCGCCGCCATCGAGGCCACTCCCTCGTCCATCGGGAGTTGTCAAGCGTCAGTCACAGATCGTCCAGTCTAATCCCAGGATTGACGGACGATATTTCATGGAGTCATGACTCGACCACCCTCTACGAAGCAGCTCAGGAACTGGGACCGCCGCTACCTCTGGCATCCGTTTACCCAGATGCAGGAATGGGAGCAGGAAGATCCGCTCATCATCGAGCGTGGCAAGGGTTCCTACCTCATCGATACGGAAGGGAAGAAATATCTGGACGGGACCTCGTCTATCTGGGTGAATCTCCATGGACATCGCCATCCGATCCTGAACCGCGCCTTAAAACGACAGCTCGATAAAATCGCCCACTCGACATTCCTTGGCCTCTCCAACCCACCGGCCATTGAGTT
This sequence comes from Nitrospira sp., assembly GCA_005116965.1. GTDB lineage: Bacteria > Nitrospirota > Nitrospiria > Nitrospirales > Nitrospiraceae > Nitrospira_D. The sequence goes on along the minus strand of SWDG01000027.1, from coordinate 88,706 downwards.
GGCGCGCGAGCTGATCAGAATCGCACCAAATGGGCTGACGCGCGTCTTCTATTCAGATAACGGTTCGACGGCGGTAGAAATCGCGCTGAAGATGGCCGTCCAATACTGGCAGCAGCGTCACCCTGACGCCGGTCGAAAAAATACCTTTCTCCATCTCAAGATGGCGTATCACGGGGATACGATTGGAGCCGTGAGCGTCGGCAATATCGCGCTGTTTCATTCTCGGTTCAAACCGTTGTTGTTCCCAACGCTGGCAGCAGAGCCACCCTATTGTTACCGCTGCCCGCTCAAACTCGCCTATCCCTCCTGCAAGATAGCGTGCATCGACCCAATTGAACAAATCTTGAAACGTCGTCATCGCGAACTCGCCGGGTTCATCATCGAACCGCTGATGCAAGCGGCTGCCGGTATGATTCCCCAGCCGGCCGGGTATCTGAACCGAGTCCGAGAACTTTGCACAAAATACAACGTCCTCTTGATCACCGATGAAGTCGCGACGGGTTTCGGGCGAACCGGCAAGATGTTCGCGTGCGAGCATGAAAGGATCACACCGGATCTGATGGCGATCAGCAAGGGACTCACCGGCGGGTATATGCCGCTTGCGGCGACCCTCACGACCGAGGAAATTTATCAAGGATTTTTGGGCACCTACGACGAATTTAAGACCTTCTTTCATGGACACAGTTTTACCGGAAATCCGCTGGGATGCGCCCTGGCGCTCGCGAACCTCCACATATTTAAAAGCGAGAAGACGCTGGTACGACTGCAGCCAAAAATCAAGGCAATGACTCGACTCCTTGAGCCATTCCAGCACCTGCCTCATGTGGGAGACATCAGACAACAAGGGTTCATGGTGGGGATCGAATTGGTTCAAGACAAACAGACAAAGAAACCATATCCGCTTGAAGAGCGGGTCGGCCACAAGGTGACGATGGAAGCCCAACGCCGTGGACTCCTGCTGCGTCCGATCGGCAGTGTGCTGATGCTTATCCCACCCCTCAGCACATCACTTTCTGAACTCAAACGCATGGTCGAAATTCTACACACCTCCATCGCAACCGTGACCCAACTCCCGAAGTCTGGCGCAGGATCATGAAATTAGGAGAAGGGAGCGGCACTGTAACGCACGAAGAGTCATAGACCAAGATACCCCTAAAAAAGTACAATGGCCATATTTCATCATCCAACATCTAAGAAACTTTGACACCCACGTTTTAAATAGCTGGGAGACTGCACTTCATGCCATTCGCTGAGAAACGGCCGTTGGGAGAAATCTCCCTCTCCGGATACAAATCGTTCCGAGAACTCAATGCCTTCCGAATGCATTCCGGTCTCAACGTGCTGATCGGAGCGAATGGATCAGGAAAAACCAACTTCATTCGTTTTTTTGAATTGCTCGGCAACATCATGGATGCCAACAGAGGATTACAAAATTACGTCAGCAGCCGTGGCCGCGCCGACGCGTTTCTTTTCCAAGGCATGAAGGTAACACCAGAGTTCACGGCGCACCTAAAGTTTGGCCTCAACGAATACACCTTCACCTTGCGAGCGGCTGACGATCGATCACTCTTTTTCGCCCAAGAGTCTGCACCATTCGCAGGCCCTATCTATGGTGCCATTAAGAACGACCAAGGCAGCGGGCACCTCGAAAGCCCCTTAGCTCGATCAACCAATCTCAGCAGCTCACAGCAGTGGGTAGCAACCACGATCCGAGATTGGCGAGTCTATCACTTCCATGATACCTCTCCATCAGCACCAGTCATGGGTAGGTGCAACGTCGTGGACAACGACGTGCTGCACAGCAACGCCTCAAATATTGCTGCATTCCTTCTGCGCCTGTCTACTCGCTATCCAGAGCATTACGAACAAATTCTTGAGACTGTACGTCAAGTCGCACCATTTTTCGGCACATTTATCCTCAAGGAGGTAGGGCCTGGACAAACCCAGTTGCTTTGGAAAGACCGATACTCCGACTTGCTTTACTACCCACATCAACTCTCCGACGGAACGGTGCGATACATCTGCCTCGCCGCACTTCTCCTGCAACCGAACCCACCTTCGACGATTCTTATAGACGAGCCGGAACTCGGATTACACCCTCAAGCCATCAAACTCTTGGCCAGTCTTCTCCATGAAGCAGCTGATCGATCTCAGTTGATCGTCTCGACACAATCATCGGTCTTGCTTGATGAATTTGAGGCTAACCAGGTGATTGTCGCCAACCATCGAGATGGCGAAACGGTTCTGTCCCGCCAAAATCAGGATCGACTTGAAGCATGGCTCAAAGAATACACGCTCGGTCAGCTATGGGAAAAAAATGAATTGGGAGGCCAACCCTAATGAAATGGGTCCGGCTTTACATTACGACTGAGGGACAAACAGAGCGAAAATTCTCCGAGGAGGCATTGGCCCCACATCTGGCACAGTACAGCATCGACGTGAAAGCACGAGTCGTCCTAACCAACCGTAAACTCGGGAGACGGGGCGGCATCATGGATTACGACAAGATTCGCGGAGACCTCCACCGCCTCATGCTGGAAGACCAGAGTGAAGAAGCACGATTCACCACCATGATCAACCTCTATGCGTTACCCAACGCGTTCCCTGGTTGGGCTAAAGCAAGGACACTCACCCATCCACAGGATCGCATCGCGGTATTGGAGGACTCACTTCGAGCAGATATCAAAGATCAACGCTTCCTGCCATATATCCAACTTCATGAATTCGAGGCGCTCCTGTACTGCGATCTTTCACAACTCCAAAAACGTATCGCCGGATCAGAGCGAGGACTGACCACACTCACCAAGGAAGTCAAAAATATTCCCCCAGAGGAAATCAACGATGGCACAACCACAGCCCCCAGCAAGCGTCTTATTCACCATGTCCCGATTTATGAAACGAGTAAAGTACGGGTTGGCGCACCGGCTGCTGCTGCCATCGGACTTCCTACATTGAGAAACAAATGTCCGCACTTTAATTCGTGGATTAACACGCTAGAGTCTCTTGGCCCGACACTGAAGACGAGAATGCGGTAGGTGCTAAGAAGATTCGTTGACAGAAGAAAAGAGAGTCACGAGCACCTTATCCGCCTGCGCTGCCAACGGTCCTCATGCCGCCATTATCGACCTCCGCCGAGGAATTAAAGAAAATGCTAGAAATCATCAAGAAATCCATAGAGACTCTGCACATTGATTGAGTCTCACTGAGATGCGTCACCCAATCGCCAAGAGAGCCACGACACATTATGCAAACCTGTGATTTTCTCGTCATCGGAGGTGGAGTCATCGGCCTCAGCATCGCGCGTGAGCTTCGCAAACGCCAGGCAGATGCCCGCGTGCTGTTAATCGAAAAGGAACCTTCTTGCGGGGCCCATGCCAGTGGACGCAATAGCGGAGTCCTACACGCGGGATTCTACTACTCACCCGACAGCCTGAAAGCGAAGTTTACGCGTCTTGGGAACGAACGACTAACCGCCTACTGCGAGGAAAAACACATTCCCCTCAATAAATGCGGCAAGCTCGTCGTCGCCAAGAATGCAGCGGATTTACCATCGCTGGATGAATTATTCCGTCGCGGACAAGTCAACGGCATTGAACTCCAGCCTCTCACGGAAGCGGAAGCCAAGTCCATTGAGCCGCGTGTTAGGACCTACCAACGAGCTCTCTTTTCGCCACGCACCTCGACGGTAAGCCCGCTCCAGGTCGTCAATGCGATGCAACAAGATGCACTTCGTGAGGGGATTCAGATCCAGTGCGGCACAGCCTATCAGAGACGAGACCATGGGACAGTTCGGACAAACCAGGACAGCATCGAAGCCGGCTATATCGTCAACGCCGCTGGCCTGTATGCCGATAAAATTGCCATGGACTATGGATTCTCGGAAAAGTATCGCATCCTGCCTTTTAAGGGCCTCTATCTCTATTCGGATGAACCACCAGGTGCGATTCGTACCAATATTTATCCCGTTCCAGATCTCAGGAATCCGTTCCTGGGTGTCCACTTTACAATCACGGCCGACGGAAAAGCCAAGATCGGCCCAACAGCCATTCCGGCTTTGTGGCGAGAAAATTATGAGGGGTTCGGCAACTTCAATTTCGGTGAACTTGTTGAAGTCGCAAGTCGAGGACTCGGGTTACTGACCGGAGCTGGATTCGATTTCCGACGTTTGGCGATGGAAGAAGTCGCCAAATACTCGCGGGGCAAGATGGTGGCACTTGCCTCGGTCCTCGCCGAGGGCGTGGCCGAACGCAACTACCATAAATGGGGCCGTCCAGGAATTCGAGCCCAGCTCCTCGACATCACGAAGAAAAAGCTTGAAATGGATTTCGTCCTGGAAGGCGACAACCGCTCCATGCACGTGCTCAACGCCGTGTCTCCCGCCTTTACCTGCTCGCTCCCCTTCGCCAGCCATGTTTGCGATCACATCGACAATGCGATGGGCTGAGACGACTCAGCACAGACGGACCTCTTCCCCCACATCAACTTGCAGACAGCGCGCCGCGCTATCTTCCTGCAAAAATATTTCCAAATTCTCACTGCTATTGATCAGCGCAGAGGGACTCTGCCGATTTCCCTGGCTGTAACTCCCAACCAAATCGTTGATGACATAGGCTCCAACATGGATCTCGAGGGATTGGCCCCCGGCTGCCCGAAACTCCCTCACCTGCCTCGCGGTGATATTAGAGATGAGATTCCCGAAGCGATCAACGGAGACGATCCTGCCGATCAGCACTTCTTCATGCCACACCGGGATCGCCACGGAACGGTGAATCGGATCCTGGACGACCGGCCCAAAAAATGCCGGCGGCACGCCTTTGCTCAACCATGCAGCAGCCGGCGCGAACACATCTCGTCCATCAAAGGTCGACCCTGTCGTTTCAAGACGATAGTCCTGATTCACGATCTGCCATATCTTCGCCCCCTGCTCCTGCTCTAGGAGTTCACTGAACAACCCATTATCCGGTCCGACAAAAAATGAGCCTGCTGCGGACACGAGCAACGCCCGTCGCTCGGTTCCGACTCCGGGATCGACCACGGCAACATGGATAGTTCCTGCTGGAAAATAGCGATAGCAGGACTTGAGAAAGTACCCGGCTTCCTGAATCTGATGAGAGGTGATTTGGTGAGAGAGATCGACGACGGCAGCGGTAGAGTTGATCGACAGAATGACCCCTTTCATGCTTGCCACAAAGCAATCCCGCTCGCCGAAATCTGTCAGCAGCGTGATGAGAGGGCGTGCATCCTGCACGTCAGAGTTCCTCGAATTTGATCTCCATGACCTCGTATTCAACCATCTTGACAGGTGTCTTCACTTCCACGAAATCTCCAACACGCTTACCGATCAGCGCACGCCCGACAGGGGACTGCACGGAGATCTTGTTGAATTTCATATCGGCTTCGTCCTGCCCAACCAAGGTATACTGTTTCTTGGCTTGAGACTCCTGTTCGACGACCAAGACCGTCGCACCAAACACGATCGTCTCGCTGATGCGTCCTGCGATCTCCACCACGCGGGCATCGGCCAGCTTGGTTTCGAGTTCAGCGATGCGCGATTCGATGAAGCCTTGGCGCTCTTTAGCGGCGTCATACTCGGCGTTCTCGCTAAGATCGCCATGCGCTCTGGCTTCCGCGATGGCTTCAATATTTTTGAGCCGCTCGACCTTGCGCAAACGATCCAATTCTGCCTTTAACGCCTCGTAGCCTTTCTTCGTAATTGGTGTCGGCATGCTCTGGTCGCTCCTGAACAGGTTATGGCCGATGATACTCTTGCAATGTGCGAATTGCTAAGCCCTTTTTGAGGATTGCTTCGATACCCATCACCGCAGCATGCGCTCCCCTCATCGTCGTGAAATACGGAATGCTGCGATGTAGTGCTTCCCGCCGGATGGCTAACGAATCTAGATGCGCCGAGGCCGTCCGTACCGTATTCACGACGAGGGCGATCGAGCCATTCTTGATGTGATCGACGATGTGCGGCCTCCCCTCGGTCACCTTGTTCACAATCTCCACGGAAAGCCCGTGTTCACGCAAATACCCAGCGGTTCCGCTCGTTCCCTGAATACGCATCCCCAACTTGTTTAGCGCCCTACCCACTTCCAGCGCAGCGGGACGGTCGGAGGCTTTCACGCTGATAAAGGCGGTTCCTGATGTCGGCAACACCGCCCCTGCCCCTGCTTGCGATTTCGCGAACGCCCATCCGAAATCTCCGTCGATGCCCATCACTTCGCCGGTCGATTTCATCTCCGGTCCCAGCAGCACATCGACCCCGGGAAATCTATTGAATGGAAACACCGCTTCTTTGACCGAAAAATGCTTAGGGAGAGGAGCGCTTGTAAATCCGAGCTCCTTGAGCGTTCTCCCCATCATGACTTTCATGGCCAACTTTGCGAGAGGTACGCCGATCGCCTTGCTGACGAATGGCACGGTCCGAGATCCCCGTGGATTGACCTCAAGGACAAAAATCGTCTGCCCTTTGACGGCAAACTGCGCATTCATGAGTCCCACAACCCCTAACTCCATCGCCAACATGCACATCTGACGTTCAATCTCACGCACAATGGTCTTGTCGAGTGTATAGGGAGGAAGAGAGCAGGCCGAATCGCCTGAATGGACACCGGCTTCTTCGATATGCTCCATGATTCCTGCCACGACCACGGTTTCACCGTCCGAAATCGCATCGGCATCGACTTCGATGGCATCGGCCAGGTACTTGTCGATCAAGACAGGATGATTGGGCGACGCCTTGACGGCGGAATGCATGTATTCCAGCAAGCCGGCTTCATCATAGACAATCTGCATCGACCGGCCACCCAACACATACGACGGACGGACCATGACCGGATAGCTGATCCGTCCGGCGATCTGCACCGCTTCCTCAATAGATCGGGCGATTCCACTTTCCGCCTGCCGTAACCCCAACCGATTGAGAAGTTCCCGGAACCGTTCTCGATCTTCCGCCAAATCGATCGCATCAGGACTGGTCCCGAGAATCTTCACACCGGCGTTCGAGAGCGAAAGCGCGAGTTTCAACGGCGTCTGCCCCCCAAACTGCAAGACCACTCCGAGCGGTTGCTCACGATGCACAATATTGAGCACATCTTCGTGCGTCAGCGGCTCAAAGTACAGTCGATCGGAGGTATCGTAATCCGTGCTGACGGTTTCCGGGTTGCAGTTGACCATAATCGTATCGACCGCTTCTTCCCGAAGCGCCATGGCCGCATGAACACAGCAGTAGTCAAACTCAATCCCCTGCCCGATTCGATTCGGGCCTCCGCCAAGAATCACGACCTTTTGTCGGTTTGATGGCCGGGCTTCACACTCCCTGCCGTAGGTGGAATAGAGATACGGTGTCTGCGACTCGAACTCAGCAGCACAGGTATCCACTCGTTTATAGGTGACCCCGCGTGCCCCTTCTTGTGTCCGTGCGGTCTGAACCGCACCCGGCTCGCATCCGAGCAATTGTGCGATCCGATCATCCGAAAATCCGAGTTCTTTCGCCTCCCAGAGCAACTCACTGCCCAAAATGGCCGCTGAGTTGGCAGTATGACCAGCAAGCATGTGTTCGAAGTCCACCAGCTGTCTCACTTGGTCTAAAAACCAGGGGTCTATCTTTGTCGTGGCAAACAGTTCCTCGTCCGTGAATCCCAGGCGCATGGCATCGGCCACATACCACAGTCGTTCTGCGACCGGTGTCCGCAGCACCCGGTTGAGCTTCTCGATCGCTTCTGACCGGTTAAACTCGGCTGGAATACCCCGATCAAGCCCAAACCGGGACGCCAACCCATTGAGGTTTAACTCCAGGGAGCGAATGGCTTTTTGAAGAGACTCCTTGAAGGTGCGCCCAATCGCCATCACCTCCCCGACCGATTTCATCTGCGTCGTCAAGGTCGGATCAGCCCCCTTGAACTTCTGAAAAGCGAATCTCGGGATCTTGACAACAACGTAATCGATCGCCGGTTCAAAGGAAGCCTTCGTGACACCGGTAATGTCATTGGAGATCTCATCCAGCGTGTAGCCGATAGCGAGCTTGGCCGCGATCTTGGCGATTGGAAACCCGGTGGCCTTTGACGCCAACGCTGAACTTCGAGAGACCCGAGGATTCATTTCGATGACAACCATCTCCCCATTGGCTGGGTTGATACCGAACTGAATGTTTGATCCTCCCGTATCAACCCCAATCTCTCGGATGATACGAAGTGCCGCGTTCCGCATCCGTTGGTATTCTTTATCGCTCAACGTCATAGCCGGCGCGACCGTGATACTGTCTCCTGTATGCACGCCCATCGGATCGAAATTTTCGATCGGGCAGACGATCACAACATTGTCTTTCAGGTCGCGCATGACCTCCAATTCATATTCTTTCCATCCAATAACCGACTCTTCGATCAGCACCTGACTGACCGGACTCATGGCCAACGCCCAATCGATCAGCCGCTCGAATTCCTCACGATTATACGCGATGTTTCCGCCTGTCCCCCCCATGGTAAAGGATGGCCGAATGATCGCGGGAAAGCCGACCGTCTCGAGAATGGCCAGCGCTTCCTGTCGCGTATGCGCCGTGCCGCTCGTCGGCACTCGCAGGCCGATTCGATGCATCGCCTGTTTGAACGCATCCCGATCCTCGGCTTTATGAATCGCTTCCGCCGATGCGCCGATAAGCGCGACATTGTATTTCTCGAGGACCCCTCGCTTCACCAACCCCATGGTGGTGTTCAGAGCCGTTTGCCCACCCATGGTCGGAAGCAAGGCATCCGGGCGCTCTCGCTCGATCACCTTCTCAACCACATCTAAGGTAATCGGTTCAACATACGTCCGATCAGCCAGCTCCGGATCTGTCATGATCGTCGCCGGATTGCTGTTGATGAGAATGACTTTGTACCCCTCCGCTTTTAGGGCTTTGCAGGCCTGTGTGCCGGAATAATCGAATTCACAGGCTTGGCCGATGACGATCGGACCGGAACCGATCATGAGGATTGATTGAATGTTCGTACGTTTTGGCATCGTGTTGGGATGTTCGGGTCAGCTGGATGGAAGCGCTGGTCCAATCCGTGGGTAATATGGGGACGGCGGTATAGACGGAGCATCGCCCTGCGCCGCGTGGTAGTACTTCATGGCCTCCGGCAACCAGGCCTCAATCTGGTTGATACGTGCCAGATCCGAGGGGTGCGTGGACAGAAACTCCGGAATATTATGCTTCGATCGAAAGCAGACTTTGTCGATCATCTGTCTGGGACACCCGCTCATGCGCTCCCAAAAGGGCACGGCCTCTCGAGGGTCATAACCAGCCTGCGCCATCAACCTCAGTCCGATATAGTCGGCCTCCGATTCCTGCTTTCTTCCAAACGGCAGAGAGACCCCAACTCCATAGGCACTCATCGCAGCCATCGCCGCATCCGGACGTCCGACAGCAGCTCCGGCTGCCAACGCACCGACTTGGCCAATCGTTTCAAGGATGCTTCGGCTATATCGCTCCGCCCCATGGCGTTGGAGCGCATGCGCCACCTCATGCCCAATCACAGTCGCTAAACCGTCTTCGTTCTTCGTGAGCTTCAGTATGCCCGTGAAGACGGCAACCTTGCCACCCGGAAGTGCGAACGCATTGATCATGCGGTCATCCCGAATAATGGCGAACTCCCACTCATATTCTGGTTTATTGGCCACCGCTGCAATCCGCTGACCAACCCGGTTGACCATCTCAGTTAACTCAGGATCGCCACTGACCGGAGCCTGTCGCAGTAATTCCCGATAGCCGCTGATGCCCATCGCAATTTCTTTCTCCTCGGAGATATAGATGAATTGATCTCGCGCCGTTCCCGGCGCGCGGACACATCCCCCCAGAGTTGCAAGCACACCAGCTGTTGTTCCAAGACACGAAAGGCACGTCACTCCCAACATTCCACGAGCCCAGTGGCGAAGCAACGCACGACGCTCGATGGGCGTTGAAGAAAGGAGGTCGATCTGGTGATTTGCCGGCTCCGTCATCTCGAATCTCAGGATCAAGGCCAATTCTCATCATCTTACCAGTCTCGATACTCCCAGTCATGCGACCGGCGCCTTCTCTCACTATGGCATCCACATGTACATGAACTGGGGAGTTCCCCCACGGACAACTGTCATGAGATCGAGATCGGCAAGACTGGCAAGCCCACTCGGCGCCAAAAGCTTGGAATACATGTTGTTGGAGTATTCACCCGGACGTTGGTACGTCACGACTCGGGCTTCCGTCAGACCGGCTTTCTTCTTGGCTAATTCGACTGCGTCTTCGAGATAGCCGATCCCATCGACCAACCCAGCCTCCTTCGCCTGCTCTCCGGTATAGATTCGTCCATCAGCCAACCGTTTGATCTGCTCCATCTGTAAGTGAGAGCGGCCTTCCTGCACGACATTCAAAAACCGCTGATAGAACGAATCGATCAGCCCTTGAAAGATGGCACGCTCTTCAGTCGTCATGGTCCGAAACGGCGAACCCATATCTTTGCGAGGCCCCGAGGTCACAGCCGTAGCCTCCACGCCCACTTTCTCCAACAGCCCTCGCGCATTCATGGTGAGCATAATCACGCCGATACTGCCGGTCACGGATGAAGGATGCGCCAGTATGGTGTCCGCAGCGGCGGCGATATAGTAGCCCCCTGAAGTCCCCAGATCCATAATGGATGCCACAATGGGGACCTTGCGATTGGCTTTGAACGTTTTTAGTTCGTGATAAATAATATCCGATGCCGTCACTGTTCCCCCAGGCGTGTTGATACGAAGTACGACCGCTTTGACGTTCTCATCCTTCGCCGCCCGGGTTAGCTGTTCCTTTACGCTTGCAATCATGCTGGGGGCTGGTCGCAATCCATCTTTTTCCTGTGAACTAATCATTCCAGAAATTTCGACCAACAGCACTTTTGCTTTTCCGGTCCCGTCGACCTGCGCTTCTTGTAGAGGCCCGGGGCCTGGAAACAGCGGGAAATTAAACGTGCATCCAGACAGCACCAGTCCGATGACCCCAATGAGAACACGGTTATGCATGATGAGTCTCCATAAGACGCACGAATTCATCGAACAAATAGGCAGCATCATGAGGTCCCGGTGCCGCTTCCGGGTGGTATTGGACGGAAAAAACCGGATGATCGAGACAGGCCATCCCCTCGATCGAGTAGTCGTTCAAGCTGACATGGGTAAGCGACAGGTTGCCATAGCGGGTGTCGACCACTGGTGGAAACTTCGGTACGTCACGGAATGATGTAGGACCCTGCACGGCAAAATTATGGTTCTGCGACGTAATTTCGACTTTTCTCGTCCGAAGATCCATCACAGGATGATTCGCCCCATGGTGACCAAATTTCAGCTTATAGGTCTTGAGGCCAAAGGCCAAACAGAGAATCTGATGGCCCAAGCAAATGCCAAAGATCGGATAGCGGCCGATCAGTTTCTCCATTGCCTTCACGGCATAGGGAAGGCCTTCCGGATCGCCAGGTCCATTTGAAAGGAAAATGCCGTCCGGCTGTAGAGCCGCGACTGTCTCTGCTGATGTCGCAGCAGGCACCACTGTCACCTGACAGCCGACATCCACCAATCGTCTCAGAATGTTGTGTTTAATACCGAAATCATAGGCCACAACTCGCCAAGGCCTGGACGGTCCACGTTCCTTGGCGTTTGCCAACGGTGCCCAATCTCCGGTTCCCGTTGTCCAGTCATATGGATGTGCACAGGTGACTTCAGCAGCCAAGTCTCGACCGATAATGGCGGGAGCCTGCCTGGCTCGTTGCACAGCTCGATCAAGATCGAGATCAAGATGGGTGATGATTCCCTGCTGTGACCCATGCTCGCGTAAGTGCCTTGTCAAGGCTCTCGTGTCGATGCCTTCAATTCCAACGACTCTTGCCTCGATCAATGACTCTTGAAGGGTCTGTCGGCTTCGCCAGTTACTGGCGAGACGGCTGGCTTCCATGACCACAAACCCCTCTGCCCATGACCGACCGGATTCTACATCTTCAGGTGTGACACCATAGTTTCCGATATGGGGACAGGTCATCGTGATGATCTGTCCTTTATAGGATGGATCGGTCAGTATCTCTTGATAACCGGTCATCGCCGTATTAAAGACGACTTCTCCAACCGTTTCGCCCTCATTGCCAAGAGCGCGGCCTTCGAACACCGTTCCGTCTGCCAATGCTAGTAATGCCTTTTTCACGACTGCTTTCTATTCAGATCAAGTGAACGGTTCACTTTGATCACGACAAGCACGATGCCCAAGATCAGGTTCACCATGTATAACGACCGAATCGGCATGAGCACACGAAACAGCGCCTCTAAAGCCATTTTCTTGGCTGTCTCATCTTTCGTCGCGAATGCCTGGGCTTGAAGCGTCACGGCATTGGGGTGCAACACCATCATGATGAGCCCGGCTATGAGCACCATGATGGCCAGGACGATCATCTCACTCCGACCGACCTCCACCATTGGATCCCCGCTCCACCGACGATACCACACAGCAGCGCTGAGGATCACACAAGATCCGATGACGAACCGATGGTACCCTTCAAATGCTCGGGTCAACAACATGCCCCCAGAATCCTGTCCTCCGAATGTATTGAACACCGCCGGGATCACCGCTCCGCTCAGCACGATCATGCCTCCAACCCAGACAGCCAGCGCGACCCACTCAAGAGCAAGACACCCGACCATCCCCCAGCGGGGCACCAGTCGCACAGCACTACCGCTCCACCGGGCCATTCTCGAACACTATCTTGCCACCTACAATGGTCGTCTTCACTCGCCCTTTCACTTTCCATCCCACAAACGGCGTATTACGGCTCTTGGATCGGAACTTAGACGGGTCAACTTCCCACGATTCTTGCGGATCGATGAGGACGATATCGGCATCGGCACCGACCGCCAACGTCCCTTTTTTGAGTCCAAATGCCGCAGCCGGAGCCGAGGTCAGCTTCTGAATCGCTTGTTCCAGTGACAGCACCCCTTCCTCTACCAACCCCAACGTCAGCGGGAGCGCTGTCTCAAGTCCCACGATTCCGAATGGGGCCTCGGTGAAATCCTGCTGTTTCTCCTGCGTCGCATGGGGGGCATGGTCGGTCGCAATCACATCGATCGTATCGTCCCGCAAGCCCTCCTTGATCGCCTGGACATCGGCCCAGGTACGCAGAGGGGGATTCATCTTGGCGTGGGTGTTATAGCCGCGCACCAGTTCTTCCGTCAGCGTAAAGTGATGAGGACAGGCTTCGGCCGTCACGCGGATCCCCCTGGCTTTCGCCTCCCGCACCATGCGAACAGACCCGGTGGTGCTGATATGGGCAAGATGCAAACGAGCTCCTGTCAGCTCAGAAAGTGCGAGATTCCGCGCCACCATTACATCTTCAGCTGCTGACGGGATCCCCGGCAACCCCAGCTCGGTTGAGATCAACCCCTCATTCATACAGCCGCCTTCTGCCAAATGCAGGTCCTCGCAATGGTCCACGACCGTCAGATCAAAGGCCACGGCATATTCCATTGCTCGCCGCATCACCAGGCTGTTCATAACCGGCTTGCCATCGTCAGAAATCGCCACGCAGCCCGACCGCCGTAAATCACCGATTTCCGCGAGTTCCTTCCCTTCCGAGCCCTTCGTGATGGCACCGATCGGCAACACATTGGCGAGGCCCGCCAGCCGGGATCGCTCCAGGATAAACTCTGTGACGGCTTGATTGTCATTCACCGGGTTCGTGTTGGGCATGCAGCACACCGTTGTAAATCCGCCCGCAACCGCCGCAGCACTACCGCTCTGAATTGTTTCTTTGTACTCGAATCCTGGTTCTCGAAAGTGGACGTGGACATCAACGAATCCCGGTACCACCAGCTTCCCCGTAGCCTGAATGGTCCGGCCGCCGACCGGGGCTGAAAGATTCGACCCCAGTGCGACAATCTGACCGTTCTCGATCAGCACATCAGCGATGCCGTCAAACTTACCTGGATCAATGACACGACCACCCTTAATCAAAATCGACACGATAAGCCCTCTCAAAAATTTGCAGAATCTGTTGATCTGATACGGGACCCACTCTATATCAAGCTCGGCCGATACCTCACGCACTCGACAGATCGTCACAACATCAGATTTAGGAATTCGCTCCGGACATGAGATACAGAATCCCCATGCGTACTGCGACGCCGTTGGCCACCTGGTCGAGAATCACCGAGGACAAACTATCGGCGACATCCGGTGCGATTTCCACTCCTCGATTGATCGGTCCCGGGTGCATCACGATCGCGCCGGCGTCGGCCAGCCGCACTCGCTCCGCAGTCAAGCCATAGAGCCTTGAGTATTCCCGGATCGTCGGAAACTGCGCGCGTCCCTGCCGCTCCAACTGCAGCCGGAGCATCATGATCACATGTACGCCGCGCAAACCTTCATCCATGTTGCAGTAAACTGTCGGGCCTAGTTTCTCCACACAACTCGGCATCATCGTTGGCGGCCCCACCAGACGCACCTCGGCGCCCAGTTTGATGAGCGCATAAATGTTCGATCGAGCGACGCGGCTATGCGACACATCTCCCACAATGGCCACGCGCAGACCATTGAAATTCATGCCTCGTTGCCGGATCGTGTAGAGATCGAGTAACGCCTGCGTCGGGTGCTCATGCCATCCATCTCCCGCGTTAATGACGGATGACTTGACGCCATGCGCCAGGGTTTCGGCGGCGCCGGCCGAGGAGTGGCGGAGGACGATGATGTCCGCCTGCATGGCTTCGATGTTCCGCGCGGTATCGAGCAATGTTTCTCCCTTCACCACACTGCTGGAGGAGGGAGAAAAGTTAATCACATCGGCGCTCAGTCGCTTGGCCGCCAATTCGAAGGACGTACGCGTTCTGGTGCTCGGCTCAAAGAAAAGATTCACGACGGTCTTGCCTCGGAGAGCCGGCACTTTTTTGATTTCGCGCCCGGTCACTTCCTTGAAGGAATCTGCCGTCTCCAGGACGAGCATGATCTCATCCACAGACAATGACGCGAGGCTCAGCAGATCTTTGCGCTTGAGGCTCATGGGATCCTCCGCTTCAGGATTTCAAGATGACCACCCGGTCATCTTCCCCATCTTCGTCCAACAGCACCTGAACCTGTTCCTCTCGGGAGGTCGGCAGATTTTTCCCGATATAATTCGCTTTAATCGGCAGCTGTCGATGACCACGATCGACCAACACCGCCAGCTGGATTTCCTCTGGACGTCCCAAGTCCATCAGCCCATCCATCGCCGCCCGTATCGTTCTTCCGGTGAACAAGACATCGTCGATAAGCACGATGACTTTATTCGTCATGTCGAATGGCACGGACGTTTTTCTCAGGATCGGTTGATTTTTGCGCAACGCCAGATCGTCGCGATACAACGTGATGTCCAATTCACCGATGGGAACCTGCACACCCTCGATGCTCTGGATCCGCTTCACCAATCTATGGGCGAGATGCACACCACCTGTCCGTATTCCCACCAGTGCCAGATCCTTCACTCCTTTATGCCGCTCCAAAATCTCGTGCGCGATGCGCATCATGGCGCGGGAAATATCCCCCGCATCCATGATCAGCTTTTCATCTTTCCGCTCTGTCGGTTCGTTCGTAGGAGTCGTCATGGGCAAGATGATTATGCGATCAGGTTCTTGTCGAATCTGGACATAAAAAAACCCCCTCACGGTGCCATTGTGAGAAGGTCGATTGATCACCGGCCGTGGCCGGACAGAAGTTCATGATTGGCTCCTTGCCCACCTCACTGGATGGGCATTAAAGGTTTCGTCATCCTACTGGAATCCCCAAACCCTGTCAACTTCTTGAAGACAGCACAAAGCAGTTTAGGAGTTACCCTACGAGCTATTGACGTGCAGGAGTCCTTCGCGATCAACCCATGCTATAAACAGTTGCCTTCTGCCTTAGTGAGAACGATTTGAGACCATATCCGATGGATGACTTGAAAGACCGATGCTCCAGAATCCTGCTCCTTGCCCCCCTGTTTCTAATGTCTGCCTGTACTCAAGCGGCATTCACAGCCGCCAATCTTCCCACCCACTTGGTCGAGATGACTGTTCAGCATGATCAGCCTTATGGCCCTGAGCCATCGCAAAAGCTCGACCTGTATGTTCCTGTCAATCCAAAAGACAAGCAACTGGATGTCATCGTCTTTTTTTATGGTGGGCGCTGGACCTACGGAGCCAAGGAAGATTATCGGTTTGTCGCTGCAACCTTCACACAGCAGGGCTTTATCGTCGTCATTCCCGATTACCGGAAGTATCCCCAGGTCCGCTTCCCCGCATTTGTAGAGGATGGTGCAAAAGCACTTGGGTGGGTCATTGATCATATCGCTGAGCGACACGGCAATCCTACGCGGATCCATGTCGTGGGACATTCCGCCGGTGCTCATATCGGCGCGTTGCTCGCGGCCGATTCTCAGTACCTTGCCAACGAGGGAAAAGATCGCTCGCTGGCCATTCATGATTTCGCTGGTCTCGCCGGTCCCTACGCTTTTACTCCCGACGAGCCAGATCTGGAAGACATGTTCGGCCCAGCATCGAACTACCCGAATATGCAGGTCCCCACATTTATCGACGGCACGCAACCACCGATGCTACTTTTATACGGCGACAAGGATCAGGCGGTGAAATACGCCAATCTCCAGAAGCTGGAGCAACGCATCAAGCAACGAGGCGGCTGTGTACGATCACGCGTCTATCCGAATGCTGATCACACCGATCTCATCGGAGCCCTGTCATGGTGGAACCGACAGAGAGTCCCGGTCGTGGAAGACATCACAACGTTCTTCGATGCATGTCACTCTGTGAGGTGAAAACTGGATGGCTTCAACTCATGCAGGCTGGATTGAGCGCGGTCAGGAATCCCATCCCTGCTTGGTCTTCCAGACCGCCAACAGCGCCGCCATCTTCGTTTTGGACGATTGATGCTCCTCTGTGATCAGGTCGTCTTCCCAGTGGCTGAACACCATACTGGGCACCACCTCGGCAGGGCGTGTCATGTTTGGCGTCATATTGGGAAGCTGGCCCCGTCGTTCGTGCCCCAGGCCCGAAGCCGAAATGCAGGACTGTTTTGAATCTTTACGGAGTCTCCCCGACGAACGGCAGCCACTTCGGAACCTAATTGAAAACCAGACTAGTCCAGTTGACAAACAAATAAAGCTGGCTAAGTCATTCCCCTTTGGCACCCTCCTTGCCCAATTCTGGAATGTGGCCAGTTCAGACCTATCAACAAAGGAGGACGCCAGGGACGCTACATCCAATCCCGTGACATTCCGGATTGTCTGGTGCCGGCGGCGGAGGGCAAAGGCTCAGAGCAATCTTGAGGTAGAAGCCTGGCGTGCTGAAGAAGACAGGGTTAGAGACGCCGCCCCTCGCCGAAACCACGTTCATAAGCATCGGGTCGATCTCCCGTCCTATTCGAACGGTATGTGCTGGGCTTCCAAGACGGGAAAGCGTTTATGCATGTCGCGAGGGTGAACCGCTTCGATCAAACCCCTACGGAAGCAGACAGCGGTTACAATCATTCCGATCGGAAAGCTGTCAGCACTGGCTAGATGCACCGGGATATCAGCGATTACATCCGTGGATCAACGGATGAGCCCTCAAGAGATCGATGCGGGTCCTCAGTGGTCCAGTGACAGATCCCATTTCTCTCCGAGCTTCATATCCCAATGGTCGGGGTCGAATTTTAATTGACCCGCCTTAGTTGTAAAGGTCAACTCACCAAAATAAACCCGCTTGTTGACATTGTATAAATCGACGCGGACGTGCCCGAACCCGGTCGACAGTTTCGCGGCGACGGCAATCATCTCGTCAAGATTGGTCGGCTTCGGTATCCACGGTCGTGCCGTACCTTCCTCGCAGGAAAGCTCAAGTAAATTCCATACAGAGTCGAAGAATGGGCTGATGTCGTGCGCATGATTACGAATCCAAATAAGCTCCGGCGTCCCGTTGAAACAGTAGATCTTATAGTCGAGTGGTAAACCCCCATCTTGATCGGTCAAGCATTCCTCAATCATGATTCGCGGTTTAACTTGATAGTATTGGTACTCTCGCCCGCGCCAATAATAATCTTCGGCCAACCATCCCGACACTTTCCGAATGATATCGACTCGATCCGGCGGTTCGTCGACCACGATCACCCGTTCGCTTGCGTGGCTCGGCTTGATCACATACTTCGTCCGCAGCCTTTCAAACGGAATCTGGCGAGGGTCCTCCCCCTGCCAGAGAAGCGGGATCAAATAGTCGGGCCCCACCGTGCTCGCCACATGGGCGCGCACCGCATACTTATCGGACAGTTCCCGAAACCGCGGGGGCATTCCTCCCCGATTCCAAGTAATCATCCGCCAGAACAGCTTCTCGGTAAAAGTCTGAGGAGTCGTCAGATTGAGCGGTTTGCCATGAATCCGAGCATAGCGACGCAACAAAAAGGCTTCACCTTCGGACCGACGCATGATTTGGCGCTTGATCTCTCGGTATTGTTTGACGAGATCGTGCAACCACGTATCTCGTAACCGTGCGCGAAGTCCTTCGATTGAGGTTGTTTGGACAGGAACTGCCATTTCTCACCACCCTTTCACAGCATCTCAGCTTCACACTACTGTGCTCTTAGATACGCAACTCCGCCTTCAAATACTGGCAAGAACCATTTGAGAGGTACCCAAGACGGAGACCCCTCCTAATTCTACGAAAATATTATCGGGACGTGTCAAGTACATGTCTCACAAAAGTCAGCCATGTGCTGAATCGAGCTCTATGTACCAGAGGATCATCCATCAATACCTCGCTTCGCCAATGAGCCTTTTGCAGCCTTACTAAAGGTGGGAACAATCAGTCAATAGGAAATGCTCCGGGAAACCTGCAAGCGGGTTATGCAGTCTGGCCAGAGGGTAGTTGAATCTTCGTCAAAGATATCAAACGAATTCTTTGGCAAGACACCCCACGTCCCGTCACGCATTTCATGTTCGAGCTGCCCAGGTGCCCATCCTGCGAATCCGGAAAACGCACGGAAGGCCTCGCTCGGTTTGGGCTGAGTCATGATACGTTCCAGGACGCGAGGTGTGCCCACGTAGATTCCATCGACGATCTGTCGTGTATCAGGCAGGAGCTGCGTGAGTCGGAACAGCAAGACCAGCTGCGTTCGCTCGACCGGCCCCCCGGCAAACAATCGGTGGATGGTTTGCTTCAGTACAGTAAAATCCGGCAAGGCTTCGGACACGAGCACATTCGTGGGGCGGTTCAGAATGAGGCCGACTGTCCCGCCTCGCCCGTGTTCGACAATGAGGAGAACACTCTGATGGAAGTTGGGATCACTCAGTGAGGGACTGGCGACCAGGAGTACCCCCTTTTCGACCGACGTAAACGAAAACTCTTGCTGAGCCGAACCCGGCACTGAGGACAGAACAATCATATCTCCCAGAAATAGAAAGCTCAGCATAATTCTTTTTATATAAGAACACATTGCTCTCTGATACATAGCCGAGGGCCGTTTGAGTAAGGACAATGGAGATATGTATATCCAGCCACAAAAGGCTACGACTCTCTGGCATAAATGGCAATCGCAAGAAAAGGTTAGCGGAGAAGTATAGAGAAGCGGATGAGAATGAGAGTCATGAATTCTCATACTCCCATCCGCTCTATGCGTGTATCAGAAGTGTAGAGACAACCCTCCGACCCCATGGACAGCATTCACGGTAAAATCGACTGGGCTAAACCCATGAAACACCTGCCTGTGCGACGCATGTGTAAATTTTCCCTCTGCGAACACAGCAACGTGCTTGAACAAAAACACTTTGACTCCCCCAAGTCCCTGGAAGGCCGTAACCGTATTGCCCTCCTTGAACCCTAATACTTCAACGCTAAGCCGCTGCGCTCCTCCGCCGAGTCCAACATAAGGGAACCATCTTCCGTTAGGAAGCTCCGGTCCAACACCCATCGGTAGGCGGGCCATAAGATTGACGCCAAAGTATGTGGCATTCATTGTCGGATCAGGATCAAAGTGAGTGACGTTGATCTCTGCCCCTATGTCAATTCCCAGTGTCTTTCTGGGTGCGGTGACCCATAGCCCGATCTTCCCGCCAAATGACGGAGAATTTTCAAGTTCTACGTCCTGCACTGTAAACCCACCTGACGAAACATCTGTATTGAAAGGAAGTGAGTAGCCACCGAAACCTGAAACATATACGTCAACTGGCTGGACCCGCACCTCCTCTTG
>SWDG01000027.1:64594-68400 GCA_005116965.1 Nitrospira sp. | reverse complement strand
AACTACAGCTTACGACCTCTCATCGTGATAATAGCCATGTGCACTCTGCCGGGATGCATTGATCCGCCCAAATCCCCTTACGTCGATGTGCATGACACAGTGTCACGGATCGACGAATCACAGTCTACTGCTGAACAAGGAAGCGCTGAAGATCAGTACAATCTGGGGATGCGCTATGAGAACGCCTTGCCGAAAGACCATAGGGAGGCTGTTCGCTGGTACCGCATGGCAGCCATCCAGCGACATGTTGGTGCCTTTTATCGGCTCTGCGTGCTGTCGGACATTGGTCGCGGGATGCCACAAGATTATCAAGAAGCCTTGCGGTGGTGCCGCCTTGCCGCAGACCAGGGTCACGGACCAGCCATGTTCGTAATCGCCACCTACCATGAAAAGGCACGGGGCGTTCCCAAGGATGTCGTCCAGGCCTACCAGTGGTACAACTTGGCGGCCGCTAACGGGCAGGAAGATGGAGCAAAATGGCGAGATCGTCTGGCCACGAATATGACGCCGGCTCAAATCGAACAAGCACAATTTCTTGCACGGAATTGGAAACCCAAAGCCCACAATTCAGTTCAAGAACAGTAGCCCAGAGGTTTCTCCTGCGTACACTCTGTACCGTGATAGCCTTCAAGGTTCTCCGTCAATCTGTCCGCTACCCGCACTTCCTACTTGAAGTCGCGCCCTCTCGCTGCGTAGGATATTCGCCCATGGCCAGCTCACCGACTGGCATATACCTATCACCTTAACAATCGTTCAGAATGGATCACCGGCTACCCTACCAGTATGTGACTCTCGTAGGAGTTCTCTTGGTATCCTTTCTCACATCAAGCTGCGCCGCTCCCTCTTCTAGTCCACCACAACTACTCATTGGCGAACCAGCCGTGAGCGAAGCCCTCAAACATGCTCAGGCCGGCGATCCCAATGCTCAAAATCAATTGGGCATACACTACAGTGAAGGGCGTGGTCTTCCACAAAACTACCTTGAGGCCAAGGATTGGTTTAAAAAGGCCGCTGATCAAGGACACGCAGGCGCTCAAGTCAATCTTGGAACACTCTATTCGCTTGGACAGGGCGCCCCGTACAGTGATCACATGGCGTTGTTCTGGTTTCAGAAAGCAGCAGAACAGCGAAATGCGCTCGCATTTGCCAAGCTCGGAATGATGTATGAACGTGGGCGTGGCGTGCCTCAGAGTCTTGTTGAAGCGCACATGTGGTACAGCCTTTCAGCGGCCTATGGCGAGAAGCGAGCCGTTGAATCACGCGACACCATCGCCACACGGATGACGCGCAGCCAGATTACCGAATCCGAAGAACGGGCCAAGAAATGGACACCCGCTCGGCCCTAACTTCCGATAGTTTTTGACGACAGTCTCCTACTCTCGCTGTTACATGACCCCCCCTAGGCAGGATCAAGAATTTGCATAGCAAGGAGGTGCAGCGATTCAGCGCCAGTTCTTGCAGAGGGTGGCAGGGCCTAGGCGGAGCGGGTCTCACTTGTAGAAGATAGAGCAACCAGGTTGGCCAGGACTCTCCAGCTAGCCAACCTAGTTCGGAGTGTCGTTCAGAGTATGGAGATTGAAAAGTACGGGAGTTAGATTGTGGCCAAAATCTGTTTATTGGCCACCCTTTTTCATGAGGGAGTCCATGGCCCCTCCCACTCCACCACCCGAGGAGGGCAATGAAGACAATTGGTCTTTCACCTGTTTGATCTTATTCATATTCTTTTGGAGGTCATCCACGTTCTTCTGCATTTCGACCAGCGAACTCCCCATCTGGGTGATTGAGTCCTTAATCCCAAAGAGCCCCTCGGCAGATGCCACATGTAACGACACCCCTCCCAGGACAAATCCGAGCAGGAATGCAGGAACCGCGAACATCGACATGGAACGTGCGTTAGTCATGGGACCCTCCTTGGTTATCTAGGGCGCTCTACATACGCAGCGCTCGATAGAACCGAGCACTCTTCTCTTTTCATTTCCAACAACCGCAACGAGAACTGGTGTGGGGCAGGAGTGTTCGCGATAAAATCGGCGTTAGAAGATTCCGGCCTGTTTCTGAAGCCATCGGACGTACTTCACGATGTGGTCCACATCACCAGGTTTGACAGCATCGATCTTCGGCATGTCGCCAAACTGCCAATGATGAGCCTTTACTCCGTTGGCCGCCGCTCGCTGAAACGCTTCATCGCCGTGATGATTCGGTTCATAGACCTTGTGAAGAAAGGCCGGGCCATGAGTAGTTCCGACTCCACCGATCCCATGGCAGAGCGAACAGTTGGCGTTGAATTTCTGCTCTCCTTCCCGTAACTCGACCGGAGCCGAGGCCACGGTTCCCGTTCCCTGTGGTTCCCCCCCATTTTGGCTGCACGCTGGTGCGGCGCCAAGCATCACCAGAACGAGACTGATCCACTGCATTCGTGATGACTTCATAGAGCGTAACCACCTGTCCAAGCCAGCCATTGGCTCAACATACCGCATACTGAATTGGATCTACAACTCCCGCCTCCGCAAATCCCTGCTTCCGAATCTGACAGCTGTCGCACTGCCCACAGGCCATCGATCCAACCGGGTCGTAACAACTATGCGTGAGCTGAAATGGAACGTTCAGAATCAGGCCCAGCCTGATAATTTCCGCCTTCGACATCCGAAGCAGTGGCGCTCGAATCTCAATGCCATTGCCCTGCATTCCAGCTTTTGTTCCCGTTTGAAGTGCTGCCTCTACAGCCTGGATGAATTCCGGGCGACAGTCAGGGTAGCCAGAATAGTCAATTACATTGGCGCCGAAGTAAATGATTGAGGCCCCCAGCACTTCCGCGTAAGCCGCAGCCAAAGACAGAAAAATCAGGTTTCGGCCTGGTACGTAGGTCACAGGCACATCCCGGTTCGTCGCAGCGTAATCATTCCATCGGTCACGGCCCGATAGCGAATTTCTGAGAGTGGCCGCTCGGCATGAATCATTTCTTTGATTTCATCCGTCAGATCAAGAAACTCCGTGATGCATTTTCTTCCTCGGTAGCCAGTCCCATGACATTGCGGACACCCCTTGGCTTCGTGGAATGGCGTCTCCTTGTATTGCTCATAGTCCAACCCTGATTCCTCAATAAGGGCCTGCTGTGCTTTGACAAGAGTCCGACATGATGAACACAGGATTCGAACAAGCCGTTGCGCCAATACGCAGTTGAGAGCAGCCAGAAAATTATAGGCGTCGATCCCCATCGACGCGAACCGCCCAATGACGTCGAACACATTGTTCGCATGTACCGTCGTCAGCACAAGATGGCCGGTCAGGGCCGATCCACCAATCGTCCCTAAATCGACATTGATCACTAGATGCTGATCAGCTTCCAGAGCCGTCGCCACCTGTCTCGACCGCTCAATCTCCACCGCGTGACGTTGTTGGTATGCAATGGTCAGTAAGTACAGCGCATATCCATCGCGTCGTGCAATGGCTGCCGTGACAGTGGAGTCCAATCCGCCACTAGCAAGAACGACCGCTCGTTCTGAAGTCTGCCCATTCATGATGAGGAAGGAAAGAATGCAGGGTGAAGGGAGAGGGAACGTTGTACGCTAGTCGCGATCCTCTTCGCGTTCGATTTTCTCCAGCAATTCCGCGCGCGATTGGCACTCCACACAGAGCTTGGCAAAGGGGACCACCTGGAGACGCTTTTCGCTAATCTCAATCCCACATTCGGCACACATCCCGTACGTCCCGTCATGTAACCGAGTGAGGGCTTCATCGATCGACTGGCGCCGGCGATTACGCATCTCCATCAACGAAATCCCAAGTTCGCGCTCAAGATCCATTAA
>SWDG01000027.1:19313-64494 GCA_005116965.1 Nitrospira sp. | reverse complement strand
CGTCCACGGATTTCGTCTTTGCCTCACCCTTCTTCTTTGCCTGTATTTTTGTTGCCATATAGAGAGTCCGCTCCAGAAAGTAAGGTACGTAGTTGGAGGGTCAAAAATTTCGGCTTCTATATCACGCCCTCTGCCCCTTGAGCAAGGGGTTTAGAAGGATGCCTAACCCCTAGGGATAGGTAATGGTTGAGTGGACCTCGTACCCAGCGAGTTTGTCGCGTCCCCTCAAACTCTTCAGTTCAACCAGAAAATCAAGTCCGACAATTGTGCCACCAAGCTGACGAACAAGCTGGACCGTCGCCTCTGCCGTTCCTCCGGTCGCCAACAGGTCGTCGACGATCAGCACCGGCTCTCCAGCTTGGATCGCGTCACGGTGCACGGCAAGACTGTTCTGTCCATACTCAAGACTATATTTGACTTCATAAGAATCAGCCGGAAGTTTTCCAGGCTTACGAACCGGAACAAATCCAGCACCGAGACGGGCGGCAAGAATCCCGCCAAAAATAAACCCCCGAGACTCGATCCCAACAACCTTGGCGATCCCTCGATCCTGATACCGAGTCGTCAATTGGTCGGCAAGACTCCGAAGCGCGGCAGGATCCTTCAGGAGCGTGGTGATGTCATAAAAGAGAATACCGGGCTTCGGAAAGTCCGGCACTTCTCGAATGAGTGCTTGATAGTTGACGGTGGTCACGGGATTTAGAGCAAGTCTGCCTGTGTCATGGCTTTTCTACCGATGGTGTTGCGAAGCCGAACTAACGCCGCCATTTCGATCTGTCGGACTCGCTCACGAGTCAGTCCCATGGTACGACCGATTTCTTCGAGCGTCTTCGCCTCGTCTCCGTCGAGTCCGAACCGTGACACAATAACAGTTTGCTCTTTCTCAGGCAACTCCCTCACCCACGCCATCAGTTCCGTCCTCCGCCGAACCCCATCGGCGGTCTCATCGGGCAAGAGCCCGACGGGATCCTCGATCACATCGCGGAGAAAGGTATCAGTGTGGTCATTCAGCGGACTATCAAGCGAGCAGGTCGTACGCACCAACTGCTTCAGGTCCAATACCTCTTCTTCCGATGTCTTCATCTTGGCAGCCACTTCGGCCGCCCTCGGCTCCCGCCCGAGCGTTTGCACCAACTGCTCGACACGACTCAGATAACGATTGAGACGCTCCACCACGTGCACAGGCAGACGCACCAGCTTACCTTGATTAATGATCGCTCGCTCGATGTATTGCCGGATCCACCAAGACGCGTAGGTGCTAAACCTGAACCCCCGCTTGTAATTGAATTTCTCGACTGCTTTGATCAGTCCTAAATTGCCTTCCTCCACGATGTCGGAAAACGGAAACCCTCGGTGCATGTAGCGTTTCCCGATGCTGATGACAAGCCGCAGATTCGATTCGATCATCTCTTGCCGAGCGTGCTCATCGCCAGCCATCACCCGTTTGCCGAGCTGCTGTTCTTGCTTGAAGGTCAGCAGTGTCGATCGACGAACCTCCCGCAAGTAGCTCTTCAGCGTGTCAAGTCCTTCTGATCGACCAGTTTCTCGCTCGCCCTGATCAGATGCGCTCGCAGGTTCTGAGGTGTCCATATCATCGGCGGTGTGCCGTCGAGCTTCGTTCAACTCGGACTCCTCGTCTTCCTGTCGACTCATGACTCCTCGTTCCTTAATGCCAAATGTCGAAGTGTAAATGCCGGCCGGTTGCGACGCTCCATTCCACCGCAATCGTCCTGACATGCGCAGCCGGAGGACCGGCTTTCAATTCTCGCAAAAGGTCTTCAATCGCCAGTTTCCCACCCTCGGCCTCCAGCTCAACCCGGCCGTCGTCGAGATTGCGGACGCCCCCCACCAGATTAAGCCTGGTGGCAATACGTGCCGCGAACGCACGAAACCCTACTCCCTGCACACGACCGACCACGAGAATGTGTGCTCGAACCGGCGGTTCATCGACCGATTGAGGCATCTGGCTCTACCACAATCATGACTCGCCGCACTGCCCTGTGCGGCATTGCTCAGCGGATATTCTCACACCTCTTCAGATGCGTCACGCGTTTTACATTTCCACGCTAGAAACTGAGCCCGCGATCTAGAATTTGTAAATGATCAACACGAGCGATGTTATGACATACCTAAATGCAGAGACCGTTCGCAGAACATGCAGTTTGCTATGAAAGAAAGACCCCGTTGGGGTCCATCCTCTCATATAGAGTTGTCGGAAGGACCGAGCCGAGCGAGGTAAAAACAGACATGGACTACTGGAGGCCTGTATCTCGTCGCGCTTGACCTGGAAAGAGTAGGTTTTTGGTGGAGGAAGCTTGGTTTGGTCGGGGCGAGAGGATTTGAACCTCCGACCCCTGCGTCCCGAACGCAGTGCGCTACCGGGCTGCGCTACGCCCCGACAAGACCAAGCGTTCAAACTGAACGCGTCATTGTCTTACAAGACAGGGGTAAAAGGCAACCCATGAGCATCAGCCACACCTCGGTGAACAATTTTTCCATCTTTAAGGTTAACGCCCTTCGCCAACCCCGGATCAGCGTGAATCGCTCGATCCACACCGTCAGACGCGAGCTGCAGCAGATACGGCAACGTCGCATTGGTCAAAGCGTAGGTGGACGTGCGAGGAACGATTCCCGGCATATTGGCGACACAATAATGCACGACGCCATCAACGACATAGATAGGCGCCGAGTGAGTCGTCGGTCTTGTGGTCTCAACACAGCCCCCCTGATCGACGGAAACATCCACAATCACCGAGCCAGGCTTCATCCGTGAGACCAGAGAACGAGACACCAGCGTAGGTGCCTTGGCTCCGGGGATCAGTACGGCGCCGATAACAAGATCTGCTGAGCACACAGCCTCCTCAATGGTGGTGGAGCTCGCAGCGCGCGTGATAATCCGGCCCTGGTACTGATCATCGAGGTGCCGCAACCGTTCAACATCCAAATTGATCACCGTTACCTGGGCTCCCATCCCGACCGCAATGCGAATCGCCGAGCTTCCAACGATCCCGGCACCAAGCACGACGACCTTGCCCGGCTCCACTCCCGGAACTCCTCCCAACAGCACACCCCGACCTCCGTTGATTTTCTCCAGATATTGAGCACCGATCTGCACCGACATTCGTCCGGCAATTTCACTCATCGGCTTGAGCATCGGAAGACTGCCATCTTTCGACTCAGTCGTTTCATACGCAATAGCCGTGACCTTACTACTCAGAAGTTCCTTGGTCACCTCTACGAGTGAGGCAAGATGTAAATAGGTGAACAGGACCTGGCCTGGACGAAACAGATGGCACTCAGAAAGCAACGGCTCTTTCACCTTCACAATCAAATCAGCTCTCTTGAAGACCTCCTCTTTCGAACCGGCAACCGAGGCCCCAGCCTTACGATACTCATCATCGCTAAATCCACTGCCCTGCCCGGCAGACGATTCAAGCCAGACCTCATGCCCACTTTGCCGAAGGGTCGCTGCACCCTCCGGTGTCAGACTGACACGATACTCATGATCTTTGATTTCCTTCGGAACACCGATGACCATAAAGGTTCCCCCTTCCGGCAATGAGTGCTGCAGGCCTAATTGTGTTCATTATACATGGATCCACAACGTGATCGGGTTGACCGCCAACCATCTGCGGTGCTGCCCATGGACAGTCTGGAAAATCCTGTTGTAAGATGCACCCTTCGGTGTGGTTTAGTATGGAGGTGAAGATGGACTCCTGGAGCGAATCGTGTCAGGCCTGCGGAGCAGGCAACGGTCCACTGAAAAAGCTTTCCCTGGGAAAAGACTTTTTCGGTCGCCCTTACGATCGCCTGTCTCCGCTATCAGATCAAAACCCAAAATGGTATTGCACCCCGTGTTCGATACACAAAAACTTACAACGTGACTTCCGTGACATCTGCGCTGAATTCGATAAGTTGCGTGCTGACCACGTATCGGAACTCGCCAAGGGCGACGAGTTCCGACGAGCATCATTGCGGTTACATGAGATCTCGACTATCCTGAACGCAACCCAGCACCCATCTCCGTTCTTAAGGGGCGACGATGTGACGCTCCTGATGGAACGACTCAATACCCTGACGATGCCTGTCTAGCGACCTAACCCAATGCCATCATTTCAACGACATATCTTCATCTGTACGAATCAGCGTCCAAAAGACGATCCGCGCGGCTGTTGCGCGAACTTGGGTTCGGAAAAACTTCATGCGCACTTCAAGAGTGAAACGAAGCGGTTAAATCTCAAAGGGGTGGTCCGAGCAAACAAAGCCGGTTGCCTCGACCATTGTGACCTCGGCCCAAGTGTCGTAGTCTATCCTGAAGGCGTGTGGTACTGGGTCGGTTCGGAGGACGATGTCACCGAGATCATGGAGCGGCACGTGCTGAACGGTGAAATCGTTACTCGATTGCTCATGCCTGACCATCCGGTTCCAGAACAGCTGATACCACTCAAGAAACCATAAGGCTTCCCGTTCGATACCTCTATACACCCATGCCAACCGAAGACAAATGGAAGGCCAACATGGAAAAGGTGGCCTTCACCAAACAGTTTCCTGGACTCACGCTTGACTGGAACGTCTGCGAACGCAAAACGATTGAAGCCGTGGTCCCCTTGACCGGGAAACCGAGTGCCTCGGTCATCGTGTTTACCGATGGGTCGTTTACGGTCGCTTCTCTACCGTCGCCGGAACCGTGGGAGTTGGGCCAGGCCCTGGTGGATGCCAGGAAACATCTGGAACCCAAACATGGACAAGCCTATGAGGACTATGACCGTGTGGTGAAGAAGGATAAGGAAGCGCTTCGTTCGGCTCGGCTGGAAAAAATCCTCGGCGCGATTCAGAATAATCTCGAACAGATTCCTGAGCTCAAAGATCGGCTCAAAGAACTCGTCAAGGAATGGAAATGAGCAGCCTACCGAAGAAAAATATGTTCGAGATCTTCTCTCAAGGCCTCTTTGAAGGAGTCAAGCCCATGTTAGTCATTCGTGATCACCTCGTCCGCCACCCTGACCGCTGCACGCACCAGGCCGTCTGTGTACCGATTTGCCCGACCAGCGCCTGGCTCTCCACGCCACCTTACAAGTTCGATCCTTCGCGCTGTCTTGAAAGCTGCCGGCTCTGTCTCGACGCTTGCCCTTCACAGGCAATCTACGCCGTCTTCAAGAAGGGCGACAAGCTCTTGGAGCCGCAGAAAAAAACAGGGTAGGACGAAGACCTACAGATCGTCACACGATCTGCTTGCGTAAATGTCCCCAGTAGGCAGTTCCGGCGTATGCACACGCAGCAGTACCTGTCGTCATCCCCACGATCTGATACACCTTGCTGCGCGGGATTTTGACCTTCACGGCGGGATTCAACAGATCGGGGGAATTCATGACGAGCTTGAGCGATTCTCCGGCAGAGAGAATCGGCCACATACAAGCCAGCCGCAACCGAGTTTCGTAACGTGGGATGGCCATCGTATAGAGCCAACCCTGATCAAGGTGCTCAACCGCCAACCGAATGAGCTTGCGGAGCACAGGCCTGAAGCGAGGAAGATTGCTCTGCTGCAAGAGGTCCTGCGGCTTCAGTCCAGCTTCATCGAGCATCATTTCGGGAATATAACAACGCCCATTTTGCAGATCATGGGCAATGTCCTTGACGATGTTCGTCAGTTGTAGCCCCTTGCCAAATCGTACTCCGACGTCCGACATCTGCTGAATATTCCAGTTCGCCAGCGCCTTGCGATGAGCGCACATGAGATCGGTCCAGAACTCGCCGACACATCCGGCCACATGATATGTATAGCGATCCAGGTCATCGGGTGTCTTCAATGCCGTGAGGTCGGCCACTGAGGCTCCCGGGAAGACGCTGAGGTCCATGTCCATTCCCTGAGTCAGGGTGGTCATCAGCCGCTGAATCCGCTGCCGGTCATCCGATGAAAAATCGAGAAACAGCCGGAAGCACTCATCCAGTCGTTCAAGCAGAATTCGCTCAGCGGAATCCTGCTGAAGCGGTCCCACCGCTTCCTGAATGGCGCAAACCTCTGTCCAATCGATCGACTCGCGGACAAACTGCTCTCTGAGACGGTTGAGAAAACCTAACCGGCGTGGCCGGTCGATCAATTCCGTATCGGCAATCGTATCGGCGGCCCGGGCAAAGAGATAAGCCAATCCTACTTGATCACGAACATTCGCCGGCACAACCACCAAAGTCGTGTAGAACAGACGAGAGACTCGTTTGAGAATGTCACGGAGCAGCTCGTGTTTGGAGGATAGGGTCGTCGTGGAGAGATCCATTACCTGACTTCCAATAATCCTTCCATTCCCTTATCTCGATGACTGGGCATAGGCCACAGTCGTTTATCACAAAAGAACGGAAAAAGCCCAGGGTGAGTGGGAACGAGTTTTGCTATGACCGTTTTCCCTGCGCCAACGTCCTGCTCGATCGAAATGCCAGCCGAGAGCTCCTGCATGACGAAGTTATGGGGTATGAATGTCGTACGACTCGTTAGGGTCAACTCAACTGGCGTCCCGCTCTCCACGACCAGATGGTTCGGTGAGTAGGAATAGCTGTCGAGAATAACGGTAGCCCGTTGAACTCCATCAGGAGAAATCGAGACAACAATCGGCGGGCCTGGGACGAAAGTATCCGCAGCTCGTCCAACCGACATAGGCATTAGGGTCAACCAACTCCCTATCACCAATGTCTGAAAGCATTTTGCATAAACCCTCATGATAATGGCTTTCTAACAGGAACGTCGTGAGACGGTCAACGTTATCCTCGTACGTTCAGAGGCCTCACACACCTTGACTTTGAACAATGAGGTCTTACTCATAACCCTATGCCGACTTATGACTGACAGTGTATCGCAGGCAACGGATTTGTGTATAATCATGAGAGTTCAGCTCGTTGCCTCACATGAGGCGACCGTTTGTTTCCAAGGAGGCTCACAATGAAGTGGCTTAAAGGCGTAGGTCTGCTGCTGATCGCAAATATTCTCATCATGGTGACACTGTCAATCACCATCCCCATTGTGATCAACGTGATCTTACCGATGTTCGGAATCGATGTCCGCGGTTCTGTCGACCTAACATCGTTGGTATGGGCTGCCATGTTCGGGTTCGGTGGGGCATTCATCAGTTTGGCATTCTCAAAGCAAATGGCACGAGCCATGCTCGACTGCCAGCAGATCACCCAACCTCGTTCTCACGCGGAACAGGTTGTGTATGGTTCCGTGCGGGAAATCGCCCAACGGTTGAATATCACCATGCCCGAGGTATGGGTCTACAATTCTCCCGATCCCAATGCTTTCGCAACGGGGCCAAGCAAGAACAACTCAATGGTGGCCGTGTCAACCGGATTACTGGAGAACCTCAAGGAAGATGAGGTGAAGGCTGTTCTGGCTCATGAAATGGGCCACGTCTATAACGGCGACATGTTCGCTACGACTGTGCTAGCCGGGCTGATGAACACCTTTGTGTATTACATCGCCATGTGGGTACGGCGTTTCTTCGAGGAGCGGGATCAGGCAGCATTAGGTTTCGGTCTGTCACTGGTACTACAGATCATCGTCAGCATCCTGGCCTCCGTCGTCATCAGTTGGTTTTCACGTCGTCGAGAATTTGGAGCCGATGCGTTTGCTGCCAAGGTGTATGGGAAAGACTCGATGATCGGTGCGCTCCGAGCGATTGATCGATGGGTGAATCGTGCTCAATTCCAATACTCCACGCAAGACGCACTCGCAACGATGAAGATCTCCGGCAACGCCGGTGGGTTCATGAGCTTATTCTCAACGCATCCCCCGCTTGAGGTACGGATCGCGGCGTTGGAACGGCTTTAATCCTGTTTCCTGAAAAACACGATGTGGGCGCGGTACTCATCAATGGCCGCGCCCAACATCGTACTCCCCCGTGAGATGTTGGCCTCGATGGCATCCTCAATGTCGGGGTCGTTAATCTCAACGTCATACCGGTCCTGAATGTTCGTTCTGACCGGCCCCCGTGCCACCTCCCGTGGCATAAAGATTTCTTTCCAGACTTCTTTTTCAACCAAACACACATCCCGAAACCGTTCATAGAGCAAGGCTAGTTTTTCTGGATCTGTGACCTTCACACGCTCTCCCATGAGTATCCTTTCTCCAGGAATCTACCTGACCGACTTCTGTTCAGGAGACCAGGTAGGAACAGTATCTGCAATGGTAAAACGCATCACGCCGACGTGGTTTACGGCGTGAAACGGTTGTTGGCCTATCGGCGCAATATAGATCTTCGCCAGATAATTGCCCAGCGGCCATTTCTCGCCTGACCGTTTCAACTCAAGGTACCCATATCGTTCGTGTCCTGACACCTCCAATACATCTTTCCCTAACGGCTTCTCATTCAACTGGCCGCTCATTTTTTCCAACTGCCATTGCACTGCAAATTGTGCAGGATCCTCCAAGGGGGCTACTTCAAAAACAATATAGATTGCTTGAATCTCCGGCGTGAATGTAGACCCCAGCCCGATCGGTTTCAGCCGCGGATCCTGGGTATACCACCCTTTACGTCCAAACGTATCCCATTCTATTTCAAACCCTTTCGCCATCTTGATCCAAGTAAAAAGCGACTGCGGAATGTCTTTTTCCTGATGGTCGAAGGAGGGGCTTTGGGTCGATCCAATCTCCGTGGACTCTTGCGCTTTGGGAGGCAGGAGATCTTTGGCAATCCCTACATGCTCATGGAGCAAGGCGACGCAAACCACGCCAACGGCAAACCAACCTCGTGGCAGTCTCGTTGTCGAAGCAACCTGAGCCATAGAATTTATCGTACTGAGGAACATCATAGGAGACAATGACTGCCGGCCATCATCCGATGAATCCTTGTACCATGTCGAGTCTATGGTAGAGTGCTCTTGGTTCTCTGATTATGACCGCCCAACCAGCATCACCACATCCAACTGGACATACTCCTGACAACGATCCCGCTCCCATCAGGCCACACGAATCCGGTCGTCGTTTTGGTATTCGTGATGGACTGTTCCAGGCTATCGCTCAAGGCGGAGGCGAGCAGTATCTCTCGGCCTTTGCCTTACTCTTGCACGCGACACCGTTCCAATTGAGTATTCTCTCCGCTATTCCCCAGCTCTTAGGCACATGGGCGCAGTTGGTTTCCGTCAAAGTCGCCCACTGGTTCCCCAGCCCGGCCTCTCAAGTCTTCTGGGGCATCATCGGACAATCCCTCGCCTGGTTCCCCATTCTCGCACTACCCTTGCTCTGGCCTGATCAAGGACCGTGGCTGCTCATCGCAGCCGTTGCCGTGTATTTCACCTTTACTCATTTCACCTCTCCTGCGTGGAGTAGTCTCATCACCGACTTGCTTGAGCCTAACGAACGGGGCACTTACTTCGCCAGACGGTCACGCACCATTGCAATGACCAGTTTTCTCGCACTCTGCTTGGCTGGAGCGCTGTTGAGCTTCTTCGAGCAACAGCAACTCCTTTGGGTCGGCTTTGCTGTCATATTTCTCGCAGCTGGGCTCTGCCGTAGCACGTCGGCGCTCCTACTCATGAAGGTGAGGGGCTTACCTTCTCATGGGCCGAGCGACAATCCAACGGGGTTTCTGGTCTTTCTCCGCACCGGCACGTCTAAAAATTTCCGCCACTTCCTGCTGTTTTCAGGTCTCATGCACTCGGCCGTTTTGATTGCTGGTCCATTCTTCGTCATCTACCTGCTTCAGGACCTGCATCTCGCACATTGGCAATATGGAACCTGGCTGGCTGCCGGTATCATCGGCCAATTTCTGACCCTGCCAGCTTGGGGACAGTTCGGCGATCGCTTTGGGAATAAGGCGTTGCTCACCTTCACTGGGCTACTCGTAGCATTCCTACCGATGTTATATCTGTTCGGGACAGCATGGCTGTTTCTTGTTACCGTCAATTTCTTCGGAGGCGTGGTCTGGGCGGGACTTGGGCTTGGACTGAATAACTACGTCTTCGACGTGGTGCAGCCTACGGATCGCGGGAAAGCTGTTGCCATTTCAAGCATCGTGAATGGTATTGGGTGGGCAATGGGAACCGTGATCGGAAGCGTACTGATCGACACGCTACCGGACAGGCTGCAGGCTTGGAACTTGATGCTGGAGCCCGTCTCCAACCTCCCGTTTATTTTCTTTCTCTCGGGCCTATTGCGATTGATCGTCTCAGCGACACTTCTCCGAACGTTTCACGAACCTCGTCAAGTGGAGCAGCGCGCTCACCATCGATTGCTCTGGGAACTACCGCTGTTGAAACCCTTGCGACAACTGTCCCGCCGGGCGATCAATCTTAATTAGTAAGGACCTACTCCGGAGTCGATAGCACGACTCTTTTCCTCTTGCTTCAGCTTTTCAAACGCTTTGTCAGCATTGCTTCGAACCTGGTCCTGCGTCATCGTCGGCGCAGGCTTCGGCGCTTCACCGGCACATCCCCCCGTCACCAACAGCACTACCCCTATGCCAGCCACGCTCAACCCATTCTTGAATCCTATCCTCCATGTCGCTTTCTCCGACATACCCATCCTCCTCTTCGTCATGAGAGCCATACAGTTTCTACCCATATCATACCATCCCTTTGTATGAATACCATTCCGCACTCATCTCGTTGACTCACTGAAACCAAGAGGGTATGCTTTCGAATTCATCTCAACCACTAATCCATGAGGCCTCCCATGTCACTGTCCGATCGCTTGACCGAAGACCTTAAGCAGGCGATGAAATCACGGGATCAACTTCGCATGGATGTCATCCGTATGGTTAAAGCCGCCGTCCTGAACAAAGAATTCGAGTTGAAGCGGGACCTTGATGATGCTGAAATGAGCCGCGTGATGACAACTCTCGTCAAGCAGCGCCGGGAATCCGTCGAACAATTTGAAAAAGCTCAACGGACGGAACTGGCTGCTAAGGAACGAAAGGAAATTGAAATTATCGAGTCCTACCTCCCCAAACCGCTCTCCCCTCAAGAGCTTGAGGCTATTGTCGTAGCGGTCGTTGCAGAGACAGGCTCCCGCACCCAGAAAGATATGGGAGTCGTCATGAAGGCTGTGATGGCCCGCCTCGCCGAGCAATCCGTCGACGGCAAGCAAATCAGCGACCTGGTCAAAAGCAAGCTCTCCTGATCGTCTCTAGCATCGTTTGCTATACTGAATCCTATTCCATGGGTGGCTTTAGTTTCGTCTACTCTTAGCCGTTAAGTAGTGGTATGGCAATCCTCATAGTCGATGACTCTCCCGACCAGCATCTCTTACTGCGGTCTATCCTGACAAAGGCCGGTCATGATGAGATTGTCACAGTTGATTCGGCCCGGACAGCGTTTACCGCCTTAAACCTTGATGGCCCCCCAACATCAGTCAAGGTCGACTTGATTCTGATGGATGTCCTCATGCCCGATATCGATGGCGTGGGAGCTTGCCGACATATCAAACAGCAGGAGCATCTTCGAGACATTCCAATCATCATGGTGACCGCGAAGAATGACCTCAATAGCCTCAAGGAAGCATTCTCTGCCGGCGCAATGGATTACATCAATAAACCCGTGAACGGAGTGGAGTTGCTTGCCCGCGTGTCCTCGGCGCTTACCTTGAAGCACGAGATGGATTGCCGCAAGAAACGGGAGGTGGAGCTTAGCCTCAGCAATGAGGAACTCCAACGCGCCCTTCGCGAAGTCAAAGTACTTCGCGGGCTCATTCCGATCTGTGCCTCCTGCAAAAGCATCCGTAATGATGGTGGATTCTGGCAACAACTCGAAGAATATATCGGCGAACATTCCGAAGCGGAGTTTAGCCACGGACTCTGTCAACCCTGCCTCAAAAAGCTTTATCCTGGAGTTTATCAAGACTAGCTGTTACGCTTTTGAAAGCTTCTCGCCACAAGACTGTGTGAACTTATGAGCATTCTCATCGTCGACGATTCCGCAGATGATCGACTCCTGTTGCAGGCCATTTTGTCGGCTGCCGGCTACGAAAACATTCTGACAGCGGATTCCGCCGCCGCCGCGTTTAAGCATCTCGGCCTGGACGGAGGTAAGCACAGCGGCGGGCAAGTCGATCTGATCCTCATGGATATTTTGATGCCCCAGATGAACGGCATCGAAGCCTGTCGCCAGATCAAAGCCGCCGACCGGTTCCGAGACACTCCGATTATCATGGTCACCGTCAAGACCGATCCGGTCGATCTTCAACTCGCGTTTGCCGCCGGAGCCATGGATTACGTCGCCAAACCGGTCAACAAGGTCGAGCTCCTGACCAGAGTACGGTCGGTGCTCCGGCTTGTCCACGAAATCGACCGCCGCCGCGCGCGTGAGCAGGAACTTCTCGAGGTCATGCGGCAACTCCAAGAAGCCAATCAGATGTTGCTCCGTCTCTCCTGCTTGGACGGATTGACGGGTATCACCAACCGACGCCAGTTCGATGACTTCCTGGATCAGGAATGGAGGAGAGGGGCACGCGAGTCGACTGCGGTGTCGCTGATCATGTTCGATATCGACCGATTTAAAACTTACAACGACACCAAGGGCCACACAGCCGGCGATGAATGTCTCAAGCAGGTCGCTGCGGCAATTTCGAGCTCCGTGAATCGGCCTGGCGATTTGGTTGCCCGCTATGGCGGCGATGAGTTTGTGACAGTCCTGCCCGGCACAGGGATCGATGGCACGGCACAGGTCGCGGAAAGCCTGCGTCGACGGGTTGAATCCCTAGGCATGAAGCACGCAGATGGGGAACTCGTGACGATCAGCGTCGGATATGCCTGCATAGTTCCGAACAGACACTCTTCTCCTACCGATCTCATCAGGGCTGCAGATCAGGCCCTCTATCAAGCAAAACAAGAGGGACGCAATCGGACCAAATCGGCCAGTATTCTGTCGCTGGTCCAAGAGTCACACGACGACTAGAGACCGGCCCAACTATTCGCTGGGCATTCACACCCCCATGTCACGCCGCCCACGGGAACGACATCAAAAAGCGAGTCCCGTAATCATGAGATCTACTCGGCATTCCCGCTCTACGACCAAACGAACCACTTCCTCTGAGCGGAAACCCACCGAACGAACACTTCCCTTATTCGAGCAGAGTGCGGCCACACGGCTCAAGCAATATCAAGGAGCACTCCGCAAACTGGCTCAAAGTGAGGCCTTGCACAGCGGCGACATTTCCCGTGTCTTT
This sequence comes from Nitrospira sp., assembly GCA_005116965.1. Lineage (GTDB taxonomy): Bacteria > Nitrospirota > Nitrospiria > Nitrospirales > Nitrospiraceae > Nitrospira_D. The sequence goes on along the minus strand of SWDG01000027.1, from coordinate 51,347 downwards.
TGCGCTCTCTCAGAGGCCTGCTGCAACATGCTGCATGTCAAACGCGCCAGCCTCTGGCTGCTTACTAAAGAGCGCGCTGCCATCGAGCTGATCGACGCGTGCACATCCGGACGACACCATTCCAACCCTTCCTTCGTGTTTCGGCTCTCGGACTGGCCTGCCCATCTTCGATCGCTGACGCGCACACATCGTACCATCGCAGTTCACGATGTTTCCAGAAATCCACGTTTCAAGGAACTGGCACCGTGGTACCTGTCCGCCTTCCGTATCAATGCCATGCTGAGTGTGCCGATCAGGCAGAACGGAAAGCTCGTGGGAGCACTCTGTGCCGAGTCCATCGGCACACCTCGGCGATGGACTCGGCATGAAGAAGACCTCATCAGCCTACTCGCAACCATGACATCCCTTGCCTTAGAAGCGGCTGAACGGCGTGAAGTGGAACAAGCCCTCCGTGTCGCCAAGGAAGCCGCCGAAGTGGCCAACCGCGCCAAGAGTGAATTCCTAGCCAGCATGAGTCATGAGATCCGAACTCCCATGAATGCTATCGTCGGCATGGCCGATCTCCTCTGGGATACTCCGCTCACACCAGACCAACGAAAGTATCTACGGATCTTCCGACGTGCGGGTGGCACACTCTTGAATCTGATCAATGGTATTTTGGACCTCTCGAAAGTCGAAGCCGGTCGTTTGGAGTTGGAATCCATCGCATTCGACCTGAATGAAGTTATCGATAAGGCCATCGATATACTGGCGATGCGAGCCAACGAGAAGGAGCTAGAGCTTGCCTGCCATGTGGATCGGAACATGCCGTGTCAGTTAGTCGGTGACCCAACGCGGCTCACGCAGATATTGATCAATCTCATCGGCAATGCCATCAAATTCACAGAGAAAGGTTCTGTTATCGTTCGTGTTACCAACGACTCCGATAAGAATATCGCCGGTGCTGTTCGATTTTCTATAACCGATACCGGAATCGGGATCCCCTCCGACAAACTCGTCTCGATCTTCGACAATTTTACGCAGGCCCATGCGTCAACAACCAGGCAGTACGGAGGGACCGGACTCGGCCTCGCGATCACTAAACGCCTTGCCGAACATATGAATGGACGGATCTGGGCGGAAAGTATTGTGGGAACAGGGAGCACCTTCCACTGCTCTCTCCTACTTCAGGCTCAAACAGAACCGCACCATCAGCAATCCGCAACGCTGATCAACCTTGAAGGAATCAGAGTTCTGGTCGTGGACGATCATCCCACCAACCGCCTTATCCTCCGTGAACTACTGAGTGCCTGGGGGGCTCAGGTGACGGAGGCGAGCGACGGGATAACGGCATTGGACGAACTGCGCCAGGCATCGGACCGAGAGCAGGCGTACGAACTCGTGCTCCTCGACTGCCGCATGCCTGAGATGAACGGCTTTCAAGTGGTAGAACGCTTGAAGTTCCTGCTCAACGGGAGTTGCCCAACCATCGTCATGCTAACTTCTGATCATTGGGCAGACGATATCGCACGGACCTATGACCTCGGTCTCGGCGGGTATCTGATTAAACCTATCCGACGGTCCGATCTCGCACAAACTATCGAGATCGCCATCGGCAGGACAAAAGGAACACCACCGACAGGTGTGGTAGTCACAACGCCACCATCGACTGCTTCGACACGGCCCTTACGCGTATTGTTAGTTGAAGATTCCCCTGACAATCAATTGCTCGTACGAGCATATCTGACGCCGACTGACTACTTCCTTGACGTGGCAGAACATGGCGCTATCGCGTTGGACAAATTCAAGTCCGTTCACTACGACGTCGTCCTGATGGATGTGCAAATGCCCGTCATGGACGGCTATGCCGCGACAAGGGCAATCCGCTCGTGGGAACGGGATCATGATCTTCCACCCACACCAATTATCGCCCTCACTGCATTGGCCCTCAAGGAAGAAGGGGCCCGCATCTTTGAAGCAGGCTGCAACACACATCTCACGAAGCCCGTAAAGAAATCCACATTACTGGAAGTGCTTCGAGCGTACAAGGAGCACGTCGTCTAGCGATGCACGCCTCACAACCCGAACCAACAGACCAACTCACTATAGAGATTAGTCGAGACCTTGAAGATATTGTCCCAATCTTTCTAGATAACCGGAAAAGGGACGTCCAGACACTTCGAAACGCGCTGAGCAACCAAGACCTCAGGACTATTCAAACTCTAGGCCATCGTATGAAAGGCGATGGAGGCGGATTTGGGTTTGATCGAATTACTGAAATCGGAGCGGCGATGGAACGCGCAGCACAACTCGAGGACCACTCAACAATCGAACAGTATATTGTACAGTTGGAAGACTTCCTCAAACGCGTGACAGTTGTCTACCGCTAGAGGATCGAGTACGCAACCTTGTTCATCCGACCCTTAATCCGCATCGGCTTCGGACAGCAGTTCCCACATCGGCAGTCATTCGAAAGGTTCCTCATCCTCAAGCTAAAACCGGATGCTCTAGCGGTGGTGCTCGCTGCAGTACATAGTCGATCGAAAGTATCAACTGTGTCTTGATAGTCCGGTCTCATATAGCGATAACCCTGTCTGAGAAATCAGAAGCGGTACATTTTCACCAAGACAAAACACAACCCTAGCCTGCCTTTCTTCGAGGGCTACCATTCTGACAAATTTGGCAAGAAGCATGACGATCGCCATAGGCCATCATGCGACCAGGGGCAATGCCATCGCCTGGGAGACCTCAAGTCTTGAATTTTGGAATGCCCTGTTATGATGATGGTCACCTTCCGTTCCTGTGCGATCAAGTACTGGTGGAGACTCTATAACAGGTTGTGTATAATGACCCCTGGGAAACGCGACCCTATATTCCTCCCCGTTCTTCGACCGCAGCAATAAGACTGCATACTCATGTGCAGCAAACCCTGCGGGATCCAGAGGTCGCGGTCCCGATATCCCATGGGTGGGGGGCTAGCTCAGTTGGGAGAGCACTACGTTCGCAACGTAGGGGTCGGGGGTTCAACTCCCCTGCCCTCCACCAAATCTTCGCTAAAACTACCGGTTGTAGTCATTCTCCTTACAGCCCGCCTTGACTGACTCTATACCTGCTCCCACTAGTTCACTGAACAATACAGGCCCCATGTCCTTCACTCCTCTGATTCGCTTCGGCACTTCAACGTGGGCCTATGAAGGCTGGCAAGGACAGATTTATCAGCGGCCGTACGCCAAGACAACCTTTGCACGTGAATGCTTAGGCGAGTATTGCCAATACCTCTACAACGGCGAACCGCTCTTTCGCACCGTCGGCAATGATTCCACCTTCTACCGCCTACCCACGACGAACCAGCTTGACCACTATCTCACGCAGATTCCAGAAGACTTCGAGATGTGTTTCAAGGTCTGGGAAGAAATTACCATTCCACGTTTTGCGAATCACGTTCGCTACGGTCCCAAGGCCGGACAACCGAATCCTCACTTTCTCGACGCAAGGCTGTTCAATGATCTGGTTCTGGCGCCATACCGTGAAACCAAATTCGAGCCGCACATGGGGCCGTTCATTTTTGAGTTTCAGAGACACGGCCTGACCAGCGAGGAGTTCTGCTCACGGCTCAATCGGTTCTTCGGCCAGCTGCCGAATGATTTCCGGTATGCGGTCGAGATCCGCAATGCAGGTTTGCTTGAGGAGAACTATCGGAAGGTTTTAGAGAGCCATGGTGTGGCACACGTCTACAACCACTGGTCCTACATGCCGCCGTTGCTGCAACAGCACAAAAACATGGAAGAACGTTTCACCTCGCCGTTCACCGTGATCCGCCTACTCACGCCACTCAACATGAGCTACGAAGCAGCCAAGAAACGAGCGACCCCCTACAACAAGATCGTAGAAGTGTTGCCTCAGATGCGCAAAGAAACCGTGACTCTCATCAAGCAGGCTGTGGGAGAGACTCGCCGGGCCTATGTGCTGGTGAACAATCGATCAGAGGGCAATGCGCCACTCACAGTGCAGGCACTCGTAAATTACCTATGCCACGAAGGATACCGGTAATGTGAGACCCGTTATGTGGGACTGATGATCGCCTCTCCGTCCGGCTTGGCATCATCGATGAAGACTCGTCGCCCGTCGACTCGCAATCGGCCTTTGGCGAAGAGCTGCACGGCGCGGGGATAGATTTTGTGTTCTTGCACGAGGATTCTGGCGGCGAGTGTGTCGGGCGTGTCGTCTTCGAGAATCGGCACAGCTGCTTGAATAATGATTGGGCCTTCATCCACGCCTTCCGTGACGAAATGCACTGTACAGCCCGCCAATTTGCAACCCCAATCGATGGCCTTCTTCTGCACGTCTAATCCAGGGAATGACGGCAGCAGAGAGGGATGGATATTCATCATGCGGTTGGCGTAGGCATTCACCAGCACTGCCGTGACGATCTTCATGTAACCTGCCAGCAAGACGAGTTCGACATTATGTTGCTGAAGCACTTCCAACAATGATCTGTCATAGGCTTCACGACTGTCCGTCCGCCCAGTAAAAGGTTTGGGATCGACGAAGAGATCTTTAATCCCATGCTTCCGCGCCCGCTCCAATGCAACCGCGTCCTTCTTGTTACTGATGACAGCGACGATCTTCGCCTGCACCTGGCCTGCTTCGATCGCATCGATGATGGACTGTAGATTTGAACCTCGTCCGGATGCCAATACCGCCACCCGCAACGGAGTCGTTCTGCTAATCAACATACTCAACCTCCGGCTCCTCCCCGGTGGAGGAAACGATTTCGCCGATCTGCCAGCCTCGGTCTCCCAGAGCCGCAGCACGAGTCAGCACTCCGGACACTGCATCAGGCGGGACCACGAGAATCAATCCAATACCCATGTTGAACACCCGATACATCTCCTCACGATCGACCTGTCCCAACCGGCTCATCACCCCGAAAATCGGCGGTGCCGACCAGGCCGTCCGAGCAATCTTCGCCCGCATGCCTTTCGGAAATACGCGTGGCAAATTCTCCGTAATGCCCCCTCCGGTAATGTGGGCGATGCCTTTGATCGGAAACTCCTCGACTAACGCTAAAATCTGCTTCGCATAAATTCTAGTGGGTGTCAGGAGAACTTCGCCAATGGACCCCTCAAGCTCGGAGAGACGGCTGGCAACTGTCAACTTGGCTTGCTCAAACAGCACCCGCCTGGCCAGTGAGTAACCGTTGCTATGAAGTCCCGATGAAGCCAAACCGATGACTGCATCCCCGTGCACAATGTGCCGACCATCGATCATCTTTGGGCGATCGACGGCGCCAACAGCAAAGCCAGCCAAGTCGTACTCTCCCTCTGGATAAAAGGAGGGCATCTCTGCAGTTTCACCCCCGATCAGCGCACACCCGGCCTGGCGGCAGCCGTCGGCGATACCGGCTACCACTTCCTGAGCCATTGAAACGGATAACTTCCCTGTGGCGAAATAATCGAGAAAAAACAGCGGCTCTGCCCCGCTTACTGCGATGTCATTGACACACATCGCCACCAAATCAATTCCGACGGTATCGTGTTTGTCCATCATGAACGCGATCTTCAGTTTAGTCCCGACCCCATCTGTTCCGGATACAAGCACCGGCTCCTTATATTTGCCCGCTTGAAAACCAAAGAGGCCGCCAAAGCCCCCAAGGTCGGTCAGAACTTCAGGACGAAACGTCGATCGAACAAACGGCTTGATGCGATCGACAAACTCATCGCCTGCATCGATATCCACACCGGCATCACGATAGGTCGTCATGAATAGATATCCTGAAAAGTTATGGTTGTGATGAGGCTGAAACTCAGCCTGACTTATGTTCGGGGCGCATCTTAACGGAGGGTCCAACAGAGGTCAACGCGGCTGTCTGAAGCCACCCGACACGACTCCATCTACCCCCGCCTTCTATTTTTTTCTTGCCGCTCTCGGAATACGCCCTATACTAGGCTTGTCACGTTTCTGCACGCTTCCGGCGAACAAACCGACCAAGGAGGGGTTGGTGGCTATTTTAATCGTTGACGACTCTCCGGATGAACGTCTGTTACTCCATCACATCTTGAAGACCGCAGGGTATCGGGATTTGATCACGGTTTCCTCTGCTCGTGATGTCTTCATGCACTTGGACCTCGATCATGAAGGCGCAAACGGCGTCAAGACGGATCTCATTTTGATGGACATCAAGATGCCGGACATAGACGGAGTCGAGGCCTGTCGGCGCATCAAAGCCGTTGATGCGTTTGCGGGGATTCCGATCATCATCGTGACAGCGCGGGACCAAAGGGACTTCTTACAAGCCGCCTTCGACGCCGGGGCGACAGACTATATCAGAAAACCGGTGGAACGGGTGGAACTCCTGGCGAGAGTCAAAGCTACGCTCAAGCTCAAACAGGAAACAGAGGAACGAAATCACTGGGAACAGGAACTGACCAAAGTCATCAGCGAACTCGATCGTACCCTTCGCGACATGGCGACATTACAGCAATTGATCCCGGTCTGCCCATCATGCAAGAAATCCCATCCCGCGCATATGTCTGACACCGCGCTCGACGAGTATGTACAGAACCACCCACAGACGAAGTTTCAAGATCTCGTCTGCTCCGCGTGCGCCGTGCGTTGATCCTGCCGCTGCAATCCTCAGCTTTCCGGCCGCATCTCCACATCGAGCAATTTAATCTTCCGGTGAAGATGACTTCGTTCGATCTTGAGATCGTCCGCGGTCCGTGAAATATTCCAATGGTGTTCCCGAAGTTTACGGCTGATGTATTCCTTCTCGAACGCATTCCGAGCGTCTCGCAGGGAGTCATAAGATTTACTGAGAAGTGGATTGGCCGCGTGATTGCCCACCGGCACCACCCCGACGGTTCGTCCCTGTAGCGACAAGGTAGCCTGAGAGGCTTCGATCATAAACCCCGGCACCATGATCATGAGCCGCTCGATCAAATTCCTCAGCTCCCGGATGTTCCCAGGCCATTCGTATTGCTGAAAGACGGTCATCGCCTCAGGCGAGACTTCCTTTATTCGCAACCCTTGCTCCTCGACGTGCGTCTTCATGAAATGCCGCACAAGAGCCGGGATATCTTCTCGCCGCTCCCGCAGTGGAGGCACGACAATCGGGACCACGTTGAGACGGTAGTACAAATCCTCCCGAAAATGTCCCTTGCCGATCTCTTTTTCCAAGTCCTTATTGGAAGCCGCCAGCACCCGCACATCAACCTTCATCAATTTGGTCCCGCCGACTCGAGTGAACTGCTGTTCCTGCAACGCCCGCAACACTTTCGCCTGCGTACTGAGACTCATGTCGCCGATTTCGTCCAGAAACAACGTGCCCCCATCGGCCTGCTCGAACTGACCGCGCTTCATGGATGTGGCTCCGGTGAAGGAACCTTTTTCGTGACCGAACAATTCGCTCTCAATCAATGTCTCAGGGATGGCGGCACAGTTGACGGCCACGAACGGATGGTCCGAGCGGGTGCTGTGCCTATGAATGGCTCGAGCGACCAACTCCTTCCCTGTTCCGTTCTCGCCTCCGATCAATACCCGACTGTTCGTGGGCCCTGCCGTTTCGATAAGCTCCCGTAGCCGCTGCATGGCCGGAGACTGTCCGACCAACTCGAACTTTTGCTGAACCTTCGTCCGCAACGACCGATTCTCTTGCGCCAATCGAAACTGCTCCAACGCTTGTTTGACACGGAACGTGACATTCTCCAGGGACAGCGGCTTCTCGATGTAGTCATACGCACCCAGCTTGATGGCTTTCACGGCCGTTTCGATGGACCCATGCCCTGAAATCATCATAACCTGCGTCGCAGGTACAAATTCTTTGACACGACGTAACGTCTCCAGTCCGTCCATTTCCGGCATCCAGATGTCCAGAATCATGAGATCCGGCGGATCCGTCCCATAGATTTTCAACGCCTCGACCCCATTGGCGGCTACTGACACCTCATACCCTTCATCTTCGAGGATGCTTCGCAGGGACGTGCGAATCGCCGCTTCGTCGTCCACCACTAGAATCGATGCCGACATACTCCCCCTCTCCTTACCGCGTACGTCTACCGGTCTACCTTACACCGGCAAATCGAATGTAAATACGGCGCCCTTCGGATGATGGTTCCCAACTTGGATCTGTCCATCATGGTCCGTGATAATCCGGCGGACGATCGCCAACCCCAACCCGGTTCCGGTCTTCTTCCTGGTGAAATACGGGACAAACAACCGTTCCTGATCCTCTGGCGTGATACCAGGCCCTTCATCCGCCACGGCGACGACCGCGCGGCGGCGTTTCGTATCATATTTCGTCCCGACCCACAGCCGCCCTTTTTGATTCATCGCTTGAACCGCGTTGTCGAAGAGATTCACAAACACACGTCTCAGTTGTTCCCGGTCGAAATTGATGGCCGGCAGATCCTCATCCAGTTCCACAATAAGCTCAATATCCTTCTGCGCCTCGCGATAGAGAGTGATCACTTCCCGTACCACGTCGTGCAGGGATTGCCGCGTCATTTGCGGAACAGGCAACCGAGCGAATTTTGAAAATTCGTCCAGCATCTGTTTCAGACTCCCGACTTCGTTGATGATGACATTCGTGGCGTCGTCGAACACGCGATCCAGGTCGGGGGACTTTTCGAAGAACTTCTTGCGTAATCGCTGCGCCGATAGTTGAATCGGAGTCAGTGGATTCTTGATTTCATGGGCGACGCGCTTTGCGACTTCCTGCCACGCGGCCACTTTCTGCGCCTTGATCAACTCCGTCAGATCTTCAAAGACCAACACAAACCCCAAGTCCTTGTTCGCCTCATCCCGCATGCGGGAACCTTTCAACCCAATCGTGATCAGCTTCCCTTGGATATCCAACTGCCCTTCCAAGTCCAAATCGTCGCGCTCATCAGCCAGCATACGGTCATAGGCGGTCTGGAAGGAGTCGAGACCGAACTCCTTGAATGCCTCATTAGCCAGCCGTCCTTTGAACCGGTCAGCCGCCAATCCAAGAATACGCTCAGCCGATGGGTTAAAGGTCGTGATCATTCCGCTCCGATCGATCGAGAGCAGACCGGCGGCGATCGTATCGACGACTGTTTCGATATAGGCACGGCGGCGATCCAACTCGACATTGGTATTCCGCAGAGTCAGGTTGGCTTCCTCAAGCTTCGACTTGCTCCCCTGCAGATCCTGCGTCATCCGATTGAACGACTCGATCAGTGTCCCGATTTCATCAGTTGCCCTGGCATCGACCTGTACCGACAGGTCGCCCTGGGCGACGGCTTCGGTCGCTTCCGCCAATCGTTGAATCGGAACAGTGATACCGCGCGCCACATAAAACCCGAACCACGTCGCACTGAAGAGAATTAATACCGCCACAACGGCCACAAACAGGTAGGCCCCGGCTTTAATCGGGTTTTTCATCGCCTTGATCTGCTTGTATGCCGTGTATTGACGGCCAATCCCCTCCATCTTGGTCAAGAGGGATTCTGGGACGTAGGTTTCCACGACCACAACCCCCTCCAACTCACCTCGCCGGCTTCCGGAGGCCACCGGGATGGCGGCGCGTACTAACCGTCCCGTCTGGGCCTCCTGGACAGAGGTAAACTCTTGCTTCCCGTTAATGACTTGTAAGACCAATTGACTGATCGGCAGATCCAACACCCCGGAGGGAATGTCACTATCAAGAGCTTTGGTGAGGGTCTCCATCTTGTTCGAAAACACTTCGATCCCGGCAACGCCGTATTCCATGCGTTTCCGAGCCATCGCGGCGATCAAGAGATCCCGCTGGACAGGCGTCAATAGGTCTTCGCGAAACAGTTCTTGAGAAATCGCCCGTGCGCTGTTCACCGCGAGCGCAACATGCCCCGCATGCTGCATGCGAGCCACCTCGTACGAATCTTTCATCACTTTTTCGATATGCTCGCTGAACCAGACATCGACCGCCTTGTTGACCAGCCCACTCGCGACGATTGCTAGGAGCAGCGTTGGAATCAACGAGAACCCGATAAAGGCCGCGATGAGCTTGGTGCGAAATCCTGACCCAACGAGACGGTGCCGGCGTTCGAAATAGGCCTTGATCAGATTCCTGGACAACAACAGGACCAACACAACAAAGCCGATCAGGTCTAAATTGACCAGCAGGAGAACCAGTGCGTAGCTCGTCGTCGGCAGGAAAGAGCCGTTCTCTTCGGAGCCCGGCGCCACAACTTGTGAGTAATACAGCGTGAGGGCCACGCAGGGGATCAAGAGAATCAGCACGATCCAGACAGGGCGAAGATGAGGTGGTTTTCGCTCTGGCTTCTTCGGTTGGTCGGCCAACGCTGGCCGGACGTGACCGCTCATCACCACGGGCAAAACCTCCGGAAGTCCTCCGGAGGCTGGTCCAAATGCACCCGTGGGATGGTTGAGCTCTGGCATTCACCCGCCCTCTAGGGATTATCAATACGTGGAAACAGAAGCCTGTCTCACTATAGCCGACTTACAAGGCAGTCTCAAAGTTTGCCGCACAACTCACAACGTCCAGAGACCCGGCGGCATATAAGACCGAAAGGATGGGATACTACTTCGGTGATGCCAGCGTGACGTACTTCATGCGAAGCGCATAGAGCATGTCACGCAGGACCGTCTGTTCATCAGGGGTCAGATTGCCTTTTGTCTTGTCTTCCAAGACAGACAACAGATCGATGATTTCCTTGGCTTGAGGCAGGTTGACAGGTATCGATGCCTGGCTCGGGTCCAGTTGCTCGCCCATGAGCATGAGCGACGACGAGCCCAATGAGATCACAAACGACGAGAAGGTGACCGGAGGCGCTTGCGCTGGTTCCATCGGCGAAGTCGCGGAGATCGACGGTTTTGAAGTCGACGCGGCGACCGGAGCGGCCTCGGCACCTCCCTTAGCTCGCCGATCACGAATGACAAACCCTTGCTCCTCCTCTGCCATTGTTCCCTTCTCCCCTCACCTTCCAAAATATTTTCAGTACCCTACCATAGGGTCTATTCGGTCGCAAGCCGTGATGGAGATTGAAGAGGCCGTCACATTCCGTATTATGCGGCGTTGAGCACCGGAGTAGCTGTCACGGGATTGGAACCTCGACATAACTGCTTGGCGCGGCGGAATCTACGGCCTTTGCCACGCTTTCCACTACTCGTTCGATGCGCGGCCAACTGGTTGTCGTCAGCACAACAATGGCGATCTTGCGACCAGTGAGGTTCTGCTGATATCGGAGATTCTGGTCGGTCGTGACCAGAATAGAAAAACCGCTCTCTTCTGATTTTTGCAGCAGTTCACCGTTTTTTAGATTGTTCCAACCAAGCTCATAGGTCGTAGTGACCTGATGGGCTGCAAGGTGCTTGCGAAGAGGGACTGGAGTACCCTGGTCGAAAAGAACGCGCACTTACGCCGCTTCTAGAGAGCGGGCGGCGTGCTCAAGCACTGCGCGAACTTGCGCAAGCGTGACGCCAGGGAACCAGACAATAAAGTCTGAGACGTGTGCCCCATCTTCAAGATTCTGGAATAGGGCAGTAACAGGAACACGAGTGCCGCGAAAAACCCAAGCGCCACTCACACGCTCCGCATCACGCTCAACGGCTGGGCAAGAGGACCAATCAATCATGCGGCAATTGTAGACTTGCCACGGAGACGATTCAATTCAATTGTGCGGACCGGAATCGAGGCCTTATCTTGATGTATGCATCGGACCTGCAGCCGCCTGCGTCATTGAAGATGGCGCGTGCTTGAGCGCATTGTTAGATTGCATGTCAGCTCGCTTGGGTGATGATGCCGACTTTGGACAAGAAACCGAGATATAGGGCTAACGGACGACACTTAGTCTTGGCTTGGACTTCTTTAAGCTGAGAATTGAATTGTCCGCGCATCCAGCAGCCTAGAAGATCACCCGTGTTCGTTGGCTTTAATTCGAACGGCAAGTAAGCTACATCGGGTCGAGACAATTCATCAGCTCTTGCTTCCAGCAAATCCATCAGCAAACGCTCTGTTTGGCGCAAGCCTTCTCGCAAGGCAAACTCGATATCTATTTTACCGAGTTCAGGAGGAAGCGGACTTACAGCGATCTTGAGTGCGTCGGAATTCAGAGACTCTTTCGGCCGTTTAGTCATTACAAAATATTCGGTGATCAACTCAGTTGGAGCGGACTCGAAAGCTGCTACGACTGCATAACTTTCACCCCACACACGTACAGGCAGCCCGCGTATAGAGTAAACGGAGAACTTCGATGGTTCAGTTGTCATGCGACCTCCCTCTGCAATCTAACGGCCCCGCGGCTCACCGCCCGGTACGGATCAACCGGAGGTTGTGGAGCGACGGTCCAGTGCAGCCGCTTATTCTGGACGCGCTTCGCGTTCCGAATTACGAGCACCAGCTGTGGCTTGTTAGCGTTTTCCAAAGACCATGTCCATCACCGAGAAGAACGTGAGTTCCCTCGGCTTGTCGAGGTTGTCCATCATTGCCTGGAGGTCCGCAGTAGACCAACTTCTCGGCGCGTCGCTAATCTTTAGCTTCTTCTTTGTTGCTGCTTCTTCAAAGACCGGCTCTCCACCTCTTATCTTCCAGCCCGGATCAATAGCTTCGATTTGTTGAATGAGCAGTGGCGTAACGTTCTCTCCATCCACGGTAAAGTGCGCGGGCGTGAGCTTAATGGTCTGGTGTTTGTGATTGAAATTCAGGTAAAGCTCCCATGGTGCGACAGGCTCCTTGCCGGCGGCGAAGTAAGACATCACGTAGCCTACCGTGGACATAACGGAATGCTCGTGCATGGCGAAAGCCAACCCGCCGTTGTGAACGACATACAGGCTCCAGCGAAACCCAAACAGCCTATTGAGCAGCCCCATAGGAGCCTCCTCCGAAAGAACGCTAACAATTCTTGGACAGACTGTATACTCCCGTTCCGGGCAGCTTGTCCACGTTCTGCCTACATAGTTTAGTACGCAGCAATTGCCCGCTCTAACCCATAGAAACCAAGAACAAACCGCGCATATTGTCCCTGGATGCACGCCTACCGTCAAGTCCTCATGGTAGCTCGCCAGCGCCATTGAAGCGGCAAGTGCACTCGGTATAGAGTGGCGGAACCGATGTCGGAACGATTTACCAAAGTGGTTGAGATTATGGCTGCGCTCCGCGCACAAAACGGTTGTCCGTGGGATCGGAAGCAGACGCACGAGTCACTGAAACCCTACCTTCTCGAAGAAACGTACGAAGTCCTCGAGACGATCGATCAGGGCGATCAGGCCAAGCTGCGGGAAGAGCTGGGCGACGTGCTGCTACAGGTCATTTTCCACAGCCAGATAGCCGCCGAAGTCGGCGCCTTTACTGTAGAGGATGTACTGGACACCCTCGCCGAAAAACTTGTCCGGCGGCATCCCCACGTCTTTGGAAACGGCGACCAGACCGGCACCCTCACCAACAGCGATCAGGTCTTGAACCAATGGGAACATATCAAACGCGCGGAGCGCGAGGCAGCCGGCGGCACCCAGTCCGCACTGGACGGCGTGCCGAAAACCCTGCCGGCCTTGCTGCGGGCTTACCAGACACAAGCCAGAGCCGCCCGGGTCGGATTTGATTGGCCGCACAATGCTGCAGGCCTCGAACAAATCTTCGGAAAAGTGGCGGAAGAAGTCGGCGAGTTGAAGGAGGCGCTGGCTCAGGCAGAGTCAGGGTCAGGCCCAAACCAGCCCGGCAGGCAAACCGATATTGAAGCGGAATTGGGAGATATCCTGTTCTCTCTGGTCAACCTCGCCCGCTTCGTGAAGGTCAACCCGGAAGAAGCGCTTCGCCGATCGACCAACCGCTTCATCGATCGATTTCATCTCGTTGAAGCGCAAGCGGAAGAGACGGGCAAGCCGCTGACAGACATGACGCTGGTTGAGATGGATGAGCTATGGGAGGCAGCGAAGCGTCGATTGCAGGGACACCAGCCCAGCACAAAGGAACACACGCCATGAGCAAGAATCAAGGCCCGTACGAAGAAGGAAAGCGTGCCGGCGCTCATCCGCTGCTCGTGGTATTCGGCATCCTCATGGGACTCTGGTTGTTCGTGGCCCTGATCGTCCCCAGTTCGAGGAACAAACAAGCCGCCGGGACTGAGGGGCCCAATGTCTCGGTCATCGAGGATCCGGAAGCCGCGCCTGTCATGTTTACGGTCCAGACAACTATCTTGGAGATGAACACCCTGGGCTTAATCGTTCCCTCGCAAGCGACGGATAGCCAGATCGTTGCTCTCTTGAACCGCCTCAAGCAAGCACGCCTGAAGGGCACCCTTGGTGAACTGCTTCCATCGACCACACCCGGCCACAAACTGGGTGATCACACCATTGCCGACATCTACATCTTTTCAGACAAGCAACTCGCGGAAGCAGATACGATCCGCACGCTGACACGAGGGGCCCATGCGCCCGGGACGCTTTACCCGAACGGCGTTCCCTTCGAGGTGGCCATGGAGCACGTTCGTGGCTACTACCGTATCGACTTGAATGATACCGGCAGCCCGGACAAGGGATCTCTCGGTTTCTCCGACGAATCAGGTGTCCATTCGAAACACTATAAAAGAATCTTTTGACGGATCGACCGGCACCTTTTAAGTGTGGCCCGCAGGCTGTTCAAAAAGGCTTCCAGCAAGGCCGCAACGAGTGAAGAGGCGAATCGTACTTTGGGCTGTACGTTGAGCCTCTGAGCGATGTGAGAACGAAGCGGGAGGACTTTTTCAACAGCCTGTTAGATGCCCACGCGTCTCCTCACCTCTTCCCGGATCGCCGATTGATCCGCTGCAAACAACGCCTCTACCTTCGGGAATAGATGGGCCAGCGGCCCGATAAAAGGCGCCAGCAACATGTCACGTCGTTCCGTCAACATGCCCTCCCCGTCAGCCACCTGCATCTTCCAGCCCGCAATCGTTTTGGAGAGGATGTTGCTCATCATCAATTGCTGGCCGGGCGAGCCGACAACCATTCCGACGAGACGACGCTTCAATACCTCCAGTTCATCCGGTATTGAGACCTTCACGCGCACGCCATGTGGCGTCGCCCAGGTGGATCGTTGAATCGAATAGTCGTAGGAAAAGACTTGCTCTCGCGGCTCACGAAACGGACCGTTGATTTCTACGATGGCAAAGGGGTTGTCCGTTGACGGCATGATTCGCTCGCTTTCCTCGGTTACAATGACCCCCTCTATCGCCCGTACTATAAGAGCTTGAAGTTAGGGAGGACAAGAGGCTATCTATAGAGGAGCACTGTACTAGATACAAGGTACAGCGCTGCGGCGTTTGACGCAGCAGCCAGGTCTTTGCGGCTCCCCCACTACGACGGCAGTGATGGAGACCAGAGCACGAGACAGCGTTCTGACACACTGATATACTCCGACCAAGGATTCCCTCGGGAGAAGGTATGGCCAAGAAAGGCTATCCTGGACTCGTCCTAGTGCCACCCAGCGATCGAACGATCCTAAGGCGCCGACTGCTCCTTTGTGCGTTGTTCATCATCGCGCTCGTCTGGGGTGCGTCGACACTAGGCGTATGGCCACCCGCCTCCGACGATCAAGCGAACTGCCAACCAGGCGTCGGACAGGAAGGATCGAACAGCTCCTCCAAAAACTGTGGCCAACCGCAATCAGTCACGGAACTGCTACCAACTCAGAACGCCTTCAGCCTTACGCCAGTCTCACAGGCTGAAGGCCTGGGCGAATCCCAGAATCCTCCACCTCTCCTTGATCCAGACCAGCACACGACCCACAGCAATCACAACCAAGACTCACAGCCTAAGTCTCCCGAGCCGGCTGCCCGCCCGACTGACCACAGCGTGGTACCTCCAAAAAACGAAAAAACAGCGGCAAGCATGCCGGCCGAAAAACCTGCTCAAAATCAGGAGAACGACGTTCGCGTGGCCGATCGGCTCACGACACAACACAATCACAGCCAAGCCTCGAAGCCCAAGTCCTCCGAGCTAGTCAACCATCCCATTGACCACAACATTATTGCACCTTCAGGTAATGAGCAGACGACATCAAGCCTGTCGACCTCAAAACCTGCTCAAGATCTAGACATCGACGCTCGCCTGGCGGAACAGGGCGATGCCTTTGCCCAGTATCGCCTCGGACGCTATTATGCACAGCATGGCGGGCGACAGACCCCAGAGTCAGTCAGTTGGTACAAGAAAGCTTCTCCCGGTCTCCACCGCCTGGCTGAGACTGGTAATGGACAAGCAATGTATGTCCTCGGGGTGATGTACGCCTACGGGCGCGGAGTCACAAGAAGTACGGATGAGGCTCGCCGGTGGTTGACCCGGGCTGTCGAACACAGGATTACAGCAGCTCAGCTGGTTCTCGCAAAACTGGCAGTGCACCCTCATACGAATCCCAATCCGAAAGCACCAGAACAGACAAAACACTTCAAGCTGCAGAACTGAAGCAATCTAGCCACCCCATGGTCGTAGACCACATCATTCACCTCGCCGAAAGACAGATCGCCAACCCCAGTGGGTCACTTGCGATCTACTCCATGCTCGATTTGACGTTCAAGATCAGCAGCATCGAAGCTGCCGAGTGATTCGGCGATCAAGCCATCATCACCAATCCGCTACTCTTCGAATCCACTAATGCGCACCCGTTGACCAGTCCTCCTATGGGTGCCTTCCAGTATCCGCCGATTATTTTATATCGTTGAATGTCTTTTTGCTGGTAGCGAGCAGGTTCGGGGGTGGCCCGATCGGCTCAAAGCTTTTCAACAGCGGAACATCATCTTTCTTGACCCACATCAAGTCGTGGTTGTAGGAATCGCGAGGGCCCCAACTACCCGTGAACGTCTTACCGTCCGGGGTAAAGATCCAACACATATCTTCGCCGGCCGTATTGATCGTATCACCGAGGTTCAATGGTTCTTGCCATTCGCCCTTTGGATTCTGGTAGGAAATCCACATATCATGTCCGCCCCGAGAGCCCATGTCCGGGCGCGTACTGGTGATAATGAGACTCTTCCCGTCCTTCGATAGGCCGGTCCAGTGCATATGGTCCCGATAGGGCGAATTGAGGCGTGGCCCTAGACTCTCAGGCTTCTGCCACACACCGTCTTTCTTTTCAACTTTCCAGACGTCGCTGTCTTGTGTCACTCCGGGCTGCTGGTAGTTGAAATAGATCAGACTGTCGGACGCAATGATCGGGCAGTGTTCCTCGCCGGTCGGCGTATTGAGGTGCGGCAGTTCAGGGACATCGTTCCAATTCTTGGCCGGTTGCCAGACCCCGTTGATTTTCTGCGTCACATACAAGTCACCGGTAGAGAGGTTGCCCGGCTGCTCGTATCGCGTAAAATAAATGACATTGCCATCATCCGAGAAGCTCGGTTCCAGCTCCCACGCCGATGTATTGATGTTTGGCCCCACCGTGGGATCGATGCCTGGTCCCAGATGAATCGGGCTTTGCCATGTGCCATTTACCTTATGAGCTATCCAGATGTCTAAATTGTAGGGAACACCGGGTGACGGCACGCTCCCTTGGCGACCGGAGACGAAGATGGCAGTATTTCCGTCAGCACTATATGTAATCTCGATTTCGGATTCTGAGGTATTGAGGGGTTCGCCAAGACTCTTCGATAGCGAAGACGTTGATTTTCCATGTCCGCCATGGGGCATCTCCATGCCTGACATCGCATACCCTGCTGGAGGAGCAAGTAAAAGTGTCAGCACGGCGCAAGCTATCTGTTGACGAGATATTCCTAGGTACATAAGTCCTCCTTTATCTGCTTTCGAGCGTTCAAATTTACCCACCTTATCTTCCTTTTGCCCGTGCCGTCACCACAATCGCCTGCATCGTTGTCTGAAACGGACTGTCTCCACCGAGGTGAGTGCCCCGCAGGTTTTTGAATCTTGAGCGCTCTCATACGGGAGGAAAGGATGGAAGCATTGATGCCCAGCAGCTTCGCCGCACCATGTTCACCCGAAACTTTCCACTTCTCAGCTTCTGCACGCGCGGCGAAGATCTGAAAGGTCGCATGAACTCGTGGTTCTTCTGGAATCGGACGACGGTCGATCACCGCCATATGTCCGAGTATCTGGCCGTCGGTGTCCTGGAGGGGTGTTGAGTGACCCGAGTGAGGAGATGTCATGAATTGAAAGTATGAGGCGAGATGAGCAACAGATGCAAGAGGCGCAGGCGGAAGTATCGGGAAGAGTTCAGTTGCACCGCTCCATCTGACCTCGATATGATGCGCGTCACCATGAATGCCATCACCCGCCTCAAATCGAAAACACCGAGTCCGTACAAGCTGACCCACATCGAGACGAACACCCACGACACGAAAACGTTTCGTTTCGAATTGCCTGCCGACGCTACGCTGGACATGTTGCCCGGTGACTTTCTGTACGTCCATGCGACGATCAACGGCAAGCAAGTGAAGCGGGCCTATACACCATCATCGCTGCCCGGTACGACGGGGTTCTTCGACCTGACGGTCAAGCGCTATGAGTCTGGTTCAGTCTCGAAGTACCTCCATGATCAGCAGATTGGCGAGATGGTGCTGATGAGCGGGCCGAACACCGGCGGTC
This sequence comes from Nitrospira sp., assembly GCA_005116965.1. Taxonomy (GTDB): domain Bacteria; phylum Nitrospirota; class Nitrospiria; order Nitrospirales; family Nitrospiraceae; genus Nitrospira_D. The sequence continues at coordinate 32,843 of SWDG01000027.1, read as the reverse complement.
ATTGGGTGGATGGCATGGCCACACGCGTGGGATTCGTCGCCGCCGGCACCGGTATTACGCCGATGATCTCTATCATTCGTTGGATTCTGACCAAGAAAATCGATGCGGAGCTATTTCTGATCGTTGCCAATAAAACAGAAGCGGACATCATCTTCCGACAGGAGTGGGAACGAAACGTTCAAGAACACCTCAACTTTCATTGCCATCAGGTCTTGGAACAACCACCTCCTGGATGGTCTGGCAGCATCGGACGAATTACACCGGACATTCTGCGGCAACACCTTCCTGCTGCCGATGCTGCCACCTGTATCTTCCTCTGCGGCCCCCCTCCGATGGTCGATGCTCTGGAAACAACGCTGAAGGGACTTGGATATCCTGAGCAGGCCATTATCCTTCCATAAAGGCCCTCGATCGACTGCAAAGAGAGGCCGTTTCTCCCTCTCTCTCCCCCTCCTCATGAACCCTCACTAATAGCGGATCGCCCAGATAGACTCTTGCCACCTACAAGATCCTGCACAACGCGTTCAGCTGCCAACGCCCCCTCACGGATACAGTCTGGAATGCCAACCCCGCGATAGCCGGCCCCTGTGAGAATCAACCCGGAATAACGACTCACTGCTGCATTGAGCTGAGCCAATCGGTCCAGGTGACCAATCGTGTACTGCGGCATCGCCTTCCACCATCGATTCACTTCCGTGAAAGTTGGTTCCACGTCGATACCGCATACCGCCGCGAGTTCCTCTCTGACTTTGGCCACCAGCGTCTTGTCATCCACCTGAAGAATGTCTTCCCGGCCTACGCCGCCGACATAGCATCGCGCCAACAGCTGACTCGCCGGAGCGCGATGCGGCCACTTCAGCGACGTCCAGGTTGCGGCAATCAAATCATGCTGCTCTGTTCGCGGGATGATAAATCCGAATCCTTCAATGGCGCTCGTCAGCGTCCGTGGAAACGCCATCGCAATGGTGGCAGTTGACGCATAGGGAATCATGTCCAATAGTCCACCTGCGATCGGTGTCAATGGACGCACCAGTTCCGCTGACACATACGCCGGTGTGGCAAGAACCACACTGTCCGCAGAAAGCGCCGATCCATCATCGAGGATCAGGTCGTACATCCATCGGCCTAACTCATGTGATCTCACTCTCAGCGCGTCGACCCGGCACCCTACTCGAAGCTCCACGCCCTGCTGTGTCAATCGACTCGTCAAGGCTGTGACCAAATCGCTGAGACCATTCTTGAGACTGACAAACATCGTACGCCCTGTTTGGGCAGTCGAAACCAGCGAGGCGGATTTCTTGGCAGCCATCATGCCACGAACAACGCTGCCGTACTGCTGTTCGAGCTCGAAGAACCGTGGAAACGCAGCCCTCAGGCTCATATGCTCAGCGTCCCCCGCATAGATCCCGGCCATGAGTGGCTCCAGAACCCGCTCAAATGCCTGAGCACCGAACCGACGGCGAAGAAACGAAGCCAACGACTCATCTTCTCTAGAGGAACCAGGCGGAACGGCGAATTCGAGTCCCATCCGAACCAGCCCTGAGCAGCTCAATAGTCCGCTGTGAAGAAAAGACCCCAATTGTTTTGGGACAAATGACAGCAGTCCCTCGGGTAGGTCATGAAGGCGACCTCTGTACAGGACACAGGCCTTCTTGCCTGTCTGATTGGTATTGATGAGCTGATCGGCAAGACCAAGCTTCGTACAAAGATCCAGGCCAACCTGTTTTTGAGACAGGAAGGAGTCCGGTCCGGCTTCCGTCACAATCTCGCCAACCCGATGCGTGACGATCTTTCCTCCCCAGGTCGATCCGGACTCAAGGATCGTGCAACGGAGGGTCAGGCCAGCCTTTGTCGCCTGCTCTTGGAGTGAAAATGCAGTGGCCAGGCCGGAAATGCCCCCACCGACGATTACGACTGTACGTGGTCGAGTCACGACTGAATACAGAGCGAGGATTCGTGTGCAGCCAAGACGTCACGTAACGTCTCGATGAGTGGAAGAGAGTCGTTCAGCATGGGCATGCGCTCAAGGTGTAGGCCTCTGCTCAACGCCAACTGTTTGAGTTCGATGTCGATATCGTAGAGCGTTTCCACATGATCACAGATGAACCCGATGGGCGCCACCAGCACATACCGGTGTCCCGCCAGCTGAACGGCTTCCAACATTGATTCCACGGTGGGTCCAAGCCAGGGTTCGTTCGATCGTCCCTGACTTTGATAGGCAAAGTACGTCGGTCGGTTCCCCAACTGTTGCGTGACCGCTTCGACCGTCCCCTTCACTTCGTCAGGATAGGGATCCTTCATGGCCACGATCCGTTCCGGCAGACTATGCGCAGTAAACAGCACGGGCACGGATGCCCGCACATCGGCAGGAAACTTCTGAAGCCCTTGCCGGATATTCTCAACGATTGCGGCAACCAAGCGTGGATGGCGATTCCAACTCCCAATATAGGTCACGGGTGTATGGTCCTCTAGCCCCGCACGAGCTTCTTCAACTTTTTTTCGGTAGGCTCCGGTACTCAGTGAGGACTGTTGCGGAGCCATACAGACCCCGATAATCTGTTCCGGCGATTCTTTCAACAACTCGGCATAGGTCTCCCTGATGAACGGATGCCAATGCCGCAACCCGACGTATACTCGGTATCGGCCAGTCCTCGAACTATTCAGCTGTTGTTCTAGTTTCTTTGCCACTTCGTGGGTAATACCGACAGCAGGCGATTTCCCACCGGTGGCTCGATACCGTTCACGAATCTCTTCGACCAACTCAGGGGGCGTCGGTCGTCCACCACGAACATCGAGCAAAAATGGCTCAACGTTCTCCAGACAATCGGGCCCACCCATCGCCATCAAAAGAACAGCCCTATGACGTGGCGTAGCTCGCATCGTTCCTCGTCGTTGGTGAAGCGTGAAACGTTCGAAGCGAGGTGCGCTTGACGAACAACGCTTCACGTCCTCACCGTTGGCTCAGCTTGTGCACCATATCGATCGTGGCAGCGACATGGTCGACGGGTGTCGTAGGCAGGATACCGTGACCAAGGTTGAAAATGTGCCCGGGACGTCCTCCGGCTCGTCGCAAGATATCTTCGACGCGGCGTTCGATTTCGTGGAGCGGCGCAAACAAGACGAGCGGGTCCAGGTTGCCCTGGACGGCGCGATCATGCCCAACCATCGACCAGGCCTCGTCCAGATGAACTCGCCAGTCGATCCCGATAACATCGCCACCTGCCTCGCGCATCTGCCCAAGAATAGCTGTCGTGCCGGTGCCGAAATGAATCATCGGCACACCTTCCCGCTTGAGCCCATCGAAAATCCGCTGGACGTGCGGCTTCACATATTCGGCATAATCACCGGACGAGAGACAGCCGACCCAACTATCGAAGAGCTGAATCGCTTGAGCCCCCGCCTTGATCTGTCGCCGGAGATACCCAGTAAGCACAGACACAAATTTGTCCATGAGGCGATGCCAGGCTGTGGGATCGCCATACATCATCTGTTTGGTGTGCAGATAGTTGCGGGACCCTCCGCCCTCAATCGCATAGCTCGCCAGCGTGAACGGCGCACCGGCAAATCCAATTAACGGTACCCGCCCATTCAGAGCCCGTCGCGTTTGCCGAATGGCTTCAGCCACATAGTCCAATTCGTCGCCATCGATTACGTGAAGCGCATCCACTGCTGCTCGGTCACGAACCGGGTTATGGATGACCGGTCCCTCCCCTTCCGCAAACTCAAGGTTGAGCCCCATCGGTTCCAACGGGAGCAGAATGTCGGCGAAAATGATTGCAGCATCCAAGGGAAATCGATCAATTGGCTGAAGTGTGACTTGAGCGGCCAGCTCAGGCGTCTTGCACATCTCGAGGATGGAATGTTTTGCACGCAGCGTCCGGTACTCGGACATGTAGCGTCCGGCCTGGCGCATAAACCACACGGGTGTGCAATCGACAGGTTCACGGCGGCAGGCTTTGAGGAATCGATCGTTCATAGTGGAGGCATTTTAGAGACGCACGAGGAGCCCTGTCAAACAGACACCTGAACGTCCACTTCTTAGGGAGACTTGTCCAAATAAGTAGACAGCGATCGCCAGTCCGGTACAATCAATCCGACGGAAAACACGCAAAATCAGATTTCACTTTCATGACGCTCTTATGTATAATGACTCCCTAACCTATTCAGGACGATCAATCAGCTTAATTGGGACCCCGGCTCCCTGTCTCCCACCACAGTGACGTTGCCGATCCCCCGACCTACGAGGAGAATTGTATGTCCGACGCGCAATCGCTTCACTCGACCAAAGCCCCAGATGCCTGGTATTCCGTTCTGCGGTGGTTTGATTCCTGGGCGGGCCTTGAGCACACGAAAGTAGAGGGGCCACCCAAGGTAGACTGGATTCGCAGTATCCCCTTCCTTGCCGTACATCTGATGTGTTTGGGAGTCATCTGGGTAGGCTGGAGTTGGACTGCTGTAGCTATCGCGGTCGCCTTCTATTACGTCCGCATGTTTGCCATCACCGGCTGGTACCATCGCTATTTCTCGCATCGCACGTTCAAGACTTCCCGGACCGTCCAGTTTCTCTTTGCCCTGTTGGGGGGGACCTGCGCGCAACGTGGTCCCTTGTGGTGGGCAGGCCATCATCGCCATCACCACATCGCCTCTGATACACCGGAGGATGTGCACTCCCCGCGCCAGGGAGGATTTCTCTGGTCTCACATGGGCTGGATTATGTCGCAGACTTTTTACGCACCACGCCTCAAAAGCATTGCTGATTTCGCAAAGTTTCCTGAACTGCGGTTTCTCGACCGGTTTGATGTGCTAATGCCAACCATTGCGGGATTTGGGATGTTCGGTCTCGGTCAATTACTGGAAGCCTACGCACCAGGACTCGGTACGAATGGGCCTCAGATGCTGATTTGGGGATTTTTCATCTCGACCGTCGCACTGGTTCACGGGACCTGCACGATCAATTCCCTCTCCCATGTGTATGGATCACAGCGCTATGTCACCGGCGACGATAGCCGCAATAACTTCTTCCTCGCCATGATTACCATGGGGGAAGGCTGGCACAACAACCATCACTACTATCCGGCTTCGACCAGACAAGGCTTTTACTGGTGGGAAATCGACATGAGCTACTACTGCCTCAAGGCGCTTGAGTGGATGGGGTTGGTCTGGGATGTCCGCGGTGTCCCAGAATATGTGCGTGAAGGAAAAACCAAGCAGGATTCAGACCGCAGCGTGCTCAAAAAGAAGATCGACGTAGCCGTGAAAGCCACGGAGCTTCCAGACCCTCAGCCTGAACTTGAGCTGACCCCTCGCTAGACCAAGTCGGCACTGTCACTAGACCTTGGCTGATCAGACCTGTGATCAGCCAAGGTCTTTCGAATTCGTTGGCTTTCTCCATCAATTGCCTTTCGCTCCTCATCCGATAACACCCACGCCTCACCAGCGCTCAGCTCAAAACGATAGTGGTCCTTTCCGAGCGTAAACCACTCGACGTAGGGATGCGGCTCCAGATTGGGGTGTGGATCCAGCGAAATGAGATTCACCGTTCCAACCTGCGGATTCGCCATGTCGCCGATGACCGGTCCAGCCATATCGTCATCTTCAAACCGATTATTGCGGAATCGAATCACCTCTCCTGCAATATCCGGCTTAAAATTGCCGCGCAAATAAAAATCCACCGGCCCGATCACGGCAAAGACAACCTGACCCACAACCGTCCCTTCAACACGGTTATCTAAAAATCCTTCGCGAACCCACCGTCCATTCCCAAATTTTTGCGCCATACCACTCCTCCTTATTCACACGATCAACCCCCGAACGCTCCGATCACCACCGCCAACACGATCAGCGCGCTCCCAATCCACCCTTGAGTATCCACCGTCTCGCCCAGAAAGTACCAGGACAACCAGGCCGCATAGGCCGGTTCTGACGCAAACAATAACGCCACCTGCTGCGCCGGCACCTGCTGCTGTGCCCACATCTGAACGGCAAAAGCCATTGTGGCAAGTACGCCCGTCACTCCAAGACCAATCAGCAAGACAGCCGTTGGCGAAAAGGCGCTTGCGCTTGCCTCCTCCCACCAGGGAGCCGGAAGAAACAGCACCGTCATCGCCACCATCTGCCACACCAGCAATGATGGCGCGTCGAATTGACGTGTGAACCGTTCGAGACAAATGATGTGTCCTGCGAAGGCTGCGGCGCACCCGATTGTCATGAGATCACCCAGATTCATGGAGGTGCTCGGCTTCACCAACAACCAGAGTCCAACCAACGCGATTGCCGTGGCAAACACCACCCGTCGGTCGATCCGCAGCAGGATCAAAGGAACAAAAATTACGTAGAGTGCCGTCAGAAAGGCCGAACTGGACGCAGTCGTATGCTGAAGTCCGACCGTTTGCAATATGTAGCCGAGAAAGAGGAAGACCGTGGTGAGTGCGCTCGCCATCAGCAGTGCACGATCATGATGCAGTCGATGGCGACTCACTGCAAACCACAATAGGATCAGTAGCGTGCCCAGGAAGAATCTGAGCAACAGGAAGGACAGTGGCGAGATCTGTTCAAGCGCGGCCTTGGTAGCGGGAAAGGTGGCGCCCCAAATGACGGTGGTCAGGAGAAGGGCAAGTCGCGGCATAGTCAATGTTGAATGATCACTTATGAATGTTGAATGAACCCGAACAGGTCAGCATTCATAGTAACCATTCACCATCGCACACCTTTATGGTCTGCACAGAGGACACAGCCGGTCTCGGTTGACTCCAGCCTGTTCCATGGCACGGAGCGCCCGCTCTTTATCGGGATAGTCGAACCATCCCCCTTCCCAGAAATCGCTGGACGTTGAGACGGACGGTACTTCCGAGCACCGGTCTCGGTGGAGCGTCACACGATCAATCGAGCGGGCAATGTGAACCCAGTAGATCATGCTAACCGCTGAGGGGTACAGGGTGAGTGTTCAGGAGCGTTCACAACTGGATCACGCCTTACTCCTGCCCCATGAGCAGTTCATGCGAGGAGTTGCCATTCATCCTTCTCGATGAAGCACTTCACGCCGGTCTGCAACTTCTTGACGTCGTCTTTTTCGAAGAGCCTCAGATAGCGCTCGATTCGATCCTCGTCATCGATTCGTTCTTCTTGCATCATGCCGTTATTACCTTTGTACCGTCGAATCAGCACTGACATTGAAACCCTCCTTATGAAGCTGGCAGTTTGGTTGCCTATGTTGCTAGAATAAACGTCTCGTTGTGAGCCGGTCAAGATCGCTTGGAAGAGGTCACCTTGTCAAGTCCAAGACCGAGTTCCGTATGAGATCGCCACAATAGAGACACAGAAAGGATCTAATTCCGTGCCCCTCTACGAGTACCGTTGTGGACAGTGCGAGAAACAATTCGAGGCCACTCAGTCCGTGTATGCCAGGGTCGAAGACACGGAATGCCCATTCTGTCAGGCTCGCCAGGCAACCAGACTCATGTCTTCATTTTCGTCTACTGTCGCTGGTGATCGCAAACCTGGCTTTACTGAGCTGAAAGCCAAGGCGATGAACGAGGAGCGGATGCAGCGCTTCGCCAAGTTGCCCCCGCTGAATGCCATACGCACCATGCCACCGCCGAACGTCACCTCAGAATCAGATCCCACACCAACAGAAGGATCAACTTCTTGAGTAGCCACTCCCAGTGCCTGCTCAGTCGTCACCTCCTGTGGGAACAGGCGACTCAATGACCGTGGGACGGTTCGTAACCGGGCTGCTCGTCGGATTGATCTTCTGTGTATTCCCTGCCGATACCTTCGCTCAAACAGCTGGAAGCCTGGTTATTGCCGGCAACGGACCGGAGCAAACAACCATCGAGGCCTTGGCTCGAGCCTTTGAAAAAGCCAATCCCCGTGCCTATGTCGACATCCTGTGGGAGGAAAATTCCAAGCCGTTGCAATTAGTCACGACAGGCCAGGCCCAGATTGCCGTCACGGGTATCGAAGATCCCGCTTTAGCGGTGACTCAGATAGGTTGGGATGGAATCGGCATTTTAGTCCATTTATCGAACTTCACCAAAGAGGTGACTAAGCAGCAAGTTGCCGACATTTTTTCGGGAAAGATCAAGGAGTGGTCGGAACTGGGTGGACCGGAGACGAAGATTCTGCTGATCGACAGGCCACGGAACCAGAACGTTCGGGACACCTTCGAAATCCAACTCGGGATTACGGGCAAAATCGCTGAGGCCGCCAAAGTACTCGGCGGAGATGAGGTCGTCGTAAAGACCGTCGTTGGCACCCTGCCACCCCTTTCTGCAGTTGCCTATATTTCGCTGAGTACCGGCCTCTCAGCCGTCTCCAACGGCGTCGCCGTCCGCTTACTGCCGATGGATAAGATTGAACCGGAAGTGCCGACCGTGAAAGATGGCCGCTACAGCCTTCGTCGCCCGCTGCTGTTGCTTTCCAAAAAAGAACCGAATGCCTTGGTAGAGGCTTTTTCAGCATTTGCGCTCTCCCCTCCCGGACAAACGATTATCGGAGACATGTATGTTCCGATGCCAAAGAAATAGTTCTTCATCGAAGGAGGTCACGATGGCTCCCCACTTCCTGATGCCCTTCCTGATAGTCTCGTTGTTTGGGCTTGCCTACCTCCCCCTACTCTCCCTTGCCGAAGAGGGAGTGATCGTCGACGGAGCGGGCTACACGCTGCACGACACAGAATCGATCAAGGGGCACGACGAACAGAAAGTCGCGAAGGACCCCGTCTGCGATAGCAGCAGAAAACCAAAGATCGTGCGTGTGGAACCGGACGAAGCCAAGCCGGGACAAACAATCACGATTAAAGGTGAGCACTTTGGAACCAGAGATTGCTTCCGCGGCGTGGCATTCAGTGCAGCCGGATCCACCAAGATTGACTACACGTTTGTGAACGACACGACCGTCGAAGCGACGGTTCCTGAGATCCAGCCCGGCATGTCCTTCATCGACGTCGTTGCCAGCGGAGGGAACGCCCGCTCGAAAGCCTTTTTGGTACAGGCCAGATAGCAACTCGACAATATTATCTCGAGTCATGTACCGTATAAGTAGAGAATCTACTGTCTGTCTGGGAGTTCATTTCATGCAAACTTTCAGGTGCCAACGAGCTGTCCCGGTCGCACTCCTTATCACAGCCCTTTCCATGTCCCTGCCAGCTGCGGCAACCCCACCCACCAAAGAACGACTTCCCCTGACACTCAGCGGATCCGGCTGCGACAGCAAAGAAACTCAGCTGACGACCGTCTTGCAGGGCATTCCTGGCGTCACTGGCATCTACTTCAACCGTGTCCCGAACCATGTTCTCGTAGACATCACCACTGGCACCGTGAACGCAGCGGATGTCATCAAACGCGTCAACGATGCGGCTGCCTCATGGCAATGCAAGGTTGAGTTTATAGAAGGATGTATTTCGGCCTCCATGCCCACAGCATCAGCGGCCCCTCACCATAGCGAGTAGTGGCACCAGTGCCCCCCCGAAAAATGTTCTACATGATCCAGCTTCACAAACAGTGACGGAGGCTCGGTCTACCTGTGCCTGGTTGAGGCTTCAAGTCTCGATAGGGCTTCTTCTTCCCTCGGAATCGACGCCCAGAACGACCTTACCCACTCGTCATTGAACATGACCAGAAAACTTATTTGGAAACTGCCTCTCCAATGCTGTTGTCAGCGTATCCGCAATAGCATGGCCATGTTGCTCCATCTCCTGCCACGTTTCTGCCTCGTGGCCGTAATCCTCTTCTTGCAACTCCTTGATCAGCTCAAACTGATGAGCGCCATGCACAGCGAACAAACCTCGCACCGTATCCTTTGGGAGATAGCGATTGACCTCACTGAGGAATGTGGCGATCTCCTCGGTATTCGAAGCATAGTCGGCCTTGGCCGCATCCTGCCAGCTCTTGCTTCCGGCAACGGTGGCTTCGGAATAGGCTTTGATCGCCCCAGAATGTTTGACCAAAAGAGTAAAAAGCTGCTCCGACGCCGCTTCGCCGTAGAACGGCGTAAACGCTTTTGCAATCTGTCTGGCATTGGCCGTCACGGACTTTTCGGCATAGTCCAGCGCTTTGCGATTGTTGGTCGTATTGTCCAACGCGATATTCCGAAGCCAAAAATTATGCCCCGACCACAGGTCACGCAGGACGGCCTTCAGGTCCGTCGCACTCCGAGGATGGCCCCCTGTCGCCGAGCGCCCTTCGTGTGCGCTACCTACGAGGCCAACGACCGCGAGCACGAGAATTACTATACCCCGAGACATTGAATTCATATATACCTCCATTTGTGTGCGATGAGCGGAAGGGTTATTCCTTGCCCGCAGAGTGACTGTGTCATCCTACGGCCGTTATCTTATGGAACCGATATAACCTCTGAACTTTCATATTGGCATGATGACATTTATCCTCTTAGGCGACATGCGCATCCGGAGCAAAGCCGGAAATACGTTGACTGTATGGTCCTGCCCGAAAGTCTCTTTGCGGAGTGATCAGCACCGCTTCACTGACCGAGACCCGGCATTTTGAACACATGCAGTTGTTTCGGGTGTACAAAGACCACATCGCCTTGTTGAATCTTCAACTCGCGATAGCGTTCCTTCGTCAGCTCCACCGCGATCGGTTCAGGCGATTCCTTTGATTCTAATTCCAGATGAACTCGTGCACCCGCCGCGTTGACGAACTGCACAGTCGCCTCGAGCTGTGCCGGCATGGTCCGGCTTGGACTCAGTTCCAGATCATGAGGACGCACAAACGTCACTTCCTGTTCATCGGAAGATTCGCCCACAGCCGATGAAGGTATACGATCCTCCCCGTCCACGATGCGACCTTGTGACATGCGTCCGTGGAACACGTTGACGTCCCCGAGGAATTGATACACGAACGGCGTCGCTGGATTTTCATACACTTCGTCCGGCGTCCCAACTTGCTCGATATTTCCACGATGCATCACGACGACACGATGTGCCGCTTCGAGCGCCTCCTCCTGATCATGCGTGACCAAGATGCTTGTAATATGTAAGTCGTCATGGAGACGTCGAAGCCAACGCCGCAGCTCTTTCCGGACCTTGGCATCCAAGGCTCCAAAGGGCTCATCCAGCAACAGAAGCTTCGGTTCCACGGCCAGCGCCCTGGCCAATGCTACGCGTTGTCGCTGTCCCCCCGACAATTGGCTAGGATAACGATCGGCCATCGCTTGCAAGTGAACGAGTCCGAGCAAGTCATGGACTTTTTCCTGTATGCGAGTAGCCGAAGGCCGATGGGCCCGAGGCAGTACATTCAGCCCAAATGCGACATTATCCGCGACAGTCATATGGCGGAACAGCGCGTAATGCTGAAAGACGAATCCTACCCGGCGCTCGCTGATCCGCTGATCCGTCACCTCCGCCCCCTGCAGAAAGATGCGTCCTTGATCAGGGCGCTCCAGTCCAGCCAAAATTCGCAGCAAGGTCGTCTTGCCGCATCCAGAGGGACCGAGGAGGGCCACCAATTCACCTTCTCGCACATGCAGGTTGACGTCGTTCAACACCGTAAAGGCCCCGAATCGTTTGGTGACATGATCGACTTGAATACTCATGTTGCACTCCCGAGTTAGATAAGCCTCCACGCGTCGTTACACGTGAATGTTCTGTCGATTGAGAGAGACAGTTTTCCGTTCGATCAGCGCTTTCGCCGAAAGTGTCACGATTGCCAGCAAGGTTAGGAGCGAGGCGACGCCGAACGCTGCGACGGCGTTGTACTCGTTGTAGAGAATTTCCACGTGCAACGGCATCGTGTTGGTCAGTCCTCGGATATGGCCCGACACCACCGACACCGCGCCGAATTCCCCCATCGCGCGCGCATTGCACAAAATTACTCCATAGAGGAGGCTCCATTTGATATTCGGCAGAGTGACACGGGTAAAGGTCTGCCAGCCCGAGGCTCCCAGCGTGATCGCCGCTTCCTCTTCCTCCCGCCCTTGCGATTGCATCAACGGGATGAGTTCACGTGCAACAAATGGGACCGTGACAAAGATCGTGGCGAGGACAATACCGGGTAAGGCAAAAATGATTTTGATGTCATGTTCGGCCAGCCACGGACCCAACCAACTTTGCGCTCCAAAGAGCAGCACGTAAATTAAACCCGAAATGACCGGCGAGACGGCCAACGGCATATCAATCAGGGTAATGAGAGCCTGCTTGCCGACAAATTCGAATTTCGCAATGGCCCAGGCCGCAGCTACTCCAAATAACGCGTTCAGCGGCACGGCAACGGCCGCTACCAGGAGAGTCAACCGAATAGCAGCAAGCGCATCGTCATTGAGAAATGAATCGACGTAGCTGGATAGCCCGTGTTTCAATGCCTCGGTAAAAATGGCAACAAGCGGAACGAACAGGAAGAGCGTTAAGTACAAGAACGCAGTACCAATCAGTACCCAACGGACGAGTGAACTCTCGGTCGTGAGAGAATCTTTCCACTGCAGGTCTGTATTTGTGGCAATCGTGACAGGATTCATAGGTCCCTATTGATTCATGTGGCGAGCGCTGCTCCACCACTGTAGAAGATTGATCATCAACGCCACGACGAACGAGGTCACCAGCATGACCACACCGAGCGAAGTGGCTCCCGCATAATCGTACTGTTCTAGTTTCGTCATAATGAGTAAGGGAGTGATCTCCGATTTCAGCGGCATATTGCCGGCGATGAAAATGACCGAGCCATATTCCCCGACAGCACGGGCGAAAGCCATGGCAATTCCTGTGAGAAGCGCCGGCCACAGTTCCGGCACGATGACTGCCCAAAACGTTTGCCATCGATTGGCTCCAAGCGTGGTGGCAGCCTCTTCAACTTCTCGATCCAAATCCTGCAGCACTGGCTGTACGGTGCGGACGACGAACGGCAATCCAATGAACGTTAGCGCGACAAGAACACCCAGGGGGGTGAAGGCCACCTTGATGCCTAAAGGTTCGAGATAGCGTCCTATCCACCCATTTGAGGCATAGATCGAGGTGAGTGTAATTCCGGCGACTGCGGTCGGTAGCGCAAACGGAAGATCCACAAGGGCATCAACGACGGAACGGCCCGGGAAATGGTACCGGACAAGGACCCATGCGATGATCGACCCAAAAATTCCATTAATGAAGGCTCCAACCAGCGAAGCGCCGAATGTCAATTGATAGGAGGCGATCGCTCGGGGAGTCGTGACGATGTTCCAAAACTGTTCCCACGACAAGCTACTGGTCTTCACAAAGAGCCCGCTCAGTGGGATCAACACGATGAGACTAAAATAAAAGAGAGTGAACCCCAGAGTCAGGCCGAATCCTGGGAGGACGCTGGGTTGTTTCAAGCTGAGGTTCATGAGATTCATATCCTTGTTAGGTTCAGATGGCTTCGGCACGCATCAAACTGCTCTTCCAGTTTGGATCGGAACAGATCACGCTTCCACGATCGCTCAGGTACTTCCCATCCGCATGTCGTTCCTCCTGCACTCTGTAGCAAAACGCAGCTTGCGCCAGCAAACGCGTCGAGTCCAGCAACGGGACGGCCGTCTGACAAAAAAACCACATACACATCT
>SWDG01000027.1:0-19214 GCA_005116965.1 Nitrospira sp. | reverse complement strand
CAGCGGTAGTTCCGTGCAGGCAAGGATCACGACCTCCGCCCCTTTGAGCGCCATCTCCGCAATAACCTTCTGAACAAATAGCGCTGAGTGCACGGTACGGATTCCTGCAATCAATTCATGTCGAATGATGTGCTGAAGTCGAGCGCGATCATTCTGCTCAGGGACGATGAGGTCGATATTGGATTGGCGCAGTGGCTCCGAATAGATCGATCCTTCCATCACCGTCTGAGTGCCAAGAATTCCCACTCGATGCCACCGGTTGGCCTCGATCTCTCTCACCACGGGCCTCGCAATATGCACCCATGGAACCGGCGACTCTACCAGCGGAAAAGCTTTGTGCAACGTATTGTTGGGGCAAATAATCACGTCGGCGCCGACTTGGGCCAGTTTTGCTGCCGACTGAGACATCAGCGCAGCCACTCCTGACCAATTGTCTTGATCGATTGCATCCAGATACCGGTGCAGTGAGAACGAATGGAGCGTCACTTCGGGATGGGCATACCGACGCCCCATCACGCTCTCCGCCTCTAGACACAAGATCCGGTAGCAGAGGGCTGCTCCCTCCGCCGTCCCAGCAACGAGGCCGATGTGTGGAATTCTTTCGAGTGGATTACTCATCGATCGAATGTCTCCCATAGCACTGAGGATCAAAACAGGCTGAATCAGGGCGAGAGTCGGCGTCTATCTGTCGGCTTCTTTTCAGGAAATAAACGGGAAGGCCACGGCGTGATGCCTCCCCCCGCACCCGCTTCGCAAGCGCATGACTGACCCGATCCAACACGACTACGACCGCTTCTGTAGCCTTCGGAATGGTCCGGACAAGATCACGGTGCTTCCGTCCGGACCAATGCTCCACGCAACTTGCCCTGCCTCCGTTCGTTGTCGGAAGACCGCTGCAGAGCCCCCCCCCAACAATCAGTAAGTTCATGGTATCCCTCTTATAAACCCCGCATTCAGCGGACTACCCTATTTCGGTTTGTAGATTTCATCAAATACGCCGCCATCTGCAAAATGGGTCTGTTGCGCCTTTTGCCATCCTCCAAAGACGTCGTCGATCGTGAATAAGTTCACCTTCGCGAATTGACCGGCATACTTGACTGCCACGGTCTCGGCACGAGGGCGGTAAAAATGCTTGGCGGCAATCTCCTGGCCTTCATCAGAATAGAGATATTGTAGGTAGGCCTGCGCCACCGCCTCTGTACCCCTTCGCTTCACCACCTTGTCAACCAATGTGACGGTCGGTTCGGCAAGAATGCTGATCGATGGAGTCACGATCTCGACTTTTCCCGCGCCAAGTTCCTTGAGCGCAAGGTACGCCTCGTTCTCCCACCCAACCAACACGTCCCCGATCCCTCGTTCGACGAATGTCGTGGTGGCCCCACGCGCACCGGTGTCAAACACCGGCACATTGGCGTAAAACTTTCCGATGAAGTCCTTGGCTTTCGCTTCTTCATTCCCATATTTCTTCAAAGCATAACCCCAGGCCGATAAGTAGGCCCAGCGCGCCGCTCCTGAGGTTTTTGGATTTGCGGGTATGATGGCGACTCCTGGCTTCACGAGATCGTCCCAATCATGAATGGCTTTGGGATTACCTTTTCGGACCAAAAACACGATCGTCGAAGTATAGGGAGCGCTGTTGTGAGGAAGGCGGCTTTGCCAGTTGCGGGGAATCAACCTGGCTTTCTCGGAGATGGCGTCGATATCGTAAGCCAAGGCCAGCGTGACGACGTCCGCATCGAGGCCATCGATGACCGCCCGCGCCTGCTTGCCAGAGCCTCCATGCGATTGTTTGACGACAACTGTTTGACCTTTTTCCTTCTGCCAATATTTCGCAAAGGCCGTGTTAAACTCCTGATACAACTCCCGCGTCGGATCATAGGAGACGTTCAAGAGTGTGACGTCCTCGGCCTGCGCGTAGAGCGGGCTAACCGCAAGAAGCAGCGCACCCATAGCAACAACTGTCCTTGTCCAGAGACTCTTCATGCTGTATTCCTTCCGTTGATATCTAAATGAGCCATTGTTGGTCCGTCAGAATGCGAGTTGCATGCGGGTTGAGAAGATTCGCTCGTCAGGACGGTCTTGCACATTGGTCCCAGAGGCGTTGATCGGCACCATACCGCTGCCGGCTCCCCCGGTGAACGTGGTCTGCCCATAGTTCAAAGCGAGTCTCACACTCTGATTGAGGTACCAGTTCACGCCAACCGTCCACGAGCGCGCCCGTTTGGCGCTTTCGGAAAGATTCGCATACGCACCGGTGAAGGTCGTGCCGGAGGGGTCCTTGAATGCGTCCTCGTCGAGCACGATTTCACTATAGCGTCCGACGAGCTCCCAAGCACCCCAGCCTTTTCCAAAGTCAAAATTCTGCCGAGGCGTGACGCCGCGAAACGAAGCCGTTTCACCGGTCAAGAGATAGGACACGGCGACATGCCAGGCTTGATGATGCAACTGCCGACCGCTGTTAGGTGTGAACACCGTGTTGGAGCCTACTCCGCCCCCCGCAGGCGACCCTCCGGTCGTCAAACTCACGTCTTGGATGACGCGCGCATATTCAGCCAGAACACCAAACGAACCGAGGTAATAATAGCCTTGCGGTGCGATCCGTAAACGCATGCCGTCGGCGACGGCCGCACCGCTGTACCGAAAGAACGTATTCTGGCCCTCAGTGAGATAGCCAGGCAGGCTGTTTCTTGTCGCGTCGGCTGCAGACGTATCCGTAAAGTTCAGATTCCGCTCACCGATAACATCCGTATAGGTGGCGGCCGCTCCGATGCCGAGTCCACTCAACACCGAAGCGTCGTTTACAAACGGCGTGGCGAACAGCCGCCCCGTAAACTCTTTGCGACTATCAAACTCAGGGCCTGTACTGATATTGCCGCCGTCACTCACCCCACTCATCAGACCAAACGCATAATTCAGTCTGTCCCGAAAGAGATCGCCATGCACAGCAATGCCTAAATCGCGGTTCGGTAGAAGCGCGTTCGTCACATAACTTCGTTCCAAGAACTTGATGTCTGCAGCGCTTTGCAAACGCTCCAACCCGACGAAGCTCTTGAATTTACCGATGCGTATCTTGAAGGCCGGATCAAGGCGGGCATCGATATAACCATCGATGAGAACAGCTGTGCCACCGGCAAAGTCAGGCATGATACGAAAATCGTACTTCCCAAAGAGTGTCCCTTCGAGGGTAGGACGGAGCCGGCGGAGAAGCCAGGTATCATTGGCGTCATGGAACCCGTTTTCGTTGAGATCTCCAGCACGTTGATCCGTGCGGTTACGAATATCGTTGGCGCCTCCAAAAAACAGTCGATGATCGGCTTGTAAAATGCCACGAAGCCGAATGACATGGTTCCCGTCTGCAGACTCCACGGAAAGTCCTGAGCTGCCGACCTTTGCGATTGGCATTGTTCTCTTTGCATTTTCTGCAACTTCTTGATCCAGTTCACGTTTCCTCTTCAGAATACGCACCTCCTGATCCAACTCCTCAAAGCGCTGTTCAAGCGACTTCTCGGGTGGTCCCACCTCTTGCGCTCTAGCCACCCCTGTGAATCCGAGGAAAATGCCCGCCAATATCGCCACTCCCCCGAACAACCAAGACATCCTCATCTAAAAATCTCCGATCCATGAGGGGCATCTCCGGTTGTCCGGTCAATCCACCAATTAGAGTATTCACTGCACCAGCGTCGACTTCCAGTTGTGTGGATGGCCGATCTGCCGCGCGACCTCTCTTTCTATAAACAGTGTCGATGAGTCATGTTGGATCATTAGATTAAGGACGATCAAACCGCATCTTCTCTTTCCGCTCGATCTGCACCACTTTGGAGTCGTGGACGATGATTTCGACGGATCCGTAACGAACCCCTTTCAGGGCCAGCAGGATCGCCTGCTCGACTGTCTGATCTGAGTACGGGAACGTTGCCTCTTGAGCTCCTCTGGACATACCCTTCAACTCTTTCCTATGTGAGCAATCTGGCTAATCTTTATATTTCCGATCATGATTAAGTTATACGCTTTATACTAAAACTAATGTTTGTTTGTCAACATTATAAATGATCGTCATTGTTATTATAAATAACTTGGTATATTGATCTATCATGCTTTAACTATTTTCATCTGAAACGATAAGAATGGAGACATCATACTTTACATGTGACAAGTATTCTTGTTATTAAGAGGGATGCGGATTAAGGACGATAGACTTAAAAACATCGCTCAGTTTTCGAATCACCTCAAATCTATCCGCACGACGAAGGGCTTCTCCCAAGTCGAACTCGCCAGGCGAGCGGGCATTACGCGACAGGCCGTGTCTGCCATCGAGTCAAACCTCTATTTGCCTACGACGGCCGTTGCCCTTCACTTGGCTTCAGTACTGGCTTGTCGCGTTGAAGACTTGTTCAATCTTGTCCCATCGGAAGAGTTTATAGAAGGCACCCTGGTCGGCAATCTCCCCCGAGCGGAAACGAGGGCTCAACCGATTCGCGTCAAAGTTTCAACCATTGGAAAGCGGACGGTCGTGCGGCCTGTCACCGACCTGGGCGAGCAATTCTCCTTTGTCGTCCCTGCCGATGGGTATGTCACCGAGACGGATAGTAAGCGGTCCGGCGACACCATCCGCGTGAAACTCTCCCGTGATCGAGAAGCGATCCAACAGGAAATCTCCGTGGCCGGATGTGATCCGGCAATCTTTTTAGTCGGTGAACATCTACGACGACACAAGGACCAGACGACCATTATCGGCTGGTCCTTGGGCAGCATGGCGTCCCTCCAAGCATTGCAAAGGGGCGACGTACATATCGCCGGCATGCATCTCTTCGATCCGGTGACGGGCGAATCGAATCTTCCGGTTCTCAGACGGTCGCTGAAAGGATCTGGCTATGAAGTGGTGACCTTCGCCACGTGGGAGGAAGGATTCCTCGTTCGCCCGGGCAATCCAAAGTCCATTCGCACAGCCGCGGATCTGGCGGAACCAATGGTGACACTGATCAATCGAGAAGAAGGTTCTGGAGCAAGACTGCTGCTTGATCAACGGTTGCGAGCATCCGACGTAGCGCCAACCAAGGTTCAAGGCTATGACCATACTGTATCAACGCATTTCGAGGTGGCTCGAGCTGTTGCGGGGCGCCAGGCCGACGTTGGAATTGGAATTCGGTCTGCCGCACAACTCTTTGATCTCGATTTTGTACCGCTGCAAGCCGCCCGCTACGATCTTGTCGTACCCAAGTCATACCTCAAGTCTCATCCGACGTTGACACATCTGTTTGAAACACTGGTCAGCCGTCCATTCAGGAACGAGATCGAAGCCCTCGGCGGGTACGACACGAGTGAAACGGGAAAAGCCCAGGCCTTGCGGACCAGCTGAAGGTGAGCCTCGTGAAGGCTGTGACTCCGTCATGAAAAGGATGAAAGAACACAAACGCCTTGGCGGCTTGAGCACAGTGGCCATAGGTATCGTGATGATGTTCGCAACCGGCATTGCGCTGGCTGACGAACCATTACCTATGGCATCCTCCCCTCCCTCGACAAGCGCTGCCCCCTATCTCATGGATTCGATCTTTGCCATGAAACAGCGCGCAGACGCACTGACAGGGAGCAACTGGATCGAACCGGCTGATGCAGTACTTATTCAACGGAAAGAAACAGACTGGACCCGCTACGTTCGAACTGCCCTGCACCTGCCAGACTGGATTGACGTGGGATTAGAAAACCGGACCCGATTTGAATCCTATGATCATCCCTGGCGCGCAAGCCAGGCAATCGGCAATGGTCAGACCGATCCGCAGATTCTCATGAGATCTCGGCTCCGCTTCGGATTGGGAGGAAATGGCCCTTTCCGCTTTCTCTTTGAGGGACAGGACGCACGGGTTTATTTGAACAAAGATCCCGGTGATTTCCGAGACAATACGACCGTCAATGAATTCGAGATCTTACAATTACTCGGCGCCATCACTCTAAACAACGTATTCGGAAGTGGTCTGCGTACCGACATTCACTTCGGACGTATGACGATGGACTTCGGCCGCCGCCGGCTGATCGCACGCAATGATTTTCGGAATACGTCGAATGCATTCGATGGGCTTCACTGGCAAGTCAGTCAGGGCCAGACCTGGCGAGTCCGGGCATTTTTTGTAGAACCAGTCATCCGAAGCGAAGTGCGGCTTGATGAGCAGACCAGCAAGTCCCTGTTTTGGGGAAGCTATTTCGAGAGCCGGCACGTTCCCTGGTTTCAGGTCGATGCGTATTATTTGGGCCTGAATGACCGGCGCGTGCCAAACCTATCAAGCCATCGGACCTACTCGACGTTCGGAGGCCGCCTGTCTAAAGACCCCAAGCCTGGCGAACTGGACTACGAAATTGAAAGTGCGTGGCAGATTGGAACGCGTGGAGATACCGATCACTTCGCCCATTTTCAGCATCTTGATCTCGGCTATACGTTTAATTTCCCTTGGACTCCTCGATTTCTGTTTCACTACGACTATGCCAGCGGAGACCGGCAGCCAGGTGATAGTCAGGATGAAGGATTTGATACGTTGTTCGGAGCGCGACGCTGGGAGCTGATGCCAACCGGCACGTTCGGGCCATTTTTCCGAACCAACCTCAATTCGCCGGGCTGGCGCCTTATTGTCAATCCGGCACCTGGCTGGATTGTACAGGTCAAACATCGCGTCTGGTATTTGGCTCAAAGCCAGGATGTCTTCGGTAATTCTGGGCTACAAGATGCCACCGGACAAGCCGGGAACTCATTAGGGCATGACGTCGAATTACGCGCACAATGGGCGCTCAGCGCCAACATGGATTTCGATATTGGGTACGTGCATTGGTTCAAGGGATCCTATTTCGACCGCCTCCCCAGCTCCGCGGGTCTTCCCCTCGGAGGAAACAAAGATACAGACTACTTTTATCTCCAAATGCGCGTGAGGGTGTAGGAAGCGATCCATGAAACCACTTCTGCTCTGGTTAAGCCTGTGTGCCATGATAAACACAGATATCGTACGTGCCGAGGATATCACGATCGCTGCTGCATCTGATCTGAATTTTGCCTTCAAGGAGCTTCTTTCAGAGTACGAGACGGCCAGCGGCAACCAGGTGAAGCTGACGTTGGGTTCATCAGGCAACTTCTTTGCACAAATTCAGAATGGCGCCCCATTCGACCTCTATTTCTCCGCCGATATCTCCTATCCAAAAAAATTGGAAGACGCCGGCCTGATCGTGCCTGGATCACTCTATCGCTATGCCATTGGACGCATCGTCCTCTGGACCCGGCATGAATCGCCTGTCGATGTCACCCAAGGCATTGCAGCGCTTCGTCAATCATCTGCCAAGACAATTGCGATTGCGAACCCTAGACATGCGCCGTATGGCCGAGCGGCAATCGCCGCGATGGAACATTTCAAAATGTACGACGACGTCAAAGACCGGCTGGTCCTAGGAGAAAACGTCTCGCAGGCTGCGCAATTCGTTGAATCTGGCGCAGCCGATATCGGCATCATTGCACTCTCATTGGCACTTGCACCTGCCATGAGCGCGAAGGGAACCTATTGGGAGATCCCCACGGAGGCGCACCTGCCACTTGAGCAAGGAGCCGTCATCGTCAAGGCATCGAAGCGAGCGGACTCGGCGAAGCAGTTCCTTGAGTTTGTGAAGAGCCGGCAAGGAGCGGCCATCATGACGCGCTATGGATTTGTAGCCCCGGAGTCCCGATGAATTGGATGGCCATTGGGGTGACGTGCAAACTGGCGACCCTCACGTCCCTCACCTTATTGATCATCGGCCTCCCCATCGCCTATTGGTTGACCTATTCGAAATGGCGTTGGAAGTTTCTGATCGAATCGATCGTAGCCTTACCCTTAGTGCTGCCGCCCACAGTGCTGGGGTTCTACATTCTCATCGCCATCGGACCACACAGCCCAATTGGGCGCTTCTACACAGATCTCGTCGGCCATCCGCTGCCGTTCAGCTTTCAAGGGTTGCTCCTGGCGTCCATTCTCTATAGTTTGCCCTTTGCTGTTCAGCCGTTTGCCGCCGCCTTCGAGCAAGTAGATCGAAAGCTCATCGAAGCCTCCTGGACGCTTGGGCTCTCCAAACTGAAGACCTTCTTCAAGCTCATCCTGCCGCTCTCGACAGCTGGGCTCATTACCGGTGTCGTCCTAAGCTTTGCCCATACCTTAGGCGAATTTGGGGTGGTTTTGATGGTCGGCGGTAACATTGAGGGAGTGACGCGCACTGTGTCGATCGAGATTTACGACGACGTGCAGGCGCTCAACTACATCGGCGCAGCAAAAACGTCCGCACTTCTCCTCGTCGTGTCCTACGCAGTACTGTTGCTGGTCTATGCGATGAATCGACGCGTCTGGTCGGTATGGCCACAGAAATAGCGCTGAACATTCGCAAGACCTTTGTCGGTTGCACCACCATTGCGGTGCAACTCAGGCTCCCTCTTGATCCGCCGTCCGTCACGATTCTCTTCGGCCCATCGGGATCTGGGAAAACCACTATCCTCCGTTGCCTCGCGGGACTCGAACAACCTGAAGAAGGAACGATTTCATGTAACAGTCAGATCTGGTTCGACGCAGCCACTCATGTCCATGTCCCGCCGCAAGCACGCGGGCTCGGCTATATGGCGCAAGACTATGCGTTATTCCCCAATCACACAGTGGAAGGAAACATTGCCTATGGACTGAGCGGGATCTCCGTCCAGGAGAAGAAGGTTCGCGTCAGCGAGGTGCTCTCCTTGTTGCAGATCAAAGAACTCGCGCAGCAGAAGCCGACTCAGCTCTCTGGCGGACAACAGCAGCGTGTCGCCTTGGCCCGTGCGATCGCTAGAAGGCCGCAACTGTTGCTGCTCGACGAACCCTTGTCGGCACTCGATGCACCGACCAGAATCAAACTCTGCGAAGACCTGCGGATGTTGCTGACGAGGTTGGCAATTCCCTCCGTCGTCGTTACACATGACTGGACAGAGGCACTTGCGCTCGGCGACCAGATGGCCGTGATTGATAATGGGCGCGTTCTTCAGACCGGCAAGCCACAAGAGGTCTTCAGTCAACCCATCAATGCCGATGTTGCCCGTGTCGTCGGTATCGAAACTGTTATCCAAGGACGAGTCAGGGAGATACGAGATGAGCTGGCAACAGTCCAGGTTGGTCCAGTGCCTGTCATCGCCGTGGCTTCACCGGGACTTGAGTCCGATGTCTTTGTCTGCATACGAGCCGAAGATGTCACATTGGAATTAGCCGGTTCCAGCGAAACGAGTGCCAGGAATCATCTGAGAGGGACGGTCCAGACCGTCACCTCACTCGGCGCACTTGTACGGGTCACCATCGACTGCGGATTTCTTCTGACTGCGCTGGTCACACGATCTGCACACAGCGAACTCCGGCTGGCTATCGGCAGCGACGTGCGGGCTGCCTTCAAAGCAGGCTCTGTACATCTCATTCCACGCCGGTAAACCATCTTCCACTTCAGGCTGGTCCCCTCTCCCCAGTTTCTGTGGATAAGCCTGTGCGCAACTCTCCTCACGATGTGTGAACCTGAGAAATGGGCCTTGTAAGACCTTTTTGCCTATCTTTTAGTCATTGCATGATGGCGAAAGCATGCTCATACATCTTGTAGATGTTGATCCATTTGCCAGAAGAAACCTGAAAGAGTTCGCTGATTCAGTGCCCTAACAGTGTTTCTTTGCTCCAAACTGATCAATCTTCTTCTAGAAGAAAAGTTATACACAGGCGCTTCACACATATCCTGAATATCCTCTTGACAGAAAAACGCAAGAATGTTACCAATGGCTACATCATGAAATCGCAAGACCTCAAACATATTCGAGAAGAACTAGGCCTTACCCAGCAACAACTTGCCGAGGCTCTACACACGACTCGGGTGTCCGTGGCGCGTTATGAAGCCGGTATGCGACGGATTCCCGGTGTCGTCTCAGTCGTGCTGAATCAGTTACGACGCAAGACAGCCGTTCCAATGGCCGGTCTGGTTGCAGCCGGCTCCCCGATCGAGCCAGTGCCGCAATCGGAACTCGTGGATATCCCTCCGAGTATGTTGCGGAGTGGAGAGACCTTCGCCTTAAAGGTCAAGGGAGAATCCATGAAAGACGACGGCATTTTACCCGGCGACCTCGTGGTAGTGCATAAACAAGGCACGGCCAAAAATGGGCAGACCGTCGTCGCCTTGGTCAATGGCGAGGCTACGATTAAGACATATATCAAGAAGGATGCCCACATTGAACTTCGTCCGGCCAACGAGATGATGCAGCCGATCATGGTCAGGCCATCGGATGAATTTCAAATCGAAGGAATTGTCATTGGTGTCATCCGACATTGTACCGTCTAGCCAATTGAAAGGAGGAAACGATGCTCGCGACAGAATCACTCTCTCTCACGAAAGATCAGTTGATGGATTTGGAAAGAACGGTGGCAGCACTGGACAACCGGTTGCAGAGCATCCAGCGAGGCTTGCAACGAAGTTCTGCAGGCTCACTGGTGGAGCGTTTTCGAAGCTTACTGCCGTCCAAACAAGGAAGCCAGTTCATGTCGGCAGTCTGCAATCGACATATACGTTCGAATACAAAGCTGACGAGCCATGACAGTCCAAGAGCCTAGCGCACCATCCGTGCGGACAGGTCCCTGTTCAGATTGCGGCATAGTCGTCGAACGGCTGATGGAATCGATCGACGGCTTTACTCACTCCACAGTTCAACTCTGCTTAGCTTGCTGGAATGCCCACTGCCAACGACAAGTCTTCGCCGGCGGATGCTGCGGGTAGGAAATCGCTCCCAAAAGGGTTGTCCCGCCCCTTCCAATCTGCCCGTCAGTGTACTACGGTTCTGTTACGCCCCCGTAGCTCAGTTGGAGAAACCAGCGGTTTCCTAAGCCTCTCAGATACTCGAACATAAGCCCTTATGAAACAGCCAAACAGCGCTTTCGCAGCGGACGTTTCCTCCTTGTGCGAAATGAAGATCAACCCTCTCACGCCAGGAGGAGAGACACCGCACAGCTCAAGGAGAAAATGCGAGGCAGAAGCCGAAACCTGCGTGCTGGAGAAATTCACGCAGCAGGAGTGACAGTCTCACTGGCGCGAGCGATGTGTCTCTCAGGCGCTAGCCGGTGGCGACTGGATACCTGCTGACACACTGTGCTGCTGGACCTGGAGACGTCGCTAGAAAAGACTCACGGTACCGCTGCACCGGCTCAATCCGATTGATTGATGATTCGCTATTCCGTCTCTTCGCCGCCTTCAACGCATACTTCGCATTGGTCCAATTCTAAGGCGCCGTGCTCACTGCAGAAATACCGACGGCAGCGGCTGCACGTCATGAAGGTCATCCTAACTCGATCTTCGGCTTCGCATTGATCACACTGGCCAGCACTACGGGCTTTGGGCATTGCTATATCTCCACGACAGGTCGTATGAGTTCTCGGGACATCATTTCCATAATGTGGCGATTACTGCAGGCCGTGACCCGCATCCACTACACAGGTAGTTGTACACTGATAACACATCGAAGTTCGTCGCTCCAACTTAAAACAGACGTGCGATGGTCTTGCGAATCACAATCGCAACGGCATTACCGTGAACCGTCGCCAATCTCGCTGCCGGCGATGAAGAGTTCACGAGACTGAAGGTCGTTTGAAAGTTCTGCTCTGGTCCGAACTGGTGAGCCGGCTGGGACTCGAACCCATGGCCTTCGCCATACAAGTATGAATTGGAGGGTTAGGTCAGTGCTCCCATTGCAGTTGCACCTAGCCCCTCATGTTGTTTTTCCTTTGATGCTGGAAAAATCGACTGCTACTTTATGCGGCTGCTGACCACCTCGATTCACTCCAACGACCGCTAGTCACGTCAGAACACCAGCAGGTCTCCCCTACTTGTCCCCATGTGCGGTCACCGAGAACACGCATACAGCTTCTCCGAGATCCCTAGAGCAGTAGACAGAGGCCCCCTGATACGAATTCACATCTTGAATCTCTCAAAAACAGAGATGCACAGAATCAGGGTTGCCCCCTCCTTCCACCGACCGGACCAAGTTTGGGTAGAGAGGATTTTACTGATTGCACAAACTCTGCTATACCAGACATACACAATCACCATTTTTGAAATTGAAGGGAGGTGGAGAACTCATGGCAACGAAGAAAGCAGCGAAGAAGCCTGCAAAGAAGGCAGCGGCTAAGAAGAAGAAGTAGTCGCACCGTGAGGAGGCGTCGGCCACGTCGCCTCCTCACCCTGCCCGCGTCCTTGATCTTTCTCTGCCCTACACCACATCACACGAGTAGTTGTCCGATCGAACACTTCCTCGGCAACGTTTCCAACTAACTCGACCATCCGAGAGAACCCACGTCACTGACGAGAGCTCCCCTGCACTGACGGGCCCTCCATCGGGATGGAATCAGCAAAAATGCACGGATGCAACCGGTTACGCTGACGACGTGCACTTCATGAGATGAAGGATATGGCAAAAGAAAGGGGAGGTGATGGCCACATCACCTCCCCTAGTTCCTTAGCGCCGGGAGAGACTCCATGGCGGAAAGAAAGCAGCAGCTGGATACTAGCATGAACCTTCTCTTGAAAAAAGAATAAAGATATCCATACAATCAATAGCTTGAGAAATTTTATTTGAAAACACCACAAGAAAGGGCTGTGTGACCTTCCTTGTGAAAACTAGAGCATTGGCTTGGAAGCTCACCTGTGTTGAGATTGGCCCCACAGAAAAGGGGCCATGGCACAGGGAGGAACAAGTCATTCCAGTGCTCAAGAATACCCAGGCGGGCATGGGTGGTCTAAGAGCGCTACCGCAAGCACGGCATCTCAGATGCCACTTTTTATAAGGTCCTGGCGAAGTATGCTGAGATTGAAGTCCGTCCTGTGAAGGAGCTCTGCCAGCTGGAGGACAAAAACCGGCGATTGAAGCAAATCGTGGTAGAGCAAGCCTTTGACATTCAGGCGCGAAAGGCGATCACCGAAAAACACTGGCACCGCCCAAAACAAACTGCGGCCTAGTGGATGGCCGAGCGTTTCGGGCGGAGTCAGCGACGCGTCTGTCGATTGCTCAAAATAGATCGGAACACGCGGCGGTACCGCAGAACGACAAACATTATGGAGCCGCCCTTCAAGGATCGGAGAATGAGACGATCAGGAAGTGTGCACCGCAACAAAACCGATCAGTTCGAGAAGACCGCCGTCTGATTCTATGCACACACCTATTGACAGGATCTCATAGGCTGTTAGGTGCTCCCAGGCAATGACCAGAAGGTTATTGCCCACGGCTGAAAGAGGCCCCCGGAGGGCCGAAAGCTTCCCACTGAAACAGCTTAGCGTTTGATGGAATCGAGCAACGGCTTTACGCGCTCCACAGTTCAACTCTACCCAGCTTAGTAGAATGCCCACTGCCAACGACAAGTGTTCGCCGGCGGATGCTGTGGGGAGGGAATCGCTCCAAAAATGGTTGTCGCACCCCTTCCAATCTTTCCGTCAGTGCGCTACAGTTCTGTTATGCCCCCGTAGCTCAGTTGGATAGAGCAACGGTTTCCTAAACCGTGGGTCGTACGTTCAATTCGTATCGGGGGCACCAATTTTTCAAGCAGTTACAGGAACCGCCGCGAGCGTCCCCCTCGATTGTGCTAAATTTGTGCTAACCCGCTCCAGCGCATCGACTCCATCCCGTAAACTTTCTGGATAGTGATGCGCATACCGCTGAGTCATCTGCGGTGACTTGTGTCCCAGCAGGCGTTGAACCTTGTAGAGATCTACCCCTACTTGCACAAGTCTCGTGGCGAACGTGTGCCGCAGATCGTGGAAATGCAAATCCTCGATCTTGGCTTTCTTCAGAGCGGACCGGAACGCACGTCTCAGATTCGGTCCATCGAGCGGCGTGCCCGCCTCGCTCCAAAACACACAGTCCACAGCAGCCGGCTTGATCCGAGCCCGTTGTTGGAGCAGATCCATCACCGTCCGGTTGAGTGGAATCGTTCGCCGCTCCCCATTCTTGGACTTACACACCATCAACGTCCGCCTCGACAAGTCCACCACGTGCCAGGTTAAGGCGAGGATCTCTCCCATCCGTAAACCCGTATGAATGGCAAAGAGCACAATGTCTCGTAGCCACCCTGGAGCCACATGGCAGAACCGATATTCCTCTTCCAGGCTCAGCCAGCGATCCCGAGCATTGTTTTCCTTCTCCATCGACACACGCGTCACAGGGTTATCCGAACACCATTCCCACTCACGCCGTCCCAGATTAAACGCCTTTTTCAAGGTCGCCAGTTCCCGGTTGATGGTGGCCGGCATAACGTTATCGGCATAGCGCTTGTTCTTGTAGGCCACAATCCGTTTGGGCGTGACCTCACTCAACAGCACATCTCCGAAGAACTGCGTCAGATGGGACACATGGGTCAGCAATCTTGGATAACTGGCGCGACGTGGGGCATGCTCGGTCGAGAATCGCTGCATCAGCTCAAAGAACCGTCGTGGTTCCTCTTTTGGTTTCTCGAAGAACCGCCCTTCGACAATTTGAACCTTCACCTTCCCAAGAATCGCTTCAGCTAAACGTCGATCAGCCGTTCCCGTCGACCGCCTAACCTGCTGACCGTTGAACATGAACGACATCCACCACGTACTTCCTCTCTTCACGAGTCCCATACTCTCACTCCTTTCCTCTAGGACTCGGTGTGCTGGTTTCCCCGTGGCCAGGAGTATAGACCTGCCGTTTCGCCGCTTCAATGATCCGGTTCAAATCCCGATCCTGTTGCCGAATCAATGGCGGGCGTGCTGTCACCTGGAGTGAGTTGAAAGAACGCAGCCAGACAGTAACGGCTTCGCGATCGAAGCGGATGAGCCCGTGGATCTTCTGACAAGGAATCTTGCCTTGCGCGACCCAGAGGTACAACGTAGACGGTTTGATATTGAGCCAACCCGACACGTCTTTGATTGTCAATAGCATAGGAACTCTCAACCGGGGGCGTCTTGCGACACCCCCGAGCCCCCTGTCTGTGCTCGCGTCAGAACGCCAGCAGCGCACTGGCGGCTGAGCTTCGCTAGGAGCAGCGGGCCAACCTTCCTGCCGCATCCAGGTTCGCCTCCTGCAAGGCGCTGCGCTCAGCGACAGGGATTGTGGTTCCCTGCCCAGACTGGTGGTAGGGGCAGGGAACGTGACGATTATCGGACAAGCGCCTTCAGTTGGTCTTTCTCCAATGTAGTCCCGAATTCCCGTTCCAGCCGGTCGGCCATCTCCTGCCAGGTTCGCCCAGTGGCTTTCATCTCCTTGAGCATGTGGAGCGCGCTTGCCAAGGAGCGGTCTTCGTGGTCTCGTTGGTGGTCGTCCTCTTGTCCAAAGGCCTTGGTCAGTGTCTGGCCTAGAGTGGCGGCCAGCTCCTCTTTCTTCAAGGATTCGTTTATGCGTGTGACGGCGGACCTCAGCCGCCGAGGCTTGTCCCAGTACGGGCTCTTGCAACAGGGACAACGGACTGGCTTGCGTGGTTGGCGAGGCCACCAGGCTTTGCCGCAGCGCTGACAGTGTTGCTGCTGGAGTCCGGCAGAGGGTTCACTTCCCGATAGGAGTACTCTCGAACGAGCAGGGTTTTGGTCTATACGCTTGGAAAGACTCATGATTTGCTGCTTGGAATTTGCGCCCCCGTTTGACTAAGCGGGGGCTGTGCCTCTGTGTGCGTGCGGCGTGCGCCGCTCGCGGCGCATCGCCGTACGCTCAGATAGACCTCGGCCTGGCGTTGCATCACCTGATGGACTTCCTCCAGGTCAAACCGAAGCGCGGTCTTTACGCGGATTGCTGGCAGTTCGCCTCTCCGGTAAGCCCGTCGAATAGTATCGGTGCTGACCTGCAGCAGCTCAGCCAATTCTCGGACCGACACGCGGTGATTGTGGAACCTCTCTTTCATAGTTGTCCTCCGAAACCATAGGTATGACTCATGGAATAATGAGACCCGAGTGCCGCCAATGCGAGGGCGGTTTCAATGACCAAGTGCAAAAAGCGCAGCATGATGCTGCCTGAAATCGAACTTTCCCATGCAACATATTCTCCCAAATATGTTGCACTTGGTGTTTGAGCGCGCCGTGCCTAGCGGACTGAGAGAAAAAATGAAATTAAGCAGGAAGGGACAGGAGAGATCAGGAGAGGTCAGGAATGGTCATATAGTTCTTGGGGAGACCACGAGCCGAGTGCCCCTCCAATACTTCAATGCCGCTCCTGGCATGGCTGTTCGCCGATGAAGTGAGTCCGAACGGGGATACATTTGGAAGAATTTCATGCCGGACAGAAAAAATAGTGGGCAGGGATCGGCCTTCTGACTGCCTGAGGGCGCGCGGTTTCCTCTCAGCCTCCGGCTTTCAACATGCAGAATATGCCCTGCCGCTCAGAGGGCCAAATCTTGCGGGGGCTGGTGAAACGTGGTACCGTCACGGCATGACGCAGCTCGCCCAGAAACTCGATAAGAAGCTCGCCTCCTGGCGGCCTGAGGTGGCGGCTCACGTGGAGCAAATCGTGACCGATGTGATCGAACTCGCCGACACCGATACCCTGGATCTGCAGCCTTCACGCGCTGTTGTGCAAGAAGTGCTCGATGCCCTTGATGAACGCCAAGCCGGGTGAGATCTGGCTAGCCGATCTTGGGTTGGCAGCCAAAACCCGTCCCGTTCTCATCGTCTCTCGATTCGATCCTGACGCTCCGCGCGCACTCCTCACATACCTTCCGCTGACCACGCAGCAGCGTGGCAGTCGATACGAAATCCAGCTAGGCGACCTTCCCTTTTTGCACCAAACATCCGTCGTGAACGTCCAAGGGATTGGGTCGTTGATCGAACCCCGGCTCGAACGCAAACTGGGGCAGCTGTCCGCTGCCACGATGGCGAAGGTCAAAGATGCCCTTCGCTTTGCGCTCGAACTGTAGGGTTGTGGTCTTGGGCTAGGTGAGGCGACAGTTGGACCATATCAAGCGATAGCCAGTTTGACGTAAGCGTAGAACACCACGACGACGAAGCATCGATTGGTAGCGGAGGCTCCGGTATGGCCACGGCCACGATTACGAGAGCCCACAACGGCTTAGACCGATTGACGCAGGAAGTCACAGCAGAAGGTACGGTGAACTACATGTACGATAATGCTTCAAGGCGAGCCACGATGACGGTCGTTGGGCAGACGCAAGTGACGTACACGTACGATAATGCGAACCGGCTCACGACCATCACCCAAGGGACCAGTACGGTGACGATTGGCTATGATGATGCCGACAGACGAACGAGTATCACCTATCCGAACACGAACAAGGTCGAATATCTTTACAACGTGGCGTCCGAGCTCGCGACCGTGACCTACAAGCAAGGCGCGACCACGCTGGGGACGTTGACCTACACCTATGATGCAGCAGGGAATAGACTCAAAACCGGTGGCACGTTTGCACGCAGCAATATTCCGCCAGCCCTCGCCACCACGACGTACAACGCCAACAATCAGCAGACCATGTTTGGCACCAGCACCGAGACCTACGACCTCAACGGCAACCTGGCCACCTTCACCGACGCGAGCGGCACGATCACCTATACGTGGAACGCGAGAAATCAGTTAACCGCGATCAGTGGCCCTGGATTGACAGGGTCCTTTACCTACGACAGCTTCGGCAGAAGAACCGGCAAAACCATCAACACCACCACGACCAAATTTGTCTACGATGGCTTGAACCCAGTACAAGAAAAGAACGGTGCGACCGTGACCGCCAACCTACTCACCGGTCTTGGGATTGATGAATTCTTCACAAGAACTGATGGAGTTGGAACTCGTGCACTTTTAACCGACGCTCTCGGCTCAACCGTTGCATTAGGAGACGGCACCGGGACTCTCCAAGCCCAATACACGTATGAACCGTTCGGCGTGACGACCCAGACTGGTGCTGCCAGTACGAATAGCTATAAATATACAGGTCGAGAAGATGATGGATCGGGGCTCTACTATTATCGGGCGCGGTATTATCAGCCTCGATTGCAGAGATTTATAAATGAAGATCCGATTGGGTTCTATGGTGGTGATGCTAACTTGTATGCTTATGTATTTAATGCTCCGACGCGGCTCATTGACCCAACTGGGAACGCCACAATATCTATTCCTTTTCCCAATGACCCTTCAATTCCAGGATTACAAGGAATCGGACGCCTTCTGGGTGGGATAGGCCTGGCACTTAATATTCTTACAATATCCGGCGACACTCCCTGTGATAAGAAGTGCCCCCCGTGTAAGCTCGTGGACGGAACAACTGTGCCTCTCGGCACGATCGCTTATAGGTATGACCAGAATCCTGCTGATAAGGTCCAACATGGTATAGCCGGAGATCATCTCAATACATATATTGCGCAGCAAAACCCCAACAACTGCAGATGCTTCTGGCAGCGAAGTATAAGCGTTTCTCCCCCGCCTGACCCTAGCTGGATTCCAATTCAACCGTTTATCAAATAGCCGCGGAGCATTTCGTATGAAGTACTCAGATGGACAGCAGATGCGGGTTGGTGACAAAGTAAAGGTATGGGAAGGTTGCACAGGGGTTATCGTGTGCGTGCTTGACGATGATCAGTACAGCGGAGATTTTCCCAAGGCTGAGTGGAACTATTTGAAAACAGGTGTTCTTGTGGATACCGACAAGGCTGGGCTTATTCATTACCCAACTGACGACCATTCTTTGAAGCTGCTTGAACGTGCAAGTCATCGATCCTGATCTCATGCCATTCACCAAATACCGACTGCTTTGCAACCATTCGTGACCTATACCTACGACGCGGCCGCGAGTCGGATTAACACAGGTGGCACGTTTGCGCGCTCGAATATTCCTCCGGCTCTCACCACGACGACTTATAATGCGAACAACCAGCAGACGATCTTCGGCACGACGTCCGAGACCTATGACTTGAATGGGAACCTGGCGACCAGCACCGATGCTGGGGTGACTACAACCTACACCTGGAACGCGAGGAACCAGCTCACGGCGATCAGCAGAACGGGGCTCACGGCGTCGTTTACGTATGACAGCTTCGGCAGAAGAACTAGTAAAACGATCAATGGTACCACGACCAATTTTGTCTACGACCGGCTCAATCCCGTGCAAGAAAAGAACGGGGCCATCGGAAAATCTGCCATTTTGGGCACGGGCGCGAATCTCACCAGCCAGAATTGTTGTGCTATTTTTGTGCTAAAACTCTGCAAACCAGACCGAATTGTTCAGAAT
>SWDG01000011.1 GCA_005116965.1 Nitrospira sp. | reverse complement strand
ACACATTCAATGGGACACCTCCAAGCCGAACGGCCAGCCGCGGCGTTGTCTGGATGTCAGTCGGGCTAAGCAACTCTTCGGCTTTGAAGCTCGGCACCGCTTACGCGAAGGGCTAAACAAAACGGTCCGATGGTTTCAAGCCAACCGTCAGACGATCCGAGAAGTGCATTTTTAGAGATCTCGCCAGGTCTGCTCATTGCAGCGGAAACTCGTGTGCCTGGATTGATGTTCGCCTTACTGCCCATCGGACTCGTCAGAAGCTTAAATCATTGAACGAGACTCCAAGTAAGCTACAATGAGCAGGTTGCGTAGTTGTATTGGCCTGCAACGTGAGGTGAATGGTGAAGCGTATTGATATCATCGCTGGGGCACGTCCCAATTTCATGAAAATCGCGCCGATCATTGAAGCGCTCAAAGCAGCTGAGCGCCGTGGCGGGCAGCTCCGGTATAGATTGATTCATACCGGCCAGCATTACGATCGTGCGATGTCTGGCAGTTTCTTTGAAGAACTCGGGATTCCTGATCCAGATATCAATCTCGAGGTCGGGTCGGGCACTCAAGCCGAACAAACCGCCGGAATCATGGTCGGGTATGAAAGGGTCTTACTGAAGGAAAAGAGTGACCTCTGTCTGGTCGTCGGTGATGTGACGTCGACCATGGCCTGTTCCATTGTCGCACGCAAACTGGGTGTGCCGGTAGCTCACGTCGAAGGTGGGATTCGATCCGGTGATTGGACAATGCCGGAAGAGATCAATCGAGTGGTGACCGACTCGATCACCAACTGGTTTTTTACGACGAGCGAAACGGCCAACGAGCATCTCCGCCGCGCAGGAATCACGGACGATCGCATCTTTTTCGTCGGCAATACCATGATCGATACCCTCTTGAAGCAGATGCCCAGGCTACGGCCGCCGGCCTGTTGGGACTCGCTCAAGCTGGAGCCGGGTAAGTATTTTGTCATCACCCTGCATCGTCCGGCGAATGTGGATGGGGAGCAGCAACTACTCCGACTCCTACGGGCGATCACAGACGGAACACGAGGCCTACCCGTCATCTTCCCTGTTCATCCCAGGACGGCCAAGAATCTCCGAGAGACAGGTAACAATCTCCCTTCGATGCACTACGTTGACCCCTTGGGCTATCTTGAATTCAACTATCTCGTCAAACATGCCAAAGGCGTGATTACCGATTCCGGGGGGATTACCGAGGAAACGACGGTGCTTGGTGTGCCCTGTCTCACGTTGCGTGATAACACCGAACGCCCAGAAACCATCACCATCGGCAGCAACGAACTGATCGGGACTGATCCAAGCAAGCTTCCACCGCCGCTGGCGCGAGTGATGGCCGGGCAGTGGAAGAAAGGGGCGATCCCACCGCTGTGGGATGGTAAAGCGGCGGAACGGATTATCGAGTATCTGGAACGAGTGCTGGCGTAGGTAGATAAAGGTTGGTCTTGTGGCGAACCGCAATCAGTTACGTCGTGCCCATCTGGCAATTCGTCGATCAGCCCGTGAAGTTGAGTGCTGAATAGCTCACGCGTCTCTGTCCGTTCTAATTAGCATGCCTCTGTACGGTCTTGCCTCCGTTCATGGAGGACAGCATTACCCGGTCGATTCCGGAACTCACTGATTCATCACAGCCTTCAACTCCCTCCCTCTGGGCTAAGTTTTACTGTCAGAAAAATCATTTTAATTTGTCACACACGTCTGCGGTCAATATTATGACGGTAGCCGTCCTACCTAAAGTGCATGTGTGTTTGGGGTACTGGCTGCTTTTGATACCCGTCAGACTTGGAATCATTAAGTCAATTTCTGAATAGGTCGCGAACATCTGTTGAGGGGTTGACTGGACGGTGACCCTAGAAAGTTTCTCCTGGATAATGCGGAGAGTTTACGGCCACTACGCGATTGAATCGATCAGCATGAGGTAGGCAGGCATTACTCAGAGGATAAGCTTTTCTTCAATCGAAGGGAGTCCTGCTCGTTGGTAGCCATTTCTAGAGTGCCGTATCCGCTTGGAGTTTAGTGCATGGTTGAGAAACGCCGCATGGTAACTAACGCCGCATCCTCAGTGGTTCAGATCGTTGTCTCTGGGGTGACGCTCATTATCCTGTATCGATATTTGCTGGACACGATCGGTGTTGCACACTTGGGAGTATGGTCGTTGGTATTGGCGACCAGTTCAATGATCCAAGTCGCGAATTTTGGATTGACGGGAAGTATTGTGAAGCACATCGCGGAGTGCGATGCGAAAGGCGACACACAGTCTCTCGTTGTCGCGGTGGAAACCGCAGCCATTACTGTGGCGTCTGTGAGCCTGCTCTTCATCGTCTGTGCCTATCCAGTCGCGACGTACTACTTGGCTTTTGCCGTTGATGACCAGTTGTACCAGGAGGCGCGTGCCATACTGCCACTCGCGTTAGGGGCGTTTGTTGTGATGATGGTCACTAGTATCTATCAGTCAGGGTTGTATGGGTGTCAGCTGATCGTACAGCGGAACGGCCTGTTGATTGCCGAATCAATTTCGCACGCAATGTTGTGCGTGTTTCTGGCGCCTCGCTATGGGTTGCTGGGCCTCGCCTACGCGAGGGTCGCCCAAAACCTCATGACGCTGGCGGCGTCTGCAGCCTTCTTGAAGCGCACGGTGTCAGCACTGTCATTCATTCCGTATCGATGGGATAAGAAGCAGTTTGAGCAGATGATCGGCTATGCGACGCACTTTCAACTCATCTCAGTGTTAGCCCTGCTGTCTGATCCGATCACAAAGGCCTGCCTCAGCAGATGGGGAGGCGTGTCCATGGTGGGCTACTATGAGATGGCCAACAAGTTCGTACAACTCTTTCGGTCACTGATCGTCAACGCAAACCAAGTTCTGGTTCCTGAATTTGCCAAACTGAAAGAGTTACGGCCTCAGAAGGTCGCGGAGTTGTATCTCCAGTCGACTCGACTGGTGACCTATCTCGCCATTCCGGGTTTCGGCTTACTCGGTATTTGCGCTCCGTTGGTGTCGGAATTGTGGGTGGGTCGCTATGAGCCTGCACTTGTCTGGTCCATCATCTTACTCTCGCTCGGGTGGTTGGCCAATACCCTTGCGGTGCCAGCCTATTTCGCATGTCTGGGTGTAGGGGAGATGCGGATCAATGTGATATCGCATGCCATCATGGCGTTGCTGAATGGCCTGTTGGCGTTCTCTTTTGGCCGGATTTTTGGAGGATTTGGTGTGGTGGCGGCCTGGGCTATATCCTTGGCCATTGGGGGACTGCTGCTCAATATTCTCTACTGTAGTCGAAGCTCCATTGCCTTTCGGCGCCTCGTGCTCGCGGATGATTGGAAGCTCGGCGGGTGTTTCATCACGGGACTGGTCGCGACCTCTATAGGCTGGCAGGCATTGCCGAGCACCTGGGAGGTGATCTTGCCCACACTGCATGCGCCGAGCGCCTGGGGACCAATCTTAACCAGTGCAATGACGATCCTTGCCTATCTCGCAATCATGAGCGTCCCAATGTGGCATCATTCCACAAGAGCTGAATTGCAGCGATGGCTTGCTCGACCTCTAGCGGGAGAACGATAGGTGCATGCGTACGCCGACGAGCGTGTTGGTTTGAGTGATTGATGAGGAGGCACGGTGATGGTCCGCACAGCTGTGAAGAATGGATTACGGAAACTCGGATATGTCGTCTCTCAGTACGATTCTCGACGCGATCCACTGGCCGTCAGGACGCGGTTTTTGGAATCACACGGGATCAATCTCGTCCTTGATGTCGGCGCGAATACCGGACAGTTTGCTCTCCAATTACTGGAGACGGGGTATTCGGGGAGCATGATCTCGTTTGAGCCGCTGTCCGCTGCCTATCGTACGCTTTCCGATGTCGCACGGCATCATGTCAATTGGCGCGTGGAGAATTGCGCCTTAGGCGACAAGGAAGATACGGCGGAAATCAATGTGGCGGAAAACTCGTGGAGTAGTTCTCTCCTCAATATCCTACCGACCCACGTGGAATCTGCCCCGGACTCGGCGTATATCGCCACGGAACGTATACAGATGAGAACCCTCGATGCTCTCTTTCCTCGCTATGCGACGGCAGAGACTCGGGCGTTCCTGAAAATAGACACCCAAGGCTTCACGATGAAGGTCCTGGACGGAGGTGAACAGGCTTTGGAGGCCATCCTGGGACTGCAAGTGGAGATGTCATTGGTGCCGCTGTATGAGGGCGAACCCTTGATAGGAGAAGTCGTGTCCTTCCTGCAGCGCAGAGGGTTTACGTTGTTGTTCCTTATGCCGGGCTTTATCGACAATGCCACGGGCCAACAACTGCAAGTGGATGGTCTCTTTTTTCGACTCTGACTGAATCTGCAGAATGCTGTACTACGCCATTGCAGGGGGATTGCTCGGCCTAATCGGTTTCTGCGTGCTCCCTCCTCGAATCAAAGTCTTGATCGCATTCGTTGTGATGACCTCATGCTTCGATGTGACCCCGAGGATCATTGCGGGCATTGATGTGTGGGACATTGGGGCGCTGCTGCTCTTGATCGCATGGGGGCAGCTGGCGTTGTTTCACCGAAAGACTCCAGGTTCCAGGGTGAGCTATGTGGTGGTTCTTCAACTCCTTGTGGGATGGATGGGCCTGTGCCTGCTGTGGTCGGTGTTGATCTATGACTATCCCGCACTGAACAGTGTGAAAGCCTCCAGGCAAATGATCCTTGGGGTTCTGTCGTTTTTTGTATTCAGAAAGCTGTTTGTGCTCGATGACGGTGCGTATGAGTTCTTGATGAAGGCACTGTACCTTGCGACATTTGGCCTGTTGCCGGTCTGTCTGACTCAATTTGCGCTTCATCAGCCGATTTTATTCGGCCTCTACAGAGCATACGATGATGTCACGAGATCATTGCCAGTTTTTCTTCCCGTGGTGCTTCTGTTTGTCTGGATGATCCTCTCGAAGGTTCTCACGGCAACCAGGATTTCGGTGCACGAGTTGGTGTATGTGGGAATGGCGATTGCCATCACGGTGCTGACCTTTACCAGAGGGATTTACCTCGTGGTGCTCTTTGTTTTTGGCGTCATGCTCGTCACGCTTGCGATTAAGAAGAGTCCTGAGAGTATACGGCTTAATTTTGTTGTCGCGCCGATGATGCTCATTCTATTTCTGGTGGGCGGGGCCGGTCTGTATTTCGGCGGCTATGCAGAGAAAGTCATTGAGCGGTTCACGAGCGCAGTTGAACTGGTCGTGGGCGAAAAGGCAGCAACGAAGACAAAGAA
Organism: Nitrospira sp.; assembly: GCA_005116965.1. Taxonomy (GTDB): domain Bacteria; phylum Nitrospirota; class Nitrospiria; order Nitrospirales; family Nitrospiraceae; genus Nitrospira_D. The sequence goes on along the minus strand of SWDG01000011.1, from coordinate 2,561 downwards.
TGAAGATACCTATACCGGGCGGTTAGGCATTGCCAAGGAAAGATTCAGGCTGGTTCTGGCGCACAACCCTGTTGTCGGATATGGGTTCATTCATGAAGACGATGTTCCAAGATCTCTGAGGACAAAGCTCAAGTATGGATCCGTCATCTACACGCCTGAATATGTCGAGCGGTACAAGGCGGGGTATCCCTACGTCCTGGCGTTCCACTCTGCGGACATTGGATGGGCGGATATCATGATTAATACGGGATGTGTCGGACTGGCTCTGTGGGGATTGCTGTTTGCGGCCTTGATCAAGAATTTCTATGCCACCGCCCGGCGCACATCGACGGCCTATTACCATGCGCGCCTCGCGCACTTTCTGCAGATTCTTGTCGGTCTGTTACTGATGGTGGAGAGTAATACGTTTGTCAGTCTGGTTCAGATTCCAGCATTGATGCTGGCAGGGTATTGGTATTGCGCCAAAGGGCAGGGGGCATTGCATTCAGCGCATACGGCTACCGCACCTATGGACGTTATCCCTGCATCAGGATGAGTGCCTGATGAATCTTCGTGAATGGTCTGTGTGGAAGAATAGTGAATCTTTAATCTGCGAGGAGGCTGTTTTATAACGCGGTTCTCCCGCTTTTGCGTGGCCGATGGATGAGGAGTACACGACGTATGCGACTTGGTAGCCTTCGGGCCATAGTGGTGACAGGACTCTCACTTGTGATCGTCGCCTGCGGCAACGATGGAGGAGAGAGTCGTGATGTTTCGGTGAGTGCTCCTGCGGCGATCTTCTATATTGACCCGACCTGTGTGGCCAATGGGGATGGGACCACGACGACATGTGGCGAGCATGGGCCATTCAATAGCTGGAAGAACATTTCATCTTGGGTGCCAGGCGCGATCTACGCAGGAAGGGGGGGCGCGTCGGAAACGCTCACGAATTTCATCATGAAGCAAAGCGGATCTCCGGGAAAACCCATCACCGTCACCTCATTTAGCACCGGCCAGTTTATCTTCAGAAGCACGACTTCCTATGCGCTCGCTGCGCTCAATGCCAGCTATATCACATGGGACAATGTGGCATTTGAAAGCACGGTTACACATTGTCTCTACCTAGCCTCGACCGGGCGTCATCTTATCGTGCGGAGAAGCACCTTTACCCGATGCGGGCAGAATGGAGTCGCGACCCATGGAGTTGAGTTTGCGCAGGGACCTACGACTGATTTCGATGATATTACCATAAAAGACAACACGTTCGTAGATGTGACTGGATCTGCAGTCAATGGGGACCTTGATGTCGCATCCAATCAGAATTGGGATACAATCACCATCTTAAATAACACCATTATTGGAGCTGGATCACAATCCTCCGCACCTGCGATTGATTTTGTTGCCATTGCTGGTACAGCAGGTTCAATTTTCAATATTGATATTTCAGGGAATGTGATCTCGAATAGTAATGTTGGATGGGAGCCTGCCTCCTCACTTATTCGTGTCTTTCGTAATGTGACGAAGGTTCCCCACGAGAACCGCTTTATGGGAGTACGAGTGACGCACAATACCCTTTCTAATAGCCGAGGCGGTATTTTTATCTCACATGTTGGTTTGTTACCAGGAGTGCAAAATTGCATTTGTAATAATACGCTCTCAAATCTCGTCACTAATGCAGGAATCGCACCCTGGGCCTCCACCGACATGCTTGTGGAGCAGAATACGATCACCGGCTTGATCCCCGGCATAACTGGCATCGATGGAATGGGAATTGATGCCGAGCGAAATACTGCCCCTCGCCCACATAATATGATTATTCGTCGCAATATCATCCGCGACAATCTTGGAGGACATGGAAATCCAACCGGGCAGGGCATTTATCTGTGGGGAAGTGCGTCGACTGATGTCTATGCCAATATGATCGTCCATTGTCACACAGGGATGTTGATTGATGGGGGAGTGGATGCTGATGAAAACTTTATTGGCAATAATACGATTGTCGATTCGACGCAAGATGGTATCTGGGCAAGTTTCTCCGTGACACAGATTAGTCAGTTCACGAATAACATCGTCGTGGGTAGTGGGCGATACGGTTTCTACAGATTTGGAGTATCCGACCAGATCTTGACAGCAAATGTCTTCTTTGGAAATCAAGGTGGTGATTATTTTCGGCAGGCCTCCCATCCTACGAATATTGTAGGAGTCGACCCGTTGTTTGTCGGGCCCAATGACTACCAGCTTCAAGTGAGTTCGCCAGCGAGAGGAATCGGTGTCGATTGGGGGAGTCAGTGTGCGGACCTATTGGGTCGGCCTTGTCTGCCCGGACACATTAATCTCGGAGCCTATCAGAATTAGGAGGGACGAGCTTGGGAGCTGTTCAGCACCATGAATCGGTGAAAGCAACGGCGGGTGAGCGTGTGAAAGAGTTGCCGAATAGTTTGTCGCCACCGCTGAAGCTGACAATCATCACACCTTCGTTTAACCAGGGGCGCTATATCGAACAGACCATTGGGTCCGTGTTGACGCAAGACCATCCGCATGTCGAGCATATTGTCATTGATGGAGGCTCGACTGATTCTACG
>SWDG01000010.1 GCA_005116965.1 Nitrospira sp. | reverse complement strand
AAAAATATCACAGTGGAATTCACTTCTGATGAGTTCAACGGGATAACGACTGATAATACTGGTGCTACTCGCCCTCTCTGGGAGCAGACCTTTACGCTGAAAGAAGCGATCGAGCAAAATAAAATTAGCCGCATCTACCTTGGGGTACATTGGGACTTCGACGCGACTGGTGGTGATACTGTTGGCAAAGCGATCGCAAAAAAAGTTATCGCGGCGTTCTGAACATATGACACACAGGGGCCCCTCTCTCCGTACCATGGAGCGAGGGGCACTTTGAGAAGGTTTGGTCTAAAAAATGGGGTCTGACATGACCATTGGCTATTTGGGCGATCAACATGTGACAGCCGCCAGATAGACGTCAATTAGTTGCGGCGTGCGGAGGCGAATGGGTGAGTCGAAGCTGTGAGCCTATCGGTTAGGTTTCGAAGTGGGTTCGAGCGACCCCGCTTTGTCGAATGATCGATTACAACATTCCGATCTTCAGCTCGGCGTGATCTGGAATGGGAACGGTGCCGGGCTCGATTCGACGTTGCACCAGGATGTGGCTTCCACGCTGGCGAACGATCTGAAACCCCTGTTGTTCGAGGATGTAGCAGGCGTCTCGTCCAGACAGGACGTGGAGTTTACCCATGGGGCGCTTCAAAGTGGGTAATACACACTTGAGTATGGAGCCGGCGTTCGACTTCGGTAGAATCGGCACATTCGAAAAAGAGCTCGACGGCCTCCTTAAGATTGGCCGTGGCTGATTCGACGGTCTCTCCTTGACTGGCTACGTCCAGTTCTGGGCAGAGCGCGACATAGCTGGAGCCGTCTTTTTCGACAATTGCGGTGTAGCTTTTCAACACCATTGGTTCTTCCTCACTCTCAACACGACGTGATCGGTCATTCATTCATTGTAGTCCAACTCTCTCGTTGGATGCCTAGCAGTGGTCCAAACAAGGCCCGTTTATGTCCTAGGACAGGCCTGCCCTGAGCCTGCGTACGTAGTCGGTGTGAGGCATGAGTACAACGGGCCGGGCCCCGCTCCTTCTTGATCCTTTGCTTGCAGGTCAGGCCTCTGTTCATCACGCACCACGGTAGCCTCTGTCTCACAATCAGCGAGTGTTGGACTCTGTGTGCGCGGTTCGTTCGATTGCCGCGAGCATACGGTCGTGTGTCGGTGGCAGATTTTGGGTAGCTAGTCTCGCGGCAGGTCGATATAGCGGATGGTCGCTTCCACCGATGAACCGGAAGAGCCGACGCTGTTGGGAACCATGATCTGCACGAGCAGATCGATTCGTTGCCCTGTCTTCAGCATCGGGGCTTTCAATGCACCGACATTCTTCCCGCACGCGCCTTGATCGAGGATTTCCATCTGTCCGCTATCATCTTCCACTGTGAGCGTGGTCCGCTCATGGGCTAGACCGCAGATCATCCGATTGGTGATGGTTTCGGTCTGCATCGCCAAGACGGTACCGGTGATACGGATATCCCTCATCTGATAATAGTCCGGACGGGCTAATAGTGTATTGATTGGAATTCGTTCATACGAGGCGACGGAAATTCTCACGGAACTAACCTGGGAGGATGGGGTGAACTCATCCGATGCGAGTGCGGCATGAAGACCGATCACTCCTGACAGGATGAGGATGACGGTTCGAAGGTGGATGCGAATGAGTAGAGCGGTCATCAGTCCCCTCCAATTTAACTAAGGGTAGCATACGCTCAGTCTAGAGGAGCCGATCCTTCGGCACGGTGCCGACCTTTCGCCACCTGATCGGCCTATGATGACCTCTTGATTCTTCGATTGTTCCACCTCTAAACCCTCTTAGCCGCAGTGGAATCGGAAATCTCAGACTTCCAGTGTCGCACTGGAACGCAAGTTGCCAAGCTGGAATGTGTGGGTATGAGCTGTGGTCTGGCGGAGAGCGGCGCTTTACAATCAACGATAGCGACGCCATCATGCGAAGGTGATTACGAACCGATCAGGCGTCGCGTAAGGAGTAGGAGGACTCATCATGTTTGTTGTGCTTGGTGCGACTGGAAACACAGGATCTGCGGTGGTGGAGACCTTGCTGAGTAGGAATCAGCCGGTGCGGGTGATTGTTCGTTCAACCGACAAGGGTGCTGGCTGGAAGGCGAAAGGGGCAGATGTTGCCGTGGCGTCCCTCGATGAGGTGCCTGCATTAACCAAGGCATTTGAA
>SWDG01000009.1 GCA_005116965.1 Nitrospira sp. | reverse complement strand
GTTCAGCAGTAGGTCATTGGATAGCGCAGAATTTTGTAACGGCTGGCACGTACTGAATGGTGTCTCGAAACGTGGCGCAAGTCGTGGGATTGGGACGCGTGGCGTTCTTCTTTCTGGTAGGCGGCTGTGGGTAGAGCATCCAGCCGTTCACAAGGTCGGGGCGTTGTAAGGGGTGGTATTTACACCAGCTCAATCTTCAAGCGTCTGCCAACAAGGGCGGCGGCACGTTGCAAGCTGGATAAGGTCACGTCTGATTTCGCATTGAGGATGCGGTTCACCTGGGTCCGGCTGGTCTTGAGGCGTGTTGCCATTGTGGATCTGGATATGTGCTTTTTCTCCATGGCCTGTGAAAGCTGCCAGGCGATGACTTCCTTGATCGCTTGTTCTTCTGCTTCTTCGTACCAGCCTTCCTCTTTCATAAGGTCGTCAATGGACGAGCCGATGTGTTTATTCTTCTTTTTCATGTTCCGTCTCCCTTTGGCGTTTACGTGCAAGCTGTAAATCTGCATCCGGTGTCGTTGTGGTCTTTTTTATAAAGGCATTCAATGCGACAAGCTGCTGTTGCCAGTAGATAAGAAGCGTTCTGGCTATCCGGCGGCTCGGTAAGGTCGTGCGGATTTCATATAATCCTCCTCCCATTGGCCGACAGAGGGGCATCCCAACAGGCCACTTCCATTGAGCGGCGAGGAGATCACTGCCAAGCACCTTTCTATCCTCCGTGGGAAGTCGCTTTATAAAGTCCCTCACGGGCTCCCCTCCGGAAGGTGTTCGGTAGAAACTCAACGGGATTTTCTGTTTCTGAGTCATTTAGTGCTGTACCTTACAAAGTACAGTGTATCTTTAAAGGTTCATGCGGTCAAGAGGCTTTCAAGGAGGCGTTGTGGATCAAGCGGTTAGACTTACGCGATCTGGTTCAGGTTCGTCCTCAAGGCAGCAATAGTTGACTCAACCGGTCCAATCCCTCCAATTCCGGCTGTCCGACTTGTGTGGCTCCCCGGTCCATGGCCTGCCGAAGGGCGATCCGTAGGGGGTGGCTAGGGGTGACGCCCTGCTGCTCACACCAGGCCTGCCAGGGCGCTTTGAGCGCACCCAAGCCCACCATGACCGTGGTCGTCCGTTTCACCGTCCGACCCATCAGTTCACCGACACCACCCAAGTCGAGACGCCCGGCTCCCCTCATCGACCGGTGTCTGCTCCTGGCCATCGGAGGGGAGTCAGGGGCCAGCCACCGGAAGGGCCAAAGAGCATGGGCACGAGGAAACGCCAAACCGAAGATGTAAGACAAATGGGGGCAACAGCCATATCCTGCAACCTCTCAAAATTCGTTAACTATGGGCAAGACAGAATACCTACAGAATCGTCAGCGATCGGACTCGGCGGGTCCAGCATGCAACGGAGGAAGAATTGATCGTTGGGACTGGGACTTGTAGGATGATGCCCGTTGGAGGCACGCAGATGACGACGGCGTATGAACAGAGGATTCTTCAGAAACTTCGGCATCTTTCTCCAGAGCGGTTAGCGGAGGTGGAGGACTTCGTGGATTTTCTCGCCCACCGTCAGGCCGAAGAGCAAGGTCTAACTCAGGCCGCCAGCCAGTTAGCCTCCCCCGCGTTTGCGCGTGTCTGGGATAACCCCGCCGACTCCGACTATGACCGGTTATGACTTTGGAGATGCGGTCTTAGTCCCCTTTCTTCCATCGATCCGTTCTGCTTTTCGATGCTGGCTGAATAGCTGTACGGTGTAGGAACGGCCTCACAGAGCGGACCTGCACACTAACCTCTTCTCAACATCGTGTTGCGCCCTTCACCACACCGGGGCGCAACAGAATCTCCTCAGTATGTGGCCACGCACAGCTGCAAGCGTGACACCGTCCGAGGTGGCGCGGTTGCCACGGGCGTGCCACACCCCTTGATGGGCGACGGCTATTGTCTCCGCACGGTCGCGTCACGCGACACGACGGTGCCTGATTCCTCCTGGCACGGTGTCTCAGCAGAAATTCGCCCAACACTCCGCCTTGCTGCAAACCCACGTGAGTGACCCCTCTGAACTCGGACCTCCCCTACTTTTTCGGTATGGTCATAAATTCTGAACCCTCTCATAAGTGCCACCATGCCATGCGCTTCCTGCGTCTTCTGTCTTACGCAAACGACTTGACGGCACGGATGCGCTCGTGTGGTGCAGGATCGTGAAGGGACTGTGATGCTGGGTGACCTCTTCGAGCCAGGGTATTTCGATCTCAGGGCACTGGCGGCCTACTCATCCTGCTCGGTTCGATGGCTGAGGGATCGCCTCGTGGATCGCGTGCATCCACTGCCACACTACCGGATCGAAGGAAAAATCCTGGTGAAGCGAGAAGAGTTCGACCGCTGGCTGTTGGGCTCGCACGTCGTGAACTCGGCTGATGGACTGAGCGAGATCGTTGATTCTGTGGTCGCTCACATGCGGCCCTCGAAGCGGAGCGCTTGACACAGGGAAAGGGAGTCAAACACACTATGCGTCCTATGGGCGTCACGATTCGAGAGTGGAAAGGGGCGTGGTGGATTTTCATCAACCACCACGGTACCCGCAAAGCCAAGCGTATTGGCACGGGATCGGTGGGGAAGAAGGCCGCGAAACAGGCGGTTCAACAAATTCAAGCCAGGTTGGCGCTGGGGCAAACAGCGTTCGACCGACCACAGACCAGCGTGACCCTGGACGCCTACGTTGAAACATTTCTCGAGCGGATTGAACAGACCCGCAAACACACCACACACGCCGACTACCGAAAAATCTTCGACCACTATGTCTTCCCGGTCTTTCGCGGACAGGATCTCCAGCAGATCACGCGGGAGAAGGTGAAGGCCTTCGCGGTCGGGTGCCTGCAACGTGGCTTGTCGGCAAAGACCGTGCAGAACATCATCCGCACGTTAAGCAGCCTCTTCAGTCATGCGATTGAGGACAACCTCATCACCGCCAATCCAGCGTTGAGACCGGGCAAGTTTCTGCCGAAGATCAGCAAACGCCGTTCAATCAACCCCCTGAACCGCGAAGAGCTCGCGCTCTTCTTGGCCCATACGAAAACCGTTGCGCCGACACTCTACCCTGCGTTCCTCTGTGCAGCCCGCACCGGATTGCGGCAAGGCGAGCTCCTGGCCCTTCAGTGGGAGGACATCAGTTTCGCCGGGCGTTTTGTAGAGGTCCGTCGGAACTTCACACATGGCAAGATGACTACCCCCAAGAGCGGCGAATCTCGACGTGTGGACCTGTCTCGCGAACTGACAGCGACCTCAGAAACACTGCAGCTTGATCGGCAGTTTGAAGCGGCCACACGTGGATGGAAGGAAATCCCCCCATGGGTCTTTTGTAACGAGCAGGGCCAGCCACTGAATCAGAACC
>SWDG01000008.1 GCA_005116965.1 Nitrospira sp. | reverse complement strand
GGCCCGCGCCTGACCGGGGATTTAACCGAGCAGGCACTCCAATGGCGCTCACCACTCGCCAGCCCACTACGGGGCTCCTGCATCACTCCGATCGCGGGAGTCAGGGCGGATTCAAGTGGTCGTTGCAACATATTCTTTGTTGGGCTATTGGAGCAAGTGGTCAAAGATCTCTACAGGCGTTTCCAATTCAGCGTTTTACGAGGCCTGGCATTGAGGGCGGCCGCCACGGCTGCAATCTCTTCGGCGCTGTGCACGCTCAGATCCGTGCCTTTCGGGAAGTACTGGCGTAGCAACCCGTTGGTGTTTTCGTTGGTGCCACGTTGCCACGGGCTGTGAGGGTCGCAGAAATAAACCTGCACGCCGGCGTCGATCTTCAGACGTGCGTGCTGGGCCATCTCAGCTCCTTGATCCCACGTCAACGACCGGTGGAGCTGCTCAGGCAAGGTGAGGATCGTACGCGTGATGGCGTCACGCACGGCCTCAGCCCCATGTCCGGCCAGCGCGGGTCCGTTCTTCACGCGAGCCTCATAGCCATGGCCCATCATGCGAGGCAAATGCAGCAGTAGGGTAAAGCGCGTGGTGCGCTCCACCAAGGTGCCGATCGCGGAGCTGCCAAGACCCACAATGAGGTCCCCTTCCCAGTGGCCCGGCATGGCGCGATCAGCGACCTCCGCCGGACGTTGACCGATCATGATCTCGGACGAGATGAAGGCCTTGCCTCGCTTGTGTGAGCGCGCCCTCGGCTTCCGCAATATCCGCCCAGTGCGCAAACAGGCCGCCAGCTCGCGACGCAGCGCACCTCGAGCTTGAACAAACAGTGCTTGATAGATGGCTTCATGGCTGATGCGCATGGTCTCATCTTCCGGGAAGTCGATCGGTAGGCGACGGGCAATCTGCTCCGGGCTCCATGCGTGTGCCCACCGCCTCTTCTGCCGGGGGCCCTGCCGGCGGCCTTTCCAGCACACGGTCGGACCAGGAACGGGAGCACCATTCGGAGCGACGATAACACCAGCCAGTCGTTCTTCCACATACGCCCGCAATGTCCCGTTTTGCGCCAGCTTCGCCTGCTTAGGACGGCGAGCGGCTCGCTCGGCATGCCATTGCGCGGTCGTCGCACGATACTCCAGATTGCCGCTTCGGGTGGCGGCGTTGCGCCGCAACTCCCGGGAGATTGTCGAGGCGGCCCGCCCCAGTCGACGAGCGACCTCCTGCGTGGAGTAGCCTTGCACGCGTAGGAGCGCGATCTCCTCTCGCTCCGCAAACGAGAGATACCGGCCAGAGCGCGGCCTTGCCGAGAGCCTAAATATCACGGGTGGCATGCCGCCAGCCGCCCGAAACCATCGTGTTCCTACCGGCGGCGACACACCGGCCTCGCCTGCGGCCTCCTCACTCTCCATGCCTGCCGCGATCGCCGCCCAGAACCGTCGTCGCTCATCTCGGCCTGCCACCGACGGTCGACCGGGTGACGGCAAGGGGGGCCGCCCAGACCGATCCGAACGGCGCTTTCGAATGTTCATCGCAACTCCCTTCAGTATGATGTTGCAACGACCACTTGAATCCGCCCAGTATGCCGCAGGGCCATACCAGCAGCAGCTCACCACGCACGGCATCACGGCCAGCATGAGCCGCACAGGCAATTGCTGGGACAATGCCTGTGTGGAGAGCTTCTTCGGGACCCTCAAGCGTGAGCTTGTCTATCATCGGCGCTACACCACACAGCGCGAAGCTACTCAAGATATTTTTGAGTATATCGAGGTGTTCTACAATCGGAAGCGGCGGCACTCGAC
>SWDG01000007.1:179821-212759 GCA_005116965.1 Nitrospira sp. | reverse complement strand
GTTTCGATCAGCTCGTTTGAAATCGAAGGCGGCTGGTTCTGCGCGGCCAGCTTCTCCTCGCCAAGCGCAAGGACGAGCAACGCGGCGTGCCCTTCATTCATGTGAAATCGGCGGATGTCTTGATATCCCAGAGCCCGCAAGAGTCGAAGCCCTCCAACCCCCAGCACCATTTCCTGACAGAAGCGATAGTGGTCGTCGCCTCCGTAAAGCACATCTGTCAGTGTTCGGTCCCACGGCTGGTTCTCGCTCACATCGGTGTCGAGCAGATACACCGGAACAACATGGCCGGACTCGCCGGTGACGCAGTATCTCCAGGCCCTGACATGAACCGTGCGACCTTCGATATCGACTGTGGCTTGCTCGTCGATCAGCTCCGCAAAATCATTGATCGGCCAGGCGACGGCTTCCTCACGTTGATGACCTTGCGCATCCAGCCGCTGGAAAAAGTATCCGCGCCGGTGGATCAACGACACCGCCACCATCGGCACCTCGAGATCCGCAGCGGAGCGAATCGTGTCGCCGGCGAGCACGCCGAGCCCTCCCGCATAGGTCGGCATGCCGGATTCCAAGCCGATCTCCATCGAGAAATAGGCAACCAGCACGCTCTCGGGCTGGTCGGTCATGAGGTCTGCACCACGTGCTTGATCAGTCGCAGCTCGTCACGCACCAGCCGCGGTAGCAGAAAGTGCTTCCGCACATGCTCGCGCCCAGCCCGACCAAATTCTCCCCGGTCGCCCGGCCGCTTGAGCAGGTCGAGGACCCGCTCCGCACAGCCTTCCACGCTGTCCACTAGGTTTTTGTGATAGGGCTCAGGAAACTGCATCGGAATGCCTCCGGCGTTTCCCGCCACTACCGGCTTTTCTTTCCAGAGGGCTTCGGACACGACCAGCCCAAACCCCTCCCGCAACGACTTTTGGATGACCACATCACAGCCACGCTGAAAGGCGTTGACCTCCATGCTTCCAACTCCTGAGAGGTTGGTAAAGACAAAGAGATCTGGATCATTCGCGGCCTGTTCTTCAACGCGGTCCAGGATCTCCCACCCTTCCGGATCATCGCCCGCCATCGCACCGATCAGGACCAATTGAACGGCGGGGATTTCCTCTTTGACGAGGCGATACGCTCGCACCACCCCCAAGGGATCTTTCCAGGGGTCGAATCTCGATACCTGTAGAAGTACCGGCCTCGTCGGATCCACGCCGGAATCGGCCATCACGCGCCGGCACAAGTCCTCCGACAACTCCATGTTCTTTGTGGCCAGGGGATCGATGGCCGGCGCGATAATGGCCACATGCTTCGCAGCCAGACCAGGCAACAGGAATTCCGCCATCGTAAAGACGACCGCATCGTACTCTTCGATCAGTGGTCGCAGGAACAGGCTGACATCCTTGTCCGGAGCTGAACTGTCGATATGACAGCGCCAGATCCACTTGGCGTTGCGCGGCCCGGTAAAGTGCCGAATCGCCGCCGGTTGCGGATCATGCACGATATAGACGTCATAGTCGTTCCCCAGCGCCTTCGCGCTGCGCTCATTCACGCGGAGGTAGAGTTCCTGCTCGGGCTTCCGCAGATCGTAATGCCCCCCCTGCAGGGCATTGTGAAACGACTTGGTGATGGCAAAGAATTCAGGCTCACCGTGAATCAGCCGCCAGTCGGCTTGAATGCCGAGTGCCTGCAGCATGGGCACATAGCGCGCCAATAGTTCCGCCACACCGCCACCGGCTGCCGTCGAGTTCAAGTGACAGATCTTGACCCCCGCAAGCTCTTTCCCGAGTGCGAGAAGTTCTTCGTACAGCTCATCGCTCATCAGCGCGCGATAGCGATCGACGTTCGCTTGAATCGCCCCGCAGCGCCGACCTATCCCCACTTTTGGCAACATCGTCTTCTCTTCCAGCATCTGGATCTTCTCCTATTCCCAGCCATATGGTGCTAGTTGAACGCCGTCTTGTCCCATTTCTCCTGGACCCCCAAGGCAAGATCATCACGATATGCATTCATCATGCAGAGATCGTCATGAATCTCAATGAAGCTCTTGCAGGCGCTATTTTCAACAGCTAAATCATCGATAAAGTGAGCTGACGCAGCCACAGCGTGTGAGTCTTCCATAGGACCATCGTCCATCTCTGAAAGGGTCTAGCCTCCCTACGCTGAATCGAAGCATCTGTCCCCCTCTCTCCGTCGTTCTCACTCACCGCACGCAGAGACCACACCTGTCACACGATCACGCTGTCAATCGACCGCCGCAGTGATTTCGGCATCTCAGGGCCACGACCGATCCGGACGATGAGATCCGGCCGACGATGACCGATTCCGAGGAAATCGGCAAACTGCGGCCGGAGCTCGGGCACTTCCACCGGCTGGTTGATGAAAGCCGTGCGCAGATCCAACGCAGCGGCTTGGAGAGCCAAGCGCTCGTAGCATCGCCCCGCCTCGATCCAATGTGGCTTGTCGTCGGCCTCGGAGAAGAAGACCGCAACGGCGGACGAATTCCGAATGTGTCCGATATCCTTCTGATTCTGTCGCTTTGCGGAAAACGCGAGGCGGATGAACAGCGATTCGAGCCATCGAGGCACGTCCGGGCTGCCCATCACGGGGCCGTACAGGCCGTCACCGGTGCGCATGGCGTCCCAAGCGTTAAAGCGGATCCACGTTTTCAGCTCCTTAGCCCACGCGGGATCGCCGAATTGCACTCTGTTGCCTTCTGCAACATACTCCGCCACCTGCTCCTTCTGTCTCCCCTCCGTGAGAAGCATGACCGAGACTTCGTCGCCCCGCCCGGCTACCTCAAGCAGACGAAGCGGCTCGCCGGTGAATGAGATTCCGTCATACTCGGCCCGACTACACTGGCGCCTCGGAATGGCCTCGAACAGAGCGGACTGAAAGGTGGGTCCCTCCTCGAAGTCTACATGCACACTCGATGCTGACGCACCGTAGGAATAGTGGCCCTTCAACCCAGCGGCTTGTGCGGCCAATAATAAATTTTCTGCTGCACAACCCAGGCTTGCATAGAGGTGGTGATCATCGGAGTCGACTGCGGGGCAGCGTCGTGACAGGTCCGGAAGAATCACGATTCTATTGGGCTCAAGCTGAAATTTCCAAGGCTGCGTATTGTGACTGGAGGCGGCCAGCGTGGCGTAGCGAACGAGTTCTCGTTGCAGCGTATGTACCCTTGCGAGCGATCCTTCTGTGTGACGCCCGGTTTGCTGTACCGCCACTTCGTACGCATTGATGTTCAACGAACGCCCTCCATGACGTTGGAGGATTCTTTCCTTGCCGCGAGCAGGGGCATGAGGGCAAAGACTCCCAGCATTACGAAGTAGGCCGTTCCCGCCACGGGATCGAATGCTTCCACATATTGGGAAATCGACAAACCACGAATCCAGAGGACAACCGTGAAATCAAACAGAAGAGCCAGAACCAGCGCCGTGCCTCCTACGCCGAGCCAGGGAGTCAGGGAGCCCATCGCTTCCTCGAAATGCCGAACTACCCACCGTGCCGCAATTATGACAACTGCCAGCATAAGCGGCATCTCAACCAATTCAGCTGTCCTCGTCCCGACAATCGGAACGAGCCAGAGAACGCGAATGGTTCCTAGTACGAACGCGGTAGCGAACACGAGCGCGAAATAGATCACGGCGGCTTTCATGATTTGATGGGTCTTCATCGAAACTGCCTCCGAAACCGCCACATGCCGAAGCCGAACAGCGATACACCCAACGCCAGCATCGACAGGGCCTGACTCCATAACATCTCGAGCCCTATGCCTTTCAACAGAATGCCCGTCGCGATTTCGATGAAATATCGAAGCGGGGACAGTGCCATCAGATAGCGCACCCAGGCGGGCATCGTCTCCAGCGGCGTGAAAATCCCGGACAGTAACAGCATGGGGGCAACCACGAGCAACGTCATCATCCCCACCTGCGCCTGATTTTTCGTGACGGTCGATGCAAACACCCCTATCCCCGCTGTGGCCACGATAAAGAGAGCCGTCAAGAGGAACAGCAGTGAAACGCTTCCTCTGATCGGCACGCCGAATACGGGGAGCATGACTCCAAACAAGGCCACCGCTGTTGCGCCAAGAATCACCAATGTCATTGCCACAACTTTAGGTAACATAATTTGCGCCGGGGTCAGCGGCGACACCAGAAGTTGCTCCACCGTGCCGCGCTCCTTCTCTCGTACCAACGCCGCCGCCGGCAGCAACACCGCAAAAATCGTGATCATCCGCAACAGGTGCGAGATGGATTCGAACCATGTTTCGTTCTGGTCTTGATTGAACCAGACGCGATGGTCGCTCAGGATCATCGGCACAGTCGTCGAAGACGAACCCGTCTGACCATTTCGCGTCATGATCAGTTCTTGGCTGAACTGTCCCACGATACGAGCGGCATAGCCGGCGGCCGAAAGCCCTTGCGGCGAGTTTGTCGTGTCGACAAGCAATTGCACCGCGGTCGACTCGCCCGATACCAACGCCTCATGAAAGCGGGTGGGAATATCCAACACCATCATGGACCCACCTCGGTCCAGCCGCACAAATCCTTCGTTCGGGTGGGCCAATTCGCCGTCGAAACGGAAATATGGGGAATGAAATCGAGAAATCAATTCGCGCGATGAAACGCTTCGATCGGCATCGGATACCAACAGCCCAGCATTCTTCAATTGCGTCTGAATGCCATTTCCGGTGACGTACACAGACAACGTAAACGAATAAATGAGAAATGCCATGAGTGGGATATCACGGAACAATTGCAGCAGTTCTTTGCGGGTCATGACTGCGATCCGCCGACACCAGACCGTGAGGCGATCGGACACTCTCATACGCTCGGTCTCTTGGTGAACAACCGATAACCGATGGCTCCAAGCGCCGCCGCGTAGACGGCGAGAGCCAGAACATCCGGCCACAAGACCGCGGGACCGACATTCTTGAGGAACGTTCCTCTGACGATGTTGGTGTAGTACATGCCGGGAAACAGATGTGCCTGGAACTGCGCGGCTTGACTGAGGGAGGATACCGGCACGATCAGCCCGGAGAAGAGGATCGTGGGGACCGTACTCACCACCACCGTGATGATCAGTGCGGCCTGCTGCGTACTCACCAGTAAAGACACGGTGAGGCCGATCCCGGTACTCGTCAGTATGAACAGGATAGACGACGCAAAAAACAACAGCAGGCTGCCCTTAAACGGCACGGCAAACAGGAGAACAGCCATCAGCCACAAGACCACGACATTGATCAAGGAAATCATGACGTATGGGACGAGCTTACCGACCAGAAACTCCATCCGGCTGACCGTGGCGCTATAGATGTTGTAGATCGAGCCGGTTTCTTTCTCGCGAACCACGCCGAGCGCAGTCAAAAGAGGAGAGGATACCATGAGCGAAAACATGATGAGCGCGGGCACAGTCGACCAAGTGCTGCGGACTTCTTCATTGTATAGATACCGCACTTCGAGCCCAAGCGGACGCGTACGCCGGAGCGCCTCATCGCGTGACAGACCTCGGGTCCGCGCCAGGTGATCTGCCAGCAGGTCCACGTTGTAGGCGTTGTTGATCGCAATGGTATAGCCCTTCGTAATATCCGCGCGAAGGGGGAATGTACCGTCGATGAGAGTCTGGATATTGGCCGGCTGTCCCGACAGGAGACGCTCCTGGAATTTCTCCGGCACAATAATCACAGCTCTGGCTTTCCCGCTTTTCAACCAGGCATCAGCTTCCCCTTCGTCTGCGAGTTCTCCTTGAAAGCTGAAATACCGCGACTGGTAAAAGCGGTACAGATAGTCCCGGCTCAGTGAACTGTGATCCCGGTCCACCACCACGAAGGAGATGTGTTCCACGTCTAGGACAAGGCCATAGCCGAACACAAACATCCAGACTGCCGGCATGCAGAAGGCCAGAAGCAGAAATATCCGGTCGCGAGTCACCTCGCGCCATTCTTTGAAGGCCACGGCTGCGACACGACGAACATTCATGCCGCCGCCCCTTTCACCGTCGCTTGTTCCTGCCGTTCCACCACCAGCACTCGGTACACGAACACGTCCTCGAGGCTGAGGGGACGGATAAGTACGTCTTGGACTTGCACGCCGTCGGATGACAGGGCCGTGCGAAGCCGCGCTTCATCCTGAGAGGGGTCGAGCGAAAGCAAGTGGAGTTTCGTTCCAAAAAGCGCGGCACCGACGAATCCCGCCTGCGTCACCCGACGCAGAGCCGGCCCCGGTTGATCCGTCGCCACTTCGAGGAGTTGTCCGGCTTCTTTCTCAACCTGGCGCTTCATGTCGACCGGAGACCCTTCCGCCACGATCCGGCCTGCATACATCAGCGCAAGGTGGTCGCAATGTTCAGCTTCGCTCATATAATGGGTAGTCACGAGAATCGCGACTCCTTCTTCTCGCGCCAGCCTCGACAGGATGTCCCAGAAATGCCGGCGGCCGATCGGATCGACGCCGGAAGTTGGTTCATCGAGAAACAATACGCGAGGCTGGTGAACAAGCGCACAACCGAGCGCTAACCGCTGGCGGACTCCCATCGGCAATCGGCCCGTGAGGCTCGACTCGTATCCCTTCAGGCCGGCCATCGACACGATCCATTTGAGCCGCTGGTCCGTTGCGTTCGCGTCCAGTCCGTAGATCCCGGCAAACAGACGAATGTTTTCCACGACGGTCAGATCCAGATACAGCGAAAAGGCTTGGGACATATATCCGATCCGCTCCTTGATGGCACCGCCCGCAGTCTTCATATCCGCCCCCGCCACCCAGCCTTCTCCCCCGGTTGGCGGCATGATGCCGTTCAACATCTTGATCACAGTCGTCTTTCCTGCACCGTTGGCCCCGAGCAGGCCGAAGATCTCTCCAGGTTTGACCTGAAAGCTGACGCGGTCCACCGCACGAAAGGTTCCGAAATCTCGGATGAGATCCTTCGCTTCGATCGCTAGCGTACCATTCGACGTAACAGGTGCGGCGGGAGGCATCTCGATGGCTGTCGGCTGTTCGCCCTGGCGAAGCAACAACGCAACGAAGACATCCTCAAGCTCCGGCTCATTGACTCGAAGTTGCATGGGTTTGATAATGCCCAGGCTGGATGTGATCGATTGCATCGCAGCAGCCGGATCAGTGTCATCCGTGAAGACATGAAGGAGGGGACCCAGAGCCTCGACCTGCTTGTACCGAATCTTGAGCCGAGCAATCGCATCCAGTTGAGGCGTTGCTTCAAACGTCACCATTGAACCAGGGGCCAGCATTTGAACTTCCGCCGGCGTTCCTGATGCCAACACCTTGCCGCCCGACAGAAACGACAGCCGATGAAACCGCGAAGCCTCATCCATGTACGCCGTGGAAACAAGCGCGGTCATGCCCTTCTCCAATAGCAACTCCGCCAAGATGGCCCAGAAATCTCGGCGCGACACAGGATCAACACCCGTCGTCGGTTCATCCAGGATCGCCAGCTCCGGCTCGTGGATAAGGGTGCATATCAGTCCCAGCTTCTGTTTCATCCCCCCAGACAGATTCTTCATCGCCCGGTCGCGATACTTGTCGAGCCGCGTCATGGCCAGCAGACGGGTTTTGCGCTCAGTCAATTGCTGTTCTGGTACCAATCGAAGGCGGGCGAAGAAATCGATATTTTCCTCGACGGAGAGATCGGGATAGAGATTCAAACCAAGACCCTGCGGCAGGAACCCGATTCGCTCCTTCACTCGCTCCGCCGCTCGTTCCGAATCAACCAGCGTTCCGAAGACCTCGACCGTTCCTTCGTCATAGGTCAACACACCGGCTATCGCTTTCATCAGGCTGCTCTTGCCGGCTCCGTCCGGCCCGATCAGGCCGTAGATCTCGCCTTTTCTGATCTCCAGATCGATTCCGTCGACCGCCATATGCTTCTTGTAGCGCTTCACGAAGCCGGACACGTTGACGATCGTGTCCGAGGGCTGGGGACTGAGGACTGAGGACTGAGTTGAAGATGAATGTATAGAAGGCCCGTAATGCTGTTGCATCTCGGTCATCAGTCCTCGTTGCTCAGTCCTGTCATTTCAGATTCACCCATGCCACATCCTCTTTCCACCGCACGATCGCATCAGCCGGTAATCCTGGCGTCAGGCGATGGTCCGGGTTCGCAGTCAAGTAGAGCTTCACCGCGTAGATCAGCTTCACCCGTTCATCGGGAGTCTGCACTTCTTTTGGGGTGAACTCGGCTTTGGAGGCGATGTATCGAACCGTTGCCTCGAACGGCTGATCCGGGAAAGCATCGGTAAAGATGCGGGCCGGCAGATCAAGTCGTAACTTCCCGATCTGTACTTCCGGCACGTATACATTGAGGTATAGACGGTCGAGGTCCACTAGTTCCAGCAGCGGCGCCCCGGCTGCAACCACTTCGCCCACGTCGATCATCCTTGTGGTCACCGTGCCACCTGTTGGAGCCGTGATCGTCAAGTCTTGGAGTACGCTTTCAGCCTCGTTGAGCACCGCGTCCGCTTGATCGCGCTGCCGTTCGAGCGCGTTGACATCCAACTCTTTCGCGAGAATCCGCTTCCATCCGAGTTCCGCCTGGGCCAGTTCTTTGGTTGCTTGGATCAGTGCAGACCGTGCTGAGGCAATGTCTTCCTGAGCGACTTCCCATCGCATGGTGGCTTGATCCCGTTGCTGGATCGAGGCCTCATCTTTCTCCGCAAGATGCCGGAAACGTTGGGCGTCGCTGCGCGCCTCTCGTTCCACTGACAGGGCCTTGCTCACCACATCCTTCGCTTTCTCCACTTGCGCATCGGCTCGTTCAATCGCCAGCGGCACATCGAGATTGAGGACGGCTAATGTCATGTGCGCCGCCTGCACCTGCGCCTCATGCGCCTTCGCCGCGTGTCTGGCCTGATCGGCCCGCGCCTGTATCTGACTGTCATCGAGCCGGATCAACACCTGGCCCGCAGCCACCGTGGCTCCCTCGCGCACCAGCAATTCTCGAATGCGTCCAGGAAACTTACTGGAAACGGTCACATGATCGCCTTCGATCCGGCCATTCGCTTGGATGAGTCCCTCAGGCAACCGTGGGTTCCAGACGAACCGGTCAAGCAGAACGAACGCGGCAATAGCCAGCAGGGCTACGACAACGGCAGTGATGAGATACGTACGAGATACTTTCATGGTGAGGAGGTAACAGATCCGGACATGACTCCACTCAAAAGATCTGCTCCAGCTCTCCTTTCGCCCGAGCCAAGTTGATGCGAGAGGCATTGAATCGGAAGAGGGCTTCGATCAGATTGTCACGAGCACGCGCCACCGATGTCTGGGCATTCGTCACCTCGATATTGGTGGCCAGGCCGGCGGCGAATCGGTCTCGTGCGAAGGTTAGTTCCTTCAGCGCCAGCTCGATCCCTTTCTCGGCGACCGAGACCTGTTGGGTGGACGAGTCGAGCGTGAGCAACGCATGGCGGACTTCGAGGGTGATCTGATCGGACAGATCCTCCATCCGGATCGACTCCTGTCTCACACGGCTGCGGGTCTCCGAGATGCGCCCTTCCCTCTGACCGCCGTCGAAAATCGGCACCGACAGCATGAGTCCAATTGAGCGTGTGGCGAGCGCCTCGTCTGGCTTCAGCCCGATCCACCCATAATCGCCGTTCAGGGACACCGAGGGGATCCGTTCACTCGCGACGGAGCTGAGGCTGAGAGACGCCAGTTTCTGGCGCGTGATCTGTGCTTTCAGTTCGGTGCGGTTCTCGCGGGCTGCCAAGAGTGCGTCGCTAGGAGCCTGAGATGCCACCTTGACGAATGCCAGCTCATCGGTCAGCGTCAATCGCACATCGAAATCGATCCCCAACGCCCGAATCAGGTTCAGCTTTGCACTTTCGTGGTCATTGTCCGCAACGAGGAGTCGTTGGCGGGTATTTTCGAGCTGGACTTCTTCTCGGGTGACATCGAGCCCAGTTGCCACGCCGGCTTTCCTTCGATCTTGAGCCAACTTCAGCAGTTGCAGACTAAGCTCCATATCCGCCTGACGCGCCTTCACGGCCGCCGCCCCTCTGGTCGCCTCCATGTACAACAAGCCCACCGTGGCCATCACATCACGTTTCGTCACTTCGGCTTCCAGATTTGCCACCTCCACGCCCGACTTCGCCGCACGCCATCGTTGAATGAGACTCAAGCTGAAGATGTTCTGAACCAGGCTGGCCCGCGCATCATAGACATCGAAGGGTTGTGTCACACTTCCAGATAGTCCAAGAGCCCCGAGTCTATCTTGAGGGAGGCCGAATGCGGCGAGGTTGATCGTTTGGTTGCGCCAGCTCGCATGGCCCGAGACATTCGGCAACAAGGCCCCCAAACTTGTGTTCGCTGCCGACTGCGCCGCTGCGATCCGTTCTCTCAACAACCGTACGTTCACATTATTGTCGATGGCAGCTTGAATGGCATCGTGGAGACTAAGGCGCAACTCCGGTGGAGGCAGTTCCTGCTCCGCCGCACGCAACGCCTCCGGAACAAGGACGGCAAGCCCGATTACCATGATGAGAAATGATATGAGGATCGACCTTGCACTCATGTGAATCACCCGACATGGACCCAACCTCGTCATCTGATTTGATCCTCAATCCTGAAATATCCGGAAGAGTTCAGGATTCACTGAGCTGGGAATCCAACAGATACCAGATTGACCACTCCGCAAGATGTATCAGATTGACCATGGTTCGTATTCGATGCCGCTTGCGCCGTAGCGATACGCTCTTTCAACAGCCGCACATTTGAGGTTGCTGTCGCTAGTGGCTTCAATGGCATCGTGTAGACTAGCTCCAACTCAGGAAGGTTGTTCCTTGACTCCTGGCCATCCACAGACTTGTGATCGTCTGATCGTCCCCACGAGGAAAACCGTCCCGGCGGGTGGCAGACGCCATACCCTCGCAATGCTGCGATGATGTATGCCGAATCGGAACGACATGTTGTTACTTTCGAACTCTTAGAGAGATTGCAAAGGGACTGCCACAGAAAGGCATCGCGGCAACCTCCTGGAGGAACATATAAAAATCAGAACTTACAGGCGTTCTGTCATGAGAGAAGCTGACGGCGCTGAGGGGCAAGTTGCGACAGCACCAGAAACACCCTTGTCGCAAAAGGCGCCAGCCTGGGGATGATCATTTGACGCCCAGGGAAGGGTCATCAAAGATTACTGGGTGTACAGTTAGACTTCGCACTGGGATCGCCCATGATGGAAGGTTGTCAATCAGGTTCTCGCCTAACCAGCTCACTACTTATTTCCCTGGTAGGGGTCAGTAAAGATCGTGCCGCATTCGAGACAGCGAACCTGACCGGTCCGCTTCCCCATCTTTGTCAGAACATCATCGATGAGCCGCCCGTGCACGCAGGTCGTCGCCGGGGCGGCGTCCCCCGAGAACTCAAGTGTCTGAGTTTCCATGTGAGGCTTCATGGGCACCTCCGTATATCGCACCGTCATATCTCCGCCTTCCAAGGGAAAGAATGACTTATCCATTGAATTCCTCCGGCCAGATTTCCTGAGATCCCCCTCGTCCGATACACACCAAGACAAGCCCTCGGAACCTCTCAGTTCGAGAGTGGGGTATTTTGAGAAGACATGATCGCATTTTTGTCAAACAAAGACTGGTCAATAGTGAACATCTCTTACTTGAGCCCAGCCTCTATAAATATCAAGTG
Organism: Nitrospira sp.; assembly: GCA_005116965.1. GTDB lineage: Bacteria > Nitrospirota > Nitrospiria > Nitrospirales > Nitrospiraceae > Nitrospira_D. The sequence continues at coordinate 201,120 of SWDG01000007.1, read as the reverse complement.
CGCAATAGACATGCGGGAACGTTGCTGAATTCAAACTGGCCCACGCCCTGACCCCATCATGTCAACTCGCCATTGCTCCAAACTCTACACGGTTCCCTGAACTACCTCCCGTGCCTTCGGAAGACTGCCGGGAATGCGTGTCTGCATAAACTCAATCAGTTTTTCGCGGACATGGCATTGAAGATCCCACGCGTTGTCAGAATTTGTTGCGCTGATCATTGCCCGGAGTTCGACCGTTTGGGCTGTCATCTTGGTGACTTGTAAACGCCAGACGGTACCGTCCCACACGTTGGAGGCGAGCAGCACACGGTGGAGCTCTTGTCGGACAACTTCTACGGGTACGGTGTAGTCCGCATACAGAAAGACGGTCGCTAGGAGGTTGTCTGTGCGGCGAGTCCAATTCTGGAACGGCCGCTCAATAAAATACGAGAGCGGGAGCACCAGCCTGCGCAGGTCCCAGATCTTTACCACCACATAGGTGGTGTAGATCTCTTCGATTTTCCCCCACTCCCCTTCGACCACGACCACGTCGCCGATCCGAATGGGTTGTGTCAGCGCAATCTGTACCCCAGCAATGAGATTCGAAAGAACCGGCCGTGCCGCAATTCCGGCTACGAGGCCGATGATGCCGGCTGACGCGAGCAGACTCGCACCCAGATGTTGCACAGTGGAGAAGGTCATTAAGATCGCCGCCAGCGCGACCACGCCGACGAGACCAAGGGCGATTCGGCGAAGCAGGCGGACACGGGTCTGGACCTGTCTCGTGGCATGGTCGTCCCACTGTTCCGTTCCCTGCCTCGCGGAGAGGACATCTTCGAAGACCTGAGTAAGCGCAATGGCCAACCACACCACTGAGGCAATCGTCCCAACCCCGATGACGTGTCGGATGGCTTCAACGTAGTCTGGCTCGACTGGTACCACGGGCAGCACCAAAAGGATCGCCATCAGTAAAAGGATGACGCGAACAGAGCTTCGCGAGTGACGAAGCAGTGACGCCTGAAGCGTGGTGCGTGGGTTCCTTACGATCCGTTCCGCTACACGGAACAGGACAGCGTGTCCGACGAGTCCAAGAAGTACGGCCACGAGCAAGGCGCCACCGAACACAAACCAAATCTGCTCGGCACCAAGGACTTGCTTCATCTCGAATTCCAATTTTCCCAAGCTATTGGTGACCTCTGAGTGATCACAAGAAGAGATTCGCACATGGATCCTGCCCTAGCGGTCTTGTGTGTAGCATGACCCGATCGCGTGACCCTCCGCGCGTTGGCCTCCGGTGATCCGTTCATGACGATGTCCTCCGGCCAGCCAGTCATCTCACACAGAACCCTTCCGGCGACCCCGCTACGCAGAGCGTTCATAGACCTTCTGCACAATTTGCCGCCTACATCTGTCACCATCTCTTGTGACTGGCGCCCCGTCGTCCAGAGGTCGCCGCTCCGTGGCGGTCGCCATCGGGTCTCTTCGTTCGTCATATCGAGATGATCCATTTCCGCAGTTATCTAAGGAACCGGCTCTTGAAGTATGAACGGTTTAGCCGTGGGTCGTTTCTACGGGCACCATTTCTGGTCCGGCAGCTGCATTCAGAAACGTGCGGGCGATGGCGTTGGTGGTTCGCTGAAAGTCCTTGGTTGCGGCCACCTCCTCAATTACCCCATCCCAGAGCATCGCCACATAGTCGGAAATGCCGAAGACCCCAGGGATATCGTGGCTCACGATCACTGCGGTGAATCCAAACCGCTGCTGCATTCCTGCAATGAGCGTATGGACCTGTCTCGCTAAGAGTGGATCCAGTCCGGTTGTCGGCTCGTCAAACAGGATGATCGCTGGATTTATCACCAACGCCCGCGCCAAGCCTGCCCGCTTTTTCATCCCTCCGCTCAATTCTGCCGGAAACTTGTATCCCATTCCGGTCAACTCCACGGCTGCCAGTATGTCCGTGACGTGCTGGCTGATTTCTGGTTCGTTGAGTTGCATTTTCTCACGCAAGGGGAAGGCGACATTGTCAAACACCGTCATCGAATCGAAGAGTGCCGCGCTCTGGAAGAGCATGGCAAATTTCTTCCGCACCTCATTGAGCGCCTGTCCTCCCAATGGCGTGATATCGACGTCATCGACGAGGACCTGCCCCCGATCGGGCTGGATGAGTCCAATCATGTGTTTCAACAAAACGCTCTTTCCTCCTCCGCTGGGGCCAATGATCGTGGTGACCTTTCCCCGTGGGATCTGCAGGTTCACTCCTTTTAAGACGGCCTGCTCGCCAAACGACTTCGCGACGTTCACCAGACGGATTACCGGTCCTTGTCCGACAGCGTCTGTGATGGCAAGCGCGCGAGTCATATCCTGTGAGGCCTCACGTCATCCCCTCTCCCACCGACTAGCACCAGATCAACGCGGCTGCCATACGTGCTGCTTGTGTTGCTCTCATGCTTCGCCTCCTCTCCGCTCACTCGGATCGGACGCACACATCTGTGGCCTTCACGCGAGCCGGTTCACGAACTCAGAGTGTCTTGTGTGTGCCGTCGCAGAATGGCGGGGTCTGGGTCTGCTTGCACTGACAGAGCGCGACGTGTTTTTGCTCCGCCAACGAAAACTCGACCGGCGTGAACTCCGTTCCTTTATGGGACCCATCGCAAAATGGTTGGGTCTTCGAGCGTCCGCATTGACACCAGTGGTAGGTGCCAGGATCCAACGTGAGGACTGCGGGTTGCTTGGCGGCAATGACTGGTCTGTCCATGGGCTGTTCTCCTTGTTCCTCGCATGAGTTGAATGTGTCTCTTTCAGTAACTCACTGTCTCAGACTCGCCGTAACGGCCAGGATATCCTGATTCGCGATACCCGACCGTTGGGGTCTCTAGCCCCCCATCATGTCGGTGGACGTGTCTTCTCGAGCAGGGAGTTGCACTCCAATCACTTACACGGTGTGAGCACGAAGCGATCCGTCCGCAGGGTGTTGTCGGCTGCTGCTTCCTCAGGCCCTGCCTCATATCGAGCATGGTCGTGACCTCAATCTGGTTCATTGAACCCAAGCTACGCGCTGTTCGCATCCACCGTTGATTCGCCCTTCGACTGGTCATATCACTCCACCTCGATAAGCACTTTGAGCGCTCGCGTGCTGGCAGCATGTGCGAAGGTCTCGTAGGCGTCGAGAATGTGATCAAACCTGAACCGATGACTAATCAGGAGCTTGGGGTCGATTTTGCGAGACCGCAGAACGTTGAGCAGCATCGGAGTGCTGACGGTGTCGACCAACCGCGTGGTGATGGTCATGTTACGGTCCCAGAGCTGTTCGAGATGAAGCGCCACCTTCATTCCATGCACCCCGATGTTGGCGATAGTGCCGCCAGGCGCGATAATTTGCTCGCACAGCTCGAAGGTGGTCGGAATGCCCACGGCCTCGATCGCCGTGTCGACCCCGCGATCGCCGGTCATCTTCATCACCGTCTCCTTCGCCTTCCCGTCGGCGCTGTTGATGGCCACCGTGGCACCGAAGCGCGTGGCCACTTCAAGACGATTGTCGTCGAGATCGATCACGATAATCTCGGCCGGGGAGTAGAACTTGGACGTGAGCAGCGCGGCGAGTCCAATCGGCCCTGCCCCGACGATCGCCACCGTGCTTCCCGGCTGAACCCTGCCGTTGAGCACGCCACATTCGAAGCCGGTCGGCAGAATGTCGCTGAGCATGACCATCGCCTCTTCGTCAGCATCACTTGGAATGCCATACAGGCTTGAATTGGCGTGAGGAATTCGGACCCACTCGGCCTGCGTGCCATCGATGCTGTTGCCGAGTATCCAGCCGCCGGTGGTGCAGTGCGAGTACATGAGCTTCCGGCAATACACGCAGTTTCCACAGGAGCTGATGCAGGAGATCAAGACGCGGTCTCCAGGCTTGAACACCGTGACAGCCGGCCCGACTTGGTCGACGATGCCCACGCCCTCATGACCTAGAATGCGTCCTGGATGACAACTCGGGACGTCACCCTTGAGGATGTGCAGATCCGTGCCACAAATTGTCGTCCGAGTTATCTTGACGATCGCGTCCGTGACCGCCAAGATTTCTGGTTTTGGCCGCCCTTCGAGGGCCTGTTTCGCCGGACCGAGGTACACCAGTGCGTTCATGACGGACATCCTTTGCTGACTCAACGTGTTGGGCGACGACACAGGGGCGCGCGAGCTGTGATGGACCGTGGGCCGTTCGAAGAGAGGTGCCGGGATACTCCGCCACCAGCGCACCGGGGCAACTCTAGACAACCAGATTCAAGGCCTTCTTCCGTTCGCGCAGTGGGAGTCTGGCAGACCCTCGTCCCTGACTGTCGCGTCAATAGTGACCCTGTCCTTATCCGGAGATACAGGGCTGGATCACCGACCTCGTTGGCCGCCAGCGTGCATCACGATTCGGTGTGTTATACATGGTCCACGACCGCATGATGCACGCTCCTTATCTGCGTCGGAAATAGAGCGACCGGACACATTCACACACATTAGCGTCGCAATCGGTTACCCAGATCACGTGAATTCAACTTCGAGCTACCTGTTCACGTACGGCCCCCCTTTTTCTAACCCCCTCGTGGGACTTTCCGTAAAGTAGAAATGCCGATGCTCCCAACCCTTCACGCGATCCCACCAACCCATGATCTTCCCCTTAGCCTTTTCCATCGACCCCTCGTTTGACTTATCTAACTCCGTGCTCAGGGCCGCGATTTCCGCCTGCATCGTCTTCACCTCCGCCTGATGCTTTCCCCCGGATTTGTCATACCGACTCAACGATTCCGACGCATCGGTCAGCGCCACTTGCGCCTCCTTGCGATACCCCTGGTCTATATCGAGGTTCGCCAGCGCCAGGTCTTCTCGAGCCTCAGCCAAGGGTCCCCGCTCTCCCGCATACATGACGGTGACCTTCTCCTGAATGGCCGCCAAATCCTTGGACGCCGCGTCGAAGTGTCCCTTCGCAAGCGCGTCTTTCGCTGTCTCTAGATAAGCCTTGGCATCCGCCACATTGAGCGTAATGCTGATATAGCTCTCCCCCACCGCTTCGGCGTGTCCCTTGGCCGGAACCTCCTTGGCAGCCGTGCCGGCTTTTGTCGCAGCCGCTTTTTTTGCAGCGACCACCGGCTCTAGAATGGAGACCGTATCCAGCTCCTGATAGATCGGTACCGTCAACAACTTGATTTTGTCCTCATCTGAATACTGCAGTTTTCCCGCTTTGATCGTGGACTTGACCGTGGTCATCGGGAGTGACTGCTCAATGATCCCGGCCAGGGCCAGCCCCTTGTCGATTTGCGTGAGCGCAGTATTTTTATCCTGCTTTGCGATCGCCCGGATCGCTTGATCCACATGTTTGAGGATTCGACCAGCGGAAAACGAGACGGCGCGCATTTCTTCGTCAGTCAATGGTTGTCCGATCCGCTCCACCTTGGCATCCGCCGTGAGTCGGGCATCGGCATGGGCTGGCAGGACGCTGCCAGGGACGGCCAGGAATAGGCCCACGCCCACCCCGACCACTTGTAGAATGATGGTTTTATTGTGGTCATCACATCTCCTTGGTTATTGGGTTCGAATACGTACTTCCGGATGTTTCACATCGCCTCTTGTGTGCGAGCCTAATCGCGATCGTGCTCGGAATACACCGCCATCAGGACCTCATCCACACAAGCCCTCTCATGAACACACCCTCCTTTCTTTCATGGCCTGAGCCCGAGCCCCTCACCGGGTCAATGCTGGACAACTTCGCTCACGGCCCTTTCCTGTTCTCGGAATGGGGCCTGTCTGGGTTACGAAGGGATCCTCCGTTGCCAGTCCATCGACCATTTCGCTCAGGGAGCCAGAGATGCGTGCTCGACCCCAAGGTGACGTCGATGATGACGCGCTTGGTATTCAGGAGACTCAGGACCGGCACGCGGACCTGAACTGATGCAGTCTGGTCACTCTTACACAGTACAGCAGAGCTGCTAGGCGCCCGCACCTGCCTCCTCAGCTACCATCGTATGTGTGTCTAGTGTGTGTGGGTGGGTCGTGTGAAGAATCTTTCGAGCCTGCGCCACCTCGTCCGCCATGCCATGGGCCACCAAGATAAACTTGTTGGATTTCAACGCCATCTCGTACTTGATGACGCTATCTTTAGGGATCCCCACGCTATAGAGCGCTGCCCCAATCGCCGTCATGCCTCCGGTCACCACCGCTCCTTCGAGCGCGCCGAGCATCCACCCAAGGAGAGGCCCAGCGATCAACACCGGGCCGATACCCGGGATGGCAAAGAACCCCGCGCCCAGCAGCATGCCCCAGAGGCTGCCCCAGAATGCGCCGAGCGTACCCCAGTACTTCATACGATCGCCGGTGTTGTAATAGCCCACCACATGTTCGTCGGTATGGTAATCCTTCCCCACGATCGAGAGCTTCGTGATGTCGAAGGCCGCTCGCTTGAGCTCTTTAATGGAGCTCTCGGCTTCCGTGTGGGTGTTATAAATGGCGACGACTGCATTGTGTTCACTCATGGCAAACTCTCCTTTTTGTATTTGTGTCTAGGCCTACCAGCCACATCCATGTCAAATTGTGATCAAACACACTGTCTGGGTCAGAGGCATCCCCAGTCTCCCGTTACGAGTCAGTATGGCAAAAGGATCGGCCGCGATCTGGTCACAATTGCTCATAGGCAGTTTCTTCATATTGGGGTCTGCAAGATAGGTTTTGTTTACGAGGAGGACAGATGCACGTGCACACTTTCCTCCTCAATATCGTCCTCCACGACGAAGCACCCATCTGCCGCCTGACTCTTTGCAAACAACGGCCTGCGGCTACCAGGTCAAATGTTCACAGCTGAGCGATTGTGACCAGTCTGTCCTCTGAACTTTCAGCTTCCTTCAGAGAGTGATCCAGAGGAGGGGACCATTGAGAGCCGGTCATAGTTCTGTCGGCGGACGACAGAGCATAGGACTTCAGTGAGGAGATCACGATGAGAGACACGAATCTCAGTCGAACTACCACCCAACGAGCGTTGGCGCCCCCCCCACACCAGTCCGGCCGATGAGCAGACCGGCCATATGGCGCAGGCATTCCAACGACCTGCGGCTGATCACGCCCACATTGCCAACGCGCCTACGGAAGCTTCGTGCGCAGTTTCTCCCTTCGGGAAGATGCGGATGGGAGGAGGGTGTCTGCCGACTTCAAGGACGGGAGGCTCCGAGTACATCACTCGAAATCTCAGAAGGCGAAGGCCATCGAGATCAAGATGAGCTGGTGCTGCGAGGGCAGGTTCCCAGCCAATGCAAGTTCACATTTAAAGATCACAACTTGCAGGAAGTTAGCCACACGGGGAACAGATTGAGTTTAGGAGAGTCTTGCTCCAGCAGTGAAACTACCGCTGTTGCAGAAAGCGACAGGTCAGGGGGATAGGTTTGATGAGTTTGAGGAGAAGGTGCGTGCCCTTTTGGCGGCTCTTCCGCTATGCGAGGGAACAGTGACCGGGCGAGCTGGCATCGATGCTCTTGCCGACCACCTGATAAATCGCATGGGGCAGATATTTATGCGCCGTTCCCTTTTCCAGCAACAGGCAGGCACCAGCATCCAAAAACGCTTCTCGATTCCCATTTCCAAGATAAAACGAGAGGCCAATGACCGGCATGTGAGGATGCTTTCGCATGATGGATTCTGTCGCTTCGATACCGTTCATTCTCGGCATGTGAATGTCCATCACTACGACATCAGGCTTGAGCAGGTCTGTCAGCTTCACCGCCTCTTCCCCATCCGTAGCCTCACCCACCAATTCAATGTCGAGATGATGGCTCAGATACTTCCGTAATCCTTGCCGGACGAGGAAGTGGTCGTCCACCAGAAGCACGCGAATAGATTTTATCTTCGTCCGATCAGCGACGGAACTCTGCGCATGGGAGACTGAACCTATCGACATACGGCACTCCTATTGGTTCATCTGGTGCTTTCCTCAGAAGAATCATCAATCTATTCTTGAAGAAGGTGATTCGACATTGGAATAGGAACGCTTCATTCGAACAAGTCAGTTATCTCTAACCGCGATATGGATCGTCGATCTCAGCGCCACATTCAAGACAACGAACCTTGCCTGTGCGTTTGCCACCTCTGGTCAAAATATCATCAATAAGACGTTGATGAGCGCATGCACGGTTGAGGATGGTTGTGCCGCTTTCTTCCTCCGTGTTCTGAAGTACCTGGATGTACATAGACACCTCCGTTCCCCCTGGGAATTATCACAACTCCTGTAGATGAGCGAACTCCTCCTGTACTCACATACTCAGGCTCTAGCTCGCCTCAGAACGACGGACCTGTACCCTGTATGTCCTGTCGGCTTCCATCGTCAGCTGCACTTCTCCCCTTCTACTCAAGTCATCGATGGCGAGAAACATCTGATTCCACGTCAAATCAGGACAGAGGTCCATCATTTCTTCCAGCGGACAGTCCGTACCCACTTGCTCCAAGGTGACCTTGACTCGACCAATGAGTGTTGTCGTGTCCATAGAGTCTCCTCCTTGTGTTTTGAGTTGACACCCTAGAACAAATAGGACTTCTTATGAACTGGTAAGCGACCTAGTTTTCGATGAGATTCTTGCCGGGTCTGTAGTCGGAGAGAACCTATCGGCTACTTAAGAGTTCATCTCCCGTTTACACCGGGACAGAATGGGATGGCCGAACGGCTCTTTCGAAGCCTCAACGAGGTGTGTGTGGTGGCAGAGAAAGGTTCCCGCGCCGTCAGCTACTGGGCGCAACCATGTCGACGATCTTCTATCGCGAAGTCTATAGGACTACGGAAGAGGTTACAGTTGATCACTCGCGAGGCCCTGCGTGATGGCGTAGCGCATCAATTCTCCCGTCGTGTGAAGATTCAGTTGCTTCATGAGGCAGGTCTTGTGAAATTCGATGGTTTTCACGGACACATGGAGCAGAGAGGCGATCGCTTTGGTCCCCTTGCCTTCGCCGATCAACTGTAAGACTTCACGCTGCCGTGGAGTGAGTTCCACTACAGAACCTTTGATCGCCGGTGCCTCTTCTCGCTCCATCGTCTGCGCAAGCACCGGCTTGGTGATCGAGGGCGTCAAATATTGCTGCCCCTTCAGCACGGCCTCAATCGCCAGCGGCAGCTCCATGGGCGCCGACCGCTTCAGGAGGTAGCCGCTCGCGCCGACGTGGAACGCCTCCGTCACATAGCTCGGGCTCGTATGCATGGTCAGAAAAATAAGCTTGGCCGAGTGATGGAGCTTCCGGATCTGACGCGCGGCGTCGATACCGTTGAGCAACGGCATGCTGATATCCAGAAGGATCAGGTCGGGCTCCAAGCGCTGAGCCGCCTCTACCAGTGCCCGGCCGTCTTCCACCGCGCCGACAACCTCGCAGGTCTCTTCGACAAGCCGGCGCAGACCGGCGAGCATCAAGCTGTGATCGTCGGCTAAGAGCACCCGCGGCCTCGGCGTCACTCCATTCATTGTTGTGCTCACATCTGGATCAGCATCGGTTGCTCGCTCGGAGTCCACGCGTCATGGAGCGACCTCCTATCGGACATCGGGAAGCGGCACCCATGCATGCACTTCCGTCCCGTCACCTGGGCGCGTCCGGATGTGGAACGTGCCCTCCGCCAAACGAACCCGCTCTTCCATGCTGAGGAGTCCGAGCCCTCGACTGCGGGCTTCCTTCCCCTCAAATCCTTTCCCATCATCGAGGATACAGACCCCGACTCCTGTGGAAGTCCCAAGCAATCGCACCACAACCATCGAGGCTTCGGCATGCTTCAGCACATTTTGGAGGGATTCTTGCGTCACACGATAGAGGCAGGTGGCCATCTCGATGGGAATCGCTTTCGACACGTTTCGGGAGACGTACCGAACGGCAAGCGCCGTGCGCTGTGCAAACTCGTGGGTATGATCCTGAATCGCCGCTTCGAGGCCTAGATGTTCCAGACTGGAGGGGTGGAGCCGGTAGGCGAAGGTGTGGACGTCATCCGCAAGCCGTTCGGCCGCCTCTCGAACATTCCGACAGTATGGCAACAGGGCCGGCTTGGATGTACACAATCGTTCGAGCGAGCCGGCATCGAGCGCCAGACTCGCCAGCCGTTGCGTGATATCGTCGTGCAGCTCGCGCGCAATGCGTTGTCGTTCGAGCTCTTGCGCCGTGAGCAGTTTCGCGGTCAGTTTCTCCAGTTTCGTCTGATGCCGATGCAATTCCTCCTCGGCTCGCTTGCGCCTGGTGACGTCGATCTGGAACCCGATGAGCTCAACCGGCACACCGGCCTGATCGTGAAGGATGCGCACCTCATCGTACAACCAGCGATACTTCCCGTCCCGATGACGGAATCGGTATTCATAGACGCGGCGCTCCTGTTCAAGAACGGTTGAGAGATGGGCGAGCACCTGCGAGCGATCGTCGGGATGAAGGCGGGTGACCCAAAAGTCTGAATGTTCCACAAAATCATGCGGGCTATAACCGAGTTGCTCGACAACGTTCTCGCTGATGAATGTCGTGCTGAAGTCACCGGTGGTGCTGCGCGCATAGAGCACCACCGGGGTGGATTGCAACAGGAGCTGCTGTCTCGCTTGCACGGTGCATAACGCCGCCGTACGTTCGGTGATTCGATGTTCGAGCAGCTCGTTGAGCTCGCGCAGTGCTCCCTCGGCTTGTTTGCGTTCGGTGATGTCGCTGCCGATCGTCAGCAGACATCGCTTTCCGTTGATGGTGATCAGGTCGGTTGAGATAAGGAAGTGACGCAGGTCGTTATTCTTCATCTGCATCGACACTTCGGCATTTCTGACCGAACCTTCCGATCGAAGTCGATCGATCAACTTGGCTCGCTCTTGAGGATCGGGCCAGATCCCCAACATCAGCGTCGTCTTCCCAATCACCTCGTGTCGCTGAAACCCATAGATCTGGAGGCAGGCGTCGTTGATATCGAGACAGCGCCCGGTGTTCAGTTCCGTGATGCCGATCGGGTGGGGACTTAAACGAAAAGCCTTGTCGAAGAGATCTTCCTTCGGCGTGACCTTACTAGAGTGCGGGCGCGGGTTAGTTCGCCCACGCACAGCTCGTCGGCTCGGACTGTTCTTCGTGGATTTGGACGGCATAGGCAAGTCTGTAATTTTAGGCCTGGAGTCACGGCCGAGCAAGAGCGTGGACGCTCATCCTGAAAAACAACTCTCATTCCTAGTAAGGTATTTGACAAAACCAAGGCCAATCCCTAGCTTCTCCGCAGCAGCCTCTTTCCAAATTCTAACCGCTACACGAGGCTGGGCCTACCCGTGACCGTTCGAAGCGAGAGACGGCATCTCTCCATTTCCCAGCGTCGCGTGAATACCCTCTGGACTTAACCCTCGTGGCCTCCCCATCACATGGTAGTACAACACCGGAATCACGACGAGGGTCAGCAATGTCGACGCGCCGACACCAAAGAGCAGCGAGACAGCCAGCCCTTGGAAGATGGGATCGAGAATGATGACGAAGGCCCCTACCATCAATGCCGCCGCAGTCAGTACGATGGGACGCGTCCGAATCGCGCCCGCCTTGATGACGGCTTCTGACAACGCAACACCCGCCCGTTCTTGCAGCTGAATGAAATCGACCAGGAGGATGGAGTTTCTCACGATGATGCCGGCGAGCGCGATGAAGCCGATCATGGACGTGGCGGTGAAGTACGATCCCGTCAGCCAATGGCCTGGCAGAATGCCGATCAGCGTGAGCGGGATAGGAGCCATGATGATCAACGGAGTCATGAACGATTGGAACTGCCCGACGATCAAGAGATAAATCAGCAACATGGCCACGGCAAACGCGATCCCCATGTCACGGAATGTTTCATACGTGATGTGCCATTCGCCATCCCACTTCATGGCGATCTTCTCTTCCGACCACGGCTGCGAGGCATAGGACTGCTCGATCTGATACCCTTCCGCCGGTCGAAACTCTTCCAGTTTTTTTCCCACTCCGAGAACACCGTACACGGGACTTTCCGCTTGCTCCGCCCCGGGGCCTCCCACATCCGCGACCACGTAGACCACCGGCTTTTGGTTCTTGTGATAGATCGCCTTGTCTTGAACGGTCCGTTCTATCTTAAGCAGTTCGGACAATTGGACCATGCCGCCGGTGCTCGTCCGCAGCCCGATCTCGCCCAGATGCTCCAGGCCTGTCCGCTCGGCGAGCGGCAGGCGGAGCACGATGTGAACCGGACTCTTCTCCTGAGGAATATGGACCAGCCCGACCTTCGCCCCCTGGAGCGCCATACGCAGCGTGTTCACAATGTCCTCGGATGGAATACCGGCGAGGGCCGCTTTCGCCCGATCGACCGTGAAGACATATTTCACTTGGTCAGCCTCAATATAATCATCCACATCGACCACTCCAGGCGTGGATTCGAACAGCCTCCGAATCTCGCGAGCGACAGCGAGTTGCCTGCCGTAATCGGGACCGTAGACTTCCGCCACCAGAACTGATTGCACAGGCGGCCCCGGCGGCACTTCGACAATCTTCACGTTCGCTCCGTATTCATGAGCGATCTGTTGCACCGGTGGGCGAATTCGTTGAGCGATCTCATGACTTTGGGAGGCTCGGTCCTGTTTCGCGACCAGATTGAGCTGAATGTCGGCCTCATGAGGTTGCTCCCGTAGATAATAGTGCCGGACCAGTCCGCTGAAGTTAAAAGGCGACGCCGTGCCGACATAGGCCTGATAATCCCGCACTTCCGGTATCGTCTTCACGTATCGTCCTAGCACCTGCGTGACCTGTGCGGTCTCTTCAAGTGTCGTCCCTTCCGGCATGTCGATCACCAGTTGGAGTTCACTCTTGTTGTCGAAGGGGAGCATTTTCACCACGACATGACGGGTGTAGAACAACAGGGTCGACGCCGCGAGCAACAGTCCAACAATTCCTAAAAAGGCATACGCGAGCATCGGATGGGCCAGTAACGGAGAAAGGACTCGTCGATAGATCCGAGCTGTGAGTCCGCTCTCGTCATCTTCATGGTCAATCCCTGATAGCGCGACTCCTGGACGGTAACAAGTCCGGCAAAACCAGGGGATCACGACAAAGGCGACCAACAACGAAAAAAACATGGCGATAGAGGCGTTGACGGGAATCGGTCTCATATAGGGTCCCATTAACCCGGACACGAACGCCATTGGCAGGAGGGCGGCGATGACGGTAAATGTCGCCAGGATCGTGGGATTCCCAACTTCGTCGACGGCATGGATCGAGGCTTCGTCATGGGGCCTGAGACGCATCTTCAGATGCCGGTAGGTATTCTCGACCACCACGATCGCGTCATCCACGAGAATACCGATTGAAAAGATGAGGGCAAAGAGCGTGACGCGGTTGATTGTGTAACCGATGATCATTGAGGTGAACAACGTCAAGGCGAGCGTGAGGGGGATCGCTATGGACACGACAAGGGCCGGCTGCGGTCCCAAGGCAACTCCAAGGAAGCCGACCACCGCGACGACGGCGATGAGCAAATGCCACAAGAGTTCATTCGCCTTCTCTTGTGCTGTTTCTCCGTAATCACGGGTGACCGTCACGCGCACGTCCGATGGAATAGTCACGCCTTTCATGTCCTCGACTTTGCGGATCACGTCCGCGGCAACCGTCACGGCGTTCATGCCAGCCTGCTTGGCGATGGCAACCGTCACGGCGGGAAATTCGTGAAGCCCGCTTCGCGCGCTCAGCGAGGCGAGCGTATCTCGTGAAGCGTCGTTCGTGAGCCCCGCTTCACGTTTCACGTCTGACGTTTCACGGGCGCTGGAAGCGCCAAGGCCGAACCAGACATAACTCGTCGCTTCCGCAGGCCCGTCCGTCACCGCCGCGACCTGACGGAGGTACACAGGTCTCTGCTCACTGACCCCGACGACCAGCGCATCGAGATCTTCACGCGATCGTATGAAGCGGCCGGTCTCCACGAGAAAACTTTGGTTGCGACTGTCAAACCGACCCGTCGACAACGCCCGATTCTCTCCGCGTATCACGTTCGCGACCTGCAACGGCGTCAGTCCATAGGCTTTCAATCTGGTCGGGTCGATCTGGATGCGTAGTTCGCGAGGCCGTCCACCGACGATGAACCCAGCCGAAGTACCGGGCACCTTCTTGGTCTCCTCCAATACCTGTTTGGCCAGGCGATGGAGCTCGAATTCTCCGTATCGCTCGCTGGAGATCGTGAGGGTGACGATCGGCACGTCGTTGACATCCTTGGGCTTGACAAGAAAAGGCTCAGCGCCGGGCGGCAACAGGTCTTGATTCGACATCAACTTGTCGTAGAGATCGACCAGGCTCTGTTCCATCGGCTGACCGACGTAGAAGCGGACGATGATCAGCGCACCGCCGGGCCGAGAGATCGAGTAGACATACTCGACGCCTTTGATCTCGGAGAGCTTGCGCTCAAACGGTTTGGTAAGTTGCTCTTCGACGACCTTGGCGGATGCGCCGGGAAACGGCAGCCAGACATCGGCCATCGGGACCACGATCTGCGGTTCTTCCTCACGAGGAGTAACGACCACTGCAAATACGCCCAGCAACAACACGCCCAACATGATGAGCGGAGTGAGCTTGCTGTCGATGAAGAGGGCTGCGATGCGGCCTGAAAGGCCTGGGCGGTAGTCTGTCATTAGTCAACCGTCGTTCGTATCTCGTTCTCACGATCCCGCGTTCCAAGTTTCAAGTTCCAAGTTTCAGGTTGTGCAGAAACCAAACACTTGAAACCTGGAACATGAAACTCGAAACCGTTGGTCGATACGCTTCACGGTGTCCCCGCCGTCGGTGAGGCCGCCGTCTCTACAATCTCCACCGTGACTCCATCAACTCCCTGATGTCCGCCCGCCAACACTCGTTCACCCACGTTGACGCCAGAGAGAATCTCCACATCCTCCTCGAAACGCCGTCCGATTTTGACCCACCGGAGTCGCGCAATCCGATCCTCCCCAACAACAAAGAGGCTGGTGAGTTCACCCCGCTCGACGACGGCTGTTGATGGGATGAGCATGGTTTGGGTTGCGCCTGTATCAAGCTGGAACCGGCCGAACATGCCGGTCTTCAGTCCGACTGTCCTCGGCAAATCAACCTTGACCATAAAGGTGTGCGTGTGCGGGTCGCCGGCAGGCAGAATTTGACTGACGAGGCCGGCCAAGGCTTGGCCTCCCAAGGCATCAATGACGACCGGAATCTTGCCCCCCCGAGAAATCGACTTCAGGTCTCCTTCCGCCACCGTGGCTTCCAGCCGAAGTCGCTGAGGATCTTCCATTTTGAGCAGCGGCTGACCCGGCGAGGCCAATTCCCCCGCCTCCACTTTCTTCTCTGTGATGACTCCTTCGAATGGAGCTCTTACCATCGTATAGCTCAGTTGAGCCTCCACCGCTCTGCGATTGGCCTCGGCCACTCGATAGGCTCGGGTCGCATTCTCCATCTCTTGTTTTGACACCGCATCTTGGGCATACAGCTGGTTCATCCGGTCAAGGTGCGCCTTCGCATTGTCGACTTCAGCATTGGCACGGGCCAAATCTGCCTGGAGGTCTCTGCTGTCCAGCTGGATCAACAGTTGCCCCTTGGAGACCTTCGTCCCTTCTCGAACCAATAGCCTGTCGATCGTTCCTTGGATACGACTGGAGAGGGTGGCCTGGAAGATCGCAGCGACCTGGCCGGTCACTTCAACACGGATTGGCACCGAGGTAGATTTGGCCTCGACGACCGCAGCCTGAATGGTCTTCTGAGGAGCAGCCGACACCACCGTGGTGGTCGGCTGCTCCTTGGACCCACAACCAGCCAACAGCAGCAACAGTGCGACGAGTGTCTGTTTCACTAGTCTGAACCTTATCAGGGCGATCTTTTCCTCTGGACTCAGAGTCCACCCGTGGCCGCTCGAGCATGGTCTTCACACCGATCCTCAGGTCGAGCATTCGTACCCCTCTGATCTTCCCATGTCCCACGCCTGGCCCCCAACTGTCGAAGCAGACATTCTGCCGTCGCAAGCAGCTCCTCAAGACTACGATCCGGTTTCGCACCATAGTGTCCGCGATCAAAGATGGGAACTTGAAGGCTGACCTCTGCGCGATACCGGCGCTCCGGGGAATACATAATCCGATGCATTGGGGGCTCAGGATACTGACAGGGCTTGAGCAGATCCAACGACTGAAAGAACACACGGCAGAGACGGCGCAAATCGCCTATCAATGCGTGAAGTTCCGAATCGTCACCCGACGGGAGATGCTTAGCATCTTGGAAGGCCGCATACAGGTTGAGCTGAAACCCAATTTGAACGATCCGATCCGTTCCATCTTTGACATAGAAGGGATCATGATCGAAGCAGATCTTGCGCGTGGCAATCATGTCACGCAGATCCTGTTCGCTCGTGAATGCGTCCTCCAAAACAAGAGAAATGGTCATGCAACCCTCCTAATCCTTCGAGACCCCAGGATTGACACAGACCTTACCTTAGAGGAAACGACCCCATTTGCAAGTCTTGGTTACTCGTGTACTCCGAGCTTGCGCAGGAAGGCCATCATCGGACACCAGCCGGTAAAGGCCGATTGGATGAGATTCACCGCCACAAAGGCAGCGAAATAATTCCAGTAGGGGTGGATGGTCGCGCCCAGGATCACCGCAGCGAGCACAAAGACACCAGCAATCAATCGCAAACGTTCATTGAGTTTCATAGCACCCTCCTTTCCTCTCGCCTTATGTGAGGCACCGGTTGAGGAAAGGATTCAGGCTGGGAGGGGCCTTAACCCAATGACTTCTCGCTTCCCCATACCAATTGCATCGAGAGTCACCTTCTCAAAATTTTGGCTCTTCTCCTCTCTTCCTGGTTGTCCATCGTTGACAGCTACTCGCTCGCTTTGAATCTGTACATGTCATGACAGGCCGTGCAGCGGGCCATCATGCTCGACAGCCGTTGTAAAATCTGTTGGGGTGTCTCATTCTGTATAATTGCATCGGCCAGAGCATCCATGTCCTTGTGGATCGACATGCCCATCTGCTTGAACGGCAGCGGCAGCTTGGCCATGATGGCCGGCTCCGTATCCGAAGCCATGTGCATTCCGACGGCCCTGGCCGCTGCTTCCATCTGCTTCAGATCAGGCTTCGGCTCTCCCAGTTCCCTGACGACGCCGTCCACGGCTTTCAAAAGGTGTCGCATTTCCGCAAGGATGTGATCGCGTTCAGCGGCTGCCAGCAGTATTTCCGTGCGCCCGTCACTTCCCTTTGCCGTCAAACCCTTGATGAAGAACCATCCCAGAACCGCGATTGTTATGACCCACAAGACAAAGACCACCATACACCAGCGCGATTTCATGTGTGTTGCTACGCCTCCCTCTTCATTGTCAAAGCACTACCCATCATCTCTTTACACACATGGGCCAGCTCTTCGACCAGTCAGTCCGTGTAGACTGCAAGGAAGGAACCGCAGAGTGGGTCAAGAGCACCTACTATTCAGCCTTGGAAATTCACTGGTTCTGCAGAAGGATACGAGCAACGATCGAGAATAGTTGCTCTTTGCGACAGGAGCCGCTGAACCTGTGTCCCAGAAAGCGACAGTCTGAGTTTGGAGGGGGAAGACCAGATACGAGGAACAGAAGTATGACGGTCATAGCCGGCATGGTGTTCCGTCTCAGGGTGGTTGGTCCGCTTCATGCTGCAGACCAACCGGGAGAGACTCCTATACTCGCCGAAGCCCTGTAGCGGCCTCATATACATCAACCACACAAAGTGTGGTCGTTAGCTGAGGATTCTTTATGCTTAGGTCACGTTATGTTATCTTTCCAACTATGAAGGCTGCGTTCACAACGGCGGTCGGGAGGCGAAACCCACTGCCGTAGGGCAGTCACACGTGGGAGGAACGCGTTTATGAGACAGACGCTTGGGGTGCTGGGTTTTGTCATATGTTTGAACATGACCGCCAACTCCATGGCGGCGCCGGCGGCCGAGACTGGTGAGCAGGACTTCGCCAAAGGGGAAAATCTCCTTAAGAACAAACAGTATGCCGAAGCGCGCGCGACGTTGGAGGCAGGGCTCATCAAGAATTCGTCTCATGTGCAGGCTCATTTCAACCTGGCTGAGGCCTGTCGAGGATTAGCAGCCTGGGGCTGCGCGGAAGAGCATTACGAGACCGCACTCCATCTGGATGCGAAATCCAGGATCACGGGAACGAGGGAGCCACGGTTAAGCAAAATGAAGGTGTGGCAGTCGCTGGAGGAAGTGACCGCGTGGCGGTTGTTGGAGGAAGCAAAGGGTCTGCTTGCCGGTGGACAAACTCCGTCCGACAAGATGAAGCAAGCGGAAGAGGCCCTGGATGGCGCTCATGAGTTAGGCCTCAATAATGATCAACAGGCCGTCTATCAACAGTTACAAGCGAAATTCCCTGGACGACGTTCGACCACCTCGCCGCATAGTCTCAAACCAGATGGGTCAGGAGGAGAAGCGTTCCCGACCAATCCCCGTGACATACCAATGGCGCTGGTGCCGGCAGGGGAATTCACGATGGGGAGCACGCTGAAAGCGGACGAAAAGCCCGTGCATCGCGTCTACCTTGGCGCTTTCTCTATGGACAAGTACCACGTGACGGTGGGGCAGTATGCCAAGTATCTGGAGGCGACAGGCGCAGAAGTGCCGCCGGAGTGGGAATTCATGAACGAACCTCGCCATCAGAAACGTCCGGTCGTGAACGTCAGCTGGTCGGATGCAGCCACGTACTGTAAATGGGCCGGCAAGCGTCTACCGACCGAAGCGGAGTGGGAAAAGGCGGCGCGGGGGACCGATGGCCGCCTCTATCCCTGGGGCAACGAGACCCCCACCAGGCTCCACGCGAATTTCGGCAAGAAGGAATGGTCTTATCATATGGCTTTGGTTCCAGTGGGTATGTTCGAAATGGGCAAGAGCCCCTACGGGATCTACGACATGGCCGGCAATGCCTGGGAATGGGTCAACGACTGGTATGACCATGATTATTACAGAAAGAGCCCGATGAAGAATCCTCAAGGACCGACAACGGGTAAGTCGAAAGTCGTGCGGGGTGGTAACTGGCTGTATGTTCAGGAGTTCCTGCGTTCTTCGTTCCGTTTCAATGCGGATCCATCCGGTCGGCAGTTCGGCTACGGGTTTCGCTGTGCAAAAACTCCATAACCCTTGCCAGCTTGATCCATGTCACGGGATGAGCGATGGAGAGGTGCACGTCTTCACGCGACGTTGTTACGCTGATGACGCATAGATTTCCACGCCTTGACACGCGTGGTCCTCAATTGACAAGGAGCGGGGCCTGTCCTGCTTCGTAGGACCTCGCTCTCACTCCCAATCTTCACAGAACTCTCGCTCGATTAGATCGCTCGCTGCAAATTCCGTTATGACCGTGCCAGCAGCGCCGCCGCAACGACTACGGCCAGCGCGATGAGCAACGAAAGACGTGGCAACCAGCGAGCAGATTTGAAGATGACCTGTTCTCCGGTGGTTCGCTCAGATTCTGCGATAGCGCTGACCCGACTGACCTGAGGGCCAAAGACAAGATCATGGAGGAGGGTCAGGAACAACAACAGTGCGACCAACATCAGTTTCATGGTCACGATTCCCGGCCACGAAGCCGGTGCCAAGACACTGAGGCCACGGTGTGAGAGTAATATCGGCCCAGTGAGCAAGAGGATCGCCATCGCGATCCAGACGATGGGGCGAAACCGTAGCGCGGCAGATCGAAACATCGCCATGAATTCCGGCGCAGCTTTCCGCCCCCTGACCAAGGGAGCCAAAACCAGAGAGAGAAAAATCATCCCTCCAACCCAGCTCATGGCGGCAAGAATATGCAGGACAACCAGTGTGGAATACATAGAGCGCTATCTTAATCGATCTGGGGTGGAAAAATCGTCCTGCCTTACCCAGCAAGTCGAATCACGGCGCTGTATCCTTGGACGGTTTCTATCGAGCAACTGGGGCATGCCAGGGAAACGCTGAAGTGTCGAGTTGGAACAATGGTCTCCACCACCTGATTGGAGCCACCAATGGAGCGCCGATCGCCGCCCTGAAGTTCATCCAAGATGGTGAGTTGTGTGCTCACAGGCAGACGGGCTTCACCCTTCGGCAAGCAGACTGTTCTATTTCCACTGGTCCGAGACATCAGAGACATTCGGCGTTAGCCAAGGCTGAATCCTCTACGCCGTCTTGCTCTTCAACATGTGCGGTTGCAGTGGACCATAGGTATCACGTGATCCAGCTGAGCGTGGTCTTCTCCGGAACCGGATGTTGTGGGTCCGGCACACCGGCCAATTGATCGAGGCGGTATCTCTTCAGCCGCCGGTACCACACGGCCAATGTGTCCGATTCTAAGTTCAAGAGCATACTTCCCTTCTGGCCGAATCCCTGTTCCTGCAATTCCAGGACTTCCCGGTCCTGGCCCAGAATGGTCCGTAACGTCCGGCGAACCGCCCATTCAACAGGAAGGCCGCGCAAGAAGTTCCACCCGACGCAGATATCGAACCGGCTTCGTTCATTCGTAAGCGGTGTGACAACCAACATGACGGACGCGAACCGTGTGCCGATCTCCCATCGTTCCAGATGGATGCCG
The DNA here is from genome assembly GCA_005116965.1 of Nitrospira sp. GTDB lineage: Bacteria > Nitrospirota > Nitrospiria > Nitrospirales > Nitrospiraceae > Nitrospira_D. The sequence goes on along the minus strand of SWDG01000007.1, from coordinate 180,593 downwards.
GGCAGGATGAAATCGACCGTGGTCGTGGCCGAGCCCAGACTCGGAGACAAGGCGCGAAAGATAAATGTGTCCGGCAGCAAGACATTCTGCGAGATGGTGCGAAACCCCAGCGGCAGCCGCGTGAACACTTTTTCCTTTCTCTTGGCCGCCTCGCGCCGCCGGAAATAATTGTTGTGCACGAAGGGGACGTGGGCGGGATCCATGAGACTATCCACGGCGAAATCCCACCGGACGTTCGCCTCGGCTGACTCGTGTACGGAGACCATCGGACTCCCATCAGCGGGCACCGGCAACGACGGTGGTGGAGTCGAAGGCTTCGGGCATTGGTCGTTCCCGATATAGACCCACACCCACCCGTCCCGTTCCTCGGCTGGAAAGGTCTTCACGCAGGCCGAGGTCAACGATGGATGTGGCACGTTGCCGATGGCCGGTACTTCTACACACTCACCTGAGGAGATGAAGCGCCACCCGTGAAAAGGGCAGCGCAAGGAATCCCCTTCCTGCCGGGCCGACGAAAGCGGCACGCCCTTGTGGGGACAGCGGTTTTCTAACGCATGGACGCGGCCCTGGCCATCCCGAAACAGCACCAACGGCTGATTGCAGAGCACCGACGCCAACGGCCGACCGGCCCTGACCGCAGCACTTTCCCCGGCAATGTACCAGAAGCCTTCGAGCATGCAGTTCTGTGGCGTCAACCGCCGAGCGTGTCGAGCGTTTCTTTGAGACTCTTGCGAACGCAGGTGAAAATCGGCGTGTCACGCAGCGTGTAGCG